>NZ_JALPKO010000001.1 GCF_023195885.1 Methylonatrum kenyense
TTCTTCTCCGTGCATCAAGCAATGAAAGTCGACGTGGCTCTCCCGCAGCCTCTCCGGCTCCCGGAACACGCGTGGCTCCGGATGCCTGGGCTCAGCCCGAAGCGAAGCAGTGCAAACGGCATCATCGTCTGACCCCCCGTTCCGGTGCCCATGACCTGAGGATGCCGAAGTTTTCTTATTTTGCAACTTTTTTTCTTTACAGGTTCCTGCACGACTGGAAGACAACCCTCGTCCACAGCGCAAGCGCTACGTGGTTGATACGCAGGAGGGAAAGGGAATCGGGTGCCGGAAGGGACGACAACACCGTGTTTACTTAATCCGACAGGAACCGGATCGTGTGGGCGGCCTTGAGGCGTTGGCCCGCAGGCGCGAGCCACTGAACAACCGGCAACGCAACTCTGAAGCCCAGCCCTTGCCATGGGCTGCGACTCGTCCAGCTGCAGCCACCGGGACTGGAACCGAAAAGCACGTCCGCTCACCGCAACGACAACCGCATGTTGTCGGCGGCAGCGCACAATACGGCGTCCTTGAGGTCACCTAGGGAGACATTGGGCGGCCAGCGCCCATGCGACCGTCGCTTCTCAAGTGGTCACTGGATGCTGCGCGCCCCGCACATCGGCAATTTCAGGAAACACTGAATTATTCGCACGCCTGCGTTGGAGTCCGCATTTTTTCCGAGGCAAGGCGCGCTGCGCCGCGCCGCAGTCGTTCTGCGGTCAAGCAGCGCAACGCAGCAATCGGGAAAAATGCGGCCCAACCCGAAGGGCCCGGCCGGTTTTGGCCCCTGGCAGCGTTGCGCCACCGGCCCGGTAGCTCAAGCTACCGAACCGGCACCGCGCCTTGCCAGATGACCAAAACCGGTCTCGGGCGCAGACGCGGGGATAATTCAGTGTTTCCCTAAAATATCGACAGACCGGTTATTTCGGAGAATGTCTCCAGTGCACGCACTCCCACTACGGAGTTTCCTGAAAGGTCCAGCTCCGGGGACCATACTGCAATACACATATGTCCTGGAACGATGGCAACAATCCCTCCGCCGACGCCACTCTTGGCGGGCAGACCGACTCGATATGCAAAATTCCCTACCGAATCGTACATACCGCTTGTCAGCATGAGTGAGTTGATGCGCTTTGCATGGCGCGCCGTCACAACAGCCTCTTCAAGAATCGGAGAAAGGCCCCCATTCGCCAGGGCTACGAACGCGCGAGACAAATCCCGGCAGGTCATGGACAACGCACATTGGTGGAAATATGCGGCCAGGAGCTCCGTTACCGGGGCCTCAATGCGTCTGAACGATCGCAGCAAGTATGCAAGCGCATAATTCGTGTGGCCGGTTTGACGCTCACATTCCACAATGGCCGAATCGATAGCCACGCTGTCGCTCATCGACAGGAACCTGGCAAAATCTAGCACCACGGACGGATAGTCTCGAACATGGGCAAGGACACGATCGAGCGTCACCAGAGCGCCAGCGTTGATGAACGGATTCCTGGGAATGCCTTGCTCGTACTCCAGCTGGACTAGCGAATTGAAGCGCGTTCCGGAGGGCTCACGACCCACATGACTCCACAGGGATTCCCCCTCAAGATTCATGGCCAGTATCAGTGCCAGAAGCTTTGAGATACTCTGGATTGAAAAGGCCACATCGACATCACCAATTGTGTATTGTTCACCCGCAACAGTAGTGATGGCCATGCCAAACTGATTGGGCTCAATCTCGGCGAGTTCCGGAATGTATTCTGGTAACTTGCCACGCCCGTAGAACGTTGTGGCGGCTTCGGCAACATGTTCAAGAATGATGGGAAGATTTATTGTTTCCAGAACCCGGGATTGTCGCCGGCCATTAAATCGAGAATGTCGCTGCCCATTCATGGATCCACACCTTGTATCTTGTGTCGTACGCGAAGGTACCAGTGGCTGCTCCAGAAACCGTACCCGATCCGCCTGTTCAACTGAAAAGAAGGAGAACATCCACCCGCCGGCGAACCGCCACCCTGAACTCCGTTATCCAATGCACGCCCGCAGGCAGGCGCTGCGCGCTAGGCGCCCCTTGCCACATAACAGGCAGAAAACAGGATTACGCCGGGCTACCACAGGGCGCCCGGCACATTACGGACGGGAGTTTGAGCACCCTCCCAGATGGGAGATCAACACGCGGGACACTTCAGGAAGGATGCACATCGCTTTCTCCGGAAAAACAAGAAATGCCTGCGATCGAGTATAAGGAGCGCGATGTATAAAGCAATTACGCTAGGCCGACACTGGAGGAATATCCACACGTCCGCGCTCGAGGATCGGCCGAGCCCTTCGCGTACATTGCTCAGTGTCCCCCTAACCTTACAGGGCAGAATCCGGGACACCCACAGACTTTAGGCCTCGGCTCGGAGAATCCGGGACACCCACAGACTTTAGGCCTCGGCTCGGAAAGCGCCACTGAAAATCTGTGGGTGTCCTAGACTTTTTCATCCGCTGCGATTTATATCGCTCTCCACGGTTCGGGTCTCGACCAACTCGGCCTCAATTTCCTCCGCCATAAGCCACTCCTCCGCATACGCGCGCAACCGCTCCTCCCGAGACCGGAACCACGCCTCCCGAACTTCCGGGTAGCTCAGGAGCGCGTCCTTGAAGCGGCGGAACGGGCGCTGCCGATCTAGCGCATCCAGCAGCCGCCCCCGAACCTCAGCTTCCTCGATGCTGTGGGCGAAGTGCTCCATCCACCGGTAGCTCTCGTGTGAGTCGACCGGGTCGATGTAGCGGTAGCGCTCCGGGGCTTCGTCGACTGCAGGCCGGAGCTCGTCTTCATCGTCGTCCACGTCGTCAAAGACTGCGATGACAGCGCCAGCCTGGAGGTCGAGGTAGTACGTGATCCCGAGACCGCCGCTGTCCAGAGCCTCAAGGAACGGCGGAACCTCGATCTGCAGTTTCCGCATCGCCGCCTCCCCCGGTGGTGAAAATTGTAAAATCGAAAAAACCGAGGACATTCTGAAATTTATCGAGGAAATCTGAGGGTGTCCCGGATTTCCGCGGATTTCCGTCCCGGTTTTCCGATTCCGCCGCCCGGTTTTTCCGCCCGAATCACAAAATCTCTGTCCTATTCCGACCGTTGCGCTTCGCTTGGTAAAGCGCCTGGTCTGCACGACTACACACTGTCTCGTAGTGGCGATCGTGAGCGTTAAGCGCTAGCCCGATGCTCACCGTGACGGACAATGCCCCGGCACTGGTGGCGAAAGGCGTCTCGGCCACCGTCGCCCTCAGTTTTTCGGCAATCGCCAGCGCGACGCGCTTTTCAACACCCTGAATCAGCAGCAGAAACTCTTCTCCACCCCAACGTGCCACGTGGTCTTCGGCTCGCACCGCCATTTTCAGGCGACGCGCAAGCTCCTTTAGGACCTGGTCCCCCACATCATGCCCGTGGACATCGTTCACCTGCTTGAAGTGGTCGAGATCGGCCATGAGCAGCGCATATCCATCGCCATGGCGAAGGGATCGGGAATGGGCCCCCCCGAGTTCGCAGTGCATGGCACGGCGGTTAGCCAGCCCGGTCAGGGCATCCGTCATAGCATCCTTATGGAGTTCCCGGGTCGCCAAAAAATGAGACACGTTCCCATGATGTAGCAGCTCGATAATGATGCCGGCAACAATCAGCATGGCAATGGGATACGCCATGTGATCCAGCACCTGTTCGCCCGGCATGCCCTGAACAAGCAGCACAAGCGGCAATGCCAGCAACGGCACACCATAGAGATAGGGTATATCCCGCAAACCGCGGGTTGCGGCTATCGCCACCGATGCAATTACAAGGATGAGCCCCTGAGCATGGTGCACTTCGCCCTCGGGAAAACCGCCGATAATCACGGTCGTGCTAAACATGCCGGCCATGGCGATCATCAGCATGAACCCCTGCAGCAATGCCATCGGCCGGGGCCATCCCCCATCCGGACGCGACCAGCGAAGCCACAGAATTCCCAGCGCGACAACCAAGGGCAGCGAGCGCCACAGGCCATTGCGGAAAGCAACCTGCGAGTTGTCGTGATAGAAGAGATAATCCAGTAGTTGAAACACGGGCAGGATCACTACTAGCCCAACCGCCATAACCACGGCTATTCGCCGGGAAAGAAGGCGTTGATATTCGCCAAACTGTTCCTCATTCTCGGCCCCGACCGAGGGAAACAGGAAATCTCGGAACTGCCCCCATTGGACTCGCGTCACGTGTCGCGCCTCGCCTTTTTTATTCCCAATCCATGCGCGCCCTGCACGTTACTATCCCTGATATTCGGCAGAAAATCTGTGGCTGTCCCGGGAAGTCTCCTTTGGCTGGGCGATGGCGGACCACATGCGCACAAAGCCTGTCACCGATGCGCTCACCATGACCGTCGGACGACGCCGTCCCGCACCGGGGCTGCTGCACCACGCGGATCAGGGCAGTCAGTACGCCTCCGGGGACTATCAGGCGTTGCTCGTGAAGCATCGCATGGTGCCGTCGATGAGCCGCCGGGGAAATCTGACGGTGTCCCGGATCTCAGAAAGGTGACACTAAAATTTGTCCAGTGGAGGCGATTGATAGCATTATTAGTTCCATCTGATCATCCTATAATAATAAACTTTTCAAACGTATTGACGCGCTAAGAAAGCACAACAGGTACTCTATGAAAACCACCCAAGGGGGCAATTTCTCGCTCTGCTTCTTGGTTTTGCGCCAGCGTAATAGTTTGCACCGAGGACAATAAGGTCCTAACCATAATCCGCAGCTCCCAGGTTGCTAATAGGCGGCCAGGACAGGCGTGTTTCCCAACCCCATAAACTAGATTATTTTTTCTATTTTTTTTGGGATCGAATTTATTATCGCCGAATAGCAATTCATCTCGATTCGCGGATGTCCAATGTAACTTTACTATTGCTCCTTTCGGAACATCCTGTCCACCAATTTGCACAGAGCAATTTGTAATTCGTCGATTAGAAACAAAGGGATCGTCAATGCGTAAAACTTCATCAATAAATGCTTCTATTTCTTTGTCTTCTGCTGTTCTCAATTGTTCTGCGAGGGTTGGCTGATGTGCTATATGATGCGCAATAACACCAACACATAACGCGATAGAGCCAAGATCACCGGCAGTCCAGTTGCGCATAATGGAAATCAATTCCGTTTCTGTGAGCAGTCGTCCCAAGCTAATGTCATGACATAGTCGAGTCGTCACATCATCGTTTTCCTGCACTTTATTCGCCCGTCGCGGATGAATAACGGAGCGAATTATTTCATCGAATTGTGTTGCGAGATCGCTCATTTCTTTATGGCTTCTCGAACGGATAGCGGCATGGTTGTCAGTCATCCACTGCAACAAACGAGGCTCTAATTCCTTTGGCCAACCTAACCACTCACATTGGGCACGTACAGCGAAAACCGCACCAATTTCGCTTACAGCATCCAACACCTCACCTCTGGGTAACTCTGTCATCAGTTGAGTAGCCACTTTTTGGAAGGTGGGTATATACGGCTGTAACGCTTCTTTACTCAAATAACGATCGATAACTTTTCGGTAATACGTATGTTCATCGCCATCCATTCCATTTGGGATTTGCAGATAACGAGACGCCGCATTAGAAAAACGCTCATGATCCATAGCTGCTGCTACGACATCTGCATGTTTAAGCAACACCCATTCATTGAAAGTATTCTTGACCACTGCGTGGCTTTTTCGTAATTCGTCGGTATATTCACGCAAATCTCGTCCTTCAGGGGATATATCGTCTAGAATGTGATCAGTCATGGATTCTCCTTACGGAAGTCAAAAGCTTTAATTTTCGTCGACGAAACCAATTTACATTCAAAATTAATTAATCTGCGTTAAGTCCACGCATTCAACATCAGATGCTAACCTCAGCTTAACCGTCCGGCTTTGAAGCGCTAGCGAACATGCCGGTCCGCATTGAAGCTGTTGTTAGGAGCACTTTTCATCCGGCCATACTTTGTAGGCCCAGAATCTTGTTCGCTGAATACCGCCTAATGTGTCGATACGTGCTTCTTCCGCCTCTCTGTCAGGTATCCACTTTGTCCCAACGTACTTGGCACGGGTTGCATCGACGGGAGTCCACTCCCACGCGGCTAACGAGCCTGATTTCAGTTCACCCCATGGCCGCTCAAACGTACCATCAGGCTTCACCAGAAGAAGATCGACCCCGTCCTTATGCAATGACGCCTCTTCCGCAATTTCCTCGATTGCGCCAATTTCACCGAAGGCTAGAAAGTCCCAGTCGGAATCACTCCGAGCATTCCCGTTTGCCCTCGAGCCAACGATCCATATTTCCCGTACGCAAGGAGCACGGCAGGTAACCTTCTTCAGGTAGTCCCTCATTTCGGCTGTCGGCAAAGTGTGTTCCTAACAGTGATTAGACCGCATTCTGCGATATTGTATATTCGGGACCTCTCGATAACTCCGCGGTCCGCATGTCGCCTGAATACCGCCATAATTCGTAAAACCAACAACTTACACGACCGGTAGCGCCGCGGCCAGGTAATCGCCTGACCGCCCGTTTTCCCTATTCCATTACAACAGTTCCTGCATGCGCGTGGTGACAAGGACGTCATGCTGGCCCAGCAACAAGGGAAGCGGCTTCGGGAACGCCTGACGGACAACGGTTAGAGCGCGAGCGCCAACTGCACCGGCTTCAACAATCGCCGTTGCAACCGCTCCACCCGCTTGCGCGTATACGCATCGGCGCCCAGCCGTTCTGCGTGATCCAATGCCACGGCGTAGTCCCGCTGCACGTGCTCGTAGTACTTGGCCAGGTGTTCGGTGGCCTGTTGATTGCCCTGCTCGGCCATGGCCTGCCAGATGATGACGGCCTCCTCACTTCGGCCGGTGTTTCTCAACAACCTGGCGAGCTCGTGCCGGCCCCGCATGTCCAGTTGTTCCAGGCTCTGTTCCAGAATCCGGATAGCCTTTTTCACGTTGCCGTGTTTCGTCCATAGCCGGGCGGCGGCGCGTGGCACGGCGCCGTGGGCTTTTGGCTTCTGGGCGGCGCGGCAGAGCATGGCTGGCAGGACGGTGAGGCTGAGGATGTCCAGGGCGTTGTGGTGCAGCACGCCGGCCAGGCGATGGTTCGGGTCACCGGCGAGGAACGCTTTCCATGCTTCAGGGGCTTCGGCGCCGGGCAGGTCGTTCATGCGTTGCAGGCCGAGAAGCTGCCGCTCCACGGTGGCCAGTCGGCAGTCGGGCCAGTGGTCGCGGAACAGGCGGCGGACCGGGTGCAGCAGATCCGTGTGATCGGCCTCGGGGAGGTCCGTGCCGGCGATTAGCCGGTGGCGACTGCGGAGCAGTGGCAGGTCGAAGCCGCTGCCGTTGTAGGTGACGACCGCCTCGGCGTCCCTCAGTGCTTCGGCTGTGGCATGCAGCATGGCAGCCTCGCCGGCGAAGGCAGTGATCAGCCATTGGCGGGTGCGGATGTGGGTTGCGGTTTGGTCGGCCACGCCGACCATGAAGGCCAGCGTACCGGTGCCGCCGGCAAGCCCGGTGGTTTCCGTATCGAGGTAGAGGGTTTTTGCCGGAATCTCGCAGACCGGGTGGGTGGACTCGTTGGCCAGGCTCAGCGGTTGGTCACCGTGGCGCTCAGTTAGCGGCCAGTGGCGTTCCACCAACATCAAGTGGTCAGCGACAACCTTGCCGCCCAACGATTCGGCCAGGGCTTCGGCGGAGATGGACTTGCGCACCGGGCGGGCACGGGCCTGGCGGCGGTGGCGGTCCAGCCGTTCCAGTTGGGCGCGCAGATCGCCATTGCCCGCTTCCGGCGTTTGCGGCTGTGGTGCGGCGCCGGCCTGTTGGCGCAGGGCATCAAGCCGCTTGCTGAGGGTCATGCTCGGCGAATCGGTTCAGCGCGGCGAGGGCGGCGGTCTTGGGCGAGAAACCGCGGACTTCGTCCGAGGCCAGGATCGGGCCGATGCAGGCCGGGCAACCGTGGCTGCAGTCGCAGGCCTGGATCAATTGCAGGGCGCCCTGCACCACCGCCTGGCGGCGCTCGAAGAGCGGTGCGGACAGCCCGACGCCGCCGGGATAGTTGTCGTACAGGAACACGGCAGGCTGGAAACGGGCCTCGGCATCCGGGTCGCGTTCGGCACCGTCCAGCGTGCGGATCTGGCCGCGTCCGCCGGCACCGACGGTGGCGAACCAGCGAGCATCGCCGTCGCCGACCGCGCGGCCCAGATCCTGCGGTTCCGACATGACCCGCAGTGAAGCCACGTGGTGCATGGCGTAGGCGGCACCCAGGAAGCCGTCCAGCGCCTGCTGCCGGCACGGGAAGGCGGCGGCCAGGGCGTCCGCCGAGAGCTGCCACCAGACCGCCGTGGTGTGCATCTCCTGGTCCGGCAGGTTGATGTTGCCGTAGCCGATGTTCTCGTGGCTATAGTAGCGGATCTTCTTGTAGCCGGGGATGCGGCGCACCAGATGGACCTCGCCGTGGGCGGTCTGGGCCTCGCCGCCCTTCGCCCGCTCGAAGGCCTCGAGGACGCGCAGCCGCGAGTAGTCGATCGCATCGGTGTAATAGTCCACACGGGTCGGGCGGACATAGGCCTTGCGACCGGTCCAGTCCAGTTCCTCCACCTGATAGGGCGCGGCCTGCACCATGTAGATGGCGCCCTCGTAGAGCGTCTCGGCGGCGCTGGAGTAATCCACCTCGGCGATCACCTGGCGGCCGCCCTGGTCCCGGTCCACGACCAGGAAGTTGCCTTCGGCCACCGAACGCAGGCTGACGCTCTGGGCCGGGTAGCTGTCCTCGGTCCAGTGCCAGGTGTCCTGCTCCCGGTGCAGCACGGCCTGCTCTTCCAGATAGGCCAGCAGTTCACCCAGGTCATGCCCGCCGAAACGGTCCCCTTTGCGGAACGGCAGTTCGAAGGCGGCGCAGCGAACGTGGTCTAGCAGGATCAGCAACTGGTCCGGGTCGATGCGGGCATGTTCCGGCGAGGCGTCGAGGAAGAACGCCGGGTTACGCACGATGTACTGGTCCAGCGGCTGGCTGGAGGCCACCAGAACGCCCAACGCCGGGCGGTTGCGGCGGCCGGCGCGGCCGAGCCGCTGCCAGGTGGCGGCGATGGTGCCCGGATAACCGTTCAACACGCAGACATCCAGGCCGCCGATATCCACGCCCAGTTCCAGCGCCGAGGTGGCGATGACACAGTCGATGTGGCTGGTGCGCAGGGCCATCTCGGTCTGCCGGCGCTGCAGCGGCAGATAGCCGCCGCGATAGGCGCTGACCCGGGACGGCTTGCGCGGATCGGGGTCAAACACGTCCTTCAGGTATTTGGTCAGCACCTCCACCATCAGCCGCGACTGGGCGAAGACAATGGTCTTGAGCCGGGCACGCACGCTCATGCGCGCGATCCGTGTGGCCTGGGATCGGGACGAGGCGCGGATGCCCAGATCGGCATTGATCACCGGCGGGTTCCACAGCAGCAGGTGCTTCTCGCCGGCCGGCGCACCGGATTCGGTGATGGCCTGCACCTCGGAACCCAGCAGCCGGCCGGCCAGTTCCGCCGGATTGGCGATGGTGGCCGAACAGAGCACGAACACCGGATCGGCGCCGTAGAAGCGGCAGACACGCCGCAGCCGACGAATGACATTGGCCATGTGCGAGCCGAACACGCCGCGGTAGGTGTGCATCTCGTCGATGACCACGTAGCGCAGGTTCTCGAAGAACTGCGCCCACTTGGTGTGATGCGGCAGCACACCCTGGTGCAGCATGTCCGGGTTGGTGACCACGATGTCACCCCGGGTACGCACCGCCTTGCGCGCATCGCCCGGCGTGTCGCCGTCGAAGGTGTAGGCGCGGATGCCGAGCCCACCGGCCTCGTTCAGCTCCATCAGTTCGGCCACCTGATCCTGCGACAGGGCCTTGGTCGGGAACAGGTAGAGCGCCTTGGCCTGCTCGGCCAGGGCGGCCTGCAGCGCCGGCAGGTTGTAGCAGAGCGTCTTGCCGGAGGCGGTAGGCGTCACGACCACCGTGTGCCGCCGATCGCCGGTGATGCCGTCCCAGGCCTCGCGCTGGTGGCTGTAGAGCCGGGACACGCCGCGATCAGTCAGCGCCCTGGCAAGGCGCGGGTCCAGTTCCGGCGGCAGCTCGGCGTAGCGGCCCTCGCGGGCCGGCGTGACCAGTTCACCGGTGATCCGTGAACGGTATTTGCGCCGCAGTCTGTCGGCCAGGCGGCGCACCGGTGAGTCGGTGGAAACCTCGGGCTGGTGTCGTTCGGCCGCGTCTGCCATGCTGTTCTCCTGGTGTTCTTTATGCCGAAGCCTAGAGAACAAAGGGAGAACGGGCAAGATGCTGGACCTTAGCCGGCGACAGGCGGAGATCCTGGGGTTCCTGCGGGAGCGCGATGCCACCGAGCATGCACCGACGCTGGACGAGGTCTGCGCGGCGCTGGGACTGCGCTCGCGCGGCTCGCTGCACAAGCATGTGCGGGCGCTGCAGGCGGCCGGCCTGGTGCGGGCCGGTGCGAACGGGCGCGGGCTGCAGCTTTGCTATCCCGACGCCGACCCGGAGGAGACCCTGCCCGTGCTCGGCCGCATTGCCGCCGGCCAGCCCATCGAGGCGATCGATCAGCAGCAGTACCTGGCGGTGCCGTCGATCCTGCGCGGGCGCGGCCAGTCCTATGTGTTGCAGGTGGAAGGCGATTCCATGAGTGACGAGGGCATTCTCGACGGCGACTGGGTGGTGGTGGAACACCGGGAAACCGCGCGCAACGGCGAGCTGGTGGTGGCGCTGGTGGATGACGAGAATGCGACCCTGAAGCGGTTCCAGCTGGACGGTGCCGAGGTGGTGTTGCATCCGGCGAACGCGGCCTACGCGCCGCAGCGGTATGCGGCGGACCGGGTGCAGGTCCAGGGTGTGGTCGTGGGGCAGATGCGGCGGTATTGATTGGGTCGACAACAAAGGCTTTCGGACAAGGAAGGTTTTCGGACGAGTTCCGCCCGTGTCACGTCGGGTGGATTTGTTTGTCCGAAAACCTAGTCTCCGCGTGGATTCGCTGCGCTTAATCCACCCTACGAGGGATGTGCCGCGGTAGACTGCAGCTCATGCGTCGGTTACTGCTCGTTTTCTGCCTCCTGCTTGCGCTGCCTGTCCAGGCCGAGCGGCCGCCGATTGTGGCGGCGGCTTCGGATCTGCAGGTGGTGTTGCCGCTGATCGCTGAGCGCTTCGAGGCGGAGACCGGCCATGCCCTGCGCCTGCAATTCGGCTCCAGTGGCAATTTCCGGCGGCAGATTGCCCAGGGTGCGCCGTTCGAATTGTACCTGTCGGCCGATGAATCCTATGTCCATGCGCTGGCCGAGAGCGGCCATCTGCGAAATGCCGGCGCGCTGTATGCCATCGGTCGTCTGGCCGTTGTCGGGCCGGTGGATGAGAATCGGCAAGTGGCCTTGCTGGAGTCACTGGCGGCACGGCTGGAGGACGGTTCGCTGCGGCGCTTTGCGCTGGCCAATCCGGAGCATGCGCCTTACGGCCAGGCAGCACGGGAAGCGCTGGAAACCGCGGGGCTGTGGAATACCATTCAGCCGCGACTGATCCTTGGCGACGACGTCGCGCAGTCCACGCGGCATGCGCTGTCGCCCGACACGGATGGCGGCATCGTCGCCTACCCGCTGGTGAAGCCACGTGCAGAACGGATCGAACGCCCCTGGCAGGCGCTGGATCCGGCGCTGCATGCGCCGCTCAATCAACGCATGGCCCTGACCACACGGGCTGGACCCGTGGCCGGGGCATTCTTTGAATTCATTCTGTCGCCTGCAAGTCGCGAACTGCTGGAGGAACACGGTTTCGGCCTGCCCGAGCCGGACTGAACCATGGACTGGACGGCACTACGCCTTTCACTGGAACTGGCGGCTTGGACCACGGCAATCCTACTGCCGATCGGCATCATCCTCGGCCGCTGGCTGGCGCACCGACGCTTTCGCGGCCGCGGCTTCATCGAGGCGCTGATCGCCCTACCGCTTGTATTACCGCCCACGGTGCTTGGTTTCTACCTGCTCAGTGCCTTCAGTGGCGAGGCGCCGCTGGGCGCGCTGTGGCAGCAGTTGACCGGGGGCAGCCTGAACTTCAGCTTCACCGGCATCCTGCTGGCCTCGATCATCTTCAACCTGCCGTTCGCGGTACAGCCAGTGCAGCGCGCCTTCGAGACCGTGCCGGCCGGACTGCGCGAGGCGGCCTGGTGCTGCGGGCTTTCCGACTGGCGCACCTTTCTGCGCGTGGAGCTGCCGCTGGTCTGGCCGGGCGTGATCTCCGCCTTCGTGCTGACCTTTGTTCACACCATCGGCGAATTCGGCGTCGTGCTAATGGTGGGCGGCGCCATTGATGGAGAAACCCGTACCATCGCCATTGCCATCTACGACCGGGTTCAGGCCTTCGATGACGAGGCGGCTGGCGCCATGAGTCTGCTACTGCTCACAGTGTCCTTTGTCGCCATTGGCCTGGTCTACGGCCTGGCCGGCCGCGGGAGTGCGTTGCGTGTCCGCTGAGCTGGATTTGCTGCTGGAGGCCCGGCGGCCGATCCCGCTGGACATCCGTCTGCGGGTGGCACCCGGCGAACTGGTGGCACTGGTCGGCCCCTCAGGCAGCGGCAAGAGCACGATCCTGCGCTGCATTGCCGGGCTGCATCGACCGGACAAGGGTTCCATCCGTATTGGCCAGGAGCAATGGCTGGATACGGGGACCAACCGCATGTGCCCGCCACAGCAACGCCGGGTCGGCATCGTATTCCAGGATTACCTGCTGTTTCCGCACCTGACAGCGCGGCAGAACCTGACACTGGCAATGACCGGCGGCACCGCTGCCGAGCAGCGGCAGCGGTCCGACCAACTGCTGGAGCAGGTCCATCTGACCGGATTGGCTGAACGTTATCCGGCGCAGCTCTCAGGTGGGCAGCAGCAGCGCGTCGCAGTGGCCCGCGCCCTGGCGCGGGATCCTTCGGTGCTGCTGCTCGACGAGCCCTTCTCGGCCGTCGACCGAAGCACCCGCACTCGTCTGCAGCGCGAGCTTGCCCTTCTGCGGCGGTCGATCGACATACCGATGGTACTGGTAACCCACGATCTGGAGGAGGCCCGCGCGATGGCGGACCGGATCTGTGTGATACAGGCGGGCTGCGGTTTGCAGGATGCAGACCCCGAGACACTTTTTCGCAGGCCGCGAACAGCCCGGGTTGCCCGCCTGCTCGGCTCCTATAACATCTTTCGCGGCGAACGCGGCGGATCGGCAAACACACCGGAACTACAATGGGGCTCAGTGCGGCTACGGCCCGGAAAGGAATGGCGAGACCAGCCCGCGGGGTCCGTGGAGTGGTTCATCCCGGAGTCCGATATCGTGCTTCAACGACCGGAGGCGACAAAAACCGGCCCGGATGACAACGGCATCCAGGGATGCATCCAGGAATGCGTCTCGCTGGGCAACCGTACTTCACTGCGGGTGGTCTGCCCCGATGCCAACGCCACCCTGAGTCTGGACGTTCCCCACCACCGCGCGCGGCGCCAGCGGCTGACCACCGGCGAAATTGTCTGGCTACGGCTGCTGCAGGACGGGATCCATCCGCTGCAGCCGGAATGACGAACGACAAAGGCTTTATCGGCTGCTACCACGGTCGCGGCGTCGTCGCTGCTTGTCACGGTACATTGCCTCATCGGCGCGCCGGATCAGATCCATCCCCTCGCTTTCACCAGGTTCACTGGTAACGATGCCAATGCTGGCACCGGCGTATTCCAGCGGCCCGGTCGGCAACAGGAACTCGCCGGTCATCGCGGCGTCCAGCCGGCGGTAAAGCCCTTCCCGCTCCACCTCCGGGGGCACGTCCGGATTGGATGGCACAATCACCAGGAACTCGTCACCCCCGATGCGCCCCACCAGATCACTCGCGCGAACTGTGGCGGCGAGGCTCTGGCCAACGGCATGGAGAAACGAATCTCCGATGTCGTGACCAAGTCTGTCGTTAATTGCCTTGAAATTGTCCAGATCGATGAACACCACGTGCACCGGCGGACCGTTGCGGGCACACGCGGCCAGCATCCGGTCAAGCGCCTCCAGCATGTGCCGTCTGTTCGGCAATTCGGTCAACGCATCCTGCAAGGCGTGCTCGCGCAATTCCTCATTGGCGCTACGCAGCCGCACCATGGCGCGAACCCGGGCGGCCAGCATCGACAAAGACGCGGCGATCGCGGAAAGGAGGGTCTGGTCATCGATCGTCAGCCTGTTCGCCGACAGCAGCACGATGCCGCCGATCACATGCCCCTCTGCAATAGCCGGGATGATCGTCACTGTACCGCTAGGCAGAATTTCAAACTCTGCCATAAGGGCTGTCAACCAATCGCCGCCTGCCCCATAGTCGGTCAGCAGTTCTCCCGGCTCGACGCCCTCCTCGTCCAGGGAATCCAGCACATGCTGCAAACGTTCAAGCAGATTGTCATTCGGGAAGATTCCTACCGGCTGAAAACCGCTGGTCTGACGAATAAAGCCATAGGCGGTCCAGTGGCTGTTGACGGTCAGTGTCTCGGTCAGACCGGGAAGCACGTCCACAACATTCTCGGATGCAAGACAGGCGCTCGTGACGTCGGCCATGATTTTCAATTCCGCGGCCCGCGCCTCGGCGCTCTCGGCCCGGTCCTCGAATTGGCGCAGCCGCTGTTCACGCGCAACCTGCTTGCTGATCAACTCGGCCATCAGGTCCATCACGGGCTGAACTTCCGGATCGACCGCGACGCGCTCTCGGCTGGCGCCGCAGGCCGTGCCGAACAGGCTGCCATCCCCCTCACAAACCGGAACACTGACGTAGGTCTGCAGGCCGAGTTCGCGGGCCGCGCTGGAATCACCCCAGATGCCGGAAACGTCGTCGGTATGAAAGCGCTTTTCCGCCAACGCGCGCCGGCAAAGCGTATCGCCCCAGGGAACGGCCAGGCCTTCGGGAATCAGCTCGGTCTGATCCTGATTGACGTACAGAACCTGCTGTTCGCCGACGGCCTCGTCGACGCGGGTAAGATAGGTACATTCGAGGCCCGTGAGTCGCCGCAGCATTCCGAGCAGCGGCCGGCTCAGTTCCTCCACTGTGCGTGCCGCGCGAATCCCCTGCATGGCGCTGGACGCATCGGCTGCACGTGCGAGTTTATCGATCGCCATCGCACTGTCCTGAATTCAGGGCCATTCCGGAAACGGTCCTGACAAATCCCGGTCGACCCTGCAGCAAAACCCATTCATCCCTATAATGCCGCCTCGCCATTAAGGAAGCGCTGATTTGTTTCCGCGTCTGCGTGCGAATGGATCAGCGTTTCCTTAAGCCACCCGGCATCGAAACGAAGCCCACAAAATACCCGGCATGAATCAGGATCTGCAAAAACTTCAGCCTTACCCCTTCGAGCGTCTGCGCGACCTGCTTGCCGATGCGCAACCGCCGGCTGACAAGCCGCTCGTGGATCTGGGGATCGGAGAACCCCGTCACCCGACACCGCGATTCATTGCCGAGAGCCTGTCCACGAGTCTGAACGACGGGCTGTCACGCTATCCGGCGACCCGGGGCAAGGACCCGTTGTGCCGGGCGATTGCCGCCTGGTTGGAGACGCGTTTCCGTCTCGATGCCGGCCAGATCGACGCCGATTCGCAGGTCCTGCCGGTGGCCGGTACCCGCGAGGGCCTTTTCTCCGTCGCCCAGGCCCTGGTCGACCGGCAGGCTGTACCGCTCGTGATGATGCCCAACCCGTTCTATCAGATCTACGAAGGCGCGGCCCTGCTGGCCGGCGCCGAACCGCGTTTTCTCCACTGTGACCGGAGCAACGGCTATCTGCCGGATCCGGATGCACTGCCCCCCGAAGACTGGGACCGCTGCCAGTTGCTGTACCTGTGTTCGCCAGGCAACCCGTCCGGCGCGGTCATCGGAAAATCGCTGATGCAGCGCTTCCTCGACCTCGCGGACAGGCACGATTTCATCCTAGTAGCCGACGAATGCTATTCCGAGTTGTATCCGAATGAAGACACCCCACCGCCGGGGTTGCTGCAAATCTGCGCCGAAACAGGCCGCACCGATTTCCGTCGTTGCCTGGTGTTTCACAGTCTGTCCAAGCGCTCCAACGCGCCGGGCCTGCGCTCCGGCTTCGTCGCCGGCGATGCCGCCATACTGCGCGAGTTCCTGCGCTACCGGACCTACCACGGCTGTGCCCTGCCCGAGCATGTGCAGCAGGCCAGTGCGGCGGCCTGGGCGGACGAGGCGCATGTGCGGGAAAACCGGCGGCTGTATCGCGAGAAATTCGATGCCGTGCTCGCGATACTCGGCGACTGTCTTGAGGTGAGTCGGCCCGAGGCGGGGTTCTACCTCTGGCCACGCACGCCGGTTGACGATCAGGACTTTGCACGACGCCTGTACCAGGAGGAACATGTGCGGGTTCTGCCCGGCAGCTATCTGTCCCGCGACACCGCGCTTGGCAATCCGGGCCGCAATCATGTCCGCATGGCACTGGTGGCAGACCAGGCCCACTGCGAGGCTGCCGCGCACCGAATTCGCGCACTCGTCAGACGACTTTAGATATGAATACCAGTAACCTGGAGAGACATCATGGAGCAGATTCGCAACATCATTGAGGCCGCCTTCGAGGACCGTGCCACGTTCAATCCGCGGAATGCGCCGGAAGAAGTCCGCGACGCAGTGGAAGATGCCCTGCAGCTGCTCGACAGCGGCAAGGCGCGCGTTGCCGAGCAGCGCGGGATCGGCGACTGGGTGGTCAACCAGTGGCTGAAAAAGGCGGTGCTGCTGTCGTTCCGCATGAACGACAACCAGGTGATGCGCACCGGGGCGATCAACTACTTCGACAAGGTGCCGCTGAAGTACACCGACTACAACAGCACCGAGTTCCAGGAAGGCGGTGTGCGCGTGGTGCCGCCGGCGGTGGCACGGCGCGGCTCCTTCATCGCCCCCGGTGCCGTGCTGATGCCCTCCTACGTCAACATCGGTGCCTATGTGGATGAAGGCACAATGGTCGACACCTGGGCCACGGTCGGCTCCTGCGCCCAGATCGGCAAGAACGTGCACCTGTCCGGCGGCGTCGGCATCGGCGGCGTGCTGGAACCGCTGCAGGCCGGACCGGTGATCATCGAGGACAACTGCTTCATCGGTGCCCGCTCCGAGGTGGTCGAAGGCGTTGTCGTCGAGGAAGGTGCAGTGATCTCGATGGGTGTCTACATCGGCCAGAGCACCAAGATCTACAACCGTGAAACCGGCGAGGTGAGCTACGGCCGCGTGCCGAAGGGTGCCGTGGTGGTGCCGGGCAACCTGCCGTCCAAGGACGGTACGCACAGCCTTTACTGCGCGGTGATCATCAAGCAGGTGGACGAGAAGACCCGCAGCAAGGTCGGCATCAACGAACTGCTGCGTCCCTGAGATGACCGTTGTCTACGGCATCCCCAACTGCGACACCTGCCGCAAGGCGCGTCGCTGGCTGGAGGCGAACGGGATCGAATACCGCTTCCACGACCTGCGTGCCGACGGCCTGGACGCAAACCAGGTCGAGGCCTGGTTGCAACGCAGCGATGCCAGCGTGCTGGTCAATCGACGCAGCACCACCTGGCGGCAACTCGCTGATGGCGAGCGCCGCCAGGCGGACGGCCCCGACGTTGCCAGGCTACTGGCCGCGAACCCGACGCTGGTGAAACGGCCGCTGCTGGAAACCGACGGAACCTGTCTGGTCGGCTTCGCCGAAGCGGCCTGGCGGCAGGCGCTGATGGACGCACGGGACAAGGCATGAGCGAGACTCTGGAACTGGCCAAACGCCTGATCGCACGGCCGTCGGTGACCCCGGACGACGCGGGGTGTCAGGAACTGCTGCAGCAGCGCCTGGCGCACCACGGTTTCCGCGCCGAGGCCCTGCGTTTCGGCGAAGTGGACAACCTCTGGAGCCGGCGCGGCAGCGACGGCCCGCTGTTCGTCTTCGCCGGTCACACCGACGTTGTGCCGACCGGTCCGGCTTCCTCCTGGCGCTTCCCGCCGTTTGAACCCACCGTGCATGAGGGGCAGTTGTACGGCCGCGGCGCCGCCGACATGAAGGGCAGCGTCGCCGCCTTCGTCACCGCCGTTGAACGCTTCACGCGCGACTGCCCCGAGCACAGCGGGTCCATCGCGCTGCTGATTACCAGCGACGAGGAAGGCCCTGCGGTGGACGGCACCAAACGCGTGGTCGACTGGTTGCAGCAGCAGGATATGCCCATCGACTGGTGCCTGGTGGGCGAGCCCAGCAGCGAATCGGTGGTGGCGGATACAGTAAAGATCGGTCGACGGGGCTCGCTGAACGCGCGCATCACCGTGCGCGGCGTGCAGGGCCACGTGGCCTATCCGCACAAGGCACGCAATCCAATTCACCTGCTGGCGCCGGCGCTGCAGGAGCTAACCGCCGCCGAATGGGATGCCGGCAACGCCAGCTTCCCGCCGACCACCTTCCAGATCTCGAACATCAACGCCGGCACCGGGGCCACCAACGTGATTCCGGACACGGTGGAGCTGCTGTGCAATTTCCGCTTTTCCACCGAGACCACGCCGGAGGTCTTGCAGAAGGCAGTGCAGGACGTGCTGGACCGGCACGGCCTGGACGCGCACATCGACTGGACGCTGTCGGCGATGCCGTTTCTGACCGAATCGGGCGTACTGGTGGACGCCACCTGCGCCGCGGTGCGGGAAGTCACCGGACTGGACACGGTTTTGTCCACCGGCGGCGGCACCTCGGACGGACGCTTCATCGCCCCCACCGGCGCCCAGGTCCTGGAACTCGGACCGTTGAACGCGACGATTCACCAGATCGACGAGCGGGTCGGGGTCGACGACCTGGAGTCGCTGTCCAGGATCTACGAGGCGATCCTTCGCCGCTTGCTGACCTGAATCCGCGGGCTTAAGGGAAACGCTGATTTATTCGCACGCCTGCGTTGGGGTCCGCGTTTTTCCCCCAGGGCAGTTGTTCCCTCCAGCGCAGCGAATGCACGCGGTGTGATCCGTCACGACCGTGGCAACAAGCTCTTGGTCACCAGCCACGGCCACCCCCGTCTTGTTTAGTCCGAAAACCTTCGTTGTCACGCCAACAGATGACACCGCGTGGGTCCGCTTCGCTTGACCCACCCTACGCTTCTGGCCAGAAGCACGTCGCCTTGGGTAAGTCAGCTTTTCCCTACGACCTCCAGGACCACCGCGGGTGCCTGCTGCCTGATCACCGGGGCAAGCGCCTCGCGCAGCGCCGTGGTCACGCCGCGCCGGCCAGGCAGATGGAATTCGGCGGCCAGCGCGACCAGCTCATGCCCCTGAAGGAAGCGGCACACCGGCAGGGCCGGATCCGTCTCGCCGAACACCCCGTGTTGCGACAACAGCCAGCGCAGCACCCGCTGCAAGGCCGGTACGCAGGCCGCCTCGTCACGCTCGGCCAGTGCGAAGCCGGCAGCATCCAGCCAGTCGGTCTGGTCCGGCTCCGGGCAGGCCATATCGCCCAGGAGGTTCGCGGCCAGGGCCGGGTCCAGCCCGCGCAGCATGCATTGCAACTGCGTCGGCAGTGCCGCCTGGAAACGCTCCACCGCCTGCGACAGGCAGGTCTCCCCTTCCCCGCTTAGGCCTTGGAGCATGACCACCGAACGGGCACCGCTGGCGGCATCCGCCCGCAGCCCGATGCGAACCGGCCGCAGGCCACAGGCACGCCAGAAGCGAAGCAGTTCGATGGTGGCGCCGAAGCTGGTACCGAAACAGGCATTGCCACGGGTTTTTGCAGCGTCCCGGGCTGCCTGCAACAGGCGGCGGCCTATGCCCTGGTGCCGCCGGTTCGCATGAACCGCGATTCGCATGACACGGCTGACCGGCAGACTCGCCGCCTGCCGTACGCCGCAATGGGCACCCAGGCTTTGCGCCAGCAGATGTCCACGAGGGCGGCGCCGACCCAGCCAGATCGCATCCGCCAACGCCGGGTCCAGGCGTCCCTCGTCCACCACCAGCACCACACCCACCGGCGCAGCATCCTCCAGAGCGACATGCACGGTGATGTCCTTCCCGTCCAGCAACTGGCGCAGATCCGACGGCCGGGTCCGGTAATGCGCATCGACCAGCAGACCGAAGAGCTGGCGCAGCATATCGTCGTCGGCAGCCAGTGCCTCCCGGTCGAGTTGCCGCACCGTGACCTCGCCGGACGGGCGATCGTCGGCAAGCCGTGCGGGCATGGCATCCAACAGCAGGCTGCGAAACAGAAACCCCTCCAGCGGATCATTAGCGGCCCAGCGAATCGGTGTTTCCAGCGTCAGCCGTTGCCAGCCCGGCGTCAGTCGATCCAGCAGCGGCTCGAAACGCAACACGAATCCACGACCGGTACCCTCGTAACCATGCACGGTGGATGCGAATGCGATGCGGGGATAGCACTGCAGCAGCCGCTCCAGCATGGGCAGCGGAATGCCGGCCGCCTCATCCACCAGCAACAGGTCCACCGGCGGCTGCTCGCGCAGCAGATCGGCCGGGGGCAGGAAATGCGGAGCGTTCTCGCCGGCATGGCGCAGCAGGCTGTCGATGGCGCCCCTGTGGGGGGCAGTCACCAGAACCCGTCGAGCGGGATCCGCGGGCAATCCGGCCAGGGCCAGACCCAGGGCCGCCGACTTGCCGCGGCCGCGATCCGCCAGCAACACCAGCGGCCGACGCCGGTGCCCTTCAAGCACATGTTGCACCGCCGCCACCGCGCGCGCCTGATCCGCCGTGCGGCAACCGTCGGCACGGGATTCCGGGCGGGCGGGTACAGCAGGCTGCGAGGGCTCGCAGTCGAGTTGCGCCGACACCGCATCCAGGCTGCAAACGAGCGGGTCCGCCCGGAGCAGCCGGACGAAACGGCGGAGGAAGCCCCGGCCTGTCGCGGCAAGCCGCTGCCCGGCCATCAGGAAACGCTCCATCGCCGGGTCCGGCAGCTCCGGCCAGTCGGCCAGCGTCGGGGTCAACAACACCAGCAGGCCCCCGGCGCGGAGGGTTCCAGCCAAGGCGGCCAGATGGTCGGGATCGAGCCCGGCCCGGCAGTCGATCACCACCAGCCCTGACTCCCGCCCCAGACAGGCGGAAACCTGGCCCGGATTGATCAACGTCAGCCCGGGCAGCGGCTCGGACCCCAGCCAGAACCGGGCCGAACCGGCGTCATCCGCAACCAGTTCCGCAACACGGTCGCGGCAGAGCCGGTCCGGGCCGTGGATCACCAGCAGGCGGCGGTGGTCGGCACGGTGCGCGTCCTGCCGCAGTTCGGACGGTGTCCTTGCAGTCACTGCACAAGCTCCGGGCTGGTTTCCCGTTCCCAGGCCCACAGGCGGGCAAAGGCATCATCGCTATCCACGCCGCAGAGGTCCGGTGCGGGCCGCAGCTTGCCGCAGACAACGGGACGTTCCGGTTTGCCGAACAGGGCACAGCGCAGGTCGGCGATTAACTGCACGCATGGCACGCCGGCGGGCTTGCCTTCGGGCATGCCGGGTATCGGCGAGCTGATCGACGGCACGATGCAGCAGGCGGCGCAGACAGGTCGGCATTGCATGGGACGACTCCGGGGCAGCCCAGGGTTACACTGGAATGGAACGCATGACATGGACGCCGGCCGGATACGCGCCCGACGCACTCTGTTCACGGCGTAACAATAACGGGAGGAGTACGGTGAAAAAACAATTGCTGCTTGGATTGCTCACCATTGGTTTGCTGGCTTTCGCACCCAGCCATGCATTGGCGGAGGATCTGGTCGAGGACGACGACGAAATCGATACCGGCGTTGCCGATCCGCCGGAAGCGGCCGCCGCGGCTGCCCGTGGCGAACCGGTGTACTTCGAGCTGCAGGTCCGCAACCTGCCGTCCGGCGGCCGCAGCTGGAGCGCGCTGCGCCCGGTGGATGCCCTTGGCGGTATCGACGTACGCGGCGTCGACACCGATCGTGACCGCGTGATCATCCGCGTCCGCGGCACGCTGGATCGCAACCGACTCGAAACGGCACTGGCCGAGTCCGGCATCATGCTGGTTTATATCGAGCGGCGGAATTCCTGAGCCTGGACGCTGACCACCTCGGCGCAGCCATCCTGAACCTGCCAGCGGACGTTGAAGCCGTGCAGGCACATGCCATGGACATGCCCGGCCTGCCGCTGGCGGTAGGCCGGGCGGGGATCCTGGCGCAGCACCTCCTCGATCAGTTCGCGTAGCCGCAGGCCCTGCCCCGCTGCCCGTTCGCAGACCGCCCGCGATTCCTCGTTGAATGCCACCTTCAGCCGTGGCGCAGGACTGGCATCGAAACCCTGCGGCGGCAGCGCATCCGGCAGACTGTCGCTCCAGGGCAGATAGGGCTTGATGTCGAGCACCGGCGTGCCATCCGCCAGATCATGGTTGCGCAGCCGCAGCACAGGACCCCGCGACCCGACCTCCACGCCATCCAGCGCCACCACCGAGAGCCCGACCGGAGCCGGCCGGTACGGCGAGCGCGAGGCGAACACGCCGACCCGCCGATTGCCGCCGAGCCGTGGCGGACGCACGGTCGGACGCCAGCCGCGGTGGCGCGTTCCGTGGAACAGGAACTGCACCCAGATGTGGCTGCAGGTATCCAGGCCGATCAGGGATTCGGCAACATCGTAGGGTGACCGAAAGTGCAACTCGGCGGTGGCATGCGGCGCCAAACCCGGCTGCCGGGGGATGCCGAAGCGGTCATTGAAGCAGGAGCGGACGATGCCGATGATCGGCAGCGTGACCGTGGAATCCGCTGACGGCTCCGGCTCAGGCGGTCCAGAGATCACGCAGGCGGTCCCGGTTCAGGGCGAGCCACTGCAACCCGATGATACCCATCGCGTTATTGATGACCCCGTTTTGCAGCATGTCCCACGCCTCGTCGAACGAGACCACGTGGACCCGGATATCCTCGCCTTCGTCGTTGCGACCGTGGATACCGCCCGCACCCTCCACGTCAACCCGGGCACAGTACAACCGGACCCGCTCCGATGTACCGCCGGGACTGACCAGGTATTCGCAGATGTACTCCAGTTCGCTGGCGGTGAGATCGGCCTCCTCCCGCAACTCCTGGTGCGCGATCTCTTCGGGCGTATGTCCCTGGTCGATCATCCCGGCCACAATTTCCATCAGCCAGGGACCACTGGGCGCATCCAGCGCCCCGGCCCGGAACTGCTCCACCAGCACCACCTCGTCCCGCTCGGCATCGTAGGGCAACACCGCCACCGAATGCCCCCGCTCGAAGACTTCCCGGGTAATCGGCTGGCTCAGTCCACCCTCGAACAGGCCATGCCGGATGGTGTAGCGATCAACCCGGAAAAACCCCTGGAAGCAGGTTTCACGGTTCAGGATCTCGACCTGATTGGACATATAAACTACCGTTTTAAGTTTTATGTTTTACGTTTAGAGTTCGTCTTTTACGTAACACATTAAACGTTACACTTTAAACGCCTTGCGCTCGAAAAGCGCGATACTTTCAACATGCGCCGTATGCGGGAACATGTCCATGACGCCGGCCTTGCGCAAGGTATAGCCGTGGTCGTGGACCAGGGTGCCGGCATCGCGGGCCAGGGTTGCCGGATTGCAGGACACATAGACGATCCGCGGCGCGCCAAGAGCGGCCAGGGCCGGCAGCACCTCGGCGGCACCGGAGCGGGGCGGATCCAGCAGGATGCCGTCGAAGGGCTGGCGCAGCCAGGGCAACTGGTCAACGCCCTCCGCGGCCAGATCCGCGGCATGGAACTCGGCATTACTAATGCCGTTGGCCTGCGCGTTCTGGCGCGCCCTCTCAACCAGCGAGGCGGCACCCTCGACACCGACCACATGGTCGCAACGCCGGGCCAGTGGCAACGTGAAATTGCCGAGCCCGCAGAACAAGTCCAGGAACCGTTCGGTCGGCTGAGGTGCCAGCAGGTCCAGCGCAAGCTCCAGCATGCGGCCGTTCAGATCCGCGTTGACCTGGGTGAAATCGGTGGGCAGGAAGTCCAGCCGGATGCCGCTGTCTCCGGGGCTGTAGTACAGCGCCGGCTGTTCCGGCCAGATCGGATGCACCGTGGATTCGTTGCCGGGCTGGCCCCAGACCTGGATGTCATGCTGCTGCGCAAACGTGGCCAGTGCAGCGATGTCCGATTCGCTCCAGGGCTCCAGATTGCGAAACACCAGGGCCACGGCATTGTCGCCGATCGAGACCTCGATCTGCGGCACACGATCCGGACGGGACAGAGCGCCGATCAGGGCGCTCAGATCCTCCAGCAGGAACCCGACCTGCGGATTCAGCACATGGCATTCCCGCATGTCGGCGACGAAGGGGCTGAATCGCTCGCGAAAGCCGACCAGCACCCGACCCTTGGCCGGCACGTTCTTGACCCCGAGGCGGGCCTTGCGGCGATAACCCCAGGGCGTTGAACGCAGCGGCGGCAGTACGGTCTCGGGGATAACCTTGCCGAAGCGCTGAAACTGCTCAAGCAACACGTCCTGCTTGAATGCGATCTGGTCGTCGGAAGACAGCATCTGCAGACTGCAACCGCCGCAGACGCCGAAGTGCGGACAGCGAGGCTCGATCCGCCTGGCGGACGGCTGGTCAATTTGTTGCACGGCGGCATCGTCATAGCGCCGGTGCCGCTTGCGGTAGAGGAACGTTACCGTTTCATCCGGCAGTGCGCCGGCGACAAACACGGTCTTGCCGTCCACCTCGGTGATGCCGCGGCCCTCGTGACTCAGGTCACGGATCTCGGCCTGCACCGGCTCCTTCGGCACTCGGGAACGACGGGATTTTCCCACCTCAGCGATCCTCCGCGGCTTCCAGCGCGTCCGGCTGCCAGGCCTCAAGGAAGGCGTTCAGATGGGCCTGATCCTGTTCCGCCAGGGTCTCGCGAACCAGCGCACATTCCTGCCGGTAGGCCTCTGGCTCCAGATGACCGCGCATCCGCTGGAAGCGGAGGTACAGCAGGTAGGTGTTGAGTACATCGGTCTCGCAGTAATCACGCACGGCGTCGAACTTGCCGTCGCGGATCGCCGGCCAGACCTGGTCGCCTGCCATGCCCATCTTGCCCGGCAGGCCGCACAGGGTTGCCAGCTCGTCCAGTGCGCAGTTGGCGCGCGGCTGGTAACCGGCAAGCACATCCATCAGGTCGGTGTGCCGCTCATGGAAACGGTTCAGATAGTTGTTCCAGCGGAAGGTCTGCTCCGAGGCGCCAGTCTCCCAGTAACGCGGCGCGGTCACGCCATGCAGCATGGCCCGGTAATGCAGCACCGGCAGGTCGAAGCCGCCGCCGTTCCAGGACACCAGGGTCGGGCTGTAGCGTTCGATGCCGTCGAAGAAGCGCTGTAGGATCTCCGCCTCGCAGCCATCCGCCTCGCCCAGCGACCAGACCCGGAAGCGATCGGCGGTGCGCATGGCAATGGAAACAACCACGATCCGGTGCAGGTGCAGGCGCTGGAAGTCGGACCCCCCGGTCTGCTGTCGGCGCACCGCCTGCATGGCCTCGACCACGGCCTCGTCGTCCAGCCCGTCCAGGCCCAGCAGCCGGCGGCCACCCTCGATGTCGGGAATGGTCTCGATGTCGAATACGAAGACGCTCATCAGTCCGGAAACACCCCGCTGGACAGGTAGCGATCCCCGCGGTCGCAGACAATCGAAACGATGGTTGCATACTCCACCTCGGCAGAGAGACGCAGCGCGGCGCAGAGCGTACCACCGGACGAGACACCGGCCATGATGCCCTCCTCGGCCGCCAGCCGCCGGGTCATGTCCTCGGCATCCTGCTGATTCACGTCGATGATGCGATCCACCCGCTCGGCCTGATAAATCTTCGGCAGATAGGCCTGTGGCCAGCGGCGAATGCCGGGAATCTGCGAGCCGTCCTCGGGCTGCACGCCGATGATCTGCGGCGCGGGATCCTGTTCCTTGAAGTAGCGCGAGCAGCCCATGATGGTGCCGGTGGTCCCCATCGAGGAAACGAAATGGGTGGTCCGCCCGCCGGTGTCGCGCCAGATTTCCGGGCCGGTGGTCTTGTAGTGCGCCATCCAGTTGTCGTCATTGGCGAACTGGTCCAGCACCCGGCCCCTGCCCTCGGCCTGCATCCGCTGGGCCAGGTCACGTGCGCCCTCCATGCCCTCGTCCCGCGAAACCAGCACCAGTTCGGCACCGTAAGCGCGCATCGAGGCCCGACGCTCCTGGGTCATGTTCTCGGGCATGATCAGCACCATGCGGTAACCGCGGATTGCCGCGGCCATGGCCAGGGCGATGCCGGTGTTGCCGCTGGTCGCCTCGATCAGGGTGTCACCCGGCTTGATCTCGCCCCGCTCCTCGGCGCTGCGGATCATGTTCATGGCCGGCCGATCCTTGACCGAGCCCGCCGGGTTGTTGCCTTCCAGCTTCAGCAGGATGGTGTTGCTGGTCTTGCCGGCCAGGCGCTGCAAGCGCACCAGCGGCGTACCGCCGACGAAATCTTCAACCGTTGGATAGTTCATGGCGGGATTGTATCAGTCGCGCTACCGGGAAACGCAGTGGTTCAGCCGGGACCCACTGATTTGTTCATTAGCTTTCTAGGACTGCGAAGGCCACTGCGTAGCGGCGTTCATCGCTCAGACTGAGATGCACGATTTCGCCACCCAGCGCACGGGCGCGCTCTGCCGCCCCGCCTTGCAGATGCACCTGCGGCGCGCCGGCCGCATCGTTACCGATTTCCAGATCCTGGAACCCCACCGCGGCACCAATGCCTGTTCCCAGCGCCTTCGCCACCGCCTCCTTGGCCGCGAAACGGCGTGCCAGCCAGCCGATGGACCGATTGCGTTGCCGCCAGACGGCCTGTTCGGCCTCGGTCAGCACACGGGCGGGAAAGCGCTGCGGGTGCCGCTCCAGGACCTCCGCGATCCGTGCAATGGCCACCAGATCGGTACCAACCCCGCGAATACTCACAGACGCGCGTCCCGGATCAGCGCCTTCATGTCGGCCACGGCCTGGTGCAGGCCGCTGAACAGTGCGCGGGCAATGATCGCGTGCCCGATATTCAGCTCGTTCATGCCCGGCAATGCGGCTATCGCCTGCACGTTGTGGTAGTGCAGGCCGTGCCCGGCATTGATGCCCAGCCCCAGATCCAGGCCGTATTCCACGGCCGCGGCGATTCGCCGCAATTCGGTGGCCGCCAGAGCCTCGTTGGGCGCATCGGCATAGGCACCCGTGTGGATCTCGACAAACGGCGCACCAGCCTCGCTGGCCGCCTCAAGCTGCGCCGGATCAGGGTCAACGAACAATGAGACCACCACCCCGGCCTCGGCCAGACGCTGACAGGCCTCGCTGATGCGCACCGGTTCCGCCGCCACGTCGAGCCCACCCTCGGTGGTCAGTTCTTCCCGCCGCTCCGGCACCAGACAGCAGCATTCCGGCTGCACGGTCTCCGCCAGCAGCAGCATCTCGTCGGTGACCGCCATCTCCAGGTTCATGCGCGTCTGCAGCGTATCCGACAGCAGCATCACATCCCGATCCTGGATATGCCGCCGGTCCTCCCGCAGATGAATCGTGATGCCATCGGCACCGGCCTGCTCCGCCACCAACGCGGCCTGCACCACCTCCGGATAACGCGTCCCCCGCGCCTGACGCAGGGTCGCCACATGGTCGATATTCACACCGAGGAGCACGGATTCGTTGGCGGTGGTCATCATCAAACCTCTTTTGTTGGTTTTACGTTTCAGGTTTTAAGTTTTACGTGCGATTTCATCGTTAAACCTAAAACATAAAACGTAAAACGTCTCAGCCGCGCGAGCGGCTGAGGGCTTTGTACATCCCCCGACTCTCCAAAGGCTTGTCGCCGAGGTGGGGCTTGAGCAATTGGCCCAGCAGGCGTTGCAGTTCGGGATTCAGGCGCTCGTCGTCCAGTTGTTCGGCGGCCAGGGCGCGCAGGGCGCGGCCGCTGATGGTGACGCCCGGGCCCGGCGCGGTACCGGATGGCATTGGGCCGGCGTCGTCCAGGTAGCGGTAGTCCTGCTCGGCACGGATCGGCGATACGTCGTCGGCGGTGAACTCCAGTTGTACGCCATAGCCGCTGGCCTCCAGCAGGCGTTTCTCGAACAGACGCAGTGCCGACCATTCCGGGCCGTCACCGGCCAACTGGTCCAGCACCGTCGAGAAGGCCGAAAACACGGCTGGCACCGGATCGTGGCGCCGGGTCAATCGCAGCACCAGTTCGCTGCAATAAAAGGCGCTGGCCAGGCGCACCCCGGGCAGGCTGACCGCCTTGCCGGCGGGTTCCAGCCCGGTCAGGGTCAGCAGGTCGCCGCGGCCCCGCCAGCCGACCAGTACCGGCTGAAACGGCTCCAGCAATCCGCGCCAGAGTGATTTGGGGGAGCGGGCTCCACGGGCCACGACACCCAGGCGGCCCTGGCTGAGGCTCAGCAGTTCGACGATCAGGCTGGTGTCGCGGTACGGGTACCGGTGCAGCACATAGGCCGGCACCAGCTCGGTAGCGGCGGCAGTCATGATCGGGAACCCCGCCGGCCCTGCTCAGGATTCCTCGTAGCCGAGGCTCTGCATGGCGCGTTCATCGTCGGCCCAGCCCTCGCGTACCTTGACCCAGAGTTCCAGGAACACCTTGCCGTCGAGCAACTGCTCGATTTCCTTGCGCGCGGCGGTGCCGATCCGCTTGAGCTGATTGCCGCCCTTGCCGATCATGATCGCCTTCTGACCGGGGCGTTCAACCAGGATTGCGGCATGGATGCGGGTCAGCTTGCCCTCCTGCTTGAACTGCTCGATCTCGATCGCCGTCGAGTACGGCACCTCCTGGCCCAGTGCGCGCATCACCTGCTCGCGGATAAGCTCGGCCACCAGGAAGCGTTCACTGCGATCCGTAACCTGCTCCTCCGGGAACAGGAACATCTCGGTTTCAGGCAGGCGCTCGGCCACCAGCTTTTCCAGTGCCTGCACCTGACCGCCCTGGCGGGCCGACAGCGGGATGATTTCCTCGAAGGCATGGCGCTGGGCCATGCTTTGCAGATAGGGCAACAGCTTCTCGCGCGGCGTGACCAGATCTTCCTTGTTCACCACCAGGATGCAGGGCAGACCGCATTGCTGCACCTTCTCCAGCACCAGCGCGTCATCGTCGGTCCACTGCAGCGCCTCGACCACGAACAGCACCAGATCCACGTCGCGCAGCGCGGCAACAGCGGTGCGGTTCATCGAGCGGTTCAGCGCACGATGCTGCTTGCGGTGCAGGCCCGGCGTATCCACCCAGACGATCTGCGCCTGTTCGCTGGTGGTAATGCCGAGAATCCGGTGCCGGGTAGTCTGCGGTTTACGCGAGACAATGCTGATCTTCATGCCCAGCAGACGGTTCAGCAGGGTCGACTTGCCCACATTGGGCCGCCCGACCAGGGCCACATAGCCGGTCCGAAGGGACTGTTCGGCTTGCGTGCTCATTGCTCGGCTTCTCCCGCCAACAGGTTGTCCAGCATGGCCTTCGCGGCCGCCTGTTCCGCCCGCCGGCGGTTGCCGGCTTCGCCGCGGGTCACCGCCTCGACCCCTTCAATACGGCATTCCACCTCAAAGACCTGCTGATGCGCCTTGCCTGACACCTCCACCACCTCGTAGCTTGGCAGATTCTGCCGGCTGGACTGGAGATACTCCTGCAACCGGGTTTTCGGATCCTTCAGATCCTGCGCCTCGGGCAGCGAGGCCAGACGATCCTGGTACAGACGCAGGATCAGATCGCGGCAGGCATCATAGCCGCTGTCGGTATAGACCGCGCCGAGGATGCTTTCGACGCTATCCGACAGGATCGAATCGCGCCGGCGGCCGCCGCTTTTCTTCTCGCCGGAACCCAACCGCAGGCACTCCCCCAGATCCAGGTCGCGGGCGATTTCCGCCAGCGTCTCGCGGTTCACCAGGCTGGCGCGCAAGCGGCTCAGGGCGCCTTCGGAGGCGTCGTCCTTGAGGAAAAACAACTCGGAGGCGATGACAAAGTTGAGGATGCTGTCGCCGAGGAATTCAAGACGCTCGTTGTTGCATTCGGAGACACTGCGATGCGTCAGGGCCTCCTCCAGCAACTGCGGGTTGGTGAAGCGATAATCCAGCCGATCCAGCAGACGGTCGACGGGATCGATCATTGCGGGACCAGGACTTCCTTGCGGAAACTGGCGACGCCATCCAGGTTGCCGACCAGCGGCACCCGGGCCTCGTATTCGACAATCACGCGGGTGCCATCGCGTTCCCGCTCGAACTGGATGTCGTCACGATCAATGCTGCGAATGTTGTTGACGTCGAAACGGCGATTCAGGGCCTGCCGAAGCTGCGCATGGGTTGCGCCGTGCAGACTGGTGTCGTCGTTCAGGCCGCTGACAATACCGCCGATTTCAAACGACTCCATGTAAACCGGCACCAGGCGCATGATCAGCAGACCGACAAAGCCGATCAGGATAAGCAGCAACAACATGCTGATGACGGTCAGGCCGCGCTGACGGCCCTCTGGAAGCTTGCGTGTTTCAGCGGATACGATCACCGATACGACTCCAGTTCACCGTGTTGTTATTGGTATCCCAGCTCATCCAGATCATGAAGGCCCGCCCGACCAGCAATTCCTCCGACACCGGCCCCCAGCGACGGCTGTCGGCGCTGCGGTCGCGATTGTCGCCAACCATGAAGTAATGGCCTTCGGGTACCTCGTATTCACCATCCGGGTGGCCGAAACTCAACTGGTGAATCGTATTGTACTCCAGATCCCCGAGCCGCTCCGTGAACATGTCCGCACCGCGGTCGGTGGGCGTCGTGTAGCTGCCGGCCTCTTCCACCGGCACCGGCTCGCCGTTGACCACCAACCGCCGATCCTCGAAGGCAATCTGGTCGCCGGGAAGTCCCACCACCCGCTTGATGTAATCCTGGCTTGGGTTCTCGGGATACTTGAACACCACCAGGTCACCGCGCTCCGGCTGGCCGTCGCCGAACAGGCGCTGGTTGGTAATCGGCAATCGCACGCCGTAGGCAAACTTGCTGACCAGAATGAAGTCGCCGGGAAGCAGGGTTGGAATCATCGAACCCGACGGGATCCGGAACGGTTCGACGAAAAAGGAACGGATGATCAGCACCAGCAGGATCACCGGAAACAGTGAGCGGCAGAGCTCGATCCACCAGCCTTCCTTGTCCGGATAACTGCCGCTGGCCTTTACCCGTCGTCGCCGAAACGCCGCCCAGGCAACGGTAATACCGGTCAGCAGGGTCACCAGGACCAGTATCGTCTCGAAATCAAATACCATCGCGTACGCCCCCAGCCATGCCGATGCGGTTACCGGACGGGTTCTCCGGCAGGGCCGCGCCTGGCCATTCTTCTTCCGTATTCATGCACCGTCCGCGCGCCTTCGTGGCCGAAACCGAGAGCGGTCCCGGGCGCAGGCGTGCGAATAAATCTAGCCGTTCTTGGAATCCACCTGCAGCACCGACAGGAACGCCTCCTGAGGAATTTCCACGCGGCCCACCTGCTTCATGCGCTTCTTGCCGGCCTTCTGCTTTTCCAGCAGCTTCCGCTTGCGCGAAATGTCGCCACCATAGCACTTTGCGGTGACGTTCTTGCGCATGGCCTTGACCGTTGACCGGGCGACGATCTGGTTGCCGATGGCCGCCTGGATCGCGACCTCGAACATCTGCCGGGGAATGATTTCCTTCAGCCGATCGGTGAGTTCCCGTCCGCGGCGCTGGGCCTCGTCGCGATGGATGATGATCGCCAGCGCATCCACCTTGTCGCCGTTGATCAGCACGTCCAGGCGGGCGAGCTTGCCGGCCTCGAAGCGCTTGAATTCGTAATCGAACGAGGCGAAGCCACGGCTGGCCGATTTCAGGCGGTCGAAGAAGTCCAGCACCACCTCGCTCATCGGCAACTCGTAGGTCAGCGCGATCTGCTGGCCGACGAACTGCATGTCCTTCTGCTCGCCACGCTTCTCCTCGCACAAGGCGATCACGTTGCCGACGTATTCCTGCGGCACCAGGATATTGGCCTGGATGATCGGCTCGCGGATCTCCTCGATCAGGTTGGCCGGCGGCAGCAGCGAGGGATTGGAGACGTTAAGTATCTCGTCATCGGTGGTCACCACCTCGTAGACCACGGTCGGTGCGGTGGTAATCAGGTCCAGGTTGTACTCGCGCTCCAGCCGCTCCTGCACGATCTCCATGTGCAGCATGCCGAGGAACCCGCAGCGAAAGCCGAAGCCCAGAGCCTGCGAGTTCTCCGGCTCGTATTGCAACGAGGCATCGTTAAGGCGCAACTTGCCCAGCGCATCGCGGAAGTTCTCGTAGTCCTCGGAGCTGATCGGGAACATGCCGGCGAACACGCGCGGCTGCACCACCTTGAACCCGGGCACGCGCTCGGCGCAGGCACGGCCGACATGGGTCAGGGTATCGCCCACCGGTGCACCGTCGATATCCTTGATGCCGGCCACCACATAGCCCACCTCGCCGGTGCGCAGGGCATCCAGCGGCGTCTTCTTCGGTCCGAACATGCCGACTTCGTCCACCTGGAACTGGCGGCCGGTGGACCAGACCTGCATCTTGTCGCCCTTCTTCAGGGCCCCGTCGTAGATCCGCACCAGGCAGATCACGCCCAGGTAGTTGTCGAACCAGGAATCCATGATCAGTGCCTTGAGCGGCTGATCGGGTTCCCCTTCCGGCGCCGGGATGCGATGCACCAGCGCCTCCAGCAGGTCATCGACCCCCTGCCCGGTCTTGGCGCTGATCATCAGCATGTCGCTGGTGTCCAGCCCGATGATCTCCTCGATCTGCTGGCTGACCCGCTCGGGATCCGCCGACGGCAGATCAATCTTGTTCAACACCGGCAGGATCTCCAGCCCCTGATCCACCGCCGTGTAGCAGTTGGCCACGCTCTGCGCCTCGACACCCTGGGAGGCATCGACCACCAGCAGCGCGCCCTCGCAGGCGGCCAGCGAGCGCGAGACTTCGTAGCTGAAATCCACATGTCCCGGCGTGTCGATGATGTTGAACTGATAGGTTTCGCCGTCCCGCGCCTTGTACTTGAGCGCAACACTCTGGGCCTTGATGGTGATCCCGCGCTCGCGCTCCAGGTCCATGGAGTCCAGCACCTGGGCGGCCATTTCCCGGTCGCTCAGCGCACCGCACTGCTCGATCAGACGATCCGCCAGCGTGGATTTGCCGTGATCGATATGCGCGATTATCGAGAAATTCCGAATGTGCTTCATGGGCCTCCGGGAGAAATGCTGTAACAAACGAAAGCGTGCCCCGATCACCGGGGCACGCTTGACATCAAAGCACTAGTGTACCGCTTCCGAGGCTATTCGTCGTCAGACAGCCTCAGGGCGAAGAACCGCGGGCCACCGTCCCGATGCACAAGGATCGGCACCGAACGCCCGGTGGGCAGCTCGCTGACAATCTCGTTGAAGGTCTCCAGCGAATCCACCCGCTTCTGGTTCAGCATGGTGATGACGTCATTGGCTGCAAGATTGGCATCGCTGGCCGGCCCCTCTGCCAGTTCCTCGATCAGCACCCCGTCTTCGAGGTCCAGTTCGGCGCGCTCCTCTTCGGTGAGCTCACGCACCGTGATACCCAGCCGATCATCGGCATCGGCAGTTTCCGGACGCTCTTCTTCCAGCGGTGCCTGACCACGCTGCCGCGTGGACTGATCCGGCAAGGCAGCGAGAGTGACCGTCACTTCCTGCAGCTCACCTTGCCGAATCAGTTCAACCCGGGCCTCATGGTCCACCGGCATCCGGCCCACCATCGGCGGCAGGGCGGATGAGGTGGGGATTTCCTGGCCGTCGAAGCTCACAATGATGTCGCCTTCCTCGAGGCCGGCCCGGTCACCCGGACCGTCGCCGATCACGCGGGCCACCAGCGCGCCGTAGGCGCGATCCATGTCGAAGGATTCCGCCAGCTCGCGATCCACTTCCTGCACCAGCACGCCCAGCCAGGCGCGCGTGACCTTGCCGTCATCCTTGAGCTGGGTGACCACATTCATGGCCAGTTCGATCGGGATGGCAAAGGACAGCCCCATGAAACCGCCGCTGCGGCTGTAGATATGGGAATTGATCCCCACCACCTCGCCGTCCAGGTTGTACAGCGGTCCACCGCTGTTGCCCGGGTTGATGGCGACGTCGGTCTGCAGGAACGGCACGTAGTTCTCGCGCGGCAGGCTGCGCTGCTTGGCGCTGATGATGCCGGCCGTCGCGGAATGCTCGAAGCCGAACGGCGAGCCAATCGCCAGCACCCAGGAACCCACCTCAAGATCCGTGGAGTCACCGATCCGCGCCACCGGCAGATCCTCGGCATCGATCTTCAACAGTGCCAGGTCACTGCCGCGGTCATAGCCCACGACTTCGGCGTCGAACTGCCGGCGGTCGCTGAGCCGCACCACGATCTCCGCCGCATCCTCCACCACATGGTAGTTGGTAACGATGTAGCCATCCGCCTCGATGATCACGCCGGAGCCCAGCGACTCACTCTCATAGGGACGCGCACGCGGTCCCTCCTCTTCCGGTTCACCCTCCTCGGGGGCGAAGAAATCCTCGAACGGATTCCGCGGCTGGCCGCGCCGGCTGGAACTCGAGGTGTGCGTCTTGCTGGTGCTGATATTGACCACCGAGGGACTGCTTTCCCGCACCAGCTCGGTGAACTCAGGCAACGCCCGCGCGTCGGCAACCGCCGCGTGACTCAGCAAGAAGGCCAGCAGGGCCAGGGGCAGAAGCAGAACGGACAGTCTTGGAGCGTGCTGCATGAGGAACCTCTCTCCTGGAGAATTCGACCCGCCGTGACGGATCCGGTCGGGCGCGCACGGCTTGCGCGTTGTTCGGGAAACGCACGGCGCACCACTATTCGGTGCAACCATTGCTCGTCGTTTGCCTATCAGGGCGGACCACGAAATCGGCGTCGGTGTTCCCCATGGATGCGGAATCACTGCCGCCGGTCAGCTCCTCGCCAACAGCACCGGCTGGAAGCGCGGATCGTTGCGGCTCCTGTGGAAGCGCCAGCGCACCACGGCCAGACCGAGCACAAGACCGGCCAGGCCGCCGAGCAGGGCCGCAAAATCCGACATTTGCGGCACAAGCAGGGTAGCCAGCGTGCTGCCCAGCAACAGACCGGCCAGCGGCAACCCAAAGCCGAGTACGGCTGCAAACATCAGTGCACCAGGATGCAGCCCGAGGGTGACGCGGTCTCCCTCGGACAACGGTTCCGACAGGGAAATCGTGAACCGGGTGGGCTTGCGGCGAAAGACGCGGCCAAGCAGGCCGACACCACAACTGCCTTTCGCCTCGCAGCCGCCGCAGCCCGCAGAGTCGATAAGCTCGACGATTGCGGCACCGCGGTCGACGCGGATGACTTGGGCTTCACGGGTGACAAGTGCGGGAGACATGGATCGTGGTCAGCCTGGGCAATGCAGCAGGCTGCAAGCGGGAGACGGGACCGGGATAGTGCGGACGGTCGTACCGCGCCATCCCCGCGGATTGTCAGTCAGACACACCGGGACTACGCACCTGACGCGGCACGATGCCGAGCTGACGGCTACTCGGCTGATCGCCGCGGGACACGGCATAGCCGCTCAGGCGGGCCTGCACGTCAGGGTCGAGTCGATCCCAGCGAATCTCATCGGTGGCTACGGTCTGCGCACCGGCAACCGACCCGGAGGCGGCGGGCTGACCCGCAGGAGCCGACTGCGCCACCGGCTGCGACCCGGTATCCACCTCGGTCTGCTGCGTCGGCCACACGACGATGGCCAGCATTGCAACCGAGGCCGCCACCGCCATGCCACCGACCGCATGCGTCCAGCGCCTGGACACGCTGGCAACCACCGATCTCTGCAGCACCGGTTCCAGTTCGATTGCCTCCGCCACCCGGTCGGCAATGCCGTCACCGGGGCTTGGCGGCAGGTTGCGGTGCATGGCGTCGCGAATGATAGCGTAACGGCCAACGCGGTCCGCCAGTTGCCGGTCATCGCGGACACGCTTCATCAGCATGTCCATTTCGGACTCGGCAACTTCTCCGTCAAGAAGCGCCGAAATCTGCTCTTCGTAAGGCTTGTTCATCCCGTCTCACCTGTATCGTCTTATCTTTTGCTGTCCAGCAGCGGCCGGATTCGGTTATCGATCGCTTCCCTCGCCCGGAAGATGCGCGAACGCACCGTCCCCACCGGGCACTCCATCGCCTGGGCGATTTCCTCGTAACTCAGTCCATCGAGCTCACGCAGCGTGATGGCAGTCCGCAAATCGTCGGGAAGATTCTCGATCGCATCGAACACCGTCTGTTCGATCTCATCCCGTTGCGCAATGCCTTCCGGCGTGTCCGTTTCGCGGAGACTCGAATCGAAACCGTACTGCTCCGCATCCCGGGCATCGATATCCGAACCCGGCGGGCGACGGCCCTGAGCTACCAGATAGTTTTTCGCCGTATTGGCACCGATCCGATAGATCCAGGTGTAGAAGCTACTGTCCCCGCGAAACTTCGGCAGGGCACGATAGGCCTTGATGAATGTCTCCTGAGCGACATCCTGGGCCTCACTGGGATCGTTGACGTAGCGCGTAATCATTTTCACCAGTTTGTGCTGGTACTTGCGCACCAGCACGTCGAACGCCACCTTGTCCCCAGCCTGCACGCGTTTCACGAGCTGCTGATCGGTCTCCGCTCCGGTCATTCAGCTCGATCCTTAAAAAGTACGCATGCATCCGCTGCTGCGGTGTAGACACGGGTCACCATGGATAGTTCGCACGTTAATCCGGATTATGATTAGATAACGAGCCATGTCGGGAGCATCTTCTGAATGCCCGCTCCCGAAGGCCGGAGGTACCGACGCCGGCTGGCGTGCGGGAATGATCTCGACAGGCGCGCAACGCGATGTGAGAGTAGCTGAAACGGGCCTTTTGCTGCAAGGTAAACCACGATCGGCCAACGCTTGCGCACCGAAATTGCCGACACTTCGAATCACCCCCTGAAAGGTTTTCCGACGGTCGATTTCGCCATTCGCGCAATCGGGTTTCTGCGGCTGTCCAAGCGGCCGCTGAATCGCGGATTGCGCCGGGAATGAGGCACTGAATGAGAAGCACCCATGATGTATTGATCATAGGCAGCGGCGCTGCCGGCCTGACCCTGGCCCTGCGCCTGCCTGATCACCTGCGGGTCGCGGTCCTGTCGAAGGGACCGCTGTCCGAAGGCTCCAGTCTGTACGCCCAGGGTGGCATTTCCGCGGTGCTTGAAGAGGAGGACAGCCTGGACTCCCACGTCGCCGACACCCTCACCGCCGGCGCCGACCTCTGCGATCCGAAAACCGCTGAATTCGTGATCCGAGAGGCGCCCGGCAGCATCCACTGGCTGCTGGGCATGGGTGTTCCCTTCTCCACCGCCGACAATGCCGACGGCAGCACCTCGCTGCACCTGCACCAGGAAGGCGGGCATAGCCATCGGCGCATCGTGCACGCCGCGGATGCGACGGGGCGCGCGGTGGAGACGACGCTGGAAGGGCTGGTGCGGCAGAAAGCGAATGTCGAGGTGTTCGAACACCACGCCGCCGTGGACCTGATCACCAACCGCCATGTCGGCAGTGATGCCCAGCATTGTCACGGCGCCTATGTGCTTGATGTAAAGCAGGACCGGGTGGTCACGATGGCGGCGCGTGCCGTGATCCTGGCCACCGGCGGTGCAAGCAAGGTGTATCTCTACACCAGCAACCCGGACGGTGCCACCGGCGATGGCGTGGCAATGGCCTGGCGTGCCGGTTGCCGGGTGGCGAACATGGAATTCAACCAGTTCCACCCCACCTGCCTGTATCACCCGCGCGCCAAGTCGTTCCTGATCTCGGAGGCCCTGCGTGGCGAGGGCGGGCTGCTGCTGCGGCCCGATGGCACCCGCTTCATGCACGATTTCGATGCGCGCGGCGAACTCGCACCCCGCGACATCGTGGCCCGCGCCATTGACCATGAGATGAAGCGACTCGGCGCCGAATGCATGTATCTGGACATGCGCCATCGCGACCGGACCTTTCTGGAAGAGCATTTCCCGACCATCTACGCCCGCTGCCGGGAATTCGGCATCGACATGGCCACCGACCCGATCCCGGTCGTACCGGCGGCGCATTACACCTGCGGCGGCGTGGTGGTCGACCGCCGCGGCCGGACCGACCTGCCGGGTCTCTACACCATTGGCGAGGCCTCCTACACCGGACTGCACGGCGCCAACCGGCTGGCCAGCAACTCGCTGCTCGAATGCCTGGTCTACGGCACCTCGGCGGCGGATGACATCGCCGCCAGCATCGATGAAATGCCACCGGTACCGGATCCCCCGCCCTGGGACGAAAGCCGGGTGACGGACTCAGATGAACAGGTGGTGGTCAGTCATAACTGGCACGAGTTGCGGCAGTTCATGTGGGATTACGTGGGCATCGTGCGCACCAACAAACGGCTGGAACGTGCCCGTCATCGGGTGGACCTGCTGCAGTCGGAAATCCGGGAGTATTACGGCAACTTCCGCATCAATGCGGATCTGATCGAGCTGCGCAACCTGGCCACGGTGGCCGAACTGATCATCGAATGCGCCCGTCACCGGCGGGAGAGCCGGGGCCTGCACTACACGCTGGATTACCCGACGCTGGACACCCGCCTGAGCCCGACACCGACAGTCCTGCAGCCCTGAGACGCGGACCGGACGCGATCAGGATCCGAGCCGCAGCAGACCGATACGAAGCTTGCGATGCTGTGCCGCCGGCAACGCATCCGCTGGCACCAGCACCGTCACCGGCAGGCTCCAGCGGCGGCCCGCCGCAGGACCCAGTCGCAGACTGACCAGGTAACGGCCGCAATAGCAGGTGCGCAGGGCGCGCTGCTCCAGCCCACCCCGCCAGCGCTCGACCAGCGTCCATTCCCGGAAATCACGGCTTGCCAGCAGGCTGTAGCGCGGCGGTGCCAGGCTGACGCCGGCAAGCAGCATTGCCGCACTGACGGCCAGCGCCACGGCAGGCAGGTTGTCGCGCTGGACTATCAGGATTGCAGCGGTGACGATCAGCAGGAAGGCGGCAGCCAAGCCGCCCCGGCACAGCACAGCCGAGCGGCCGAGTTCAAAGTACGAAGTTGTCGCGAATCCGCTGGACCAGCCGTTGGAGTGCGGCGTCATCGGGCTCCCTGCCCTGATAGAACCAGTCCCAGAGCTCGTCGTCCTGGCGAGCCAGCAAGGCCTCGAAGGCGTCCTTCTCCACCTCGCTCGATTCAGCGTAGCCGTGCTCGAGGAAGCGTTCCAGCAGCAGATCGAGTTCCTTCATGCCGCGCCGGCAACGCCAGCGCAGCTTGGACACGGATGACCGCTCCGTCACGGCTGCCTCAGCGCCGCGCCACCATGAGCTTCTTGATCTCGGCGATGGCCTTTGCCGGATTCAGGCCCTTGGGGCAGGTATTGGTGCAGTTCATGATCGTATGGCAGCGATACAGCTTGAACGGATCCTCCAGCGCGTCCAGCCGGTCGCCGGTGGCCTCGTCACGGCTGTCGACGATCCAGCGATAGGCCTGCAGCAGCACCGCCGGTCCCAGGTAGCGGTCGCCGTTCCACCAGTAGCTGGGGCAGGAGGTGGAGCAGCAGGCGCACAGGATGCAGGCGCTGGGCTGGTTGATCTTCGATTGGTCCTCGGGGCTCTGCAGCCGTTCGCGATCCGGCGGCGCCGGGGTCTGCGTCTGGATCCAGGGCTTGATCGAGGCGTACTGGGCGTAGAAGTGCGTCAGGTCTGGCACCAGGTCCTTGACCACCGGCATGTGCGGCAGCGGATAGATCTTGACGTCACCGTCCACGTCGCTGCAGGCCTTGGTGCAGGCCAGCGTGTTGGTGCCATCGATGTTCATCGCACAGGACCCGCAGATGCCCTCGCGGCAGGAGCGGCGGAAGGTCAGCGTCGGATCGATCTCGTTTTTGATCTTGATCAGCGCGTCGAGCACCATCGGGCCGCACTCGTCCATGTCGAGCTCGTAGGTGTCGACAACCGGATTCGCCTCGTCGTCCGGATTCCAGCGGTAGACGCGGAAACGGCGGACCTCGCCCGTGGCGCCCTTGGCGGGCCAGGTCTTGCCCTCGGTCATCCGGGAGTTCGCGGGTAATTTCAGCTGTGCCATGGGTGCAGCATCCTCGTCACAAGTATCGAACGGCGGTCAGAGGCGTTCGATGGAATCAGTACACGCGGGCCTTGGGCGGGAACACGTCGACCTCGTCGGTCAGGGTCGTCATGTGCACCGGGCGATAATCCAGCCGGACCTTGCCGGAGGCGTCCATCCAGGACAGGGTGTGCTTCATCCAGTTCTCGTCGTCCCGCTCGGTGAAGTCCTCGCGCGCATGGGCGCCGCGGCTCTCCTCGCGATTGCGGGCCGATTGCACGGTGGTCATGGCGCAACCCAGCAGGTTGTCCAGTTCCAGGGTCTCGATCAGGTCCGAGTTCCAGATCAGGCCGCGATCCGAGACGCCGACATCCGTATAGCTGTCGTACACCTCGGCCATCTTCTCGCAGCCGGTCGCCAGGGTCTCACCGTCGCGGAATACCGCCGCGTAGTTCTGCATCGTGCGCTGCATGTCGCCACGAATGTCCGCGGTCGGGCGCTCGCCCTTGGCGTTGCGCAGGCGATCGAGGCGGGACAGCGCCGGCTCCGCCGAATCGTCCGGCAGCGGCCGGTGGTTTGCACCCTCCTCGGCCACGAGTTCGGCGGCACGAATGGCAGCGGCCCGGCCGAACACCACCAGATCCAGCAGCGAGTTCGAACCGAGCCGGTTGGCGCCGTGCACCGAGACGCAGGCGGCCTCGCCGATCGCCATCAGGCCCGGCACCACCGCATCCGGATCGCCGTCCTTCAGGGTCACCACCTCGCCGCGGTAGTTGGTCGGAATGCCACCCATGTTGTAGTGCACCGTGGGGAGGACCGGTATCGGCCCCCGGGTGACATCCACACCGGCGAACACGCGCGCCGTCTCGGCGATGCCCGGCAGACGCTCGTTAATCACGTCGGCACCGAGGTGTTCCAGGTGCAGGAAGATGTGGTCTTTGTCGGGGCCGACACCGCGGCCCTCGTTTATCTCGATGGTCATCGAGCGGCTGACCACGTCACGCGAGGCCAGATCCTTGGCGTTCGGCGCATAGCGCTCCATGAAACGCTCGCCATCGCCATTGGTGAGATAGCCACCCTCGCCGCGAACACCCTCGGTGATCAGACAGCCTGCGCCGTAGACGCCGGTGGGGTGGAACTGCACGAACTCCATGTCCTGCAGCGGCAGGCCGGCGCGCAGCACCATGCCGTTGCCGTCGCCGGTACAGGTATGGGCAGAGGTGCAGGAGAAGTAGCTGCGGCCATAGCCACCGGTGGCGAGCACCGTCTGGTGCGCACGGAACCGGTGAATGGTGCCGTCCATCATGTTCAGCGCCATCACGCCGCGGCAGTTGCCGTCCTGATCCATGATCAGGTCCAGCGCGAAATACTCGATGAAGAATTCGGCCTGATGCTTCAGTGCCTGCTGATACAGGGTGTGCAGGATGGCATGGCCGGTGCGGTCCGCCGCAGCGCAGGTGCGCTGGGCACGCCCTTCGCCGTAGCGGGTGGTCATGCCGCCGAACGGCCGCTGGTAGATCTTGCCGGCCTCGGTCCGGGAGAACGGCACACCGTAGTGTTCCAGTTCGATGATCGCCGGTATGGCCTCGCGACACATGTATTCGATGGCATCCTGGTCGCCGAGCCAGTCGGAACCCTTGACCGTGTCGTACATATGCCAGCGCCAGTCGTCCTCGCCCATGTTGCCGAGCGCCGCCGAGACGCCGCCCTGGGCGGCCACGGTATGGCTGCGGGTCGGGAACACCTTGGTCAGGCAGGCCGTGGTCAGGCCCTTTTCGGCCATGCCGAAGGTGGCCCGCAGGCCGGCACCGCCGGCGCCGACGACTACCACGTCGTAGGTGTGGTCGATGATCTCGTATTCGGACATGGAATCAGGCTCCGAGGGCAATGCGAAGTACGGCCAGGATGCCGGCCAGGGCCAGCAGCACCGTCGCGAACTTCATCAGCACGATGGAGGCGATGCGCAGCCACTCCAGGTGAACGTAGTCCTCAATCACCACCTGCAGGCCAAGCTGGGCATGGTAGAAGACGCTTGCGATCAGCACGACCAGCAGCACCGCCACCAGCGGTGAACCGATCCAGGCACGCACCACCTCGTAGTCGGCGCCGGCATAACTGATTAGGCTGAAGCTGAACCACAGCACCAGCGGCACCATGGCAATGGCGGTCAGGCGCTGCATCCACCAGTGGTGAACGCCATCCTTGGCCGAACCCAGGCCGAGGGCACCCTTGATCGGTGTGCGGTAGCGCATCAGGAACCTCCGAAGAGCAGGGCCAGTAACCAGACCAGCACGGTAAGCACGGCGGCCGCGATCATCACTGCGTAGCCGGACCGATAGACGGTGGGTATGTTGAAGCCGTAGCCGGCATCCCACATCAAATGCCGGATGCCGTTGCACAGGTGATAGAACAGCGCCCCGGTGAAGGCGAACAGGATCAGCGAGCCGAAGAAGCCACCCAGCACGCTCTGCGCCCGGGCATAGGCTTCAGGCCCCGCCGCGGCTGCGACTAACCAGTAAGTAAGTAGCAGCGTTCCGACGGAGAGGGCGACGCCGGAGATCCGGTGGCAGATCGACATTGCGGATGTAAGCTGGGGCCGATAGACCTGAAGATGCGGTGAAAGGGGCCGCTGTTTGGTGTGCATAAGGCAGACTCCGAGGCACTCAGGTGGTCTGTAACGGGGCGTTAAACTACCCCGCGGTTCAGGCACGTGCAAGCAGAATGCTTCACTGCAACATCACCTAAAAGACGCGCCCGGCGTCAAGTCCGGACAACCCAACAAAATTTTATTGATTGATCAGTAAATAAATCGTATCGCCATCCGGCGCGCCCAGAGGCGCGCCCAGATTAAGCTCGCGCGCAGACGCGGGAATAAATTTCAGCGTCTCCTTAAAAATCCGTGACGCGCCCGTTCTTCTCCCAGTCACCGTAGCGCGTCGGCTCCGGTCCGTCCTGTCCGCCCTGCTCCGGCGGCAGCTTCGGGCCTTGCTGCTGTTCACGTCGCCGGCGCGCCTCGTCCAGCGCCAGTTCCGCGTTCCGCCGCTGATCCTGTTCCATGCGCTTCTCCCGATGCGTATCCTGCCGTTGGCCTTGGTTTCACCAGCCATCGTCACAACGTATTGTCAATCTTATGTTCCATGATATCGCTGCATTGCAGCAAGCCCTGACCCGCACCGCCGATTGGGAGACGGAATGAGCACCACCCAGAACGCCGCGACTATCGAGCCCCGCATTGTTCAACAGCTGGAAGACGGCGCGGTGATTCCGCTGCCCGCACTGGGCCTGCTGCAGGTTAGCGGCGACGACGCACGTGCCTTCCTGCAGGCGCAACTGACCCAGGACATTTCCAGCGCCAGCAACAGCCAGTGGACGCTGGCCGGCTACTGCAATCCCAAGGGGCGCCTGTTCGGCCTGTTCACCGTGATCCAGAGTGATGCCGGCTTTCTGCTGCTGACCCGCCGCTCACTGCTTGACGGCCTGCTGAAGCGGCTGCGGATGTTCGTGCTGCGTTCGAAGGTGACTATCGAGGACGTCTCCGATGACTACGCCTGTCTCGGGATTCTGGGCAACGGACCGCTGCAACGGCTGGAGGAGACCGCGGGCAGCGCACCTGATGGACCGTATGCGATGCATCAGGCCGGCGACCTGCTGGTGCTCAACCAGCCGGGTGGCATCCCGCGGCAGTCGCTGATCGGGCCCGCCGAACAGGTCGAGGCCCTGCAGCCAGGCATCCGGGGAAATACGGAGCCGGCTGGAGAAGAGCTCTGGTGGCTGACCGAGATCCGCGCCGGGATTCCGGTGGTGACCGAACACACCACCGAGGGCTTCGTGCCGCAGCAGGTGAACCTGGAACTGGTTGGCGGCGTGAACTTCAAAAAGGGGTGCTACCCGGGCCAGGAGATCGTTGCCCGCATGCATTACCTGGGCAAACCCAGCCGCCGCATGTACCGCATGCTGGTTCCGCTGAGCTCCACGCTTCCGCAACCCGGCGACAAGGTCACCGACGGCGAGGGCAAGACCGCCGGTGACGTGGTAATCGCTGCCCCGGGGCCGGACGGCGCGGAATTGCTGGCAGTCCTGAAAACCGGTTTCGAGGACCGCCAGGATCTCCAGGTCGGCGACGCGCCGGCCGAGATCGCCGCCCTGCCCTACGCCCTCGAGGGGTAGAGCCACATGAATGCGATGGTGGCGACCACGATCACCCCCCACAGCAGCAACCAGCTCGCGCTATAAATCAGAGCCATGCCCAGCACGCCGGCAGCCGCGACGTAATAGCTCATCGGCAACAGCGCCTTGCGAATCAGCGCCCCTTCTCGGCCAAGCAACCCCACCGTGGCGCAGGCTGCGACCACGTTGTGCACACAGATCATGTTGCCTGCGGCACCACCCACAGCCTGCAGCGCCACTACCAGCGCCGCGCCCTGAGCATCCAGGCCGATGGATTCCGCAGTTGCGAACTGAAACAGCGAGAACATCATATTGCTGACCGTGTTCGAGCCGGCGATGAAGGCACCGAGGGCACCGATCAGCGGTGACAGCAGCGGCCAGGCCTCACCGGTGGCCGTTGCCAGCGCCAGCGCCATGATCTCCGGCATGCTGTAGGTTTCGCTGCTTCCTGCCAGCACCGCAGCATCCGTGTTCAGGAACACCTGCACCATCGGCACGGCGAAAATCAGTGCCGCACCGGCCCCGATGATCATCTTGCCCGAGGCCCGCCAGGCCGTTGCGTAGGCTCCGGACCGCGTCCACATGCGGTGCATGAAGTAGGTCGCCACCGAGCCGACCAGCAGCATGAAGCCGGGCAGATACAACGGCTGCGAGGAGACATTGATGCCGCTGCCGAAGATGTCCTGCAACTGGATCGTGAAGACCTCGGCACGCAGGAAGTCCACCACCGGATCCACGGTTCGGGTGATAACCAGCAGCACCGCGACGATCACATAGGGCATCCAGGCGCGCAGCAGGCTGATGGTCCGGCTGTGCTCGGCGGACGGCTCTTCCACATCCTGCAGTTCGCCGATCCACTCCGCCTCCCAGCGCGCACGCTCGGGAAACTGGAACTGGTCCTTCGGCATCAGGAAGCCGGCGCGGGCCGCCGGCAGGACGATGGCCAGGCCGACCAGGCCGCCGATCAGGCTCGGGAACTCGGGACCGAGCAGGTTCGCCACCAGGTTGTACGGCAGTATGAAGGCCAGCGCGGCGAACACCGCGAATTTCCAGACCCTGAGCCCCTCGCGGAAGGAACGATTCTCACCGAAGAAGCGGGTCAGCATGCCGGCCATGATCAGCGGAATGAGGATGCCGACGAGGCCATGCAGCAGGGCCACCTGGGTGCCGATATGGACCACATACTCCTCGATCGGGGTGGTGCCGATCAGGCGTTCGACCACCGACTGCCCCTCCAGTCCGGAGGTCACGCCGACGATCATCGGCGTGCCCACGGCACCGAACGACACCGGCGTGCTCTGGATGATCAGTGCGCAGAGTACCGCGGCCATGGCCGGGAAACCGATCGCCAGCAACAATGGCGCGGCAATTGCGGCCGGCGTGCCGAAACCGGATGCCCCTTCGATCATCGAACCGAACAGCCAGGCGATGATGATGGCCTGGATGCGCCGGTCCGGCGTGATGTCCATGAAGCCCTGGCGGATCACTGCAATGGCGCCGCTCTCGCGCAGCGTGTACAGCAGGACGATGGCGCCAAACACGATGAACAGGATATTCAACGCCGTGACGATGCCGTTGACCGAGGCCGCCATGGCGGTTGTGAAATCGGTACCCCACAGGGTCAGGGCGATCCCCAGAGTCACCAGGTAGGCCAGGGGCATGGCGTGCTTGGCCGGCCAGCGCAGCACCACCAGAAACAGGAATACGGTGAATACCGGCATCAAGGCAAGCAGAAACAGAACGCCGAGACCCATGGGCTTTCCCCCCTGTTATTGTTCGCGCGGGCGCCACCGGGGACATGAACACCGGTGCAGCATAGCAGCCGGTTTTCATCGGCAGTCGCCGGTCTGGTCTAATAGCCCATCCGGCAATGCGTCAGGAAAACCATGACAGGCAACAGTCCGGCAAGCACCCGCCCGCGCGCCACAGTCGCGGGCACCCAAACAGACACGGTCCAGGCGCTGGATCGCGGCCTGCGGCTGCTGCGCCTGCTCGCGAAACATGAACAGGGGGCGCTTCTAACCGACCTGGCGAAAGAGCTGACGCTGCCCGCCTCCACCGCGCACCGCCTGCTGGCAACGCTGCAACAGGCGGGCTTCGCGGAACTGGACGAGGACACCGGCCTGTGGCGGGTCGGGGTCGAGACGGTGCCGGTCGGCAGTGCCTATCTGCGCGGCCGCGACCTGGTCAGCCTGGCGCGGCCCTTGATGCGGCAACTGACCGATGCATCCGGTGAAACCTCCAACCTGGCAATCCGGCGCAAGGCCTTCGCCGTGTACCTGTCCCAGGTGGAATCCCGCGCCATGGTACGGGCCTTCTCGCGGATCGGTGACCGCGTACCGCTGACCTGCTCCGGGGTCGGCCTGGCCCTGCTGTCACGTGCATCGGAGTCCGAACTGGACGCGTTGATCGCCGAAGCCGGCCTGCCGGTGAAAACCGAGAAATCGATCCGCAGCCGGTATCAACTGGACCGTGCCCTGATCGAGGCACGGCACAACGGCTACGTGATCGATGACGAGGCCCAGGTGCCCGGCATGCGCTGCGTAGCCGCGCCGTTCTTTGATACCTGGGGCGAGGTGGCGGCGGCCATTTCCATCTCCGGACCCAGCAGCCGGTTGACAGCGGAACGGCTGCCGGAGCTCGGCCGGCTGGTGGCAGATACCGCGGCCAGGATCACCGAGCGGCTGGGCGGGAAAACCCTTCCACCCGAAAGCTGAGCCGATCACTCTGACAACGGGCGCCAAATGCCCTACCCTGTGCTGACACAGGACACCGAATTACCGAAAGACCGAAGCGGGGGTGCGCCGCAGTGGACCATGCGTGATGGTCCGGCGCTGAGAAAGACCCTTTGAACCTGATCCGGCTCGTACCGGCGAAGGGAGCTTCGATGAGACCCTCATCGTCGCCGTTCTCCGCTTCGTGTTTGCCACTTGCTTCAACCGAGGTAAACGCGATGAGCAGCAAGCAGACCAGCGCCTTCTCGACCAAGGACGCCGCCGTTCTCAACCAGGAAGTCACCACGCCCCTGCCCGGTTCGCATCGGGTCTACGTGACCGGCAGCCGGCCGGATATCCGCGTGCCGATGCGCGAAATCCAGCAGTCGCCGACCATCGGCAGCAACGGCACCGAGCAGAACCCGCCGATCACCGTCTACGACACCTCCGGTCCGTACACCGACCCGAGCCAGACCATCGATCTGCTGCAGGGCCTGCCCGAGGTCCGCCGGGCCTGGATCGACGAACGCGGTGACACCGAACAGCTCGACGGCCCGACCTCCGACTACGGCCGCGAGCGCGCCGACGACCCGGCCACCGCCAGCCTGCGCTTCTCGCACATCCGCGCACCGCGCCGTGCAAAGCCGGGCCGCAACGTCAGCCAGATGCACTACGCCCGCCAGGGCATCATTACGCCGGAGATGGAATACATCGCGATCCGCGAAAACCAGCGCATCGAGGAACTGCAGGACAAGCGCCTGCTGAAACGCCACCCGGGCCAGAGTTTCGGCGCCGAGATCCCGGAGCGGATCACCCCGGAATTCGTCCGCGACGAGGTCGCCCGCGGCCGCGCCATTATCCCCTGCAACATCAACCACACCGAGCTGGAGCCGATGATCATCGGCCGCAACTTCCTGGTGAAGATCAACTGCAACCTGGGCAACTCGGCGGTCACCTCCTCGATCGAGGAAGAAGTGGAAAAGATGGTCTGGGGCATCCGCTGGGGCGGCGACACGGTGATGGACCTATCCACCGGCAAGCACATCCACGAGACCCGCGAATGGATCCTGCGCAACAGCCCGGTACCGATCGGCACCGTGCCGATCTATCAGGCGCTAGAGAAGGTCAATGGCAAGGCCGAGGACCTGACCTGGGAAATCTTCCGCGACACGCTGATCGAGCAGGCCGAACAGGGCGTGGACTATTTCACGATCCACGCCGGCGTGCGCCTGCCCTATGTGCCGCTGACCGCGGACCGGGTTACCGGCATCGTCTCCCGCGGTGGTTCGATCATGGCCAAGTGGTGCCTGGCGCATCACCAGGAAAGCTTCCTCTACACCCACTTCGAGGACATCTGCGAGATCATGAAGGCCTATGACGTGGCCTTCTCGCTGGGCGACGGCCTGCGTCCCGGCTGCATCGCCGACGCCAATGACGCGGCCCAGTTCGCCGAACTGGAAACTCTGGGCGAACTCACCGAAATCGCCTGGAAGCACGATGTGCAGGTGATGATCGAAGGCCCGGGTCACGTGCCGATGCAGATGATCCAGGAAAACATGGAAAAGGAACTGGAAGCCTGTAACGAGGCACCGTTCTATACCCTCGGCCCGCTGACCACCGACATTGCGCCCGGCTACGACCACATCACCTCGGCCATCGGCGCCGCCCAGATCGGCTGGTACGGCACGGCGATGCTCTGCTACGTCACGCCCAAGGAGCATCTGGGCCTGCCGGACCGGCAGGACGTGCGCGACGGCATCATCACCTACAAGATCGCGGCCCACGCCGCCGACCTGGCCAAGGGCCATCCGGCCGCGCAGGTCCGTGACAACGCGCTTTCAAAGGCCCGCTTCGAGTTCCGCTGGGAAGACCAGTTCAACCTGGGCCTGGATCCTGACAAGGCCCGCGAATTCCACGACCAGACCCTGCCCAAGGAAGGCCACAAGGTCGCCCACTTCTGCTCCATGTGCGGCCCCAACTTCTGCTCGATGAAAATCACCCAGGACATCCGTGAATACGCCGATGCCAACGGACTGAACAACGCCGACGAGGCGATTGCCAAGGGGATGCAGGAGAAAGCCGTTGAGTTCCGCAAGCGTGGCGCGGAGATCTACCAGACCGACTGAGAAATAAGCCGGAACCGGCAGCCATCACCTGCGGGTGGCTGCCGATTCCGGATCGTCCAGGTGTCGTTTTCGCCTACCCTTGGTGCAGAAGGGCCACGACACGGCCTTGCCGGCCTGACCCCTGAATCCGGAGTCCTTGACCGGGAAAACGGACGATGAACGGCATGCGCATCCTTTGCTGGATAGTCACCGCGGTTACCGTCTGGCTCTGCCTGAGCGTTCCGTTCGGCAGTGGCGTCTGGGCCGGTGCGGTCCTGCTGCTGTTGGTGGCCAGCCGCCTCGCGTCGGGAAACCTGCTGATCTTTTTCCTGGTGACTGGCTGGGTCGCGCTGTCCAATGGGGACCTGACCGCCACATCGTCGCTCGAGGCCCTGTACCTGCCGCTATGGGTGATGCTTTCAGGTCTCTATGTGCTCTGTTTCGCGGTGTGGATCGTGCCCGGCCTCGCGGCCCGCGGCAGCGCCCCGGGCAGCACCGGGGCCGGCGGCGACGGGGGTGGTGGCGCCAACGGATGCTAGGCGACCGGAGGCGATTTCCCAGTCCAACAGACCGGTCAACAGTTCATGGGCCCCGATATGCCGGACTTCCCGCTTAAGGAAACACTGATCTATTCGCGCGTCTGCGCCCGAGACCGGTTTTGGTCATCTGGCAAGGCGCGGTGCCGGTTCGGTAGCCAGAGCTACCGGGCCGGTGGCGCAACGCCGCCAGGGGCCAAAACCGGCCGGGCCCTTCGGGTTGGGCCGCATTTTTCCCGATTGCTGTGTTTCGCTGCTTGACCGCAGAACGACTGCGGCACCGCGCAGCGCGCCTTGCCTCGGAGAAAAATGCGGACTCCAACGCAGGCGTGGGAATAATTCAGTGTTTCCTTAACGTGATCGATGCGGTATGAGGTGGCAGGCGCGCGAGGCCAGCCGCCTGATCGTGTCCCATTCACCGGCAGCGAGCAGATCCGGCGGCGCGAACCAGGAACCGCCAACCGCGATGACGTTGGGCTGGGACATGTAGGCACCAAGGCGTGCCTCGCCGATACCACCGGTCGGGCAGAATCGCACGTCGGGAAACGGTCCGCTCAATGCCTGCAGCATCTCCGGGCCACCGGCCTGCTCGGCCGGAAACAACTTCAGGGTGTCGAAACCAAGGTCGCGCGCGTGCATCAGCTCGCTCGGCGTCATCACCCCCGGCAACAGCGGTAAGCCGGCGCGCTCGGCGGCGCGAGCAACCGCCCCGCTCAGCCCCGGGCTGACCGCGAACGCGGCGCCGGCATCAGCCGCCTCCGCCACCTGCTCGGCAAGCACAACGGTTCCAACGCCAAGCCGGGCCTCGGGCACCTCGCGCACGATCTGGCGCATGGCATCCAGAGCAATGTCCGTGCGCAGCGTCACCTCCATCACCGGCAGCCCGCCTTCCACCAGCGCCCGCGCCAGCGGAACCGCTGCCTCCAGACGGGAAATCCGTAGCACCGGAAGGACCGACGTGCCGGCAAGAATCTCTCGAATGCCCTGGCTCATGCTTGTCTCGACTCCCTTCGTTGTCGGGGGGCCACGGAAAGGGCCCGGAATGTGCCGACAGCATAACGCGCATGGCGCCGTCTGCGGCATCGGGGATCTGACGCCTGGCCACGGACCACAAATAGACTGGGCTCTGCAGTTCAAGGTCGTAGAGTAACCGCCCGATCTCACCCCGCTGCAGTCATACTGGAGCACCGTTCCAGCCCACGCGGAGTATTCTTTGATGATCACCTCCTACTATGCCGCCGCCCTCGCCCTGATTCTGGTCCAGCTTGCGATGGGGGTGATCCGCCTGCGCCGCGCGCACCAGGTACGCCTGGGCGACGGAGACAATCCAACACTCCAGGCGGCAATTCGCGCCCAAGCCAATGCCGCCGAATACATTCCCCCGGCGTTAGTGCTTCTGGTGGTCCTGGAACTGAATGGCGGCCACTGGCTACTGCTGCACCTCGGCGGCCTGACACTGGTCATCGGAAGGATTCTTCATGCACGGGCACTGGCAACGGATTCCATCCGCCTACGGGTGTTGGGCATGCAATGCACCCTGTTTCCGATCATCGGACTTGCGCTGGCCTGTGTCGGCTATGCGGCGTCTGGGTAAGATTACCCGGAAAATCGGACAGGGAATGGGTAACCCCGGTGTATCGCGAAAAAGTTTGTGGGTGTCCCCGATTTCGCGTCCCCGATTTCGATTTCCGGTGGTACGGCTTGGCTCGATGCCGGATCACGTGTCGAAAAACCTGACACCACGCGCCGCTTTTATCCTTCAAAAAGGCTATCTCAAATTATTATCGACTCGATGCTATTGATTTAAAAAGCTTTCACAGCTTCTCGGTACATTTATTGCTTCCATACAGACTCTTCACTTGTACCCGGAAGGCACGGCCATGACACAGCCCTGTACTCTTCGTGACTGGCCCGAGTCCGACGTCGAGGGAGTGCACCATGCACCCGGCTTTCGCAAGTTATTTATTCTAAAAGCTCCCCGCCAAAGGAGTTGAAATGGAAAACCAAATGGAACATGCGGGATTCTGGATCCGATTCGAAGCCTACCTAATCGACGTTATTCTTATAACATTAATACTCGGACCATTAACTCTCTCCCTTTGGGTCTGGGAATATTTTTTCGATCCATATCGCCCATTGATGTGGCGTTCCTCGGATTTTTTTATAAACTATGTCTTGCCGTCCATTGCCATAATCACGTTTTTTCTCTTTACACAGGCGACTCAGGGAAAGATGGCTATTTCGGTAAAAATCGTTGATGCGGTTACAGGTGAGGCGCCACGGCCAGCTCATTGCGTAGGACGGTTTTTCGCAACTCTCTTCTTACTTCCTCCACTCGGCTTGGATTTTCTACGGATCGCTTTCGATAAGAAAAAGCAAAGCTGGCAAGATAAGCTCGCTGGAACAGTTGTTACTCAAAAAATGGGGAATGGTGTTGAGCCAGTTTTTCGCCTACCGTGAAAATAACAAGGGCAGGATTTAATTGTTGATAGACACCCGAATCATTAACTGATATGAACAACGATCGGAGAGAATTCATGAGAGCAAAAATATTTTTTACTGTTTTGATTTTTGGGCTCCTGATGTCGACATCTGCGAGCGCGCAAACGGCGTCAGAACGGTTAGGTAATTGTCTCGTCCAATCGAGCACCGGCGCGCAGCGCATAATCTTGGCGCGATGGATCGGTTTAGCTCTTCTTGCACATCCAAGCGTAAGAGACAGCGTCGCTGTTCCAAATCAGGTTGTCAATGAAACAAATCGCGACGCCGCCCGGACCTTTACGCACCTCATATCAGAGGCGTGCAGAACTCAAAGTTCAGACGCTCTCAGGGAGGGCGTTGGGGCATTTGAAGCAGCATTTGAGGTCTTGGGTGAAATCGCCATGCAGGAAATAACAAGTGATGCCGACGTTGACGCGAGACTTATGGGATTCCTTGATTATATGAATGAGGATGATTTTAGGTTTCTTGAATAGAAAAAGGCTGACTATTGTTATGTCTGAAACCGCGAAAGAGAAGGCACCATATCTGCCCTGCAATTTAATAGTCGATTCTGAATAAGGCGTTTACGCGGCCACTGGGTGGCTGTTGTTGTGGCCTATGGCCGGTATCAGCGCCGACGTGGTCTGCCGCATGCGCTGGACGATGAGCCACAAAAGCGCTGCCAGGTACCGCAGCAGCAGCCGAATGTTGTGTCCGGCAGCGCAGAGCACCGCGTGCAATGCATCCCCCAGCGCCCCTTTCAGCCGGCAACGGTCCATACGGCCGTCGGCCTTGATGTGGCCGATCACCGCCTCGATGGCGCTGCGGCGCTTGAGTTCGCGGTTGATCTGCCGGGAAACTTTCAGCGGAAACTTTCAGGACATCCTCAAACTTTTCCGAAATGAAAAATCCGACGCCCCGTGGTGGGTTGACGGGGTGATCCCGACATTGTGGCAAGTCAGTTCGTTTCGGGGACCGGGAGGCTCTATTCTTGTCGGAACGAACAGAACACGACCCGGTTACCGGGCTTGCAATCAACTTGTCAGGGGGGGACATGGGGGATTTGGCCCGGTTGGGGAGCCGCTTCCTGCAGGATCTGGCCAGACGCCCCTTTGTTCGCGATGTCGCGATGCTGGCCACAGGCACCGCAGCGTCCCAGGCCATCATGATGGCATTCGCCCCGTTGATCACCCGTCTCTACGGGCCGGAAGCGTTCGGGCTCAATAGCATTTTCCTGTCCCTGGTGGCACCCCTGTGCGTGCTAGCCACCCTCAGCTACCCCATTGCCATCGTACTTCCGGAACGGGAGCGGGATGCCCGAATCCTGGTACGGCTGGCCCTGGCACTCGGGGCGGTAATGGCGCTGCTCATCTCGGTCGGCCTGTATTTCGCCGGCCAGGAACTTCTGGTGATACTCAATGCCGGCGCCATCGCAGCCTTCATGTACCTGATCCCGGTAGCTGTTTTCGTTGCAGTGCTGGGCGACGTCATGGGGCATTGGCTGATCCGCAGGAAGGCTTTCGCGATCGCTGCAAGGTATAAGGCCTATACAGCACTGCTTGTCAACGGCGCAAAGTCCGGCCTGGGTCTCATTCACCCAACGGCAATGGTACTCATCGTAACCAATACGCTGGGCAACCTTGTCGGCACCACACTTACATACCTCCGCTGGCGCAAGGAGGCGCGGGGCCGGACGGAGCCGAACGTCCCTACCGCGGCCGGGCCACAATTGACGACGCTGGCGATGGAACACAGGGACTTCCCGCTCCTGCGCACTCCCCAAAACCTGATCAACATCCTGTCGCGGAGTCTGCCGTTACTGCTGCTGGCAGCCTTCTTCGACGCCGGCGCCGCCGGCCAGTACGCTATCGCCATGGCGGTTCTCGCCCTGCCTTCCGCGCTGATCGGCAGCTCGGTGCTCTCGGTTTTCTATCCGCGCGTCAACGAGGCAAAACGTAACGACGAGGATGTCCGCGGGCTAATCATCAAGGCCACAGTCGGCATGGCCGCTGTCGGTGCATTACCCTTTCTGGTAATCATCATCGCGGGGCCCGCGCTGTTCCAATTCGTTTTCGGCGCGGAGTGGCGGACTGCCGGCGTTTACTCCCAGTGGCTGTCGCTGTGGCTGTTCTTCGGGTTCGTCAACCGTCCTGCGGTCGGGGCGACACCGGTGTTAAAACTGCAAGGATTTCTACTGACTCACGAAGTGATCAGCGTGACGCTGCGCGTAATGGCGCTGTATATCGGATTCTTGGTGCTGGACGATGCTGTATCCGGCATTGCGATATTCAGCCTAGTCGGGATGCTTCTAAACATCTGGCTGATCCATCACGTGGTACGTGCCAGCAAACAACCGGAGCCCCACGATGAGTGATTTCCTGTACTCCAGCAGACCGATGAAGAAGGGCCTGCTGGCGGCTCACCTGCAGAAGATCTATCTCAACGGGACCGTGGACGCGGTCGAATACCATGGATCGTGGGGCTCATTGGCCGTCACCCAATCGACTTACAACGGTTTCGATCCCGTGGAGACGGACAGGCACATCTGCGTCGTTATCGGTGGACCCGTGCTTCGATTCACCGATAACGCATTCCTCGCTGGAACGGACCGACAGGCGGGTACGCGGGCGATCCTGAAACGCTGGCGGGATGGCCCGGTGAACTGGTCGGAGGACTTGAGCGGGCCCTTCGTCGCCCTCCTGGTCGACAAGATCACGAAAAACATCACCTGCATCACCGACCTGATGCTGTTCATTCCCGTGTACTCGCACGTCAGCGCCGACAAAACCACGATTGGCACGCACGTGGACGCACTGGCCAGGGCAGTGAGCCAGGAAACGCTGTTTGATGCTGTGTCGCTAGCGGATTTCGTTTTGCATCACGTCATTACCTATCCTTACACCGCCTACGAAAACGTTCGGCAATTTCAGCCTGCGACCGCGCATTGCATCGATCCGATCAACGGAGTATTCGAGGCTTTGCAACCCTACTGGAGGCCGGAAGAACGGACACCGTTCCGAAAGCTCAACGACGCGGCGACGGCCCTGCGCAACGGCGTGACCGGTGATATCGCCCGGATCACTGGCCCCATGGATCATGTGGCACATTTCATCAGCGGCGGCGAGGATTCCCGGGCTTTGGCGGGCATGCTTCCGCGCAACATCAAGCGAGACGCCATCGTGTTCCTGGACCGGATGAACCGGGAAGGGCGCGTCGCCCGCAAGGCCGCCGCCGCATACGGCGCCGAGTTTCGAGCGAGCTACCGGGACCCGCTCCACTACCTCGACATCCTGCCCGAGGCGGCAACACTGGTGGGAGCTGGTCACCAGTGCATTCACGCCCATGCCCTTGGCCTCGACGAGACCCGACGCCTCGCCGCCTATCCGGCTGTGTTCGGAGGTTACCTGGCGGATACTCTGCTCAAGGCCGTGTACGCGCGGCAACCGAAAGTCTCGCGCCAGGGCTGGATCCCCCAAGTCATGCTGCCAGGGGAGGCACGCACCGCAGGAGTCCGAAGCCCATTCTTCCCGGACGATGTGCTGGCGGAACTGACCCTGCGGCGGCGCGATCACCTGGACCGTATCCTGGAATTCCGGCCTGTGACCGCCCACGAGTGGTTCGAAACCTGGCCCATGACCATGCGGGTCGCTGTTCCCAACCTGTACAGCAACCGGCGACTGTTCCCAAGTTACGAGCCCTTCATGTCACATGATGCCGTCAAGGTGAGTGCGGCAGCACCGACCCAGTGGAAAATGAACCATCGACTATTCCATCGGGCGTTCCGCCCGTACCTGCGCCGGTCCCGTTTCGTCCGCCATGCCGACGGCCGCTTTCCGTATTACCCATGGTGGGTCAACGCTCCCATCCGGTTCGGAACCCTGCTCGGCGGCAAGATCGGCGAGGCGATCCGGCCACCCCGGGTCCACCAGGGCCCGTGGAACGACTGGGGCAAGGTGCAGTCGAGTCCGGCCTGGGAGGCAGCCATCCGCCGGGCTTCGGTGGACGCGGTGGCTGTACCCGTCCTGCAGACGGCCATCGCCCGAAACGCTCTCGCCGACGAACGGCTGGACGTCTACCGTAAGGTCAACCTGCTCCAGCTTAGCCACCACGTGAGAAAAAACCTCCACAAGCGCTGACCACCTGGCGGAAGGGGAAATTTACAAATCTTGAAATCTAGGAGAAATCTAGGACACCCTTAAATTCCCCGCACACAGACTTCAGGACTTGGGTTCGTTCGCGCCACTAAAAATCCGAGGGTGTCCCCAATTTCCAATTTCCTATTTCTCGCCGGCGCTGAACGGGCCAGGCATCAGGCGGTCAAACCTGGCGGTGATAGATTGGATGCCCAAGCATCCTCCGGTACACTGGGGCAAGTGAGAAAAAGACGGAGTGCGCTGCGATGACTGCGATGGCCAGTCCCTTTTCCGGTCTTGAGGAACGTTCGGGTGATCCCCGGTTTTTCATGGGGCTTCTCGGTGGTATCGCCGCGCTGATGCTGGTTACGGCCACGGCCGAGATGCAGCACTCTTCCGGCGCTACCCTCAGCGGTTTCCAGTTGCCGATCTTCGACAACGTGAGCGAGATGCGGCCGCAGGGCCCACCGCCGGTGTTTGATGTCGACCAGATGAGCCCGGAGGAGGTGGAACAGGTCGCGCCGACGCCGTACAGCGCGAATATCGATGGCAGCGGTCGCGACGGCGGCAACGCCCGCGCCCGTCCGGAAATGTAAGCGACCGTCTCACTCCGCATCACGGACGGCCGTCAGCCCTGCTGGCGGCCGTTTTTCTTTGCCCGGGCGGAAAGGCACCGTGGCCTGTCCTCGGCCGCGGGCCTTCAGCGGGCAAACGTGTCCTGACGCGTCCTGTCGGCCCTCGCCCGCAGGCCGGAACGGACTGCTTGGCCGACGATCCAGTGCCACAGTGCGCGCAGACCGGGTTCCCGGCGGCGGCTGGTCTTGCAGGCGAAGAAGAAACGATCGCCGGTGCGGTGCATGCCTGCATGCAGCGGCACCAGGTCCGGATCGTCATCGGGTTGCATCATGTAGTCGTTGGTCAGGGCGATGCCCTGATGGTGGCGGGCCGCGGCGTGGGCCATCAGCATATGACTGAAATGCTGCATCCGGCTGCTGGCCGGCACGCTTGAGCCCTGCGCGGCAAACCAGTCTGTCCAGTCCTCGCCCGCACGCCCGGTGATGCTGGACGAGGACAACAGCGGATGACCATGCAGCCAGTCGGGTTGCAGGCGGTCCGGTGGCTCTTCACCAATCAGCCCGCGCTGGCGCAACTGCTGGTGCACGGTTTCCCGGTACTGCCGGCTGCAGATCGGGAAGATGCGTTCCTCGTACAGCAGGTCGGTGCTGAACCCCCGCTGCCGTGGCTGCAGGGTGATGAAGGCATCGGCCAGACGATCTGACAGGTCCGGCGCCTCATCCAGCATCTCCAGCATGACCTCGATCTCGGGGTGCTGGCGTTGCAGGTCCGGCAGCCTGGGAATCAGCCAGCGCACGGCGAACGAGCTGGGCGCGGCCAGACGAATGGCCGTGCTGGCGCGGCCTTGCAAGGCGCCAGTGGCCTGCCGGATCTGGTCCAGCCCGCTGCTGATTTCCTCCAGGTAACGCCGACCCTCGGCCGTGAGTTCCACCGTGCGGCCGCGACGCAGCAACAGTGTCTCGCCCAGAAAGTCCTCCAACTGGCGAATCCGGTGGCTGACCGCGCTCTGGGTGACGTGAAGTTGCGCCGCCGCCCGGGAAAAGCTGCGCGCCCGGGCCACCGCCTCGAACACCGGCAGGGTTTTCAGCGGTGGCAGATTATCCATGATATTTTTTCATGAGGAAACACGTTACATCATTATATCTGATGCCATTCCTGCCGTAATCTTGCTCAATTCAATGATTTCGCACGGAGATGCAGGACCATGTCGGGCAAGACGGCACGCGGCGCCATTCTGTTGCTGGTGATCGGCAATCTGCTGGCGATTCTGTCGGACATCATCGTCAAGGCACAGGGCAGTGACGTACCGGTGCTGCAGTTCCTGTTCATGCGGGTGCTGTGCACACTGGCCATATTGCTACCGTTCTGGCCGCTGCTGGACCACCGCGGGCTTGGCCGCGGCACGGCCGTGCACGTTGCCCGGGCGCATATCGGGCTGGTCGGCGTCCTGTGCATGGTGGTGGCCCTGGTGCATCTGCCGCTGGCCACGGCCAATGCCCTGTTCTACGCCGCGCCGCTGGTCATCCTGCTGCTGGCGGTGGTGCTGTTCCGCGAGCGCGTGTCCGTGCTGGGTGTGACCGCGGTCGTGCTCGGCTTCGCCGGGATACTGCTGATCCTCCGGCCGCTGGATTTCGGCTGGTACAGCCTGAGCGGGCTCGGTGCCGCAGCGGCACTGGCGCTGAGCGCGCTGCTGGTACGCAAGCTGCCGCGCAGCCAGAACACCATGGATGTGCTGTTCCTGACCCATGTCTACGCCCTGCCCGCCGCCCTGCTGCTGATGCTCTGGGAGGGCGCCCCGTGGGACTGGCGCCTGCTCGCGGCGGCCATGGGCTCGGCGCTGATGATCCTGGGCTACAGCACCACGGTGATCCTCGCCTACCGCGATGTGGCGGCCAACCGCGTGACCAGCGCCGAATACACTGGCCTGATCTGGGCGGTGCTGCTGGGCTGGTTACTGTTCGCCGAGGTGCCGGACGCCTGGTTCTTTGCCGGCGCGACGCTGATCGTGGTGCCGCTGGTCCTGCTGGGGCTCAGCGAGCGGCAACGTCGGGCACCCGCCGGTGCGCCACCGCCAATCAGCCACGAGCCGCGGGAGGAAAGCGGCTAGCGGTGGGCTCCCCTTACCCAAGGCGACGTGTTTCTGGCCAAAGGCGTAGTGATCCCCTGGCAGGACAGCGCGGATTTTCGGACAAGGAAAGTGTTCTGACGAACGAGGCCCGGGATGGGCATCGGCGGCGGCGGTAACCGAGAGCCTGTTGCCATGATCGTGACGGATCACACAGCGTGCATTCGCTGCGCTTAATACACCCTACACCTCGTGCGCAGCGCCCCTTGCCCCGGAAAAAATGCGGACTCCAACGCAAGCGTGGGACTAAACCAGTGTTTCCCTGGCAGCCGGCCCCCGGCCCAACGCCCGATGCAGCATTGCCGCTTAGTCCTTGGTGCGATCCGGCGGGATAGAGTAGGTGCCGACCACATGCGCCACCGGCTCCGGCATACCCTCTGAATAGCAGTAGACTTCGCCCACGGCTAGCGAGCGGCCGACCTTGAGCAGTCGCGCCTCGGCACGGATTGCCGCATCCGAAGACGGCTTGCGCAGGAAGTTGGCGGTCAGGTTGGTGGTGACCGCCAGCGGTACCAACCCGATTTCGCCGAGTAGCGCCACATACAGGGCGACGTCCGCGATACCCAGCAATACCGGCCCGGAGACGGTGCCGCCCGGCCGGAGTTCGTCCGGGCCGATCGGGTGGGTCACGCTTGCCGCGCCGTCACCGACGGCGATTACCCGACACTTTGTCTGGGGAAACTCGGTGGTGAGAAAATCCGCCACGCTGTCGCGATCAACCATACTCATCTCCTTGTATCGATAAGCAACCGGGCAGCCGGAGTTCAAATGGCAACTTGGCGGATGCGGGCCCTGCGGATCGGCGTTTTCATTCGCCGGCATCCCTATGTGTTCGCCCTGATCGGTCTCGGCTCCGGCATTCTCAGCTTCATGCTGGTGGATCGCCAGGAAGACATGGCACGTCTGGTCGCCGCCTTCGTCCTCGCCGGTTGGGTGCTGCTGCTGATCGAGCAGCCGGCGCGCAAGCTACTGGCCCGGCTGACCGGCATTCAAGTACCTGCACCGATGATGCACTTCACCGCCCAGCTCGTGCATCAGGAAAGCTTCTTTTTCGTGCTGCCGTTTTTCCTGATCACCACCACCTGGAGCAGTGAACAGGCGGTTTTCACGCTGGCCATCTGTGCCGCCGCGGCAGTCTCCGTCTGGGATCCCAGCTACTACGGCTGGCTGGCCAAGCGCCGCTGGCTGTATTTCGCCTACCACAGCAGTGCCATGTTCGTGGTCTTGCTGGCCACACTGCCGATCCTGTTCCAACTCCCCACGACCGACACCTATGCCCTGGCCACCGCGCTCACGGTGGTCTGCGCCGTGCCCAGTCTCGCGGAACGGGTTCCGCTTCGCAGCCTGGGCAATGCCTTCCGCCTGCTGAGCCTCGTCCTCCTGCTGGGAGCTGCCGCCTGGTTCGGCCGATCTGTGGTGCCGCCGGCCACGTTCTGGTTGACCGACAGCGGGATCACCGATGCCATGGACGAGGAAATGCGCACGGCGGGAAGCAGCCTAAGCCGTGTCTGTGAGGCCGATCTGCGCGCGGGAAGGCTGTATGCCTTCACCGCGGTGCGCGCACCACGTGGCATCCGTGAGGAGGTGCGCCACGAATGGGCGCTGGACGGGGTGTTTCGCGAGGAGCTTCCGGTGGCAGTGTTCGGCGGACGGGAGGCCGGTTACCGGATCTGGACCTACAAGGAGAACTTCCCGGATGCGCCCCAAGGCCGCTGGACGGTCCGCGTGAAGACCGAATCCGACCAGCTAATCGGCGTGGTCCGCTTCCGGGTCGACTGTTAGGCTTGTGCCGACGAGGAACCATGCAGATACGCCTGTTCAATCAAACGGACTGGCCCGGCACCTGGGCCGTCGTCGAACCGGTGCTGCGCGCCGGCGAAACCTACCCCCTGCCTCCGGACATATCCGAGTCCGAAGCTTACCACGCTTGGGTGACGGTGCCGGTCGCAACATTCGTTGCCCTTGATTCCTCGAATCGGATCCTTGGCAGTTACTACATCAAACCCAATCAGCCGGCGTTAGGCGCCCATGTCTGCAACTGCGGCTATGTCGTGGCGACGGAGGCACGGGGCAAGGGTCTGGGGACGGCGCTCTGCCGGCATTCCCAGCAGCAGGCCGTCGCGCTCGGCTTCCGTTCCATGCAGTACAACCTGGTGGTCGCCACCAATACGGCCGCGATTCGTGCCTGGCGCGGCAACGGTTTTACCGAGGTCGGCGTGCTTCCCGGCGCGTTTCGTCACCCCACTCATGGCTACGTGGATGCCCTGGTGATGTACAAGCAACTCCCCACACCGGACTAAGGTCGCGGCGCCGGCTGGGTCCTGGCCACCGATGCCGGACGGGTCGATGGACGCCATGATCGTTGCCGGCGTGCTGTTCCTTCGCCAGCCTGGTGCTGATTCTCGCAACCACTGCCCTGATGGTGGACTTCCGCTGGCGTCATGCCGTCGCACCAACCTCGGGTCTGTTGCGCCGCCGGCGGCATTGGTGCTTCACTCTGGGAAACACGGCGCAAGGTGAAACGGACTGACAATGCCCTACTTCCGCCTGGCCTTGATCGCTGTTGTCGCCTGGACTGCGTTTCATTTCGCGATCGCGCCTCCGGCCGGTGTAATAGAAACGCCGATTGCTGCCGAATACCCCTTCTCGGCGGAACGGCCCTTACCCCGGCTTGACGCCGAACCGCAGCAAACCAACCTGAACGACCGCAACCGCAGTTATCCGGCCAGCGGCACGGACTACCTGTTCTCGCCCCAGGCCACCTTCGAACTCCGCGCCCGGGTGCTGGGCGCGCGAAACTACCGCCTGGGCATGGAATCACGGGTGTCGCCGCGGGACCTGGCGCTCGGCTGGGGGCCGATGGCGCGGGACGAGGTACTCCAGGACATCCGCATTTCGCAAAGCGGGCGCTGGTACACATGGCGCGCGGATTCGCTGCCGATCCCGCGGTCGGAGATCGACCGGCACAGCAGCAATATGCACATGATCGCCGGGAACGATGATGCGCTGCGGGCCCTGAAACGGGTCCGGCAGGATGATGAAATCACCGTTCGCGGCCATCTGGTACACGTCTCGGATAACCGTGGCGGCAGCTGGCGGACATCCACCAGCCGCACCGATACCGGGGATGGCGCCTGCGAGATCGTTCTGATCGACGAGCTGATCATTCACTGATCGTGGCAACGGGCTCTCGGTTACCGCCACCGATGCCCAACCAGGCCCTGGTTCGTCCGAACGCCTTCCTTGTCCGAAAACCCACGTTGTCCTGCCTACAGATCACACCGCGTGGGTCCGCTTCGCTTGACCCACGCTACGCCTCCGGACAGTAGCAGCTTGCCTTGGGTAGTAGGGCTACCGAACCGGCACCGCGCCTTGCCAGATGACCAAGACCGGTCTCGGGCTCAGGCGCGGAAATAAATCAGCGTTTCCCTAACGCACCACCAGATCGTCAGCCTCGACTGCACGTACGCCGCGCAGGTCACTGACCAGGGCCACTGCCCGCCGCTTCTCGTCCTCCGAGCTGACGTCACCACTCAGATGCACCACCCCGTCTCGGGTTTCGATGGAGATGCTGCTGGCACCGACATCCCGCGAAAACGACAGGGTTGAACGCGCCTTGGCGGTGATCCAGCTGTCGGAGACGGTATCGGCAAACTCCCGCGCCTCGTCGTCTTCCGGCTCCTCACCGCGGATCGCGAGTTGGTTATCCACGGACTGCACGCCATCGGTATCGCGCGCCAGTCGCTCGGCGGTTTTCTTGCTGGTCTCGGAATCGACATCACCGGTCAGGGTCACATTGCCTCCCCGGGTGGTGACGCTGATATCGAGCCCGCTGGTGTTGCGGTTCCACAGCAGCTTGGATTTGATGGTTGCCGTCAGCGAGGAATCCGAGACCCGATCGCGAAAGGTGCGCTCGCCGATCCGCTCGCGTTCCGCGGCCGCCTCGCCTTCTGCGCCGTCGACCTCGATCCGGTTGTCGACATTCTCGATTCCGTCCACGTCGCGCGCGATCTGCTCGGCCAGATCTCGCTGTGCATCGTCCTCCACAGTACCCGAAAGAATGGCCGTATCACCTTCTACGTCCACCGAAATATCAAACACGGACAGGTGCTCATTGAGCGCATAGGTTGCCGCCAGCTGGCCTTCAAGTCGTGCCTCGTTGACCGCCTGTCCGACACCATTGTCCTCCGCCGAGGCGGTGGCTGGGCCGGCCACGAGGGCACTTGCGAACAACGCGCCGACCAAATACTTGCCGATTTTCATCACCATGCTCCTTCAACGACTGATTCGGTTCGTCCTGCTCCAGAATTCTAGTCTGTGCCGAACGCCACCGGGCCCTGCGGATCATGGAGTCAGCAGATGATCTTGGGCTTCCCCGCTAGCCTGGCCGGTCGATGCATGCGGGAGGCCAACCAGTGCATGGGAGGCCCGATTCAACGTCACCGGCGGTGATCGAAGCGGGCGCGCAGACGCGCCAGGTCCGATTCCGACCAGCCCTCCGGCTCGGTCAGCGCCAACCAGGCATCGATATAGTCCGGCGCGGCGATTTCGTGACCATAGCCCGTCGGAGCCTTGCCCGCGGCGATATCCGCGACCAGTTGCAGCATGGTCACCACCGGATACCAACGCAGTTCCGGTGACACGTCCGGCCCGCGGGGCGACTCCATCCAGGCCGGCTCCCGGTAGAACATCGACGGTTGGAAAAAGGTCACCGGATCGCTGGCGTATTGCAGGAACGCGATCCGGAAATCGCCCCAGCGGCCTTCCATTGTGTCCAGCCGCTCGTACTGATTCATGAACCGGACCACGGCGCCATCGCGGAATGTGGGCAACCAGGCCGGCGTCCCCGCGTCGCGGTCCCGTGTCACCATGGACCAGGTTTCGCTGCGGAACGGCGGCCCGCTCCAGAGAACACCATCGAAGGGATCATCAATGATGTCGTAAACGTCGAACGAGCGATCGGAATTCAGGGCGCCCAGGCTCAGGCCGTGCAGGTACAGCCGGGGCCTTTCATCGGCAGGCAGGCGAGACCAGTGATTGTAGATGGCCTTGAACAGTGCTCGGGCACTTTCGGCACCATAGTCCGCCTCCACCATCAACGACAGCGGACTGGGCAGATAGGAATACTGCATGGTCACCGTGGCGATATCACCACGGTGCAGGTACTCGGCGGTATCCAGCGCCGCTGGATCCACCCAGCCGCGCCCGGTGGGGGTGGCCAGGATCATAACCGAGCGATCGAAACCGCCAACCCGCTTGAATTCCTGCAATGCCAGTTCAGCGCGCTCCTCCGGCGTTTCGGCGGCGTTCAGCCCCACGTAGACCCGCAATGGTGCGGGCATTTCCTCGCCGAAAAAGTCGCTCAGTTCCGCCGCACGGGGACCGGAGGTGACAAAGCGACGGCCGCGGCCGCCAAGCGCTTCCCAGCTCACCAGCGACTCGGCGCCGCCGGTAACCGTGGGATCCTCCGGCGGTTCGACCTCGTCCTGCATCAGCACGTCGAGCTGCTGGTAGGAGTTGTCCGCCGCACGCAGCGCCAGCGTGAAAATCACGCCGTCGATCACCGACCAGAACAGGACCACCGAGGCCGCCACACCGAGAACCAGTGACACCCGGTGCGGCACGTGCCGGGAGAGCCGGTCGGACAGGACGATGAATGTCTTGCGGAACAAACGGCCAAGCAGCAACAGGACGACAAACACCAGCAGGGCAATCAGGCCGATGCTGAACGGGCGGATACCGCCAACCTCGTCCATTTCCATCAGCATCCGCACCGAGTTCTGCCACTCGGAGGCCTGACGCAGGAACAGGCCTGCAACGACCAGGCAGAACGCCGCCGCAATGCACTTCAGCGTCAACTCCAGGCGCGGCCTGGGCAAGGGCAAACCGAGATAGCACCATAGCCAGCGGCCGGCGAAACCGAGCCAGTAGCCGGCGGCGAAGGACAGGCCGGACAGGATGCCCTGCACATGAAACGGGCGTGGCACGAGGCTGGGCGTCAGGGAGAAAGCGAAGAACAAGGTCCCCAACAGCAGGCCCAGAACGGATAACTGACGAAACGGATGCATGCCTGACAAGATTCCCGGCGGGGTCGCACGAAAAGAAGGTGCCTATCATACCGGCAGCGAACGGATAAGTCCGAGACGGTCAGGAGGTCGGTTCGTCTGCCTCTGCATGCAGATGCTCGACGCGATTCCGGCCGCGGTTTTTCGCCTGATAGACCGCCTGATCCGCACGATCAAGGAGCTCATTCAGGGATTCCGCGCCATTCCATTGCGCGACGTCAAAGCTGGCGCTCAGCCGAATGACTTGCTCCTCGTGATGCACCTCCCGCTCCTCAATGCCCGCTCTTATGCGCTCCGCCACACCAACGCCCTGGGACAAACTGGTGTCGTCGAGCAACACGACGAACTCCTCGCCGCCGGTGCGAGCGAGCACGTCACCGGGCCGCAGGGCATCGCGCATGGGTTGCACGATCGCGCGCAGCACGGTGTCACCTGCCGCATGCCCGTGTCCGTCGTTGATCTTCTTGAAATGGTCCAGGTCCAGCATCAGCAGGGTCACCGGCGATCCGCTTGTTGCAGCCCGCTCCAGATAACGTGAGGCACGTTCCCGAAACGCGCGCCTGTTCGGAACACCGGTCAATTCGTCGGTGGTGGCGTAGTTCGCAAGGCGGCTGTTCAGTTCATGCAGTTCGCGGTTTGCGCGGCGAAGGTCCCGCGTGCGCGCACGGACGCGTTCTTCCAGCACGTTCCGCTGAGCCCGGAGCGCGGCCTCGTTTTCTTCCAGCTGGCCCTGTTGGCGTCGCAGTTCCCGCACCAGCAGCGACAGGCCAACCGCAGCAACCGCGACTGCTGCCAGATACTCCTGCAGTTGCCAGACAACGAAGGTCGGCGAGGCTTCGCGGAAGGGATGCAAGCCGTCGCGAAGGAACCGAATGGCCTGAAAGGTGACCAGTCCGACACCAATCGACGTGACTATCAAGCCATACCGCCCGGCAAGCCAGAGCAACAGCGGCACCACCAGCACCGGAGTCAGGAAGTGTCCGTGCGTTGTCTCGGCCGCCGGCAGGAACGCATGGTTTGTGATGAACAGAATCAAGGCGAGCACAGCAGCCGTTTCGGCGAGGGCTGGCCATCCTGGCCAGCCCCAGGTTGCCCGACCCAGGCGGGCGATGACCACCAGCGGTGGCGTCAACAACAACATGCCGAGCGCATCGCCGAACCACCAGGTTCGCCAGAGGACAAGATAGCTGGTATCTGCGCGCCCAAGCCCCAGGTAAACCAGCGCACCGAACAAACCTGCCAGGCAGGCGGCAAGCAAGGGTCCGATTAGAAGAAAGGCCAGGCCATGCCGAAAGCGATGGAAACTGAACTGATGATCGACGAAACGCCGCAGGAGGAATGCGGCGAGGGTGACCGAGGACAGGTTGATCAGGCCGAACGCCAGCGCGGCCCAAAGCGGGAACGCCGGCACGTCTGCGACGATTTCGGCCAGCAGTGCGGCACCGGCAAAGACGGGCCAGTACTGCTTCGGACTGACCAGGAATACCGCGAGTAGCATGGCATTGGGCAGCCAGACAATGGCAATACCCTCCGGCGTCACGGTATACACCACGCCGAGATGGGCAAGCAGAAAATAGCTGAACCCGACAAACCCGGCCGCAGCGGCCGGCTTCAACCTGGCCATTAACCGATTGTTCTTTTCCGCCACGAGTCCTCTCAGGGAAAGAAAGGTGCGAGAGCCGCTCGGTTCCTGGTACGCCCACCCCTAGCAGACCGCCTTAGATTCACCACCCCACTCTAGGGGAAACACTGATTTATTCCCCGCCGGTCATCGGATAATTGGTCGCTGGTGATTAGGCCGGCACGTCGTCTGGTGCCGCTGCGTCACGGACTTCGCCGGGACTGACCTTCGCCGGCCGGCAACCCCCGGAACACGGCGACCGTGGCGTGTCTGGCGGCGATGCGCCCCGGGCACCGGCCGGCCCGGGTCGCGTACCGCGAGTTCAGGGACGAATGGCCACCTTGAGTACGCCGTCGCGCTGGTGGGAAAACAGATCGTAGGCGTCGACGATGTCTTCCAGACCGTAGTGATGCGTGACCATCGGGCCCAGGTCGATACGACCGGCGTCGATGGTTTGCATCAGCCGGCGCATGCGCTCCTTGCCGCCCGGGCAGAGTGAGGTAACGATCTTGTGATCGCCGAGGCCGGCGGCAAAGGCGCCCAGCGGAATGCTCAGGTCGTCGGAATAGACGCCCAGGCTGGACAGGGTGCCACCCGGCTTCAGCACCCGCAGCGACGATTCGAAGGTACTCTGCAGCCCCAGGGCCTCGATGGAGGCATCCACACCACGGCCGCCGGTCAGCTTGAGAATTTCGTCAACCACATCCACCTTGCGGAAGTCGAGCACCACATCGGCACCCATCTGGCTTGCCATCTGCAGGCGTTCGTCAATGCCATCCACCGCGATGACCAGGCCGGCCCCGCGCAGCCGTGCGCCCGCGGTTGCACAGAGGCCAATCGGGCCCTGGGCAAACACCGCCACCGAATCGCCGATGCGAATACCGGCCGCCTCGGCGCCGGCAAACCCGGTGGACATGATGTCCGGGCACATCAGCACGTGCTCGTCCGTCAGCCCGTCCGGAACCGGGGAAAGATTCGCCTGGGCATCGGGAACAAGCAGGTATTCGGCCTGCGCACCGTCAATGGTGTTGCCGAACCGCCAGCCGCCCATCGGCTTGTAGCCGTGACCGCCATGGCCCCCGTCCTGGGCGGCGCAGCCATCCTGGCAGGCATAGGACGTGAAACTGGGGCAGATGGCACCGGCTATGACTCGCTGGCCTTCCTGATATCCGACCACGCTAGAGCCAAGTTTTTCGATCACGCCAACCGGCTCATGGCCGATGGTCAGACCCTTCTCGACCGGGTATTCACCCTTCAGGATATGCACATCGGTGCCACAGATCGTGGTGGTCGTGACCCGAATCAGCGCATCGTTGGGCCCCACATCCGGAACCGGCTTGTCATCGATTTCGATCCGGCCCGGTTCAACGAAAACTGCAGCTTTCATCATTGTTGCCATTGCTGTTCCTCTGGTCGAGTTCGACTTTCACCTATCACAGCATGGCAGACAGATCGGCCACTTGAGCCAGATCAAGCCGTCAGGGAAACACTGATCTGTTCCCGCGTCTGCGCCCGACACCGGTGTTGCACACTCGGCAAGGCGCGCCACCGGCCCGGTAGCCATGGCTACCGGGCCGGAGGGATTCAGGCGCCGACGTGCTCGAGAACGGGATAATCCGTGTATCCCCGTTCGTCGCCGCCATAGAAGGTGTCGTAATCCGGCTCGTTGAGCTCGGCGGCGCACCCTAACCGTTCGGGCAAATCCGGGTTGGCGATGAACGGCCGGCCGAAGGAAACCAGGTCGCAGCGGCCGCTCCCGAGACGCTGCCTGGCCTCGTCGGGCGTGTAGGCACCGTTGCCGATATAGGCGCCGCGGAACGCCGAGCGAATGGCGTCGATCACCGGCTCGGGCCGTCCCTGCGCATGATTGCCCTGGAAGGAATCCTCCACTACCTCGATGTAGGCAATGCCGCGTTCGTTGACGGCACGTGCGAAGGCGTCGAAGGTGGCCACGGGGTCGTCGTCCCGCATGTCGTTGAAACTGCCGGTGGGGCTCACCCGAACCCCGACCTGATCCGGCGACCAGATTTCCAGCACGGCATCCAGAACTTCAAGCGGCAGGCGCAACCGATTCTCGATGCTGCCGCCATAGGCGTCCGTACGCCGGTTGCTGCCCGTGCGGATGAACTGGTCCAGCAGATAGCCGTTGGCGCAGTGGATCTCGACACCGTCGAATCCGGCCTGCTTGGCGTTGCGCGCGCCCTGCCGGTACTGCTCGACGATGGCCGGCATCTCGTCGATCTCCAGGGCCCGGGGTTCGACCACGTCGACCATGCCCGATTCGGCACTGATGAAGGTCTGGGCGCCCTCCGGCGCGATCGCTGACGGCGCCACCGGACGCGCACCGTCCGGTTGCAGCTCCGGCCGCGAGATCCGGCCAACATGCCACAACTGGGCATGGATCCGGCCGCCTGCCTGATGCACGGCATCGGTCACCCGGCGCCAACCGGCAACCTGTTCCGGGCTATGAATCCCGGGCGTGAAAGCGTAACCCTTGCCCTGGGACGAGACTTGGGTCGCCTCACTGATAATCAGGCCGGCGGACGCCCGCTGCCGGTAGTACTCGGCATTCATGTCCGTCGGCACGTCCCCCGGCTGCGCAGCGCGGGAACGGGTCAAGGGCGCCATGATCAATCGATTCGGCAATTTCAGCTTGCCCAGGGTGAAAGGCTGAAAAAGCGGATCCTGCTTTGCAGACATGCTGGAAGGTCTCCATGGATCGGGTTCCGTAGTGGCTCATGACCTTGGTCCGCGGTGGCCGGATTTCAAGGCGCGCGGAAAGGCCGATTGCCACAACCGGAGGCCCGTCGTAACGTCGTTGGTCCGCAACCACCTGGATGACCCCGTGACCGACACCCGCACCACCGTCTGGATTGCCCTGGTCTGCGCCTGCCTGGTGGTCATGCTGAGCATGGGCATGCGTCAGTCATTCGGCATTTTCATGCCGGCAGTCAGTGCTGACCTGGGCGGCAGCCGGGAAGTCTTTGCGCTGGCCATCGCACTTCAGAACCTGGCCTGGGGCCTGGTTCAGCCCGGTGTCGGCATGCTTGCCGACCGTTACGGTTCGCGCCTCGTCGCCGGTGCCGGGGGTGCGCTGTACGCGCTGGGGCTCGCGCTCACGACCCTGGCAACCACGGCGGTTGCGCTGAACCTGAGCCTCGGTTTCCTCGTGGGTGCCGGCCTCAGCGCAACCACATTCGTGGTGGTACTCGGGGCCGTCGCCAAGGTGGTGCCGGACAACCGTCGCGGTTTCGCTTTCGGTATCGTGACCGCGGCCGGCTCCTTCGGCATGTTCGCAATGGTGCCGATCAGCCACGGCCTGCTGGACGGGATGGGCTGGCAGGGCGCATTCCTCGGCCTGACTGGCCTGGGCATCATACTGGCGCTGCTGGCCATCGGTTTTCCCGCGGCAGGCCATCGCCCGGCCCCGCTGCGCTCCGAGCAGAGCATGACGCAGGCCCTGCGCCAGGCTGCCGAGCATCGCGGTTACTGGTTGCTGAACGCGGGCTTCTTCGTCTGCGGCTTCCACGTGATGTTCATTGCCACGCACCTCCCCGCCTACCTTGAGGATGAGGGCCTGTCCGGCCGCGTGGCAGCGATCGCGCTGGCCCTGATCGGGCTGTTCAATATCCTGGGATCATTTGTCTTTGGCGTGCTTGGTGACCGAATCCGCAAGCCGCGACTGCTCAGCAGCCTGTACGCGGCCCGCGTCGTGGTGATTGCCGCGTTCCTGATCGTGCCGCTCAGCCCTGCCACGGCGCTGGTATTCAGCGCCCTGATGGGCTTTCTCTGGCTTGGGACCATCCCGCTGACCAGCGGTCTGGTGGCGCAGATCTTCGGGCCGCGCTACATGACGACACTGTTCGGCATCGTCTTCCTGAACCACCAGATCGGCAGCTTCATCGGTGCCTGGATGGGTGGCCGGGTCTTCGACGTGACCGGCAGCTACGACATGGTCTGGTTGCTGGCCGTCGGCCTCGGCATCGCCGCAACGGTGCTGCACCTGCCGATCTCGGATCGCCGGGTCAACGCTCCGGCGCCAGCTTAGCCCGACGCCGCTTCAGGGCGCCGCGAAAAACCGCTGCAGTTCCGCGGCCACCGCTTCCGGCACCTCCTCGGGCAGGAAATGACCGGCGTCCAGGGCGGCCGCCTGCATGTCGCTGGCGTAGTCGCGCCAGACCCCGGCCACGTCGTACTGACGGTGAACGAAACCACGCTTGCCCCAGAGCACCAGTAACGGCTGCTCAAGCCGGCGGCCCCGGTCCGCGCGATCATGCGTCAGATCGATTCCGGCTGCGGCCCGGTAATCCTCGCAGGAGGCATGGATCGTCGCGGGATCCCGAAAACAGCGCAGATAATCGGCCACGGCATCGGGGTCGAACCGGGCACCGGGCGCACTCCACCGCTGCAGCTTCTGCTGCAGGTAATAATCGGGGTCGGCACCGATCATCCGTTCGGGCAGGCCATCCGGCTGGATCAGGAAAAACCAGTGATAGTAGCCGGTGGCGAAGGTCTGGTCGGTGGTTTCGAACATGTGGAGCGTCGGCGCGATATCCATGACGCAGCCGCGACTGACCCGCTCGGGGAAATCCAGCATCATCCGATGCGCCACCCGGGCGCCGCGGTCATGCCCGGCAACCGCGAACCGCTGGTAGCCCAGTGCCTGCATTACCTCCACCATGTCCCGGGCCATGGCTCGCTTGGAATAACCGGCGTGATCGGGGCCACCCTCAGGCTTGTCACTGTCGCCGTAGCCGCGCAGATCCGGGCAAACCAGGTGGAACTGCTGGCGGAGCAAGGGCGCCAGCCGATGCCACATGACATGATTCTGCGGATAGCCGTGCAGCAGCAACAGCGGGGGGCCATTGCCGCCTTCCTGAAGGTTAATCGTGATCTCGGAACCGCAATGGCTGTGCCGGCGAAAGCCGTCGGGGAACATGGCCTAGCCTGCCATCGGTATGCGGCGGCGGCGGAACCAGCGTGCCACCACGCCACGCTGTGGTGCGAACAGAAACGCCAACAAGAAGAAACCGGTAACCACCAGGACAATGGCGCCACCGGAGGCGACATCAAGGCGAACCGCCAGCACCAGTCCGATCACCGCCGACAGCATGCCTATCGTCGTTGCCAGCAACATCATCGCCGCCAGGCTGTTGACCAGCAGATAGGCCGTCGCTCCGGGTGTGATCAGCATCGCAACGACCAGGATGATGCCAACGGTCTCCAGGCTGGCCACGATGACCACGGTCAGCAACAGGATCAGGCCGTAATGAATGACCGACGTATTCAGGCCCAGGGAACGCGCCTGTACGGGGTCGAACACGTAGAGCAACAGCTCCTTGTAGTACAGCGCCACCGTCAGCAGCGACACCAGGCCGACGGCGAGGGTCAGCATCAGCGCTGGGTAACGCACCCCCAGCACATTGCCGAACAGGATATGCATCAGGTGGGTGGAGGTGGCGATCTGGCTGATGATGACGATGCCCAGAGCGAATGCGGCAGTGAACATCAGGCCCATCGCCGCGTCCGACTTTATCCGCGTATGCCGCTCGATAACGCCGATACCAACCGATGTCAGCGCGCCGGTCACCAGGGCACCGATGAAAAACGGGAAATTCAGCAGATAGGCAATCGCCACCCCGGGCAGAACGGCGTGGGAGATGGCATCACCGAGCAGGGACCAACGCTTCAGGATCACGTAGCTGGACAGCAGGCCGCACATGCCGCCGACCAGCAGGGCGGTAAGCAGGGCCCGCTGCATGAAGGCGTACTGGAACGGTTCGGCCAGTGCCTCCGGCAACAGGTTGACGCCGACCATCATCAGGCCAATGAAGGCATCGACGATGCCGACACCGATGTCGTGAAGCCGCTCCATCAGCGCTCCCGGGGCGAGGCTGCCGGACCATCGACGCTGGACAGGGACCGTTCCCGCGCCACCGGCTTGATCCAGTTGATTGTCGCCACGCGAGCCAGCATCTCGTCGCTGAGCATCGCATCCGGCGGCCCCTGACCGACCACCTGGCGGTTGATCAACACCACATGATCCGCGCTTTTCCGCGCTCCCATGACATCGTGGGTGACCATCAACACGGTATGACCCTGATCGCGCGTACGGCGCAGGACCCGCATGATCAGTTCCTCGCTGGCGCTATCCACCCCGGCCAGCGGTTCATCCAGCAGCAGGAGATCCGCCTGCTGTACCAGTGCCCGTGCTAACAGGACGCGCTTGCGCTGACCGCCGGAGAGCCGGTCGATCGGGACGTGCTGGCGCTCCAGCATATCGGTGTCCTGCAGGGCCTTTTTCACCGCCGCCTCATGCTCCCCCCGGATCAGCGATGGCGGCAGGAAACGCCGCCAGCCGCCCTGCCGCCGGATATGCCCGTAGCGCCCCGAAAGCACCACGTCACGCACCGCCAGAGGGAAATCCCAGTCGAGTTGCTCCTGCTGCGGCATATAGGCGATCCGGCTTTTCCGGCGTTCGGCCTCCACCGGCTGACCATGCACCAGGATCTCGCCATGAAGCGGCGCCAGGGTGCCGGCCAGGATCCGCAGCAAGGTTGACTTGCCGGCGCCGTTGGGCCCGAGCACGGTAATCAACCGGGCCGCCGGCAAGTCCAGATCCACGCCGGCAAGGACCGGCTCGCGATCATAGGCCGCGGTCAGGTCGCGGATGGCGACCGCAACGTCTCCGGTGTCCGTGGCCGGGACAGGGCGATTAATCATCGCCAAGCGCGTTGCGGATGGTCGCAGCATTGCGCCGCATCATTCGGAGATAGGTATCCGCGTCCGATTCGGCGTCGCCAACCGAGTCCACATACAGGGGGCCGGCGACCTCCACCCCGGTGTCCTCGGCAACACCCTCCACGTAACGACTGGAAATCGTGCTTTCCCAGAACACCGCGGACGGTTGCCGCTCGGCAATCACATCGAGAATACGCATGATCTGGCTTGGTGTGCCTTCCGACTCGGCATTGGTGCCCCAGATACCGTCATGATCGAAGTCAAAGGCGCGGGCAAAGTACAGAAACGCCGCTTCACTGGTGATGAGCACCCGGCGCTCCTCGGGGACCGCCTCGAGTTCCTCGCGCATCTCGCGCTCCAGTGTTTCCAGTTGCTCGATGTAGACATCGGCATTGGCGCGGATGGCCTCGGCATCGTCGGGCAGGCGCTCCGCCAGCGCGTCGGCGATTGCCTCCACATAGCCCACGGCAATCGACGGGTCCATCCACAGGTGCGGATCCGGAACCCCTTCGAACTCGCCGATGGCAATCGGCAGGGTCTCGGCGCCACTGGCCTCGGCCAGATGCACGATTTCAGTGCCGGACCGCACCGTGGCCTCCAGCTGCCCCATCCACTGTTCCAGGTCGTAGCCGTTGGCAAACACCAGGTCGCCCCGCTCCAGGGCCATGAAATCCCGTGGCCGCAGTTCGTATTCATGGACCTCGGCACCCGGCGGCGTCAGCACATGCAGGGCCACGGTGTCACCCGCCACCTCAGCGACAAAATCGCCGATGATGCTGAAGGTGGCGACGACACGCAGCCGGTCGTCGGCCTGTGCCGTCGAGATCACGGTCATGGCCACCAGCAGAAAAAAGGTTGTAAGCCCACACGCAAATCGATTCACCGCTTTCATTCCTCTCGGTAGCAGCCGAGGCCAGATTGTACACAGTGCAAAGAGCATAGCGCTCGGCCAAGTGTAACGAGCCCGCCGCGCACACTCACTGCAGTGGCAAGGTCAATTGTCTAACGAGCCACCCAAGCCGGGGGTTGCCGCATTGCAGTTGAACACTTCCGGTTCCACGAACCAGCCAGCGCAGGACTGCCTCATGTCCGCTACCGCGAGAGCGCTGAAGCCAGGGCATATGCGACCAGACGCCCTGCCCGCGGCCCCAGCCATCCAGGCTCGGCAGCGTCCTTTGCGCGTGCTCGCCCGGCGGCAGGTGGCAACCGTCGCATTGCAGGCTGGCACGTATCGGCTCGTTCCACGGGCTCTCGCGGGTGGTGCTCAGACCATCCGTGGCCAGATAGCCACGGTTGCGTAGGCGGACCGTAATTCGGTTCAGTTGCGGCGTAACCATCTCGATGCTGATCTCGGCCAGTTCCAATCGTGGCAGCATAGCGGCAACGCGGAGCCAGTATTCACTCATCCGCTCACAGATCCCGGCCAGTCTTTCCAGTGGCGGATTCCAGACCCCGATCAGCGGATTGACGCCACCGACCTCCACCGGACCAAGCTGGGGGTGCTCGGCGGTCCGCCAGTCCCGGAACAGGCGTCCGCCGTTATGATCCGCATCCCAGCTGGCCAGGCGGAGCATGTCATCACGGCCAAGGGCCGAATAGTTCTCGACGAAGCGTTTGGCCAGTGGTCGATCCAGTGTCCGGAACAAATCCCAGAGTTCACAGACCTCGGCCAGGCAACCGCGCTGGTGGTAGGCGAATTCCACCAGGTCGCCGTGCAGTGGCTTTTCCGGCTCGTAGGTAAATTGTTCGAAACCGCTGACCGTCGGATAACCGATGGTCTCCTCACCCCAGGCTTCCAGCTGGCGGTAGAGCGCCAGGTCGGCCTGATCCATGCGGGTATCCGGCACATCGATTCTGGGCCGGATGAAAACCCCGCCAAAGGTATGCAGGTTGAGCCAGGCGTAGAGATTCGGGTGCCGCACCGCGTAATCGATCACCGCCCGGGTTTCGGGTTCGGACCCCGGAAAATCCCCGGCACCGACCTGCTCCGGCTCCGGCTGCCAGCTCCAGGGAAAGTTGCGGTTGAAGTCAGTGACTCCGGCAAGGCCACTGGACTGCGGCAGGGTTTCGCCATCCCAGTTTTCGATCAGGCCCTCGGGATACAGGCGGTAATACGGCGGCGGATCGTCGATGGTACGCGGCAGCATCAAGCCGGGCCGGTCGGCGGCGGCCACGAAATCGCCGGCGGGGTCCTCGATCCGGAGCATACGGCACCAGCCGGTGCCGTCGATGTCCGCGGGCTCCCAGTAGGGATCGCGTTGCGCATGCGCAGCGCGGCGTGGCGCGGAACGGGTGCAGCTGCCCGTGCGGATCACGTGCTCCGCGCCATCCGGTGATATACGCGGGCAGACATAGAACAGCACATCAGTCAGCCAGTCCAGTAGGTGTGCCGGCAGCGCCGCATCCAGTGGTCCGGGCGGATGATGCAGATCGATGGCGGCCTCGGCGATTGCCAGCGCGACGCTGGATCCCGCCAGTTCGGCACCGTGCATATTGCCATCGATCCAGACGCCGGGCCGTTGTCGATCCGGGTCCGGACCGACAACCAGGAGCCAGACGTCACGGCCCTCTGGCGTCCGGGTCAGGCTCTCCAGCCGCACCACGTCCGGATAGGTATCAGCCCATTGCTGCAGTTGCGCAGTCAGGGCCTGGTAGTCCAGATAGGTCTCGGTAAATCGGCCCGGCGGCAGGGTCTGGGGCATGACGGTATCCTATTATTTCAACAATGCGATTGGCGGAAAGACACTGATGCGACGACACGGTTTCCGGCTTGCGCTGCTGCTAATCACACTGGCGCCGGGTATGGCGAACACTGCAACGGACCCGAAGACTTATCACGCCGTATTGCTCGGCGCGAATGTCGCATCGGCTCCGGCGGACACCGCCGCCAGCGCCCAGGTCACTGCGCTGCTGCATGATCGGACATTGTCGGTACACGGCAGTTTCCAGGGCCTGTCCTCGCCGCTACGGGACATGACGGATAGCCCGGACAATCCGGGCATCCTGCTTCAGGAGGGCGGACACGGTGAAGCGGGCACACCGCTGTACGGACTGGCGGCCGAAACCGGACCGGAGAGCGAGAGCGGCATCTTTCACGGCCGGTTCCGACTGAGCCTCACCGAGGCGCAGCAACTGCGCGACGGCGAACTACACCTGAAAATCGTCAGCCGCGATTTTCCTGATGGCGAGCTGCGTGGCCAACTGATTCCGCTGGAGAGTGACACGCAGGGCCGGGTGCTGCGCGGACAGGGCGAACAGCTGTCCGCTGACTGAGCCATGGTCCGGCTTTTGCAATCAATTACCTAACGCGACTGCGAGACGGGCACCAAGATGAGCAAATCTCCGGAACAGGCTGGCACCAAGGAGTTTTTCGACGAGTTGCTGGACGAGGCGGACCAACCACGACCGGTTGCCGCGCACCTGCTGCACTACCTGCAGGACATGTCGCCGCGGGAACTGAAACGCCGTACCAATGCGGTGGATGCAGCCATACGCACAATGGGCATCACCTTCACCGTCTACAGCGATGGCGAGAACATCGATCGCGCCTGGCCCTTCGATCCGGTACCCCGGATCATTCCGAAGCGGGAGTGGGACCAGGTCAGTGCCGGACTGAAGCAACGCTTGCGCGCACTGAACTGCTTCATCCACGACTGCTACCACGATCAGAACATCATCAAGGATGGTGCCCTGCCGGCCTCGATCCTGGCCGACTCGAAGAACTTCCGACCCCAGTGCCGTGGTATCTCGCCCCCTTTTGAAACATGGGCGCACATCTGCGGCACCGATCTGGTGCGTGACGGCGACGGCACAATCTATGTGCTGGAAGACAACCTGCGGGTACCGTCCGGCGTCTCGTACATGCTGGAAAACCGGCATGTGATGAAGCGCGTCTTCCCGGAGCTGTTTCAGAACCAGAACATCCTGCCGGTCAACGATTATCCAAGCCTGCTGCTCGACACGCTGCTATCCCTGGCACCGGAGGATGCACCGCGTCCCTCTGTCGCCGTCCTCACCCCGGGCATCTACAACAGTGCCTACTTCGAGCACAGCTATCTGGCCCGCCAGATGGGTGCGGATCTCGTGGAAGGTCAGGATCTGTTCGTCGGCGAGGACAACTGTGTCTACAAGAAGACCGTGTTCGGGCCGCAGCGGGTGCATGTGGTGTACCGGCGGATCGATGACGAGTTCCTCGATCCCGAAGTGTTCCGCGAGGATTCGACCCTGGGTGTACCGGGCATTCTGCGGGCCTGGCGGGCGGGCAAGGTTGCGATTGCCAATGCACCCGGCGCGGGCGTCGCCGACGACAAGGTGGTCTACGCCTTCGTCCCCGATTTTATTCGGTACTACCTGAACGAGGAACCGATCCTGCCGAACGTCCCGACCTATCTGTGCATGGACCCGGAACAGCGCGCCTACGTGCTGGACAACCTGGACAAGCTGGTGGTCAAGCCCGCCAACGAATCCGGCGGCTACGGCATCATGGTCGGACCCAAGGCCAGCGCGGCCACCCGGCGGCAGTTCGCGAAGCTGATCCGGCAGCAACCACGCAATTACATCGCGCAACCCACCCTGATGCTGTCGACAGTGCCGACCCTGATCAAGAACCGACTACAACCGAGGCATGTCGACCTGCGCCCGTTCGTTTTGCAGGCCGAGAACATGCATGTGACCACCGGCGGCCTGAGCCGGGTCGCATTGCGCCGTGGCTCGCTGGTGGTCAATTCGTCGCAGGGTGGCGGCAGCAAGGACACCTGGATCATTGATGAGGAGACCGCCTGATGTTGTCGCGTGTCGCCGAAAACGTCTACTGGATGGCGCGGTACCTGGAACGCGCCGAGGGTGCTGCGAGGCTGGTGGCGACCTCAAGCCAGATGCTGTTCGATCTGCCCAGGGAAACGCCGCTGTCCTGGGGCACGCTGGTCGACATCCTCGGCGCCAACGAGGCGTTTCGGGATCTCGAACTGGAAACCAGCGAACGCGACGTGATCCAGTTCCTGCTGAAGGAGCCACGGTTCCCTAATTCACTGGCGTCGGCGGTGCGGAAGGCGCGGGAAAATGCGCGAACCTGTCGGGACATCATTCCGGCCGAGCTGTGGGAGGGGATCAACGAGCTGCATTATTTTGTCGGCGAGAGCCTGCCGTCGATCCGCAGCCGCAGCGCCCGTCACGAATTCCTGCATCAGACCATCGCCCGCTGCCAGCAGGTGGAGGGTATCGTGCGCGGCACCCTGAGCAGGAATACGCCGTACAGTTTCATGACGCTGGGCCAGGCCCTGGAGCGCGCCGATATGACCAGTCGCATTGTCGACGTGCGCAGCGCCAATCTGCTGCCGCGCGATGCCGCCGATGTGTATTCCAACCTCGGCTGGATGAGCGTGCTGCACTCGCTGTCTGCCTACGAGATGTACCGGCACGAGGTACAGGTCCGGATCAACGGCCAGGCCGTGGTGCATTTCCTGCTGCGCGGCGAGAAGTTCCCGCGCGCCTGCAGCTTCTGCCTCGGGCGGATCAACGCCAGCCTGGCGCGTCTCCCTCGGGCCGAGAAACCCTTACGTCGACTGCGGGAAATCAGCGAACAGCTGGATCGTGAACACCTGGACGCGAACAATCTGGACAGCGTGCGCCGCTTCGTCGACCTGTTCCAGCAGGAACTGAATACCCTGCACGAGGCGATCACCGACAGCTATTTCCGCTTCAATCACGATAGCTGGGCACACGCCTCGGCTCCGGCCACAGCCGGCACCGGGCAGGCCTGAACGGCCACCCATGCGCCGCTTTTCCTGCCAGTGCGGCAATACCCTCTACTTCGAGAACAGCGCGTGTCTGCGCTGTGGCCGTACCGTCGGTTTCGTGCCGCAGCAACAGGCGGTGCGTTCTCTGGAACCGGTGGGCGATGGTCTGTACAGCGTCGATGGCCGGCACTATCGAATGTGCCTGCATTACGTCCGTGATCGCGTCTGCAACTGGATGATTCCGGAGGCGGACCCGGAGCCGTTCTGCGAGGCCTGTCGGTTGAACGAGATCATTCCAGATCTGAGCCAGCCGGAGAACCATCTGCACTGGCAACGACTGGAAACGGCCAAGCGCCATCTGCTTTATCAATTGATGACACTGGGCCTGCCGTTGACACCGCGGAGCCAGCAAAAGGACGGCCTGGGCTTCGCCTTCATGGAGGACGACGATAACCAGCAAGTGCTGACCGGTCATGCCGGCGGACTGATCACGATCAACGTGCGCGAGGCGGACTCTGCCTACCGCGAGACCATGCGCAAGCGTCTCGGCGAGCCCTACCGCACGTTGCTCGGCCACTTTCGGCACGAGAGCGGGCATTTCTACTGGGACCGCCTGATCGCGACGAATGGCCACGAACTCTCGGCCTTTCGCGACTTATTCGGTGACGAGCGCGCCGATTACGCTGACGCAATAGCCCGCCATTACGCCGGCGGCGGCATGGACTGGCCGCACCATGTCATCAGTGCCTATGCCGCGGCACATCCCTGGGAGGACTGGGCGGAAACCTGGGCCCACTACCTGCTGATCGACGACACGCTTGAAACGGCCGTTGACTACGACCTGATAGCCGCCCTGCCGGATAACCTGAACGCTCGACTGGAAACGTGGCGGGAGCTTTCGCTGATGATCAACGCCCTCGGCGGCAGCCTCGGCATGCCGACCCTTTACCCCTTCGTATATTCGGATCCGGTGATTGAGAAACTGGAGTTCATTCACGCCCTGTTGGAGCGGCAGGTCCCGTTGCAGACGTATCCAGGCTCAACTGGCCCGTCTCCCGCTCCCACTCAAACGGGGGCAAATCCTCGAACAGGCGTTTGAGCCCGGCGGCCCACTGCTTGCGTACCGACTGGAAATACGGGGAGCTGGTCTTCAACCGCAGCCGCCGGTCGATGCGCAGCGAGTCACGCGTGTAGAGCAGCAGGTCGATGGGTGGGCCCACCGACAGATTGCTGCGCATGGTCGAGTCAATGGAGACCAGCGCGCAGCGGGCGGCGCTCTCCAGACTCAATGAGGGCTGCACGATCCGATCGAGAATCGGCTTGCCGTACTTGGTCTCGCCAATCTGGAAAAACGGCTGTTCCGGCGACGAGGTGATGTAGTTGCCCTGCGGATAGATCAGGTACATCTCCGGCGCCTGGTCCTGACGCTGTCCACCGAGAATGAACGTTGCCTCGAACGAGACACCCTGCTGCATGCCACTGTTCAAACCCTGCTGCACGTTCAAACTCAGACGGCCGATGTACTCGGCAACCTGATGCAGGTGCGGCAGGCTGCGAAGATCCTCGGCGCCCTCGTCCGCCAGGTCCAGATCGATCTGGCGCAACACCGCCTGGGTCGTTCCCAGATTGCCGGCCGACAAAAGCACCAGCACCCGCTCTCCGTCCCAGGCGAAGGTGTGCATCTTGCTGTAGGTGCTGACATGGTCGACGCCGGCATGGGTGCGCGAATCGGACGCGAACACGATGCCGGCATCGACCAGGGCGGAAAGACAATATGTCATGGGGGGGTGGTTCCGGCCGTGAAGGTCGCCTCCTTTATAGCGCATCTGCCCGACGAGGAATAGCGGGGCACCATTCCAACGCCAGCGGATCATGCCCGCTCGACTTGCAGTTCGGGTGTCTGTTTCAGGGTCTGGAACACGACGCAGTAGCGTTCGGTCAGCTTCAGCAGGGTTGCCACCTGCTCGTCATCGGCATCGGTATCAAGCCGGAACTGCAGCCGGATCGCCTCGAACCCGACAGGCGCCTCCCGAGCCAGTCCGAGTGTACCGCGAAAATCCAGATCCCCTTCGGCACGCACCGTGGCTTCCCGCAGGGGTATTTCAAGTGCCGTCGCCACCGCATTCAGCGTCACCCCGGCACAGGCCACCAGCGCTTCGAGCAGCATGTCACCACTGCACAGGCTCATGCCGTCGCCACCGGTGGCCGGATGCAGCCCGGCGGTGAGCGGCCCCTGGGTCGTATCCAGGCTGCAGGTCACGCCCTCCCCGGCGCGGCTTTCCGCCGACAGCGTGATCCGCGCCGCCTCCGGATCCTCCTGGTAGCGCGATTTCAACGGTGCCTGCACGGCACGCAAGTCGTCGGCCTTCATACTGCTCCCCCGATTACCTGATAACGGCCGCAGTGTTGCGGATTCGCATCACGCAGACAACCTCCGCGTCCCGTTATGAAGCGCAGCTCTCAACCGGCAGGATTTCAAGAAAACACCCTCTACCTTGGGGGAGGCAGAGGGCGAAGGTGGGTTCCGTCGTGAGCGTCACGGAACCGATCGGGGAAAACCCGGGAGTGCGGCCTCAGAAGCGGGTGGTCAGATTGATCAGCCAGTCCGGCGTCTGGGTCAGCAGCCATGCCTCCAGCGTCTTGTCGAGGCCGCTGAGCACGAACAGACCGATGGCAAGCAGCGACAGGCCCATGATCCAACGACCAATCTGCCCTACCCTGGCCATGCGTTCGCGGTTGTTCATGAAGGCCTTGCGCGAGGCAAATCCGACCGCCGCGAGCGGTACCACTGCAGCCAGGCTGAACGTGCCCATAATCACGGTTGCCTCGGGAATACCGGAGCCGGTCGAGGCGATGCCGATGGCCGCGCCCAGAGTCGGACCGATGCACGGGCTCCAGGCAACCCCCAGCAACAGGCCGATACCGAACTGGGCCGCCGGATGATCGGACTGGATGCGTGAGATGCCCCCCTGGCCCGCGGCACCAAGCCCCGCAGTCAGCCGGGAAAAACCGGCCTGCAGATGACTGCTCAGCAATATGGCACCGAAGGCCAGCATGAAGACGCCGGCGGTGGTTCGCAGCGCCGACTCGCTGACCCCCAACAGGTGGCCGCTAGCCGAGACCGTGACGCCGACCGTGGTAAAGGCCACGACCAGGCCGGCGGCCAGGCCGAGCAGGCCGAGCCGGTGCCGCCCGGTGGCCGCCGCCGCGATGATCGGCAGCAGCGGCAACACACAGGGCGACAAGGTGGTGAAGAGCCCGGCCAGGAAGGCCGAGCCCAGTTGCAGCACACTCAGGTCAAGGGGAAACATCGCGCTCAGAGTCCCTTGCGCAGCAACTCGCGCAACTTGTCCTCATCGGTCTCGGCGACCGACATTTCCTGGCGCTCGCCACCGCTGTAGACGAACAGGGTGCTCTGGCGCGGCGCGCCCATCTCGCGGGCCTGGTCTTCCTGTTCGTCCCAGTTCAGCTTCAGCGCGGTGTAATCGGCGAACTCGTCGTCGCTGAGCAGCGATTCCAGGATCGGCGACTGCCGGGCGCAAGTTGAACACCATTCGGCCCAGATCTCGACCAGCACCGGACCACCGCCGTCGCGCGCCTCCTCAAAGGTGGCCTTGTCGAACGGCTTGAATGCGGATTCGGCGAACGCGGGCATCGCGAAAGCCAGGCTCAGGGCAGCGATGGAAACGAGACGGGTCAACATGGCAGTTCTCCTCACGGCTTGTTGTGAGTCGCCAGTTGAGCACGCCGGACGCGGCGCAGAAATTGGGGAAATTACTTAAGGAAACACTGAGTTATTCCCGCACCTGCGCCGCAGACCGGTTTCGGTCATCTGGCAAGGCGGGGTGCCGGTTCGGTAGCCGTAGCTACCGGGCCGGTGGCGCAACGCTGCCAGGGGCCAAAACCGGCCGGCAGACCGTTATCAGGCCTCAGCAGCAACCGGAGCTGCTTCGATCATCGCCGTAGTCGTCGTCGAACGGCAGCGTCGTGCCGCAGCCGGTGAAGATGCCGTAATGGGTGGCACCATCGCCGACGAAGTCGAAGTGCGGCGCCAGCCGGCTCTCGCGCAGCATGCGCCAGGTATTGCCGCAGACCGGAAACACCCGGCCGGCATCGATCCAGTGGTGCTTGTCCAGCCGGAAGCCGTGCGGCTGCTCCGGGATCGTACCGCGGTAGATCACCGCCTGGCCGTAGTCCTCGCAGGCCGGCTCCAGGCCGTCGATGCGGAACAGGCGATAGGTGGCCGAGAAGAACCGGATCGGGCCGGTCTTTTCCTCGATCGCCGGATTGCCGATCGCCAGCGGTCGATCCTCGACCAGGCGCGGATCGCCGAAGCCGGCGCGCTTCGCCAGGCTCAGGAAATCGTTCCAGTACAGCGCACCACTCAGGCACTCGCCGTAGAGCACCGGGTCACTGGTCAACTGGGCCGGGATGCGGCGGTCGGCATAGACATCGGAGAAGTACATCTCGCCGCCGGGCTTGAGCAGGCCATGCACCTGCTCCAGCACCCGGGCCTTGTCCGGCGACAGGTTCAGCACGCAATTCGAGATCACCAGGTCGAAACTCTGCGGCTCCAGCCCGAGTTCATCGAGGCGCTCGATATAGCCCTGGTGGAACGCGACATTGGGCCGCGCATAGCCGTAGGCCTCGGTGTGATGGTCGACATGCCGGCGGGCCACCGCGAGCTGTTCCTCGGTCATGTCGACGCCGACGACTTCGCCGTGCTCGCCGACAAGCTTCGACAGCGCATAGCAGTCGCGGCCCGAGCCGCAGCCGAGGTCCAGGATTCGCGCACCCTCGAGCACCTCGGGGACCACCAGGCCGCAGCCGTAGTAGCGGCTCAGCACTTCCGGGTGGATCCCGGACAAGACCCTGCGCACGAAAAGCGGCATCGCGTCCGGCGTGCAGCAGGCGTCGGTCTGCAGATCCTCGGAGCCCTGCAAGGTCTCGCCGTAGGAGGTCTTCACTTCATCGTGCTTCATCAAAAACTCCTACAACAACCAATCCCGATAACGCTCGGTGGACAACACGAGCCGCACCATGTCCGAACTGTTGCGCGCCTCGAGCTTGTCCAGCACCCGCGCACGATGCACCTCGACCGTGCGCGGACTGACATCAAGTTCATCGGCGATCACCTTGTTGAGCTTGCCCTGCATCATCGCTTCCATGACCTGCCGCTCGCGCGGTGTCAGGCGTTCGAGCCGCGCCTCCAACTCGTCCTGCCGCGTGATATGGACATACTGCGAGCCGTCCAGCTCGATCGCATTGGCGACCTTTTCCAGCAGGACCATGTCATGGAAGGGTTTTTCGATGAAATCCAGTGCACCGGCATTGATCGCACGCACGGCAAGCGGGATATCGCCATGGCCGGAGATAAACAGGACCGGCATGAGCACGTGCTGCTGCCGAAGCTTCTGATGCAACTCCAGGCCGGTCATGCCCGGGAGCCGGACATCCAGAACCAGACACCCACGATGATCGGGGCCCAGTGCTTTCAGGGCCGCGAACGGATCGGCAAAGGCCTCAACCCGATAGCCGTCCGCCTCGAGAAGGAAGGTCACCGCATCCAGTACGTCCGGATCATCATCAACCAGATAAACGGTCTCAGTCATCGCGTTCCTGGCCCTCAACCGCTCCATGCGCCTCCGCCAGCGGCAGAATCAGGCTGAAGCAGGCACCGGCGCCCGCCTCGGTCTTCGCCGTGAGACGGCCACCATGCGATTCGACGATGGAGCGCGCGATCGCCAGGCCCAGGCCCGTGCCACCTGCTCGATGGCTGACAAGTGGCTCGAACAGGGAGGCGATATCGACCTGCCCCAGCCCGGGTCCACTGTCGGTAACCCGGATACAGATTTCGCGGCCACCCGCCATGACGCTGCCGCTCACTCGTATCCAGCGTTCGGCCGGCCCCCGTCCCGCCTCCAGGATCGCTTCCTCGGCATTCTGCATCAGGTTGATCAGGACCTGCTGCAGTTCAAGTCCGTCCACCAGGCAAAACAGTGGCGTGTCCGGCAAGCTCAGATCCAGGCGCACTGAGTTGCGCCGCAACTCCGGTCGGATCAGTGCCACGGCGTCGCGAACGAGCGCTCTCAGATCCTCTGACTGACGACAACGCTCCGGATCACCAAGGAATCGGCGGGCGCGCCGGACAATGTCCGATGCCCGCTCGGTCCCATCGCGAATGCGATCCAGGGCCGGCCCCAGGGATTGCGCCGGCGCACCGCGATCGAGTAACCGGCGCGCCGTTTGGGAATAACTGCTGATGGCACAGAGCGGCTGGTTGATCTCATGGGCCAGTCCGGCGGCCATGGCGCTCATCGCATTCAGGCGACCGATTCGCGCCAGCGTCCGGGCATGGCTGCGCTCACGACGCTCGGCATCCAACCGTTCGCAGCGCACCGCGGCCAGCAACAGGCCTGTCAATTGCAGCAGGAAAAGCTGTGCATACAACGACATCAGGTCCGGTTGCATGCCCATCTGCGCGAACGGACCCTTGCCGGCGGCCGTGCAACTCACCGCCACCATCGCGACCAGGGCCACACTGAGGGCAACCGACCCCAGCGGTAGCAGCAGCGCGAGAACAATGACCGCCGGGAAGATCAGGTAGGACAGCGGCAAGGCGACCAGAAGATCCAGCCCGACACCGAAGGCAAGCGCGGCGACGGCCACCGGCATCAGGATCAGCAGACCGCTGCGCCAGTCCGTGGCGGAATCCGACTCGGTCGAGCCAAAGGCGAGGATCGCGGGCGCGAACAGCAACATACCGGCGGTATCCGCCATCCAGCAGACGCCGAAGACCTGCGGGAAACCCGACGAGATCCCGACCATTGTCAGGGCCCCGGTAAAACCGCTGATCAACGCACTGGCGCCGACACCAATGGCAAACAGCAGCAGCACGTCCCTGCTCCGCTCCAGCGTTCGCCGTACTGCAAAACGTTGCAGCATCCAGCATCCGGCAACGGCGCCGAGGACGATGCCTGAGGCCAGAACCGCCGCCTGTGGAAGTTGCACGCCAAGCAGCATGTGAATCGATACGCAGGCAATAAAAACCGGAACGAGCATGCCGTAGCCGAAACGGTAAGCCAGGGCCAGCGCCAGTCCGGTAGCCGGCCAGATCAGAGGCACGCCCGGATCCTCGGGGGTGAACCGGGAGGCCCAGAAAGTCATGCCGAGGAAGCCGACGAAGGCGGCAAACCAGGCCAAAACATCACCCACCGGCTCAGGCAGGCGCCAGCGCCAGTCCTGGGTCGGCTGGTGGGCGACAGAGGTCACTTCAGCGCACCTCCACAAGAGGACCCCTGGCCCGCCGTGCAACCGAAGCAGTGATCCGCCACGGCGATGGACTCGCCTTCCAGGGAATCCAGCGACAGGTCGCGGATATGGCGTCGGTGACCGGCGGCGGACAGGTGCAGCATCTGATTGAAATCACAATCATAGATCTCGCCCTGCCAGTCCACCGACAAGGTGTCCCGACACATCACGCCATCGAGATTGGCCTCGCGGTGGGAATCCCGCAGCAGTTCCATGTAGGCACCGAGTTGGCCCTGCTTGCGCAGGTCCTTGGCAAAGCGGTTGATCGGCATGTTGGCGATCGTGAACAGACAAGTGAAGACGATGCCGAACTCCTCGCCCAGATGCCTCCGGTACGCTGCTTCCAGCGTGTCCTGTGACGGCGGCAGGCTGGCGCCGAGCGGGTTATAGACCAGGGTAAGCGCCAGCCGGGAATCCGGCTGGCCGTAGCCCAGGGCGTTGAGCCGGCGCAGCGCCGCGATGCTCGCCTCGAATACCCCATCGCCCCGCTGGGCGTCCACGTTGTCTTCGGAATAACACGGCAGCGAAGCAACCACCTCCACCTGATGGTCACGCAGGAATTCGGCGGTGCCGGCGTATTCGGGTTCTTCCAGGATCGTTAGATTGCAGCGATCGATGACATGGATGCCGAGCTCGCGGGCTGCGACCACTACCTCGCGGAAATAGGGGTTCATCTCCGGCGCACCGCCGGTCAGGTCAAGCGTCTCGATCCGCGACCGGCGTAACAACGCCAGCAAGTCGTCTACGGTCTCCCGGATCATGTTCTCGCGTCGATTTGGCCCGGCGTTCACATGACAGTGGAAACAGGTCTGGTTACAGCGATAGCCCAGATTCACCTGCAGCGTGCGCACCGCGCGCCGCCGGATCTGCGGGAAGTCGTTGTGCAGGCGAACCAGTTCGGTAGCGGACATAAGAAACTCCGTGGGTTCAGGGAATCAGCCGTTGCAGCCAGCGCACCAGTGTTTTCGTGCGGGCCGAGTACAGGCTTTCGGCATACAGCGTGTTGGCGGTGCGGCGGTGGACCTGGGCCAGGGTCGGATAGGCATGCACCGCCCCGGACAATGCCGAAAGCTTCACCCCGGCCTGCATGGCCAGCACCACCTCATGGATCAGTTCACCGGCATGGGGTCCAAGAATCGATGCACCGAGAATACGCCCGCGACGGACGATCAGTTTCATCATGCCGTCGGTTTCGCCATCTGTCAGGGCGCGATCCACATCGGAGAAGCGGAATCGGAGGACCTTGACGCCGATCCCCTGTTCCGCGGCCGTGGCCTCGGTCAGCCCGACATGGGCGAGCTCCGGCGCCGTGTAGGTGACCCAGGGGATTACGCGGTAGTTCGCGCGCTTGGGCAGCCGGAAGACCACATTGGCGATAACCACGCCGGCCTGGTATTCGGCCGCATGGGTGAACGGATAAGGGCCGGTGCAATCGCCGCAGGCAAAGATATGCCGCTGGGAGGTACGCATCCGGCGGTCCACGGCGATCAGACCCTTCGCCGTGCGGACGCCGGCTGCCTCAAGATTCAGCGCTTCCACATTGGCATGCCGGCCGGTGGCGACCAAAAGGGCGTCGAAGGATCGCGTTTCAACGTTATCACCGTCGGCGACATCCAGCGCAAGAGCCTCGCCCGCCGACCGGGCCTCGCTGATCCTGGCGCCTGTTCGCACCTCCAGCCCCTCGAGACGCAGACGCGCCTCGAGCAGGTCGGTGAGTTCAGCGTCCTCCCGCGCCAGTATCCTTGGCGCGGCCTCCAGCACGGTGACCTGACTGCCCAGTCGCTGGAAGGCCTGCGCCAACTCCAGGCCAATCGGGCCACCACCGATCACCCCGAGACGCCCGGGCAGTTCGCGCTGATTGAATACCGTTTCATTGGTCCAGAACGGCAGCTGATCCAAGCCGGCGATCGGCGGCACGGCCGGCCGTGAGCCGGTGGCAATCACGAAACGGCGGGCCGAGAGCCGTTCCCCGGCCACCTCGACCGTATGCGGATCAACGAAGCGGGCCTCGCCAAATCGCACATCGATCCCGTAGCCACGGAAACGCTCGGGATCATCATGCTTCTGGATGGTTGCAATGACCTCCTGAATCCGGTCGCTGACCGCGCCCAGGTCAACCGAACCGAGGGACGAAGGTATGCCGAACGCCGCACCTGATCGTGCCGCGTGCGCCACCGCCGCGGAGCGAATCAGTGTCTTGCTCGGCACACAGCCGAAATGCAGGCAGTCGCCGCCCAGATTATCGCCCCGCTCGACCAGCGCCACCCGCAGACCCAACTGGCCGGCAACACTGGCCGTCACCAGGCCACCCACGCCGCCTCCAATGACCAGCAAATCCAGTCGCCCCGCGCCGCTCATGGCTGGTCTCCCGACGGCACCACCGGTTGCTGCCGGATGCGCCGGACAATCCGGGGCAACAGGATCACCGCGGCCAGCAGACCCAAGGCAATCAAGACAGCCTGGATGCCGCGCTCACCGCCGGCCATGGCCTCGGCACCGGCATGACCCACCCAGGCATAGGCCAGCGCTCCCGGTGCCATGCAGACAAACGAGGTGATGATGTAGGCCAGCGGCGGAATGCGAGTCAGGCCAAGCGAGTAATTCAGCAGATTGAACGGAAACACAGGAACAAGCCGCACCAGTGCGACGAACCGCCACCCTTCCCGTTCCACGCCCTGCAACAGCTGTTGCAGCCGCCCGCCCGCCTTGTCCGCGACCCAGTCCGAGGCCGCCAGACGGGCAATGAAGAATGCGGCCGTGGCCCCGAGCGTGGCGCCGATCAGGCTGAACAGGGTCCCCAGCCAGGGACCAAACAACACACCGCCGGCGATGGTGAAGACCAGCCCGGGCAGAAAGGCAATGGTCGCCAGCGCATAGGCAGCCATGAACACCAGTGGCGCCCAGGCGCCAAATCCGTCCACCGCGCGGCGCAGCCCATCGGGGCTGAGTTCGCCACGGAACTGGAAGCCAATTGCCAGTGCCATCAGGACAAGCACCAGCAGCGCCACACGTAGGAAGGTTTCACGCTTCAAGCGAAGAGCCCTCTGCCACCAGGTTAAACAACCAACCAAGTGTGACGCACGCGGCGCCGGAGGAGCCATCCGTAATTTCCGCAATGGCGCGGGTACCCAGGAACACGCGAAGCGCCGGATTCAGTCCTTGCCGCCGGTCCGCGCGCCGTCTTCGGAGTCGTCCTGACCCTGTTCCTCGGGCTCCATGGCCCAGATCTTCACCGCCTTGCCGTCCCACCGGGCCTGGGGTTTGATCACCTTGAAGGTTTCGTGGATTTCACCATCGGCGGAAATGACGCGCTCCACCGCGAGCACGGTATTCAACTCGTGCTCGCACAGTCCGGCCGCATACTCCACCTCCTCACGGGCAACCGGCAGCGCATCGCCAAGATTCGGCGCCCCGTATTCGGTGACCAGATGATGCGCGAGACGTTCCACCACGCCCTTGTATTCCGCCTCATCCATTTCCGAGACGGTTACCACCGTGCAGCGCCCAAACGATTCCAGGCCGAGAAATCCGTGGCGGAAGGCCTGCTTGCGCTTGCCCTCGAAACCAAGCGGGTCGTCGTCACTGAAGGTGTAGGCAAATGTCCCGGGAATGGCTGGTTCGCCGACGGCGGCGGCGCGCTCGTAGACATGCTCGTCCGTGTCATCCAGCCGAGCAACTCGCGGAAACTTCATGATCGAATCCGTACCAGAGAATAAAGAACGGCTGGCGGGAACCACCCCCGCCAGCCGTCAGGGAGACACCGATTTCTTTTCGTTAGGGCCTAGTGGCCGCTCTGTCCGGCCGGCTGGCTGGGTGCCTTGGCACCTTCCAACTCGCTTTCCGGCACCGGCCGTTCACCGCGAGCAATCAGATCCTCGTACCACAAATCATGATGCTGCTTGGCCCAGTTGGTATCGACCCGACCGCGGGTCATGCCCTCCAGCGCGCCCTCGGTTCCGAGCGTGCCGATGTAGGCATGGCCGAAGAAGAAGCCGATCCAGATGATCGCGGCAACCGCATGGATACCCTGGGACCAGGCCATGATCTCACGGGTCTGGAAACCCCAGTTCGGGAAATCCAGGATGAAGCCCGAGACGATCACGATCAGCCCCAGCGTGAACACACCGAGCCAGAACCAGACCTTCTCGCCGCCGTTCATCTTGCCCGCGGAGGGATGCTTGTTGCCGATAATCCCGCCGCCCTGCTTGAACCACTGCACATCGGTCCGGTTGGGGATGTTGTGCTTGGCCCAGAGCACGATCATGAACAGCACGCCGACGCTGAACGCCGGGCCGAGGAAATTGTGCACATACATCGCTGCCTGGGCGTAACCGGCGAAACCGGAGTGGCCCACGATCGGGATCAGGACATAACGGCCGAACAGCAGACTGAGGCCGGTAATCGCGAGCACGATAAAGGACAGCGCCGTGAACCAGTGTAGGAAGCGCTCGTAGCCCTTCCATCGGACCACGGTCATGCCGGACCGGCCGCCCTCGATCCGGGATCGCCCGACGACGGCGAAGAACAGACTGATCAACACCAGCACCGCGATCAGGAACCAGCCGCCAATCGTGGTCATCGGGCCGGTGCGCACCTGACGCCAGTTCTCGCCGATGTTGGCAATCATCTGGTTGGTGACATAGGGACCGGTCTGGGTCGTGAACCCGCCCTCGCCGAAGCGAGCATCTCGCCACATTTCGGATCGCGGGTTGGCAGCCCGTTCCTCGGAGAAGTCACGCTCCGGGCCATAGACCTGGGCCGCATCGGCCACCAGGTAGCCGATCGACGGCAATGCCATGGCAAGGATGATGATGGCAAACAGCGACCACAGCATGGCGCGCCAGCGGCGTGAGGCCTTTAATGCCTGTGCCTGGGATTTCATGATTCCCCCTCCATGCTAGCGGTCCGCAAAGCCGCGCTCGGCGCGACTCCGCAAGGCACCGGAACGACGTTCAGCAGCCTCTTCGGACGCGGCCGCGTCCTCCTTGCCCTTGTACACGCCCGGTTCGTACATGGTGGTCTGTTCCGAGCCGCAGGCCGCCAGCGCGCCACTGAGCAGGACGAGCGCAAGCAGGTGCAGTGGTTTCCTCGGCATGGCAGATCTCCTCGTGTTGTCGTCGGCGGTGGCCCGGGCATGACACCCAGACCTGCCGCCAGTCTCCTTTTATCGCCATTCGGACATTCCGAACCCGAACTACGGGCGGAGCCGTGCCGGCCCCGCCCGTCACCGAATTCAGACGTCCTCGCCGTAGGCTGCCTCCCAGCCCCAGGTCTGCGGCCTGCCACCACGGGTGATGATCCGCTTCCGATAGATATCGGCAACGATGTCGCCATCCCCTGCCAGCAACGCCTTGGTCGAACACATCTCCGCGCACAGTGGCAACTTGCCCTGCTCGACGCGGTTGGTGCCGTACTTGGTGAGCTCGGCGGATGAATGGACCTCTTCCGGACCACCGGCGCAGAAGGTGCATTTGTCCATCTTGCCGCGCACACCGAACGCACTCTGCTGCGGATACTGCGGCGCGCCGAACGGGCAGGCGTAGAAGCAGTAACCACAACCGATACACAGGTCCTTGTCGTGCAACACGATGCCGTCGGCGGTGGTGTAGAAACAGTCCACCGGACAGACCGCGGCACAGGGCGCATCGGTGCAGTGCATGCACGCCACCGAGACGGCCTTCTCCCCCGGTCGACCATCATTCATTACGATGACACGCCGGCGGTTGACGCCCCAGGGGACCTCGTGTTCGTTCTTGCAGGCCGTGACGCAGGCTTGGCATTCGATGCAACGCTCGGCGTCACACAGGAATTTCATTCGTGCCATGACGGCTCTCCTCTCGAATACTTATCAGGCCGGGCTCACGCGGCACAGGGTGGTCTTGGTTTCCTGCATCATCGTGACCGCGTCGTAGCCATAGGTTGTCGCCGTGTTGGTCGAATCACCGCGCACATAAGGCGCCGCCTCCGGCGGGTACTTGCTGAGCAGATCCTCGCCCTGGAAGTGGCCACCGAAATGGAACGGGCTGAACACGGTGCCGCGACCAACGCGTTCCGTAACCAGCGCCTTGATCCGGATCCGGCCACCTTCCGGCCCCTCGAGCCACACCATCTGGCCGTTGCGCACGCCGGCATCATTGGCATCTGCCGGGTTGATCTCGACGAACATGTCCTGCTTCAGCTCGGCGAGCCAGGGATTCGAGCGGGTCTCCTCGCCACCACCCTCGTACTCGACCAGGCGGCCGGAGGTGTGGATGAGGGGAAACTCCCGCGAGTAGTCCCGTGCCTGCACGGATTCGAAGCGGGTCGGAAGCCGATAGAAAATCTTCCGGTCCTCGTAGGTCGGGTAATCCTCGACCAGGTCATAGCGCGGTGTGTAAAGCGGTTCGCGGTGAATCGGCACGCCATCCGGGAAGTTCCAGACCAGCGCACGCGCCTTGGCATTGCCGAACGGGTGGCAGCCATGCTTCATCGCGACGCGGATGATCCCGCCGGACAGGTCCGTGGTCCACGCCTTGCCGTCGGCCTCGCGCTTTTCCTCGTCGGTGAGCTCATCCCACCAGCCGAGTTGCTTGAGGACGTCGGAATCGAATTGCGGATAACCGCCCTCGATCTCGGCACCCTTGGACCAGGAATCCTCGGCCAGCAGGGTTTCTCCATCCCGTTCTGTGCCGAAGTTGGCGCGGAAGTTACCGCCACCCTCCATCACATGCTTGCTGGTGTCATACAGCACGTGCGTGCCGGGATGCTTCAGTTCCGGCGTGCCGTAACACGGCCAGGGCAGGCAGTAGGTCTCGCCGTCCAGCTCACCGCCGCGGGCTTTCAGGCTGACCACATCGAAGTCGCCCTGGTTGCGCATGTGCGCCTTCAGACGTTCCGGGCTCTGGCCGGTGTAACCGATGGACCAGGTACCGCGGTTGATCTCGCGCAGGATGCTCTCCGCCTCGGGCTTGTTGTCCTCTACCGTGATGTTCTTGAACATCTCGTCGGCAAAGCCCAGCTTCTTCGCCAGCAGGTAGGCGATCTCGGAGTCGGGCTTGTGCTCGAACAGCGGATCGATGACCTTCTCGCGCCACTGCAGGGACCGGTTGGATGCGGTGACCGACCCGGCCTGCTCGAATTGCGTGGCCGCCGGCAACAGATACGTGTTGTCCTTCCGGTCGTGCAGCACGGCAGTGACGGTCGGATACGGGTCGATGACCACCAGCATGTCCAGCATTTCCATGGCCCGCTTCATTTCCGGACCGCGGGTCTGCGAGTTGGGCGCATGCCCCCACATCATGACCGCACGCAGATTATCCTTCTGCGCGATGTTCTCCTTGTCTTCCAGCACGCCGTCGATCCAGCGTGACACGGTGATGCCGCCGCTGTTCATCGGCTTCACCTTGCCGCCCTGGCCATCGTCGTATTCGTTCTGGTCAAAGCGCGCGGCCAGCCAGTCGTAGTCGACATCCCAGACGCGGCACCAGTGCTTCCAGCCACCCTCGGCAATCGGATAGTAACCGGGCAGGTTGTCCGGGTTGGGGCCAACATCGGTCGCACCCTGCACGTTGTCGTGCCCGCGGAAGATATTCGCACCGCCACCTTCGACGCCGATGTTGCCAAGAGCCAATTGCAGGCAGTTGTAGGCACGAACGTAGTTGTTGCCGATGGTGTGCTGGGTACCACCCATGCACCACACGAAGGTGCCGGGGCGGTTCTCGGCCATGGTCTTGGCCACCGCGTAGATACCCTCTTCCGGCACCCCGGTGACGCGTTCCACTTCATCAGGCGTCCATTTGGCGACCTCTTCCCGCACCTTGTCCATGCCGTAGACGCGCTGGCGGATGTATTCCTTGTCTTCCCACTCATTCTCGAAGATGTGGTACAGAATCCCCCAGATTAGCGCCACGTCGGTACCGGAACGGAACCGGACGTAGGTGTCGGCGTGGGCGGCAGTGCGGGTAAACCGCGGATCCATCACCACCAGCTTGGCGCCATTCTCCTTGCTGCGCAGGATCATCTGCATGGCCACCGGATGCGCTTCCGCCGCATTCGAGCCACACATGATGATGCACTTCGACTTGTTGATGTCGTTATAGGAGTTGGTCTGCGCGCCGTAGCCCCAGGTGTTGGCCACACCCGCCACCGTCGTCGAGTGACAGATCCGGGCCTGGTGGTCGCAGTTGTTCGAGCCCCAGAACGCGGCGAACTTGCGCTGCAGGTAGGCGCCCTCGTTGTTGGCCTTGGACGAACCGGCAAACCAGACCGAGTCCGGGCCCGACTCCTCGCGGATCTCGAGCAGCTTGTCGCCGATCTCCTCGACAGCCTGCTCCCAGCTGATCCGCTCCCAGCGGCCGTCGACCTGCTTCATCGGATAACGGACCCGACGGATACTGTGACCATGATTCCGCAGCGCCGCGCCCTTGGCGCAATGGGCACCCAGGTTGATCGGACTGTCGAAGTTGGGTTCCTGGCCGACCCAGACACCGTCCTGGAGCTCGGCAATGACACCACAACCCACCGAGCAATGCGTACAGACCGACTTGGCCGTGGTGATTTCGCCGTCGCGGTCGATCTTCCGCGCAGCATGTGCCTTCTTGACCATCGAGGTCGGCAACATGCTGGCAGCGGCCAGACCACCGACTGCGAGACTGGAGCCCTGCAGGAAGGTCCGCCGCCCGATCGCCTTGGCCAGCAGGCCTCGCGCGGGCTGTTCGGCCGCAGCAGCCGTCTTCTTTCTGAGTTTCATGATCATCCTCCCGTCGTCATGACCTTCGTCGGGCCATGCTCATCAAATACGGCCAATCAGAACCCGGCCTTGGCGTAGTACTCACGGATGTGCGGCGTTTCGCTGTAGCCCTTCTTGCTCTTGCTCTTGGGTTCATCCTCAACAGCACGATCCGCAGCAAATACTGCCGTCGTCGACCCGGCCACGGCGGCAACACCGCCCGCTGCCGCCATCGTTTTCAGGAAGCGCCGGCGGTTAGCCACCGTCCTGTCATCATCTCTTTGCGCCTTCATGGTTCTCTCATCCTCCCTCGACCAGACTCGTTGTGCAGCCAATAGCCTTGTCAGTTCCACTCACCCTCGGCCCCGGCACGATCCAGATACCGGCCTTCCAAAGTAATGAACGCCTGCCCGAAAACGGCGACGCCACGATAGAATCGTGCCGACCCGGCCGCTTTCAGGTCTTTCATCAAATCACCCATCCAACTTGCAATATGTCGCTCGTAGAATTCCCGCTGCCAGGCCATGTCGACCTCTGCATCCTCGATCGCCAGGGCCATGGCTTCGCACACTGCGGCAGCGTGATCCTCCGGCTCACTGGTATCGTCGTGACGACTGATACCGAGCATGGCGAGATCACGCCGCAAGTCGATCAGTGCACGATCCATCAATTGCCCTGACCCGTAATAAGAAGCATAGGGCGTGATTTCGCCTCCGCCCACCCCGATGAAGACATCCTGGTATTCGCGACGCAGGGCCTCCGGCTCGGCCACGCGGGCCACCTCCAGCAGCGCCGCCCAGGCACCGCCCATGCCGTCATCCTCGGCGGCCGCATCCATCGGTACTTCCAGGCCCCGCAGCAATTCAAGCCGCTGCGCATCGGGGGCCGCAGCGAGCAGCGCTGCGAGCAGACGCCAGACCCCGGCGCGCAGGGCATTGTCACCCATATCCTCTGCCGTGACGGCCTGTGCTCCGTTGCCCGTACTCATGAGGATTTCATCCCGTACACCGTGGGTTTGCTAACGTCGGTCATGTCATCGGAGAAAAGATCCGTGACCCTGCAGTCGCCGCACATCTTCAGCCGCCTCAGGCTGGCTTCGGACTGGAACATGTGATGATCACCGAGCCGTTCGGTCATGCGTTCAATGACACTGGCGGTGGCGAACGGCGTACCGCAGACGATGCAATTGAACGGCGCTTCCTCGTTGGCCACCTGTGGCTTGCGGCGCACCTCCCAATCAAAAAGGTAGCGGGCTTCGAGCGTGATCGCATCCTCCGGACAGGCGGTCTGGCACAAGCCGCACTGGACGCAGAGATCTTCGGTGAAGTTGAGCTGCGGCTTGTCGCCAGCATCGGAAAGGGCGTTTGTCGGACAGACCTGGGGGCAGGCCATGCACAGGGTGCAGGCATTACTGTCGACCAGTACCTGACCGAACGGCGCACCCGCCACGAGCCCGACGCTATCCGGAACATCGGCGGCCTGCTCACGCAGGTGGTCGATGGCGAGACGCAGGCTGCCACGTTTGTCGTTGAAAGTGTCGAAGCGGGCGACGTCCGCAACCGCCGGCCCGGCCAGCGAGTCGATGCCTGAGAGGGTATCGGGCGTGAGCGCGGAAAGCTGGGTCGGCTGGAAGCCGAGCGCCGCGAGGATCGGCTCGACAAAACGCTTCTGGTCGGCAAGCTCGCGTTGCACCGATGCAGCCAGTTCGTCTGTCTCCAGCCAGGTCACGGCAGTTGCACCGTAGGCCAGGCTGGCCAGCCAGATATCCATGCCGATGGCACCGACCTCGGCGACGGGCACGGGCAAAACCGAATCCGGCAGGTTTTCCGCCGCCGCCTCCAGTGCCTGCAGGCCGGCCTCTTCGTCGACGAAAAGGAGTACCGGCTTGTCGCCGCCCGCCTCGCGGTAGGCGTCCAGCAGCATACGAATACGGCGCAACTGGTCCTTCGGCGTGGGATAGGCGTAAATCATTGCGCCAGTGGGACAGGCGGCTGCACAGCTGCCCCCGCCCTGGCACCAGTAAGGATCCACCTCGACACGTTCACCCAGCGAGACAATCGCCCCGGTCGGGCAGGCATCCAGGCAACGGGTGCAGCCATTGAGCCCGCTATCACCGTGGGCGCAGATGTCCGGGTTATAGTTGAAGTACCGGGGCTTTTCGAAATCACCGGTCATCTCGGGGATTTCCGCCAGCGCCCGCTCCAGGCGCGCGGAGTCGTCACGCGGTGCGTAATAGCCGAAGGGAAGCGTTTCGACGTCGATCAACGGCTCGGCGTGCAGATCCAGCACCAGGTCAAAGGCCCGGGTTTCCCCGCCCAACAACTCCGCCAGCCACATCGGCTCGCCCTGCTGCCGCTGGATTCGGACGTCGAAATGGCCGAGGTGCCCGGAAAGCTGGACCGGATGCGCGCTGACCAGTGACATCCGCTCCGGCACGTCCACCGCCGTGCCATCCGAGACGAGCACGGTGCATTGCAATCCGGAGGGCAGCCGCGACAGCACCGTGGCGACCGCCGCCCCGGGTCCCAGCAGCAACAGGGAACCCGCCGAGCGGTACTCGACTACCGCTGTCGCCTCGTTATCCAGCTGCATCACGGCAGCCAGCGCGGCGTCGCGGGCGGCAACGGCAGGAACCGGCAGGCCATGGTGTGTCTGCTCAGACATCGTGCTTGTCGTGCTCCTCTTCGGTTTCGGCGACTTCGGCGGCTTCGGCATCCCTCATGCTTTGCTCGTGACGGTGCCAGCGGCTCTCGGCCAGTTCGTCCCGCGGCACGGCATCAGTGGACCGGCTGTGCCTGGTTTCACGCCAGATGCGTGCCTCGGCCTCCTCCGGGCTTATTTCCTCACCCTGCCCGAGCAGGCTGTCGCGAAGGCGTTTGGCTTCCCGCGCGATGGAGGCTTTCAGGTCGTGCGGGATGACGTCGCCCAACGGCTCGAACGTGGTGTAGTCCTCGGCGTACTCGGCGCAGAGGCAAACCTTGTTGAACTTGGCGGAATGAAAAACCCGGGTCAGGGCCTTCATGCGCAAGGCAGGCGAGATGTTCTTTGCCATGAACATGCTCAGGTCGGAATCGGGCATCAGGCTATCCAGCGCCGGCATGTCATCATCGGTAAGTTCCGAGAAACGCTTCCCGGTGCGCGGGTCGATTCGTTCATCCGGGTCGTCTTCGACTGCTTCCGCAGCCACTTCATCCCGCGCCAACTCCGGGCTGCTGGGCAAGGTCTCGGACGTCTCCGCCTGCGCCTGCTGCTTGCGGCGGGACCACCGCGACAGCAGGCCGACGGCGCCGCCTTCCTGCTGCTCGAACTGATCAGTGGGCCGGGTGCTCATTTCGGATCCTCCGCGAAGTCTCCAACCTCGGCATCAAACAAAGCCTTGCTGCGCTTCTTGCCCCGCGGCTTCCGCCGTTTCGGAACATGGTGATCAAGGATGAACCCCTCGACCCAGCGGTAGACCTCGGGCGGCATCGGCACAGTGTGCACGGTATCGTCCGGCGAGCGCAGATCCGTGGCATCGGTGTTCTGCGCCTCGTCCAGGCTGAGGGTAACGCTTCGCGGCTGGAACACCTGATCGGACGACCGGACGATGACATAAACGCCGGGCTGCTCGCCCTGCAGGTTGTATGCGTAGTCGTCGGTGTGGGCGGGATGCAGGCGGCAGTCGAAGCCGGTCCAGAGAAAGAGATCGCCATCCGACCCCGAGCGCATCGGGCGCCGCTCCGGCGTTGACGAGGCAAACTGCGCCCCGACCACCACGCCCAAAGCCTTCCAGCGCCGGTTCGCGGGATCGGTACCGAGGTGGCCAACAACCACCCCGACCGGAAGGCGGGTCCGGTCAGTCAGCTCGGTCGTGTGCGGTGTCAACTCCGCCACAGAACTAGCCCCTCCGAAATTTGTTATGCAGCCAGTCTGCGCCAGCTGTCTCCAAGTGTCACGCGTGCATGACTCATACCAGCGCAGTTGTATCGGCAAGGCAACGGGAATTCAGACAATTGGAAGTCAAACACCAACCCCCGACCCAGCGGAACCGTGTCGAAATGCCACAAAACGGGGGCAACTGGGTCAATTTGACCCGTTCCGCCACTGCTGCAATCAGCAAACCGGATACGTGCCCTGGCGGCACGCTATTTGTAACCTCCAGGGAAATACTGATTTATTCTCGCGCCTTGCCAGATGACCAAAACCGGTCTCGGGCGCAGACCCGGGAATAGATCAGTGTTTCCCTAGCGCAGTTCATGCGACACTTGAGTTAGACGGCTCGACAACACCCAAGGTGACAGACTCATGACTGCTGCGAGTGCACTTCCACAAACCCTGGTTGACCGCTTCGGCCGGCGGGTTAGTTACGTGCGCCTGTCGGTTACCGACCGCTGCGATTTTCGCTGCGTTTATTGCATGAGTGAGGACATGACCTTCCTGCCGCGCTCAGAGATCCTGTCATTGGAAGAACTGGCCGCGGTTGGTCAGGCGTTTGCGGAACTGGGCGTCGACAAGATCCGGATCACCGGCGGCGAACCGCTGGTACGGCATAACGTCATCGAACTGTTCGAGACCCTCGGCGCTCTGGACGGCCTGAAGGAACTGACGCTTACGACCAACGGATCGCAGCTCGATCGCATGGCGGTCCCGCTCCGCCGGGCTGGTGTGCGGCGTATCAACATCAGCCTGGACAGCCTTGATCCGGAGCGCTTCCGCAACATTACCCGGGTCGGCAATCTGAACAAGGTACTGGCCGGTATCGACGCCGCCTGCGAAGCCGGTTTCGAACGGATCAAGATCAATACCGTGGCAATGAAGAATCGCAATGACGACGAGATCCTGCCGCTAGTGGATTTCGTCGTCGCCCGCGGCATGGACATCAGTTTTATCGAGGAAATGCCGCTTGGCGAAATCGACGACCACGACCGGGCCGAGGTCTACATGTCGTCCGACGAGGTCGCCGAGGTCATCCGGCAACGCCACGAGCTGGTGCCGACGACGGAGACCACGGGTGGGCCGTCACGCTACTTCCGGATTCCGGAAACGGGCACCCGCGTCGGCTTCATTTCGCCCCATAGCCACAACTTCTGTGAGAGTTGCAACCGGGTGCGGGTTACCACCGAGGGCCGGTTGCTGCTGTGCCTGGGCCAGGAACATTCGGTGGATCTGCGCGAGATTTTGCGCGAACAGCCGGGCGACATGCTGGCGCTGAAGCGCGCCATCGTGGATTCCATGGCCATCAAGCCGCGCGGCCACGACTTCAACCTGCAGGCAAAGCCGGTAATCTTCCGCCACATGAGCGTCACCGGCGGTTAGGGAAACACCGGACTGCAGTCGCGCGCCCGCGTTCGAGTCCGCGATTCGTTCGGGGCAAGGCACGCTACGCCAGCGTTTCCCAAAGGCGTTCGCCAGCTTACGAGGCGCCGAGGTCGAGTCCGCCGTCGACAGTGTGGCGCAGTGACAGTTCATCCACCTCCAGCGTCATCCGCAGCTTGAGTTGTTCACCGCCCTGGATGCGCCCGTCGGCCAGGGCCTGCTGCAACGCCTGCTCGATTTCCCGTTGCGATGTCACGCCGACCTGCTTCAGAAACTTGCGGATTTGCATGTTCAGTGCATCCTGATCAAGCATCCTGTCCTCCATTGACTGCTTACGTTGACTATCCACCATGACTGACAGTAACCGCCCAGTCCAACACGCTCCATCCTGTGATGACGACTACCAGCCAGACACGCTGTCGGTGGACGCCGCCTGGGACCGCATTCTCCAGGACATCACGCCAGTTCGCGGTGTGGAACGCCTGCCGACCCGCGCCGCGCTCGGCCGGATCCTGGCCGAGGATATCCATTCCACGGTCAACGTGCCCAACAGCGACAACTCGGCAATGGACGGCTATGCGCTGCGCAGCGGCGACCTGCCGACCGAAGGCGATACCCGCCTGCGGGTGGTCGGGACCGTACTGGCAGGCCACCCCTACGATCAGCCGCTGCTGCCAGGCGAATGTCTGCGCATCATGACCGGCGCGCCGATGCCGGCCGGCGCCGATACCGTGATTCCGCAGGAGAAGGTCGAGCGCCAGGATGACCTGATTCGCATCGACAGTGCGCACCGCGCCGGCCAGGACGTGCGCGCCGCCGGCGAAGATCTGGCCATCGGCGACCGGGTACTCGCCGCGGGTAGCCGCGTCGGCGTAGCAGAACTCGGCATGCTGGGCTCACTCGGCCTGGTGGAAGTCAGTTGCCGACGGCGAATCCGGGTGGCGTATTTCTCCACCGGGGACGAGCTGCGTTCAGCCGGATCCGCCCTCCGCCCCGGCGATGTGTACGACAGTAACCGCTACACCCTGCATGCGGTACTCACGGAACTGGGCGTCGAGGCCACCGATATGGGCGTGGTTCCGGATGAGCCTGCCGCCATGGAGCAGGCCTTCGCCGACGCAGCCGGCTTCGCCGATGCAATCCTGACTTCCGGCGGCGTCTCGGTGGGCGAGGCCGACTTCGTCAAGGACATCATGCGCCGACTCGGCGAGGTCGGCTTCTGGAAAATCGCCATGCGCCCGGGGCGGCCACTGGCCTTCGGCAAGATCGGGCGGGCCCGCTTTTTCGGCATGCCCGGTAATCCGGTCTCGGTGGTCGCCACCTGGTGCCAGTTCGTCAAGCCGGCACTCAGGCATTTAATGGGTCAAACGATCCGCAGGCCACTCAGCTTCCGCGTGCGTGCCGCCCACGACCTGCGCAAGCGCCGCGGCCGTACCGAATTCCAGCGCGGTATTCTGGAACGCAGCGCCGACGGTGAACTGCTGGTTCGCACCACAGGTGGCCAGGGCTCCGGAATCCTCAGTTCGGTCAGCCTGGCAAACTGCTTCATCGTGCTGCCGCATGACGCCGATTCTGCTGCCGCAGGCGAGTTTGTCGAGGTGCAGCCGTTCCACGGCGTCATGGGCTGACCGCAGACCGGCTGCCAACAAGCCAAGAATAGGCGCTCGAAACGCATACTTGGATAATCACTGGCTATACTGTCGCGAGACGGTGACAGGTGGTAGGCGTGCTGCCTTGGAGCACTGCAGGCCACGATGAATGACGGCCCAACGCCTTCCGCCTTGTCGGAATCCGCTGGACCGCCCTTTTCGCAGACGGCCGGCGCCACCTGGGCGCTGGTCCGGATTGGGGGGTCAGGTCATGGATACGTTTTTTTCGCGAGCATGCATCCTACTGCTCGGCCTCTTGCTGATGGCCTGTGGCAGCGATCAACCCGATGCCGCAGAGCCGGAAACGGCAGCTGAAGCCAGCGTAACCGTTGATGCTGGAACGGTCACGGATCAGTTGCTGCTGTTCATGGATCAGCAGATCAACACCTTCGAAAAGATCATCGATGCGGTAGACGGTGTCGACAGTCAGGCCGCGGCCAATGACGTCGCGGCACGATTCCGCGACGAATTCACTCCCGAATTCATTGATATCTACGAGACCTTCTTCGACTGGCTGGAGACCCATCTGCTGGGCATGGACGAGGCGCAACAGATCGAACTCGAGGCCTCATTCGAGCAGGCGGCCCTGGACGGCCGTCTCGGACCGGTGATCGAGACGGAAAGCCGGTTCGAAAGGACGCTCATGCGCGGGGAACAGCAGATGGCAATGCTTTCCGCGCGTGATCCGCAACTGATGGTGCCGATCGAGCAGGCCATGATGGAACTGGGGCAACAACTCGAGCCCCTGATGCTCGACGAACGCATGCTCGCGCTGGAGCGCATGATGGACGGCGGTCCGCCGAGCGGTGCGCCACCAGTCGGATCGCCGGCCTGGTGCCAGCAGATGGCGAACACCCCGCAGGCACAGTGGACCCCGAACGACGGCTTCGCCTTCGCCAGCCATTGCATCGGGGGCTGAAAAGGCGCGGGCGGTCGCTAGCCGCGACAGAACTGCTGATAGTCCACGTAACCGGGGAAGCTCCTGCCATCGCCGCAGTAGGCGCATTCCGGATCACGCTCCATCCGCATTTCCTGGAAACGTCCCGCCAGGGCATCGTAGAACAGCAGGCGGCCGACCAATGGCTCACCCACATCCAGCAGCAGCTTGACCGTCTCGACCGCCTGCAGCAGCCCGATCACTCCGGGTAATACGCCAAGCACACCGGCTTCGGAGCAACTGGGTGCCAGCTCCGGCGGCGGCGGCTCGGGGAACAGGCAACGGTAGCAGGGCCCGGGCGCGGGCTCGCGGCCCGGCCAGAACACGCTCACCTGACCTTCGAAGCGGAACACAGCGCCGTGCACGTTTGGCAGACGATGCTTGATGCAGGCGTCGTTGATGAGATACCGCGTGGCAAAATTGTCCGTCCCGTCGATTACCAGATCGTAGTCCGGGAAAATGCCGTCGACCGTGTCGCTATCCAGGTATTCCCGATGCAGTTCAACGCGGACATCCGGGTTCAGCGCATGGATAGCCTGGCGTGCCGATTCCGCCTTCGGCATCCCGACGCGGTCGTCGGCGTGGATGATCTGCCGCTGCAGATTGCTGCGATCAACCACATCGTGGTCGACAATACCGAGCGTGCCGACCCCGGCCGCGGCCAGATACAGGGCGGCCGGCGAGCCCAGGCCGCCGGCACCGATCAGGAGCACCCGGCTATCGGCAAGTTTCAGTTGCCCGACCTCGCCCACCTCGGGCATCAGCAAATGCCGCGAGTAGCGATCGCGTGCCGTGGCATCCAGCATGCGAGGGACTTCGAACGGTAGACCGTCGTTCTTCCAGCGGTTAAAGCCGCCGCTCACCGAGCTGACTTCCGCATAACCCAGCCGCAGTAAATCCTCCGCGGCGAACAGGGATCGCGTACCGCCGCCACAGAGCACCATCAGGGGGGTGTTCAAATCCGGCACCCGGTCCTCGATCCGCAACTCCAGGAAACTGCGGCCCAGTCGTACAGCATCGTCCGGACTGCCGGCAGCCACTTCATCCTGGTCCCGCACATCGAGCAGCACTGCGCCCTGCTGCTGCCGGCGGCAGGCCTCTTCCGGCTCGATTTCCGGGATCGACGCGCGCAACGCCGACAGCCGCTGTTCCCGTGCCGAACCGGCACCGCCGCCGGCCACCGCCGGAATGATTGACACCACCTGCCCCGGTACCAGGCGCCGCCGCAGGGCATCCGGACCCTGCAGACGCTCATTATCGACAAACAGGTTGACGAAGGGTCGCAGTTCACCCTCCGGCGTCAGAATCCGCTGTACCAGGCCCAGATGATGCTCGGCGAGGCGCTCAAGCAACTGCTCCACGCTGTCGGCGTCCACCGCCAGCTGGTCACGGCCATCGACAAAACCGCGCAACGGGGTCGGAATGCGGACAATCACGCTACTCACGTCTGCAGGGTCTCCTCCTGAAATCCATCCGCCGCGGACCACCAGGCCCGAAGTTGCGGGGTCTCGGCGGCAGGCCAACCAACGATCAGGTAATGCCAGTCCGGCCAGGCCTGCGCCAGGTCCGTCGCCGATGGCACCGCGTCCGCGGCAGGATGGCTATGCCAGACGCCGATGACCTGCTGCTTGCGGCCCGAGGCCTCTGCCTGAATGCGCAGATAACGCTCCGGATCGATCAGATAATGCCGCCTCGGCTCCGCTGCCTCGTTCGCCACGTGCAGCACCTCGTCGACCCGATGGACCTCGACACCAAGCAGAAAACCGCACGCCTCCTCCGGAAACCGCTCCCGCGCTTCATCAAGCATGGATTGGCGCAGCGAGGCGCTGACACAAACCGTTAACATGGTCGCAGTCTACCAGTTGTAGCCGGTGGCCTTCCCCTGCGCTTTTCTGTTCAAATGAGCGACTTTTGATTTAAGGAAACAAGGTGCGGTGCCGGTTCGGTAGCCATGGCTACCGGGCCGGTGGCGCAACGCCGCCAGGGGCCAAAACCGGCCGAGGTCTTGGGCAAGCGTGCGAATAACTCAGTGTTTCCTTAACGGGGAGGCAGTACAGCATGGCGCAGTCGGCCAGACGCAGGGATGCAATGGGAGCTGTCCTGCTGGTGGGTACGCAGAAGGGTCTGTTCCGGCTGGAATCCGATCCGGCACGCGGACACTGGGAGCTACAGGGGCCGCTGATTGCCGGCTACGAGATCCTGCATGCATGGCTCGACCCGCGGCAACCAAAGCGCGGCTTCGCGGCGACATCGCATACGATCTGGGGCGTGCACATCTACCGGACCGACGATGCCGGCCGCAGCTGGCAATCGCTGACCGCGACGCCATGCCACACCGGGGTCCGCAGTGACGAGAGCTTGCAGAGAATCTGGTACCTGGCACCGGCGACGGCTGATCGACCGGATACCCTGTTTGCCGGCATCGACCCGGCTGGCGTGTTCCGCAGCGATGACGCCGGTCGCAGTTGGCAGTCGCTTTCGGGGCTGAACGAACACCCAAGCCGCGATACCTGGGAACCCGCACGGGGCGGCTTCTCCGCCCACTCCATTGTCCAGCCGGAGCGATGTCCGCAGCGGCTCTATGCAGCGATTTCGGCCGGTGGTGCCTATCGCAGCGATGATGGCGGACGACACTGGCACCCGATCAACAGCGGCGTGCGGGCATCGAACCTGCCGCAGGAGCAGGTCGCAAGCGGCCATAACATCCACCGCCTGCTGGTCCACCCCGCCAACCCGGACCGCCTTTACCGGCAATGCTACAGTGGCGTCTACCGCAGCGATGACGGTGGCGAGCACTGGACCGAGATCAGCAGTGGCCTGCCCAGTGATTTCGGCTACGCCATCACCTCGCCCGCCGGCGAACCGGACACGGTGTACGTGCTGCCGATCGACAGCAATCACCTGCGCACCACGCCCGACGGGCGTCTGCGGGTCTATCGTTCCCGCGATGCCGGTGCCAGCTGGCAGGCCCTGACCCACGGCCTGCCGCAGCGGCACGTCTACACCACGGTGCTGCGCGAGGCGATGACCGTGGACGACCATGTCCAGACCGGCGTTTATTTCGGCACCGCCAGCGGCCACCTGTTTGCCAGCCCCGATGCCGGCGACAGCTGGCGGTGCTTGGCCGCATTCCTGCCGCGAATCCTCTGTGTCAGCGCACACCGGGCGGATCACGATGACCACAGTTGAGAACAGGATACTATTGCGGGCGCTGGGTGCGGAGCAGGGCATCGTCAGCGTGGTGGGTGCCGGCGGCAAGAAGACCACCCTGTATCACCTGCTGGAGATCCATCCCGGCCGGGCTGCGGTCTCCGCCAGCACCTTCACCTACCTGTTTCCGAAGAGCCTGGCTGCAGAAACGCATGTGGCGGACGTCGCGCATTTGCGCAGTGATATCCCGGCCAGCACGGCCCGCAAGCTCGCCTTCGCCTGTCCTTCGTCCAAGCGTGGCCGTCTGGCCGGCCTGGAAGGACCGGATCTGCTGGCGATCCACCGCCGGGCGAAACTCGACCTCACCCTGCTCAAGTCGGATGGCGCTCGGGCGCGCTGGATCAAGGCGCCTGCCACCCACGAACCCCTGATTCCGGACTGCGCCGATGCGGTCATCCTGGTGCAGTCGGTGGCCGCCATCGGCAAGCCCCTGGACGAGCGCATCGCGCACCGGCCGGAACGTGTCAGCGCGGTTACCGGGCTGGCGCCGGGGGAGACCGTTAGACCGCGGGACCTGGCAGTGCTTTTCAGCCATCCCCAGGGCCTGATGAAAGGCGTTGGTGATCGTCCGGTGGTCCCGCTGCTGCACATGGTCGACGACCCGGAGCGCGAATACTGGGCGCGCGAAGTTGGCCGCGAGACCCTGGCCAGGGAACCCCGTTTCCCGCACGTGGTCCTGACCAGTGCGCGCCACGACCCGTACCTGGTAGCCGTCGTCGAGAGGAGTTCAAACCGATGATGGAGCGTATTCGGGAAACCGTTCGCGATCTGTTCACGCCCGGCGGATGGCGCCGGCACCCGCTGGCCTGCCTGCTGATCGCCGCCGTGATCGTGTTCATCATGCTGGGCCTGACGGCCCGGCCGCTTTGAACCGCGACGCGGGCGCACAATTCGATCAGCGACTTTAAGGAAACACTGATCTATTCCCGCGACTGCGCCCGAGACCGGTCAATCAGTGTTTCCTCAGTGCAGCGTGTCCGGATCCTGGTCCAGTGCATCAAGATGGCGCCGCAACTTTTGCAGACGCGGCGATAACAGGCTGATCCGGCCTTCGGCCTGCTTCAGGGTCCGCGCCAGCAGCTCTCTTGCCTCGTCGCGCCGCCTGGAATCGCGCAGCACCGCAGCATAGCGAACCACCGTGTTGATGTGCTGCATGCTGTCCCAGCCCATGACCTCGGCCGTCTCGCGGCTGGCCGCCTGCAACAGCGATTCGGTTTCCGAGCCGGGCTTGCTCTCGGCCAGCAGGATCGCCAGTTCGGAGCGTGTCATGACGGTGTGGGGATGACGCTCCCCCAGCAGCCCCGCCCAGGTATCGAGATTGCGACGGTAAAGCCCCTCGGCTTCCGCGTAGCGCCCCTGTTCTCGAAGCAGATCGGCCAGATTGTTGATGCTGGTCGCGGTGGCCGTGTGGTCCGGCCCCACCACCTGTTCCCAGACATCGATGGCCTGCCGATACAGTGGCTCGGCGTCGTCGAATCGCCCCATCGCATCCAGCACACCAGCCAGGTTATGCAGACTGGAGGCCGTGTCGACATGCTCGTCACCGAGCGCCCGCTGGCGGATATCAAGGGCGCGCCGGAACAGCATCTCGGCGGCCTGAAACTGCTCGCGGGCATCGAGCACCGCACCCAGGTTGTGCGCACTGGCCGCGGTCGCCGGATGATCCGGTCCGAAGGCCGTCTCGGCGATGCCCAGGGCGCGCTGATACAGCGCCTCGGCCTGCTCCAGATCCTGGCCGGCGTAGAGCAGGCCGGCGAGGCTGTCGAGACAAGCGGCCGTTTGCGGGTGACCACCACCGTAGTCGCGCTCGGACAGTTGCAAGGCACGCTGGTATAGCGGCCGCGCCTGATCCAGCCGGTTGTCGGCGCGCAGCACCGCCGCCAGGTTGACCAGGTGCGGAATCAGCTCCTGGTGCTGCTTGCCAAGGGTCGCTTCCCGACCGGCCAGCGCCGCCTGGTAATGGGTGATCGCCTGCTCCATTTCACCCTGTTGCTCCAGCACCATGGCAAGGCGGTGACGGCATCGGCGGGCTTCAGGGGAGTCGGCACCGCCGCGCTGCCCGGCTGACTCAAACGCGGCGGCCAGCGCCGCCCGTGCGACATCCAGATCCCCGGACTGCAGTCGGCAGGCCCCTTCAAGTGCATCCAGGCTGGCCCGTGCCGCATCCTCGTTCACGCCCGGCAACTGCCGCGCCTGATCAAGCAGCGGCAGCAGCTGTTCGGCTTCGGCCAGTTGCCAGAGGGCATCGAGCAACTCGCACACCAGCGCAGCGCGATCCGCTGCCGACTGCGACCAGGAGGCAATCACCTGCCGGTAGAACTTCAGCAGCTCGTCACCACCGCCCCAGCGCCACCAGATCTCGAGCAGAAAATCGCGCCATTCCGGCTGCAACAGGCGACGCAACACCTCGTGGCCGGAGAGCTGCTGGGCCAGTGCCGGCCAGTCGCCGGCCTGCTGCAACAACCACAGGCCATCGACCAGCGCCTCGTCTCCGCCGGACTCCAGATACAGGCCGGCAAGTTGCTGTTGCGCCCGCTGCAGGTCCGATCCCGCGGCGAGATACTGCTTGCGCACCATGTCCCGGAATTCCGGGCCGGCAAGCGACAGCTCCTGGCCCGACTCGAAACAGCACTGTGTCACCGGGTCCAGCTCAGGTTCCGCGATCCCGTCGCGCAGCATTTCCAGCAGCGGTCGCGGCAGCGCCCGACGTGCCACGGCAAGCGCCCGCAGCGCTACGGGATCACAAGCAGCCGACAAGTCCGCGGGCGCCTCCCCCGGCTCCGGCCCGGTAATGGTCCAGCCTCGGTGACGCAGCAGCTCGATCACCGCCGGATCGAGGCAGCTTGCGACCACGCGCAGATTGTCCGGCACCCAGGATGGCAGCCAGTCGAGACTATCCTCGACCGCCGCACCATGCAGCGCATCGAGTCGATCCAGGACCAGGATCGCGCGGCCCCGGGCCGCGAGTCGGGCCAGCCAGTTGGGCAGCAGCTCCCGCCGCGCGGCGGGGTCCACCGGGATGGTCTCGCGCAGCTCGCAGTGCTGACGAATGAAGCCCAGCAGGCGATACAGCAGATGCTCGCAGTCCCGGCTTTCGCCGGTGCACCCAACGTGATGCAGAAAGACGGGCGTGGTCGCATGGGAAGCGACATAACGCTCCAACCAGCGGGCGATTCGCCGGGACGCACCTTGCCCGCCAGCAAGCACCAGAGGTGCGGCCCGCTGACTGGCATGTCGGTTGAGCTCGCGATCCGTTCCCTGGTCGGCACCTTGACGCAACCAGCGTGCAAACGCGGCGTGATCCGCTGCCGCCTGCTCCAGCATCCGTGAGGTCTCGCTAACCGTCATGCGCGATCCGCTCCCGATTCTTCGTTGTGCAAGCGATGTTCCAGTGCATCCCGCTCCTCCGGCGTGTTCACGTTGATAAAGGCCTCCGGACAGTCACTGAAATCCGCAATCGCCATCCTGTGCCGACCAAACCAGCGATCGATCTTGCGCTCTCCAGCCGCCAGGTAGGCCTCGAGGTCGCCGAGCAGCCGCACCGGCAACAAGGCAAACACCGGTTGCAGCCGTCCCGCACTCTCGACCACGGCCAGGTCCCCTGCGTCGGCCTGCAGGGCAAGCTGCAGACGCGCCACCAGATCCCGCGGGACAAGCGGCGAATCGCAGGGTGCCGTCACCACCCAGGGTGTGGTTGCGGCGGCCAGGCCGCTGGCCATGCCGGCCAGAGGTCCCGGAAACTCGGGCATGCGATCCGCCACCACCGGCGCACCGAAGCCGGCGTAGTCGGCCTCGTTGCGATTGGCGTTGATCAGCAGTTCCCGCACCTGCGGCCGAAGCCGCGCCAGGACATGGCCGACCATGGGCTGGCCAGCGATGGCAATCAGCCCCTTGTCCTGTCCGCCCATGCGGCTTGCCCGGCCACCGGCAAGCACCAGGCCGGTCACCGCAAAATCACTGTCCCGCTCTGAAACCACGATACTCCCCCAGGGAGGCGCCCCTTTTTGGTTCAACCAGTCCCTTGATTCGGAACCCGGACTGGTACATTTTGTCCCATATATGACTTTCGTCGAGGTACTGACCTCTTGTCAGACACCGCATACGGAGCGATTCCGCAGATGCCTGCCAGTCCCGGGACCATGCCACGAGCTGTGCACGGGAAACAGTCCGAACAGCCTGTAGCCCGCCCCGCCGGAATCCTGCTGCTGGCCCCGGAGGCGGGTTTGCGGGCGTTCCTGCAGCGGACACTGAAGCACTGCAACGTCACGCTCGGCACGGCTGTCACGGTGCGCGACGCCCGTCTGCGCCTGCAAAGCACAGTACCGGATCTGCTGGTGGTCGGTCTTGGCAACGACGATGCGGAGAACTGGCGCCTGCAGGAGCTGACAGCGGAACTGCCGGAGCTGCCAACGCTGCATATCCTGCCAGCCTCCGACAAGCTGCAACCGGATCACCAGGCAGCCGGTGCACAGAGGCTCCGCCTTCCGTTCCCGGCCCAGCAGCTCCAGAGGCTGGTCATGCAGCGACTTGGCGCAAGCCCCGTGACCGTCGCCACCGGAAACCTCGCCAGGGAACCGGATGACGGACTGGTTTGCGACAGTTCCAGCATGCAGGCCATTCGTTCCCTTGCAGAGCGGGTGGCACCGGGCAGCACAACCGTGCTCCTGGATGGTGAATCGGGCACCGGCAAGGAAGTCCTGGCCCGCTTTATTCACGCGCGCAGCGGCAGGCACGGGGCGTTCGCACCGATCAACTGCGGCGCATTGTCACCGGAATTGCTGGAAAGTGAACTGTTCGGCCATGTCAGAGGCGCGTTTACCGGCGCCCTGCAGGACCGGGAGGGCATGTTCAGCTATGCCGACGGCGGCACGCTGTTCCTGGACGAAATCGGTGAAATGCCCGCAGACATGCAGGCCAAGCTGTTGCGCGTGCTTGAGGAACAACGGATACGGCCGGTCGGGGCGGAGCGGGAAATCCAGGTCGACGTTCGCATCATTGCCGCCACCAATCGGTCACTGGGCAACGAAGTCGCCAGCGGCCGCTTTCGTGAAGACCTGTTCTACCGGATCAACGTGCTGCGCCTGCAATTGCCACCGTTGCGCGAACGTCCGACCGATCTGGCGGGACTGATCGGGCTGTTCAGCCATGACCTGTCCAGCCGCCTGGAGCTTCCGGTCCGCGTGCCGGACGACAGGGAAATCGCCCGGCTGCAGCGCTACCACTGGCCAGGCAATGTGCGGGAACTGAAAAACCTGGTCGAGCGCGCCATGGTGCTGGGGCAAAGGCTGACGGACTGCCTGGCCGATACGGCCGTCACGCTCCGCAACCGTGACCAAGGCGGGCAGACGGGCGGTGACCCCTCCTATCCAGAGGACCTGCCGCTGGCAGAGGTCCAGCGGCGTCACATCCTGCGCGTCCTCAGCGCCGTTGGCGGCAACAAGTCGGAGGCCGCTCGCCGCCTGCAGGTCAGCCGCAAGACGCTGGAACGCAAGCTGAAGGCGTGGAGGAGCCTTGGCCAGTCGACGGTCTAGGTATTCTCCACCACGATCTTCGGGAAGCGGCTGGGCGAATCCTGGCTCTGCAACGACAGCCGGGCGGCAATGTTGCGCGCGATCTCCCGGTAGCTGCTGGAGAGCGTGCCGTCCGGGTCGGCCACCACGGTCGGCTTGCCGCCGTCGGCCTGCTCGCGAATCCGGATATCCAGCGGCAACGAGCCAAGCAACTCGATGCCGTACTGTTCCGCCATGCGGCTACCGCCCCCCTCGCCAAAGATGTGCTCCTCATGCCCGCATTGGCTGCAGATATGGGTGCTCATGTTTTCCACCACGCCAAGCACCGGCACATTCACCTTCTCGAACATCTTCAACCCCTTGCGGGCATCGAGCAGAGCAATGTCCTGCGGCGTGGTGACGATCACTGCGCCACTGACCGGGACCTTCTGCGACAGCGTCAGCTGGATGTCGCCGGTGCCCGGCGGCATGTCGACGACCAGGTAATCCAGATCGTCCCAGTTGGTCTCACGCAGCAATTGCTCCAGCGCCTGGGTCGCCATCGGCCCGCGCCAGATCATCGGCGTTTCCTCGTCAATCAGGTAACCCGCAGACATGGACTGGACATCGTAATTGGTCATCGGCTGCAGCGACTTGCCGTCCGGCGACTCGGGCTTGCCGGAGATGCCCAGCATGCGCGGCTGGCTCGGACCATAGATATCGGCGTCCAGAATGCCTACCCGGGCGCCCTCGGCGGACAGGGCCAGCGCCAGGTTGACAGCGCAGGTGGACTTGCCGACACCGCCCTTGCCGGAGGCAACGGCGATAATGTTCTTCACACCCTCAACCGCATCGGTGCTGCGGTGAATGCCGTGGGTTCGCACCTCGCAATCCACCTGGACCTTCACCGCACTGACGCCATCGACGGTGCTGACCCGCTCATGAATCGCGGCGCCGAGTTTCTGCCGCGCACCGGGTGACATCGGAAACCCAAGCACCATGTCGATGGTAACCGCACCGGCATCATCCACCCCGATCTCCCGCACGGCGCGCGCGGCGACCAGATCACGGCCGAGGTGGGGCTCGATCCAGCCCTGAATTGCCTGCTCGATCTGGCCGCGTGTGACTGTGCTCATGCTGCTCTCCCCTTCCGGCGTGGCGTTGCCGCCAAGCCTGTCGGTCCATTGTCAAGGAAACGTGATCCACCGCTTGCCGAGCCGGCAACGGCCTGCTATCGCTACACCAGACGTATTCGGTCAACCAGCGCCTGGAAAACACACAATGATAACGTATCGCGCGACGGCTTTCGCCCCGCTGCTGCTGTTCCTGTGCAGCATCGGCCTGCCTGTTTCCGCTGCCGAACTGATCGATGCGATCAAGGACGGTGACGAAGCCAAGCTGAAGACGCTGCTTGCCGAAGGCAGCGACCCGGACACGGCGACCGTGGCCGGCGAATTCACCGGCAAGACGGCATTGATGTGGGCCGCGGAAAGCGGCGACGCGACCATGTGCCGCCACCTGATCGATGCCGGCGCCCATGTCGATGCCCGCAACGCGAAGGGCGGCACGGCGCTGATGTATGCCGCTGTGAACGGACACACCACGGTCATCCGGCTGCTGGTCGAATCGGGGGCCGACGCTACGCGGCAGGTGAGCAATGGCTGGTCACCGCTGATGCTTGCCGCCGCCAAGGGTGAAGTGCGGGCGGCCCGGCAACTGGTGCAGCTGGGTGCAGATCCGGATCAGGTCGACGTCTACGGCTGGACCCCCCTGATGCGCGCCACCCATAACGGCCATACCGGGATGGTTCGCGAATTGCTGGACCTGGGAGCAGACCCCTCGGTCAGCGACGGCCAGGGGGTGGATGCCCTCGCAATCGCCCGCAGTATCGACTCGCGTGAACTGGCAAACCTGCTCGAGGCGCACGACACCGGCCGGCTATGAGCTCCGCGCCGGTCAGCCCTGTTCCACACGATTCCGGCCCGCCTCCTTGGCACGGTACAGGGCTTCATCGGCGCAAGGTCGGCGTCAGGTCATCGGGATGGACCAGGCTGTACCAACCCCGGTCCGCGGTCAGCTGTGCCTCATCGACGTCGAAAAAGCGTCCCAGGTTCGGCGAGATGTACACCACCTGATGCGGCGGCTCCGCCGAACAAGCGTAGACCACCGCGGGGGTCACCGACAGCACCTCATCGAGGCGCTGGTTGACCAGCTCCTGCACTTCCCGGCGTTCCATGACCCTGGAAATATCCAGATGTACCCCGCTCATGGTACGGGGCGCGCCATCGTCGTCCCGGGCCGTGACTTGGCCGCGCGTCTTGATCCAGCGCCAGTCGCCGCTGGCCGTACGCAGGCGGAACTCGTGCGCCAGGTACTCGCTTCCACCGGCCAGATGCAGATCCAGTTTTTCCCGGAGCTGGAGAAAATCGTCCGGATGGACAAGGGATTCGAACTGTTCGAAGGACAGCGGGTTGAGATCGGCCAGGCGATACCCGAGCATCTCGGCCCAACGCTCGTTGATCAGCGTGACGCCGCTGCCGACATCCGCTCCCAGATGCCCACATGCGAGGCGTCAAGCACCTGCAGCAGGCTGTCGCCACCGATATTCTCGGGGTCCAGTCGTTGGCTATCCGGCATGCGGGCGGCCGTTCCCTGTACGCTGCGCTACGAGCGCTGCCTCAGCAACGCATGATGTTGTCACTGAACCGGGACAGGGGTTCGACGACCACATCTTCCGCCGCCGCCTCCCGAGCGTTGCCATCCGGGTATTCCAGGCTCAAACGCGCTTCGAACTCGGTAAAGAACCGATCGAACAACTCTCCACCCAGCGTGCCGACCGCGAACAATTCATCGGCCGCTGCATCGTGCTCCAGCAGGACGGCGGCCAGCGGCTGCTTCGCGGGTCCGTCCAGCACCCGGCCACCAGCCACGGGATCATAGAGGCTGTTTTCGGCGCAGCAGCTGATGACCCCGGTCGCCGGCTCGTCGTTACCGCGCGCCTCACGGAACCGGATGTAGCTGACCGCCGGCGTCGGATGCGCCAACTTGTGCGCGCAGATCGCCGAAAATGCCACCACGCTATGTTTCGGGCCTACACCATGGCGACTGCGATAGGTTTCCCCGGCCTCGGTACGCAGGCTCTGCTCACCGGGCACCGACGTACCCAGATCCAGGAGAAATGCCGGGGTCGCACGGTACGGGTAGGAGAAGACATAGTTACGCAGTTGTTCCAGTTCGCCCAGCCGCAGCGGCTCGCCGGAGGATTGCACGAGCCGGCTTCGTTGATACCGGCGCGGCCGCAGGCCGGCATCCGCAAACAGCGAGGCCGGCGCGAGGCCGGCGCAACCCGCACCGACGGCACAGGCCTTCACGAAATCACGGCGTCGCATGGTCAGCCCCGGTTACTTGCCGTTCAACCATCGGAACAGTGAACCACTGCTGCCGGTCGCGCCGGCCGCAGTGTGTCCCAGCCAATGTTCAACTGCCGCGGATGACGCCGCAGGCAATACGCGCACCGGCACCGCCGATCGGCTGGGTGATGTGGTCATCCGGCTTTTCGTGGATCACCAGGGCCGCCCCGTCATCATCAAGAATCCTGGCACCATAGCTGCCGTCGAGACTGGCGCGGGCGTTGAACAACTCTGCCCAGCCGGTGCCGTCGTCGTGGACGTAGAAGTTGTTGAGATCACCCGGATCAGGACCGTCCGGGTTGAGCAGGCCGTGTTTCTTGTCCTCCGGGTTCAGGTGCCCCGCCGAATCCTGGAAGCCATCGTGGTGATCGTCGCAGGTACCGACACTGTGAATGTGGATCGCCTTCGGCCCCACCGGAAGACCGTCGATTTCGAGCACGATCAGCGTCCCGTTCGGCCCTTGGGTCAGATGCGCCTCGCCGACGGCATTGCCGTCGTTGTCGATGAATTCGGCGTGTGCCTTGGGCATGTCATCAGCCGCCAGTGCCAGCGGTGCGGCGAGCGCGGCGCCGGCCAGCGCGCGGATCAGTGATCGTTTCATGGTGTCCTCCTTGCGGGTTCATCCCCACCAGTTTGACCGGATGCGGATCCAAGGTTCCATTGCCAGCATAGCCGAGCATGCCTGGTAAGGAACCGTCACTGCCGGATTCACTCACGCAATCGCGGGATCAACGAGACAAAATTGCAGGGCTTGTGACGACGATCCAGTTGCTTCAGCAGGATGCCGTCCCAGGCCGTGCGGCAGGCACCACTGGAGCCCGGCAGCACGAACAACAAAGTGGCATTGGCGACGCCGGCAACGGCGCGTGACTGAATCGAGGAACTGCCGATTTCCTCGAAGGACAGTTGCCGGAACAACTCGCCGAAACCGTCGACCCGCATATCGAACAGCGGCAACACCGCTTCGGGTGTGGTGTCGCGTCCGGTGATGCCGGTGCCGCCGGTGCTGATCACCACCTTCACGCCTTCGTCCACGATCCAGCGCGACACCACCTCGCGAACCCGGTAGATGTCATCCGGCACGATCTGCCTGTCGGCCAGGTGATGGCCGGCATCCTGAAGCCGCGCCACCAGCAGGTCTCCGGACTTGTCGTCGGCCTCGGTGCGGCTGTCGGACACCGTCAGCACCGCGATGGAGAGGGGGAGAAAGCCGGCCTGCTCGTTCGCCATTGCCTGACTCACTGACTGTTCTCGGCGTCCCGGGAGGCCGCGGTTTCCAGCGGCACGCCGTCCTGGTACGCGTCGCTGCCATCTTCGTAGAAATCGTGCTTCCACACCGGCAGGCGCACCTTCAGGGTATCGATGGCATAGCGCGCACCGTCGAAGGCATCGCCCCGGTGCGGTGCCCGCACCACCACCAGCACACTGGCCTCGCCGATCGCCAGATCGCCGGTGCGATGCACGATGCGGCATTCGCTGACCGGAAATTTCTGCAGCGTTTCCTGCTCCAGTTCCGCCAGCACCTTTTCCGCCATCGGACCGTAGGCGGAATAGCTCATCCCGCTCACGCCCTTGCCCGCATGATGATTGCGGACGATGCCACCGAACACGACCAGGGCGCCGCAGGCGTCATTCTCGGTTTCTCGCAGCAACTGCCCCATGTCCAGCGGCTGCTCGGTCATTCTGCTCATGCCAACCTCTAGCGTTCAGCCGCCGCTGACTGGCGGCAACAGCACCAGCGGGCGGCTTGTGTCGATGGTCTGGTCCTGGCGGACCAGGCTATCCCCCTGGGCGCAGGCGACGCGCCGCAAGTGCGGCGCCAGGGCCGGATGCCGCCGAGCCAATTGATCCAGAACGGCGGCCACCGTTGGCGGTTCCGGCAATGCATCAAGCTGCAACTGGCGGTCGCCCGCTGCCTGCTGCAGTACACCGAAGAGCTCCACAGTCAGCATGCATGACTCCTGATGGAAAACCTGTTCGGGGGTGTGAAATCATGGGTGGAGTATGCCACAGGGCCACCATCCGGCACCGCATGTTACGATGCAACATCCGCAGTAAAGCCAATGGGACGCAAAGCCCATGCAACTGGACGACGTCATAGAAACCTTCGAATTCCTCGACAGCTGGGAGGATCGATATCGGCTGATTATCGACCTCGGCCGCGAGTTGCCGGAATTCCCCGAGGAGGCGAAAACCGAGGACAACCGGGTGGAGGGTTGCGTCAGCAAGGTCTGGCTGTTGCACGACATCGAACAGACCACGCCGCAGCGGCTGACTTTTCGCGCGGACAGCGACGCCTTTATCGTCAGGGGGCTGATTGCACTGATCCTGATGGCCTATTCCGGACGCACGCCGGAGGAGATCCGCCAGACCGACATTGAGGGGCTATTCCAGCGGCTCGGCCTCGAGCAGCAGCTCAGCCCCAACCGGCGCAACGGCTTTTTCTCGATGGTCGAACGGATCAAGCACTTGGCGGATCAGGCGCAGGCCGCCTGATCCATCCGGGACGGATTCAGGCTTCCTCGACCACCGGGATGCCACCGATCCGTGCACGCCATTCCCGCGGCCCGGTCTCGTGTACCGACTCACCGGCCGCGTCCACCGCCACGGTTACCGGCATGTCCTCGACCACAAATTCGTGGATCGCCTCCATGCCCAGATCCTCGAATGCCACCACCCGGGATTTGCGGATCGCCTTGGACACCAGGTAGGCAGCGCCGCCGACCGCCATCAGGTAAACCGCGTTGTGCCGCCGGATCGCCGCAATCGCCTCGGGTCCGCGCTCGGCCTTGCCGATCATTCCCAGCAGGCCGGTCTTTTCCAGCATCAGGTCTGTGAACTTGTCCATCCGCGTGGCGGTGGTCGGCCCGGCCGGTCCGACGACTTCATCGCGCACCGGGTCCACCGGGCCCACGTAGTAGATGAAGCGGTTGTTCAGGTCGACACCCTCGGGCAACGCCTCGCCGCGGGCGAACAGGTCCGCCATGCGTTTATGCGCCGCGTCCCGACCGGTAAGCATGGTGCCGGACAGCAGCAGGGTCTCGCCCGGCGTCCAGCTAGCCACCTCCTCGCGGGTGACGGTGTCGAGGTTCACCCGGCGCACATTCTCGCCGGCCTCGCGGGTGATTTTCGGCCAGTCGTCCAGCGACGGCGGCGTCAGTTCCGCCGGGCCGGAGCCATCCAGCACGAAATGCGCATGTCGCGTCGCCGCGCAGTTCGGGATCATCGCCACCGGCAGATTCGCCGCATGGGTCGGGTAGTCGTGAATCTTCACGTCCAGCACCGTGGTCAGCCCACCCAGCCCCTGGGCACCGATGCCGAGCTGGTTCACCTTGTCGAAGATCTCCAGTCGCAGTTCCTCAACCCGGTTGGCCGGGCCACGGGCCTGCAGTTCGTGGATGTCGATGGACTCCATGCAGGCCTCCTTGGCCATCACCATCGCCTTCTCGGCGGTACCGCCGATACCGATGCCCAGAATCCCCGGCGGACACCAGCCAGCACCCATGGTCGGCACGGTCTTCAGAACCCAGTCGACGATGCTGTCGGAGGGGTTCAGCATGACGAACTTGGTCTTCGCCTCGGAGCCACCACCCTTGGCCGCCAGCTCCACCGCCACGGTCTCGCCCGGCACCACGCGGGTGTGGATCACCGCAGGCGTGTTGTCACCGGTGTTGCGCCGGCTGCCGGCCGGATCCGCCAGCACCGAGGCGCGCAGGATGTTGTCGGCATCGCCATAGGCCTGGCGCACACCCTCGTTGACCATCTCCTCGACACCCATGGTCGCGTCCCAGCGCACGTCCATGCCGATTTTCAGCAGCACGGTGACAATCCCGGTGTCCTGGCAGATCGGCCGCCGCCCCTCGGCGCACATGCGTGAGTTGATCAGGATCTGCGCCATGGCGTCACGCGCCGCCGGCGATTCCTCACGCTCGTAGGCCGCGGTGACCGCCTGCACGAAATCCTTCGGATGGTAATACGAGATGTACTGCAGCGCGTCGGCCACACTCTGAATAAAATCCTGCTGGCGAATGACCGTCATCGAGCACCTCGGCTGGGCTTGAAATCCTGACCGCAGTCTACCGCCGTTGCTGCACCGCGGCAAAACAGAACCCGCCCATCTGGACGAAGCGCAATCAGGAAATCGGGAGGCCGCCGCAACCTGACATCGAAGCCCTATACCCCACGCGTGCCGACGGCCGCCTTGTCTGGGCGTGGGGTTTCCGAAGCGAGCTGTTGACACAGAACGTCGTCAATCCCGTAGGAAACCCCATGCCCAGACATCGAAGCCCGCCCAAACCGCTGGCGAGATTGCGCCCTCACCAGACCCGCGTCGCCGCCAACACCCCGAATCTGGCATACTTCGCGGTCTTTCTTTCGCACCATGAGACGAGGTTCCATGTCGCGCCAGATCCTTGTGACCAGCGCCCTACCCTATGCCAACGGCCCCATCCATCTTGGTCATCTGGTGGAATACATCCAGACCGACATCTGGGTCCGCTTCCAGCGACTACGGGGCAACCGCTGCATCTACGTCTGCGCCGATGACGCCCATGGCACCCCGATCATGCTCAAGGCACGCGAACTGGGGATTACTCCGGAAGAGCTGATCGAGAGGATTGGCCGGGAGCATCAGCAGGACTTCGCCGATTTCCTGATCGAGTTCGACAACTACTATTCGACCCACTCCGAGGAGAACCGTTACTACGCCGAACTGATTTACCAGCGCCTGAGGGACGCCGGCCACATCACCAGCCGCACCATCAAGCAGGCCTATGATCCGGTGGAGAACATGTTCCTGCCGGATCGTTACATCAAAGGCGACTGCCCGCGCTGCGGTGCCGCCGAGCAGTACGGCGATTCCTGCGAGGTCTGCGGCGCCACCTACACGCCGGCCGAACTCCGGAACGCGGTTTCCGTGGTTTCCGGCGCAACGCCGGTGGACAAGGAATCCGAGCATTATTTCTTCCGGCTGCAGGACTTCGGCGACATGCTCCGCACCTGGGCCGGCGACGGTCATGTGCAGGGCGAAGTGGCCAACAAGCTCAACGAATGGTTCGAAGACGGCCTGCGGGAATGGGACATCTCCCGCGACTCACCCTACTTCGGCTTCCGCATCCCCGGCACCGAGGACAAGTACTTCTACGTCTGGCTGGACGCGCCGATCGGCTACATGGCCAGCTTCAGCAACTGGTGTGAGCAGCATGGCGAGGACTTCGACGCCTGGTGGCGGCCGGATACCGACACCGAGCTGTATCACTTCATCGGCAAGGACATCGTCTATTTCCATGCCCTGTTCTGGCCGGCGATGCTGGAGGGTGCGGGCTTTCGCAAGCCGACCCGGATCTGCGCCCACGGCTTTCTGACGGTCAACGGCCAGAAGATGTCCAAGTCGCGCGGCACCTTCATCATGGGTCGCACCTACCTGAATCATCTGAATCCGGAATACCTGCGCTACTACCTGGCGGCCAAGATGGGCAGCAGCGTGCACGACCTGGACCTGAGCCTGGATGACTTCATCCAGCGGGTGAATTCCGATCTGGTGGGCAAACTGGTGAACATTGCCAGCCGCAGTGCCAGCTTCATCAACAAGCGCTTCGACGGCCGCCTTGCCGATCATCTGGAGGCGCCCGAGTTGTACCGCACGGTGACGGCACGGGGTGAACAGATCGCGCGGCATTACGAGGACCGCGAGTTCTCCCGTGCGATCCGCGAGATCATGGCGCTGGCCGACGAGGCCAACCAGTACTTCGATGAGCGCAAGCCCTGGGTGCTGGCGAAGGATGCCGAGACCCTGGAGCGGGTGCAGTTGATCTGCACCCAGACGCTGAATGTGTTCCGCGTGCTGATGACCTACCTGAAACCGGTGGTGCCCCGAATCGCCGCGCGCGCCGAGGCCTTTCTGCAGATTCCGGAACAAACCTGGTCCGATGCCACCGAACCGCTGCTGGATCACACCATCGGCCGCTTCGAGCCACTGGCCACCCGGGTCGCGCGCGAGTCGGTCGACGCCATGCTGGAGGAATCCCGGGAGACGCTGGCGCCGAAGGCGGAGACGACACCGACGGGGCCATTGGCCGACAACCCGATTGCCGAACAGATCGAGATTGGGGATTTCGGCAAGGTTGACCTGCGCATCGCCCGCATCAGCAAGGCGGCGCAGGTCGACGGTGCCGACAAGCTGCTGCAACTGACCCTGGACCTGGGCGGCGAGACCCGCACCGTGTTCGCCGGCATACGTGCCGCCTACGAGCCAGCCGACCTGGAAGGCAAGCTCACGGTCATGGTCGCCAACCTGAAGCCGCGCAAGATGCGTTTCGGTGTCTCCGAAGGCATGGTCCTGGCAGCCGGCCCCGGCGGCAAGGACCTCTTCATCCTCGAACCCGACAACGGCGCCGAACCGGGGATGAAGGTTAAATGAACGTTTTACGTTTAACGTTTTATGTTTTACGTCAGCTAATTGAGAGACTTTCCTAAAACTTAAAACTTAAAACGTTAAACGCCCAAAGGGCCATCTATGTCCGAACTTGCGCTGATCCTGCTGGGCACCGCGCTGGTCAACAACTTCGTGTTGGTGAAGTTTCTCGGCCTGTGTCCGTTCATGGGCGTGTCGCGCAAGCTGGAAACAGCGGTCGGGATGGGACTGGCCACCACCTTCGTGCTGACCCTGTCCGCGGTGCTGAGTTATCTGGTCAACAGCTGGCTACTGGAACCCTTCGGGCTGGCGTACTTGCGCACCATCGCCTTTATCCTGGTGATCGCCGCGGTGGTGCAGTTCACCGAACTGGTGATTCACCGCGCCAGTCCGCTGCTACATCAGGTGCTGGGCCTGTTCCTGCCCCTGATCACCACCAACTGCGCGGTCCTGGGGGTCGCCCTGCTGAACGTGCAACAGATCCACGGCCTGCTTCAATCGGCGTTCTACGGTTTTGGCGCGGCCCTAGGGTTTAGCCTGGTGCTGGTGCTGTTTGCCAGCCTGCGCGAACGCCTGGCCGTGGCGGAAGTCCCGCAACCCTTCCAGGGCGCGGCCATCGCCCTGATCACCGCTGGCCTGATGTCGCTGGCCTTCATGGGCTTTACCGGCCTGGCCCGCCTGTGAACACTGGATGGCACCAACGATGAACGTAAGCGTGCAATGAAACGATGATCGATGCCTTGCTGATCATGGGGCTATTGGCCGCCGTGCTGGGCGGCCTGCTGGGGTTCGCCTCGGTCCGCCTGCGACCGCACACCGATCCGGTGGTGGAGCAGATCAATGCCTTGCTGCCGCAGACCCAGTGCGGCCAGTGCCTGTATCCCGGTTGTCGACCCTATGCCGAAGCAATCGCCGCCGGCGAGGCGCCGATCAACCGCTGTCCGCCCGGCGGCCAGGCAACCATCCGCCAGCTCGCCGATCTGCTGGACCGCGAGCCGGAGCCGCTGGATGCGCGTCACGGCAGCACACCGGAGAGATCAATGGTGGCCTTGATCGACGAGCCGGCCTGCATCGGCTGCACGCTGTGCATCCAGGCCTGCCCGGTGGACGCGATCCTCGGTGCCCGTGGCCAGATGCACACCGTGCTTCACGAGGAATGCACCGGCTGCGAACTGTGCCTTGACCCCTGCCCGGTGGACTGCATTGCCCTGCTGCCGCGGGACGCGCGGACCGCCGCCTGAGCATGACGGACGACGCGCTTTTCGGTTTCCCGGGCGGGCTGGAACTCCCGGACTGGAAACACTGGAGCACCGGGGCGCCACTGCGCACCCTGCCGTTGCCCCCCGAACTGGTGATTCCGCTGGATCAGCCCAACGGGCGCAGCCGGCTGCTGATGGAGCCGGGCGATGCGGTCCATCGCGGACAACCACTGGCCCAGCCGGAGGAAGGCTGGGCCGTACCACTGTTCGCCCCCAGCTCCGGCACACTCACGGCCGTCGAATGGCGGCTTTCCGCCCATGCTGATGGACGAAGGCTGCGCTGCGCGGTGATCCGTTGCGACGGCGAGGACCGCCCCTGGCCTGGACAGGCAGCGCCCTGCGACGAGCCCCTCGCCCTGGAACCCAGGGATCTGCGGCAGCGGATTCGTGCGGCCGGTGTCTGCGGCCTTGGCGGTGCCGTGTTCCCCACCGCGGAAAAACTGGAGGCGGCGGCCGAACAAGGCGTGCATACGCTGATCATCAACGGCATCGGCTGCGAGCCCTGTATCAGTTGCGACGATCGCCTGCTGCGTGACCATGCCGATGCGGTGGTCGAGGGCGCCCTGCTGCTGGCGCGGGCCTGCGGCGCCGACCGGATCCTCCTGGCCATCGAGAACGAACAGACCGAGGCCCTTGCAGCGGCCACGCAAGCCGCGGCGTCCGCCATCGAACTGCGGACGGTGCCCGCGCGGTACCCGTCCGGTGGTGAACGCCAGTTGATCAGCAACCTGCTTGGTCAGGGAATCGCTGCCGACGGATTGCCAATCGATCAGGGCCTGCTCTGCCAGAATGCCGGTACTGCGGCGGCGGTCTGGCAAAGCCTGCACAGCGGCGAGCCCCTGCTTGACCGCATCGTGACGCTGGCCGGCCCGGACCTGCCGCAGGCCGGCAACTATCGCGTCCGGTTCGGGACACCCGTGGACTGGATGCTGGATTACCTGGATGTCCGTTGGCAGGAACGAATGCTGATCCAGGGCGGACCGATGATGGGCGTCGCGCTGCAGGATCCACGTTGCCCGGTCACCGCGGCCACGAACTGTGTGCTGCTGGCCGACGCAGACCTGCTGGGCGAGGACGGCGAGCAGCGTGCCTGTATTCGCTGCGGCGACTGCGCGGCGGTCTGTCCGGTGCGGCTGCTACCCCAGCAATTGCACTGGTATGCCGGGGACCATGACCACGATGCGCTACGCGAGCACGGCCTGATGGCCTGTATCGAATGCGGTGCCTGTGCCGTGGTCTGCCCCAGCCGCATCCCGCTGGTCCGGGAATTCCGCGAAGCCAAGGCCGAGTTGGTCAGCGCGGACCTGGAACAGGATCGGGCCCGCCGGGCACGTGCCCGTTTCGAAGCCCGGGAAGCCCGCCTGCAACGCAAACGAGAGCAGCAGGAGGCACGGCGAAGGGCGAAACGGGATGCCCTGCGCAAGGCAGGTGAGGAAACCGACGGAACACGACAGGATCCGCGCAAGGCCGCCATCGCGGCTGCGCTGGCCCGACGCCGGCGGAAGCAGTCGGACCCGGGTGGAGACGGTGGCGAATGATGCAGTCCGCGGCCCCCCACCTGCGGCCGAGGCACGATGTGCCGCGGCTAATGCGGAGCGTCCTGCTGGCCCTGATTCCCGGCACGTTGGCGATGGTCTGGCTGTTCGGCTGGGGCGTGTTGCTGAATATCCTGCTCTGCGGCGCCACCGCGCTGGCCACAGAAGCGCTGATGCTGCGCCTTCGTGGACGACCCATTGCGCCGGCGCTGGGCGATCACAGCGCCCTGCTCGCCGCACTGCTGCTGGCCCTGTGCCTGCCACCGTTGCTGCCCTGGTGGATGCCGGTGCTCGGCACCTTCTTCGCCCTGGCGCTGGGCAAGCATCTCTACGGCGGACTGGGCTTCAACCCGTTCAATCCGGCGATGCTGGGCTACGTGTTCCTGCTGGTCTCGTTCCCCGGCAGCATGGTGCTCTGGCCGTCGCCCGATCTGGCGCCGCCGGGTCTGCTGCAGACGCTGGCGGTTGGCAGTGGCATGACGGCATTCGACATGGTCAGCGGAGCGACACCGCTGGACGGCCTGAAAACCGCGCTGGCCGCCGGCCAGCCGGTCGCCGCGCAGCGCAACGGATTCGGGCCGTTCTCCCTGCACCAGGAGCCCGACTGGCTGCTGATCAACGCCCTGTTCCTGCTCGGCGGGCTTTACCTGCTGCGGCACCGCATGGTCGCCTGGCAGATCCCGCTCGGCGTGCTGCTGGGCCTGGGCCTGCCGGCTTTTGCCGCCTGGCTGATTGCACCCGATCAGTTCGCCGACCCGTTGTTCCACCTGTTCGCCGGCGGCGCCATGCTGGGCGCCTTTTTCGTGGCCACCGATCCGGTCTCGGCCAGCACCACGCCGCTGGGCCGGCTTTACTATGGCCTTGGTATCGGGATACTCGTGTGGGTCATCCGGAGCTGGGGTGGCTATCCGGAGGGCGTTGCCTTTGCGGTGCTGCTGATGAACCTGGCGGCGCCATTGCTTGATCGCCTGTGTCGGCCACGTATCGCGGGGCAGGGATGAACCGACTATCCGGAGTCCGTCACGCATGACCGCTCAACATGCCGCCATTCGCCAGATGCTGATTGCCGGTGGTCTGCTGCTGGCCTTCACACTGGCTGGCGTCGGTCTGGTCGCACTGACCTACGACAACACGCTTCAGCAAATCGAGGAAAACCGGCGCGCCATGCTGCTGCGCCAGCTGAGCGAGGTGGTACCGCATACGGCCTATGACAATCAGCCGCAGGACGATGTCATCGCAGCCAAGGACCCGGTGCTGCTCGGCGTCAACGAGCACCTGCCTATCTACCGGCTGCGCGGGGATGGCGAACCGGTTGCCACGGTGGTAACCGCAGTGGCGCCGGACGGTTATTCCGGCGAGATCATCCTGCTTGTCGGCGTCGACCGGCAGGGCGAGATCACCGGGGTACGCGTGGCAGGCCACAAGGAAACCCCCGGCCTCGGCGATGCCATCGAACGGAGCCGCAGCAACTGGATCACGCAGTTCCGCGGCGAGACCCTCGGTGACGCCGACAATGACGACGGGGAAAGCGACAGCGAGGCGATTGCCCAACGCTGGCAACTGCGGCGCGACGGCGGCGAATTCGACCAGATCAGTGGCGCGACGATAACCGCCCGGGCAGTCATCAGCGCGATCCACAATGCCCTGCTGTTTCAGCAACGACACGGCGAGCTGCTGTTCGCCGATGCCGACACCCTGGAGGACGCGCTGGCCGCGCGGGAAGAGGAGCAACGACGCGAGGCGCTGGAAGCGGCGGAGGACCGGGAGGACGCCGAGGGCGAAGCCGCGCCCGACGCGGTAGACGATGTCGAGCCGGAGGAGCCGGCCGCGCCCACGCCTGAAGACAGTGACGACGACAGCGAGCCGTCCGGGGATCCGAATGACACCGATGATGCATGAGCGCGTTCGCGACGGGCTGTGGCGCGACAACCCGGCACTGGTGCAGTTACTTGGCCTGTGCCCGCTGCTGGCCGTGACCGGCACCCTGGTCAACGGCCTGGCCCTGGGAATTGCCACCCTGCTGGTGTTGCTGGGCTCGAGCACGGTAGTGTCGTTGATCCGCCATCAGCTCCGACCCGAAATCCGGATTGCGGTATTCGTGATGATCATCGCTTCGCTGGTCACCGCCGTGGAGTTGCTGATGAGCGCCTGGTTCCACGAACTGCATCAGGTGCTGGGCATTTTTGTACCGCTGATCGTCACCAATTGCGCGATCCTGGGCCGGGCCGAAGCCTTCGCATCCCGACACCCGCCAACCGTGGCCGCCATGGACGGGCTGATGATGGGCCTCGGTTTCTGCGCGGTTCTGGTGCTGCTCGGTGGCATGCGGGAGCTGCTGGGGCACGGCACCCTGTTCCGGGGCGCCGAGTTCCTGTTCGGACCCTCGGCGTCGGCCCTGCAAATCCGGGTGCTGCCGCTGGATGACGGTCTGCTTCTCGCCCTGTTGCCGCCCGGCGCCTTCATCGGCCTGGGCCTGCTGCTGGCGGCGAAGAACTGGCTTGACCAGCGCAGTGCCCGACAGCCGGCGCGGGCCGTGCCAGTGGCATCACCGACAACCCAATCCAATTGAGATGAACAGGGAAAAGCGGACACAGATATTCCGCCTGCTGCGGCAGGCGAATCCGGAGCCCCGCACCGAACTGCACTACAGTACCCCGTTCGAACTGCTGATTGCGGTCGTGCTCTCGGCGCAGGCCACGGACCGGGGCGTGAACAAGGCCACCGCCCGGCTGTTCCCGGTCGCCAACACCCCGGCGGCGATCCTCGCCCTGGGCGAGGACGGCCTCAAACAGCACATCAAGACCATTGGCCTGTTCAACAGCAAGGCGGCCAACATCATCAAGCTCTGCGCGATGCTGCTGGAACAGCACGGCGGCGAGGTGCCCCGGACCCGTGAGCACCTGGAGGCCCTGCCGGGGGTCGGACGCAAGACCGCCAACGTGGTCCTGAACACCGCCTTCGGCCAGCCAACAATGGCGGTGGACACGCATATTTTCCGGGTCGCCAATCGCACCGGCCTGGCGCGCGGCAAAACCGTCCGCCAGGTGGAGGACCGCCTGGTCCGCCTGACGCCACGGGAATTCCTGCAGGACGCCCACCACTGGCTGATACTCCACGGCCGCTACGTCTGCACCGCCCGAAAACCCCGGTGTGGGGCGTGTTTGATTTATGACTGGTGCGAATACAAGGAGAAAACGGCGTGATCTGGCGTCCGACGGCCGCGTTTTACGTGTAACGTTTTACGTTTAAAGTGCCGTGACACAAGTAAAATTGACATAAAACCTTAAACTTGACACCTAAAACGAACCGAAAATCTATGTTCTCCTCCGATCGCGACACCCTCCGCCATCAATATATCGATGCCTGGCGCAAGTACCGGGAGGGTCTGCCGTTGACCCCGCTCGAGGACATGATTGCCCGTGTGGTGGTGGACCATCCTGAGTACCATGCCCTGCTCGAGTCCGGCGAGAAGGGAATGCAGCGGGAATATCTGCCGGAGGATGGCGAGACCAATCCGTTTCTGCACATGGGCATGCATCTGGCCATCCGGGAACAGGTCAGTACCGACAGGCCGGCGGGGATCCGCGCCGTGCACCGGACACTGAGCGAACGCCATGGCGGCCCGGTGGAAGCCGAGCACCAGATGATCGACTGCCTGGCCGAGACCCTGTGGCAGGCGCAACGGAACCAGCGGCCGCCGGATGAGCAGGCGTACCTGCGCAACCTGAAGGCCCTGATTCGGTCCTGAGCAACCGTATCGGACCGCCCCCGCACCGCCTTCCCGAGCGCAGCGCCAATCGTCTGTTTCCCTTGCGGAACCGTGATTTGTGTGCATCGGACAGGGACGTTACCATGCACGGTTCACTCATGATTTCCGGGGGATTTCACCCATGCAGATTGCGAACGATACCGTGGTCGCCATCGACTACACCCTGAAGGACGACGAGGGCGCGGTGCTTGATACATCCGAGGGCAAGCAGCCCCTGTCCTACCTGCATGGCGCGGGCAATATCATCCCCGGCCTCGAGAAGGCGCTGGAAGGCAAGGCGGCCGGCGAGGAAGTCAGCGTTCGAATCGAACCCGCCGATGCCTACGGGGAGCGGCGCGAGGAACTGAAGCAGGCCGTTCCGCGCAATCTGTTCGAGGGTGTCGACAACCTGGAAGCCGGTATGCAGTTTCAGGCCCAGGGCGAAGGCGGCACGCAGATCGTGACCGTGGTGGCCGTGGAAGGCGACCAGGTCACCGTGGATGCCAACCACCCGATGGCTGGCGTGCCGCTGAATTTTGACGTCAAGGTCGTGGAAGTGCGTGAAGCCAGTGGCGAAGAGAAGGAACACGGCCACGCGCACTGATTCCTGCTCGACTCCGGTTCAGGGTACGCCTCGCGGCCGGCCCTGAACCGCTGCTTCCCGCCCGCCAGCTCGTCGCCCGGGGGAAGGCAGTGACCTGTCCGGTTTCTCCCTCCTACCGGATATAGTTTTTCGAAACGGTCCTGAAGAGTTCGGTTCCCGCGCAGTTCAGCCATTCAAAGGCGACCATTTCCCGCGAAACGATCTGGGCGCCCGCGGCCCGCATCCGCTCCAGGGCCAATTCGGCATCGCGCGGCTTGCGGCTGGCCACTGCCTCATCGACGATGAACACCTGATAGCCCTCTTCCAGCAACTGGAAGACGCTCTGCAAGACGCAGACATGGGCTTCGGTGCCCGCCATGATCACCTGCCGACGCCCCATTGCCGCCATCTGCCGGCGAATGGTATCGGCGTCCATGCAGGAGAAATGCACCTTCTCCAGCAACTCGTCATCCAGCACCAGCGACCGGATCTCCGGCACCGTCGGACCGAGGCCCCGCGGATACTGTTCCGTGACGCGCACGGGCACATCCATTTCCCGCGACAGCTTGATCAACCAGGCCACCGACTCCAGCACCTGGTCACCGCCGGGAATCGCCGGTATCAGCTTCTGCTGCACGTCGATGACCAGCAGGCACGAGAGGGCGGCCTGCATGCGCAACTCGGCCGACTGCCGCTTGCGTTCGCTCATGATTACTATCTCCTCTGGCCGTCTCAGGCCGTATCCTGATCCTCAGGCTCTTGCCGTCCCTGCGGCCTGGCCGCGCCGGCGCTCCAGTGAACCTGAAACAGATCCAGCCGTCGATCCTGGTAGTTCCGCACTGAACCTTCGTAACGCAACTCGCGCAGTTTCTCCATGTCCAGATCGACGATAAGCGTCATTTCGGTGTTCGGCGTCGCCTCCGAGACCACGGCATCATGCGGGAATGCGAAATCCGATGGCGAGAACACCGCCGACTGCGAGTACTGGATATCGACGTTCTCGATCTTCGGCAAATTGCCGACGCTGCCGGTAATCGCCACGTAGCACTCGCTCTCGATGGCGCGGGCCTGGGCACAGCGTCGCACGCGCTGGTATCCGTTCTTGGTGTCGGTCCAGTAGGGCACGAACAGAATCTTCATGCCCTGCTCCATCAGCACCCGGGAGAGTTCCGGGAACTGGACGTCATAGCAGATCAGGATGCCGACCTTGCCGACATCGGTATCAAACACCTGAAGCGAATCACCGCCGGTCAGCCCCCAGTAACTGCGCTCATCCGGGGTGATGTGGAGCTTGTGCTGGTTCTCGGTGGTACCGTCCCGCCGGCACAGAAACGACACGTTGCGCAACTGCTGGCCGTCGTAGACCGGCATGCTGCCGGCAATGATGTTGATGTTGTAACTCACCGCCAGCGACTGCATCGCCTCACGAATCTCGTCGGTGTACTGGGCCAGCCCGCGGATCGCCTCGGCCGGATATTCCTGGTTGAAATTGCCCATCAGCGGGGCATTGAAGAATTCCGGGAACACCGCGAAATCGGCGTTGTAGCCGGCCAGCGCATCGACAAAGAACTCGACCTGCTGCATCAGTTCCTCGACCGTCTCCGTACGCCGCATCTGCCACTGCACGGTACCGACCCGGACCGAGGCCTTGGCACCGCCGAACAGCGGCTGGTGCTTCTCCTCGTAGAAGATGTTGTTCCACTGCACCAGCGTCGCATACGCCTTCGACTCGCGATCCTCGGGCAGATAGCCCGTGATCACGCGACGCACGTGAAAGTCGTTGGCCAACTGGAAGCTCAGGATCGGATCGTAGATTTCCTGCCGCTTGACCAGCTCGATGTACTGGTCCGGCGTCATCTCCGCAGCATGCTCGCGATAGCCGGGGATGCGTCCACCGGCAACGATGGAGCGGCAATTCAGGGTCCGACAGAGTTCCTTGCGCGCGTCATACAGGCGTCGGCCGAGGCGCATGCCCGAGTACTTCGGATGCACGAACACATCGGCCCCGTAGAGCACGTCACCATTCGGGTCGTGCGTGGTGAAGTAACCGTCACCGGTAATCTGGTCGTAGGTGTGCTTGTCGCCAAACCGCTGGTAGTCGACCATGATGGTCAGCGCGGCGGCCACCACCTTGCCGTTGTCCTCGATGCAGATCTGGCCCTCCGGAAAGCGGTTCAACTGCGCCGCAAACTGCTTCCGCGTCCACGGCCCCATGGTCGGATAGACCGCCTCCATGATCTCCTCGATATCCGCAAAGTCCTCGTAGCGGAGTGTGCGCAGGCGCAGATGGTGCTCGTCACCATCCTCCTGCTGCTGGTCCCGCCGGTCCTGATCGTCCGCCATGCTGTCTGGTTCCACTTGGCCAAGGGTTTTCGAAGAGCGCCGGTACCGTGACCATCGAACGGACCGGTACCGGCGCCTGTGCAGGTCAGGGAAACACCGATTTATTCCAACGCGGGCGTGGGAATAAATCAGTGTTTCCCTATGCCGCGAGGACTGCGGCCGACGACCGTCAGAACGCGTTCAGCGCCGCATCATAATCGGGTTCATCGGCGATTTCCGGTACCTGCTGGGCATGGGCCACCTTGCCGTCTGTACCGACCACAACCACCGCCCGCGAGAGCAGCCCGACCAGCGGGCCGTTGGCAAACGCGACACCGTAATCGCGGCCAAACTCCGGCGCGCGGAACGCGGAAGCCGACATGACATTGTCGAGCCCCTCGGCACCACAGAAGCGCTGATGCGCGAACGGCAGGTCGGCAGAGATGCACAGTACGACGGTGTTGGCCTTATCCGCAGCCCGGGAGTTGAAGGTCCGGACCGAGTTGGCACAGGTGGGCGTGTCGATGCTCGGGAAGATATTGAGCACCACGTTCTTGCCAGCGAATTCGGACAGGCTCACTTCGGACAGATCGGTTCGCACCAGCGTGAAGTCCGGCGCTGGCTGGCCGACGGCAGGCAGATCTCCAACCGTCGAAACCGGGTTTCCCTTCAGCGTAATCTGGGCCATGGCAAAGGTCTCCGCGTCATGAGTGGACAGCCATCGTCACCGGCACAACGGATGCATGCAAGGGTGGAATGGCTCAGCGGTCCTCCGCGAGCCGGTCCATCCGCTCCAGCGCATCCATTTCGGCTTCGCTGAACCCCGCCACCAGGCGGGCCGGGCGATTGAACGGGCCGCGCAGGCGGCCGCGCATGTAACGCTGCAACAGGTCCCTGAACGTGGCCTCCGGCTCCAGTCCCCGCTGATCGCAACAATGCCTGAACCAGTGGGAACCGATGGCCACGTGGCCCTCCTCTTCGGCCAGGATCACCTCCAGCAGCGCCACCGTATCGCCATCACCAGCGCCCTGAAGTCGCTCGATCATGCCGGGAGTGACATCCAGCCCGCGCGCCTCGAGAACGCGGGGCACCAGGGCCATGCGCACCAGCACATCATGTGCGGTATCGATGCACATTTCCCAGAGGCCGTTATGCGCAGGGAATTCGCCATAGTCGTAGTCGAGCTGGTGCAGCCTTGATCGCAGCATGCGGAAGTGATTGGCCTCCTCCGCCGCGACCCGCAACCAGTCCCCATAATAGTTGCGCGGCATGTCGCGAAACCGATAAACCGCATCCAGCGCCAGGTTGATGGCATTGAATTCGATATGCGCGATCGCATGGACCAGTGCCGCGCGACCTTCAAGCGAGGACAGATTTCGTTGCACCAGCTCCCGCGGGGCCACCAGCTCCGGCCGCGACGGACGGCCCGGCTCACCGATCGGCGCGGGTTCGTCGACTGCACCGATGATGTCGACGCGCCCCGCATCCCAGTCGGAACGCAGGGCGATCGCGAAATCGGCCTTGGCTTCGGGATCCGGTTCCCGGATTGCGGCGTCCGCGCGTTCGAATAATGTCGACATATTTTCGGCTATTTAACGTTTTAAGTTTTATGTTTTATCTCAATGTCTTATACGTTAAACCTAAAACGTTAAACATTAAACTTGTACGAAATGTATAAATCCATGACGTTGGTGCCCGTTGGACCGGTCCGGATCAAATCACCGCTGGCTTGAAGAAAGCGGCCGCTGTCGGCGGCTTCCAGGCAGGCCGCGGGGTCCAGGCCATGCTGCCGGCCGCGTGTGCAGGTCCGGCCATCAATGATCGCACCGGCATCCTCTCCGGGACCATCGGTGCCATCGGTTCCGGCCGCCAGCAAAACGCAGTCGTCCAACCCGCTCAGGTCGATGGCCGCGCGCAGGGCCAGGGCCTGGGCCCGTCCACCGCGACCGGGGTTTTCAGGCAGCGCCACCGTGGTCTCGCCACCCTGCACGTACAGCCCGGGCGCAGCTGCTTGCAGTGCCTTCGCAATCCCCGATCCGGCCTCGATGGCACTTCCCTGCTGCAACTCCGCATTCCAGTGCACGGTCAGCCCGCGTTCCTTTGCGGCGCGCACCACGGCCTCACAGGCCAGACGGTTGCTGGCGATGACCTCCCAGCGCATTGTCGCGTCGTTTCCGGTGGGTGGCTCGGGCAGCGGCGGCGCGGCCTCGAGCATGTGTTGCACGCTGGCAGGCAGGCTGGTCGGCAGCGCTACCGATGCCGGCGGAGGAAACAACAGGCCGGAACCGATCACGGCCGGATCATCCCCCGGCACATCGGAGATGAGATACACATGCAGTGGCCGTTCGCCCAGGCGTCGACGCAGTCGCCCACCCTTGATGCAGGACACTGCCCGGCGCACCGCATTGATACTGTCAATAGGCAGGTCCCTAGACAGCAGCCAGCGGTTCATCTCCGCCAGTGCCCGAGCGCCAAACCCCGCGGGCAACTCCTCGACAAGACTTGATGCTCCGCCGGAGAGCAGCACCAGCAGCGGCACGCCGGAGGGCAGTTCGCCAAGAAACTGCCGCAGGGCCAGGCCTGCATCCAGCGTGCGTTGATCCGGGATCGGATGGGCGGATTCAAGGCAGCGCAGTCGCGGGTGCTCACGGCATGCGGCGGACAGGTGCTCCTGCTTTGTGATCAGCAGCCCGCAAGACAGGCGGCCCTCCAGGACCTGCAGCGCGCCCCGACACATGCTGTCGGCGGCCTTGCCAATGGCGAGGACCGCCACCGGCCCGGCCGGCAACGGTTGCCGGTGCAAGGCATCCGCCATTGCCGCATCGCCGGCGACCGCATCGATCGCCTGCCGGAACAGGCTGCCGAGCAACTGCCGCGCCTCGCTGACGGCGGAAACCACGGTCAGAGCCGGGCCAGCGCCGGCCCCAGGTCGGCCTGCAGATCGGCGACATCCTCGATACCGACGGAAAGCCGGATCAGGTTCTCGCCGATACCGTAATCCCGCCGCTCCTGTTCGCTGAGCCGGCCATGGGTCGTGCTTGCCGGGTGGGTGATCGTGGTTTTCAGGTCACCCAGATTGGCGGTAATGGATATCAGGCGCACCGCATCAATCAGGCGCCATGCTTCCGCCCGACCGCCGTCAACCTCGAACGAGATGATGCCGCCATAGGCCGTCTGCTGGCGACTGGCCAGCGCATGCTGCGGATGCGACTGCAAACCCGGATAGTTCACCTGACGCACGCTCGGCTGATGCTGCAACCAATCGGCCAGCGCCATGGCGTTTTCGGAATGCGCGCGCATCCGCAGTGTCAGGGTTTCCAGACCCTTCAGGAAGACCCAGGCATTGAACGCGCTCATGGTCGGCCCGGCGGTACGCAAAAAGGCGAACACCTCCTCGCCGACACGCTGATGATCGCCGACAACCGCGCCGCCGATGCAGCGCCCCTGACCATCCAGATACTTGGTCGCCGAGTGGATCACGATGTCGGCGCCCTGCTCCAGCGGCTTTTGCAGTGCCGGGGTGCAAAAGCAGTTGTCCACCACCAGCAGGCAATCATGGGCCCGGGCCAGGGCCGCCATCCGCTCCATATCCGCGACCTCGGTCAGCGGGTTGGACGGTGTTTCCAGATACAGCATCCGCGTTTCGGGGCGAATGGCCTGTTCCCAGGCCGCATAATCGGTCAGCGGCACGAAACTGGTCTCAAGCCCGAACCGCGACAGGATCTTGCTGAACAGATTGACCGTGGTGCCGAACACACCGTTGGACGAGACGATATGGTCGCCGGCGTTGAGCAGCCCCATGCAGGTGGCCAGGATCGCCGACATGCCGGAGGCGGTGGCGACGCAGCATTCTCCGCCTTCCATAACCGCCAGGCGATCCTGAAAGGTACGCACCGTCGGGTTGCTGAAGCGGGAATAGATATTGCCAGGCTCGTCACCGGCAAAGCGCGCGGCAGCCTGCGCGGCGCTGGAAAAGGTAAAGCTGGAGGAGAGGAAAATCGGTTCCGACTGCTCCTGTTCACCGGTCCGGACCTGGCCGGCACGAACCGCCAGCGTGTCGAAAGCGTATTCCGCGTCGTCAGTGTCTGACATCGTGTGTGTCCTTCATGAAAAAACCCGCCCCTGGCCAAAGCAGGAAAGCGGGTTTAATCCGGTCTCCGCTTTAGCTGTGTTTCACGCACCGATCCAGGAATCGGCCGTGGCGCCCGCAAGCTGAAATCAAATCGGCGCTTTGAGGAAACACTGATTTATTACCGCGGCTGCGAGTAGAGCAGTGTTTCCTTGATCAAGAACATACGTAACAGAGAACGGGGCTGTCAATTTGGGTCGGGGAACACAGACCCGTTTCCGCAGCGAAGCGATCAGGCCCGGTTCATCTGTTCGACCAGGTCGTTCATGCCCAACCGCCGGCGGCGCGCCTTTGCATCATCCGAGCGCTGTTCCTGCAGTTGATCCAGATAGTTGCCATCGACATCTCCGGTGACGTACTCGCCGTTGAAACAGGATGCATCGAAACGGCGAATTTCCGAACTCTTGTGCCGAACAGCGTCCACCAGATCGTCAAGGTCCTGGTAGATCAGGCGATCGGCCCCGATCTTCTGGCAGACCTGTTCGTCACTACGATCATGCGCTATCAGCTCGTTGGCCGCCGGCATGTCGATGCCGTAGACATTGGGATAACGCACCGGAGGAGCGGCGGACGCAAAGTAAACCTTGCGCGCGCCCTCGTCGCGGGCCATCTGGATAATCTGCTCGCAGGTCGTGCCGCGCACGATGGAATCATCCACCAACAACACATTCTTGCCCTTGAACTCGAGACCGATGGGATTCAGCTTCTGGCGCACGGATTTCCGCCGCTGCGTTTGCCCCGGCATGATGAAGGTGCGGCCGATGTACCGGTTCTTGATGAAACCCTCGCGGTACTTCACGCCCAGCGCATGCGCCAGTTCAAGCGCCGAGGTACGGCTGGTGTCTGGCACCGGAATGACCACGTCGATATCGTGATCCGGCCAGTCGCGCAGGATCTTCTCCGCGAGTTTCTCGCCCATACGCAGCCGCGCCTTGTACACCGAAATATCGTCGATGATCGAATCTGGCCGTGCCAGGTAGACGTACTCGAACAGACAGGGCGAGCATTCCGTTGTCTCGGCACACTGACGGGCGGAAAAGCCGCCATCGATAGACAGAAACACCGCCTCCCCGGGGGCCAACTCCCGGATCAGGCGGAAGCCAAGTGTATCCAGAGCAACGCTCTCCGAAGCCACGGCGTAGTCCATTCCGCCATTGCCGTCAGGCCGTTCGCCGACACAGATCGGGCGGATGCCATGTGGATCGCGGAACGCGAGTACGCCATAGCCGTTCAGCATGGCGACCGCCGCATAGCCACCCCGGCAGCGTCGGTGCACGGCGGCCACGGCATCGAAGATATCGTCGGTGGTGACGGTCAGCTTGCCGGAGCGGGCCAATTCGTGGGCAAAGACATTGAGCAGGATTTCGGAATCCGAATCGGTGTTGATGTGACGCAGGTCCTCAAGAAACATCTCACGCTTGAGCTGTTCCGCGTTGGTCAGGTTGCCGTTGTGCGCCAGGCTGATGCCGTATGGGGAATTGACATAGAACGGCTGCGCCTCGGCCGAGGTGGAACACCCCGCCGTCGGATAACGCACGTGGCCGATGCCGATATTGCCCTGCAGTTGCTCCATGTGTTCCTGGCGAAACACATCGCGCACCAGACCATTGTCCTTGCGCAGATACAGACGCCCGGCCTCAAATGTCATGATCCCCGCGGCGTCCTGGCCGCGATGCTGCAAGACCGTAAGGCCATCGTAGAGCGCCTGATTGACCGGGCTTCCGGCGACCATACCGATTACACCGCACATGTGTGGCTGCTACCTCGTTGCTGACTGACCTGGCGAAGTGTTTCCCTAATCCGGCATTTCCGATTCGGGTGGCGTTTCATCGTCCACGGCATCGACCTCGATGTCGCGTTCATCCCTGCAGAAATCACTCCAGTACTCCGCCGCGCTGGCCGCGTCCGTCTGCGCCGTCGCGTCGCCTATCGGTGCGCGGAACGTTCGCCCGTCCAGCCAGTCTTCGACGCCGACCCGGCAGACCCAGGGAGTGAGTTGTTCGACCAGTACCGAATCCTGCCACCAGGCCTCTCGCGGCAGGGCCGTCAGGCCGGCGGCGAGCATCAGCACGGCGATCACAAGGACGCCACGTGCGAGACCGAAAAAGAGACCGATGAAGCGGTCCGTACCACTGAGCCCGGTACGGCCGACCAGAAGGCTGGCGAAATAACCGAGAATGCCGCCGGCAATCAGAACGCCGACGAAGAGAACGGCGAATGCCGCACCGATTCGCAGGGTCGGGGAGGCGATCACACCCTCCATCAACACCGCCACGGGCTCGGCAAAACGCAGGCCGATCCAGATTGCAGCAATCCAGACGGCGAGGGACAGGGTCTCACGGACAAAGCCGCGGACCAGACTGATCACGATGGACAGGGCAATTACGGCGAGAATGGCAAGGTCAAGCCAGTTCATGCGCGTCTCGAAAAACCGGGCAGCCCATGCTGCGGGCACGGAATGGTAGCAAAGCGGTCACGCCGCTGAAAGAAACCCGCGTTTAAGGCACATTGGGCAGTGCCTCGCATCAGGGATGCCGCACCACGATGCTGTCCACGCCGGCATCCTGCCTTACCCGCTCGACCAGGTCACGGGCCTCGTCGCGGCTTGGTACAGGCCCTACCCGCAGGCGGTAGATGGCGCCGTCGGAATCACTGGATTCAACCACGAACGCTGGCAAACCTTCGTCACGCAGGCGGTCGCGCAAGCCGATGGCATTGCCCTCGCTGCGGAAACTGCCCACCTGCACGGCAAAGCCTTCCGCCTCGACAGGCTCGGCTTCCGCTTCCGCGGTTTCCTCGGGCTCCGGCTCCTCGTCGGTCGCCGGTTCCGCCGTTTCAGGCTCTTCCTCGGGTTCGCTCGCCACCTCGGGCGCCTCGACCACATCCGGCTCCTCGGCCGGTGCAACAGGTTCGTCCCCGGGCAGTTGATCCGGCATTGCGAGTTCGTCGTCCGGTTCAGCGGCCTCCTCGTCCTCCGGCTCCCGAACCGGAATCCGGTCGAGCATCGGCGGCTCCTCATCCCTCGGTGCTTCCACCGCCTCGCGGCCACGCGGCTCGGGGGGAATCTCCATGGGCAGATCCAGCGCCTGACGATCCACCGGCCCGCGCAGCAGCATCGGCAGGAAGATGACGGCCAGGGCCACGATCACCACCGCACCGACCAGACGTTGCTGATGCCGTTTCTGCAAAGTGGGAGCTCCTTCGTTCGCTCAGGGGCCGGAGGAAACCAGGCCCGACTCTCTGTCGGCGGCAGTGCCCGCATTCGGCAACAGGACCTCGCGCGCAACAAGCATCTGCTCAACGGTGCGGAATGATCCGAAGATCACCAATTGATCGCCAGCACCAAGATTCCGCTCACTGAAATCCACCAGCGCAGTCGCTTCACCCTGCCGATGCACGCGCCCCGTTGGCAACAGGCCGGCGAGCGTCTCCGGGGACCAGGCCTCGGCATCCCGGAGGTCCAGCAACAACCACCCATCCATGCAGTCGCAAAGCGGCGTCAGCACCGCCGCAGGGTCCTTGCGCTGCATCAGTCCGATCACACCAATTCGCCGTCCGGTTACCGGATGCGCGATCAGCCAATCGGCAAGCACCCGCGCACTATCCGCATTGTGAGCCACATCCAACAGCCATTCCACCGTGCCCGGCAAGCGCTGCAAGCGTCCCCCGAGGCGTACCTCCGCCAAGCCCTGGCGTAGCGTCTCATCACCGATGGGACGGGGCAGGGGCAGCAGCCCCAGCGCGGCAATGACACCCGCCGCATTGGCCAACTGCACGTCCCCCGGGATGCCGGGCAGCGGCAGATCGGCATGGATGCGATCGGCGGCCCGCCACTGCCAGTGGCTGTCGCCGGTTCGGCTCCAGTGAAAGTGTTCGCCGGCGCGAACCAGACGGGATCCGCGGGCACCGGCCACCTCGGCGATGGACCCCGGCATGGCGCTGGCTGCAAACACCGCCGGCCGTTCCGTGCGAAAGATGCCGGCCTTTTCCCGGCCAATCGTCTCCAGGTCATGTCCCAGCCACTCGGCGTGATCCAGCCCGATCGACGCGACCAGTGCGACATCGGCATCCACCAGGTTGACCGCATCCAGCCGTCCACCGAGACCGACTTCGAGCAGCTGCACATCGACCGAGGCCTGCCTGAACAGATACAGGGCCGCCAGCGTGCCGAATTCGAAATAGCTGAGCGTGATGCCGCCCCGCGCCTGGTCGATGGCATCGAAGGCCCGCAGCAGTTGGTGGTCGCTGCTGTCCACGCCGTCGATCCGGATTCGCTCGTTGTAGCGCAGCAGATGCGGCGAGGTGTAGGCGCCGGTGCGGTAGCCGGCGGCGCGCAGGATCGACTCGGCACAAGCCACCGACGAGCCCTTGCCATTGGTTCCGGCAACAGTGAGTGTCAGGCAATCGGGACGGTCGAGCCCGAGCCGCAGCGCCACGCGGCCGACGCGTTCGAGGCCCGGGTCAATCGCCCGGGGGTGCAGGCTTTCCTGCCAACGCAACCAGTCTTGCAGATTCTCGAACCGCATGAATGACCGGCCCCCGGCCGTCACACGGCCAAGCCGGAGCCGGCTCCCGGGCAGACTTTAACCGGCAACGGGTTCGTCATGGTCGGCTTCCAGGCGACGCTGTGCCGGCGACGACGGCAGACGCATCAGCAGGGCAAAGAGGCTCGCCAGCGTCGTGCGCATTTCCCGCCGGTCTACAATCATGTCAATCGCGCCGTGATCAAGCAGAAACTCCGCCCGCTGAAAACCCTCCGGCAGGGTTTCCCGCACCGTCTGCTCGATGACCCGTGGTCCGGCGAATCCGATCAGCGCGCCCGGCTCGGCCACGTTGATGTCACCGAGCATGGCAAGACTCGCCGAGACACCGCCCATGGTGGGATCGGTCAGCACCGAGATGTAGGGGATTCCGGCATCCCGCAGCCGGCCCAGCGCAGCGCTGGTCTTCGCCATCTGCATCAATGAAAACAGCGCCTCCTGCATCCGCGCACCGCCACTGGCGGAAAAGCAGACCAGCGGGATTTCCTGGTCCAGCGCAAAGTGCGCGGCACGCACGAACCGCTCGCCGACCACGCTGCCCATGGAGCCGCCCATGAACTCGAAGTCAAACGCGCAGGCCACCACCTCGACGCCCTCGATCTCGCCGTGCAGCACCACCAGCGCGTCGTTCTCGGCGGTGGTCTTTTGCGCCTGCGCCAGCCGGTCCTTGTATTTCTTGCTGTCGCGGAATCGCAGCACGTCCTGCGGCTGGATGGAGCCGGCCAGTTCCATGGCAGAGCCGTCGTCGAGCAAGGCCTCAAGCCGTGCACGGGCATTGATCCGCATGTGCTGGCCGCACTTGGGGCAAACCTCGAGATTCCGCTCCAGCTCCGGCCGGTACAACACTGCGCTGCAGCCGGAGCACTTGGTCCAGAGCCCCTCGGGGACACTGCGGTTGCGCGCGTTGTCCGTCGCATCCGTGCGGATTCGCGACGGCATCAACTTCTGGAACCAGCTCATGGACTTACCCCGTCTTGTCCTGCTCAGGCCGTGGCTGCGGCATCCGCGTCCATCGCAGAACGCATGGAGGCCAGCAGGCCGGTGACGTTCTCGACGATAACCGCATCATCGCCGACATTGTCCTGAATCTGGCGGACCAGCGCACTGCCCACCACGACTGCGTCTGCGGCCTGACTCATCTGCGCTGCCTTGTCGGCGGTGCTGATACCGAAACCGACCCCGACCGGCAGGCCGGTCATGCGGTGCAGCCGCCCGACCCGTTCCGCCACCGCTGCCACGTCGAGGGTATCGGACCCGGTCACCCCCTTCAGCGAGACGTAGTAAATGAATCCCCGGGCGTGGTCACAAATAACCTGCATGCGCTGCTCGGTCGTGGTCGGAGCAACCAGGAAGATCGGATCCAGGCCGGCATCGGCCAGGCACTCGCTCAATTCGCCCATTTCTTCCGGCGGCATATCCACGGTAAGCACGCCATCCACGCCGGCTTCGGCCGCTGCTTCGCAGAACCGCCGGTAGCCCATGACCTCGATCGGGTTCATGTAGCCCATCAGGACCACGGGCGTGTCCCTGTTCCGCTGCCGGAATTCGCGAACCATCGCCAGCACATCGCCAAGGCTGGTGCCGTGCTTCAGAGCGCGCTCACAGGCAAGCTGGATAACCGGACCATCACCGATCGGGTCGGAGAACGGCACCCCCAGTTCAACAATATCGGCACCCGCCTCGACCAGACCGTGCATCAGCTGCACCGTCAGGCCCGGGTTCGGGTCACCGGCCGTGATGAAGGGCACCAGGGCCCGGCGCCCAGCGCTCTTCAGGGCATCGAAACGCGCCTGGATACGACTCATAACGTAATACCTTCCACATTGGCGACCGTCTGCAGGTCCTTGTCACCACGGCCTGACAGATTGACGATAATGATGCCACCCGGTCCGATTTCGCGCGCCAGTTTCTCAGCATGAGCCAACGCATGGGACGTCTCCAGCGCGGGGATGATGCCTTCGGTCCGCGTCACGGCGTGGAACCCCTGCATGGCCTCGTCATCGGTCACCGAGGTATAGACCGCACGCTTGATGTCCTTGAGCCAGGAATGTTCCGGACCAACGCCAGGATAGTCCAGCCCGGCGGAAATCGAGTGGGTGCCGATGATCTGCCCCCAGTCGTCCTCCATCAGATAGGTCCGGTTGCCGTGCAGGACGCCGGGCTTGCCGGCGCACAGCGGCGCTGCATGTTTGCCACTGTCGATGCCATACCCGCCGGCCTCGACGCCGTGCAACTGCACCGAGGCGTCATTCAGGAACGGATGGAACAGGCCAATGGCATTGGAGCCACCGCCAACGCAGGCCACCAGTGCATCCGGCAACCTCCCTTCCTGCTCGAGAATCTGCTCGCGCGCCTCGCGGCCGATGATGGTCTGGAAATCCCGCACCATCAGCGGATAGGGATGGGGACCCGCCACCGTGCCGATGATGTAAAAGGTGTCATCGACATTGGTCACCCAGTCGCGCATGGCCTCGTTCAGGGCATCCTTCAGCGTGCGGGTACCCGAGGTAACGGGTACCACCTCGGCACCCAGCAGGCGCATGCGGAAGACGTTGGGGGACTGGCGCTGGATGTCGTCCGCGCCCATGTAGACGACGCATTCCATACCCAGCCGGGCGGCCACGGTGGCACTGGCAACGCCGTGCTGGCCGGCACCGGTTTCGGCAATGACCCGTTTCTTGCCCATGCGCTTGGCGAGCAGTGCCTGGCCGAGCGCATTGTTGATCTTGTGGGCACCGGTGTGGTTCAGATCCTCGCGCTTGAGGTAGATCCGCGCGCCGCCGATTTTCTCGCTCCAGCGCTCGGCGTAGTAAAGCGGAGACGGCCGGCCAACGAACTGGCTCGCGTCGGTATCGAATTCGCGCAGAAAGTCCGGATCGTTGCGATACCGAAGATAGGCTTCGCTCAGCTCCGCAAGGGGCGCCATCAGGGTTTCCGGCACGAATCGGCCACCGTAGACGCCAAAGTGCCCCTCGCTGTCCGGGAACTTGCTGTAGTCCACCGCCTGTTGCATGTCTTCAGTCGTCTTCGCCACGACGCACCTCGCTGACAAATTGGCTTACCTGCTCGGGACATTTTCGGCCCGGCTCGCGTTCCACACCGCTGCTGACGTCGACAGCGAACGGCCGGCATTGTCGCACTGCAGCGGCAACATTGTCGCAACGCAGCCCCCCGGCAAGCACAAGGGGCCGCGGGTAGTCGCGGGGGAAACTGCCCCAATCAAACACCCGGCCCGTGCCGCCCTGCTCACCCGGTGCATGACTGTCCAGCAGGAAACCGGACGCATCGCCGTGCTCGGCAACCCGCGCGTCCAGTTCCGTAACGTCGCCGGCCATACCCAGGGCCTTTACGTAACGTCGGCCGAATTGCCGGCAGAAGGCCGCCGATTCGGTGCCGTGAAACTGCAGTTGGTCTATCGGCAGCCGCCGCAGCACGTCGCGCACGGCATCGGCTCCGGGGTTGAGGAACAGCCCGACCACCGAGATGAAAGGCGGCACCGCGTTGATCACTGCGGCTGCCTGATCCGCTGTCACATGGCGTGGACTCGCCGGATGGAAAACCAGACCAATGGCGTCGATTCCGGCGGCCGCCACCTGCCGTGCGTCCTCCGGATCCGTGATGCCGCAAATCTTGATCCGTGTCCGCACGCCGGTCGCTCCTGGCCGAAGGGCGTTGATACTAACCCGGCCCCTGAGACGACGCAAAAACCGGCGGCGGCGGCGCTGGCGGCAGCCCGAAACGCTGCGGATAGTCGACCGCGACCATGTACAAGCCGGCGGCCGGCGCCGTCACGCCACCGGCCGTCCGGTCGCGGGCGGCCAGCACCTGGGCCGCCCATTCCGGCGCAGCCTCTCCGGCACCGATGGTCATCAGCACACCGGCGATGTTGCGGACCATGTGATGCAGAAAGGCATTGGCAGCGACATCCAGATAGATAAACGGACCATCGGCCGTGACCTGCAAGCGGGTGATGCAGCGCCGCGCATGTCTGGCCTGACAGCCAATCGCGCGATAGGAGGTGAAATCGTGCTCGCCGACCAAGGCGGCGCCAGCCCGCTGCATGACCTTGGCGTCGAGCTGTTTCCAGATCCAGCTGACACGGCCGTGCAGCAATCCGGGCCGGGTCGGCCGCGACAGAATGACGTAGCGGTAACAGCGCCCGGTGGCACTGAAGCGGGCGTCGAAATCGGCAGGCACCTGGCGCACCCAGGTGACGGCAATATCGTCCGGCAGGTTGGAGGTGACACCGAGCAGCCAGCCGTGCAGATCGCGCTGCGCATCGGTGTCGAAGTGAACCACCTGGCCGACCGCATGCACGCCGGCATCCGTGCGGCCGGCACAGGTGACCGCAACGCGGTGATCGGCCACCCGGGACAGGGCGGCTTCCAGCATCTCCTGTACGGAGGTGGCATGCCGCTGGTGCTGCCAGCCGGCATATCGGCCACCGTCGTACTCGATACCGAGGGCCAGGCGCACGGTCACCGGCCCGCCGCCATGGGCATTCGCGAGGCGACTCGAATCACGATTCGCCGGATGCCTGCTCCATCAGCTCACGTGCACGCGCCTTCTGCTCCTCGCTTCCTTCCTCGAGCACTTCCTCCAGCAGGGCGCGGGCGCCGTCCGGATCACCCATCTCGATGTAGGCATTGGCCAGATCCAGCTTGGTCCCGCTCTCGTCGACAAGACTCTCGTCATCATCCCCTGGCAGCGGTTCCGGGTTCTCTTCGGGCGTCACGCCCGGAGCGGGCCGCGACGGCTCCGATTCGAAGCCACCCTCGTCCATCGGCAACAGATCGTCGGACTCCGAATCCTCGGCAACGTCGGCGTCATCGACGGCGAAATCCAGGCCGTTGTCATCGAACTCGTCGCGCTCTTCGTCGCCTGCAGAGGGTTCGTCACCGGCAGCCGTCTCCTCGGCCTCAAGATCGAAATCCAGTGACCAGTCCTCGTCCTGCGTATCGGTCTTGTCCGCGGCGGCAACCGCCTCGGATTCCGTCGGCTCGTCGGTCTTGACCTCGTCGTCAGCGCCGGGCACGCCGTCATCGAGGGCGCGTTCAACCTCGGCATCCAGGTCGAAATCCAGATCGCCCAGCAGTTCCTGGCCTTCGTCCGGCGCGGGATCGGGCTGCAATGGCTGCGGCTCGGCATCCTCGGGCGCGGCGGCCTCGGGTGCTGCCGGGGCGGCATCATCCGCCACGTCCTCCGAATTCTCGTCGGCGCGCGGATAGGCCGAGGCAGCGAACAGTGCATGAGCGGACCCGAGCCCCAATGCCAGCGACTTGACCTCCTGCCAGATCGGATTACGTTCATCCTGCAGTTGCCGATGCAGGGTTTCGGCCTCAGCCTCGAATGCCGGCAGGTCCTGCTCCTGGGCATGCAGCCGCAGCAAGCGCAGGCGCAACACCTGATTCGCGGGCTCCAGTATCAGGCCGCGGTTGATCACTTCACGCGCCGTCGTCCGATCCCCGTCCGCCAGCGCGGCGTCGGCCGCTTCCAGCGGCGAACGCGTCACCAGCGCCTCGTCCGCGGCAAAGGCATCGGCACCCTTGCCGGCGGCATTGGCACCGACCACGGCAGAAGACGGCAACGGGCTGTGAATCCGCTCGTATTCCGCCTCTTCCAGTTCATGTTGTTGCCGTCGCCGACGGATCATCAGCAGGACCAGCAGCAACAACAGCAGCAGCGCACCGCCACCCATGTACTGCAGGCGCGGATCGGCCAGCATGGCTTCAAGGGAGGTTTGCTCCGGCTGCGCCAGAGGATCATCGGCGGCAGTTGCCGGCGCGGCCTCGACGCCGTCGTCGGCGGCTGCAGCAGGCTCATCGTCGGCCAGCGCCACGGCCTCGTCATCGGACTCCCCGGCGGTGGCCGCCTGATCCGTCTCGGCATCGGCCACATCCCCGGCCTCGGCCGCGGTCTCGTCGTCGGCAAGCGCCGCTGCGTCTTCCAGCGGCGCCGGGTCATCCGGGCTTGCCATACCCGGATCGGCCTGCAGGTTCACCGCGCGTTCCAGGGCATCCAGGCGGGCGCGCATCTCATCGGTCATCTGCCGCAATTCTTCGTTCTCCGCGCGCAATGCGGCTTCCGAGTCGCGCATGGCAATCAACTGATCCTGCAACAACCGCACATTGTCGCGCGTTGCCTCGAGATCATCCTCAAGCAGGGCCTGGGCAGCATCATCTCCGGCCAGGTCGGCGGCGCCGCGAAGTTGCAGCCGCGCGTCGGGCTCGTCCTCCGCCTCGGACGCGGCAACGGCCTCCTCGTCGGTCACCTCTTCGTCGTCGGCCGCGGGTTCGTCATCATCGTCGTCAGCGGCGGCAACGTCCGGTTCAGCGGCCTCATCCTCGTCGTCACGCACCGGCTCATCGGTTTCGGCCACCGCCGGCGGCTCCTCCGGCGTCGGCTGCCGCGCGGCTTCCCAGGCCTCGGTCTGCTGCGCAAACTGCCGCCGCGCTTCGCCCTCGGACAGGGATGCCAGCTGCTCCCGGTCGGGCACCTGCAAGGTCACGCCGGCACGCAGATTGTTGACATTGCCACCAGCGAAGGCGTCCGGGTTCGCTTCCAGCAGCGCCATCATTGTCTGATGCACGGAAAAGTCCGGATCACGGACCGCGTTGGCCACCTGCCAGGCGGTCTGCCCCTGGCGCACCTGGTAGGTATTCGGCGGAGCGCGCCGCGGCTCCGGATCTGCGGGCCGCTGCGGCCGGGCATCCGGCGCCGAGGGCTCAGCCCGGCTCGGTGCGTCCGCAGGCGCATCGCGACGCTCGCTGTAGACCGGCGGATCGAGAAACAGAGTGTACTCGCGGCGGAGCCGACCGCCGGACCAACGCACATCGGCAAGGAAGGCGATAAACGGCTCACGCACGGGGTCGCTGGTCCTGACCCGGATGTAAGGTGCGCCGGAACCCTCAGTGACCACCTCGAAACGCATCTCGGAGAGTGCATAGGGGCGGTCCAGGCCGGCATCGCGGAAGGCCTCTTCCGAGGCCAGCTCGGCACGCAGCGACTCGAGTTCCGTCGCCTCGGCACGCACCGGGATCCGGGCATCCAAGGGCTCGTTGAGTGCCGAACGCACCTCGATGGACCCGAGGCCCAGCGCACTGGCAACGGAAGGAAAAACGAAAACGAGCGTGACAAACCCGAGAAGCAGTCGCTGCGCCATCAGTATTCCTTTTGTGTCAACGAATCCGGCGTGGGCCACAAGTCGATCAATGCTGGAGTGAGGTTCGAAAGGCTGAACGGACGCGACCATACTGGCGTTCGGCCCGCCACCGGACACAGTGTGGGACATGCGGCTCCCCGTCGCCACCAGCAAACACCCTGTCTGTTGTCACTTTAGGGCGTACCATGACGACCGTCTGTGACTGATTCGGCAGACTGTTGGTCCGGTTGCTGCCCTTCACCGGGGTCGGCCCAGCCCCGGGACCGCCGGGCTACGCCCCCTGCAGGATCCGCAGCATACGGCGCAGGGGTTCCGCGGCCCCCCACAACAACTGATCGCCGACCGTGAATGCCGACAGGTACTCCGGACCCATGGCCAGCTTGCGCAGGCGCCCGACCGGAATATCCAGCGTACCGCTGACACCCGCTGGCGTCAGCGCCTGAAGGCTGGCTTCCTTCTCGTTGTCGATCACCCGGACCCAGTCATTGGCGCTGGCCAGTGCGGCATGCACCTCATCCAGTGGCACGTCACCGGTGAGTTTGATGGTCAGTGCCTGGGCATGGGAACGCATTGCACCGACCCGCACACAGATGCCGTCGATGGGAATGGGATTGTGGCTGCGGCCGAGTATCTTGTTGCTCTCGACTCCGGCCTTCCATTCCTCCTTGCTCTGGCCGCTTTCCAGCTTCTTGTCGATCCAGGGCAGCAGGCTGCCGGCCAGCGGATGACCGAATTTCTCGCTGGGGAACGCATCGCTGCGCAAGGCGGTGGTAACGGCCCGATCCAGTTCGAGAATCGAAGCGGACGGATCCATCAGGCCGCCGGAGGCCTCATGGATGTACCCCATCTGCGCCACCAGTTCACGCATATTCTGCGCACCGGCGCCGGAGGCCGCCTGGTAGGTCATCGGACTGATCCACTCGACCAGGCCCTGACGGAACAGACCGCCAACGGCGAGCAGCATCAGGCTGACCGTGCAGTTGCCGCCGACGTAGGTCCTGATGCCCGCGTTCAAGCCGTCGTCGATCACATCGCGGTTCACCGGATCGAGCACGATGATGCTGTCGTCGGCCATGCGCAGCGTCGAGGCGGCATCAATCCAGTAACCGTCCCAGCCAGTGGCGCGCAGTTTCTCGTAGACCGCACCGGTGTAGTCACCACCCTGGCAGGTGAGGACCACGTCCATGGCCTGCAACGCCTCGATGTCGTTGGCGTCCTGCAGGGTTCCTGCGCCACCACCCACATCGGGGCCCGGCTGACCGGCCTGCGAGGTGGAGAAGAACACCGGATCGATGTCGCGGAAATCATCCTCCTCGCGCATGCGCTGCATCAGCACCGAACCGACCATGCCGCGCCAACCGACAATTCCGACCTTTTTCATGTGTCGTCTCCTCAGGGAAATCTGGGTTATCTCAAGCCGCCCGCAGCGCTGCCACGACGGCATCGCCCATCTCGACGGTGCCCACGCGCCGCGTATCGGGCGTGTGAATATCGGCGGTTCGCAAACATTGATCGAGTACCGCGCCCACCGCCGCCTGCACGCGGTCCGCCAGGGCTGGCTCGCCCAGTGAATGCCGCAGCATCATCGCCACCGACAGGATGGTGGCGAGCGGGTTGGCAACACCCTGTCCGGCAATATCGGGCGCCGAACCATGAATCGGCTCGTACATGCCTCTGCCATTCCGGTCCAACGATGCCGAGGGCAGCATGCCGATGGAGCCGGTCAGCATCGCGGCGCAATCGGACAGGATATCGCCGAACATGTTCTCGGTAACCAGCACATCGAACTGCTTCGGCGCCCGGACCAGTTGCATGGCCGCGTTATCAACATACATGTGGCTGAGCTCCACATCCGGATACTCGCCGGCCAGGCGGGTCATGATCTCACGCCACAGCTCGGTGACCTCCAGTACGTTGGCCTTGTCCACCGAACACAGGCGCTTGTCGCGCCGGCGCGCTGTCTCGAAGGCCAGGCGGCCGATGCGCTCGATCTCCGATTCCGTGTACGCCAGCGTGTTGTAGCCCTGGCGTTCTCCGTTATCCAGCGTGCGGATGCCCCGTGGCTCGCCAAAATACAGGCCGCCGGTAAGCTCCCGCACGATCATGATATCCAGCCCGGACACCACTTCCGGCTTCAATGCCGAGGCCTCTGCCAGTTGCGGATACAGGATGGCGGGCCGCAGGTTGCCGAACAGGGCCATCTCCGAGCGAATGGCCAGCAAGCCGCGTTCCGGCCGCAATGGCCGGTCCAGCGCGTCATAAGCCGGCCCGCCGACCGCGCCGAGCAACACAGCGTCGGATTCCAGCGCCGTTCGCAGGGTTTCGTCCGGCAGTGGTTTGCCGCAGGCGTCATAGGCGGCGCCGCCGATCAGGCCATGCGCGAGTTCGGCGTCCAGGCCGTGATCCTGGCGCAGGCAATCCAGCACCTTGACCGCCTCGGCGACGATTTCCGGGCCGATGCCGTCACCCGGCAGCACGAGGATTTTCTTGCTCATACAACCATCCCGATTTTTTAATTTACGCGGCATCCGGCGCAGCCGGCCAAATGGCTCAGGGCGCCCGATTATACGGATGCAGTCGCGCTTGTCTCCTCACGGCGCAAGGCCCAATGGGCGCACAACAGCGACAACACCGCCGTGAGCGCCGCCAGATAAAAGGTCATGCTGCCGCCCACGCGGTCCCAGAGCAGGCCGGCACCGAGGCTGCCCACCGCCACACCGGCGCCGAAGGTGATGCTGCTGTACAGCGCCTGCCCGCGACCCTGGTTGCGGCCGACGAAAAAGCGATTGACCAGATGAATCCCCACCGCGTGATACACACCGAAGGATGCCGCATGCAGGCACTGGGCGAACAACAGCACCGACAGATTGGCCGGCATGGCGCCGATCAGGATCCAGCGCAACACCGTTAACACCACCGCCAGCAGGAACAGTAACCGTGGCCCGAAGCGCGGCAGCAGACGGTGCATCAGCAGGAACAGGCCAATCTCGGCAACCACACCCACGGCCCACAGCAGACCGATCATGCTGCTGCGGTAGCCATGCCCTTCCAGGTAGATGCTGAAGAAGGCGTAGTACGGACCGTGGCTTGCCTGGAGCAGGAAGCAGGCGAGCAGGAAACCCGACACCTCGGGCCGAAACAGGACCCGCAGGATCGGCTCGGCTGCGCGGCTGTGGTGCCGCTGTGGTGCCTCGGGCGAGACCTGCGCGGCGGCATACAGACCGAGGAAAGCGAGCAGGATCAGCCAGGGCAGGATCTCGACGCCATGGCGATCGATCAATTCCCCGAAGGCAAGCACCGCGATGATGAACCCGACCGACCCCCAGAGGCGGATACGACCATAGGTGTGAGCTGCCGAGCCCAGATGGTTCATCGTGTTGGCCTCGAACTGGGGCAGGGCCGCATTCCAGAAAAAACTGAACACGGTCATCACCAGGGCCAGCCACCAGAACTGACTGCCCAGCAGCACCCCGGCGAAACTCAGCAGTGCGACGAAGGCGCCGAGCCGCACCACCCACATGCGATGTCCGCTGCGGTCGGCAATCCAGCCCCAGATGTTCGGCGCAATGATCTTGGTGCCATGCAGAATTGCGATCAGCAGGCCGATTTCCAGCGAGCTGAAGCCCTGGGCCTTGAGGTACGGCCCCCAGTACGGCGCCAGCCCCCCAAGCACGGCGAAAAAGCACAGGTAGAAGGCGGACAGGCGCCAGTAGGGAAGCGGCATGCCGCGCATGGGATCTCCCGGCAGAGCTGTGGGCGAAGACTGGCGGCTCAACCGCCAGGAATCAGCGGCGCGCTGACACTGACGTCGGCATTCTGTGCCCGATGCCGGAGCGCATGGTCCATCAGCACCAGGGCCAGCATGGCCTCGGCAACCGGCACAGCGCGGATACCGACACAGGGATCATGGCGCCCCTTGGTGACGATCTCCACAGGCTCGCCCGTGGTCGACACCGAACGCCCTGGAGTGACGATGCTGGAGGTGGCCTTCAGGGCGATACTGACCCGCACCGGCTGCCCCGTGCTGATGCCGCCGAGCACCCCGCCGGCGTTATTGCTGAGAAAGCCCTCTGGCGTCAACTCGTCGCGATGCTCGCTGCCGCGCTGGGTGACCGCCTCGAATCCGGCGCCAAGCTCCACGCCCTTGACCGCGTTGATGCTCATCATCGCGTGGGCAATGTCCGCGTCCAGGCGATCAAACACCGGCTCGCCCCATCCCGGCGGGCAGCCTTCGGCAACCACATCCACCCGCGCGCCGGCCGAATCCAGATCGCGCCGCAGCTGGGTCATGTACGCCTCGAGTTCCGGCACGCGCTCCGGATCGGCACAGAAAAAGGGGTTCTGTTCGACCGCGTCCCAGTCGCGCAGGGCGAGCGGGATCGGGCCAAGCTGGCTGAGATAGCCGCGGATTCGGACGCCGTACCGCTGCGCCAGGTACTTGCGCGCCACGCCGCCGGCGGCGACCCGCATCGCCGTCTCCCGTGCCGAGGAACGACCGCCGCCTCGGTAATCACGAAAGCCGTATTTGTGATCGTAGGTGTAATCCGCGTGTCCGGGCCGGTACTGCTGGCTGATCGCACCGTAATCGCGTGACCGTTGATCGGTATTCTCGATCAGCAGTCCGATCGGCGTGCCGGTGGTCCGCCCTTCGAACACCCCGGAAAGGATGCGCACCGCATCCGGCTCCTTGCGCTGTGTGGTGAACTTCGACGAACCGGGACGCCGCCGGTCCAGATCCCGCTGCAGGTCGCTCTCGTCGAGCTCCAGGCCCGGCGGGCAACCATCAACCACGGCGCCCAGCGCCGGGCCGTGACTCTCACCGAAGGTGGTCACCGTAAACAGCTTGCCAAAGGTATTGCCGGACATGCCTGATTGTCTCTCCCGATCAGATGGTGCCGAGCTGCTCGGCGGTTAGCAGAAAAACGCCGTGCCCGCCGCGCTCGAAGTCCAGCCACAGAAACGGAACCTGCGGATAGGCCTCGGCCAGCGCCCACTCACTGTTGCCCACTTCGCAGACCAGAATACCGTTTTCGCTCAAATGGGCGGCAGCGCCGGCCAGAATCCGGTGCACCACGACCAGACCGTCGTCGCCGGCAGCCAGGGCCCGGCGCGGTTCATGCCGATACTCCGGCGGCAGCGCGGCCATGTCCTCGGCATCGACATAGGGCGGATTGCTGACAATCAGATCGAAGCGGGCATCCGCCGGCACCGCGTCGAAAACATCGGATTGCAGCAACTGCACCTGCCCGGTCAATCCGTGGCGCGCCAGATTGTGCTCGGCCAGCGCCAGGGCATCCGTCGACACGTCCGTCGCCAGCACCGCGGCCTCGGGGAACGCCAGTGCACAGGCGGCGGCAATGCAGCCGCTGCCGGTACCGATCTCCAGGACCCGATCGACCGCGACCGCATCGAGCCACGGCGAGAAACCGGTTTCGATCAGCTCCGCGATCGGTGATCGCGGAATCAGCACACGGCGATCGACGTGAAATGGCAGGCCGGCGAACCAGGCCTCGCCGGTGATGTAGGGCAAGGGCAATCGCGTCTCGATCCGCCGCGAAACACGCTCCAGGATCAGGCGTTGCTCGCCATCGGTAATCCGCGCGTCCCAATACAGGTCGGGGATCTGCGCCGGCAGATGCAGACTGTGACTCACCAGCGCCGCCGCTTCGTCCAGCGCATTTTCGGTGCCGTGGCCGAAAACCAGTCCGGCCTCGGTAAACCGGCTCGCCGCCCATCGCACGTGGTCTCGAACCGTACGCAGGGTGATTTCAGCAGACTGGACTTCGAGCATATTACGCCGCCAACACTCGACCCGGGGGACAGGCGCGCAAGCATACAGCAAAGCGCCCGCTGCCCGCGCGCCGGCCGGGGCGGGAATCCCCCGTCCGGGCCGTTGTCTACCTGTTGCGAGATCCCCGCACAGGGCGATCCGGAGAGTTTTTCCCGACCCCAGTCTGTGACAGAATCCGGGCCACTATGAAAACCAGTTCAAACGCCCCGCTCCTTATCGTTGCCGCCCTGGCCGGCGTTCTCGCCCTGGCCGGCGGCATGTTCGCGGCCAGTCAGCTGTTCGCGCCGACAAGCCTCGACACCGAGGAAATGACGGCGACATACCTGGACGGTGGCCGAGAGATCACGGACTTTTCGCTGGTCGCGCACGACGGCCAGCCGTTCGACCGGGACGCCTTTCATGGTCAGTGGAACCTGGTCTTCTTCGGTTTCACCAACTGCCCCGACATCTGCCCGACGACGATGATCGACCTCGCCCGGGTGCAGGACGGGGTGAATGGCGGACCGGGCTTGAGGACACTTTTCATCACCGTCGATCCCGAGCGCGATACCAAGGAGCGGCTGGCCTCCTACGTGCCGGCGTTTCACGACAGCTTCACCGGCATCACCGGTGACCTGGAACAGATCGACCGGCTTGCCCGTGATCTCGGCATTGTCCACGTGCGGCACAATGAAAACGGCGAACAGGACTACATGGTCGATCACGGCTCGGCGGTGCTGCTGATCAATCCCGAAGGACGGCTGCAGGCCATCTTCCAGGCGCCCCATCGCGCCGCCGACATGACCCGGGATCTGCAGGCCATCCTCGACCATCACGCCGGACGCTAGGCATGACGCAGGCGCCGTTCCGCTTCGGCCTTGAAGGCCGTGCCCGGCCAATGGACTGGCTGAAAAGCCTGCCGCTGTACCTGTTGCCGCAGCATGCCATTTCCCGGACGACGCACCGCTTCACGCGTATCGAGAATCCGCGGATCCGTATCCCGTTCACCAACTGGTTCATCCGACGGTTCGGCGTGGCCATGGACGAGGCCCTGGAGCCTGACCCAGGCGCCTACACCCATTTCAATGCCTTTTTCACGCGTGCACTGAGGCCCGGTGCCCGCCCGCTTCCCAGTGATCCGCAAACCCTCTGCTGTCCCGCCGACGGGGCGATCAGTGCCTTTGGCCGGCTCGCTGGGGATCGCGTACTGCAGGCGAAGGGCCACGACTACTCCCTGTCCGCACTGCTTGGCGGCGACCCGGCTCGTGCCAGGCCGTTCCGGGACGGCTGCTTCATGACCGTGTACCTGTCACCACGGGACTATCACCGGGTCCATATGCCCGCCGACGGCCGTCTGCTGGAAACGGTCCATGTACCCGGCAGGCTGTTCAGTGTCGGCCGCCACACGGTGCGCACGATACCCAGGCTTTTCGCCCGGAACGAACGTCTGGTCTGCCTGTTCGAGACGGTATTCGGGCCGATGGCGGTGGTCCTGGTCGGCGCGATCAATGTCGGCAGCATCGAGACCGTCTGGGCCGGCGAGGTCACACCGCCGGCGGCAAGCCGGGTAACGGTGCGCAGCTTTGAACGCGAGGCCCCGCGCTTGCTGCGCGGCCAGGAGATGGGGCGATTCAATATGGGATCGACGGTGATCCTGATCCTGCCGCCGGGCATCGCGAGGCTGAACGAAGGGCTGGAGGTGGATCAGCAGGTCAGGGTCGGCCAGGCCATCGGCTACCAGGGAATGGAGTAGCGCCCGGCGGCAAATGACGACCCGGAGCCGCGACCCCGGGCCGTTAAGGAAACGCTGATTTATTCGCACGCCTGCGTTGGAGTCCGCATTTTTTCCGAGGCAAGGCGGGCTGCGCAGTGCCGCAGTCATTCTGCGGTCAAGCAGCGCAACACAGCATTCGGGAAAAATGCGGCCCAAGTCGAAGACCCCGGCCGGTTTTGGCCCCTGGCGGCGTTGCGCTACCGGTCCGGTAGCTTCGGCTACCGAACCGGCACCGCGCCTTGCCAGATGACCAAAACCGGTCTCGGGCGCAGACGCGGGAATAAATCAGTGTTTCCTTAAGTGGCATGCATATCAGCCGGCAGCATCCAGCCCGGCCCGCAACCCCGCGGTTTCGATGCCGGCGCAGGCACAGGCTGCATCCTGGTCCGAGGCATCACCGCTGACACCCACCGCGCCGATCATGCGGCTTTGGTCGTCCAGCACCAGCACGCCGCCCGGGACAGGCACGAAGGTTCCGCCGGAAGCAACGGCAACGGCCGCCAGAAACGCATCGCGGCCCTCGTTCCGCGCGCCGATCGTGCCGCTGTCGATACCAATGCCGAGGGCCGCGCGGGCCTTGCCGAGCGCCACTTCCGGCCGCATCAGACCGGCGCCATCGGCACGCTCCAGCGCCACAAGGTGACCGCCGGCGTCGAGCACGGCCACGGTCAGCGGTTGCAGCTCTCGGGCCTCACCCTCGGCGAGGGTGGCGGCGATGATTTGGCGTGCCGTGGCGAGAGGCAGGGTCACGGCAGCGTGAAAGACATCTGCGGGCATGGAAGGCTCCCTGTTTGGGCGGAATGGCCGTCCATGGAAGCAGAACGCGGCGGGCGTGGCCAGCCATCAGGGAACGGAAATTTTCGACGGAGGCACGCTTGCACCGGATTCTCTCGCTCGACCCGGATCAGAAACTGGTCGTGGCCCACAGCCAGGGACCGGCGGCCGTGCTCGCCGGGGCCGGATCGGGCAAGACCCGATGCACCACCGAGCGCGCCCTGCGCCGCCTGGCCGAAGATCGGCTGCCACCCGCCTCCATGGTCCTGCTGACGTTCACCAACCGGGCCGCCGCGGAAATGCGTGATCGCCTGCAACAGGGCTTGCCGGCCGGTGCGGAGCTGCCGTTCATCGGCACCTTCCACGCCTTCGGCCGGCAGCTGTTGCGCCAGCACGGTTCGCGGATCGGCATTCCGGCGCGGACCACGCAGATGGACGGAGAGGATAGCCGGCGGATGCTCGACACCCTGCTCGCGGGCGTGCTCACCGATCGGCGACGGCGGCAGGCGGCCATCGCCGTGCATGAGGCCTGCACGGCGCGCGGCCTGGACATTGCCGCTGAGGGCGATCTCCGGGCCTTCCATGATGCCCTGTCCGCGGCCGACTTCGGCCCGGTGGCGATTGCGCGCTGCCTGCAGCGATTCCGCCGTTTCGAGACGCAGAAACGGGAGTCCGGGCTGCTCGATTACAGCGACCTGATCCTGCTCTGCAGCCGGCTGCTGGATGCCTGCCCGGAGCTGGCCGCCGAACTGCGTGACGGCTACCGCGACATCACCGTGGACGAGGCCCAGGACACGGATGGGGCGCAATTCCGGCTGCTGCAGCGGATCGCTCCACCCTGCCGCAGTATCTTGCTGGTCGGCGACGACGACCAGGCCATCTACGAGTGGCGGCATGCCCGCCCGGATAACCTCAAGGACTTCATCGCCCAGTACCGGGCGCAAGTCTATCGCCTGGAACGCAATTACCGCTCGCGACCGGATATCGTCGACAGTGCTGCGAGGCTGGTCGCCCACAACAGCAATCGCCTCGAGAAAACGCCCCGCCCGGTGCGTTCGGCCAACGACAAGCCCTCGCTGCACCTCCACCTGTACACCGATACGCCTGCCTTGGCCGGGGGCATCGCGGCGTGCATCCAGCGCAGCCTCGACCGCGGTCTGGCGCCGGACCACATTGCCGTGCTGTACCGCAAGAAACGCATGGTGCGGGACCTGGAATCGGCCTTGCTGGAGCACGGCATTCCGTTCGAGGTCCGTGGCAGCCTGGATCTGCTCGGCCATGCCGACGTGCGCATGATGCTTGCCGCGGCCCGCCTGGCGGCAAACCCCCGTGACGGCGGTGCCCTGATCCGGCTTGCCGAACTGATACCCGGCCTCGGCAGCCGCGGCGTCGGACGATTGCTGGCGCAGACCGGCTCGGACCCACTGGCAGCCGCCGCGGACCTCAGGCCGGACACCGCCACGGCGGCACTGGAACTGCATCGGGCGGTGGAGCGCCTGCGGCGGCTTGGTCCGAAGGCGCTGGCGCGCTGGTGTCGGGAGACGCCATTGTTCAGCCAGTGGCTGCAACGGCGCCGCCGCGAACCACCACCGGGGTCACGAAAGTACCCCCGGCTGCAGGCCGTCCAGCGTATTCTGGACAAGCGCCTCGGTGCCGGCGATGCCGCACGGCAGTGGCAGCAGGCGCTCGACGCCCTGGCGGCAACAGGTTCGGACGACCAGGGCAATGGTGTCGTATTGAGCACCATCCATGCAGCCAAGGGGCTGGAGTGGCCGGAAGTCCACCTGGCCGGATTCACCGAGGGACTGATGCCGCTGGAGCGCGACGGCCGGGTGCAGAACGCCGCCGAGGAACGACGCCTGGGCTATGTGGCGATAACCCGCGCACGGGAATGCCTGCTGTTGCATCATGCCGACCTGATCACGCTGGACGGCGGTCCGCAGAGCAGACCAACCTCACCCTACTTGCAGGAACTCGGTACCAGCCCCCGGCAACAGGATCACCGGATCAAGGCAGCAGCCGGCGATGCCAGGCCGAAGACGGGAAACGATTGGCTGGCAGTGATGCGCGAGCAATTATCAAAAACCTGAACAGGGGAACAAGGAGAACGACCATGCTGATGAACGACGCGCTGGGAAAATTCATTCTGCGACAGACGCTGGGCATTCTGATGCTGTTCCATGGCGTGCATAAACTCTTTCACGGCATCGACGGCATCAAGGGCCTGGTGGTGAATCACGGCCTGCCGGAACTCTTCGCATACGGCGTCTACATTGGCGAAGTGGTGGCACCAGTGCTCATCATTCTGGGCTTTTACGCCCGCATCGGCGCACTGTTGATCGTGATCAACATGCTGGTGGCAATAGCGCTGGCCCATCCGCATGAACTGTTTATGCTGACCCAGCACGGCGGTTGGCAGCTGGAACTGCAGGGCTTTTTCCTGTTCACGGCGGTCACGCTTTTCTTCACCGGGCCGGGTGCTTTCAGCGTTAATCGACGCTAGTCGCATCACCTAAAATCGCCGCAGGCAGGCGCCAAACCCGGGGCCTGCCTGCGGTAAATCACAAAAACTTCATGCCGGGCATTGGCGGAATGCGGAGATTGGGTATACATTTCCCCTTAGCAGTGTCAGCCCTGTCGCAAGATCCGGTAGTCTTCCCGCGTTGGTAGTCACTCCAGGACGTTGTTGTTCAGTAAGACCTGCTAAATCGTTAATAGAGACAATTTCCGAAGGAGCAGACTCCAAATGATGACCGGTACCGTGAAGTGGTTCGATGAGAGCAAGGGCTTTGGCTTCATCTCTCCGGAAGACGGCGGCAAGGACGTGTTCGTGCATTTCTCCGCCATTCAGGGCGACGGTTTCCGCACCCTGGCCGAAGGCCAGCGCGTGCAGTTCGAAACCCAGACCACGCCGAAAGGCCTGGCTGCCGCGAACGTCTCCGCCATCTGATCCGGACCAACATTCGCACAAAAAACCCCGCCTAGGCGGGGTTTTCTTTGAACGGACAATCGAATCAGAGCTCAACACCCTCCTCGCCCCGGCGGAACTCGACGGTCATGTCCGCCCGGGGATAATCGCCGTCACTGTCGCGATGGCCAATCCAGATATTGAAACTCCCCGGACTGACGTCATCCAGCACGAGACTGAGCTGGCTGCGCGCGCCAGAGGCCGCCAGCGAAGAGCAGACCCACTCGCGCTCGCTGGAATAGACCACGATCAACAGCGGTTCCCTGGTCGCCAGCCGGATAACAAGATCCCTGAGCTCCTCGGTCCGCAGATTGAGGTCGAGATCCGGCTGCGCCTGCTCGACATAGCCCTGACAGTCTTCGCCAGCCGCCTCCGGCATGGCCATGCCGCCGCCAGCGCGGACCGGGAGCATCGCCAGCCAGTCGCTCTCGTCGGCATGCGCATTCAGCGTGCCGTAGAGCGGCGCCCCCTGCCAATCGGGATAGGCCTCCGCCTGCGCCAGCGGCGCCACCAACACGCCGGCGACCAGTACCAGCGCAAGCATGGCCTTGGGCCAGGACCTGCTCGTGGAATCCATCAGCCTCCCCTTTCGCGAACGCGCTCCGGCGCATGTCCTGCGCGGCGCAAACCGTCAAGCACACTGTCCTCGCCCACCAGATGCAGGGCACCCACCGCAATGAAGTAGGTCCCCGGCTCGGCCAGCATGGCTTCAAGCTGCGGCAACCAGTTGCGGTGCCGATCGACGATCAGTGCCTGATAGAGATCCGGGTAATCGCTGTAGGTTTCGAGCAGATAGCGTTCCTGCGCGGCCACATCGCCCGCCGACCAGGCCTCCAGGGTCTGCCGGGTGATCGTCTCCAGATCATCCATTTCCCGCGCGGTCTGCATCAGCAGGGCGATCTGGGTCTGCTCGGACAGATTGGCCAGCACACCGAGCTGCTCGCGGAATTTCTCCAGCTCCCGGACCTCCATGTCTTCGCCCGCCTGCCGCAGCAGGTAGGACTCGACACCCTGATCGGGACGCATTCCAAGCTGATGCAGGGAACTCAGTGTCAACGTCATGCCTGCGAGCCAGGGCTGCATGCCCTCCAGCAGCACCGGCTGCAGGCCCACCTGCTCGACGGCAGCGCGCACCTCGGCCCAGCGTTCGGGGCCGACAATCGCCGACAACCGACGGCCATCGGTATTGAGCCCGCGCTGGAACATCAACTGCTGGATCTCAGCCTGATTCAGGTTGCTCAGGTTCATTTCCAGCACCAGCACGTCGCTGGCCTCGAAGGCACGCTCGATGACCGGCGCCAGCGGCGCGTGTCCCTCCGGCAGAAGATGCATGGTGCCGAAGAGATAAAGCGTGGAATCCCCGCTGTCCACCCGCCATAGCGCGGGATGCTCCTGCTCGTCGGCGGCAAGGATGCCACTGACGCCAAGGCACAGGATCAGAAGGATGAACCATCGGAACGTTGACGAAACAGCCATGAGCAGGGCCCTCAAAGGCGGAACAGATACTCCTGCATGCCGTTGCCAAGCAGCACGGCACGCTCCATCTGCAGCCCGCCAAGGCGTTTCTGCAGTTCAGCGGGCGCGTGCCGGGGCGCCGGTCGGCGGCTTCCCGAACGCACGCTCGCATAACGAACGGCACCGTCCCGATCAAGGAACAGCGGATGCATCGGGTCCGGCATATCGCTGGCGCTGTACTCGGTGATGGCATGGATCAGGCCACCGGAGGCGAGCAAATGCCTCAGGCGCCGCCCCAGGGCTTCCAGGACCGGGGTCTCCAGGTAATCAAGTAGCTGCCAACACAGCACCAGGTCCGCATTGCCGAACACACTGGCCGGAAGCAATTCGTCGATGACCGCGTCCAGCGAAACCGGCTCCTGCCTGGCGTCCAGGCGCATCAGATCGTCCAGCACGTCACCTATGCAGTACCGGCATCGAAACCCGGACAGTAAGTCCAGGCTGCCCGGCTGAGCACCACCGAGATCAAGGATCACCCGCCGCTCGCCGGCCTCCAGGCTATCAATGGTCGCCTGCAGCAGGCGCGCCGGGAAGGCTTCCGTATCCCGCGTACCTCCCGGGGCCCGCCCCCGCTCCCGCTCAGCTACCGTCATTGCCCGGGTGTCTGACGTAGGAATGCCACCGGATCAGGCGCCGCCTTTGCCACCCGCAGCTTCGGCCGTCGGCTTGGCCTGCGAGCCGGAACCTGTGGTCTTGGTTTCGGCGGGCGCGGCAGCACCGCCACCACTTGCCGACGTTTCGGCCGCCGATGCCTGTTTGGCCTTGTTCATCGCCGACTCGACTGACTTGCTGTCCATCTCGATGGCGCCCTTGAAGCGGGCACCCTCTTCCAGCGCGACCCGCGGCGCCATCAGGTTGCCGCGAATTTCGGCGGACTTCCGGATCACGATGCGATCGGCACCGTAAAGGTCGCCGTCCACCGAGCCCTCGACGTACACCGTGTGGGCGTAGACCTCGGCCTTCAGACGCCCCTTGGGCCCGATGGTCAGGCTGTTCTCCGGCAGGTGGACCCGTCCGCTGATCTGGCCCTCGATGACGAGGTCTTCACCGCCACGCAGCGTGCCCTCGATATGAATGGATGGGCCAATCACCGCGGCCCCCCGGCCCCCGGTTGCCTGACTGCTGCCCTGCGCTGCCGGTGTTGCGGTCGTTTCCCGATCCTGCATCTTGACGTCCTCCTGGCTGGTGGCCGGCTTGCCGCCGTCCCCACGTTTCCCCAAATCGAACATGGACATGCCTCTCTCCTCCAACACCCTGGCCGAGCCGTATTCCGCGGCCCGGCAGTGGCACGAATCGTTGTACGGGCAGCAGTTCCAGCGCGCCCGGGACTTTAGAGAAACACTGAACTCCAACGCGGGCGTGCGAATGGATCAGTGTTTCCCTAGCGAACGTGATCAACCTCCTGGCCAAGCATTTCCGGGGTGACCAGCACGACACCTCCCGGAGAGACGTAGAAGCGGCTGCGATCCTGTTCCACATCGTAGCCAATGACGGTGCCGTTCGGGATCCGACAGCCTTCGTCGATCACCGCGCGCCGGATGCGACTGCCCTGGCCCACGGTGACCGCCGGCAGCACCACCGAATCTTCCACCACCGACTGCGGCTGCACCTGCACCTGCGAAAAAAGCAGGCTGTGGCGCACCAGCGAGCCGGAGATGATGTCGCCCCCCGAGACCATGGAATCCAATGCCATGCCGGGCAGGTCCTCGTCGTTCAACTGCACATTGATGAACTTTGCCGGCGGCAACTGTGCCTGGTAGGTCCAGATCGGCCAGAGTTCATCATAGATGTTCAGTTCCGGCCGGGCGCCAATCAACTCCTGATTGGCTTCGTAAAACGCATCCACGGTCCCCACATCCCGCCAGTAGGGTTGTTCGCCACTCTGCGGATCGCGAAACGGATAGGCAACGACTTTCGCCTCGTGAATCGCCCGCGGAATGACATCGCGGCCGAAATCACGGTCCGAATCGGGGTCTTCTGCATCCTGGCGCAGCGCCCGGAACAGGTAGTCACGATTGAAAACATAGATGCCCATGGATACCAGCGCATTGCTGGAATCCCCCGGGATCGGATCCGGATTCTCCGGCTTCTCGGTAAATTCCAGCACCTGCCCATGCTCATCGACGCTCATCACACCGAAGGCCCGGGCCCGCTCCAGCGGCGTTTCGACACAGCCCACAGTCATCTCGGCCCCGGACTCCACGTGCCGGGCGATCATCGTGCCGTAGTCCATCTTGTAGACGTGATCACCGGCCAGCACCAGGACATAGCGGGGATCATGGGCGGTGATGATGTCAATGCTCTGGTACACCGCGTCGGCGGTGCCCGCATACCACAGCGGCTGATCCAGTCGCTGCTGGGCTGGCACCAGTTCGACGAACTCGCCGAATTCGCCGCGCAGGAAGCCCCAGCCTCGCTGTACATGCTGGATCAGGGAGTGCGCCTTGTATTGGGTCAGGACCTGGATTCGGCGAATGCCGGAATTGATGCAGTTGGAGAGCGGAAAATCGATCAGACGAAACTTGCCGCCGAAGGGCACCGCCGGTTTTGTCCGCCAGTCGGTGAGATTGACCAACCGCCCGCCTCGGCCACCAGCAAGAATCATGGCCAGCGTGTCCCTGGTCAGGCGGCTGACGAAACGGGGATTGCTCTCGAGAAACATGCGTCTGCCTTGTTGTTAGGAAAACACCGATCCGTTCCCGCGCCTGCGCCGGGGTCCGCAGCGTCCCCGAGGCAAGGCGCGCCCTGCGGCACCGCCGTGATCCCGCGGTCAGGCAGCGCGACACGAGTGAATCAGCGTTTCCCTGTGCTCCGACGCGGGCCTGGCTACTCTCGCAGCCGGCCGACAACCGGCTTCTGGCCGGTCCCCGGGAAAACTTCCGACAAGCCCGTCGATGGACGTGGAACCGACAGGATCTTGAAGACACTGCACCGTTTGCGGGCAGCATACTGGCGAGCGCCGCCCATGCCAATCTCAGCACCGACCAGATATACGCCGCCAGGGCCGAATACCCTGCCGCCGCAGCAGACGGTGCAGGTCCGCCAGGGTATCCACGTCCCAGGCGTTGCCAAGTTCCTGCAAGCAACCGCCACCCCGGGACACCCGCTGGCGGGTGCAGCGAAGGACCATGGACGTCCCCCAGGGCATCCTGCGGAAGGCGCGTACCGGCGGCTGGTCGGCCGCGACCAGCACATAGCCGCCGTCCTCGGCCGGCACCACCAGCAGGTCCTCCTGTGCCAGCGCCCCGGTGGCGGCCGTAGTCATGGTTTCGGCGGAAACGGCGGGGCAATCGGCGCCAATCACAACTACTCGACCGGGTTGCCGCAGCGCCTGCAACATGCGCTGCCCCAGGTCACCAGGTGGTTGCCGGCGCAGCGGCACGCCGTGCCGCCGGCAAAGCCCGCGCAGCCAGGGATGATCAGGATGCGGCGTGACCCACAATTCGACCGGAAACCCGGTTGCGAGGGCATTGCGGAGGGTTGCCTCCAGCAGGCGTCGATACCAGAAGCAGGCCGCGCGCCGGCCAAGCCGCGCGGCGAGGCGGGACTTGACCCGCCCGACCACCGGGCTGCGGCCGAACACAACGATTCGGCACTGCACGCTCACCTTGGCCCTTGCCGGTACAGGCGCGCCAGTTCCTGCGGATTGTCACCCCGCCAGAACCGATAGCGCAGTTGCCACATCTGAAGCACCGTCGGCAGCACACCGAATCGTTCCCAACGCCGGGCCGAGGTGCGCACCCGAACGGCAGAACAGTAAGGGCGGCCCTGGCGCCGCAGCGCACCGCTCAGGGCCACATCCTCCATTAACGGAATCAGCGGGAAACCGCCGACAGCTTCGAAGGCATCGCGCCGCACGAACAGTGCCTGGTCACCGGTCGCAATCCCGGTCAGGCGACTGCGCTGGTTCATGCACCACTCGATGATTCGAAACGCCGCGCCCGGCGCATCCAGACGAACATCGAAACGTCCCCAGGTCGCTCCGCCGGCCATGGCACGGACCACGGAATCTGCCGCGTTCACCGGCACCAGCGTGTCGGCATGCAGAAACCAGAATGCCTCACCCGAGGCCAGCGCCGCGCCTGCGTTCATCTGCGCGGCGCGGCCCCGCTCGGCTGTCAGCACACGATCCACCAAGGAGAAGGCCAGCCCGGTGGAACCATCAGTGCTGCCACCATCGACAAGGATCACCTCATGTCCGGCCTCACGCATTCCCTGCAGCGGTGCAAGTACCAACGGCAAGGCCTCCGCTTCGTTCAGACAGGGTATTATCACCGACAATCCTGGCATGTATTCGGCCACATCCTCATTGTCGCTGCCGACAGCGGCAGCGGATCTTGGTCAAGCCCAAGTTTGGTGATACGCTTCGCGCGCTGGCAAGTCTGCACGGGGCCGTAGCTCAGTTGGGAGAGCGCGTCGTTCGCAATGACGAGGTCAGGGGTTCGATTCCCCTCGGCTCCACCACTTTAGAAAGTAAGTTATTGTTTTTGAACAGTTTTTTACTTTCTGAACCTCTATACCCCACAACTGAACCATCAACCCCTAAATGGTGGGGAATCAAGGACGCCGGTCACCTGACCGCCGCCTGAACCCTCAAACCAGCCAAATCTCAGAAACGCCCTCCAATCGTTCATAACCGCCACATCAGTGGTAGTGCATAGGCTGGACTATGATCGTCCAGCAGACAGCCTCACAGTCAGCCACCCCCCAGCACCCCCCAGCGGCCAGCGGAAGGCGCGTGACACAACCTCTCCAAAATACAGAAACAAAATCCTGCTAGGCTTGTGTCAAACCTGTGTCTCGGAGTCAACGAACATGAAGAATACGATTCTTTCCTTAATCGCACTATTTCTCGTCGGATGCGCCACCCCCGGTTCAAACGGAATTGAAACCACAGGAGAAGGCGACGATTTCGAGGATGAAATTCGTATTTCTTCTTACCAATTCTCAAGAAATTACTTAGGTATTGTTTATGCTGAAAATGCTCATCCGTTTTTTCGAGCATATGTGACGAAAGACGACAGAAACATTAGGGACTTACAATTATATGTGAGAACTAACAACTACGATTGGATGTATTGGGACGAAGTTCGCTACCGGAAAAATGGCGAATTACACAGAATCAACATGTCCAATGTTTCTAGGGATGTCGATTGTAGCAGTTACATCTGCCAAAATGCAGAGGACATTGTCGGAAGCATTCCTTTAGAACTACTGGAATATATTGCTCAAAAAGAAGGGGATTATGAAATCCGAATCACTTCCAGCCGAAGCAGTGGGCATATTGATGCCACTATTCCAACAGATGAAGCACGAGACTTTCTAGCTGCGTTAAACGATGTGCGAAACTGACGTTTCCCACTTCATGCTAGTCAGCACCCCTAGGGAGAACTCGCTAACTTACGACCTGTCGAAATACCTAACAATTGCCAGACACAGGAGGGATTATGATGGATTCTGAAACAGCCGCCTTGATGATCGCGGCGGTGAAGCGGGGAGAGCTGGGAGAGGAAATCCCACGCTACAAAATCTGCAAAAATGCCCCACCAAACCTATTCCGAGAGATCAGAAAACGCACCACCCTGAAACGCTCTGCTACGAAACAATCTGAAACATTCTGAATAGGGGGGTCGCAAATTTTACAAACGAAAAACTATAATTAAATCAATGGCTTATTAAATAATCACTTAACAACTTGGGCCTAAGGCCCTATAGATGGCGGATGCCGAAGCCTCGAATCGAAGCCCCCAAGGTTAAGAATAATATTAAATATTCATTGAGTTAATTAAGTAGAACTTCGGTATACTATTGAGGTCTACTCCATAGCGTGACGCTAACCCATACCCTTTATCTGCCCGGTTTAGTCATGCGCTGAGCCGGGTTTTATTTTGGGTGTGGTAATTATAACAAGGGGATTGGGTAATGGATGTATTACAGCGACATTGATGAACTATTAACGAATCAGTTAACGGGTTATAGTCAACGACGACACGAATCTAGGCGGCTAGTCCAACAGGTTTTTTCCTGTCCCACTCGGCACTGGGTCAATCCACATTGTCTTGCCCTGAGCGACAAGTATCTCCGAACTCTCGGACACAATCCACAATCGGCCCGCCGTGTACTATCAGACCTTGGGCTGATACAGTTTAAGCGGACGAAACGTGATTGTGCAGATTTCGCCATCCCCTCCGACCAGTTCCACGAATTGAGCGCCAATCTACTGGTGGAAAATCTACCTATTCTTGATCGTGATGGTAACGCAGCCAAAATCCCCAAGACCAAACGCCACGGATCACTAAAGGTCTGTCAAAAGCCACAAATAAATATCCGCAATCTGCAACGGTGGCTAACCCACAACCGAAACGAATACAGTTTTTTAGCCGCTGCATCATTTTACCGCTTCGCCACCAGCAGCACAGCACCCGGAATAATTCCATTAAACTACAATCTCAGTGGTAAAACAAACAGGCTGTATGGACTCGGTGCCAACCCGCAGAACACGCAGCGTTGCCTACGGTCGGCTCTGTTCGACGGCTACCATTCAATCGACATCAGTAATTGTCACTTTTCTTTGCTTGCGAATCATGATGTTGGTGGCTCAATCACTAATTACGCAGCCGACCCCGCCAGTATCCGCCAGCAGATTGCCGCCGATGTAGGAACCACACCAGAAGCAGTGAAGAAGTGCCTGCTGGCGCTGATCTACGGCGCTGAATTGAACCTCTCCCCTCGCCAAGCACTAGGCCGTTCGCTCACGTGGCGAGACACGGCAAAGGCACCAAAGCGCTTTAAGACCCTAACGGAAGCGGAACGCGAGCTGGTCGAACGGTTTTGGAATCACCCTCTTGTCGTATCGCTTCGCTCCGACTTGGAACAGGCAAAGTGCGTGTTCGGAGCCAGGGATTTTAAGGAACTCAGCACAATTTTAATGCAAATTGAACAACGGATTATGCGAGTTGTGTTGGAGGATATTTATATCCTCCTTCCTCTCCATGACGGTGTGATTGTGGAAAACGAACTAGACCCGGAGCCGTTAGAACACAAGGTCAGCAAGGTCACGGGGTATGAAATCAAATTGAAATCAGAACGGGTGGAATATAACTAAAAACAATAAAGGAGAAAATTATGGGGAGTTTTTATAATAACAATAAGGTGGGCAAACAAGCCGAGAAAGCAGTCAGGGTTTGGCTTGAGGGTAAAGGCTGGAAAGTTATTGACGCCAGCAACCACCGATTTTTTCAACAATCCGGTGTTGATTTCGTGGCGGAAAGGAAAAGTACCACTTATCTCTTAGAGGTTAAGTCAGACCCTCACCCGCCGAAATGCGTTTTTTTGGAATACATCTCAAACGACGAAAAAGGCTCCCCCGGTTGGCTTGAAACCACCAGTGCCGACCGTATTTTCTACTACTTCCGAAACTACAACCGCGCCGTGATTTTCGACCCGACCAACGCCCGCGACATTATCACCCAATGGGAGTACCCCGCAGCCTGTGCCGAAACGACGATTAACGGAAAGGTGATTTACCGAAGCTGGGGTTACATCGTCCCCGTTGACGACTTGGAAATACTGCAAGAATTGCAACTTCCCATCCCGAAAAATTGTCAAAAAAAAAGCACGTTACATAAAAAAGGAGACCTTTTTGAAACGTTATTTCATTCTATCAAATGACCTTGCTGACCGTTGGGAAATTGACCCTCACCACCTACAGTTTGCCGTCCGGTCCGACATTATCACCCCGTTCCATACCGATGATGGGACAGCGTTTGATTGGCTTGAAGTCGTGGCGCATGAACTGCGGGCCGATCTGCCCCACATTCCCGAACGCCTCCGCACAATCCACACCGCAAACTGGCTCGGTATGTACGGTCATTGGGTGGATCAGTACACCAGCGAGACCTTGGAACGCATCGTGTGGCAGTGCGGCACCAGCCCCAAACTTTTTGAAGTTTTGGATTTGTACAGAGAGGCAACAACAGGAGAAACCAATGGATGAAGTAAAGGCGCGAGAGGCGCTAGAGAAGGAACTGGCCGAACGCGAGGCGGAACTGGCCGATGCACTGAGAGAGAAATACCGCACGGAACAAGTTGATCGCCTCCAGGCCAAGCAAGCCAAAGGCCCGGACCTGACCAAGCTCCGCCGAAACCGAATGACGAACGACGAAAAAAGTTATGTAATTCAAGAGTTTGGAATTGATGTGTACAACAAATTGCCACTGTGAAGGAGATCATAATTTATGACTGAAGAAACCACCGAACCAAGTATTGAAGAACTTCAGGCCGCGCTGGCCGAACGTGATGCAGAGATTGCAGACGCACGTGACCACATCGCCAAACTTAATCAGGAGTCTGCCACCCGTCGGCTGGCGCTCAAGGAGCGGGAACGCGAACTGGCCGACACTCAGGCAGCAGCGAGTGAATACGAAAAACGCCTTTCCGGCACCGAAGAAACCCTCAGCGAACTACAGGCCCGCCTTCAACTCGCTGAGACTGAACGAGCGGTTGATCGCGCTATCGCAGACCACGGTGCAATCCCCGAACTAGTGCGTCCGATGCTCACGGGTGCCGCCGAATATCGGGACGGCGCTGTGATGGTCGGTGACAAGCCAGTATCCGACTACGTGGCATCGCTTCGTGAACAGGAAAGATTCGAAGGGGTGTTTCGTGGCCGTGGTCAGACCGGAGGCGGTACGCGGTCCAGTAACGCTGCCAAGGGCACAGCGCCCGTACCCAAAAAGCCACGAAGCGAGATGAGCGACGCGGAAAAACGGGATTTCATCCTCACCCACGGGATCGAAACCTACAACTCGCTACCGCTTGGATCATTGAACGGTGCCTAATCCAGTCGGGAAGCCGTACAAACTGACTCCCGAAAAGCAGGCCAAGATTCTCGACCTGTTAGAACAGACTGGAAATCTCTCAGCATCCGCTGCCGCTTGTGGTGTCACTGGCCGCGCCGTCTACGCGCTGATGGCACGCGAACCCGATTTCCGTAAGCAGGTGGACGATGCACGGGAAAAAGCGTGCCTAAAAATAGAACAGGAGATGATTAGGCGGGGGCTGACCGGCATTGAAAAAGGAATTTATTATCAGGGTGAGCGGGTAGCTACTGAACGCGAATACTCGGACAAGCTGTTGTTAGCACTAGCAAAAAGCAACATGCCCCACCGCTATGCGGAACGGTCTGTCGCTTACGTGCAAAACAACTTCAGCGTAGACGACACCAGCCAGAGGGCCAAGGAACGATTAGCGCATCTGCTGGGAATCGAGGGTGGTGATTACATCGAAGGAGAGATCATCCGCGCCGACGATGAAAATTGACATAGACCAACTGTACCGGGACCACTTCAGTTACATCGTAAATGTCTGCCGAAGGTACGTTGGAGAAGATGCAGAAGACGTAGCGCAGGACACATTCGTTAAGGCGTGGCGATTCAAGGACGGATTCCGTGGCGACGCGGCCCCAAGAACTTGGCTGCACAAGATTGCCGTCACAACTTGCCTCAACCACATCAAAACGAAAAGCAGACGCCTTCCTCTAGCCGACCGCGACGATGAACCAGAAACACCCCACCTAGACACACCAGATGGAATCATCGAACAGGAACAGACCCTCTCCCGCATCAGCGACACAGTAGATGGAATGTCCGTAGAACTGGGCCTGACCCTGCTGCTCAACGCCTTGGATGGCCTGAAATACGAAGAAATCGCAGAACAGACCAACGTCCCATTGGGAACCGTCCGCAGCCGCCTACACCGCGCCCGCCTGATGATTCAAGAAGAAGATTCCTAACTTTCTGATTATAGAGACTTTTCCCACTTCTCCAAGTCAGCCACAGACCACCGTTTCAGTCCCAATATCTCCCTCGGCGGTGGCATTTTCCCTTCATTGACCCGCCGCCATAGCGTGGTCCGGCTGATGGAATAACGTTGTTGAACCTCCCGATTTGAAATGTACATAATTTCCTCCCATAGGCATTACTCCGTAGTTAATTGGAAGGAAGAAATTAGCCGAAATAACATGTAATTGCAAGAAAAACGGCTTATTTTTTAATAGTGCTTTTTAGCGTTAATTTTATTTAATTAACCCCAACCCTGTAGGGCACTACCGTGTTAGGTACGTTCGTACAAAATCACCTCAGAAACGTACATAAATCCCCGGTTATTGGAACGGCACCACATTATCAGCACGGTGATTAGGCTCTTTTGCGTCCAAGAACTCGGACCAGTAGTTCATCATCTCCCGCCGCTGCGGTAGCAGTTCATCCCGAGCATATGCAGCCCGCGTTGCGTCCGAGTTGACGTGTGCCAACGCCAGTTCGCTCACTTCATCATCAAACCGATGCGGGAAACCTTCCGAATCTCTGAATGTGTAGTGCCGCGCCCAATCCTTGAAACTAGACCGGAAGCCATGCGGCACCGCATCAACACCCATGCGCCTGCATACGGCACTCATCGTCATGTCCGAGATTGGACCGCCTTTGGTGTTGGGGAATACGTAGTCGGAGGTTCGCGGCATTGATCTTAAAATATCAATGGCCGCAGTGGACAGTGGCACCTTGTGTTGCTTACCCGCCTTCATGCGATGCTCGGGTAGCGTCCACAACTTCTCTTCTAGGTTTATTTCATCCCAGGTGGCTTTCCTCACCTCGCCAGACCGTGCAGCCGTCAATATGGCGAACTCTAGCGCCCTAGCACCAATGCCATCACGCGTCCGCAGATCAACCACGAACGCTGGCACGTCCTTCCAAGGGAGCGCCCTGTGGTGTGCGACCTTAGTGATTGCGCTCGGCTTCGCAAGTTTGTGTTCGAGGTTGTCTTTCCACCGCGCGGGGTTATCCGCTGTCCTGTAGTCAGACGCGATTGCCCACGAGAACACCAAATCCATCCTTTGCCTGACTCTAGTGGCCGTCTCGGTTTTCTCATTCCATATAGGTTCCAGAACCTCTAGCACGTCCTTCTTGGTCATCTCAGCGACAGAACGCTCCCCAACGTATGGGAACGCATACATCTCAAGACTTTTAATCCAATCCTGTCTGTGCTTCTCGCTCTTAAACTCAGGTGCCTTGATTTTGTGGTAACGCCTCGCCGCAGCCTCAAAGGTAAGGAATTGCTCCTGAGCGGCCTTCAGTGCGTCCTGTGCGGCCTTGCGCTCAACAACAGGGTCAACCCCCCGCGCGATCATATCGCGCATCTCTCGCGCCTTCTTACGAGCATCAGTCAGCGGCACGGTGGGAAAGCCGCCTAACCCAATGTCTCGACGCTTACTGCCCACCATCGCACGGAGAATCCACGTCTTGCCCCCGTTCTTGGTGACTTGCAGGTATAGACCAGACACACCACCTACCGCGTGGTAACCGGGTGTGTTCATGTTCCGCACGTCGGTTGCTGACAACTCTCTCGCTACTTTCGGCATGACCGCTACCTCACATAATACCCATCATAAATAATACAATCACCAGCAACATCATGCAACATGCTGAACAGGGTATGTGCGAGATTTTATTTATAAATCAGTGGTTAGTGGTTCCGGTAGCAACTTTCTGAAACAGCGAGTCGGTGGACCTCGGCTCCACCAATCCCCTCCCCGGCGTTCCTCGCCGATCATGTCCCGCGCCTGCTAATCTTCCTACCTGCTAAACTCGCGGCGCATTTTCTTTATCATGCGTATATTCAAGGAAACACTGATCTATTGGCACGCCTGCGTTGGCGTCCGCATTTTTTCCTAGCCAAGGCGCGCTGCGCAGCGCCGCAGTCATTCTGCAGTCAAGCAGCGCAACGCAGCAATCGGGTAAAATGCGGCCCAACCCGAAGGGTCCGGCCGGTTTTGGCCCCTGGCTGTGTTGCGTCACCGGCCGGTAGCTCTGGCTACCGAACCGGCACCGAGTCTTGCCAGATGACCAAAACCGGTCTCGGGCGCAGAGGTGCGAATAGATTTGTGTTTCCTTAATTCAGTGGAGAAGACCATGCCGGCGAAAACAATCAAGTCACAACAAGCCCGCGGCGCAAGGCTCAAGTCCTTGTACGTCGTCGGATTCGGCGTCATCGCGATGTTCCTTATGGCTGCCTGCTCCGAGGAGCAGGTGCCGTCTCCGGACAACGACGCATCCCTTGCGGACGACGTTGCCGAAGTCTGCGATCACGTGCTCGGCCAGTACGGATATGCATACGCCGTTATCGAAACCGCTTGCACCGAGGAAGTGGATAACGACAGGTCCTCCGAGGAAGTCGTTGCAGAAGTCTGCGACCTCGTGGAGGAAGAGTATCCGTACGCCCACAGGGGCCTCGTCAGAGACGGCATTTGCCCCTGAAGCAGTCGCGGGATTGCGGTGGAATTCGCACGTCCCGCGGGTTCACCAGTTTCTGAAGGCCCGGACCTGTTCCGGGTCTTCAGTGTCGCCACCGCGCCCGCGCGAACTCCATCCTTGACCCACCCGACCAACAAGCCACCAAGCCGTGGCAGCCCTGCAGGTCTTCGGTTAGGCTCTTGACCCGAGTCATCGCCCTGGTAGCTCAGCTGGATAGAGCAACCGCCTCCTAAGCGGTAGGTCGCAGGTTCAAATCCTGCCCAGGGCACCATTTTCCCAGGGGTCTGAACCGGAAAATCGGTCAGGCCGGGATCAATGGTTGCCGGGCTTCCAGCCGGCGGCGATTCAGTCCGCGGCCAGCAGCCGGGCGGTGCGGATGCACCGGGCCATCAAATCCCGCAGCGCCTCTGCCGTTGCCTGGTCCTGCAACTGACCGTTGGCATCAAACGCGTCACCCGCCTGGCCGACCGTGACCTGGCCAGGCACCACATGCACGCCGATACCAGCAAGCAGCGTGCGCAGGTGCGCCAACGCGCGCATGCCGCCCAGGCGTCCGGGGGACGCGCCGCCCAACGCGGCGACCTTTCCGGCATAGGCTACCAGCGGCGGCTCCTCGTCCGATTCTCGGCGAGAAATCCAGTCAAGGGTGTTCTTCAGCAGCGGCGGGAAGAAACCGTTGTACTCCGGCGATGCAATGAAGAAGCCGTCGCAGGCCAGGAACCGTGCCTTCAGCGCCCGGGCCGACTCTGGCACCCCCTCCCGTGTCTCCAGGTCACCGTCGTACAGCGGCATCGGGTAATCGGCCAGTTCGATCAGTTCCACTCGCGCCTGCTGTTGCAGGGCAATGTCCGCCGCACAACTGGCCAACTTACGGTTGAATGATGCACCGCGGGTACTGCCCGCGACTACGAGTATCAACGGCTGTTTGCTCTCCACTGGATCACCTCGCAAAGGATTTAGGGAAACGCTGATCCGGTTCGAACATCGGATGCCCCGGATCCACGCCCATTGCTGCCGTGGTATGAAATGCGCTGGCCGTGCAAACGGCCAGGGATCCCCTGGCATTCGCCGCGCGGGCCATGGATACTTGCCCGGTCCTCGTAAAGACCTCAGCAGACATGCTCCGAGATATCGAACTCTCCACCGAGCGCCATCGCGCTGCAGTCCCCGAATGGCCGGTTAATATCGGCAGCCGCTGCCCGTTGCTCGGATTTGCCGGTTGGAGCGGTGCAGGCAAGACCACACTGCTGGCGAAGCTGCTGCCGCCACTGCGGCAGTCGGGTCTGCGCATCGCGGTCATCAAGCACGCCCACCATCGATTCGATGTCGACTACCCCGGCAAGGATAGCCACGTGCTGCGCGGCGCCGGAGCGGGTCAGATCCTGATCAGCTCCGGCCACCGCCGGGTCCTGATTCAGGAGAAGGCGACGGAGAAGGACCCGCAACTGATCGAGGAACTTGCCCTGCTGGACCAGGACGAGCTTGACCTGATCCTGGTCGAAGGGTTTCGCGACGAGCCGATTCCGAAGCTCGAAGTCTACCGCCGTGAACTGGCACGGGGCTTCCGATTCCCGCGCGATCCGGCTGTGCTGGCGCTCGCCACGGATACGCCGCCGCCAGGCGGTGGCCGCGACATCACGGCACTGGACCTGAACGACGTCGATGGCGTTCTCGGCTTCGTGCGAACGCTCTGCCGCGTGCAACGGGCTATCCTGTAACGTTGTCCCGCAGGTAAACCGGCCGCGCCGATGCCGCGTTCTCGAGCGTGCCGTTGCGCCAGGCCGCTACCGCATGGGGCAACAGGCAACGCGCATCGGGCAGGGCCTGATCCAGGATGCGGGCTGGCGCTGTACCCAGCGCCGCCAGCAGGGCCTGGGAATGAACGGCCCATCCAGTCCCGGCGGCCTGCCATTCGGTCCAGCCCGTGGGCAAGGTGACCGCAGCCGGGGGCAATACCGCTTCCTCGTCGCGCAATTTCAAGGGCTGGTTCGCTTCCAGGCGTTCGTACAGCCCCCAGTAGACCTCCCCCATACGCGCATCAATGGCCACCGCAACCCGATGAGGGCCCGCGTCCCGGCCGGCGACATCAGCCACCGCCTGCAGGCTGGACACGCCGATCACCGGGCAACCAAGCCCCCGGGCTAGCCCCTGGGCGACCGCCACGCTGATCCGCACGCCGGTGAAGGCGCCCGGCCCGCGGCCATAGGCGACCAGGCCGATTGCATCGCGGGACACGCCGGCCTCGGCCAGCAAGCCGTCCAGCATGGGCAAAAGTTCCCGGGCATGGCCGCGCGGGATCACGGCATGTCGTGAGAACACGTTGCCGCCTGTCGTCAGCGCCACGCTGCAGGCCTCGGTGCAGGCATCAAGCGCGATAATGACCGGCGTATCAGCCGTCGACATCGCCTGCCCCCTGCCACCCACCGGTATCACCCGGGGATGCGTCGAAATCGAATTCCAACTGCGTGTCCTCGCTATCCGCCTCCAATACCGGCGTCATCGGCGTTGAGGCTACCACCTGCGGTACCGCGCGGTAGACCTCCTGATCGGTGACCGGAATCGTGTCGGTGACGCGATCGCGGTACCAGCCGTAAACGGCGATGCAGACGGCGATGATCGCCAGCCCCAGAAACAGGCCCTGGCTACCCAGGCCGGCCATGAAACGAGCCAGCAACAGCGGGCCGAGAATCATGCCGGTACCGTGCACCAACAACAACGTGGCACTCGCCGGTACCCGTTCCTCCGGTTGCATGAAGTCATGCGCCAGGGCCAAGCCCAGCGCATAAACCGTAAAATTCAGCCCGCCCCAGAAAACCGCCAGGCCGATTATTAGCGTCAGTGCGGGCGACTGCACACTGGCAATGACCAGACTGACCATGGCCAGCAGGCTCGTCACCACGATGATGACGCGGCGGCGGTCAAAATGGTCCGACAGGCGGCCGATCAGGTATTGCAGGAACAGCCCACCGAGGATGGCAGCGCCCATGAAACTCGCCACTTCCGCCGTGGAAAACCCCATCCCCACCGCAAACACCGGGCCCAGGGCGAAGAAGCCCCCGTTGCTGAGACCGGCTCCGAATGCGGTTACCGTGGCCACCGGCGAGATCGCGTACAGGGTGCGTAAGCCGACGCGACGGGTTGGCAGAATCTCCGGCGATGTCACCCGGGTCAGCGCCACCGGAACAAGCGCCGCGGCCATGAGGATACCCGCAAGGCTGAACAGCTGGTAGCCGGAGACATCCCAGACGTTCAGCAGGAACTGACCGGAGCCGAGGGAGACCGAGGTAACGACCACGTAAATACCCAGAACCCGGCCGCGAAACTCACGGGGCGTGCGGTCGTTCAACCAGCTTTCGGTCACCATGTACAGACCGGCGACGGCGAAGCCGAAGGTGATGCGCATGCCCGCCCACAACCAGGCATCCACGTGCAATCCATGAACAAGCGCGGAACAGGCCGCGATCGCAGCGAACGCGGCGAAACAGCGGATGTGACCAACTTTCTGGATGATCCGCGAACAAACCAGCGTGGCCATGACAAAGCCAACCGAATAGCAGGCCATGACCAGGCCGATGATATCGGGGCGAAAACCCTCCACCCCCATGCGCACGGCAAGCAAGGTACCGAGCAGGCCGCCGCCCAGCAGCAGGATGCCCATGGAGAGGAACAGCGGTGACAGGGAACCAAGGGTCCGCAGCATGATAGGCCGGCTCGTCGCGTCAATGGAACTGGCTTCGCCGGGTCCGCGCCGGGAAGCAGGATCCAGCGCCGCGAAGCTAAAGGAAACGGCGCCGTATTACCATGCCGGGATTCGTGTTCGCGCCTTTTCAGGAAGCACTGCCATGGCCACGCCTCGCCAGGCGAGCGGAACCGGACTCCGGTTCAGTCGCGGCAATGGGGCAACGGCTCGCCATCGCCCTCACGATAACTGTAACCAGGAATACAGGAGCCGACGGATTCGGATCCGGCTGGGCCGAGGGATCAAGTCGCTCGAAGAAAACCAAAAAAAGACATTAATTCGTCAATAAAATATCGAATTTTTATTTGAATCATCGCGTCGTTAAATGAAAACAAAACACTATTAAAAACAACAAACAGTCGATAGATTTTTATTGACAATTGACCACCCGGTGAGGCATAATTTTACGCCTTTATGACTACGTGGCCGAGCCCGACCTGCAGGCGTGGGTTTCCGAGCTTCCGTGACAGGGTGCGCTGGACGAAGCGCTCGCAACGGGGCCATGCCGAACAGCCCGACTTCGGTGGGCCGGTCTCAAATCGGCGAGGAACACTACTTGAGTCAAGTCACTCCAGAGACCGACGCTTCGATCAAGTTTCGCTCCCCGACCATCGCCGACGGCGCCGAAATGTGGCGCGTGGTGACAGATTCGGGGGTTCTCGACCCGAACTCCTGCTACATGTACCTGTTGCTGTGCAAGGATTTCGCCGACACCTGCGTCGTCGCTGAGCATGAAGGGCGGGTTGTAGGTTTCGTGACCGGCTATCGGCCGCCGACGCGGCCGGATGCGATCTTCCTCTGGCAGGTGGGCGTGGACGCCGCCATGCGGGGCTGCGGGCTCGGCAAACGGCTCCTTGCAGCCTTCCTGCAATCGTCGGGCGCAGCCGGTGCGGCAAGGCTTGAGACCACGATCTCGCCGTCAAACGAGGCGTCTAAGGCCCTGTTTGCCTCTGTCGCACGCAGCATCGGTGCCGACATGACGGTTGCAACCGGATTCACCGAGGCGGATTTCCCCGCCGACGGCAACCACGAAGCCGAAGAACTTTATCTGATCGGACCGCTCGACCCGACACGCACTGAACAACTTTCGCCGTAAGAGGATTACCCAATGACCATTGATTCAATGGCAACGATTACCGACAACGAATCGCAGGTCCGGAGTTATATCCGGAATTTTCCTGCCGTTTTCAAAAAGGCAAAGGGATCCTGGATTGAGGACATCGAGGGCCGCAAATATCTGGATTTTTTTGCCGGCGCCAGCGTGCTCAATTACGGCCATAACCACCCGGAATTGAAGAAGGCGTTGATCGATTATCTCAGCAACGACAACATTACGCACAGCCTGGACATGGCCAGCGTTGCCCGGGCTGAATTCCTGGAGACGTTCAAGCGCATTATCCTTGATCCGCGCGGCATGGATTACCGGGTGCAGTTCCCCGGGCCGACCGGCACCAATGCGGTCGAGGCGGCGTTGAAAATCGCGCGCAAGGTGAAAGGCCGCGAGAAAATCATGTCCTTCACCAGTGCCTTCCACGGCATGAGCCTGGGATCGCTATCGGTGACCGGCAACGCCTTCAAGCGCCAGGGCGCCGGCCTGCCGTTGACCCACAGCGATTCGATGCCGTACTGCAACTACTTCGGTCCGGAGCAGAACACCATCGAGTACATCGACCGCATGCTTGCGGATTCCGGCTCCGGCATGGATACGCCGGCGGCGGCAATCGTCGAGACCGTGCAGGCCGAAGGTGGCGTCAATGTTGCCGACAAGGAATGGCTGCAGGGGCTGGAAGCACTGTGCCGCAAGTACGACATGCTGCTGATCGTTGACGACATCCAGACCGGCAACGGGCGCTGCGGTGGGTTCTTCAGCTTTGAGGAAGCGGGAATCAAGCCGGACGTTGTCACCGTCTCGAAATCGATCAGCGGCTATGGCCTGCCGCTGGCCCTGACCCTGATCCGGCCCGAATTCGATATCTGGGAACCGGGCGAGCACAATGGCACGTTCCGCGGCTTCAACCCGGCCATGGTTACTGCGAAACGCACGCTGGAACTGTTCTGGCAGGACGATACGTTTGAAAAAGACGTGGCCCGGCGCGGCAGGATGATGCGCGACTTCCTGACCATGCTTAGCGAGAAGTATCCGGAGACCGGCGGCTGCCCGACCGATCGCGGCACCTGTATCAACCCGACCAAGAGTTGCCCCAAGGGCGGTGGCTGTCCGCGTGGCCGGGGCATGATGCAGGCGCTGGAGTTCGCCAACCATGATCTGGCCAGCAAGATTTCGGAAGTCGCCTTCCGCCATGGCCTGATCATCGAGACCGCCGGTCCTGACGATCAGGTGCTCAAGCTGCTGCCGCCGCTGACCACCAGCGATGAGGACCTGCAGAAGGGTCTGAATATCATCGAGAAGAGCCTCGTTACCGCTCTTGAGGAACTCGGACTGAAAAAGAAGGCATCCGGCGAGTAAGCGTCGACTGCAGGACGGACTCATCCGCCCGACCGGGGAGCGTAGAGAAACGGCTGGCTGACGTAGTGTAGCCGGCCGTGATTTTTTCAAGCCTATTCAAGGAGCGAGCATGAAAATTGTCAGACTCGAAGACATCATTGGCGGCGATCGCGACGTGTCCGGACCGGGCTGGAAAAGTCGCCGGCTTCTGCTGAAGAAGGACGGCATGGGGTTCTCCTTCCACGAAACCATCATCCCCGCCGGCGCCGAATTGCACCTCTGGTACAAGAACCACCTGGAAGCGGTTTACTGCGTGGCCGGGAATGGCAGCATCGAGGATCTGGCAACCGGCGAGGTGCACGAGATCAAGGACGGCACGCTGTACGCGCTGGACAATCACGACCGGCATATCCTTCGCGGCGGCACCGAGGACATGCGACTGGTCTGCGCCTTCAATCCGCCGGTCACCGGCCGTGAGACCCACGACGAGGACGGCTCCTACAACCTGGTTGAAGACTGATATCGGCAACCCAGGTAAACGCTGATCCATGCATCAGCGTTTCCCCCTCCTTGCCGACTATTCAGAACTCGGACGTGATGCCGGCCGCTGCAGGAACGAGGCCACGATTGCGGCATCACGGGTGCGCGCCATCGGCGGCAGGCTGTCAAGAAAGCGGCGGCCGTAGGAGCGACCCAGGAGTCGCGGATCGCCGATCATGAGGACGCCCCGATCAGTGTGATCCCGGATCAGGCGGCCGACTCCCTGACGCAAGGCAATCACCGCCTGTGGCAGCTGAAAGTCACGGAACGGATTGCCGTCGTTGCGTCGCAGGTGTGCGATGCGGGCCTCGTTGACCGGATCTGCCGGGGAGGCAAACGGCAGCCGGTCGATGCAGACCAGTGACAACGCCTCGCCCTTCACATCAACGCCTTCCCAGAAACTCGCGGTCCCCAGCAGCACCGCATTACCAAGGTCGCGAAACCGGTCCAGCAACTGCCGTTGCGAGGCCTGCCCCTGAACCAGCAGTGGATAATCGCAGCGCTCCCGCAACCAGTCGGCCGCTGCATGCAGGGCCCGGTAACTGGTGAACAGCAGGAACGCCCGACCGCCACTCGCCTTCACCAGCGGCCAGGCCTGCTCCAGGAACGCCCTGTTGTAGTCGGGTGCGTTCGGTTCCGGCAAGCCGCGAGGCACGTAGAGCACTGCGTTATTCGCGTAATCGAACGGACTCTCCAGCCGGACATGTCGGGTCTCCTCCGCTAGCCCCAGCCGACGCCGGAAATGCTCGAACCCGCCGGCTACGGACAGGGTTGCCGAGGTGAAAACCCAGGCACCGGGATGGCGCTGCATCTGGGCCTGCAGCGGACGCCCCACGTCCAACGGTGTCAGGCGCAGGATAAAGGACTGGCTATGGGTCTCGAACCAGGGCACCGCCTCGGTTTCCACCGGCGCCAGAAATGCCTGGAGCTCGGCCGAAAGCGCAGCACATCGCCTATTGCAGGCCTCCAGTCCCTTGCCCCGCTCCGCCATTCGCTCGAGCAAGACGTGCATCGCAGCCAGGCCGTCCACCAACTCCTGGACACCCTGGACAACCTGCGGACGATTCTCGACACTGGCCCAGGCGGCACGCGTGGGTCGCTCGCCCAGGCATAGGCGAAAATCCAGCACGGCCTTGCGCAAATCCGCGACGATCCCGGCCAGCTCGGGTTCATCCCCTGCCTCGCGCAGATCCTCGGCCGTGACATCACGCAGCAGATCCATGAACTGCCGGGCACTCACCGACACGCCAAAGAACTGCGCCGCCACCTCGGGCAATTGATGGGCCTCATCCAGGATATAGGCATCGGCAGCCGGAAGGACTTCGCCGTGGCCGCCCTCCTTCAGCGCCATGTCCGCCATCAGCAGGTGGTGGTTGACCACCACCACATCGGCCTCCTGCGCGCGCTTTCGCGCCTCCATCAGGAAGCAGTCTCCATAATCGGGGCAGTCCTGGCCCAGGCAGTTGTCGACAGTCGAGGTTGCCCGGCCCCAGATCGGCCGGTCTGCCGGTACCGCGGCCAGCTCCGAGACATCGCCACTGCGTGTCATGGCCGCCCATTGCCGGATCTGCTGCAGATCCCTGGCGGCCTCGCGGCGATCAAACCGTGGATCGAACTCGGCATGCTCCATACGGTAGCGGCAGAGGTAGTTGCCGCGCCCCTTGAGCAGGGCGACACGGACCGGCATGTCCAGGGCATCCCGGACCACCGGCAGATCCTTGTGGAAGAGCTGATCCTGCAGGGTGCGCGTACCGGTGGAGATGATCACACGACCGCGCGCGCGCAGTGCCGGCAACAAATAGGCAAAGGTCTTGCCGGTGCCGGTGCCGGCCTCGGCAATCAGATTCTCGCCATCGGCCAGCGCCTGTTCGACCGCCTCGGCCAGGGCCTGTTGCTCCTCCCGGGGCTGGAAGTCGGCAACCCTGTCGGCCAATGGACCGGCAAGACCGAGCAGGTCACGCACCGATGCCATCTAGCTGCCGCCGAGACGGTCCGCGCGCTGCCGTGCCTCGCCGGCACCCGCGTCGTCACCGGCAAGTTCGCGGGCCACGGCAATCAACTGCCAGTTGCGCTGCATCAGGCTGCGCCGGCCGTCGGCATAACGGTTGGAACGCATGGCCATGGCTTCCGCCTGGGCGTAATCACCCTCGCGGTAGCGGACCACGGCCAGGTTGTGCCACAGCACTGGATTGTGCGGCTCGATGCGAAGTGCCCGCTCCAGCAGGGATGCGGCCCGATCATGCTCACCTTCGGCCGAGGCGGCATCCGCATCGGTTTGCAGTGCCACCACCGCCGCACTGCCACGCGCCGGCGGGTCCGGCTCGGGTTCGGGTTCGGGCTCCGGTTCCGGTTCGACTTCCGGGGGCGGTTCATCCGGATCCGGCGGCGGCTCCTCCGGCGGAGGTGGCGGCGGGGGCGGCGGTCGCCGTTCCGGCGGCTCCACGGCACAGGCGGCAAGCAGCAGGCCGATAATCGGAAGCAGTGCGAACAAACGCCAGCTCATTGGAACAGCCCTCGGAACCAGTCGGCAACACCGCTACCGGCATCGCGCTCTTCCTCCCGGTAGTCGCAATCACGGCTCGGCTCGGGTCGGTGTGCACGACTGTAGGGCAGCGCCCGAACGCCGCTGCAGTGCTCAGCCGCAAGGCGACCCGTATCGCGCTCGATCCAGACCGTATCGACACCGTCCGGCGGGCGCAATTGCAACGGTGCCGGGTTGATCACGCTGAGCGCATCCGCCCAGACCGGCAGTGCGCCGCTTGCGCCTGTGAGATCGGTCGCCGCATTGTCGTCACGTCCAAGCCAGACCACACCAAGCAGGTCACCACCGAAACCCGCGAACCAGCTGTCCCGCTGATTATTGGTGGTGCCGGTCTTGCCCGCCACCAGAAAGTCCTGCGGCAGAAAGCGATAGGCCCCCTGGCCGGTCCCCTGACGCATCGCTGCGACCAGAGCCGTGGTGGTGAGATGCACCGGTACCGGTTCGAACATCCGGTCGGTGGACAAGGGATAGCGATTCAACGGCGTGCCGTCCTGCCGGGTCACCTCGCGCACCGACCGCAGCGGCGTATTGAAGCCGCCGGCGGCGATGGTCTGGTACATCTGTGCAACCTGCAGCGGTGACAGTTCCTGTGTGCCCAGCAGGGATGACGGATACAGCCGGCGATTGGCCGGGCCGCCCAGGCGTTCGACGGCACCCTGCACGGTACCGAGGCCGATATCCATGCCGAGGCGGACGGTCGGCACATTGAGCGACCAGGCAAGACTGTCGATTAACGCCACCGAGCCGCGGAAGCGCCGGTCGAAATTCATCGGTTCCCAGTGGTTGCCCGTGCGTTCATCGTCGATCCGCAGGGGCGAGTCGTCGAGCAGGCTGCCGAGCCCGTACTGCTCCGGCGATTCCAGCGCCGCCAGGTAGACCACCGGCTTGACCAGCGAGCCGATCTGCCGGCGCAGGTCCACCGCCCGGTTGAAACCGGCAAAGCGGGGATTGCGGCCGCCCACCAATGCCAGCACCTCGCCCGACTCCGGTTCGACCATCACCGCAGCCGCCTCCAGTTCCTGCGGACGGCCCTCGAGCTGGCGTTCCACGGCCTTCTCGGTCGCGGCCTGAACGCCTGGCGCCATGGTGGTGAAGATGCGCAGACCCTCGGTGCGCAGATCCTCCAGTTCGTAATCGCGGCGCAGATCACGCTGTACCAGGCTAAGAAAGCCCGGAAAACTGCGTCCGGCATCGGCGACGCGGGTGCGCACCGCCAGTGACTGTTCGATGGCCAAGGCCGCCACCGCGTCGCTGATCACGCCCTCTGCCGCCATCATCCGCAGCACCTGATCCCGTCGCGCCCGGGCCCGATCCGGGTTGCGCCGCGGGTCATACAGCGAGGGCCCCCGGATCATCGCCACCATCAGCGCATGCTGCGACAGATCCAGCGAGTCCAGCGGTTCGCCGAACAGGAACTGCGAGGCCAGACCCACCCCGTGAATCGCGCGGTCGCGATCCTGCGCCAGGTAGACCTCGTTCAGATAGGATTCGAGGATGTCGTCCTTGCTGTAACGTCGCTCCAGCAGCAAGGCCATCATCGCCTCGTTGACCTTGCGCACGAACGTCCGGTCGCTGGTCAGGTAGAAATTCTTGACCAACTGCTGGGTCAGGGTGCTGCCACCCTGCACCACCCGGCCGGCGCGCAGATTGGCCCAGGCCGCGCGGGCGATTCCGGTGATCGAAATGCCCCAGTGCCGATAGAAATCCCGGTCCTCGACGGCCAGCAGGGCGTCGATCAGGGGCTGTGGCACATCCTCCAGCCGCACCAGCAACCGATCCTCCCGATGCCCCGGATAGATGTTCCCAATGCGTGCCGGATCCAGCCGGGCAATGGCGACACTTTCGCCGGTCTCGGCGTCACGCAAATTGCTGACGCGGCCGTTGCTGACTGAAAAACGGAGGCGTCGGGCGGGTTCGGCGCCGTCCCAGTGCTGGAATGCCCGACTGCTGAGGACGAAATCGGCACCATCGCGCAACCAGGTGCCGGAACCTCCGGGCGAGGCGGTTTCGTTGTATTCCAGCGCCCGCAGCTCTTCGGTCAACTGGTCCAGGTTCAGGCGTCGGCCCTCGTACAGTTCCAGCGGGCGCGCGTAAACCGTGGCCGGTACCGACCAGCGCTTGCCCTCGAACTGGCTGCGCACGGTCTGGTCCAGCCAGGCTGCCCAGGCCGTGGTTGCCAACGCCAGCAAGACGATCACCAGCAGGAACAGTTTCAGCCAGGGGAAACGGGAGCGACGCCGGCTTGTTCGGCGCTTCGCGGGTTTTTTTCGCTTGCTGGGAGGCTTGGCCATTGTTTCTCGACAACCGCCCCGTCAGTCGTGATCGAGGCCAGAAATTCCAAAGGAAACGCGGCTCGGCACCCGCACCCCCTCAAGGAAACACTGATTTATTCCCTCGAGCGTTTTCTTAAAGCCAGATGGAACGCTGCCGGGGCTTCAGATTGGCCCAGACACCGAACAAACCGACAATGATGAACCCCGCCAGAGTCCAGATCGGCAGACTCAGGCCAAACACGCTATGTACAGCAGCACACTCGCCGGAACCCTGCAGCACCATCCGCAGCACGTCACTCAGCGGAAAGGTGCTCATCATGTACTCCAGCCCCGGACCACAGGCGGGCACATCCTCTGGTGGCAGGCTCTGCAGCCAGATATGCCGCCCGGCAATCGCCGCCCCGGTTCCCGCTGCCAGTAACATCAGGCTGCCGTAGACAAAGCGCCCCCAGTCCTTGGGCCCGTGCAGCATGGCGACAATGAAAATAACCGCCATGCCGGCCACCGCCATGCGTTGCAGGATACAGAGCGGACACGGTTCCAGGCCCATGCCGTGCTCCATGTAATAGGCAGCACCCAGCATTAGAAAACAGGCGAGAAAACCAAACAGATTCGAGAGTCGCAGGGAGCGACGCTCCATCCAGCTCAGGGTCATTAGGCCTTTCCTGCGGATCGCTTCCGCCATCGAAGCGCGAAGTGTAACAAAAACGGGCATCGGGAAACGCTGAGGCGATTCCGCGGGCGGGAACCCGACCACTGCCGCACGAACCCTCGATGACTGACGAGCGGAACGGACGCATCCGTCCCAGGTGGCAGAGTAAATCAGGATCCGGCCGCCGACACGCTGTCGCCAAACGCGGGCAGGCGGCGGCCCGGGTGAGGAGAAACGGTCAGTCAGCGCCGGAGAAGCGTCGCAGGGCTGCACGAATCGCCTGGACCGGCAGCGCCGCACACTGCTCGCGACCGGGAAAGCGCCGCACCGTCAGCAAGGGTCGCAGGGCATCGGGCAACTCGGGCGGGTCGGCCGTGCCGGCCAGGGCGGCCACATACTGGTCACAGAGACTGAGGGCCGCTGGAACGCCCCGGCCCTGTAGCGTCTCGGTCAGGAGTGATGCCGAGGCGGTCGCGACGGCGCAGGATTCGCCCTGAAAGCTGATTTCGCTGACTTCGCCGTCCCGCACCACCACGCCGATTTCGACGGTATCTCCGCAGAGTGGATTATGCGCCACCGCCTGCGATGCGGCTGCGGGCAGGGGTCGGAAATTCCGCGGCTGTCGATTGTGATCCAGGATCACGGCCTGGTACAGCGAGGTACCGCCGCTCATCTGCCAAACAGGTCACACACCTTGTGCAGCGAAGCGACCAGCGCGTCGACTTCAGCCATGGTGTTGTAGGCCGCGAAGGATGCACGGGCCGTGGCCGGAACGCCGTATCGCTGCATCACCGGCTGCGCGCAATGGTGACCCGCGCGGATCGCGACCCCATCGGCATCGAGAATGGTACCGATATCATGAGGATGCGCGTCTTCCATGACAAAGGACAGGATGCCGGCCTTGGCCGCGGCGTTGCCGATAATCCGAAGGCCCGGCACCGTCTCCAACTCCGATTCCGCGTACCTCAGCAATGCCGACTCGTGGGCGAAGACAGCCGCCGGATCCAGCGCCCGGAAATAATCGATGGCGGCTCCCATGCCGATCACACCGGCGATGTTGGGTGTACCGGCCTCGAACCGTGCCGGCGGCTCGGCAAACTCGGTGCGCTCGAAGCTTACACTGCGGATCATGTCGCCGCCGCCCTGCCACGGCGGCATCGCCTGCAGCAGCTCGTATTTGCCAAACAGCACACCGACCCCGGTGGGGCCGTACAATTTGTGCGCCGAGAAGACGTAGAAGTCACAATCCAGCGCCTGCACGTCCACCGGCATATGCGGCGCAGCCTGGGCCCCGTCGAGCAGAATCGTCAGCCCGTGCTCGCGCGCCAGGCGGACGATCTCAAGCACCGGGTTGATCGTGCCCAGGGCATTGGAGACATGCATGACGCTGATGAACCGGGTGCGCGCCGTGATCCGGCTTGCCACATCCTCCAGCGACAGCTCGCCGGCGTCGGAAAACGGCACGACAACGAGCTTCGCGCCGGTGGCGTCGCAGAGCAACTGCCAGGGCACGATGTTGCTGTGGTGCTCCATGGCAGTGATCAGGATCTCGTCACCGGGTTTCAGCATCGGCCGCACATGGCTCTGGGCAACCAGGTTGATCGATTCCGTGGTGCCGCGGGTGAACACGATCTCGCGTTCCGAGGGCGCGTTCAGCAGCTCTTTCACCTTGCCGCGGACCGCCTCGAAGGCACTGGTGGACTCCTGCGAGAGGGCATGCACGCCACGATGGATGTTGGCGTAATAACGGCGGTAACAATCCGCCTCGGCCTCGATCACCACCTCCGGCCGCTGGGCACTGGCGCCATTGTCCAGATAGACCAGTGGCTTGCCGTGGACCTCACGGCGCAGAATCGGGAAGTCGCGCCGGATGCGTTCGACATCCAGCGCGGCAACCTGCCTGCCATTGACCGGATCAACAACACTCATTCAAGCGCCTCCAGCGACGCACCACCCGGCAACAGGGCCAGCAGGCGCTGACGCGCCTGTCCCGACAATGCCGGCTCGATCATGTCGTCCAGCACCTCGTTGGCAAAGGCGAAGGTCAGCAGGGCCTGCGCATCGTCAAGGCCGATGCCGCGGCTGCGCAGATAGAACATCGCGTCCTCGTCGAGTTCGCCAACCGTGGAGCCATGCGCGCATTTCACGTCGTCGGCATAGATTTCCAGCCGCGGATTGGAATGCGCCAGCGCCATCGGGTTGAGTAGCAGATTGCTGTTCTGCTGCTCGGAGTCGGTCTGCTGCGCATCCCGCGCCACGTGGATCGTGCCGTCGAAAACCGCCTCGCCACGACCACCAAGGATGCCCTTGAACAACTGCTGGCTCTGGCTATGATCGGTGACGTGCCGCACCACGGTGTGATAGTCGGCGTAGCGCTTGCCATCGACCATGTACAGACCGTTCATGCGCAAATCGGCACCCGGCTCCACCAGGTCCACCTGCACATCGGTGCGGGCAAACCGGCTTCCGGCCGAAACGGTATGCAGCGCAAAGCGGGCATCGCGCGGCACGCGTGCACTGATCGCCCCCAGGTGCCAGGCACCCGGGCCGTCATCCTGGAAATGCTGGAGGCTGACGCCGGAGTTGTCCCGCAACACCAGTTCGGTAACCGGCGCCACCAGGTGGGTATCGTCGACGTCGCCCAGATGTTGCTGCACCAGTCGCACCTCGGATCCCTGGCCGGCGCGCAGCAGGATGCGCGGATAGGCAGCATGGCCGGCCAGCTGGCTGCTGCTGGCGAATATCACCACCACCGGCGCGTCCATGACCACGTTATCGGCAATATCGATCACCGCTCCGTCGGCAGAGAAGGCCGTGTTCAACGCTGCGAAGGCATGCCCATCGACATCCACCACCCGGGCGAACTGCTCCCGCACCAGATCAGTGTCCTCGCGCAGGGCGGCATCCAGCGATTGCACACGAACACCGGCTGGCGCCGCACTCAGGTCCGAATGCCGGCTGCTGAAATGGCCATCGACAAACACCAGGCGCACGGCACCCGCCACATCCGCAAACCGGGAAACCACGGCCGGCGACAACTCACCGCCCGGGGCCGCCGGCGGAAAAACCTGGCGGGTCAGCGGGTCAAGCTTGGCGTGCTTCCACGCCTCCATGCGGCGGGTCGGAAAGCCCAGCCGCTCGAAGGAATCGATCGCCTGCCGGCGCCGTTCGCCGAGCATACCGCCAGCTTGGGCCGCCGCCTCGAAGATCTCCATGTAGGCGCTTTTCAGTTCGGTTACCGCTTCCATCGGACCTCCCTCAGGCCGCATTTTCTTCGAACAGGGCATATCCGGAGCGTTCCAGTTCCTCGGCCAACTCCTTGCCGCCGGACTGCCGAATCCGGCCGTTGACCAGCACATGCACGTAATCCGGCTCGATATGGTCAAGCAACCGCTGGTAGTGCGTGATCAGCAGGAACGCGCGGTCCGGGTCGCGCATGGCGTTCACTCCCTGGGCAACGATGCGCAGGGCATCGATATCCAGGCCCGAATCGGTCTCGTCAAGAATGGCCAACTGCGGCTCCAGCACCGCCATCTGGAAGATTTCGTTCCGCTTCTTCTCACCACCGGAGAAACCTTCGTTGACCGCACGCTTGAGCAGGTTCTCGTCCATGTTCACCAGGCTGGCGCGCTCGCGAATCCGCTTGAGAAAGGCGACCGCGTCAAGCTCATCCTCGCCGCGATGCTTGCGAATCGCGTTCAGTGCCGCTTTCAGGAAATAGGTATTGGCAACGCCCGGGATCTCCACCGGGTACTGGAAGCCCAGGAACACACCCAGACGGGCCCGGTCCTCGGCCTCCATGTCCAGCAGGTCCTTGCCGTCGTACAGCACCTGACCGCCCGTAACCTCATAGCCATCATGGCCGGCCAGCACCTTGGACAGCGTGCTCTTGCCGGAGCCATTGGGGCCCATCACAGCGTGCACTTCGCCGCGATCGACACTGAGGTTGATGCCGCGAAGAATCTCCTCGCCTTCAACGGCTGCGTGCAGATTCTTGATTTCAAGCAATGCCATTCCGTCTCTCCTGATCTGTTGAGCTGCCGCATCAGGGCGGCGACGCGGCCGTTCGGACCGCGGCTTTGCATGTTCGTCGTTGTCTTGCAGCGACTGGCGCCGGCTGCGATCAGCCGACGCTGTCCTCCAGCGTGACTTCCAGCAGCTTCTGCGCCTCGACGGCGAATTCCATCGGTAGTTTCTTGAACACGTCCCGGCAGAAGCCGTTGACGATCAGCGAAACCGCCTCTTCCTCGCCGATGCCGCGCTGCTTGCAATAGAACAGCTGGTCTTCGCTGATGCGCGAGGTCGTTGCCTCGTGCTCGATCTGCGCACCCGGATGCTGGGCATCGATGTACGGGAAGGTGTGCGCCGCACATTGGTCGCCGATCAGCATTGAGTCACACTGCGAATAGTTGCGGGCATCCTTGGCCGTCGGCGCCACGCGCACCAAACCCCGGTAGCTCTGTTCGCCATGGCCGGCCGAGATACCCTTGGCGATGATCGTGCTGCGGGTGTTCTTGCCCATATGGATCATCTTGGTGCCGGTATCGGCCTGCTGGTAACCGCGGGTCACCGCCACCGAGTAGAACTCACCCACCGAGTCGTCGCCCTTGAGCACACAACTCGGGTATTTCCAGGTAATGGCCGAACCGGTTTCCACCTGGGTCCATGCGATGCGCGAACGCTTGCCGGCACACAGCCCGCGCTTGGTCACGAAGTTGAAAATGCCGCCGACGCCATTCTCGTCGCCGGGATACCAGTTCTGCACCGTCGAATACTTGATATCGGCATCGTCCAGCGCGACCAGCTCGACCACCGCCGCGTGCAGCTGGTTCTCGTCGCGCATCGGCGCCGTGCAGCCCTCAAGGTAGGACACCGAGGCGCCCTCCTCGGCGATGATCAGCGTACGCTCGAACTGACCGGTATGACCGGCATTGATGCGGAAGTACGTGGACAGCTCCATCGGGCACTTGACGCCCTTCGGAATGAACACGAAGGAGCCGTCGGAAAACACCGCCGAGTTGAGCGCCGCGAAGTAGTTATCCTTGCGCGGGACCACGGTGCCCAGATACTGCTTCACCAGTTCCGGATGCTCCTTCACCGCCTCGGACATGGAGCAGAAAATAATGCCCTGCTCGGCCAGCTTGTCCTTGTAGGTCGTGCCCACCGAGACGCTGTCGAACACGGCATCCACCGCGACTTCCGGCTTCCGGTCCGAGGTGTCGACACCGGCAAGCACCTCCTGTTCATGCATCGGAATACCCAGCTTCTCGTAGGTTTCGAGCAGCTTGGGATCCACCTCGTCCAGGCTCTTCGGCTGATTCTTCGGCGCCGCGTAATAGCTGATCGCCTGGAAATCGATCGGCGGATACTTCACATGGGCCCAATTCGGGTGCTCCATCTCCATGAAGCCGCGCAACGCTTCCAGGCGCCACTCGAGCAGCCATTCCGGCTCGTCCTTCTTGGCCGAGATGAAACGCACCGTGTCCTCGTTGAGGCCGGGCGGTGCCCATTCCTGCTCGATATCCGTGACAAACCCGTACTCGTAGCCGCGTTTGCCGGTGATTTCTTCGATGGTCTTGCTGCTGGCAGACATGGAACTGCTCCTGTCAGGATCCAATGCGAGTCATGGGGAGTAATGCGAACCGAATCAACCGTGATCGAATCGAAAGGCCTTGGCCTGTCCGGCGGAACCACCCAAGCTGTCCCGGACATGCCTGCCCAGATTGCGCAGCCCCGGGTGATCATCCGTTAACGGCTCAATCATGTCCTTGATGCTGACGTCCTGAAGCGCGCGATAAATGGCGTCATTGATCCGGGACCAGTTCGTGCTCAGTACACAATGCGCATGAAACTGGCAGGCCTCGCCGCCACCTTCGATGCAATCGGTGAGCGCGATCGGCCCCTCCATGGCCATAATGACTTCCGCGATCGAAATCGCCCCGGCGTCGCGGGCCAGGCTATAGCCACCCTTGGCTCCGCGGTGCGATCGCAACAGCCCGCCACGCACCAGCTGTTTCAGGATCTTGCTGACCACCGGACCCGGCAGGCCACGCCGTGCCGCAAGACCTGAGGCGCTGAAACGCTCGTCCGGTTCCGCGGCCATGACGCCGAGGATCGCGGTCGCGTAATCCGTTTCACGGTTGATTCGAATCATGTCCTGATTCTAACCGAAATGGGACCGATTTGGTACGGTTTGAGCGTACTATTTTGCAACAATTCCAATCTTGACGGAAATGCTGACTTACTCATGCGTTTGTCTTGTCGTCCGCAGCGTTCCGAGGCAAGGCGCGCCGCACCGCCCTACTGGCTGACCACCACGCCGAACAGTGTCAGGCAGATCACCACCGCGGCAGCCACGGCCACCATGTCTGCGGTCAGGGCCGCGGCCAGTGTATGGCGAATGCGCTTCACCTGGATCGCGCCGAAATAAACCGCGAGGACGTAGAAGGTGGTCTCGGTCGAGCCCTGCAGGGTACTGACCAGGATGCCCGTGTAGCTGTCAGGACCAATGCTGGGATCATTGATGATCGACGCCAGAATGCCGTAGGCGCCGGACCCGGATAGCGGCCGCAGCAGGGCCATGGGCAGGGCTTCCGCCGGCAGACCGATCCGCTCGGTCCAGACACCGATCGTCCCAACCATCACATCCATCGCGCCGCTGGCGCGGAACATGCCAACGGCGACCAGGATGGCCACAAGGTATGGAATGATGCGCACCGCGACCTGGAAGCCGTCCTTCGCCCCCTCCACGAACACCTCGTAGATCCGCACCCCGCGCAGCACGCCGAAGCCCAGGAAGAACACCATCAGGCCCGGAATGATCCACGGCGCGATCACGCGACCATAGATGATCGACAGGGGAATCAACGACAGTATCGCAAGCAGGGCCAGGGCCGAGACCCAGCCGGGATAGGCATCGGAGGCCGAGTCCGGTAAGGCTTCCTCCTCCTCGGCCTGGGTCTGCTGCTGCCCGACCCCGGCGGCGGGATCCTCGTGCTCCCGAATCGGGTAGTTCTCGATCGGGAAAAACCGCCGGTAGAACTTGGCGGCGCAGATCGCGGCGATGGTCGCGCAGACCGTCGCGAACAGCGTGGTCGGAAGAATCGCCGCGGGCGAGGTGGAACCGGCCGCTGCCCGCAACGCAATCACCCCCGTGGGCAACAGGGTAATGCTCGAGGTGTTGATCGCCAGGAACAGGGCCATTGAATCCGAGGCAGTGCCCTTGCGCGGATTGAGCTTGTCCAGCTCCTGCATGGCGCGAATGCCGAACGGCGTCGCCGCATTGCCAAGCCCCAGGGCATTGGCCGAGAAGTTCAGGATCATCGCCCCCATGGCCGGATGATTGCCCGGCACCTCGGGGAACAGACGCACCATCAGCGGCCGGATCAGCTTGGCGATGATGGTCAGCATGCCGCCCGCCTCGGCGACCTTCATCAGGCCCAGGAACAGCGTCATCACGCCGATCAGGCCGATGGCCAGTTCCACGGCACCACCGGCGGACTCCACCATCGCGGTGGACAGCGCCTCCATCGGCGTATCCTCGCCCTCCTCCGCCGGACCATGGCGAAGCTGGAAAAAGGCCGCGGTGAGGAAGGCCACCAGCACGATGGCAAGAAAAATTCCGTTCATGACTCATCCCGAGACGAACACCCGCGCATCATGCAGGCCGCGTCGGCAAGCGGTAAAGCCTGAACATTCCGCCCCGTGGCCACGGGGATTTTCCGGGCACGCCGGTTCAGGCTATGCTCGACACCGATCTCCCGAGCAGAACTGGATCTTGACCATGCGGATTACCGGATTCATCGCCCTGGCCCTGGTCGTGACCGTGGCCATCGCCACCATCATCGCCAGCCGGCTTGCGGCCGGTATTCCCGAACCCCACGCCAGCTGCGTTGCTGCCTGGCAGGAGGAACCGGATTCCCCGCTTCGACCGTTCGGCGGTGCCGATCTGCGCCTGGACGATGACGGTTCGTCGGTGGAAGGCGACCAGATCGTAACCCGCATCGGCCCGGTGACCCGCTCCTCCGGTCAGCCCGTGAACCTTCCCTGCATCAAGGACGGCGACACGGTCATCGCTGCCACGGATGAGGTTGACTGAAACGGCGCCAGCCGGGTCGGAGCGCTTTGCTCCCACTGCACACTGCGGTATCCTTCGCACCGGTTTCGGGGTGTAGCGCAGCCTGGTAGCGCACCTGCATGGGGTGCAGGTGGTCGGGGGTTCAAATCCCTCCACCCCGACCAGTCAAATCAAGGGCTTATCGGTTTTCCGGTAAGCCCTTTCTTCTACTAAACCGCGAACTTCTACATACACGGAGAGAACGCGTCTCCCTGATGTTGCCGGCAGGCTGATCAGCCTGGATGGCCCACAACTGCCCTTTCAACCCCCAGTCGGCTGCCCTGACGCCCACGACTGCTCAGCGCTACCCAACCGGCAGGGAGCGCCAGCAAATTGCGGCGTCGCACTGCTGGCCCGCAGAATGGTTACGGTACGGCACAGTGCCTGCGCAGCCTTGCGGATCCCGGGGCAACCGCAGGACGGCGGCTCCAGGCCTCCCTGTAGTGCCGGCCACGAACTGTCCGCTCGCAGGAGAATGCCGTGGGGGTCAAGCCAAAACGTCGCCGTCGCGGGTGGTCCCTGGTTCTGGGTGTTGCCGCCATTGCCCATCTTCTGGGTTTCGTGTCGTCCGTGGACGCGCTGATGTCAACGCGCACGGCGCAGGGAACGGTGGCCTGGGTCGTGTCGCTCAACGCGCTGCCATATGTCGCGGTTCCGACCTACTGGGTGTTCGGCCGGTCGCGCTTTCAGGGTTATGTGATTGCACGCCGGGATGAGGATTCCGAACTGGCGCAGGCGCTGGCGGGAAAGACCTCGGAATTGCGACTGCATCGCTTCGAGACGGCGACGCCGACCAAGGAACTGACGGGTATTGAAAGACTTGCAAAGTTGCCGGTCCTTGCCGGCAACGAGGTCGAACTGCTTGTTGACGGGGAACAGGCCTTCAACAGCCTGTTCGAGGGAATCGATGCCGCCGAGCGGTATCTCCTGGTGCAGTTCTACATCGTCCGGGCCGACACGCTCGGCATGGCCCTGAAAGAGCGCCTGATCGCCCGCGCACGTGCCGGCGTGGAGGTTTATTTTCTCTATGACGAGATCGGCAGTTATCGGCTGCCCTCCAGCTATATCGCAGGCCTGGAAGAGGCAGGCGTCAATGTGCACCACTTTCACTCCACGCGAGGACCCGGCAACCGCTTTCAGATCAATTTCCGCAATCACCGGAAAATAATGGTCTCGGATGGCCGCGAGGCATGGGTCGGTGGCGTCAATATCGGTGACGAATACCTGGAGGGCCATCCCACCCTGGGCCCGTGGCGAGACACCCACCTTCGCATCGAAGGACCGGCAGCCCTGGCCCTGCAACTGGTCTTCGTTGAGGACTGGCACTGGGCAACAGAGGACATCCTCGACCTGCCGTGGACGCCCGTTACCGAGTCCGCCCGGGGTGTTCCCGTGCTGGTGCTGCCCTCCGGTCCGGCGGACAGTTTCGAAACCGCCAGCCTGATGATGCAGCAGGCGCTGCATGCGGCAGACGAGCGAATCTGGATCTCAAGCCCCTATTTCGTGCCCGACGAGGGCGTGCTGAACATGCTCAAGCTGGCAGCTCTCAGCGGAGTCGATGTCCGCGTATTGATACCCGAGCGTCCCGACAACCGGCTGACCTATTTCGCCGCCTACGCCTTCATCGGACCGCTACTTGACGCCGGTGTCGAGGTATATCGCTATCAGGACGGTTTTCTTCATGGCAAATCGTTTCTGGTGGATGACGTCGGTGCGGCCGTGGGAACCGTGAATCTAGACAACCGTTCGTTCCGACTGAATTTCGAGGTGACCGCTCTGGTTTTCGACGAGGCGTTCGCGGCAGACGTGAAACAGATGTTCGAAACGGATTTCGAGCGCTCGCGACGGATGACACGGGCAGATATTGATGAGCACCCGCTCTGGCATCGCGTCGCCGCGCGGGCAGCCTACCTGTTCGCCCCGATCCTATGAGTTACCAGGACACTTCATTTGAATCTGCGGTGCGCCGGCCATTGTGAAAATGCCAGAAAATAAAGAAAAATCAGGTTGACCAACGGGATCAGGATCAGAATGCCGAGCCACCCCGGATAGCCGGCCTTGCTGCAAATCCGCCAGAACGGAATCACCATGACCAGCGCCATGAAAAGCATCCAGAGCAGATGCCCTCCCATCATCCCCTCATGCATCATCATCGCTTGGTTTCCCCACGTTCGCTGTTACCCGGTCGAATTTCCCTACCCCGGTCAATTGTCTTCCCGCGCAGGCCACCATGCTTTGCAGCATAGGAGTAACGCCCGCAACGGACCAAACAGATGTTGAGACGGCAAGCCGTTGGCATCACTTGGCAGAGCCCTCGGCAAGGCGCTCAGCCCATCCGCCGCTACTGATCGGAAGTCTGCTGACACTGCAGAATAAGATGCCCTCGGCGTCGGCTTCGGATTACTGTCCTGCAGGACCAGTCAAGAAGAGTAGCAGTTGCCCCTTATACACCTTTTCATGCACCACCACGGGGAGTTGCCCCACATGCACGACTGAAAACAGCCTTGTAACGCGCCCGTTTCCGCCGAACGCCGTAGCTGCCGCTGGTGCCTTCAGTTCGCGCTGGCAGTCGCCAGGCGTATCGGATCGAAATCGATGTTGGCGGATACCGCACGCTCGATATTGTCGTAGATTACTTCGTCACGCAGGTGGGGCGTGTCGATCTGGCGTAACTGCTTGCAGACATCCGCCTTCGCCACGACCCGGGAGGCCACGCCTCGCGCCAGCAACTGAGCGGCCAGGTCGTCCAGCGTAAAGATCGCCGTGAGATCCATGTAAGCCGCCTTGCGGCAATCGAAGACAATCACCTTTGTCCCCATCACGGCGTCCACTTTTTCGATCCGGTCCAGCACCTGACTGGTGGTGCCAAAGAACAGGGCCCCCTTGACCTGCACCACGCGGACGCCGCGGCGGATAGTCGGCAGGTCACTGCTTGCGCCATTGCCGTCATCCAGCGCTATGTTCGACTCCCGCGCCACCCGCCAGGTGAGCAAACCCATGGCCAGCACCACGCCGACTCCGACCGCGACGACCAGATCCACCAGCACGGTCAGGAAGAAGACCACGGCCATGATCATGGTCTCGAGCTGCGGCACCCGTCGCACCAGGCGCAGCAGCCGGTAGTCAAGAATGTCGATACCGACCTTGATCAGGATTCCCGCCAGCACGGCCAGAGGGATCTGCGCGGCCAGCGGTGCCAGCCCCATGACCAGGGCCAACAGAAACAGCGCATGGACCACGCCACTGACCCGCGTGGTCCCGCCGGAATTGACGTTGACCACGGTGCGCATGGTCGCCCCGGCCCCGGGCAGAGCGCCGACGAAGGAGCACATCACGTTACCAATACCCTGCCCCACCAGTTCCCGGTTCGGCTTGTGCCGTGTCTGTGTGATGGAATCCGCCACCAGCGCCGTCAGCAGGCTGTCGATGCTCCCGAGCAGGGCCAGCGTCAGCCCCAGTGTGAAGATCAGGCTCCAGTCCGCCAGGGAGAACTGCGGAATATGCAGCTCCGGCAAGCTGGTCGGGATCTCCCCGATCATCGGCACATTCATGCCCAGCAACACAGCCAGCCCCGTGCCGGCGACCAGGGCCAGCAACGGCGAGGGCACAAACCGGCTGATCCGGATCGGCGTCAGGAAGACAATGAGTAGCGTCAGCGCGCCAAGCGCCAGGGCCTGCAGGTTCAGCCCGGCGATGGAGTCGCCGACACCGGCCAGCGCCCGCAGGGGCGACGCGTAGGGATCGGCACCCAGCAGCGGCGCGATCTGAAGAATAATAATGATCGCACCGATGCCGCTCATGAAACCGGAGATCACCGGATACGGGATATACCGTACCAGGACCCCGGTCTTAACCAAGCCGAACAGGATCTGGAGGATCCCGCCCACCAGCACGACGGCCATGGCCATCTCGATGCTGCCGCCGAGGGCGGCCAGGGCCGAGGCAAAAACCACGGTCATCGGCCCGGTCGGGCCGGAAATCTGGACCCGGGTGCCGCCCAGAATTGCCGCAACGAAGCCCAGCACGATGGCGCCATACAGGCCAGCTGCCGCACCGGCACCGGAAACCACACCGAAGGCCAGGGCCAGTGGCAACGCCACGATCCCAGCGGTCAGACCGCCGAACAAATCACCACGTAGGGTATGTAGCGAAATCCCGGCCATTGGGCATCACTATTAGCTAATGATTATTAATATTTATTCTTATATTTCTTAATACTAATCATCCTTGACGCTAGCAGAGAATATCCGCCGGCGCACATTTCCGGTGCAGGCGCATCAGGGGTTCTCGGGTAGAAGGAAACAGGATGGGGGTGGGGATTGCGTTGAGGGACACCGGCCGGCAGGCGGCGATCAGAAGTGCCCTTCCGAGGTCTCCGGGCTCGGCGCGCCATCGCTGTCCGAATCGGTGTAGCGGTAGCTGACACGGCCGTCGGTGATGTCGTAATGCACCGGGTCGGCGCTGGCCGTGTTGCGCACGACCTGACCGCGTTCAAGGTCAATGATCTGCAGCGTCTCACCACGATCGCCTCGCAGCCAGCGGACTACGGCATGGGTTCGCTGGCTGTCCTGGTGGGTGAACAGGCTCGATTCGAGAAAGCCGTCGCTGAGCGCCGGGCGGCTCTCGGCGTAACGCAGATCCTCGTTGACAAACACGCAGTAACGATCCGTTCCGGATTGCTGGCTCACCAGCATGCGGTATTCCTGGTCACCGATGACCTCGACGCTGTCGTGCACGGTTCGCACCGGCACCTCGGGTTGCCAGCGAGGACGCCACAAGGGGTCGAATTCGTCAGTCAGCAGATCCAGGCCGGCGGCGCGGGCATCGACCAGAAAGCGGTCACAGTTACAGGCGATTTCCGAACGCGCCTCGCGCCCGCCCTGCAACGCGGTCGGCATGGCCTCGTCCGCCGCCTTCTCCAGCTTTGCCTCCAGCAGTTTTCCGAAGCGGCAATAGGCGCGCTCATCGCCGGCCTGCAGGCTCCGCGCGGCCATCTCCGCGACCACGCGGAGATGCATCTCCTGCGAGGTGCGCGAAGCAAGGCACCTCCCCAAAAGGCTCAACGCCTGCTCCTGATCATCCAGTTGTCTTGAGCGAGTCAGCACGTCATCGCAAGGCGCCTGTGCCATCTCTGCCTGAGCCCCAAGGAGTAAAAGCGAGAAAAAAAAGGCGGACAACATGCAGAGCGCTCCAGAAGAATCCCGCCGGCGGGTAATCAGTTACTTCAAGTTGCCCAATTTACCGGAAGACGCGGCAGGGGAATAGAATGCGCCCACCACACTAAGCGTCTGCGTCCCGAGAAGACTCCCCAGGCGCAGACGCGGGGCTAAATCGGTGTTCCCTTAACTCAGTGCCTGCCTAGAGGCGACGGCCCAGCGTTTCCGCATCATGCGTCAGGGCAGCGGGCCGACGTGGGGCGACGCAATCACCCACCCGCTCCAGTTGCGGGAACTGCCCCTTGCAGGCCCGGTACAGTGATTCCTCGGGGACGCGGTTGATGGAAATCACCACGCTGTCCACTTCCGTAGTGCGCGGCTCGCCGCCCCAGACCGGATACAGGTCCACCTGTCGTTCGCGAATGGCCTCGACGAACACCTGGGTGCTGAGCTTGACCCCTGCCCCGGTGATGCGCGGAATCACGTGTGGATACTCCAGCCGCCGCAGGACATCCTCGCCAACCATTTCGTAGGGCGTCAGCAGCTCCACTTCAGCCTCGCCCCTGGTCGCCAGCAATTCGGCCAGCCCCACCGGCAGGTAGTCACCGGTCTGGTCGACGATCAGCACCCTCCGGCCCAGCGATTCCGGATCGCCCAGCGCGCGTTCCGCCGCGGTGCCCACATCCAGCACATGGGGCTGATCATGCCCCGGAATCGAACGACGCTCCGGCCGGTACTGGCTATAGCCGTCGGTGGTGAACGCGGACCCGGTGGCAATGACTACGGCATCCGGCGCCTCGGCCTTCAGGCTGTCCAGGGTGGCGGTGAAATTCAGCCGCACGTCCACACCATGGTTGTCCATGGCCCGGCGCAGATTGTCGATGGCAATGGCCCATTCCTTGCGGGTGGGCAACTGCTGCAGCAGGTTCAGATGACCTCCGAGGCGGTCGCTGGCCTCCCAGAGGGTGACATGGTGCCCGCGGCGGGCGGCAATCTGTGCCGTATGCATGCCGGACAGGCCACCGCCCACAACGATGATGCGCTTGCGCTGGTCATCGGAAACCGGGTTCAGCTTGTCACTGCCCCACTGGCGCTCACGTCCCACGGTGGGGTTCACCAGGCATACCGATGGCCGGTTCTCGAAACTGCGGGCGACACACTCATTGGCCCCCATGCAGCCGAAGATTTCCTGCTGCCGCCCCTCACGGGTCTTCTTGATCAGGTGCGGCTCGGCCATTTGCGCCCGCGTCATCGCGATCATGTCGGCACAACCATCCGCGAGCGCTTCCTCTGCCATTTCCAGGTCGACGATGCGACCGACGATGAAGACCTTTGCCCGGTCGCCGACCACGGCCTTCGCGCGTTTGCCGAACGGCAGCATGAAGCCGTAATCCACGGACATGGGCGCCACTGCCATGTGCAGGGTGTGGTAGCCGCCGCCGCTGATGTTGAAGAAATCGAAATACCCGGTGGCAGCCAGGATTTCCAGTACCTCCTCGGTCTGCTCCGGGGTAATGCCCGCCTCGCCAATGAACTCGTCAAAAGACAGTCGCACCCCGACAGTGAAGTCGGTACCCACCCGCTTGCGGATCGCGTCGCCGAGTTCGACCAGCACTCGAGCCCGGTTGGCAACAGAGCCGCCGTACTCGTCGGTACGGAAGTTGTAGGCCGGGCTGAGGAACTGGCCGAACAGATAGCTGTGGGCGGCATGCAGCTCGACGCCGTCACAGCCCGCGCACTTCACGTTCAGCGCCGACTGGGCGAAGGCATCCACCAGCTCGGCAATGTCCTCCTTCTCCATGACATAGGGCACCTCCTTGTGCACCACCGATGTGGTCCGCGACACCGCCCACAGGGGATGCCAGTGGTCCATGATCATGTTGCCCTTGTCGTGGACCCCCGGTGCGAACAGCTGCACGAACTGGCGGCCGCCATGCTCGTGCACCGCCTCAGCCAGCTTGGCGTACTGGGGAATCGAGCGCGGGTCGTAGGCCGAGCAGCCGCTGTGGAATGATCCGGTGGCAATGGGATGCCCACCCTGCTGCTCGCAGATGAACAGCGCGCAACCACCCCGAGCCCGTTCCCGGTAGTACTCCACATGGCGATCCCCCAGCAGGTGATTCTCCCCGTAGAGAATGCTCTGGGCCGTCATCATGATGCGGTTCTTGACCGTCGTCGTGCCGATGGTCAGAGGCTCCCAGACCCGGCTCAGCCGTTCCGGATTGACCCGGGCGGACCGGGCTTCGGTGATGTCTGTCATGGCGATGCTCCTCAGACGATGGAGATCTGCACCGGAATGTTGCCGCGGACGGCGTTGGAATAGGGACACAGGCGGTCCGCCTCGGCCACCACCGACTCCAACTCAGCGCCCTCGATACCCTTGCCGCTGACGTCGAGCCATACTTCCAGGCCGAAGCGCCCGTCGTCGTGCTGGCCCATGGCAACCCGCGCGGTGACCCGGGTGTCCTCTAGCGGCAGCTTCTGCTGCTGGGCGACGAAGATAACGGCATTCTCGAAGCAGGCCGCGTAACCGGCGCCAAACAGTTGCTCCGGGTTGGTCTTCGCACCGTCGCCGCCCATGCTCTTCGGCAGGCTCAGGGCCAGGTCCAGTACGCCGTCGTCTGAACGGGCGGCGCCAGCGCGGCCGCCGGAGGCGGTCACTTCCGCGGTATAGAAAGTCTTCATAGTCAGTCCCCTTGTGATGGATTATCCGTTCCTGTCCGGGCAGCGCAGCTATCCGGGATGAAAAACGGGAGATGGCGATAGCGCCGATCTCCCGTCATGTGGGCCCCTCAGCCCTGGGCAACCTGCCCCGCCACCGGCTCGGTGGCTGCCTCCCGCCCATGACCGGAGGCCAATTCCGCCTTGTCGAAGGCGTCAGTGACGATGCAGTCCAACCGAATGGCGTCGTACTCCGCAAGCTGACGTGCCTCGTCCTCGGTAAGCAGTCCCTGCGTGACACCGGAGTCCAGGCGCTCCTGGAGCGTAAAGCCATTGATCTCGCGTTTCGCCACCAGCTTCAGGAAGCGATCGTAAAGCGGCTCCATCCGGTCCAACACCTCCATGGCATGCTCCATGCGCCCCATGCAGTCATTGGGGTCATCGGCACTCCAACTGCCGAAGCGGGTCAGCTGATCCCGCACGCCACCGGACTGCATCATGCTCTCGGCAATGGCCTGACCGTCGGCATCCTCCGGCGCGTGGTAGGGCCGCCCCAGGGGGAACACCAGCCAGCGCATGCCGGCGGCCATCAGGCGCCGGGGGAAGTTGCGGAAGAACCCGTCGAAAGCGTCATAGATTCGGCTAAGGGACTCGTCCAGGGCCCAGCGCACGTAGGGAAGCTGTTCCTGCGGCCGTCCGGCGTCGTGGTACATCTTCAACACGGCGGTGGCCAGATAGAGCTCGCTCAACACATCGCCGAGGCGGGCGGACAGCCGCTCACGACGTTTCAGCTCGCCGCCCAGCACGCCCATGGCCACGTCGGAGACGAAGGCCAGGGCCGAACTCATGCGCTCCAGCTGCCGGTAGTACCGGGCCGTGTCATCACTGACCGGCGCCGTCGCCAGACGCGCCCCGGTCAGACCGAGGACGAAGGCCCGCACACCGCGGTTGATGGAATAGCCGACATGCCGCGTCAGCAGCCGGTCGAACTCGGCAAGGTCATCGGCGCGTGCCGCTTCCATCTCCGCGAACACATAGGGGTGACAGCGGATAGCTCCCTGGCCGAATATCATCAGGTTACGGGTCAGGATGTTGGCGCCTTCGACGGTGATACCCACCGGAATGGACTGATAGCTGTAACCCAGGTAATTGCGCGGTCCGAAGATGATGCCGCGCCCGCCATGCACATCCATGGCATCGTTGACCACCACCCGCATCATCTCGGTCATGTGGAACTTGGCAATGGCCGCCACCACCGACGGCCGGTAACCCATATCGCCAGCCGCGGCGGTGAGACGCCGACCGGCTTCGATGCGATAGGTGTGGCCACCGATCCGCGCCATGGCCTCCTGGACGCCCTCGAACTTGCCGATGGGCAGGCGGAACTGACGGCGGATCCGGGCATAGGCGCCGGTCATGCGATAGGCCATCTTGCCGGCACCCGTTCCCAGCGCCGGCAGGGAGATTCCCCTGCCCACGGACAGGCACTCCATCAGCATGCGCCAGCCCTTGCCGGCCATGTCCGGCCCGCCGATGATCCAGTCCAGGGGGATGAACACGTCCTGCCCCTGCACCGGTCCATTCATGAACGACAGGGCCATCGGGAAATGACGTCGCCCCACCCGGATTCCCTCGTGGCTGGTGGGCACCAGCGCGCAGGTGATGCCGTACTCCTTCTGCTCTCCCAGCAGCTGATCCGGATCATGCATCTTGAAGGCCAGGCCCAGCACTGTCGCCACCGGCGACAGCGTGATATAGCGCTTGTCGAAGCTCAGGCGAATACCCAGGGTCTTCCTGCCCTGGTATTCCTGCTCGCAGACGATACCCACGTCCTGCATGGCAGCCGCGTCGGAGCCGGCCTCGGTACCAGTCAGGGCAAAGCACGGAATCTCCCGACCATCGGCCAGCCGCGGCAGCCAATGGTCCTTCTGCTCGTCGGTGCCGTACTGCATCAGCAACTCACCCGGGCCGAGGGAGTTCGGCACCATCACCGTTACCGCCGCCGAGAAGCTGCGCGAGGCAATCTTGGAAACGATGCAGCTCTGCGCGTATGCGGAAAAGTGCAACCCGCCGTACTGTTCGGGAATGATGAAGCTGAAGAAACCATTCTTGAGCGCAAAATCCCACGCCTCCGGAGTCATGTCATGGTCACTGCGCTCCATGCGATCCTGGTCCAGGAGTCGACAGAACCGCTCGGTTTCGTTATCGATAAACGATTGCTCGCGCTCGCTGAGTTCCCCAACCGGCATGTCATGCAACTGGCTCCAGTCCGGCCGCCCCTTGAACAACTCGCCTTCCCACCAGGTATCCCCGGCTTCCAGGGCATCGCGTTCGGTTCGGCTCATGGGGGGCAGGACCCGCTTGAACAGTGAGAACAGGCGTCCCGTGAGCACCGTCCGGCGTACCGACGGTGCCAGCAACAGCAGGGACACGGGCAGGGTCAGTGCCAGGCCCACCAACAAGCCGGCCGTGCCGATTACACCCGTAACGAGCAACACCACCGGCACCGCCGGCAGCACGCCGCTCCAGACAGTGGCCGATGCCTCGCGGTAGGCAAGGGCCAGCAGTGCAATGGCAATCAACAGCAGTATGACCAACGTCACAATGACCTCCTTGGAAATGCTCCGGCGCTACCCCGGCGCTCAATTGCGCAGCGGTTTGCCCGTGCGCAGCATGTGTTCAATACGATCCTGGGTCGCCGGCATCGCCGCCAGGGCGAGAAAGCCCTCAAGTTCCAGATCCATGAAATGGGTCTCCGGCAACAGACTGTCCGGGGCCACGTCACCACCGCAGATGGCGGTAGCGGAACGAGTCCCTATGGCGAGGTCGTGATCGCTCAGGCGACCCTGCTCATGCCCCAGCTCCAGTTCCTGAACCAGCTTGCGCAGCAGATCCCTGCCCTGGGCCCGGATCCGTCCGAAAGCCGGCGGCACGTAGCCGCTCTCGGCGGCAGCCCGCGCCTGCGTCTCCGCCACGTGCAGCAGTTCGTCCCGATGCGCGACAATCTGGCTGCATTCCGGCAGCAGACCCAGGTCCCGTGCCTCCAGCGCGCTGGTCGAACGCCGCGCCGCGGAGAGCGTGCGGAAATAGGCCTGCGCCACATCGGCCGGTCGGCGCCCCGGTCCGGCACGTTGGGCCCTTGCCGCGAGCATCGTGCAACCACGACCGGCGGGAATCACGCCCACGGCGGCTTCCACCAGCCCGATGTTGGCCTCCTGGTGGACCACCGCGCGATCGCAGTGGAGGAGCAGTTCGCAGCCGCCCCCGAGTGCCATTCCGCGGACTGCGGCCACCACCGGAATACGGACATCACGGATAGCCTGGCCCGCCTGCTGGAAACCCCGGATAAATCGTTCGATGGCGGGCTGATCGCCGGCACGGGCGGCAGCGAGCACTGCCTTGAGGTCGGCACCAACGCTGAAGTGGCCGGACGGCTGCCAGATCACCAGGCCGCGATACTCCCGTTCCGCCCGTTCCAGCAGCTCCTGGATTCCGTCCAGCACGGCCTGCGAACAGCTGTTGCCCTTGCTGAGGAAGCTGAGAATCCCGACCTCCGGATCGCGGTGCCAGAGCCGCACCGCCGCGGTTTCGGCACAGACCGCGCCGCTCTGCGCGGCAGGCTCGCCACGGAGTCGCGACGGAAAGGCCTGGCGCCGGTACACCGGCAAGTCGGACCGGGCCCGCCAGCGGTTCTCCGACGCCGACCAGGAGCCCTCCGGGCCATGGACGGCTGACACCTGCCGCACCCAACCCGGTAGCTCGACGTCGGCGATACCTTCCTCATCCTCCCGCAGCCACTCTGCAACGGTCTGCCAGCCAATCGACTGCCAGATCTCGAAGGGGCCTTCTCTCCAGGCAAAGCCATTGCGCAACGCGCGGTCAACCTCGGCGGCGGAAGGCGCAATCTCGGCCAGGGTCCAGGCCGCATACAGGAAAAGTTCGCGATGAACGGCCCAGAGGAACCGGGCCTGGTCGTCCTCCATCTCCCGTAACCGGCGCCAGCGCTCCGCCGGCTCGGCGATGGCCAGGACCTCCTGCACCGCCGGCGAGACTTGCGCTGCCTGGGCTCGATAGTCGCCCAGCTCCGGATCGTACACCTCGATGCCGTCGGCGCCCTTGCGATAGACACCGGCACCGGACTTGGCCCCCAGCCGTCCCTGGGCAATCAATTCATGGATCCAGTCCGGCAACTGCAGGCAGCGGACCCACGGATCGTGCTGCAGCCGGGGCACCGGCCCCTCCACCACATGCACCATGGTATCCAGTCCGACAACGTCGGCGGTGCGGTAGGTACCGGACTTCGGGCGCCCGATAAGGGGTCCGGTGAGGGCATCCACCAGATCCGGGCTGAGGCCCAGTCGGCGCCCGTGCCAGACCGAGGCCATCAGGGAGAAAAGCCCCACCCGGTTACCAATGAAGTTGGGAGTGTCGTTCGCACGCACCACATCCTTGCCCAGCACCGAGGTCAGGAAGGTTTCCAGCCCGTCCAGCACGGAGCCGTCGGTGGCGGACCCCGGAATGAGCTCCACCAATGCCATGTAGCGGGGCGGATTAAAGAAATGCACGCCGCAGAAACGGTTGCGGACCATCTCCGGCAGATGCGTGGCGAGCCCGTCGATGGAGAGCCCCGACGTGTTGCTGGCAAACAGCGCATGATCGGCCAGGTGCGGCACCACACGCTGGTAGAGCGCCGCCTTCAGGTCATCCCGCTCGGCGATGGCCTCGATCACCAGGTCACAGCCCGCCAGCAACGGCAACCCCGTATCGTAGCTGGCGGCATGGATGCGGTCGGCACACCCGGCAGTCGCCAGGGGTGCCGGTCGCATGCCGGCCAACTGCTGAACCGCTTCGCGGGCCCGGGCATCAGGATCATTGCCCTCGGCAGGCAGTTCCAGGAGCACGGTATCCAGCCCGCAGTTGGCACAGTGGGCGGCGATCTGGGCACCCATCACGCCGGCACCCAGAACGGCGACGCGCCGGATCGGCAAAGTGTTCTGCATTCTTCCTCCAGTCGATCAAGCCGACGGGCTCAGCCCCGCCGGCGGGAAAAGAACGACGCCGGACGGAGGGAGAAATCGGACAAGGCGGCCTCCGGCAGGGCGTCGGCAGGCCGGTCAGAGCCCCAGGGAACCGGGGTTCATTCGACCTTCGGGATCCACCAGGCGTTTCACACCCTGCAGCAGTTCCCAGGTCTCGTTGCTGGCCATGACATCGCGGAACGGGTAGTACTTGCCGATCTGCAGATGGCAGGCCCCATGCTGGTCGAAAAGATCGCGCAATTCAGCGCGCAGGCGCAGCACGACCTGACGCGTGTCCAGATCCTCCGGGATATCCTTCCACTTCGCACGGAATTCCGGCTCGATCAGGTCCAGTCGAAAGTCGCCCAGGCGGTCGAACCAGTAGAAGCTGGGCTCGATCACGAACTCCGAACCGGAGAACGCGGTAAGGTAGGAAGTCTTGATGCCGTGGCGCTCCATCAGTGCCTGGTTGTCACGAATGAATTGCTCGGTAGCCTCGGCGGCCTGCCGAGCCCGGGACAGCGGGAAAAAACCGTGTACCGGGAGCCAGATCTCGCCCTTCGCGCCCAGCAGAATGGTGCGCACGCCGTTGAACGGCTCGGCCCGAAAGGCTACCGGAATGGAATGGTCGATCTCGCGGCCGCCGGCCGCCTCGCAGAGCTCGAAGGCCGCCCTCTGGCCACTGCGGGCCGCAGCGGCATCAATACCGTCGAAGGTCATGTGCAGGGAGTAATTGACCTTGCTCAGGACCTTGCGGCCCGAGACCGCCACCTTCAGCGAGTTCACCAGACCCTTGACCCCACCGCTGGTGGCGATCTTGCCCAGCATCTTCATCCCCTCCCCCAGGGTGAAGCCCATGTCCTCGAAACTGCTGTTGTAGTACGGGTCGAAGCCGTAGCATTCGGAGGCGATCCGCAGCCGTGCAATGTCCGTCTGGGCCTTGAGCATGGCGTCCAAGCTCTCGAAGCCGAAGGACAGATATTCCGTGGCCCGGGGGCTGGGGATCAGGCGCAGCGTAGCCACGGCCTTGAAGCCGAAGGCACCGGTGTCTGCGGTGAACAGGCCGGTGAGATCAGGACCGAAGTGTCGATAGAAGCCGTTACTGTGCTTCTGGGCACCGGACCCCGTCTGCACCAGACGACCGTCGGCCATCACCACCTGCAGGCCCAGGCAACTCTCCGCCGCCGTGTTGTAGAGACCGGACCCCAGGAACAGGCTGTTCTGGGACAGGGCGCCGCCCACGGTGGCATACATCCCGGACAGCGGGCCGTAATAAGGCGTCCGCACGCCCTGCTCCTGCAGCGCCTCGTAGAGCTGCTTCCAGGTGCACCCGCATTCCACCGTGACGTACATGTCATCGGCATTGATTTCCAGGATCCGGTTCATGCGTCGCATGTCCACCAGCACCGAACGACCCTGCTCCGGCACGTAGCCCCTGGTGTAGGACATGCCGCCTCCGCGCGGCACTACAGGCACCCCGGCCTCGGCGCACAGCCGAACCGCATCCGACAGCTCCTCCGTGGAGCCCGGTCGGATCACGCAATCGGCCAACTCACCGGGCTGGAAACTCAAATCCGTGGAGAAATAGCGACGTTCCTCATCGCCGGTCAGCACATGCTCCGCGCCCAAGCGCTCGGCCAGCCGCGCCGGGAGGGCGGCAACGCCCTCCCGGGATTCCATCTGACTGCTCATCGCGGCCCGCCCTCTACTTGGTGGCGGCGAACAGGAACCACTCGCCGGAGCCGGCAAAGTCGCCCCCCTGGTGCAGCGTGGTCCGTGCCTTGGCCTTCTCGCCGAGGGCACTGGGCACCATCTTGGTGATCACCTTGTCCCCGTCGAAGCCCACACTCTCCGCCAGACGGTTGTAATCAACGCTGTGGGACGCCCGCCAGAACGGCTCATTGTTGTTGAACGTATCCCAATCCAGCATGAAGGCATCATAGGGGTGCATGCCCTCGTAGGGCTTCGCTTCCACATGCACCATCATGCCGCCCGGCTTCAGCAGCCGGTGACATTCCTCCAGAATGTTCCGTAGCGCCTGGGACGAGGTCTCGTGGAACAGGATGTGGGAGACGATCAGGTCGAAGCTTTCGTCCTCGAAGTTCGTCCGCTCCGCATTCTGCTGGGAGAAATGCACCTTCTTGCCCAGGGCCTCGGCACGGGCATGCGCATAGCGCAGCACCGGCGCACCAACGTCGATGGCGTGGACCTCCGCATCCGGATAGGCGTCAACCCAGGGCATGGTGCTGTGGCCGACGGTACAACCCATGTCCAGAATACGCCTGGGCTGGAAAGCCGCCTGCTCGTTCTTCATCCAGAGCACCGGCGTCTGGCCCATGTCGTCGTTGAGCTCACCCAGTCGACCCATGGCATAGATGTGCACGGCGCGGTCATAGGTGGCACCGGCGGTGACATCATCCTCGGCGAAATCCGTGTGGTAACCGCCCGGCATGCAGTGGATGTCCACTGCCTTGTGGTAACGCGGAATCTCCAGGGAAGGGTCCAGGGTCAGGGAACCACCGGCCTTGCCACTCAGCGCGCGGGCACCGTCAATCAACTCGTCCCGCTGCCGGTCCACGGCACTGGAAACCGCATCCCACATCATTTCCTGACTGGTCCGCTGCAGCGAGCTCCACATCTGGTAGTAAGGCTGGCGCGCCATCGCCTTGCCCACCTCACGGTGGTCCTTCGGCTTGCGACCGTGCTCCTTCTCGAATTCCGGCTCGGCGCGGGTGTCATAAATAGCCCGGTTGCCGGGAGACACACGGGACGCGAGATGAATCTTGAAACTGCGGACGAATTCCTGGCGCGCCAGTTCATCGTGATTGGCCTGCGGCAGAATGCCGTGCTGTGTTTGCGTGGACATGGTTCTTCCTCCTACGGAATCGAACGTTCAGGTCAGCTTTTCACTCAGCTCTTTCTGGTGTTCCTTCACCGTATCCTCATACTGCTGGCGGGACTCACCGGAGGCCTCGGATTCCAGCTCGTGGTGCACCACCCGCAGCACGCGTTCCAGATATTCTGACCGCCAGGCCTGCCGTTCTTCTTCAACGGCATCATCCGGCCGGTACGCCTCGATATCGTCCCGGGTCAGCACACCGCGGCTGTCCAGCAGACGCTCCATGGTGTCCAGCCGGTCCCGCAGCACCGACACCTCGCCGGCCACCGCCATGATGATGGCCAGCACACGATCAACTTCCGGATTCTCGAAAAAATTCGGGCGCTTGCCCTTGGCCTTGCGTGACATCTGTCGTTCTCCCCTCTCTCGCGTCAATCGCGCGCATGACACGCTTGTGTTGCTTGCACGCGTGTTTGTCGTTCTAGCCCGGGAATCGCAAGGAACGTGCCGCCCCGCCCAGGACCCGACGAAGAATCGCAACCCATTGTGATAATTTGTTTTTTCCCTTTTCCATTGCGCCGCACGGAAGCCAACCTGGCGAACGGGTTGCAAGCACTAAACCCCCGGTTTCAGCGTTGTGACACCGCTTCACGCTGTCGGGCACCGTTCTGGCCCAGGAACGCCTCGTAGGCCCGGGCACTGCTGGAAGCGTCCAGATCCGGTTCGAAGTTGGCTCCCTGCACCACCTCCAGCAGCGCATCCGGACGCGCTTCGGCGGCCCGCTGAAAATAGGGCCAGAGCACGTCGTCCCGGGCGCAAAGCAAGAGCATCGGGCATGTGACCTGCTCGAGAAATGCCGGGAAATCCTGTTCCCAGACCGCAGCGTATGCCTGCACCCGGCCATGCCAGGCGCGCAAAGTGTCCACCACCTCGCGGTGATGGAGATCGAGGGCCTTGTTCGCGCCCAGCCCGGCCAGATAGTCCCAGGTGGCTTTCAGGTAGGCGCCGTCTGCATCCGGCGCGAAAGGCGTCGAGAAGTGCGGGCGAAACTGATCCCTCTCATCCTGCGTCAGCTGCGGTGGGCCGAACATGGTCAGGCTGAGCACCCGGCCGGGCATTGCCGCAGCCATCTCCACGGCAATACACGATCCGGTGTGGTGTCCACACAGGTGAAACTCGCGAACACCCAGGGCATCCAGCGCCTCGGTCATGACCTGCGCGTAATAGCCAATGTCCGGGACGTCTTCCGGATCATAGGAGCCACCAAAGCCCGGCGTGTCCGGCGCAATACAGCGACGCCCCTCCATGATGGTCATCATCCCTTTCCACATGGCCGAGGAACTGGCGGTCTGGTGCAGGAACACGACCGGCGGACCAGCTCCCTGGGTGGACCGATAATGTACCTGCCCCTCGGCGGTATCCACGTATCCTTTGCGAATTTGCATGCCATTGCTCTCCGTTGCGGGGACGCCGCCAGACCCGCGATCCCGGGCGGCGGCACCCTTACCCGCATCTCCCGATCCGTGCCGCACCCGCTACCAGGCGCGAGCGACACCGTTCACATGCCAGGCCGTCTGGCCCGATCCTGGCCCGTATGCAGCAATGCCTGTGCCAGACTGCGTTTCGCTTTCGAAAACCGCGGCCGCTGACATCAATGCAACCCGCACCGGCATATCCATGGCGGCTCCCATCGCGTTCCGCCCCTGGATCCGCAAACGACTCGGCAGTGACGCGCTGTTTCCTCGCGGAACGCCCGTGGTTTCAGGGGTGAAACAGCTACGATTCCATTACGGCAACCCGGCTCGGACCAGGTGAGCCCCGAGCGCCCGCTGCTGCAACGATACTGCCGATGACTGACCGCACGGCCCGAAGACTGGCATCGGGGTTGCAACTCGTTTCGGGTCAGCCGTCGACGGCAGAATCGACGGCACACACAGCACGGAGAGAGGATTCGAAGAATGAGTGACAGCAAGCCCGGCCTGGAAAAATACCCCCACCTGCTTTCACCGCTGAAGATCGGTGGCTTCACCGTTCGCAACCGGCTCATGCAGACCGCACACGCCAAGGGCTATCATTCTAGGGATGGTCTGACCAACAATCGGGACATCTACTATCAGGCGGCGCGTGCCCAGGGAGGTTGCGGCTTGCTGGTGACCGGTGGACGCCACGTTCACCCGACCTCCACCGGCCCCGGCCGCACACTAGTGCGCGGCAACCGCCACGAAAATATCGAGCGGGACTCCGAAATGGCTCGGGCGGTGCATGCCTTCGGCGGCCGAATCGTTGCCCAGATCATGCATTTTGGCCCACAGGGCCGCTCCGGCGCACTCGATGACTACCGGGTACTCTGGGCACCGTCGGCTATGAAGTCCCCGGCCTACAACGAATGCTCCAAGGAGATTACCAAGGCGGAGATGGACGAGGTGTCGGCGCATTTCGCGCAGGCTGCCATCAACGCCAAGGCCGCCGGCCTGGATGGCGTGGAACTGCATTACTCCCACGGCTATCTGCACCAGCAATTCCTGTCCTTCGTCTACAACAAGCGGACCGACGAGTACGGCGGCAGCCTCGAGAACATCGTGCGCTTCCCGATTGAGACAATCGAGGCGGTACGCAAGGCCGTGGGACCGGAGTTCACGGTGGGCATCCGGGTGTCCATGGACGAGTGCACGGTGGACGGCATGCAAGCCGACCAGGCCATAGAGATGACCAAGCTGATGGTGGCCACGGGCATGGTCGACTACGTGAGCGCCACCGCCGGCACCTATGCCGCCCATGCCGACCAGATCCCCCCTGGCGATTATGAAGAGAACTGGCTGGTGGAACGCGGCGCGAAAATGCGCGCCGCGATCCGTTCCGTACGGGACATCCCCATGTTCATCGTCGGTCACATCGTGGACCCGGCCAGGGCCGAGGAGCTGGTGGAAGCCGGAGCCGCGGACATGATCGCCATGACCCGCACCCAGATCGCGGACCCGGAGTTTGCCAACAAGCTTCTGCAAGGCCGCGAGGACGAAATCAACAACTGCATCCGTTGCAACCAGGCCTGTATCGCCAGGCTGATGGTCGGCAATGCCATTTCCTGCGTGGTGAACCCCGCGGCCGGCCGTGAGCAGCGCTTCGGGCCCCATACGCTGGAGCCGGCGGGCCGATCGGCCCACTGGCTAGTCGTGGGCGGCGGGCCTGCCGGCATGAAGGCGGCCCTGGCCCTGCGACAGCGTGGCCACCGCGTGACCCTGCTGGAGAAATCCGAGCGCCTCGGCGGCCAGGTCAACCTGGCGGCAATGCTACCGCGGCGGCAGAAGTTCGCCTTCGTCACGGAGGACCTGGAACGACAGATCCGCAAGGCCGGAGTCGAGGTACGCCTCAATACGCCCGCCGATGCCGAGACCGTGAAGGCCTTCGGTGCCGACGGCGTGCTGCTGGCCACCGGATCCGTCCCCCTGAAAACGGGCTTCACCTCCACCCGGCCGGCGGTGGACGTCGTGCCCGGCATGGACCAGCAAAACGTGCTTAGCGTGCCGGAAGTGCTGCAGGACTCCTCGGCCGTGGGCAAGCGGGTGGTGCTGTTCGACGAGGATGGTGGCCGCTACGCCCTCGGAACCGCCGAGTACCTGTTGGACCGTGGCCACAGCGTGCATCTGGTGAGTCGCTTCAACGCCCTTTCTCCCAATCTGGCCCTGACCCTGGACTTGCCGGTGAACTACCAGCATGTGTTTCGCAAGGGCCTGGAGTACACGATCAACTCCTGGGTGCGGCGCGTGGAAGGTGAAAAGGCGCAGTTGTTCAATCTTTTCACCGATCAGGACAGTGAAGTCCTGGAGGCTGACACCTTCATCATCGCCGCCGGGCACGAAGCGGACGACGCCCTGTTCCGGGAGCTGGACGGTCAGGTGGAGAATCTGCACCGGATCGGCGACTGCCTGCTGCCCCGTCAGCTCCAGGATGTGATTTACGAAGGCATGCTGGCAGGGCGCGAATTGTTCGATCACTCGCGCTACATCGAGCAGGGCGAACTGGAGGAATTCGACGATTCCTGGGAACGGGCCATGCTCGGTACAACGACGGCACCGCCCGCCATGAAGGGCTGAGCCAGAACAGGAACGCTATCCGGCCGCCTGGGCAGATCCCGCCCAGGCGGCCCCTTACACGGGGTTGATTATCCATGAGCAATGACACGTTTCGACATCTGCTGTCACCTCTGCAGATCGGCAACATCACGGTCCCCAACAGGATCTTCCAGACAGCCCATGTCAAGGCCTATGACATCGACGGCATGACCAACCAGCGGCACATCGACTACAAGGTGGAGCGTGCCCGGGGCGGCATGGGGTTGATGATCGCCGGCAACCGGCTGGTACATCCGACGTCCACCACCGGTATGCGCAACTTCGGCTGGGGCTTCCGCAAGGAGATCATCAAACGCGACCGCATGCTGACCGACGGCGTGCACCAGTACGGCAGCAAGATCTTCGCCCAGCTGAACCACTTCGGACTCAACGCCACCAGCACGCCGATGGACGATTACCGCATTCTCTGGGGGCCCTCACAGGTGCGTTCGCCGGCTACCCACGAGATCCCCAAGGCCATGGAAAAGGCCGACATCGAGGAACTCAAGCGCTGGTGGGCCCAGAGTGCGGCCTACTGCCGGGAGTCCGGCTTCGACGGCACCGAGGTGCATATCGGCCACAGCTATCTGCTGCATCAGTTCCTGTCGCCACTGTTCAACAAGCGCACCGACGAGTACGGCGGCAGTCTCGACAACCGCCTGCGGCTGGCCATCAAGGTGATCGAGGCGGTCCGGGAAAAGGTGGGCCCGGACTTCGTGGTCGGCGTGCGGATCCCGGTCAGCGACTTCGTGCCCGGCGGCCTCACGGCCGACGATTGCATCGAGGTGGCCAAGAAGCTCAAGGCCACCGGCCTGGTGGACTTCATCAACACGACGGCGGGTACGTATCACAGCATCACCTACGCCATCGGCCCCTCGGATCTGCCCGACGGCTGGCTGCTGGAGAAGACCGCTCAGTTGAAGCGGGAAGTGGGCGACATCCCGGTCTTCCTCGTCGGCGGCATGAAGGACGTCTACAGCGCCGAGGACATCGTCGCCCAGGGCGAGGCCGACATGGTGGCCATGACCCGCGCCCAGATCACCGACCCGGAAATCGTCAAGAAGATGAAGGAAGGCCGGGTTGAGGATGTCTATCACTGCATCCGCTGCAACCAGGGCTGCATCGGCCGCATCTTCCAGGGCCAGCCAACCACCTGCATCCTCAACCCCGCCGCTGGACGGGAGGGGCGTTTCGGCCTGCAGACCCTGAAACAGGCGGAAACGGCGAAGAAATACGTTGTCGTGGGCGGCGGTCCGGCGGGAATGAAAGCCGCCGAAGTGCTCTCCTCCCGGGGCCACAACGTGACCCTGCTGGAGAAATCCGACGCATTGGGCGGCCAGGTCCAGATGATTCTGCGCACTCCACGTCGTCACACCTTCGGCTGGATCATCCGCGATCTTGACCACCACATGCGAAAGAACGGCGTGGATATCCGCCTCAATACCGAGGCCGGTGTGGACATGATCCGGGACATGGAACCGGACGGCGTTATAGTGGCCACCGGCTCCACGCCTGCCCGGGACGGCTTTAGCAGCGTCAACCCGACGGTCCACGAACTGCCCGGCGTCAACCAGCCCAACGTTGTGACCTTCTACGAGGTCCTGCTGCAGAATCAAGAAATTGGTAGACGCGTGCTGGTGCTGGATGACGACGGCACCCGTTACACCGCCGGCGCTACCGAACTGCTGCTGGATCGGGGCCACGAGGTGGAACTGGTCACCCGGCATACATCACTGTTCCCCATGATGGCACCAACCCTGGATCTGCCGGTACTGTACAAGGAACTGTTCACCAAGGGCCTGAAACACCGAACCGTTACCTGGGCGAAGGAGATCGACGGCAACCGGGTAACCCTTTTCAGCCTGTTCAATGGGCACGAGGAGGTATTGGAGGGCATCGATACCGTGGTGCTGTCCACCGGTCACAAGTCGGACAACAGTCTGTACATTGCGCTCAAGGAGGCAATGCCGGAGATCACGGTGCACGGCATCGGTGATTGCATGGCACCGCGCCAGATCCAGCACGCCATCTACGAGGGCATGCTTGCGGGGCGGGAACTGTTTGAGAACAAGGAACGGTACATCATGCCTGGGGACCTGGAGCAGCTCGAAAACTTCGAGGCGCCTGCCCGCCCGGCGGTGTTCGACGACTTCTGAGGAGCCTACGGCAATGAAAACCGGCAATCACTTCAAGCTGTCCCGGCGGCGCTTTTTACAGGCCTCCGCTTTCGGCACCGCCAGCCTGGCCGTGCCTACCATGGCCCTTGGTCGCAGCGCCCCGGAAACCGGGCCGGCCACCCGACCGGTGGGAGATGACGAACTGCGACGCCTCTACAAGGAAGACGCCCGCTGGGCGGGCTGCTGCGATCTACCCACCACCGCCACCACAAGTGTGGTGGCACCGGTCGGCTATTTTGCAATGAGCTGAATCGACACCGGATCCCGCCATCCCGAGTCACAACTCGGCGATGGCGGGTTTCCCAACCGAAACGGGCATCCACCTCTGCCGGCTCCGCACTACCTCATCCTGCCCCGACATCCGACCCGCAATGATCTCACGCCTTACGTTTCACGCCTGAAACCAGCAAGCCCAATGCGCAACAAAGCCGAGGCCTGAAAGTTTATTTGACGTCAAATCACCCCGTTAAAAGCGACGACAAGCTCTTGTCCGCACAGTATTTCCCGTGATCCGCATCAGGACGCCAGCCGTACTGGCCCGGGTTTTGCTCCCGTTCCGGGGACTAAAAGGGGGACTTGAGCAGTCCGCCCGAATACCAGCAAAAATCCCCGGAGGAACCATGACCAAGCGCGTCAAGATCATTGTGCCGATTCCCATGGACGAGGACAGCGTTGCCAACCGTTCCAAGCAACTGCCCGACGAGATCATCGCGCCCGGCTACGCGGCGGAATTCGTCTCGGTGAAGGCCGGTGCGGCCTTCGGCGACAGCTACCATGACGCCCTGCTGATGGACTTTTCCGTGATGGAAGCGGGCCTGGCGGCCCAGAATGAGGGCTATGCCGCCGTGTGCATCGACACGGTAAGCGATTCCGCCTTGTATCCGCTGCGCTCCCGCCTGGACATCCCGGTTTTCGGACCCGGCGGTCTGGGCTACTACGCCGCCTGCATGCTGGGCCAGAAATTCTCAATCATCAGCATGTGGGACAAGTGGTATCACTTCTACAAAAAGAATCTTAATGAATACAAGCTGTGGGACCGGTTGGCTTCCATGCGCAACATCGACACCCGCCCCGATCTCAAGGAACTTCTGGCCGGCAAGGAAGAGGTGATCTTCCGGAAACTGGAAGAGGAGTCCCTGCGGGCCATCGAGGAAGACGGTGCCGATGTCATCGTGCTGGGCTCCACCACCATGCACCAGTCACACGCCTACCTGGCCGAACGTCTGCCGGTACCGGTGATCAACCCGGGATTGGTCATGTACAAGTTCTGCGAGGCGATGCTTGCGATGAACCTGAGCCACAGCAAGCGCGCCTTCCCCCAGCCGGAAGCACCCAACGACGCCCTCTTCCACAGCTTCGGCAATTGATTCCCGGAACCAAGGATCACAACAAACCACGAGGAAAAAAACCATGATCGACCGCGACTACCTGATCGACCTGGCCGTGAACCGTTATTTCGCCAATGTCGACAAGAAGAATCTGGAGCCGGTGCTGGACTGCTTCAACGCGGATGCCTTCCTCTGTGTCCAGACGCAGCCCATCGTTCATGAAGGCCGCGACCAGGGCATCAAGAACATGTTCGAAACCCTGTTCAGCTCCTACACCAAGATCTGGCACGGCAATTTCGAACACACCGTGGACGCGGAAGCGGAGCGCATTTCCTCCCGCTTCGACGTGATTCTGGAAGACGAGAAAGGCGGCAAGGTGGAACTGCACAACTGCAACCACTGGTACTGCAAGGATGGCCGCTTCCAGCGCGTCTATGTGTTCATGAGTGGCGAGAACGTGCTGCGCTGATCGCGCTGCACAACGAATGCTTCGGGGCGCATGCCCCTTCCTCCGCCCGAGCGGGCAACTTGGGGCGCCGCCCGGCGCCCATTTTTTTGGGGTTCGTCACATGAAAGACATTCAGCACTGCCAAGCCGAACTCGATTGGCATAAGCCATTCAATATGTCCCAAGCAACCATTGTAGATCGGACAGTGTATGTCTCCGGGCAAGCATCCATTGATTCCGCAGGCAACATTGTCGGCGCGGATGACTTCCAGGCCCAGGCACGCCAGGTCTTCAGCAATCTGGAGCATGTGCTGCGCCAGGCCGGATCCGGCCTTGACCGGGTGTTCAAGGTCAACATTTACCTTACCGACGTTCGGTATTTCGACCATATCGTTGAATGCCGCAAGCGCTATTTCACGCCTCCCTATCCGGCGGATACCACCGTGGAGGTCAGCAGTCTGGCCCTGCCCGGCCTGATGCTGGAAATCGACGTAATGGCGCGCTGCGACTGAAGGAGTCCGGGTTCATGGCCAAGCTCGACAACCGATTTGCACTGATCACCGGCGCCAGCAGCGGCATCGGCCGCGGCGTGGCCCTCGCCTTCGCCCGGGAGGGCGCCCATGTGGCGCTGAACTATCCCCACGCGGGGGAACAGGACGCCACCGAGGCACTGGCCGGGGAACTGCGCACCCTGGGCCGCCGGGCCCTGGCGGTGCAGGCGGACGTGTCCGACGAGCAGCAGGTGCAAGACATGGTTCGCCAGGTAGAGGCGGAGTTCGGCCGAATCGACATCCTGGTCAACAACGCCGGCATCGCCAGCATGTCGCCGGTCCATGAAATGCCCACCGAGATGTGGGATCAGCTGATGTCCATCAACCTGCGGGGTGTGTTCCTGTGCACCCGTGCGGTGCTGCCCGGGATGTACGATCGGGATGACGGCAAGATCATAAACACCGCCTCCCAACTAGCCTACAAGGGCGCACCGGCCTTCTCCCACTACACCGCCGCCAAGGCCGCCATGATCAGTTTCACGCGCTCCCTCAGCCTGGAGATCGGCAGCCGAAACATCAGCGCCAACTGCGTCGCGCCCGGCACCACGGACACACCGATTCTGGCCAATGTGGACCCACAGGTCCTGGACCAGATCCGGGCCTCGATCCCGAAGGGCAGGATCGCGCCCATCGACGACATCGTGCCGGCCTACGTGTTTCTGGCCAGTGACGATTCAAGGCATTTCGTCGGCCAGACCCTGAGCCCCAATGGCGGCGACGTGTTTCTCTAGATTCGCGGCGTAAAACATCGGGGCCGGCCTGCCCCGGCAAGGGAGAAAATCATGCAGCAGGACCAGCAGGAACCCGTTGTCTACCTGAATGGCGAGTACCTTCCGGCATCCCGGGCCGGGATTTCGGTGTTTGATCAGGGCTTCCTGCTCGGGGATGGCGTATTCGACGTCGTCTCGGCCTGGAAGGGCAGCATCTTCAAGCTCCGGCAGCATGTGAATCGCTTCTTCGATTCCCTGCAGGCGGCGCATCTGCACACCTCGCTGAATCGCGAACAGTGGGGCGAGGCCATCATCGAAACGGTCCGACGCAACGGCCTGGATGATGCCAGCATCCGCTTCATCATCACGCGCGGCGTTCCTGAACAGGTGGTCGCCGACCCCCGGGTACATCAGCCCACGGAAGTGATCTGGGCCGCCCCCTATATCTTCCTTGGCGACGAGCAGCAGCGGTCACAGGGTATTCGGCTTATGGTGTCGCAGCTGCGGGGCTTCGCGTCGGACACCCTGGACCCCCGCTACAAGTGCCTGAGTCGAATGCATTTCCAGCTGGCCAAGGTGGAGGCCAGCGCGGCCGGCTACGATGATCTTGTCTGGCTCAACAAGGACGGTTTCGTGGCAGAGGGACCCGCCTCCAACCTGTTCATGATCCGCGACGGCATCCTGTACACCCCGGCCGTGGACATACTCCACGGCATCACCCGGCAGACCTTTCTCGAACTCGCCGAGCGCGCCGGCGTACCGGTCGAACTGCGACAGCTCACGGTCTATGACCTGTGCACCGCGGATGAAGTGTTCACCACCAGTACCGCCGGCGGCGCACTCCCCGTTCGGGAGATTAGCGGCCGAACACTGCGCGGCCCGGCTCCGGGACCGATCACGCGGGAGCTGGACCGCCTTTACTGGGCCAGCCGTGAAGCCGGCGAGCACGGCACCCCCATCCATTCATGAATCCGACAACCGTGGAGAATTCAGCCATGTCCTTCGACAACCAGGTGGTGCTCGTCACCGGCGCCGCCAGCCAGATCGGCATCGGTTGCCATGCAGCCCGGCGTTTCGCCGAGCTGGGTGCCCGGGTCGCCATCTGCGATACCGACGCCGAGGGACTGGCCCAGACCCGGAAGGCCATCGAAAGTCGTGGCGGCCAGGCCAAAAGCTACACCCTGAGCGTCGCTGATACCTCGGCGGTGGATGCCATGGTGGCTGAGCTGGAGGAAACCTGGGGTAGCGTCGACGTGCTGGTCAACAATGCCGGCATTGCGCGCACCGCACCGTTCACGGAAATGACCGACGAGCAGTTGAACCAGACCATGGATGTCAATTTCGGTGGCACAGTGCGGTGTTCCCGGGCCGTTGCCCCAGGAATGATCCGCCGCAACTCCGGGGTGATCCTGTCGGTATCATCTATCGAGGGCCACGCCTGGGGCTGGCCCGCCCACGGGCACTACTGTGCCTCCAAGGGCGCCATCGAGGGCCTGACCCGGGCCCTGGCCGTGGAACTGGGCCCCCATTGCATCCGGGTCAACGCAGTGGCACCCGGATTGATCTGGACCGCACAGTCCACCGACCCGGTGAACTCCGTGGGCCCGGACGGGCTGGAAAAGCTTACCGCCGCCGTCCCTCTGCGACGCGTGGCCAGACCCGAGGAGATGGCCGAGTTTCTGGCAACCCTCGCCTCGCCGGCGGCCGGTTACATGACCGGCCAGACTGTCGTTTTCGACGGCGGCATTACCCTGGGTGAACTGACGCCTCTGCTGACCTGAGACCGAGCAAACCTTCGATCCGGCGAGACGGCAACCAACTCAGTCGTTCCTCGCCCGGGCTGCATTGGCCCGATTCAGCTTGCGCCACAGCGTGGTGCGACTGACGCCCAGTCGCTTGGCCGCCTCCGGCAGACTGCCGTCACACTCCGCCACCACCCGCTGGATGTGGTTCAGCTCGATCCGTTCCCGCTCCGCCTTGAGGGACTTCGGATCATCCGTGACGACCTCGGTGACCAGTTCCGGGACCACCGAATACAGGGCCCGCCGGTACTGCTCCCGGGACCAGCCATCGGCGTGCATGAAGAACACCGCCAGGCGTTCCGCCAGGTTTTCCAACTCCCGCACGTTGCCGGGCCAGGAATAGGACCGCAACTTGTCCTCCAGCATTTCAAGCAACTGCCGGGGATCGCGGTCGCAACCCATTTGGGTGAGATGCCGACGCAGCAGATAGTCCGCCAGCACCAAGACATCATCCCCCCGCTCTCGCAGCGGCGGGATCTGCAGTACAAGAATATTCAGCCGGTAGTACAGGTCCTCCCGCATCTCACCGCTGATCATCCGCTCCTTGAGGTCAACATTGGTTGCGGCGATGACCCGCACGTCGACCGGCGCGGCCAGCGTGCCGCCCAGCCGCATGACTTCCCTCTCCTGCAACACCCGCAGCAGGCGTGTCTGCAGGTTGATGGGCATGTCCCCTATCTCGTCCAGGAAGAGCGTGCCACCGTGCGCGGCCTCTATCAGGCCGGTCCGCCCGCCCTTGCGCGCCCCGGTGAAGGCACCCTCCTCATAGCCGAACAACTCGCTTTCCAGCAGGCTCTCGGCAAAAGCGGCGCAGTTCACGGCCACGAACCGACCCCCTGCCCGGGGGCTGGCATTGTGGATCCCCTGGGCGAACAGTTCCTTGCCGGTGCCGCTGTCACCCGTCAGGAGCACGGTGGACTCGGATGCCGCATATTGGCGGGCCAGCTCGCAGACCCGGCCCAGGGACCGGGACTCGCCAATGATTTCCTCAAGATGGTACTTGGCAGTGTAGTGACGGGTACGGCGTTGGGAGCGGATGTTGCGGTCGGCATTCTCGATGCTGGTGGAATCCTGGAAGGTGATGACCGCACCGCTGTTGACGCCGTATTCCATCAGGGGCACACGACTCGCCATCAGCAGCCGGGAGCCCACCCGGATAATCTGATGCAGATCCACTTCCTGACTGGCCAGGGTATCCCGCAGGCCCATGGACGGCAGCAATTCGCTGAGGCGCCGATTCAGCATCTTGTCGGCACTGACGCCGAGAATGCGTTCCGAGGCCGGATTGAAGCATTGCACCCGTTCGTCCGGGTCCACGGCGATGACCCCTTCGTTAAGGTGCCGGATCACCTGATCGAGCCAGTTGCGGCGGGTTTTCTCGATGTGTTGTGTCCGCGCCACCTCGATGGCAGCGTCCACGGCCTGATGCACCGCCTGGGGCGAATAGGCCAGGATCCCGGTAAGTCCCTCGCTCTCGGAGAGATCCGTGATGAAGCTGGAACCAACAATGACACCGTAGCCCTCAGCCTTGAGTTCGCGGAACTGCAGGCGGGCGTCCTCAATCGTGGTGTAGGAACGCTGCTCGATGTCCAGATTGATGAGCTGCTTCACTTCCTGCAGTTCGGCATCGGTTTCCCGGTAGGTGATAAGCGCTACCTTGTCGGAAAGATTCCGTGCCTTGAGCATGGCCCGCAGGATGTCGAAGGCGGAGACATTGATACGGATCACCGGCGCCGACAAGCGTTCTCGGAGGTAGGAGGCGTTGGCACCAGCGCTGATGATGACATCGACCTCGTTGGCGGCAATCAACCCCTCGGCTGCGGCGACGGCTTCGTCGAAAACCTTGTCGACAGTGCGTATCGACGCTATGCCCCGATAATGCGGAATAACACTGTTGATCAGCCGGGTCAGTCCCTTGTAGCTGATCGCCACAATGCGGGGAATACGAGGGACGCCAGCCTTGGGGCCGACCTGATCTGCTCCAACCACACTTTCTCTCCCGGCGGGCGAGGTGCCCGCACGTTCCTATCAGACCAATAGAATCGTGGAACCGGTGGTACGCCGGGCTTCCACGTCGCGGTGCGCCAGTGCTGCCTCCCGCAAGGGGTGCCGGGCCTGGATTTCGACCCTGATATCGCCGGACCGGATCAAGCCGAACAGCCGATCGGCGGCTTGCAGGAGCCAGTCCCTTCGACTGACATAGACAAAAACGGCCGGACGGGTGAGGAAGTAGGACTTGTCCAGGCCCATGCGCATAAGATAGTAGGGGTCAGGCTCCCCGGAGGCCATGCCGTACAGCGCCATTGTGCCGGTCGGTGCCAGACATGCCATCGAGCGATCGAATGTATCCCGGCCCACCGAGTCGTAGACCACCGGAAGGCCGGCATCACCCACAACCTCGCGGACGGTATCAACGAAATTATCCCGGGTGTAGACCACCGGATAGTCACAGCCATGGTCCCGCGCCACCGCAGCCTTCTCGTCAGTGCCGACGGTTCCGATCACGGTTGCGCCGAGGGCCTTGGCCCACTGACACATCAGCAACCCGGTTCCACCGGCAGCCGCATGGACCAGAATCGTCTCACCCGCCTGCACGGGGTGCACGCGCTCAACAAGCATCCAGGCGGTGAGGCCCTTCATGAACACCGCTCCCGCGGTTTCGTCGTCGATATCATCAGGCAGCGGTACAAGAAACTCCGCCGGGAAAACCCGCTGCTCGGCGTAACTGCCAAGCGGTGGGTAGGCGTACACAACCCGCTGCCCCACTTTTACCTGATCCACGCCCGGCCCTACGGCCTCCACCACACCAACGCCTTCGAATCCGGGAACGAAGGGCGGATTCGGCCCGGGATAGGCCCCCTGCCGCATCCCGATCTCTATCAGATTGACACCCACGACGGTCTGCCGCAGCAATGCCTCGCCCCGTCCCGGAGAGCCGGGGTCATGATCGCGCCACTCCAGAGCCTCGGGCCCACCAAGGGCGTTCTGAACAATCGCCATGCTCACATCGTTCTCCTCGCTCTCAACATGCAACGTCGATTTTTTCGTTTACCAAATTGAAACCAGCAAGTGACATGCCAGGCACCTGCACCACCAGGATGCGCTCCTGTCGCGCCGAACCCGCGGCCGGGACAAGAGCACCAGAAGGAACTGTTTTAGTTTCGCAACCAATTTTCCATTTTTTCAACAGGCATTGGTCTGAAACAGGCACTACGCCCGGCTTTCGTTCGAATGGATTCTTCGGCATGCGGTTTGCAGCAACCTGCATGCCATTCGCCGCAGGAGCAAACGCGATGCCGACCGTCTCTCGCTGGCCCGAGCTGTGGTCACCGCTGACCATCGGTCCAACCCGCGTATCCCATCGCATCATGGCCTCGGCGCATGCGCAGCTCTACGCCGACGACGGCCTGATAAGCCAGCGCCATATCGACTACTACGCCGAGCGTGCGCGGGGAGGCTGTGCGCTGCTCGTGCTTGAACAACAGGCGGCGCATCCGGCAGGCCACAACTACCTGGGCGGCAGCAACGCCTATGAGCGGCGTGTCATTCCCCGATACGAGGCATTGGCCAACGCAGTCCATGCGCATGACGGCCGGATATTCGTCCAACTTTTCGCCAGCGGCGCCCAGGGCAAGGGAATGCTGCATATCGACGACTGGCGCCCGCTCTGGGCCTCCAGCGCCATGCCGTCCGCGTTTTCCAGCGAAACACCCATGGAAGTCGGCGAGGCGGAAATTCGCGAGGTCATCGACGGGTTCGCGCGCTCCGCCGAGAACGCCGCGGTAGCCGGTACGGATGGCGTGGAGATCCACGGGGCCCATGCCCAGTTCGTCGGCGAGTTCCTGAGTCCGTCCTTCAACCGTCGAACCGATGCCTACGGCGGCTCGGTCGAGAATCGGTGCCGCCTGTTGCTGCAGATCGGCGACGCCATCCGCAATCGGGTCGGCAACCGCATCACGGTCGGGGTACGCCTATCGTTCGACGAGTTCATCGGCGAGGCGGGCATTACCGGTGAAGATGCCAGCGCCCAACTGGAGATCCTCGCCGCCTCCGGCCTGTTCGACTATTTCAGCATAACCGGCGGTGGCTATCACGCACTGCACATCGCAGTGGCCCCGATGGGAAGCCTGCCCGAAGGCTTCATGGCCGACTTCGGACGCCAGGCCAAGGCCGTGGTCGGCGACCGGGCCAGAGTCTTTATTGTCGGCCGCATTCTCAGTGGCGACACGGCGAACCGGATCATCGCCGACGGCTGGGCCGATATGGTGGCAATGACGCGGACCCAGTTGGCCGACCCGGAGCTGGTCAACAAGCTGCGGCAGGGCCGGCCCGAGGAAATTCGCCGTTGCGTGGGCGCCAACATCTGCATCAAGCATCAACTGGATCAGCAGGGCGTCATCTGTGCCTTGAATCCTGCCGCGGGACGTGAGGCGGAATGGGGTGCGGGCCGCTTGCGCCCGGTCCGCGCCGGACAGGACAAGCGTATTGCCGTTATCGGCGCCGGCCCCGCCGGCATGACTGCCGCCGCACGTCTCGCCGAACGCGGCCATCGGGTCACGCTGTTCGAGGCGGAAGAGGAATGCGGTGGTCGCCTGGCACTGCTTCGCCGCCTACCGGGCAGGGAAAACTGGGGCATGGCCGTGGAGGACATGCAGCAGGCGGCGGAGCGAGCCGGCGTCACACTCCGACTGGCGACACGGGTTACGGCGGATACGCTGTCGGGCGGCGACTGGGACACCGTGGTCTGTGCCACCGGAGCGCGTTTCGAACGTTCCGGCTACAGCCCCAGCAGGCCCGACCGCTTCACGCTGCCCGGCGCCGATGCCGACCATGTCACGGATGTGGAAACCGCGCTGCGCGATGCACTTGAGGATCCAGCGGTCTTCGGCCAACGAACCCTGATCATCGACGAGACCGGTGAACACCTGCCCTTCTGTCTCGCGGAATTGCTGGCCGGGGCCGGCTGCCAGGTGCAACTCGTCACGCCGAAGCTGTTCGCCGGCGAGGGGCTGCTCAAGACTCTGGACCTGCCCCATGTACTGCCGCGCCTGCAGCAACTCGGCGTCGTGATCCGCGGCCAGACCTTTGTCGAACGCATCACCGGCGGCGGTGCCGAGATCTACGGCATCTGGGGCGGCAAGCCGGAGCCGGTGGCGGCGGACCGCGTGGTGCTGGCCCTGGGCCGACGCAGCAATGACGTGCTCTACCGTGAGCTGGAGGAAACACGGCAAGGTAACCTGCACCGCATCGGTGACTGTGTCGCGCCGCGGGCCATCGAGGCAGTGATTTACGAGGGCGAGCGGCTGGGTCGGGAACTCGCCTAGCTGCCGGCTCGACCGGTTCGGCGCCCGGTCATGCGGGCGCCGCAGGGATTACTGCCGGCGGAGAAACCCGCGCACGGCATCCGCCACGCCGTCCGGATCCCGGTCGCATTGCCAGTCCAGACCGCGGACCGTGGCGCTGGCGGAGTCCGGTCGCTCGCGCAGGGCGCGCTGGTGGAACGGCCAGAGCACGTCATCCTCGGAACAGATATTCATCAGCGGCACGTCAACGGCCCGATACAGGGCCTCGAAATCCTGGTCCCAGACCGCGCTGAAGGTCTGTGGCAACGCCCGCCAGGCACGCAGGTGATCCACCATTTCCCGATTGTGCACCTCGACGCTGACATCGGCACCCAGACCGGCCAGGTAGTCCCAGGCGGTTTTCAGATAGTCACCGTCCTTATCAGGCGCGTACGGCGCGGTAAAGGTCTTGCGATACTCGGCCCGCTCCTCGGCGGTCGCAAGCACCGCACCGATGATGGTCAGGGAACGCACCTGCGGCTTGTGCGCCACGGCCATTTCCAGAGCGATGCAGCCCCCGGTGTGATGACCCAGCAGATGCACCGGCGTCAGCTGGAGCGCGGTGACCGCCTGCCAGAGCACATCGGCAAGCCAGCGCACCGACGGAATCGTCGTCGGCTCGAAGGAACCGCCGAATCCCGGCGTATCAAACGCGACCAGGTCGTAGTCGCCGGCCAACCGGGCCATGACCTGCTCGAACATGGCCGACGAGCTTGCTGTCTGGTGGAACAGGGCAACGGTCGGTTTACCCGGGGCCGGAAGGTGCCGGTAATGGACCTGGCCGGCGTCGGTCCGCACATAGCCCTTTTCGATCCCGTCCACGACCTGATTCGAATTGCTCACCATGAATTTCTCCACTGCCGGTTGCTGTCCTTTGGCATGCAGCAAGAACGCTGCCAGACGGCACGCCGGCAGCAGCGGCGCGGTGCGGGAGATGTCAATCAGAAAATGCGTCGAGGAATCGAATCGTCCGCGTGCAGAACTGCAACGGGAATCAGTCAGCGTCGCGCTGGATGAGATGCATCGGAATGCCGCCGGTATCCTCGCTGCGAAGATAGGCGATTTCCCAGTCACGGAAGGCCACATACGGCGGCGAACGCATACCGATGCCTTGACCCTCAAGTCGGGCGGCGGCAGCGGCCACGTCATCGACACCGAACGCGAGATGGAAAAAGCCCTCGCCATGGGCGTCCAGGTGCGCCGCCAGCGAGCCCCCGGGGTCGGTGGGGGCCACCACCTCGATGTTCAGGTTGTCCAGCTTGAAAACCGCAACTTCGGCGCCCCGGGTGGAAACCGGCCCGCGATGGGCCGGCTCACGCCCGGTAAGGCGCTGGAACAGCGCGATACCCCGTTCCAGCTCGCGCACGGCGAAGGCGAGGTGGTGTACCGAGGTCAGCACAAACCGCTCCCCGGCCTCAGGCTGGCTCGGTGTAGAGCCACGGCTTCTCCTGCTTCCGGCGTTGCTCATAATCGCGGATGGCATCGGCGGACTGCAGCGTGATCCCGATATCGTCCAGCCCGTTGAGCAGACGATGACGGATGCCGTCCTCGACCTCGAAGGCGATGGCTTCGCCACCTGGCGTCTCGATCGTCCGCGCCTCAAGATCGACGGTCAGCCGGTAGCCCTCGGCCGAGAAACACTCCTGGAACAGCCGCTCCACGGTCTCGGCGTCAAGCCGAACCGGCAGGATGCCGTTGCTGACCGCATTGCCGTGAAAGATGTCGGCAAAGCTCGGCGCGATGACACAGCGAAAGCCGTAGTCGGCCAGTGCCCAGGCCGCATGCTCCCGTGACGAACCACAACCGAAATTGTCGCGGGTCAGCAGGATGCTGGCGCCCTGATAGCGCGTCTGGTTGAGCACGAAATCCGGGTTCAGCGGCCGCTGCGAGCAGTCCTGCCCCGGCATGCCGCCGCCATCAGTGTAACGCCAGTCATCGAACAGGAACGGTCCATAACCGGTCTTGCTGATGGCCTTCAAAAACTGCTTCGGGATGATGGCGTCGGTATCCACATTGGGCCGATCCAGTGGTGCCACCAGCCCCTGATGCTGGGTAAACGCTTTCATGATTTCGCTCCCTCGATCCGCAAACTTGCGAACCGGACTTACTGCAACTGCGAGACGTCGACGAAATGTCCGTGAATGGCGGCGGCAGCCGCCATCGCCGGACTGGCCAGGTGGGTCCGGCCGCCAGCACCCTGGCGTCCCTCGAAATTGCGGTTGGAGGTCGAGGCGCAGCGTTCGCCGGCGCCAAGCTTGTCCGGATTCATGCCCAGGCACATGGAGCAACCGGGCTCGCGCCATTCGAAACCGGCCTCGGTGAAAATCCGGTCCAGCCCCTCCTTCTCCGCCTGCAGCCGAACCAGACCGGAACCCGGCACCACGATGGCCTCCTTGATCGTCGCCGCCACCTTGTGGCCCTTGACGATCTCGGCCACCGCGCGCAGATCCTCGATCCGCGAATTGGTGCAGGAACCGATGAAGATCTTGTCCAGCGGAATTTCCGCCATCGGCGTCCCCGGCTTCAGGTCCATGTAACGCAATGCCTGCTCCATGGCCTGCCGCTTGACCGGATCGGCTTCCTCAGCCGGATCCGGTACCGAGGTGCTGACCGGCACGACCATTTCCGGCGAGGTGCCCCAGCTGACCTGCGGCTGGATGTCTTCGGCACGCAGCGTGATTTCCTTGTCGAACACGGCGTCCGGGTCACTGACCAGGGTCCTCCAATAGGCGACCGCCTGATCCCACAGGTCGTCCCTGGGCGCCATCGGCTTGTCACGCAGATAGTCGATGGTCTTGTCATCCACCGCGACCAGTCCCGCCCTGGCGCCGGCCTCGATGCTCATGTTGCAGATGGTCATCCGACCCTCGATCGACAGGTCGCGGATTGCCTCGCCAGCGTACTCGATGGTGTAGCCGGTCGCGCCGGCCGTGCCGATCCTGCCGATTACCGCGAGGATAATGTCCTTGGCCGTTACTCCCTTGCCAAGCTTGCCGTCGACCGTGACCCGCATGTTCTTCGACTTTTTCATGAGCAGGGTCTGGGTCGCCAGCACATGCTCCACATCCGACGTGCCGATGCCGAAGCCGAGCGCCGCGAGCGCTCCATGAGTGGCCGTGTGCGAATCACCGCAGACGATGGTCACACCGGGCTGGGTGAAGCCCTGTTCCGGGCCAATCACGTGCACGATACCCTGGCGGGAATCGTTCAGCGGAAACTCCCGCAAACCAAAGTGGGCCACATTCTTGTCCAGCGTCTCCAACTGCATGCGCGAGACCGGATCCTCGATGGTATGACGCATGAACGTGGGAACATTGTGGTCCGGCACCGCCAGGATACTATCCTTGCGCCAGGGCTCCCGATCGGCCAGGCGCAGGCCCTCGAAGGCCTGCGGCGAGGTCACCTCGTGGACCAGGTGCCTGTCGATATAGAGAAGAACGGTGCCGTCCTCGTTCCGCTGCACCGTATGGTCATCCCAGAGCTTGTCGTAAAGCGTCTTGCCCATTGCCTTGTTACCCCTCATCACGCACCGGTCCAGTGGACCCAGGCGGTTCCAACGTCAATTATCCTGTCGCGCCACGCGACGCCCACTCAGCTGCCAGGCGCCCAGCAGCACAATGGCAAAACCCAGCCATTGCAGCGGTCGCAACTGTTCTCCTAGCAATACCCAGGCCAAAATAAAGGTGAAGCCGGGACCGGCCAGATTCAAGACCGCCGACGTCTCGGTGCCGACCCGCCGCATTCCCTCGACGATGAGGATGAGCGGCAGCACCGTTGCGACCACGGCCATTGCGAGTGCCAACCCGTAGACGATCCAGGGCTGCCCCCAGAGAGCGTCCAGCGGATGCAGCAGAACGTAATGTGCAGCGATTCCGATCGTCGCGATGGTCATGACCCGCGCGGAAAAGCGCCTGGTGCCGAGTTTGCGGCCCAGATCACCGGCGATCACGTAATAGGTGGCGAAAAGCGCTGCGCTCGCCAGCATCATCAACACGCCGCTCCAGGTAGCGCGCAATTCCTCCATGCCGCCACCGACCAGTGCCAGCGCCAGACCGCCGTAGCTGAATGCCAACAACACGACGACCCGTCCCTCCAGCCAGCGTCGACCAAGCAGCGCCAGCAGGATGACGATGAAGCACGGGTAGGTGAAGACGATCAGCCGACCCAGTGTCGCCGACACCGTCTGCAACGCAATCAGGTCGAGCAACTGCGCCACATAATAGCCCACCAGCCCGGCCCACAGCAGCCGCCAGCCATCGACGCGCGGACGCCAGTCCTCGGTGACCGGTTCACCGCGCCACAGCAACAACAACCAGAACAGCGGGATCGCCAGGCTCATGCGCATCAGCATGAACGCGGCCGGCTCGACGCCGTGCGGATAGGCCAGCTTGGCGAACACACCCTTGCTGGAGAAGGCGATCACGCCGAGCAGGGTCAGAACGACGCCGGAGCGCCACCGTGCCGCGTCCGCCCCGTTACCGGCCGGCAGGGCGTTCACCGCTCCGGGCCGGCCAGATCCCGTGCCGCCCGGATGTAATCCTCCAGTCCCATCAGCTGATTGAAGGTGCCGAAATCCACATAGGCCGTCTCGCCCGTCAGTCGGCCCTGGTCGCGAATCTCGCGCAGCCCCGCGGCCATCGCTCGGGTCGCCGCCAGCAGGCTGCTGATCGGGAAGATCGCCAGCCGGAATCCCATGGCCTGCAGTTCGCCGGCCGCGTGGTAGGGCGTCTTGCCGGCCTCCACCACATTCGCGAGCAGCCATTCTCCGCGAAAGGCGTCGCAGACCGCCTGCAGCTCGGCATCACTCTGCGGTGCCTCGACAAAAAGCACGTCGGCGCCGGCTGCCAGATACTGCTCGCCCCGACGCAGCGCTTCGTCAAGACCGTCGGTGGCGCGGGCGTCGGTGCGCGCGATGATTACCATGTCCGGATCCGAGCAGGCCTCGCGGGCGGCACGAATCCGCTTGACCATTTCCGGCGCGGGCACAACCTGCTTGTCCTCCATGTGGCCGCAGCGCTTGGGAGAGACCTGGTCCTCAAGCTGGATCGCGCCGACCCCGGCCCGTTCATACAGGCGCATGGTCCGTTGCACGTTGAGCAGATCCCCGAAGCCGGTGTCGGCATCGGCAATCACCGGCACGGAGACAGCCTGTGACAGGCGCGAGGCGTGATCCGCCATCTCCGTTGCGGTGACCAGCCCGAGGTCCGGCACGCCGAGCAGGCTGGCGGCGGTGCCGAAGCCCGTCATATAGACCGATTCGAAGCCGCCACGCTCGGTCAGCCGGGCGCTCCAGGCATCGAATACGCCCGGGGCGACCAGTATCTCCCGCTCCGAAAGCCGCTGGCGAAGCCTTGCCGCTGGCGAGACGAATACCGCCTCGCTCATGACGCGAGCAACTCCCTGGTTTCGGCCAGGCTGAGCACATCCGTGTACTTGACCCCGAGATCCCGCAGATTCGCGTAATGCGCCCGCAAGTCCCGGTCACCGACGGCCTCGCGCGGCACCACCACACGGTAGTTGTACTGCAGGGCGTCCACCGCCGTGGCGCGCACGCAACCGCTGGTCGTGAGGCCGGTGACGATGACGCCATCGACATCCAGGGCCTGCAGCCGTTCATGCAGATCGGTACCGAAAAAACCGCTGGCGGCGTGCTTGACGATCACGGGTTCGCCATCCCGAGGCAGGAGACGCGGATCGATGTCCTCCAGGCCGGACCCGGCCGCCAGCTCGTTCAGCACGGGCAGTTTTTCCCGGAACACCGATGACTGCTCCGGCGCGTTATAGGCCACCGTGGTGTAGACCACCGGCCAGCCTCGCTCGCGGAACAAATCGAGCAATTCCCGGTTTGCGGCGACCACGTCATCGCACTCGGCGGCCAGCGGACTGCGCGCCGGATCGGTAAAACCGATACTCAGGTCCACCAGCACCAGCGCATAGCGCTTCGCCCGTGTCAGGCGCTTGCTGTCGAGCACCATGGCGACCCCCTAATGTTCCCACTCGGGAGTGGTCGGCGCCTCCAGGCCAGTGTCTTCCAGACAGCGGGCCTTCAGTTCCTCCAGGGTGCCGCCTCGATTGAAGATGCCGATTTCGCCGCGGGCCTGGCGCATCTCCTTGCGCAGCGAGTCGGTCGCCTGCTGATCGACCACACCGGCCGCCGAAATGACCACGCCGAACCGGCGGGCGCCCCCCGGCGACACCAGCTCACGCTCCACATCCCGGACCACGGCCTCGATATCGCGCTCAAGCGGATCGCCACAACCGCCGCCCCCCCAAGTGTCGAACAGCAGCAGGTCGCCCTTCTCCACCTGCACGCGGTCACACTTGGACGGCAGCACCTGGCGCTCGCCACTTGCCTTGATCAGTTCCTTGTGACCTCGCTGGCCCGGTTCGCCACCATTAACGCCCCAGGGATAGGTCAGCCAGCGGTCGTCATGGATCGAGATCTGGCCGTTGGCCAACAGCCGATAACCGACGCGCAGCCCGTTGCCGCCACGATGCTTGCCTGCGCCACCGGAGTCGATAATGGTCTCGTAGGTCTCGATGCGCAGCGGGAAATAGGCCTCGACGAATTCGTTCGGCACGTTGGTGAAACCCGGCCACAGCGAATGACCGTCCATACCGTCGCCGAGTGGCCGGCCCGGTACGCCACCGAATCCGATCTGGAACAGCTGGAACCACTCGCCGTTGTCGTCGTAGCCAGAGTACATCAGGTGCGGCGAATCGGAGAATCCGGCGCCACTCATGGCATCCGGCGATCCCTGTCCAAGCAGCCCGCTCATGACGTCAAATATCCGGCCGAGCAGGTGCGTCCGGCAGGACAGCGGCGCCGGGAACTTCGGCTTCAGGATCGATCCCTCGGGGATGCGCACATCCACCAGGTCGTAGAACCCGTCATTGAACAGGATCGACGGATCGAACAGGTTGATGGTGAAGGCGCCGAAGAACATCTTGAACATCTCCTCGTTGAGGTAGAAGTTCACTGATGACGGTGCCTGCGGGTCGGTGCCGGTGAAATCGAAAATAGCCTTGTCACCCTCGCGCCACAGCGTGCAGCGAATGGTGTAGGGGCCGAGTCCGGCGCCGTCGTCGCAGATGTAGTCCTCGAAGGACTGCTTTGTCTCCGGCACCACCTTGCGAATGATCTCGCGCATCGCGATGTAGTTCCGGTCCAGCATCTCGCCCAGCGAACTGGTATAGACATCGTCGCCGAAACGTTCGGCCAGTTCCTGGCAGCGCCGACCGGCGGTCTTGCATGCCGCGACAATGGCGTTGAAATCCGACCGGTTCCAGTGCGGCATGCGCACGTTGTGCAGGATCAGTTCCAGCAGATCCTGGTTCATGACCCCGTTCTTGTAGATCTTGGTCGGCGGAATCCGGATACCTTCCTCGAAAATCGTGCGCGCGTCGGTGGGCAGACTGCCCGGCACCTTGCCGCCGACATCCGACATGTGACCAAACATGGCCGACCAGTTGATGATCCGGCCGTCCTTGAAGATCGGCATCAGGATCAGCCAGTCGGGAAGGTGGCTGACGGCCCCGGCACACATGTACGGATCGTTGGTCAGGAAGATGTCGCCTTCCTCCACGGTCCCGTCATAGGCCTCGAGGAAGCCATAGATGAAGGAGCCGAACTGGCCCACCACCATCTTGCCCTCGTGGTTCGCGATCATCGGGAAGGCATCGCCCTGCTCGCGGATACCCGGCGACATGGCCGTGCGCATCAGCACGGCGTCCATTTCGTTGCGGGCGTTGGACATGGCGTTCTCGATGATGTCGAGGGTCACCGTATCCACCGCGACCTTCTTGAACGGCTGGTTATTCGGCTGAATCAGACTCGCAGGCATGACGCTTACTCCTCACCCTGACCCTTGCGGGGTTCAATCAACAGGTTGCCGACCTTGTCCACGGTGGCCCGGTAACCGGGGAAGACCACGGTCGTGGAATCCATCTCCATGACAATGGCCGGACCGTCGACCCGGTGTCCCGGATACAACTGGTCCCGCTGGTACAACGTGGCGTCGTGCATCTCGCCCTCGTAGTAGATCGGGCTGGTGCCCACGGCCGCCTGCTCGACACCGCCCTTGGCACTGGCATAATCGCGCTCGGCAATATTTGGTCGCGGCGCGCGTGCAACGGCGCGCAGGTTGACGAGCTCATGCTCCTCGTTGAGATTGAAGCTGAACAGTTTCTCGTGCTCGGCATCGAAGGCCTCCTTGAGCACGTCGAGACCGCGTTGCTTCAACTCCTCCGGCGTCACATCCAGCGTCAGCAGCAGGGCCTGGCCCTGATAGCGGACATCGGCCTGCCAGGTAATGGTCTGCTGGTCCTCCTTGATGTACTGCCGGGCCAGGGAGGCCTGCACGGTTCCGGTGAGGTCCTCAAGAATGCGGGTGACGCCGGCGTTGTCCAGCGAATTAAAGCCTTTGACCAGGGACCGCGCCGCCTCGTCCTTGACCCGGGTCGTCGCGTCTCCGTAGGCGCAGAGCACACCGGGTCCGGGCGGCACGATGACCGGCCAGGCATTCATCAGGATCCCCAACGCATTGGCATGCAGCGGACCTGCGCCGCCAAAGCCGCAGAGGGCAAAATCGCGTGGATCGTAGCCCTGTTCCACGGAGATCAGGCGCAAGGCACCGAACATGTGCTCGTTGGCGATGCGAGTGATGCCCTCGGCCGCCTCGTAGATGGAAATGCCCATCGCATCGGCCACCTTCTGCACCGCCTGCTCCGCGAGATCCTTGCGGATTTCCATGTCGCCACCGAGTTTCTGGCCGGCCGGCAGATAACCGAGCACGACGTTGGCGTCGGTGACGGTCGGTTCCTCGCCCCCCATGTTGTAGGCCGCCGGGCCCGGATCGGCCCCGGCACTTGCAGGTCCGACCCGCAGCGCCTTGGTCAACTCGGGCGAAAAGGCAATGGAACCGCCGCCTGCACCGACCGTACGCACGTCCACTGAAGGTGCGCGGACGGCGACATCGCCAACGCGAGTCTCGCGCCGCAGCCGCGCGGTACTGTTCTCGATCAGCGCCACGTCGGTCGAGGTCCCGCCGACGTCAAACGTCAGCACATTGTCGAACCCGCCCCGGCTGCAGAACCAGATCGCCCCGGCGACACCACCGGCCGGACCGGACAGCAGCAGGTTGACCGGCGCGTCGGCAGCGGAATCACTGGTCGCAAGACCACCATCGGACCGCAGGATGGCCAACTGCACATCATCGGCCAGGCGCGCCTTCAACTCCCGCTCGAGGTGGTGCAGGTAGCTGGAGACCCGCGGACGCACGTAGCTGTTCACGACGGTCGTCTCGGTCCGTTCGTATTCCTGCATCTCGGGTACCACGTCCGAGGACAGGGAGACCGGAATACCGGGCAGGACATCGGCGGCAATCCTGGCCACCTGCTGCTCGGTCTTGCCATTGCTGTAGGCGTTTATCAGGCACACGGTCAGCGCCTCGATATCTGCATCGCGGAGCTTTTCCAGATTCTTGCGCAGCGCGGCCTCGTCCAGGGGCTTGACCACCTCCCCGGACGCGCTCATGCGCTCGTCGGCCTCGACGGTCAGTTCCAGCGGTGCCAGCAGCTCCCGCTTGTTGAAAATGATCCAGCCACCGATGCCGCCGGGCACATAGGAGCGGGCGATATGCAGCACCTGCCGGTATCCCTTCGTCGTGACCAGCCCGACCTTTGCCCCGGTGCGGGTCAGGATGGTGTTGGTCGCCACCGTGGTGCCGTGCATCACGTAGCGGATCTGCTTCGGATCGACACCCGAGGTCCGGCAGATTTTCTCGATGCCGTTCAGCACACCTTTGGAAGAGTCATGGGGCGTCGACGGCACCTTGGCGGTAAACGTTTCCCCAGTGTCGTCATTGATGAGCAGCAGGTCGGTGAATGTTCCACCGACGTCAACTCCCAGTCGGAAAGTCATAGCGCGTCTCCAGTACGGCCGTTTTTCGTTGGTTGCGGGCGCCCAGGGCCCGCCGACGTGCCGCGATCCCGGCCTGCTGCCGGGACCGTTCGAGTTCAGGGTCACGCGGGGACGTGGCCAGCCCCCCGTGAACCACTGACCGATGCACACGCGAACATGCGAATCGGTCAATGGTCGGCAATCCTCGGAAAGACCGGGGCGCCTGGGGCGCCCCGGTTTCCATGCTCAGTCGGACGACTCGTCCGACCGGTCCAGCCGGGTCTTAACGACGACCCGCACGCTGCAGTGCACCACGGCTCACATCATCGGCCGACAGATCGCCACCGAGGACCCAGTCCGGATGCGACTGGAAGATGGTGGCGTGACGCGCCTTGAAGTCCACGGTCTGACCCCAGGCGGAAATCAGGCCCCAGCCACCGTCTTCCGTCTGATAGGGACGCAATGCGAAGTTCAGCCACTTCCAGAAGTCACCACCCTGGTCATAGGTCTCCGAGAAGTAGAAACGCGGGTATTCGGTTTCCATGTACATGACCTTGCGGCTGTACGGATGCTCGGACGGCGGTGTGGCCTCGATCACCCAGACCTTGCGCGGCTCCCAGCGATCGACGGGATTCCAGTGCGGTGCATTGGCAAGGTCGACCCGTGGATGCTGGGAATTCGTGCTGGAGGCATCCTCATCCCAGGTCGGCTCCTCACTGTGCGCGACAGCAAGCACCCAACGCTTATCCACCACCTTGAAATCCTCGAACCAGGTCGGATGGGCATTGAAGATCTCGATGTCCGACTGCAGCTGGTCGGTGCCACCGATCGGATCCATCCAGGCCCCACCGGACAGGGTCCGCACCCGGCGCACTGCCGGCACATAAGCCCAGGTGTCATCCAGACGGCCGTCATTGTGGCGGATCGTCAGCGTGCCGAGACCGGAGATGTCGCGCGGATAGGTCGCGAACAGCAGGGTCCGGTGATGCGGCGCATCCATGCCGCATGACTCCGGCGGATCGACCCGGCCGGTTTCGAAAAACCGCTGGTAGCGCCAGTGCTGCCTGCGCTCAAGGCCGCCATCCTCGTCAATCAGCAGGAAGGCGAATCGCCGATAGTCCTGGGCACCACCGGTGGGCTGGCCGAAGTGATGGTTCCAGATCAGCTTCCAGGCGGCATCCGGATCGTCCTTACTGACATCCGGGAACGGCAGACCGGTGCAGTAGTTCTCGATCATGCCGGTGTCCCGGTTGAACGTGACGGTGCCGGCATGCTCCTCGGTCAGACGATCGTAGTTCGGATCGCGCGGCAGCTCCTCGGAGTGCTTGAGCTCAATGCGCAGACCGTATTCACGAATCTGCCATTCCAGACGCTCAGGAAGCATGCTCTGGATAGTTTTTCCCTCAAATTTGCGGTCCAGCATCTCGTCGATGTTGCCCGCATGAATCATCGTGCCTTCAGTCAGTTCCTCGGCCAGGACCATCGATGAGGCCGTGCCGAGGGCCAGGGCGAGCAGGCCGCCCATTGCCGTCTTGTGTAGATTCAACATCTGTTACGTCCTCCGGCTCAGAAGTTGTAGGTGAAGCGCGCGTACAGCTGATTGTTACGATCGAAATAGCCGATGGTGCGGGTATCGCGGGAGCCATCAAGATCATCCGACGACTTTTTGCGATTACCGAGTGGGAAGAACAAGTCGGCTTCAACCAAAACGCGCCAATTATCGCCGTAGGCGAACTCGACGCTGGGAATAACAAAGAAAGCGCCGCCGTTGTTCAGGTCCGAACCCACGGCCAGCTGCGGGTTGATCCGGTCATTGTTGTAGTTCAGCCCGAGGATACCGGTGACGAAGGTCTCAAACCGCTCCTGCCGGGCTTCGTACCCGACCAGGCTCACCAGATTGTCCGACCGGCTGTAGCTGGGAATCCAGGTGTTGAACAGCTGGATGGACGCAAACGAGGGCCGGCTGGTGCGCAGGAAGGTGTTGGTCAGATCCACGATTTTGTCCATGCGGAACATAATGGATACGGTGTCTTTCTCTTTGATGCCGCTGGAGCCTTCCCCGCCGGCGAAGATCGGCTGCCCCCGGTCGGAACTGAAATTGTACGGCTTGTCAAAGGTATAGGCGATTTCGGTCGAGAACACCGCATCCGCCCAGGCCGCATAACCCGATGCCGTTGCACCGATGGTGTCAACAATCGGGAAAATGAATGAACCCGCAGCACCGACATTGCCAACCCGTCCTTTATACGGATTGAATTCTCCAACCACCCCGGCTGCGTTATGCACCGGGTCCGGATTGTGGTGCCGCAGATACATCAACGAGTAGTCGATACCGCCCGGCGTCAGCGCCGACCAGCGGACGCCGAACGTCTGCTCGTCAAAGCGGCCTTCCGGATGCTCGTAATCGTAGGGAATGAAGTCCCTGGATCCACCAGAGCCCTGAAAATCGACACCCTTGTTCGGCTGGAGGGCCCAGCGACCGCCTTCGATGTCGAAGGTATTGCCGATGTCCTGCTTGCGGTCGAATCCGGGGCGGAAGAACAGTTGCAGATTGCCGTCCACCTCGGGCACGTCGATGTCGAAGGTGGCCATGATCAGCGGCTTGCGTAGTTCCTCGTTCTCTCCTTCCAGGAACGAACGCCAGGAGAAATCAAAACCGTGGATCAGGTCATTGGCCTGGAAGAAATCGGTCTCGCCCCAGGCCAACTGCTGCTTGCCGATCCGGGTCGAAATGCGGCGAGTCAGCGGAAGATCCATGTAGGCTTCGCGAATCTCGGCGTTATTGTAGTAATCCTCGATCCTGTCGTTGCTGCTGTCGAATGCCCCAGCTCGCTCGAGACGACGCAGATAGGGCGTCCGGTATTCCCGGTCGCCCCGGGCAATGATCGTGAAGCTGACGTCATCAAAGTTGATACGCGTATCCAGCCGCATGGTGCTGCGGGACATGGACAGCCGATAGGCGTCGTTCGTGTCGGTTTCACGGGGGTTCTGCAGGTTCATGGAAAGGCCCTGCCGAACATAGCCTTCCATTTCCACCTCAAAGGCGGCGGCGGTGGCCGGCAGAGCACCGATGGCGGCTGCCATGGGTGCTGCCAACATGAGAGCCAGCGGTGATGTTGTGTTCCGTCGCATGATCTTCTACCTCGCGCAAGGTTTGTGGAACGATTTTTTATGTGCCCAATTGAGCCGAGTCATCAAGCCGTCGCGGCGGCCGGCTCCCCGGACTCTTTCCTCTTTTCCGCAGAGAGACTCTGCAGGACGAACGATGGCCGGAAGATATACACCAGGGACGGCATCACGTAGATCGCCGTCACTGCCGACACGAACAGCCACAGGGCCAGCAGCATCCCCATCTCGGCCTGGAATTTCAGGGACGAGAAGGACCACAGAAGCACTGCGACGATCAGGGTCGTAGCGGTAATCATTACCCCCTTGCCGGCCGTATGCACGGAGCGCTTGATCGCATCCAGCAGATCATTGCCCCCCGCCAACTCCTCCTTGATTCTGTCCACCACGTAGAGGGCGTAATCCACCCCCAGACCGATGCCCAGCGCGGCCACCGGTACGGTGTTGATGTTCATGCCGATATCCCGCCAGGCCATGAAGCTGAAGGTCAGCGTGTTGGCGAGCACCACCGGAACCATGAAGAACAGCCCGGCCATGGTGGAGCGGTAGACGACGGTGCAGAGGATCACCAGCACCAGCAGGGCCAGGGCAATGGACTGGATCTGGCCGGCCAGGATGACCTCGTTGACCGCCGCCAGGACGCCCACGACACCCCCGGCCAGGCGGTACTCGACGGCCTCGACGGCATTGGCGTCCAGGAATTCGTTGATGCGGGACACGGCCGTGCGAATGGTGTCGCCCTGGCGATCACGGAAAAACAGCGTGATGGCGCCATCCTTGTAGTCGCCATCGACGAATCGCTCCATGTCCCCCGGAGCCGCATCGGCCTGGTACAGGTACATCAACTCGCCGTTCATCTCGGCCGATTCCCCTAGCTCGAAGAATCGCGGATTGCCCTCGAACAGGCTTTGCTTGACGATCGGCACCAGATCGGTGATCGCCATGGTGGCGCCGACCTGGGGTTGCACCTCCATGAAGCGCTGGAAGTCCTGCATGTGTTCCAGAACTTCCGGCTGCTTCAGGGCATCTTCCTCGCCGGAGACAACAACGAACATGCGGTCCGACCCCGGGAACGTCTCGTTGATGCGGGCCGCGTTGACGTTGTACTCCGACTCAGGCCAGAGGATCGGCGAACCGGGATTGGCGTCACCAATCTGCAGATTGGTGGCGTACAACCCAGAGGCCAGGAAAATTACCGTAACGGACCCCACCAGCCAGTAGCGGCCGCGGGTGGTCACCACATGGTAGGCACCATCCAGAACCCGATGGGCCGGCCGATCCAGGTCGATCCCGTGGACCCGTGCGTGCGGATCGCGGCACCAGGACAGCAATACCGGGGTCACGATCAGGGCACTGACGATGATGGTGGAAAGCCACACCACACCGATGATGACAAGCTTCTCCAGCAGGGGGATCGGCGTCAGCGCCACCACCGAGACACAGCCAATGTCAGTCGCCAGGCCCAGCATCCCAGGGCGGAACAAGCCCTTCAGCGTTCGGTGGGAGGCATCCGCGGAGTCCTTCGCGCCGCTGGCATTCTCATCCTCGAACCGGGTGATCAACTGCACCGAATGGGAAATGGCGCGGGCGAACAGCAACAACGCCACCACCACAACCAGAGGCTCGAAATGCAGGCCGATCTGTGCCGCCACGCCAAGTGCCCACAAGGCACTTATGCCACCGGACAGCATCGGCAGGAAGGTACCCCGCCAGGTGCGGGTAATCAGCAGCAGCAGGGCGAACAGTACAAGGATCACGACGCCGGCAAGCAGGTAGGTCTCGTCCAGGTAATAGTCCACCCAGCCGTACAGAATCGGATCACCGACGATGGAAACTTCCAGTCCCGCGTCGCGGGCCTGGTCGGTAATCTCGTGGATTTCGTTGAAGATCTTTTTGTAGTCCACCAGGTGATCATAAAAATCCACGGTAATCAGCGCGGATTTCAGATCCATGGACACGTAGGGACCATAGACCAGACTGTTGCCCAGCACCTTGTCCCGCAACTCCCTGATGCCCTCATCGGTTTCCGGCAGGTCCGGCCACATCATCGGGCTGGTATCAATACCCGCGGTGGTGGCCCGCACTTCCTTCATGTGGTTCGAGGCAAGGGAAATGATCTGGAAGCTGTTGACGCCAGTCACTGCCCGAAGGTCCCGGGTGATGCCGCGGATCTGCTCCAGCACCGGACGCTCGAAGATCTCACCCTCGTCCACGGTGAGCATGATGCTCACCATGTTGGAACTGCCGAAGGTTTCCTTGAACTCTTCGTGCACTTCCACATAGGGGTGATCCTGCGGCAGCAGGTCCTCGAACACGGTACGCACTTCAATGCGGGAGGCGGACCACGCCATCAGCACGGTGAGAACCGCGATGATCAGCACCACCCAGGTGCGCCGCGCCATCAGGAAATCAATGAAACGGTCAATCACTGGCGCTCTCCTGCCTGGTCGGTAAAGCTTTGCCATTCGGTCCCCAGCAGACGACCGAAAGTGGCACCGGAGATGTAAATGGCGTCCCCGTTAACAGCTATCGTGGTATGCCACTCGCGCAGGTCCGGATCCAGGCGATCAGCAACCCATGTGCTGTTGCCATCATCCTCACCCCGCACCACGACACCGTCTTCACCGACGGCCAGCCACTTGCTTCCATTCCAGGTGACATCGAACAGATGCTCTTCGAAATCGGTCTCCAGCCGGGCCCAGTCCTCCCCGCCATTGCTGGTGTAAAGCACAATGCCCTCGAGCCCAACGGCTACGCCATGACCGTTGTCCCGGAACCGCACCGCCATCAGGCTGCTTTCCAGGTCCAGCATTTCCTCCGTCCACGAATTCCCACCATCGGTGCTGTGCAGCAGCATGCCGAATTCGCCAACGGCCCAGGCGCGGTCATCGTCGACAAAGGCGATCCCGTTCCAGGAAATGTCCTCCTCGTCAACGGTTCGCTCCCAGGTTCGGCCGTAGTCGCGACTGCGGAACACGGCACTCATACCGCCGACGGCCCAGGCCTCGCCGTCGGCGCGGGCTATCACGCGTACCAGCTTGTTGAAAATCTCGGAACGTGGCGCCTCCACCTGTTCCCAGGTCTCGCCGCCATCCTCGGTAACCAACACAACACCTTCGTTGCCGACGGCAACCGCCCGCTCGGTATCCCAGGCGGCAATGGACTGCAGGTTGAGTCGGGTACCGCTTTGCTGTACTTGCCAGTTCTCACCGGCATCATCGCTGCGCACGATCTTTCCGTCGCTCCCGACGGCCCAGAGGATGCTGCCCTGCTCAAGGACCTCCAGGCCGTAGAACCGATCGCGGCGCTCAATGGGTGGCGGCTGAACCGACTCGCCAGCCGGCTGGGGCTGAATGAAAACTGCCGCAAAAAGAAGGCCGGCAATCACCGCCCATGGCATGACGGCTCCGATACCCTTGATCAGTCGAAGCATCACCACCGCCCCTCTCGATTCAGTCTGAAGCACTCGACAGCAGTCATGCAGGAACCTCCTCGGTGTTCGCCTGGTCGAGCTGTGTGCGCACCCATGGCATGACGCGCCCGCCAAGGGCCCGCCCGGTTATCTCGGCGGCCACATCGATGGCCGAGACGACACCACCCAACGAAACTCCGGTCTCGAATCCGCACTGGCGAAGGAACAGGAGCAGATCCTCGGTGGCCAGGTTTCCCGAGGCTCCGGGGGCGAAGGGGCAGCCACCCAAACCGCCAACTGCGCTATCGAAACGGCGGATTCCCTGCTGCAGCGCTTCCCAGACGTTGGCCAGCGCCATCGCACGCGTGTCGTGGAAATGGCAGGCGAACCTCTCGGCGCCGAACTCCGGGACCAGCATCGAGAACAGGTCGGATACCTGCGCAGGCGCGGCTGCACCGATGGTGTCGGCGATGATCACACGGCCGGCACCCGCCTCGAACATTTCACGTGTCAGATCGACGATCCGCCGGGGGTCCACGCGCCGCTCAAAGGGACATTCGAAGGCCACTGCGATATAGGCGTCCGCATTCACCCCCAGCGTCGCCGCATGCTCGATGGTGTCGACACACGTTGCCTTTGCCTCATCCAGGCTCATTCGGATGTTCTTTTCATTCATCGTGTCGGTGGCCGAAAGCACCAGATTCACTGTCTTGCAGCCCACATCTGCCGCTCGCTCCAGACCCTTCCGATTCGGCACGAGCGCGGAGTACGACACGCCATCCAGGACAGGCAGCCCGGCGAAGACATCACTGGCGTCGGCCATTTGCGGCACCGCCTTCGGCGAGACGAAGCTGGTTACCTCGAAATCCCGAATTCCGGCATCGACCAGGCGCTTCAGGAGGCGAAGTTTTTCTGCGGTGGGAACAAATTCCCGGTGCAGTTGCAGCCCGTCGCGCAGCGACACCTCGTTGATGACGACGTTTTCCATATCAACCTCAGCGAATGATGGCGTGGGTGCGCAACTCATCGAGCTGCGCTTCGTCGAGCCCGAGAAGATCCTGCAGGACCTGGCTGGTGTGTTGCCCGAGCAACGGCGGCGAGGAAAAGCTGTCCTCGTAGGTCTCGGACAGCTTGACCGGGTTGCCGGGCATCTCCGTCGAACCACCGTCCGGATGCTCCACCTCGACCACCATGTTGCGGAAACGAACCTGGGGATCGTTCAATGCCTGCTCGAAGTTGTTCACCGGTGCAACGGGAATGCGCTTCTCCCGAAGCAGCGCGATCCACTCGTCCGCGGGCCGGGTCAGCAACACCTCCTGGAGGCGTGAATTTATGAATTCGCGGTCCTCGAAGCGGCCCGGCTGGGTGAGGTATTTCTCGTCCTTGAATTCAGGCACATCCACGATCTCCGCCAGGTTCTCCCAGAAGGTGTCGAAGATTACCGCGATGATGATCGGTTGGGTGGCGGTGTCGAAGGTGTTGTACGGAACATGAACAAAATGGCCGTTACCCAGCGGTTCCGGGTTCTCGCCGGACAGGGAGTACATCGTGGCCATGTAATTCAGCATGGAAATCTGGCAGTCCAGCATCGAGATATCCACGTGCTGTCCGCGCCCGGTGGACTGGCGCGCGACCAGCGCGGAAAGAATGCCCATCGCGGCGAACATGCCGCCACTCAGATCGCCGATCGGAATCCCCGCCCGCAGCGGCCGGCCACCCGGCTCCCCGGTAATGGACATGCCGCCACCCATTCCCTGGATGACCTGGTCGAAGGCCGGACGCATCGGATCCGGTCCGGCGGAACCGAAGCCGGTAACCGAGCAGGTAACGATTCGCGGATTGATCTTGCTGAGGTGCTCATGGTCTATCTTCAGACGACTGGTGACGCCGGCACTGAAGTTGTCGATGACGACATCGGCTTCCTCGACCAGACCATAAAAAAGCTCCAGTCCGCGCTCGGACTTGAGATCAAGACAGACGCTGCGCTTGTTGCGGTTGAGGGTCAGGAAATAGGCACCCATTCCTTTCAGGGAAAACCTTTCGTTTTTCGCAAGCAGCTTGCGGGTTCCCTCACCCGCAGCCGGCGGCTCGACCTTGATCGTGTCCGCGCCCATGTCGGCCAAGAGCATCGCCCCGTAAGGGCCGGACAGCATATGCGTCAGATCAAGTACGCGAATTCCGTGCAGCGCTTTCATGTATCAAAAATCCTTATTGGGAGTCCCGATGTTTTGACGACGTTCGGCTTTCAGACGGGCGCCAGCGGTCCATGCGGAAGCCCGTTAACGCCACTTTATCTTTCCGCAACGCAAGACCGATGCCAACCGCGAACGGGAAAAGGCGGACCGGCCGCATGTGCTTGTTTCAAGATTGGTTTTTTTGCAGCGTGGGAAAGATTGCTGCAACGCAATAACGGCGGGGCACCAACAAGGCTTGTTTCAACCAAATGAAACACAAATTCAGTTTTGTAACGAAGCTGGGGAGGGAGGCTAACTATTCCAATTCAAACAATGAACGCTCAATTCCGGCCGCCAGCTGGGGCACCGGCCGACGGAACCCGAGAAACGGCGAAAGCCCGCTAAAACCGGTGGCGTGTCCGTTATTTATGTTTGACGGGGTTGGTGCAGCGATCTGGCAGGACCATGGAAGGCGACATCGGCCAGTCACAGTCCGGGCAGCGATCCCCGCCCCCGGCCGTCCACTGCACGAAGGCGCGGGCCGCAAGGAAGAATTCCAGCAAGGCAATGAGGCCGGCAATCAGCGCACCGCCGGCGAGGATCGAGGCGATACCGTTGAGCAGCCCCGCCGACTGCGTTCCGGGTTCGATCAGGCGCACAACGAACAGGGCAAGGAATACGGCCCCGGCGGCAAACGCCGCCAGGCCCACGGTCGGACGACTGAGTCGCCAGAGTACATCGGCAGTCACCACATTCCCCTGTATCCGACCCGCCCCTGCCACGCCGGCCACGGCACCGGCACTATTCGTTGTCTTCGCCGACGCGAACGATTTTCATCGTGTTGGTGCCACCGGCAACGCCGGAGAAATCACCCTTGGTGACCACGACAAGGTCACCATCGTGCACCGTATGATCCGGCTTCAGAAGCTCGATCGCATCATGCACCACATGCCTGGGTTCGGCATGTACGATATCAAAGGCCATCGGATAGACGCCGCGGTACAGGGTGACCCGGCGCCGGGTCGACTGATGCTGGGTACAGGCGAAGATCGGGATTCCCGAACTGATGCGTGACATCCAGCGGGCCGTCGAACCGGACTCGGTCAGGGAAACAATAGCTTTCACCGACAGGTGGTTGGCGGTGTACATGGAGGCCATCGCGATGGCTTCGTCGATGCGCTGGAAGGTGCAGTCCATGCGGTGGGTCGAACGCTGCGTGGACCGCTGGCGCTCGGCGCCCAGGCAGACACGGTCCATGGCCTCGACGGTGCGCACCGGGTAACGGCCGGCCGCGGTTTCCGCCGACAGCATGACCGCATCGGTACCGTCCATGACCGCATTGGCCACGTCCAGCACCTCGGCCCGTGTCGGCATCGCGTTGGTGATCATCGATTCCATCATCTGCGTTGCAGTGATCACCACACGGTCCAGCTCCCTGGAACGGGAAATGATGCGCTTCTGCACGCCCGGCAGCTCCGCATCACCGATCTCCACACCCAGGTCGCCACGCGCAACCATCACCACATCGGTGGCCAGGATGATCTCGTCGATGCAATCCAGTGCCTCGGCGCGCTCGATCTTGGCCACGATTCCGGCCTTGCAGCCCTCGGCCTGCAGCAATTGCCGCGCCTCATGGATATCATCCGCCGAGCGCGGGAACGACACGGCCACGTAATCGGCGTCCATCTCGGCAGCGACCTTGAGGTCGGCCCGATCCTTCTCGGTCAACGCACCAGCAGAAAGCCCGCCGCCCTGGCGGTTGATGCCCTTGTTGTTGGACAGTTCGCCGCCCAGCACCACCTTGCAGTGAATGCGCTTGCCCTTGACCCGATCCACCGACAGCACCAGCTGCCCGTCCGCCAGCAGCAACACGTCGCCGGCACTGACGTCGTTCGGCAGGTCCTTGTAGGTGATGCCCACGCCCTCGACATTGCCCGCATCCGCGGCCAGGTCCGGATCGAGGAAGAAATCGGCGCCTTCTTCCAGCGTAACCGGGCCGTCGCGGAAGCGCTCGGTGCGGATCTTCGGCCCCTGCAGGTCGGCCAGAACACCGACATCGCGACCGATGGCCTCAGCCTTGGCGCGAACCTCGGTGGCGCGGCGGACATGGTCCGCTGCTTCGCCATGCGAAAAATTGAGTCGCACCACATCGACGCCGGCGCGTAACAGACCCTCCAGCACGCCGGACCGGTCGGTGGCCGGCCCCAGGGTGGCGACGATCTTGGTCCGGCGTCGTGTGGCGCGTTCGATGGTGGAGTCGCTCACTCGGCCGCCTTCAGTAGGGTTACGGTGGTATCCAGCATCCGGTTGGAGAAGCCCCATTCGTTGTCGTACCAGGAGCAGACCTTGACCAGACGACCCGGCATCACGCGGGTCATGGACGGATCGTAGGTGGACGACGCCGGATCATGGTTGAAATCCATGGAGACCAGCGGCTCGTCGCAGTAGGCCAGAATCCCTTTCAGTTCACCCTCGGCGGCCTTGCGCAGGATCTGGTTGACCTCGTCCACCGAGGTATCGCGGGCCGGCACGAAGCTCAGGTCCACCAGCGAAACGTTGATGGTCGGCACACGCACCGCGAAGCCGTCCAGCTTGCCGGCCAGATCCGGCAGCACCAGGCCGACCGCGGCGGCGGCGCCCGTCTTGGTCGGGATCATCGACTGGGTCGCGGAGCGGGCGCGCTTCAGGTCGGAATGATAGACGTCGGTAAGGACCTGGTCGTTGGTGTAGGAATGGATGGTGGTCATCGCGCCTTCTACCACGCCGATCGCGTCATGCAGCGGCTTGACCAGCGGCGCCAGGCAGTTGGTCGTGCAGGAGGCATTGGAGATCACGGTATCGTCGGCCTTGAGCACGTCATGGTTGACGCCGTAGACCACGGTGGCATCCACATCCTTGCCGCCCGGGGCGGAAATCACCACCTTGCGGGCACCGGCCTTGAGGTGCGCGGAGGCCTTTTCCTTGGAGTTGAACAGGCCGGTGCACTCCATCACGGCGTCCACTTTCAGCTCCGACCAGGGCAGCTTGGACGGATCGCGTTCGGCGAGCACGCGGATGCGCTTGCCGTTGACCACCATGTGATCGCCGTCCACCGAAACGTCGGCATTGAACCGGCCATGCACCGTGTCGTACTTGGTCAGGTGTGCGTTGGTGTTGGCATCACCAAGGTCATTGATGGCGACGATTTCCAGCTCGTCGGTGCGACCGGATTCGAACAGGGCGCGCAGCACATTGCGACCAATTCGGCCGTAACCGTTGATAGCGACACGGTAGGTCATGGGAGAGATCCTCCTGGTTTCTGAATTTGGTTTGATGCGTGGCCAGCGCGACGCCGGTACCGTGACCACGCCCTGTGGCCGGGCAACTCGGCGGCCTGGCTCTGCCAGCCCGTCACCGCTGACGCATGGTAAGCAATCGTACATGCCACCGGGCGCCACTCTTCTGCGCGTGCGGTCGCCCGGATGGGTGCTCAGTGCCCATTCGTTCTTATCGAAAAGGCGGCCAATATAAAAGGCCGCTTATGGTCCATCAAGCCCGGCCACGCCGAAAGCCGGCCGCAAGTGCATCGGCAAACGCTTTCACATGCCCTGCCGGAGTCAACCGGAACCTAACGGCGCAGCGCCTGCATCACCTCTTCCAGTTCCAGCCGGATCTGGTGAATCACCTGCTGGCTCTGGTTCAGATCCTCACGCGCACCCTCGCCGGACAGGCGCTGACGCGCGCCGCCGATGGTGAAGCCCTGCTCGTAGAGCAGCGAGCGGATCTGGCGGATGACGATGACGTCCTGGCGCTGGTAATAGCGTCGGTTGCCACGCCGCTTGACCGGTTTGACCTGCGGAAATTCCTGCTCCCAGTAACGCAGGACGTGCGGCTTCACACCGCACAATTCGCTGACTTCGCCAATCGTGAAGTAGCGTTTCGCAGGGATCGGTGGCAGTTCGTTATTGTTCGCTGCTTCCAGCATAGGCTTCGACCCGTGACTTGAGTTTCTGCCCCGGGCGGAAGGTCACCACCCGACGCGCCGAGATCGGAATTTCCTCGCCGGTCTTCGGGTTCCGACCCGGGCGCTCACTCTTGTCGCGCAGGTCAAAATTGCCGAATCCGGACAACTTCACCGGGGTTCCCTCCTCCAGAGAGGCCCGTATTTCCTCGAAGAAGCACTCGACCAGCTCCTTCGCTTCCCGCTTGTTCAAACCCACTTCCTCGAACAGCCGTTCGGCCATGTCCGCCTTGGTTAACGCCACGCGAATTACCCTCTCAAGTGTACGTCGAGTTCACGTTGCAGCGCGTCGGTCACCGCCGCAACGACCGCTTCCACATCGGCATCCTGAAGAGTGCGCGATAAGTCCTGCATAATCAAGCCTATACCGACACTCCTTCGACCGGCCGCCAGACCCGGGCCCTGGTAGACGTCGAACAGCGTGAGATCCCGCAGCAGTTCCCCGCCGGCGGCGCGCACGCAAGCCAGCACCGCCGCGAACGGCACGGCATCAGGCACAGTCAGGGCCAGGTCACGGCGGATGGATGGAAACCGCGACAACGGCTGGAAGGCAGGCAATGCCGCCTGCTGCACCGCCGCCAGCTCCAGCTCGAACAGCAGCACGCGACCGTCCAGGTCCAGCTCGGCAGCGGTGCCCGGATGCAGGGCACCGATCCAGCCGACTGCGCGCCCCTGATACAGCACCTCGGCACTCTGGCCGGGGTGCAAGGCCGGGTGTGCCGCGGCGCGCAGGGAGAATGCCGCGCCATTGCCGCCGAGGTCGAGCACCGCCTCCAGATCACCCTTCAGGTCATAAAAATCCGCCTCGCGCGGTTTCTCGCCCCACTGCTCGGGCAAGGCGCTGCCGGTCATCACGGCAGCCAGCATGGGCGTCTGCTCCAGCTCTTCCAGTCGTCCACGGAAGCGCAGGCCCATCTCGAACAGGCGCACCCGGTTATGCTGCCGGTTGCGGTTCCGCCGCAGCGCTGCCACCAGGCCCGGCCACAGCGAGGTCCGCATGACCGACAGGTCGGCCGACAGCGGGTTGGCGAGCGGCAGGGCAGTTTGGCCGGGATCCAGGCGTTGCTGCAATTCCGGCTCCACGAAGCTGTAGGTCACCGCCTCCTGATAACCACGGTCCACCAGCAGACGACGGATGGTCCGGCGGGACAGGCGCGTCTCCGGCTGCGGCAGCATCTGCAACGGCAGCGCGGGGCGCCGTGACGGGATGCGGTCATAACCCCAGACCCGGGCGATCTCCTCCACCAGGTCCACTTCCAGCGCGATGTCAAAACGATGGCTCGGCACATCCACCTGCCACGGTCCGGCTTCGGGCCCGTCCAGCCGCATCCCCAGCCCCCGTAGGATCGCCGTCATGACCGCTAGCGGCACCTCGACACCGAGCAGCTGATGCACCCGCTCCGCGCGCAGTGTCAGGGACACCGGCTGTGGCAACGCATCCGCCTGCTCGGCACCGCAAACCGGGCCCGGCTCGCCACCGGCAATGGCAAGCAGCAACTCCGTGGCCCGCTCCATCGCCTGCACCGGCAGCGCCGGATCGACGCCCCGCTCGAAGCGATGCGAGGAATCGGTATGCAAGCCGTAGCGGCGCGCCCGGCCGGCGATTGCCGTGGGTGCGAAGAACGCGCTTTCCAGGAAGATGTCATCGGTGTTGTCGGCCACCGCGGAGGCCGCGCCGCCCATCACGCCGGCCAGTGCCAGCGGACCCCTGTCATCGGCGATGACCAGGCTGTCGTCGTCGAGCTCGGCTGTCTCGCCGTTGAGCAGTTCCAGTGTCTCGCCACCACGCGCCCAGCGCACCTGGATGTCACCCTGCAGACGGGCCAGGTCAAAGGCATGCATCGGCTGGCCGAGTTCCAGCATGACGTAGTTGGTGACGTCGACCACCGGTCCGAGACTGCGCAGGCCCGCACGCCGCAGGCGCTCCTGCAGCCAGATCGGCGTCTCGGCCCGTGGATTGACCCCGCGTATCACCCGACCGACGTAGCGCGGGCAGGCCTCCGCCGCCTGCAGGCCAACGCCATGCGTCGCATCGTGCTGCGGCTCCACCGGCGTCGGGCTCGGCAATTTCAGCCCCTGCCCAAGCAGGGCCGCCAGCTCCCGGGTGACGCCGTGCATGCTCAGGCAGTCACCGCGGTTCGGTGTCAGATCGACATCAATGACCGAATCGTCCAGGCCGAGGTACTCACGCAGGTCGGTGCCGACCGGCGCATTCGCCGGCAACTCCAGCAGCCCGGCGGCATCCTCCGATAGCCCCAGTTCACGCGCCGACGACAGCATGCCGAACGAGGCCACGCCACGCAGCTTGGCCTTCTTGATCCTGAAATCCCCTGGCAGTAAGCCACCAACGGTGGCCAGTGGCGCCTTCAGCCCGGGACGGGCATTGGGCGCGCCGCAGACGATCTGCACCGGCTCGGCCTCGCCGGCCGCCACCTCGCAGACCTGCAGGCGGTCCGCATCCGGATGCGGCGCGCAGCGCAGGATCTCGGCGACACGGACGCCCGAAAACACCGGCGCCGCCGGCTCGATGGCATCGACTTCCAGGCCGGCCATGGTCAACCGATGGGCGATGTCCTCCACCGGCTGCTCCAGGGAAAGCAGTTCGCGCAGCCACAGCGCACTGATTCGCATTGAAAAACCTCGTCTGAGTGGCGAGAGCCTCGATTAGCGGAACTGCTGCAAAAACTGCAGATCGTTGTCGAAGAACAGCCGCAGGTCATCGACCCCGTAACGCAACATGGCCAGCCGCTCGACACCCACGCCAAAGGCGTAGCCGGTGTAACGCTCCGCATCGATGCCGACGGACTCGAAGACCTTCGGATGCACCACCCCGGAACCCAGGATTTCCAGCCAGCCGGTGCCGCCACAGACACGACAGCCCTTGCCGCCGCAGGACACGCATTGCACATCGACTTCCGCCGACGGCTCGGTAAACGGGAAATACGAGGGCCGGAAGCGTACATCCAGCGAACGCTCGAAGAACGCCTCGACAAAGTCGTGCAGCAGACCCTTGAGGTCGGCGAAGCCGATGCCTTCGTCCACCAGCAGGCCCTCGACCTGGTGAAACATCGGCGTGTGGGTCAGATCGGAATCGCAGCGGTAGGTCCGGCCGGGGGCGATGACCCGCACCGGCGCGCCCTGCTCTTCCATGACCCGGATCTGCACCGGCGAGGTATGCGTGCGCAGCAGATGGCTGGCATCGAAATAGAACGTGTCGTGCATGGCCCGCGCCGGATGATGCGCCGGGATATTGAGGGCCTCGAAGTTATGGTAGTCGTCCTCGACCTCGGGCCCTTCGGCCACCGCAAAGCCCATGCTCGCGAACAGTGCCTCGACCCGTTCCAGCGTGCGCGTGACCGGATGCAGGCCACCGACGGCCTGGCCGCGTCCGGGCAGCGTGACATCCAGGCTCTCGCTCGCCAGTTGCCGGTCCAGCGCTACGCGCTCCAGCTCCGTGCGGCGGCTATCAATCTGCTGCTGCAGGCCCTGCTTGGCGGCATTGATCGCCTGGCCGGCGGCCGGCCGCTGCTCGGCGCTCAGCCTGCCCAGCCCCTTCAGCAACTCGGTCAGGCGGCCCTTCTTCCCCAGATAGGCGACCCGCACCTCGTCCAGGGCCGTCACGCTGTCCGCCGCGGCGACCCGCTGGGCCGCCTCGGCGGACAGCGCCTCCAGTTTTTCGGCGTGCTCGCTACTCATGACACTCCGTTGATCCCGTCGTCGGTGGCACGATCCAGTACCGGGGACAAAAAAAGGGAAAGAGCGCCGCCCTTTCCCTCTCTCGCCAGTTCCCTCTAAACGCCCCGCACAATGGCGATCGGGCGCGCGGAACGCGAACGCTGTCAGGCAGCCAGCTGTGCCTTGGCTTTCTCGGCCAGGGCGGAAAATGCCGCCTTGTCGAACACGGCGATATCGGCCAGCACCTTGCGGTCCAGCGCGATATCGGCCTTGCGCAGACCGTCCATCATGCGGCTGTAGGACAGGCCATTGACCCGCGCGCCGGCGTTGATCCGGGCAATCCACAGGGCGCGGAAAACCCGTTTGCGCTGACGCCGGTCGCGATAGGCATACTGGCCCGCCTTGGTCACCGCCTGGTTGGCAACGCGGAAGCTGCGGCTGCGGGCACCGTAGTAGCCCTTGGCTTTCGCCATCACTTTCTTGTGCCGGGCGCGCGCCGTGACACCTCGCTTAACTCGTGGCATGTCTTGCTATCTCCAGTCGATCAGGCGTACGGAAGCATCTGGCGCACGCTCGCAGTATCCCGCTCATGCACGAGCGTGGATCCGCGAAGGTTGCGCTTACGCTTCTGCGCCTTCTTGGTCAGGATGTGGTTAGCGAAGGCCTTGCTCCGCTTGAATCGGCCCGAGCCGGTCTTCGAGAAGCGCTTGGCCGCGCCCCGGTTGGTCTTGATTTTCGGCATTGCCGATCTCCCGTCACAAAAACAGCCGGCCAGCCCATGGGCTGGCCGTCCGAAACATTGAATTGTCCGTCGCCTACTTCTTCTTGCGAGGCGCCAGCATCATCACCATCGTGCGACCTTCCATCTTCGGTCGCTGTTCCACGGTCGCCATGTCTTCCAGATCCGCTTCCACCCGCTGCAGCAACTGCAGGCCAAGCTCCTGGTGCGCCATTTCCCGCCCGCGAAAGCGGAGCGTCACCTTACAGCGATCGCCGTCTTCCAGAAAGCGCTTGAGGTTACGAAGCTTGACCTCGTAATCCCCCTGGTCGGTCCCGGGCCGGAACTTGATTTCCTTGACCTGGACCTGCTTCTGCTTTTTCTTCGCCGCCTGCTGCTTCTTGTTCAGCTCGAACTTGTGTTTGCCGTAGTCCATGATCCGGCAAACGGCCAGCTCCGGGTGCGGCACCATTTCAACAAGGTCGAGCCCAGCTTCCTCGGCTCGTTGCAAAGCGTCCTGCAGGGAAACGACCCCAAGCTGTTCACCGTCTTCCGCAATCAACCGGACCTGAGGTGCCTCGATCCGCTCGTTGATCCGCTTGTCGCCGGGACCAGCCTTCTTTCTGCTTTTCAGGGCGATGCTTTCGTCCTCCTAGCTGCTTGAGCCGCGTTGCGCCACTTCGGAATCAAAACGCTCGATCAGCGTTTCAATATCCATTGAACCCAGATCTTCACCGGATCGGGTCCGTACGGCGATGGTGCGGGATTCCATTTCACGATCCCCGATCACCAGCATGTAGGGGATCTTGCGAATCGTGTGCTCGCGGATTTTATAGCCGATCTTTTCATTTCTCAAGTCGGCTTCGACGCGAAAACCGCGATTCCTCAGGGTTTTTTCGACGTCCCGTGCAAACGGCGCGTGACGATCGGTAATCGTCAGCACCACTGCCTGGTCCGGCGCCAGCCACAGCGGCAGCGCACCGGCGTGTTCCTCGATCAGGATACCGATGAAACGCTCGAACGATCCGAGGATCGCGCGATGCAGCATGACCGGCACCTTGCGACTGCCGTCCTCGGCCACGTAACTGGCATCCAGCCGCCCCGGCAACGCGAAATCCACCTGTATCGTGCCGCATTGCCAGACCCGCCCGAGGCAGTCCTTCAGCGAGAACTCGATCTTCGGCCCGTAGAACGCACCCTCGCCCGGCTGCAGGCGGAAATCCAGGCCACGGGTCTGCAACGCCGTGTCCAGCGCCGCCTCCGCCTTGTCCCAGACCTCGTCCGAACCGACCCGCTTCTCCGGGCGGGTCGACAGGGCCACGGTGATCTCCTCGAAGCCCAGATCCCGGTAGGCACGGAACAGCAGGTCGATGAAAGCGGACACCTCCTGCTGGATCTGGTCCTCGGTACAGAAGATGTGGGCATCGTCCTGGATGAAGTGCCGCACACGCATCAGGCCGTGCAACGTGCCCGAGGGCTCATTGCGGTGGCAGGAACCGAACTCCGCCATGCGCAGCGGCAGGTCTCGGTAACTGCGCAGCCCCTGGTTGAAGATCTGCACATGGCAGGGGCAGTTCATCGGCTTCACCGCATAGGTCCGGGCCTCGGATTCGGTGTAGAACATGTCGTCACCGAACTTCTCCCAGTGACCGGACTTCTCCCACAGTGTCCGGTCCACCAGCTGCGGCGTATGCACTTCCTGGTAGCCGTGCTGGCGCAGCAGTTCGCGGATGTAGTCCTGCAGCGCCAGGTAGATGCGCCAGCCGCGGTCGTGCCAGAACACCATCCCCGGCGCCTCATCCTGGACGTGGAACAGGTCCTGCGCCCGGGCGATGCGGCGGTGGTCGCGCTTCTGCGCCTCCTCCAGCCGCTTCATGTAGGCCTTCAGGTCCTTCCTGTCCGCCCAGGCAGTGCCGTAGATCCGCTGCAGCATCTCGTTGCTGGCATCGCCGCGCCAGTAGGCACCTGCAAGCTTGGTCAGCTTGAAGGCCTTGAGGAACCGTGTATTCGGCACATGCGGCCCGCGGCACATGTCGACGTATTCCTGGTGATGGTAGAGCCCCATCTCGGAGACCTCGGGCATCTCCTCCACCAGGGTCACCTTGTAATCCTCACCCCGCTCACGGAAGGTCGCCAGCACCTCGTCACGCGGCGTCATCTTCTTCACCACGTCGTAGTCCTGCTCGATCAGCTCCTTCATCCGCTGCTCGATCCGCTCCATGTCCTCGGGAGTGAAGCCCTTGTCGTAGCGGATGTCGTAGTAGAAGCCGTCCTCGATCACCGGCCCGATCGCCATCTGCGCCTCGGGATAGAGCTGCTTGACCGCATGACCGACCAGGTGGGCGCAGGAATGGCGGATGATCTCCACACCTTCCTCGTCCCGGGGTGTGATGATCTGCAGTTCCGCGTCCTCGTTGATCAGATCGCAGGCATCGTGCAACTCGCCGTTGACCCGGCCGGCCACCGTGGCCTTGGCCAGGCCCGGGCCGATATCGCTGGCGACGTCAAGAATGGAAACGGCGTGCTCGTACTGGCGTTGACTGCCGTCAGGCAGGGTAATGACAGGCATGTTGATCCCCGACAGTGGTGACCCATACGAAAGGCCACATGCATGAATGTGCGGCAACTCGGCCGCCGGGGAGTGTACAGCAAGCGGGAACAGTTATCGCGGGCGCGTCACGGGCTGGATCGCGCCGCTCTCGGCACCACTGTCCAGACGCACCATGTTGGCGTCACGGATGCGGGCCAGCCGCCCGCCGCGCAGGCATTCCGGTTGTCCCGAGGCAAGGCGCGTTGCGCAGCGCCGCAGTCGTTCTCCGGCCAAGCAGCGCAACACAGCAGTCGGGAAAAATGCGGGATGAAATCAGCGTTTCCCTAGTCCTGCGTCTGCTGTCTGGGCTTCTCCCGCAACTCCGTCGCCACGACACGGTTACCGCCGGCCGACTTGGCCTGATACAAGGCGGCATCCGCATCAGCCAGCAGCGCCACCGCATCGGGATGCCCGGCAAGAATGGTTGCCTGACCGATGCTGATGGTCAGCGTGCCGAAACCGACATCGGGGGCCTGGGAAACGCCGAGTGACTCGACAGTGCTGCGCAGACGTTCTGCAACCCGCTGTCCCGCCCGGGAGCCGGTGTCAGGCAGCAGCACAGCGAACTCCTCACCGCCGTAACGGCAGACCACGTCAAGCGGGCGCAGCATGCAGGACTGCATCGCATCCGCCAGTTGTCGCAGGGCCTGATCACCGGTCGGATGACCGTAGTAATCATTGAACGGCTTGAAACTGTCGACGTCGATCATCAGCAGCGTCAGCGCGCCGCCATCACGCCGCGAACGCCTGACTTCCTGCATCAGGCGCTCATCGAAAACCCGCCGGTTCGGCAAGCGGGTCAAGGGATCACGCATGGCCTGTGAACGAATCAGGCGCAGTTCCCGGGCCCGCTCCGAGACGTCCCGGAACACGATAACCATCTCGTTACCGTGGGGGGTCTGCCGCAGCGGCGTCGCAGTCACCGAGACCGAGAGCATCTCGCCATCGCCCCGGCGGAACCCCTCGAGATCGCTGCGGTAGGTCTCGCCAGCAGAAGTTACCCGCCGCATCCGGGATTCCATGCTGCCACGAACCGCATCCTGCGAACCGGACTGCAGCACCCAGTTGGCATCCAGGCCGACCAGTTCCCGATCACCCCAGCCAAGCAACTCCCGGCCGGCCTCGTTCACGTAATCAATCCGGTGTTTCTCATCGACCAGGCAAACGCCCTCGCCAACGCTTTCTGTCACCGCGGCGAGCTTTTCCCGGAGCAGCAGTGACCGAGCCCGCTGGTGTTGCAGCAGAATCCCCACCGTCAGCAGAAAGCCCAGCAGGATCACGATCACGCCACCGACCCCCGCCATCCGCGCGGCCAGTGCGTCCATCGCATCGGCGGGGCTTTCAGCCATGACATAGCCGATGGTCATGCCCTGGAAATCCCGCACCGGTGCCATACTCAGCGCGACCGGCCGATTGCGATTATCGCGCACCAGGGCGGTGACCGAATCACGCGTCCGCATCGCGTCGCCCAGGGCCTGGCGCAGGTTGCGTGAACTCGAAATCCAGTTCGGCAGCGCTGCAGGCGGCGTGCCGGCGCTAACCGGCTCCACCAGATCGGCATGCAGTCCGGTCGGGTTATGGACTGTCCCGGAGACGCCGTCCGGCAGCGCATTCCGGTCGATCAACAGATGGTGCTTCCAGGCATTGCCGCTGCTCCGCTGCAGGATGGTGAGGTACTGCCCGGGACTCAGCGAAGCCTCGATCAGGCCCATCTGCTCTCCCTCGTGCCAGACGGGGAGCAAGCGTCGGTAGGCGGTGCCGATCAGGTCCAGATTCAACCCTTCGACGCCGAAGCGGTTCATCGACGCATAGACACCACCGTTATGCGGCGATGCCGGCACCCCGGCGCCGATACCGGCTCCCGGCGCCGGCTGATGAATCAGTGAGCGCCCGTGGCGGTCCAGCAGATGGAGGCTGGCCCCGCAGCAGGCACGAAGCGAGTGCGAGACCCGGATGCCGGAATCCTCGACCGCGGCGCGAACATCTGCGATATCGCTGTCGGCCGGACCCGCGCCGAGTCTGCGCAACAGGATCTGAAGCTCCGGCATGCGCAGCAGTTCGCTGAAAGCCTGGTTGGTCTGCGTGCGGAACATCGTTTCCGCGCCACGAATCGTCGATTCAAGGCGCACGAGCTCCTTTTCCTGGAACGCGCGGGTTTCCCGGTCATACAGGAACCAGACGGCGCTGCCGATGACAACAAGCGCCAGGCACCACGCCACGACGATTCGAATCCACAACGCCCGCATATCGGCCCGATCGGCCTCCCCGGCACACGGTTCTTGTCGGGTATCCCTGCCCCTGGAGACCCCCGCCTTCCCCACAACTGCCGTCAAACGACGACACTGAAATTTCAGTGTAGAAGCATCGCCGCCAGAAGCGAAGGGGAGTACACCGAAGGTTTTGCTCCGGCCACCGCAGCTACCCAGGCCCTGAAACTGCGGAACGCTGCTGAACCGCCACGCCGAAGCCCGTCGCTGCCTGCTGCAGACCAATCCGGCCGGACACTTGCCTTTGCCTGACATGAACATTAGCCTTTAACATGTATTTTTTTTACCGCTTACTGAGGCCAACATGCTCAACACAGAAACCCGCGAAGTCATCAAGGCAACCGCCCCCGTCCTTGCCGAACACGGTCTGACCATCACGCGCCGCTTTTACCAGCGCATGTTCGAACAGCACCCGGAGCTGAAGAATCTTTTCAATCAATCGCACCAGGCCGCCGGCGATCAGCCGAAGGCGCTGGCCAATGCGGTCCATGCCTATGCCATGCACATCGACAACCCCCAAGTGCTGGCCAGCGCGATCGAGCGCATCGCTCACAAGCACGTCAGCCTGCGTGTCCAGCCGGAGCAGTACGCCATTGTCGGCGAACACCTCCTGGGCGCGATCAAGGACATCCTCGGTGACGCCGCCACCGACCAGATCATCGACGCCTGGGCCGCGGCCTACCAGCAACTCGCCGACATCCTGATCGAAAAGGAGGCGGCGCTTTACCGCGATTCCGAACAGCAGCCGGGCGGCTGGTCCGACTGGCGTCCTTTCGTGGTTGCCGACCGCGTCCGCGAAAGTGCCGAGATCGTCTCCTTCTATCTGCATCCGCAGGATGATGCCCCGGTGCCTCCGCATCGGCCCGGTCAGTACATCTCGGTGCGAACCGAGGTGCCGGACTGGGGGCTGAAGCAACCGCGGCAGTACAGCCTGTCCGATGAACCGAACGGCCGTTATCTGCGGATTTCGGTAAAGAGGGAGGCCGGCCGTGAGGATCGGCCCGACGGGGTCATCTCCAGCCTGCTCCATGAAAAATTCAAGGAAGGTACGGCAATCGAACTGAGCGCCCCGTTTGGCGACTTCCGCCTGCACCAGGAACGCAGCACACCGGTGGTTCTGATTTGCGGTGGGGTCGGTATCACGCCCCTGCTGTGCATGCTGAAGGCACTCGCGCGGACCGAACGCCAGGTGCTGTTCGTGCATGGCGCCCGAAACCGGGAGGTGCAGGCATTTCGCGACGAGGTCGAGGCGGCGCGCCGCCAGGGTCCGAATCGGATCCGAACGGCATTCTTCCTGGAAACCCCGGACGGCGGCCTGGAACCGGACGAACACCACGGTCAGGTCGACCTGAACCGTATCGACCTTCCGGCCATTGACAGTGGTGCGGACTATTACCTTTGTGGCCCGCTGCCCTTCATCCGCCTGCACCGGGACCTGCTGCTTGACCGCGGCGTTGACCCGGCAAACATCCATTACGAGGTGTTCGGTTCGGACGTGCTTGCAGCCTGAGTGGCAGAACCGTACCGAATTGCGGCACAAAAAAGCCGCCGGACTCCCGTCCGGCGGCTTTTTGCAATCTGGTAGGCGCGATTGGACTCGAACCAACGACCCCCACCATGTCAAGGTGGTGCTCTAACCAGCTGAGCTACGCGCCTGTCGTTCGTGAGCGCGGTAGTTTACATCGATCGCCGGCACGGTCAATACGAGCGCGGGCTTTTCCCCGTTGCAAGCACGCCAAAAGCGCTCATCCCAACCGCTATTGTCCGCCGAGGAGGAACATGTTGGACTCCCGGGACCACCGCAAGGATCCGGCTGCCCATGCCCGAAACGTTCTCACCTGCCCTGCTCGTAACCGCCGCCCTCGGCCTGCTCGTGCTGGACGTACTGGCCTTCGGTGGCGCAAGCGTGATTCTTCCGATCATCGCGGTGGGCATACTGGCGGCGGCCGGCGCCGGCGCAATGGGTCTGGAGCCGATCATCCAACTCAGCGTTGGCGCCGTCGCCAGCCTGCTCTCGGTGCCGCTGGTCGTGTTCCTCTCGCGCTGGCTACGCCAGTCGCGGAAGGCCGCCAGCGATGACCAAAGGCTGCTGGACGACATATTCGCTGTCCAGTTTCGCGGCTCCCAGGCCGGCATACGCCACCGGGCCGACTTCCTGCCCGCGCACCGGGACGATGGCGTGGCCCTGCAAGACGGCGACAAGGTCCGGGTGCTGCGGATCGAAGGCGTGACGGCAATCGTCCGGCCTGCCGGAAAACCCTCAGATAACGCCGGACCCGGATGACGCTGAGCCTTGCGTCAACGGCAGCACACTGCGACGCTCCAGCAACCAGCGGAAGTCCTCGGCACTGAGCGGCCGGCTGAAAAAGTAGCCCTGCCCGATGGTGCACCCCAAAGCGACAAGTGCGTCACGCACGTCGCCGGTCTCGATCCCCTCGGCAATAGCTTCGGCGCCAAGGCTCTCGGCCAGACCGAATACCGTGCGCACGATTCGATCGCTGTAGGCGTCCTCGCCAACACTTCTAACGAAGGCCTGATCAATCTTGATCTCGTCGAACGGGTAACGCTGAAGGTAAAGCAGAGACGAATAGCCCGTACCGAAATCATCCAGGGCGATACGTACACCGAGTTCGTGAAGCTCCTGAATCTGGCGCTGCAGCATCGATGATTCGCCCTCGAATACGCTTTCGGTAATCTCGACGGTCAGGCTTGCGGGTTCGACATCGAAATGATCCAGCGCCGCTTTGAGCTGCGCGGTAAAGTGGCCCAGGCGGAATTGCACGACTGAGGCATTGACCGAGACCCGCACGATATCGAGACCGGCATCCTGCCATTCCCGCAACTGACGACACGCTTCGAACAGAACCCAGTCCCCAATCGGTCCGATCAGCCGGCTTTGCTCGGCAATCGGGACGAACACCTCGGGCGATTGCAGCCCGCGATCCGGATGATTCCATCGCAACAGGGCCTCGCAGCCGATGAGCTTGCCCGTGGCCAGGAGCACCTTGGGCTGGTAGTGAAGCTCGAACTGCTGTTCGTCGAGGGCGCGGCGCAGCTCCTTCGTGAGGATCATGCGCTGTTGCGCGCGCTGTTCAAGGTCTTCGGTATAACCGCAGAGAAAGGTATCGGTATCTGCCCGGCCCTCGTACAGCGCAACCTCACTCTCCCGCAATAGTGTCAATACCGGGCGCTCGGTGTGTCCAAGCAGGGCATAACCGAAATTCGCCTCGACCTGGACATCTCCGCTATCAAGTCCCATTGGGTCACGCAGGTGACGGTGTAACTTGCGAAGGCGGCTTTCAATCAGGCCGAGGGCCGTGCCGGGTAGCAACAACACGAACTTGTCGCCGGCCATGCGGCCGACCAGAGCATCAGGTCCAGCGAAATCACCCAGGCGCTGCCCGACCATCTTCAGCACACGATCACCTGTCTCGTAACCGTGTGCATCGTTGATATCGCGAAACCCATCCAGGTCGATGTGGACCACCGTGTCCGCTGGCTGCCAGCCAACCTTCCGATACCGCTCCGTTAACGCTTTGACAAAGCCGTTACGGTTGAGCACGCCCGTCGCCGGGTCCTCGTTCACCAGGCGCTCCAGTTGCTGCTCGGCAAGCTTCCGCTCGGTGATATCCACATGCATGACAACCACCCCAGGCTCACCATCGACACTTTCCCGGATTCCCGTGGTGTTGGCCATCATGCGGAACCAGCGCTGCTCTGAGGGGCCATGGCAGGGGTATTCGTAGGTAAAGCTGTCCCGCTCTCGGGCAAGGACAGCTCGAAGCCCTGCGACAGTGGCCCGCGCGTCGGCTGCGTCCCGGCCCTCGGAAACGTCACAGCTTGCGAAATAATCTGCGCCGGCACCCGCGGCCTGGTCGGCAAGACCATTGCGCCGCCCAAACTCACGCCACTGCTCGTTGACGTCGATGATCCGCCCATTGCAGTCGAGCAGCGCAACATGCGCTGGCAGGGCGTCGATCAGGGCCCGGTTCGTATCCACGGCGGCAGCGAGTTGGCGATTCGCTTCATGCAGTTCGTCGCGAGTCTCCAGCAGCGCGGTGATGTCCTGGAAGCTGCCTTCCACCCGAACAATGCTTCCCTGTTCGTCGCGGACCGCCATGCCGGCGGTGTGTATCCAACGCCTCTCGCCTTGCGCAGTTATGATCTGCATTTCCTCGTCGTAAGGGGCTCCTGTCGCGGCACAAGCGCTGAATTTCTCGCGAATCCGCTCCCGGTACTCCGGTGCATAAAAGGCGATGCCCTGATCCACGGTCGGCGCGTACCCCCGTGGCATGCCGTGGATCTCGGCCACCATGTCCGACCAGTCACATCGCTGCGCCTCCAGGTCCACCGACCAGCCACCGAAACGGGCGATCTGTCCGGCGAGGTCCAGCACCCGGCGCTGTTCGCGCAATTGCTGCTCCTGGCGAACCCGATCCGTGACGTCGTGGACGAGGGAAAGAATCGAGACAAGCTGGCCAGCGGCGTCGAATCGCACCGAGTTGTACCACTCGCAGTGAACGACATCGCCACTGCGTGTCATATTGCGGTTGGCGCTGACATTGCGCGGGGCTTCCCCGGACAGCAGCTCGTCCATGATCCGGGCCACTGAACCACGATCCTCGGCGTGGACGAACGGCCAGTCGTCCGGATGCAGGCCCAGCACCTCCGCCTCGGTCCAGCCGAACAATGCTTTTGCGCTGCCGGACCAGCGGCAGACACGGAATGCGTGATCCCACTCGACCACCGCCAGTGGCGAGTTGGCGATATGGTAGGTGAGGATATCGTCTGTGGAATTCATGGGCCGGCGCCTTTTCTGCCAAGCCCTCGCAGCAACTTCCAACGCGGCTCAACCATTGCCCTGACCAGCCGCGTAGTGAAGAACAACATGCGGGCGCGGTGTATCGGATAAGTCACCGTATAGCATCAGCTTGCCAATCCCGCGATCAACACGCCTGCTAACTCCGTAACCCTTCTTCGTGAAACGGGTCTCGCTCATTCCTCTGACCCTCCCGCCCGCGGTCCGTCTCCGCAGCGTGCTGCCGCCGCACTGCCACGTGTTGCCATCGGGCCACAGTTTCCCGGCAGAACCCGCATTTCATTTATAGACATCCTCTCTCCAGCAGGCTATGCATTACGCCGATCATAAGGTCCGGGTCACTGCGTTGGTTTACCGTTTACCGACTAGCCTAGGACTCGTCATCGCTACCAGCCAGCAGATCGTGGCGAACCAACGCGGCAACGCCAGATCCGCAGCATGCAACCATCCTGCCGCCTCCACGCCTGCGCTGTCGTCCACGACTCTGGTACAAGCATCGCGTTGACGTCTTTCACAGTGCATGCTCTGTTACTGACCGTCAGGTGATCGAGCATCACCCTTGGGTTGAAGGCGGGACGGCCTGAACGGAGTCACAATGTGGCAGCCCATTGTCGGCTTTCATCGGGACGAGCATGGCGACTGGGTGGCAGACCTGGCCTGCGGTCACGGCCAGCACGTCCGCCACCGTCCGCCATGGTTCAACCGACCCTGGGTGGAAACCGAGCAGGGCCGCCGCGACATGCTGGGCACGACATTGTGGTGTAAACGCTGTGAAGACGGCGAGCCACCGCCGGAAAAAACGCCGATCGCTACGGGATCGAGCGCCTGACCACCGCCTGCGGCGACCAGCCACACGAGATCCCGATGCAGAAACCGTTCTCCCAGGCCTGCGAAAACAACAAGGACCCGATCCTGTCCGTGTTGAGGGACCGGCTCACGAAACCGGCGCGTGTTCTGGAGATCGGAGCCGGCACCGGCCAGCACGCGGAGCATTTCGCCGCGGCCCTGCCTCATCTGCACTGGGTACCGACGGACATGGCACGGAATATCCCGCATTGCCGCCTGCGAATCGAAGATGCTGCACTGCCGAACCTGGACAGCCCGCTCGCGCTGGATGTCACGCAGTGGCCCTGGCCAGTTGCCGGCCACGACAATGTGTACTCGGCCAACACCGCCCACATCATGCACTGGCCGGTGGTGGAGGCCATGTTCCGCGGCGTGGCTGCCAGCCTTCCGCCCGAAGGCGTGTTCCTGCTCTACGGTCCCTTCGCCGACAATGGCAGGCACACAAGTGACAGCAACCGCCAGTTCGACGCCGCCCTGCGGCGACGGGATCCGGGCATGGGCGTTCGCGACACCAGCGATCTGCGACGCCTGGCGGGAAAGGTTGACCTGCGGCTGGCCGAGGACCTGCCCCTGCCGGCCAACAACCGGATCCTGGTGTTTCGGCGTTCGACGGACTGATCACCACACAGACCGACTCGGGACGGCCCGGCGGGCTAGTAACGCAACGCTGCGAGGCTCCGAAACCGGCCTCATATCCGTAAACGCCTTCACCGTTACCGCGACTGGCGAAAATCCGTTGCACCCGATGAGCGTGAACGGGTACGCGTCATCGGGTGCAACGGATTGCAATGCGTCAGCGCCGTTTTCGAGGGCGCCGGCTTTCCAAATTCCCGGGGCGGCCAGGTCTTTGTATCAGGCCCGCCCGGCCTGTCGGGCGCTGGGCGGCTCGGCCTCGCCTTCCTCTGCTGCCACCGGTTGCTCCTCTGCCGCAACCAGTTGCGCGCAATGCGTGCAGAGCGTCGTCCAGTCCTGCAGATCCGCACTCATGCGTTGCAACGACTTGCCCTGCCAATCGGAAATCGCCTGCGTGATTGCCGTCGGATCGAATTCCTCTTTTGAACCCAACTCGCGCAAGCCTTTGATGGCCGTCTCGGTGGCTTCCTGTCGGCGTTCGAACCAATGCCGCAGGAAGGTCTCGGTTTCCTGCAGCATGGCATGCTGCATCTGCCGGAACTGCTCGACCTGCGTTGTTGACGCGCCGTTCAGCTTGAAGAGTTCCTGGGTCTGGTTCACCAGATCGGTGATCGCGGTTTGCGTTCGCGCCTTAGTCATCTCTCCACTCCTGCTCGGGAAACACTGATTTATTCCCGCGCCTTCGCCAGTCGAATTACCCACGGTCTCGCCATGGATGAGAACTACCGACTTGATCATGATTGCCGTCTGTCGGCATTGACCTGCATCAATCGCAGCGCAGTAAACACAGGTCGCGAATAAGAAAATCCGATGGGACAGGTCGGCGACACGCGCTTGTCGATACGCTGATGACGCCTGGCGGCGTAAAGCCGGGCAGCCTCCCCCGCGGCAAGGCGCTTGCGACTCCCCGGGACCGCTCCTGGCTCGCCAGTTGACGGCCCTCCGGCGGCTGCAGATGATGGGGCTCGAGGATTCAACTCGGGGAAGACCGCATGCGCCGTTTCGTGCTGGATACCAGCGTCTTCACCAACCCACATGTCGCCAGTCAGTTCGGCGAGGATCCCGAGGACATTCTGCGAACCTTCCTCGGCCTGGCCCGCCACTGCGGCGCCGAGTTCTACATGCCCTTGTCGGTCTACGAGGAATTCCGCGGCATGCGGGACCTGCAAAGCCTGGCCGCGGATTTCGAGACCGTGGTCTGGGTCCGCTCTCCGCGGCGCTTTGCCCTCACCATCCCCAGCGACATCCTGTACGAGTTCATTGACGAGGTACGCACCCGGATTGACCGCGGACTGCGCATTGCCGAGGAACACACCCGCCAGGCCGGGGCTGCCGAAACCCTCAAACCGGAACTGATCACGCAACTTCGCGAGCGCTTCCGCGAAGCCATGCGCAAGGGGCTGGTGGACTCCCGGGAAGACGTCGATGCCGTGTTGCTGGCCATGGAACTGGATGCCGAACTGGCCAGCGCCGACGAGGGCATGCGCAAGATGGGCAACCGCATGGGCATTAAGCTGGTTACTGCCGCCCATTTACGCAAGGTGATGGAAAACCTGACCGACGCGGCTTCCGTTCCCGGCAACCCCTGAGGCGCCCGCCCAGGGGACCTGGCACTCAATCATACTGCCTGTCACCGGCCAGGGCCGAGGACAGGGTGCCGGTCATGTGGTCGAAAAGCCGCTCGAACTCAAGCACCCAGAAGTCACCCTCGACACGCGGCATTGCCGCCCCAATACGCACATGGCGCCCACCGGTGGCCTCCAGATGCTGGATGAAGCGCCGTGCATTGTGTTCGCTGCGAAACCGGCACCGGTATCGGTGACTGACGCGTCCTTGACCGCGGCTCTGTGCCACCGCATCGCCCAGACCCTCGAGGAATGCGCGCCCCAGGGCTCGCGCAGCGGCATCGCTGTCGGACTGGGGGTGCTCCGCCAGAAAAATGGCAAGCCGGGTCAGGCGATTGGTGAAATACTGCGGCGGCAGGTCCAGCAGCTGCTCGGCACAAACCCCGATATCGCCGACGCAGGAACCGCCAGTGACATACTTGGCCCGTTCGCGGCCGTCATCGGTTTTCAGCACCAGGCCCTCGGCGCCCTCCGCATCGAGACGCAGAATCAAGCGGCCCAATGCCTCGGTATCGTCGGCCCCGAACTGCCCGTGAACCGGTGCGGCAGGCAGTGCGTACTTCTCCAGAAGCGTGAACTTGTCGGCCTGGGCCAGAAAACCGGGCAGGCCCAGTCGCATCATGTCGAACACGAACAGACTCACGTCCTGCGCCACCCGTGGCGTGGATCCCTCCAGATAGGGCGTATCCGGTCCGGCAATCTCGGCGCAGAGAATCAGCCCGGGTTCGGCATCGAACACCGCCGGGTCGAGGAACTCGGGCACCCGATCGACACTGAACGGGCAGACAAAGCCGCCACGGCTGAAGGCGTACAGCGTGTCCTCATACCGCAAAATGCGAACATTGAAGCCGTCGATTTTCTCCTCGGCCCAGAAACGCTCGCGGAACTGACGCGGCAATCCCGCTTCCAGTGACTGGATCCGGCCGATGGAGGGGTACCCCGGCACCACCGACTTGTCCGGCAGAACAGCGCTGCCCCGCGGGTAGCCGCGGACCGGCTCCAGCAGCCGGACGTAGGAGAAACCCTCATAACGAAGCGGCTGCGCGCGCCCCAGCGCAATGGCCTGCTCCAATTGTGAGCGCTCGATCATTCCCTGCCCCCGGTCAGCCCTTCACCGGGAATCGTACACTCTTCCCTGGCATCGCCTGGCAGCGAACCGCCTGCACAATGCTCAGTTGCGGTGCGCCGTTCTGCATGCTGGAGTCGTACAACCATACGGGCCACAGGATCGCCCGGCTTGCCGATGGCCGATCAATACGAGGAACCCATGGAACACATCGGAAAGGAACGGCTGCTGCACTGGATCGGCCTCGCCTGCCTGGCTTTGTCAGTCCTCGTGCTGATCATGATCGGCCCGCTGTGGGAGCGCCTCGGCGGCTGGACCATGGTGCTGTGGATGGCGCTGGGCGGCGCCGGTATGCTCCTGTTGCAGAAGGGACCGCCCCCCGACGTTCCCGATTGAACCGCCGTCCGGCGGCACCGAAACGAGAACCGCCCGCATTGCGAAGCCCAGAAACCCTTCCCGGAGCAATTGGCCGAGCAGCAGGACGGTCTCTTGATCGAGTTCTTCTCTCCTTCCACGGGTCGTCGGCTTAATTCCTACCCGGCAGTCGATAGCGCACGCTGCGCCCGCCGCCGGGTAGACGCTCCAGGCACCCCTTGTCCAGCAGATCGGTGAGATCCCGGGTCGCGGTGGCCTTGCTGACCTTTGCCATGCCCCGGTACTTGCTCGCATTGATGCCGTGGGGAAACTCTTCCTCACCATCGTCCAGCAGCCGGTTCAACACCTTGACCTGACGCGGGTTGAGAACGGTTTCCGCATGCATCTGCCAGAAACGGGCCTTCTCCAGCACCCGCTGGATACGAGCCAGGGCCCCATCCAGTGCTTCCTGCAAACAGGCCAGAAACCAGCGCAACCAGCGGGTAATGTCCAGGCTCCCCTTCTGGCTGGATTCCAGGATCTCGTAGTAAGCCTGCCGCCGGGCCATGATCACCTCGCTCAGCGAGTACAGGCGGATCGTCTCCTGCTCCGCCTGGGCCAGGGCCCGATCTGTAATGGCACGGGCAATCCGACCGTTGCCGTCCTCGAAGGGATGCAGGGTCACGAACCAGAGATGGGCGACGCCGGCGCGGAGAATGGGGTCAAGCTCGTTGCCGGGATCATTGAACCAGTCGAGAAACCGCTGCACCTCGGCTTCCAGTCCGGACCTCGGCGGTGCCTCGAAATGAACTCGGGGGCGATCCATTCTCCCGGAGACCACCTGCATCGGCGTATCGCCACGCAAGCGGCCGACGGCCGCCTGCTGGAATCCGGTGTCCGCTGGCGGGAACAACAGAGCCTGCCATTTGCAAAGCTCTTCCAGAGTCAGCGCATCATCGAGCCGGCCGGTCGCCCGCACCAGCAAGCTAACCAAAGCCTCCGCCCGATGCGCGTCGCGACCGGCCACACCGGCATGGGCAACCCCGAGTTGTCGGGCCACCGAGGAGCGCACCGAATGGCGATCGAGCAACTCGCCCTCAATCTCGCTGGTGCGCAGCGCGTCCTCGGTCAGACTCTCCATTCGTAGCGACTGGATCGCACCGGAATCCACGGCGTCACGACGCCCCAGCAGCCTAGCCTGCCTTGACCGAACGGTGTCCAGATTGGGCTGCAGCGCCTTGGTGTCCCAGTGGAAGTGCGGCCATTCGCTTTGCTGCCAGATGTACATGCGCCGATTACCCACTCTATTCGGCTCAATTAATGAGCCGATTAAAGCCGCGATTCGGCTCACGGTCAAGCGCACGTCGCCTGGATCGGGCGGTTTCCGTAGGATGACCGGAGATCCGGTGAATCGCCTCCGACAGGTGCTGTCGCGCAGGGCCGTTCTACTGATCACTCCGAATAACAACACGCCCGGAGCCCCATGCCCGACACCGGCCACAGCCATCATGACCTCCAGCCCGGACTCGCCGTGCTGCACGGCAACCGCCTGGAGTCGCTGCGCACGCTGGTCGTGGACTGGCTGCGTGCGCATCCGCTGGCGCCGCTGGAATCCGAGACCGTGCTGGTGCAGTCCAATGGCATGGCGCAGTGGTTGAAGCTTGCGCTGGCCGCGCCGGAGGGCGGGGCCGAGCCCGGTTGCGGTATCGCCGCCGCGCAGCATTTCCTGCTGCCGCAGTCCTTCCTCTGGCAAGCCTACCGCGCGGTGCTGGGCGCCGAGGCCGTGCCGGAGACCTCGCCGTTCGAGAAGCAGCGCCTGCAGTGGCGCATCTACCGCCTGCTGCCCGGCCTGCTGGCCGGTGACCCGGACACCTTCGCGCCGCTGGTGCGCTTCCTCGACACCGACCAGGACAGCCGCAAGCGGCATCAGCTCGCCCGCCGGCTGGCAGACCTGTTCGACCAGTACCAGGTCTACCGCGCCGACTGGCTGGCGGACTGGCTGGAGGGACGGGACCAGCTAACCGACGCCCGCGGCAAGACCCGGCCGCTGGCCGAGGACCTGCGCTGGCAGGCGGTGCTGTGGCGGGCACTGCATGCCGACGCCGGCGAAGCGGCGCGACTGCTGTCGCGCCCCGGCATCCAGCAGCGCTTCATCCAGGCCCTGGACCGGGCCGCGCCCGGCAGCCTGCCGGAGTTGCCCCGTCGGGTTCTGGTGTTCGGCATCACCTCGCTACCGCGGCCGGTGCTGGATGCCCTGCATGCCCTGTCCCGCCACTGCCAGATCCTGCAACTGGTGCAGAACCCGTCCGGGCACTTCTGGGCGGACCTGGTCGAGGACCGCGAGCTGCTGCAACTGGACCGGCATCGCCACCAGCGCAACTTCGGCACGCCGGGGCATCCGCTGCTGGCCGCCTGGGGCAAGCAGGGCCGGGACTTCATCGCGCTGCTGGACCAGATCGACGAGCCCGAGCGCTACCGTGACTGGTTCCAGTCCATCGACGTGTTCGAGCCGCCTGTGCCGGAGGACCAGCCACTCGAAGACGCGCCGCTGCTGCAGCAGATCCAGCAGGATATCTTCGACCTGACGCCGCTGCCGGAACCCGGCGCCGAACGCGCACTGGTCGGGGACCGCTCGATCCGTTTCCACCGCGCCCACAGCCGCCAGCGCGAGGTGGAGATCCTGCACGACCGGCTGCTCGACGCCTTCGCCCGGGCCGACGCCGCCGGCCAGCCGCTGCGGCCGCGGGACATCATCGTCATGGTGCCGGACATCGATGCCTATGCGCCGGCGGTCGAAGCGGTGTTCGGCACCGTCAACACCACCGATCCGCGCTACATCCCCTACACCATCGGCGACCGCCGCGCCCGCAGCGAGGCGCCGCTGGCGGTGGCGCTGGAGAAACTCGCCGACCTGCCCAACGCCCGCCTGACCCTGGGCGATGTACTTGACCTGCTGGAGGTGGCCGCCTTCCGCCGCCGCTTCGGCCTGACCGAGGAGGACCTGCCGCTGCTGCGCCGCTGGTGCCGTGATGCCGGCATCCGCTGGGGGCTGGACGGCGCGCAGCGCCGGCAACTGGAACTGGACAGCGACTTCGAACAGAACAGCTGGCGCTTCGGCCTGCGCCGCATGCTGCTGGGCTATGCGGTGGGCACCGGCGAGGCCTGGCAGGCGATCGAGCCCTACCCGGAGATCGGCAGCCTGGATGCCGCCCTGCTCGGCCCGTTGCGGGCCCTGCTGGATACGCTGGAGCAACAGCTCAAGGCCTTCCGCGAACCGGGCCGACCCGCCGACTGGGCGCAGCGCATCGAGGCGCTGCTGACTGACTGCTTTGCGCTGCACGGTGCCGACGAACTGGCGCTGGAGTCGCGGGTTGTTGGGGCCATGCAGGGCTGGACACTCGCCTGCGAGGAGGCCGGTTTCGACGAGCCGATCCCGCTGTCGGTGGCCCGCGATGCCTGGCTCTCGGCGCTGGAGGACGAGGGCCCGGCCCAGCGCTTCCTGGCCGGCCGCGTCAACATCTGCACGATGATGCCGATGCGCAGCATCCCGTTCCGCCTGGTCTGCCTGCTGGGCATGAACGATGGCGACTACCCGCGCACCCGGCCACCGCTGGACTTCGACCTGATGGCGCTGAAGGGCCAGTACCGGCCCGGCGACCGCTCCCGCCGCGACGACGACCGCTACCTGTTCCTGGAGGCCCTGCTGGCCGCCCGCGAGCAGCTGCACATCAGCTGGATCGGCCGCAACCCGCGGGACAACGAACCGCTGCCGCCCTCGGTGCTGGTCAACCAGTTGCGCGATCACCTGGACCGGGGCTGGCGCGTGCCGGACCGCGACGGCAGGCCGGTCGCCACCAGCGAGGCCCTGACCGTCGATCACCCGCTGCCGCCATTCAGCCCCCGCTACGCCGACGACGGCGAACTGTTCACCTATGCCCGGGAGTGGGAGGCCGGCGATGTCCCGGCAACGGCCGCGGCCGCACTGGATACCCCGGAGCTGCCCGAAGATCTGGTGCTCACGATCAACGACCTGAACCGCTTCCTGGCCGACCCCGCCCGGCACTTCCTGAGCGAACGGCTGAAGCTGCGCTTCGACAGCGACAACGAGGCGCCACCGGAAAATGAGCCCTTCGAGGTGAGCGGGCTGGACGCCTACGGCATTCACGAGGCCCTGCTGCAACCGCTGCGCGAGGACGCGCTGCGGACCGATCCGGAAACCGCGATCCGCGCCGCCGGGCAGCGCCTGATGCGCAGCGGCCAGTTGCCGGTGGCCGGCCTCGGCCAGTTGCAGCTCGACAATGCCACCGCCCAGGCCGTCAGTGCTGCCGAACGCTGGCAGGCCCTGCGCGCCGACTACCCGACCGCGGAACCACCCCGTGAGCTGCGCCTCCAGCGCAACATCCAGGGCCGGACGCTGACCATTGAGGACTGGAGCACCGACCTGTTCCAAGCGGCCGATGGCCGTATTGCCCGGCTGGTGCTGAAGGCCGGCGACACGGTGAAGCAGAAAAAGCCTCACTATCCGCGCCTGCTGCGTGACTGGGTGCAGCATCTGGTGCTGAACGCCGCCGGCATCCGGGCCACAACCTGCATCGTCGGCCATGACGACGTCCACACGCTGCGACCCCTCGATGTCAATGATGCCCGGGAACGACTGGACGCGGTCCTGGACGGCTGGCTCACCGGCCTGCAACAGCCACTGCCACTGCCCCTGCGCACCGTATTTGCCTATCTCACCGGCAAGGCGGAGGAGCCCGCCACGGTGGAGGCACTGGAAAACCACTACGAGGGCAACAGCCAACAGACCGGCGAGGTGGACTACGACAGCAGCGGCGCGCTGCAGCGCTGCTTCCCCACCACCGCCTCGCTGCTGGAGCCCCGGCATCAGGACCAGAGCCTGTTCGATTACTGGGCCGGGCGCCTGCACCGCCCGCTGGTCGAGCATCTGACGCCGGAGGACGCGGAATGAGCTCACCGCGCACGCTTGACCCGCTCGCCGTCCCGCTGGCCGACCGCCACCTGATCGAGGCCAGCGCCGGCACCGGCAAGACCTACACCCTGGCCGCCCTCTACCTGCGGCTGGTACTGGGCCATGACCCGGCCGACCCGGAGCGCGCGCCGATGCTGCCGCCGGACATCCTGGTCGTGACCTTCACCGAGGCTGCCACCAAGGAACTGCGCGATCGCATCCGTGGCCGCCTGGCCGAGGCCGCGCGCTGCTTCGCCGGTCACGCCGAACCCGACCCCAACGACGCCATCCTGCCCGGCCTGCTGGCGGCCTACCCCGAAGGCGAGGCCCGCCAGCGCCATGCCGACCACCTGCGGGCCGCCGCCGACTGGATGGACGAGGCCGCGATCTACACCATCCACGGCTTCTGCCACCGCATGCTGCGCCAGCACGCCTTCGATTCCGGCAACGCCTTCGAGCTGGAACTGAGCGACGAGGAGGCGCTGATCCAGCGCCAGGCCATCGAGGACTACTGGCGCCAGCACCTCTATCCGCTGGGCCCGCCCGAACTCGCGGCGCTGGGCATTACCATCGCCGCCAGCGAGGACAAGCCGAAGCTGTCGCTGGACCAGTTCGCAAAGACCGTCGGCGGCCTGCTGGGTAAAAGCGAGCGCTTCCGGGCAATCCCGGACGAGCCACCCACTGAGGCCCTGCGCCGGGCGGCGCAGCCATGGCACGACGCGATCCGCGACCTGCGCCAGGCCGTCGAGACCGGGCTCGACAGCTTCAACGATGCGCTGGAGGCCGGCTGGAAGAACGAGGTGCTCGGCAAGGGCAGCAAGCCCACCGCCGGCACCTGGCGCGGCAAGCTCCTGCCCGGCCTGCAGGACTGGCGAAAGCGCGGCGCGAGCCTGCTGCCCGACACCAACGGTGCCGCCCTCGCCGATCTCGGCAGCGCCTGCCTGGAAAAGGCCGTGCGCAAGAACCAGGTGCTGCCCGACACCCTGGCCAACCACCCATTGCCGGCCGCCGTCGACCGCCTGCTCGACAGCGCCCAGCACTTGAGCGCTGCCTCGGCACCGCTTTATGCCCATGCCGCCCGCTGGATCGACCAGCGCATCGAGCGCAGCAAACAGCAACGCGGCCTGATCGGTTTCCAGGACATGCTGACCCGGCTGCACGACGCGCTGCGCCAGCCCGGCGGCGGGCCGCGCCTGGCCCGGGTCATCGGCGAGCAGTTCCCGGTGGCGCTGATCGACGAGTTCCAGGACACCGACCCGGTGCAGTACGGCATCTTCCGCGCCGTCTACGTCGAACCCGAAAACACGAAAAACAGCCTGTTCCTGATCGGCGATCCCAAGCAGGCCATCTACGGCTTTCGCGGTGCCGACCTGGACACCTATCTCGGCGCCGCCGAGAAGGTGCCGGCGGAGCAGCGCCACACCCTGGGCCGCAACTTCCGCTCCAGCCAGACCATGGTGGAGGCGGTCAACAGCCTGTTCGGCAACTCACCGACCGCGCCGGACCAGTTCCTGCAGCCCGACATCCGCTTCCACCCGGTGGCCCACAAGGGCCGCCGTGAGCAGCTGGAAATCGACGGTGCCGCGCCGCCGGCAATGACCCTCTGGCACCGGGAACAGCAGACCCTGGACGAAAGCGTCGAGAGCCTGCCGCTCAAGGACTACCGGCGGCATATGGCCGAGATCGGCGCCGAGCACATCGCGCGCCTGTTGCACAACGACAAGGCCGGCTTCCGCAGACCGGACGGCTGGCAGCCGCTGCGGCCGGCGGATATCGCAATCCTGGTCCGCACCGGCCAGGAGGCCGGCCTGATCCGCGACGCGCTGCGCGCCCGCGGCCTGCGTTCGGTCTACCTGTCGGACCGCGACAATGTGCTGCAGACCCCGGAGGCCCGGGACCTGCTGCGCTGGCTGCAGGCCATCGCCGAGCCGGAATCCGAGCGCCGGGTGCGCACCGCGCTGGGCACCGCGGCGCTGGGCTACGACTGGGCCACGCTGGACGCCCTGTTCGGCAACGATGCCCGCTGGGAGTCGGCACTGGAGCAGTTCCAGCGCTATGCCGAGCTGTGGCAGCAACGCGGCATCCTGCCGGCCCTGCGCCAGTTGATCCGCGACCACCAGCTGGCGCCCAGGCTGTTGCGCCAGGCCGGCGGTGAACGCCGGCTCAGCAACATCCTGCAACTTGCCGAACTGTTGCAGGACGCAGCCGCCGCGCTGGACGGCCCGGCGGCACTGATCCGCTGGCTGGATGAGGAACTGCATCGCGAGGACGGCGGCAGCCCGGCGGACGAGCGCATCCTGCGCCTGGAAAGCGATGCCGCACTGATCAAGGTGGTCACGATCCACAAGGCCAAGGGCCTGGAGTACCCGCTGGTGTTCCTGCCCTTCATCTGCAGCTTCCGCCCGGCCAAGGCTGAGACGCCTCTGACCCGACCCGACGGCGATGGCCTGAGCGTGAGCTTCGAGGTCGTGGACGCCGACAAGGAGCTGGCCGAGGACGCCCGCCAGGCCGAGGACATGCGCCTGTTGTACGTCGCCGTCACCCGCGCCATCCATGCCTGCTGGCTGGGCATGGCGTCGGTGCTGCAGCAACGCACCAAGGTCATGACTGACAAGAGCCATCTGAACCTGACCGCCATCGGCCGCCTGATCGGTTGCGAGGAGAAGATGGTCCCGGACGCGCTGGGCCCGTTGCTGAAAACCGTGGCCGGACAACACTCGGCCATCACCGTCGAACCGGTCTCGCCGCCGCCGGCACCGGCCGCCCCGACAGCACTGCCGGACAGCGGCATCGAACTGGCCCGGGCCCGGCGCTACACCGCCACGCCGCCGAACCGGGAACGCTGGTGGATCGCCAGCTACAGCGCCCTGCTGGAGGATGGTCCCAAGGCCTGGGCGCCGGGCAGTGCCGACGAGGACGTGCTGGTCGAGGAAAGCCTGGAGCCGGCGCCAAGTCGCGGCGAACCCGACCCGGACAGTCTGCACGCCTTCCCCCGCGGCCCGGCCGCCGGCACGCTGCTGCACAACCTGCTGGAGGCCCTGGCCGTCCAGCAGTTCCCAAAGGCCGACGAGCCGGCCTTCCGCCGCATCCTGCAGCGCGGCCTGCGCGGCCGCCGCTGGCAGGACTGGCTGCCCCAGGCCGGCGACTGGCTGGGCAGGATCATCGACACGCCGCTGCCGCTGGCCGCTGATGCCGCACCCCGGCTCAGCGCGCTACCCCGCGGCGCCTTCATCGCCGAACTGGAGTTCCTGCTCTCGGTAGCCGAAGTCCGCGCCAGCCAGATCGATGCCGTCATCCGCCGCCACACCCTGGACGGCGCCGGCCGCCCCAGCCTGGGCGAGAACGAACTGCACGGCATGCTGAAGGGCTTCATCGACCTGGTGCTGGAACACGAAGGCCGCTATTTCGTTATCGACTACAAGTCCAACGACCTGGGCCCCACGGATGCCCACTACCACCCCGGCGCGCTGCGCGAGGCGGTGATGGACAAGCGCTACGACGCCCAGTACAGCCTGTACCTGCTGGCCCTGCACCGCCTGCTGCGGGCGCGGCTGGGCGCGGCCTACGACTACGACCGCCACGTGGGCGGTGCCGCCTGCCTGTTCCTGCGCGGTATCGGCCACACGGGCCGTGGCGTGCACGCCGAGCGCCCGGACCGCGCCCTGGTCGAAGAACTGGATGCGCTGTTCAGCGGGGAGGTAACCGATGCAGCCTGAAGCCCTGCCCCGCGCCCCGGCCCTGCCGCAACGCCTGCAGACCTGGCTCACCGACGGCTGGCTGCGTGCCACCGACCTGGCGCTGGCCGCGCTGCTGGCCGAGGACGGCGGCGAACAGGACGAGACCGTGCTACTGCTGGCAGCTCTGGTCAGCCACCAGGTGGGCGGCGGCCATGTGCGGCTGGACCTGCGCGCCGCCATCGACAACCCAGCGAGCCTCTGGCCCGACCTGCGCAACCGCACCAGCGATACCGAGACACCGCTGGACTGGCTGGCGAGCCTGGATCTCGACGAGGTCTGCTCCCGCCTGCAGCAATCCGCTGTCGTCGACGAGGCGGAGACCGACGGCACCGCACCGCTGGTGCTGGCCGGCAGCCAGCTCTACCTGCGCCGCTATTGGGCCAATGAACGGTTGATCGACGAGGCCCTGGACGCCCGCCTGCAGGCCCCGAAACGCGACCTGCCCGGCCTGCGCGACAGCCTGGACGCCCTGTTCCCGCCCGACGACAACGGCCCGGACTGGCAGCGCATCGCCTGCGCCCTCGCCAGCCGCTCCCGCTTCACGCTGATCACCGGCGGCCCCGGCACCGGCAAGACCACCACCGTGGTGCGGCTGCTGGGCCTGCTGCAGTCCTGGCAACTGGACAGCCATCCGGACCACCCCCTGCGCATCCGCCTGGCCGCCCCCACCGGCAAGGCCGCCGCCCGCCTGGGCGAGTCCATTGGCGGCGCGGTCGACGCCCTGCCCCTGCCGGAAACCGTGCGCAACGCCATCCCGCGTGAGGTCAGCACCCTGCACCGGCTGCTGGGCCCGAAACCCCAGAGCCGCCTGTTCCGGCATGATCGGCATAACCCGCTGCACGCCGACCTGGTGGTGGTCGACGAGGCCTCAATGATCGACCAGGAACTCACCGCCCGGCTGCTCGACGCCCTGCGCCCGGAAACCACCCTGATCCTGCTCGGCGACAAGGACCAGCTCGCCTCGGTCGAGGCCGGCGCCGTGCTCGGCGACCTCTGCCAGGGCGCCGACCAGGGCAACTACACCCGGGACACCGTGGACTGGGTCCGCGGGGCCGCCGGCGACGATATCAGCCCCTGGCAGGCCGACGGCACCGCCCTGCAGCAACACATCGTCATGCTGCGCAAGAGTCACCGGTTCAGCGCCGACAGCGGCATCGGCGCCCTGGCCGAAGCGGTGCGCCTGGGCGACCAGGAACGCGCCAACGCCCTGCTGGACAGCGATGACCCAAGCATCGGCCGCATCACCATCAGCCAGGCGCTGGATCCCAAGATCGAGACCGCTGCACTTCAGGGCCACCGACCCTATCTGGAACAAATCCGGAAGGAACGGCCTGACACCACCGACCGCACCGCCATCGACGCCTGGGCCAGGGCCGCACTGAAGCGCTTCGCCGACTACCAGGTGCTGGCCGTGGTCCGCGACGGTCCACTGGGCGTCTCCGGCCTCAACCAGCGCATCGCCCGGCGGCTGAAAGCCGAAGGCCTGACCGAAAAGGACCACGGCTGGTTCGAAGGCCGCCCGGTCATGGTCACCCGCAACGACTACGAACTGGGCCTGATGAACGGCGACATCGGCCTCTGCCTCAACACGCGGCTAACCGCCGACGAAGCCCCACGACTGCGCGTCGCCTTCGAATTGCCGGACCGCAGCATCCGCCTGGTCCTGCCCAGCCGCCTGGAGGCCGTGGACAGCGTCTTCGCCATGACCGTGCACAAATCCCAGGGCTCGGAGTTCGGCGAAGTGCTGCTGGTGCTGCCGGAAACCGACACACCGCTGGTAAGCCGGGAGCTGGTGTATACGGCGGTGACGCGGGCGCGGGAGGGAGTCAAACTAACAAAGTTTTCTAAAACAGCGACTTAAGTTGAGGTGTACTGCGCCATCGGCTTGAGGCCTATTCTGTAATAGCTTTAAGCAGCGCATCTCGCACGTCAGAATAGAACTGAATATCGATCTTGGTCGCCATATCATCCGAGAGGTCAAACAACTGTCGACGGCAGGCGACTGGCATCAGCAATACAGTGGCGCCCTTCTCTACAGCGATTTCCGCGATCGTGACCGGATTGTGAATAGACTCAACGGAGCCGCCCAAGTTTATCTCGCCAACAATGATCAAACCGCCGCGCACGCTCCTCTTAAGAAGCGCAGTGCCCAGCGCAATTACTGACGCCATTCCCAGCTTTGTCCCTGACTTGGAAGCGTCGAAAGCGCGCAACTGAACCGTAAACTCGTGTTGACGTGGATCCTTGTCGCCCACCAGCTGCGCCGACCGGGCGTAAAGATTCTGCTCTGCATAACCGATGCTTTCCTTGAACGCGGGCGGTACCGGCTTGTTGAGGACCTTGACGCCGGACCCTGGCCCTTCGTTCACCTCGATCCGGTACAGGCCGGGATGTTCCTCACCGCCACCTGGAGAGATAGTCCATACTTGGCCAGGTTCCAGGGGATCGTCACCAATACTGTTATCGCTCTGGAGTTCCGGAGTGGAAACAAACTTCTCGACACCGTCGGCGCCCATGACATAGCTGAAATGGGTATTCCTGAATTCTGCCGCACCAATCCGCTTCTGCTGTTCCTTCACCCGGCGCCGGGCTTCCATGGCAATGCGAACGGCCCATTCGATATCTTCGTCCGAGACCCCATCATCACCAGGATAAAGCAGCTTGAGCAGGCCGCTGACCGTTTTGTTCACCGAATTGGTATCCCGCCCGGACAGCGCGCCACCAAAGAACACCCTGTTCTGAATCAGGCTAATCCGACTCTGATTGCGCAGCTGGCTCCAGCACTCCGACAGGAAGTCGCTGACCAGGCCGAAATGGTCGGTTAGCAGCTCCTTGCTGATTTTCGGCACGTCCCAGCCTGGCAAGAAGGCGTGGATACGGTCCATGAAGGCCGTATCGTCTTTCATCTCCGGAGGCATGGGACCGAAGAGGTGCCCGATCCGCTGCTGGTGTTCCACATCCACGTCAAAGTTGCCTACCAGCACGATGCTGCCGTCGGCGCGAATGTTTTCCTTACCACGGCTAAACTCACCGGATTCCATGTAGCCCTTCATGATGTTCACGCCGTCCTTCTGGTCGAAGGAAATGCCGGAGACCTCGTCGAAGCAGACCACGTCGTACTGACAGACCAAGCCCCGTTGGCCGCTGGCGTTGTTCACAAACATCTTGGCCACCGTGGCCTTACCACCGGATATAAGATGCGCGTAGGGTGACACTTGCTGGAATAAATGGCTCTTACCGGTCCCCCTGGGGCCAAGCTCTACCAGGTTATAGTTGCGCTCAACGAAGGGCACCATACGCAGCAGAAGCGCGCCCTGTTGCCGCTCCGACAGGCCGCTGGCCTCAATCCCGGTGGACCTCAGTAGCAGCTCCTTCCATTCCTGCGTCGTAAACTCTTTCCGGGCGGCCGCCAAGATATTCAGAACGTCTCGCTTGGAAAGCTGGATCTCCCGCAGCCCTTCAACACCGAAAGGGCGACCATTACTTTCCTGGGCAATGGCAGCATCGTAGTTGAGCGTCACCTCGGCGTAGAAACCGCCGGTCAGCATCCGCTCGTGCTCGTTCACCAAAGACGGCGTAATCCGTACGTCGTTCAGACGAAGGCTGGGAAGAGACGCAATATAGGAGTCCGTTTTCGCGTCCAGGCGGGCTGTAATCAGGTCGATGATTTTAACTTCGCCGTTTTCCCTGGCTCGAGCCTTGAAAAGCTCCTCCTCACCGGCCTTAACGGTGCGAGACTTGAGCTGCCGCTGCACGATCTCCAAGCCTTCGTTGATCTCTTCCTGATCGGTGCTTGCGCAGTATCTTCCCAACAGGAACTCGACCACATAGGTGGGGACCGGGAATTGGCGGCTGAAGGTTCGTACCAGGTCCTTTCGCACCAGGTACCCATCCAGGGCGGTCGCCGCCTTTCTGTCGATATCGTCCAATTCCATCAAATCTGTTCCCCACCGATAACAGTGTCCGTCTGGGCAACCAGAGAACCATTTTCGTCGAGCAGAACAACCACCGCTTTCTGCCCTTCCAGGTCTTCATCTTCGACAACCACGGAGGCGGTGCCATTTGACTTGAACGGCTTCGAGCCGACCACCACACTGCTGGCCGCTTCACCCGGGTGGGTACGGATATCCAATGTGAGCCCTGAATAGTCGCCCGTCACCGCCGCCGTGCAGCGCAACCCTTTCCACACCAGGTCAGTAAACTCGATGGCCCCTTGTGCGGAGGCCCCGCCCGTCACCACCAATTGGAGTGTCAGGCATTCCTGTAGGCTCAGGCCACCGTGAGCGTAATCCTCACCCTTCTTGAAACAACTGATGCCATCGGCCAGCGCAAAGTAGTGACTGGGGTTCCAGTACCAGGGGAAGAGTCGCTCCTGAGTTTCCGCACCGGCCTTCAGTGCGGCACAGCGACCCCATTTGCTCTCAGCCAGTACGCTGGGCAGATCAATTTTGGGGAGTCCCCCGGGCAGAAGCAGCCAGCCATGATCGGTGACGACGCGCACTCGCTTCCAGCCCGCCGCCAACAGCTCGGTAATGCGGTTCCGCACTTCCGTCAAAAGGCTTTCCAGATGTTTGGCCAGCTTCCAGCCACGGTCGTGACCTTCATGGTCGATGTCACCAAACTCACACCAGGCGAAACCTTCCCCCTGGCCATTCTCTGTTCGATCCAGCAGCGTCCAGCCGTTGTCCTTCAGCAGTTTCTTGAGGTGATAGCCACCTTTGAGGGACTGACCGGTCGCCGCCACGGCGGGCTCGAAATCCCCGCTGCCATCTTCCCCCCGAATTTTTTCCCGGACCGGTGTCACCGCCGCCTTGCCTGTGGCGGTCACGCTGGGCAAAGCGGCCCAGGTGGGCGCCTCGTCCACATACAGCCCTGAAGCTTCGAGCATCTCTGCCAGCCGCTTGCCCGTATCAAAGCGCAGCCCATCGACAAAGAGCACACAATCGGCGGGACTGGCCGGAAAGGGGGCCACTGTTGTGCAGGAGCCACCCGGATAGGAGGCACCATCAACGATCTTCTGCAGGTAGCGGGCGGACTCTTCGAGCCACGGCAGGTAAACCGCCCGAACTGCCGCTGTGACAGCCTCAAAGTCAGACGTACTCTCCACTTGGGCCAAGGCGCGCATTACGCCGTCATCCGCTTTCCAGCCAGCGTTGGCATAGCCGTCCATCAGATCATCCACAGAGCCCGCCGCCAGAGACGATTTCGCATAGTTGGCCATGGCGGCCAAGTGTTCCAGTGCACACGCCAGCGGAGCTTCTTCTAGCTCCGCCCAAACGAGTGATCGCCTGCCGCCGTGTATCTGTTCGAGCTCCAGTATTCTGGCCCGTGCCTGGTGCGCCGGCGCCTGGGCCAGAGCCAGCAAGTCACGGCGCAGGTGGTCTTCCTGGCCCTGGTTCCACTGAGGCCAGCCACCGGCCACGGTTTCATCGGCAAACAGATCAAAGGCCGGCGGTTGGCATTTGCGAATTTGGGCCGGGATATGGGGGTAGCGGTGGGGCGCCTCGCAGAAACGTTGCCAAACCGCCTGCCAAGGCCCCTCGTGGGCCGCAAGCTTCGCACACCCTGCCAGCACACCCTCATGCTGTGGGTTGAAAGCCAACTGGGAGGTGCATACCGCCACAAAAGCCTGCCATTCGTTCTCACCCCTCGCAGCCTGGAATGCATCGCCCTGGTCCAGCCACAGCAGCAGATCCCGGGTGGGGTCGCCGCCGGTTAACAGGGTATTGAAGTAATCCTTATCCAGGCGTTTGCCCTTGAGCAAGTCGACGTCTTCGTCGAGCAGTCGGTACAGCGCCAGTTGCATGGCGTGCCGGGTTTCGCTGTCCTGTGCCACATCGAGGCCAAGACCACCCTGATCCGACTTCAGGTAGGCAAGGATGGTCCAGTCCTTGGCATTCACCTGGGACCAGATCACGCCACGGTATTGCAACTCAGCCAGCGGCTTGAGCAAGTCCGGGCAACCTTCCACCGCCCGCAGATCCTGACGGCTGACGCCGGGCAGGTAGAGAATGGGTATCCTGCCATCGTCCAGGGATACTTCATCCGCCAAGCCGGCAATCACGCAGCGTAGCCAAATCGCTGGGCCGGTGCGTTTTTCTGGGGCATAGTCACCTAGCACCAGAAGCTCCGGCAGTTCCGCCTGAAGGACCGGAATAACCGCTTCCCATTGCCGGTCACGGTCTGGCCAGAGGATGCCGGCAGGGGCGACCTGAATGTCTGGGTTAAAGGTAGCCGCGTCTCGAACAGACTTCAGGAGATTATCAATAACCCTCATGCACCACCTCTGGCACCCAATGCCTCTATCCGTCCTACCCATGCATCAAATAGAGGGCACTCCTGACGGATAGCATCCAGGCCGATATCCAAAGCTATTAATGAGCCATGAGTAACTTTGTCATAGGTATCGCATACTGCCAGAATGCGTTTTGAAGGTGCTGTCTCTAGACCTTCGTTGATGTGCTCGGGGCTGTCGAAACCACGGCGAATCTCCGTTAGTTCAGCGACCACACCTGGCTCATCAAACCAGTCTGAGAAGGCATACGGGGCACTAAACAAGAGACCTTCAAATTCATGCACAACCACATTGGCCAAGAAATTAGGTTGGGCAATATCGTTCTGAAAGGCCTCTTCTACTGCTTTAGCCCGAGTGATGGAATCTCCTGGCGCTTCCATGGCCGGAAATTCAGTGGGTAACCCATAGAAGTCCAGCAATGTGGTAACCCAGGCGGAGGCATCCTCCTTGCATTTATTCTCCACCTGCCATTTTATCTTCCCATAAGACGACACACCGCCCTTTCCTTGCGGGCCGGTGCGAATAATGATGGGGTTCAGCCAGATGTTAAGGCGTTGAAAGTGCGGACCGAGCACCTCGCGCACAAACACATCTTCCGTTTGGCCTTCACAGAAAATATGTACCCGGGTCATCGTGTTGGCCTCCCACCCAGAACATTTTTCTGCCATAGCTCCCCGAGAGAGTATTCATTGAGCCAAGCGTCCAGCGCCTTGGTGTCGAGACGGTGTAGATGGGTATAACCCTCTGTTCGATCCGCAACCACAACATCCTCTGAGGAAAATTCATTCAGAAGGTCAGTAGATTGGGTGGAAACGATGACTTGCTTATTCTTGGACGTTGACCGCAATAAAGACGCAAGCAAATTGATCGCGAATGGATGGAGCCCCAGTTCCGGTTCATCAATCAAAATTGTCTCAGGCTGCAGTTCCTCGGGCTGCATAAGAACTGTCGTCAGGCAAATAAACCGCAGGGTTCCATCAGACAGCAGGTGGGCCTTAAAAGGCACATCTTCCCCCTTCTCTGTCCACTCAAGCTCTATCTGATCCTTGCTGTCTGGCTGTGGGCGCAGCAGAAAATCCCCGAAGAAGGGTGCGACCAAGCGGACTGTCTTAACAATACGTTTGTAATGGGATGGGTGCTGGTCTTTTAGGAGGTAAAGGAATGCGGCCAAATTTCGGGCATCCGGACGCAAGTAGAGGTTGTCGTTGATACCATGGCGTTGTTTGACTAGAGCACTGTCACTGGTGTCATGGAAATGATAAAGACGCCAGCTCTTCATGGGCGGAACCGTGTAATCGTAAATCCGTGTAAAACGTTTCTGCGATTCCACTTCCGTTTCGAAGTGACCAGAACTAATCGTCCAGTCGCCTTTCATGTTCCACCAAAAGTTCTCTTCCGCAAACATCATGCGGTTATCCTGGGTTGGCTCCAGGGTAAACTTGTAGCCATTGTTGCCGAAATAAAGTTCGGCGTGGATCTGCTCTGTATTTTTGCGCCCAAAGTGCAGCAAAGCATCAGGACCACCCTGTTTGCTGACATAGCGCTGTAGGTTGCCTTCAAGCATCTGCTGAATCAGCCGGAAGAAGCCGATAAAGTTTGACTTGCCAGCGCCGTTGGGGCCGATAAGCACATTAAGTTCTCTCAGCTCCAGATCGCACTCGCGGATGGATTTGAACCCGCGCAACACGATGCGAGATAGTTGATTTGGGTTCATTGTTCGTCACCCTTATGATGTTCAGATATGATGCGTTCGGCTTCCCTATCATAAATTTCAGACAAATCCCGTAGAGTGCGAGCTAACCTGTGAAAATTAGCATTCTCGACATCCTCTGCCTTCTGGCGGTACCGCTCTGCAAGCTCTTTTTCTGGCTTGGCGGTTGGATCAACCCAATGGACTCCACGGGAACTGAACGCCGCTGAATGAAAACCTCTTCGCATTTTTTCAGAGTCCCGGCTATTTAGGACATCGGCAGCAGCACGATGAATCCACAATCCATCCTCATCTTGAGGTGCGTGAAGTAATACTTCACCGATATGGACAAGGGCGGGCTCTAAATGCCCGGATTCCGCGCAGGTAACCTTCACCTTCTCAAGCCAGTTTCTGCAATGCTCTGCGTCGAACGATCCATCATCCATTTGCCCTGGGGGGCGACTCCATTCGCTGATCAATCGATAGGCGTTGGTGGCTATAGCCTTTTTATCTTCAGAAGGTTTATCGGTATTGTCTCCCTCTTTGTTCGAACGATAAATCAGCTGAATCACTTCGCAGAAAAAATCAGGCTCATTAGCCAATTTCCTGTGCAAGAAAACAGGTTTATTTCCATCGAGTTGATTAAGTAAAGGCAAATAAGCCCATTCGACCCTGAAAAGGTCATCATCACTAACGGCGCTATCCGACTGTAAGTGCTTTATCAGCTGAACCATGTGATAACTATCCATGGCGTGGCTCGACTCGCTGGATCTTAGCGCCCCAAGAAGAGCGCGCACGCATTGCTGTGGATCAACCGCACTCTTCGAGTGCAGCATTCTTTCCAGACAGTTTATGGCAGCGTGTGGCCGCCCGTATTCGAGTAGCTTATCAATGGCAAACCCAAGATCTTCCTTCGCCTCATAGGGGAAAGCACTTGCCCGATTCCAGTATTGACTCTCATGTTTGTCGAGCCACTGGCCTGCTCGCGCCCAAGCATCTCGAGTGAAAGGCAAGCAAGCCAGAAATTGTCCTATTTGTCCGTGGCTCCATCCCGCTCTATTTACTCTGTCGCACCAATCCCAGCCCTCATCATGACGGCGGCGCCATATAAACGCGCCCACCAGGTCCAGGTGCTTTTCGTTCTCCGAATCCAAAAAGTTCGGTAGCAGCGTTTTTTCAATATTCAGCACAGATAGGTGAGCCAATGCGGCGCCAACATCACGAGGTGATGAAACGGTCTCGGCAAAACGAATTGCACCGTCTATACCATCTTTTGCAATAATCTCACTGATGGCCGATGCTCGCCGCTCATCAAGCTTTCTACGCTGCTCCTCCCAGTTTCCAGACTCCTCGTAGAGGTCAAAGTCTCGACCTGAAAAAAGCTCCTGGTATAAGAGTAAGGGATCAGTCGGGGCCAGCTTATCCATAACTGCCTCGAGCGGCTTTAATAGCTCGTCAGGTAGCGACCACTCTGCCTCTGGGAATCGCCGGTGTTTCTTGGTGAACTTAGAAAGTCGGCGCCATAGGATTTGTCGTTGATCTTCAGGAAGCGACCGAATCTGATCGGAAGACAGGGTTTCAATCATCTGATCGAATGCTGGCCGAGTCAGATTGTCAAAGTGGTCAATCAACTCAGAAAGCTTGGCAACATCCAGTCCGGCTGCACTGACCGCTAGCCCAGCGTATGACGATGTCTGTAACCAATACTCATGTTTTGTAACCCCTTTTTCCCAGTCATCCGGGATGATCTTTCTCCACTGCGGCTTATGGGTGCCAGAAGTCATCTGGTGTTGGTTGGGGAGCAGGCTTAGCAAAAGGCTCCAGCCAATGTCTGGCCATTCGTTGATAACGGTCTGTACAGCTACCTTACGCTTTTCAATGCTTGCAAGTGTATGCGGCATCCAGGGAAGCAAAATGTCGGTCAAAGAGTTGGCTGGGCGGTTTGCCCATTGGCCACCTGGATCATGGCTGGCTAGTTCAGCGAGCAGATCACATACTCGAACAAGATACTGCTCATCCCAAGCTATACCTTCCAAAGCCCAGAGCAGCCCTGTCATATGGTTGCTGCCGGTGATGCCAACGCCTTCCTGCACAAAGAGCTCATCGAATGGGCAAGGGGACGACCGTAAAGCTGTTTCTACGGCATCTAGAAATTCCTTGGGCGCTGCTTCGGACAAGGTAGGCAGCAGACCGTTAAGACTTCCCCATAACGTCCAATCCGCTTCGCCAAAGATATCCCGAATCGCCAGAACGGCTGTTATGTCGGCATTTCCAAGAGTGCAGTTGCTGCAAGCTTCCGCATAACAACCCAGAATGGCCAACCCTTCTGCAAGCCCGCTGCGAATTGCGGGGGAATAGCTCAGTACTTTCCCGTGAATGCTAGCTGCATAACGCTCTTCTGGTGGCAGCTCAAAAGCGGGATCCTGTTCTTTCAAAACAGTAATGGCCAGCGATTTAAATACCTCCAGGTTTGGATCAAGAATTCTCGAGCCCAGAAGATTAAATAACTCTTTCCGATGGGTTACAACCCACACGCCATCTTTCAACGATAGGGGGCTATTTGGCAGGTGTAATATTTCACGAGCGACCTTAATCCAATCTTCGTATCTCATATCGAGAATGCGAGATAGAGCCTCCTTGTCAGCGTGCTTTTTTTCATTCCATGATCCAACCAGACTTACCAGTGCTAACAGGGTCGCATCTGGATGATTCTTCCAGTCATCTGAAAGTTCATCTTTCTCAGGCCTCACATTACTGGCTAGGTTATAGATTGCCGCCTTAACAGCGGTAAGGCTCATCTCAGCGGTGTACCTGTCCGGATCAAAGCCCTCTTTCATCTGCTGGTAGGGGTGGATGTAGTTACGAAAATTTCTCAGATGTTGCCCGAAATTCTTTACATCGAGCCGAAGGATTCCAATGTTGTGAGCAACATCTATAAGCTGTGCGAGACTCCAGTCTTTAAACGGTTTTTGTTTGCCGTTTTCATCTTTGGGACTTTGCGGAGACCGATTGAAGTCCGCAGGCTTTTTGTTCGCCAAGCCAAGTAGCAAACCTTCCAGTAAGGAGCCGCACAACATAATAGTGGCCATAGGGGAATGGGAGAGACAACGCTGCGCTTCGGTAAAACGGTTTTCCAGGATAGGTATAAGCCCCGGATCTACCAAAGCGGGTGACAGGGATAAGGTTTCTATAGCCTGGGTGGTTTCGGCCTCCATTGTTGTTATCTGAAGGCCACCCAGAGCGCGTTGTCTATCATCGCCGCTCATTAGACTTTCTTCCGTGCGGCTCTTTTTTCAGCAAGCGTCAGATGGTGGTCGTTAATCCGCTCGCCCTTAAACGTCTGATACCAGGGTGCAGATTCCACATCCTTGCCACGGTCTTTGGTCCATTTGATGTTGGGTTTGTCGCGCAGGATGCCGGCGCCTTTCTTTTTGACGTCGCCTACAGTCATGAAGGGACGGATATTGAGGCGGATGCCGTCGTTGAGGTCCGGGTCCCAGCCTATGGGTTGTTGTTCGATGGGCTTCCAGCGAACGAAGATGTCATAGGGGGCTTCGCCCTCGAGGATCTGTTCCAGCTTCTTTTTCAGGGATTCAGCGGCGGCCAGGCGCTCTTCGGCGCCGTCGACCCCGCTGGACTGGTCCTGCTTCTGGCGGCTGATCCAGTCGCCCAGGTAGGTGTAGATCAGGGTTTCCAGGTTCTTGCGGCCCAGTTTGTGGTAGTTGACCAAGACGGCGAAGCCGTCGGACAGGCCGTCCCAGATGTGCCAGATAAAGGGGCGGTGCTGGAATAGTTTGCAGTGCTGGGCGAAGAACTTATCCCGCAGCCAGGTTTCCAGTGTTTTGCCGGCGTGGTCGGCACTTTTCAGAAGCTTTGCCAGAACATCGGTGGACCATGCCTCACCGTAGGCAGTGGCCAGCAGGTTCAGCAGGCGGTCGGCGGCTGAGGCCTCACCACGCACCGGGGGAATACAGACAATGCCGTCTTCATCGGCGAAGGGCAGCAATGCCTCGCAGCGCTTAACCCATTCACGCTGCTCATTGGCCAGCTCCATATCGGTATCTAATTCAGCGGGCCAGCGGTAGCCGAGCAGGCGGGCAACGGCGATTTGCAGGACTGTGTCGTCGGTGCGGAGTGGGCCTAAGACTGTCCACTTTTCTTCTTCATCCCACACGACCGAGCCGCAGAGGTGGCCATGGAAGATCCATTGGGTCGAGTCGTCTGAGTAGGGCTCAGGTAACCCGTTAGGGTAGAGCCCCTCTGCTTCTTTGGTCCAATGGGCTAGGTCGAACGGTACCTTGACAAGGGTTCCGATTGTCACGTTTCGCTTCTTATCAATCGTCCTTACTGCTTGATCAAAAGCATCGGAGTAGCAGTAGGTCCATATTGCTGCTAAATATTTTTTATCGGCAGGAGTTATAACTCCGACGTTTATGTCGAACTTGTTTCCACCGTAGAGGGATGTTGACAATGTGCCCATCAAGTTCACAGAAATTCCAGTTTTATCCCATGCGTTCTTTCCTTGCTTATCTCTTCCCCGGTCACGTTCTTGAGCAGAGGAAAGGGCCCTCATTTTCCCATTTCCATTTTCATAAAGAACTATCTTCTCTTTTCCGCCGTAGAATGAGGATCTCCCAAGAGTGCTTTGGAAATATTCCCAATCTTCCGACTGGTTGAACTGTTCCCAGAAGAACTGGACGAACAGAGGCGTGTCGCTTGTTGGGATTCCTTGATTGGAGTATGCGACTGCCGATAGAAGCGACGACTCATTTGTCGACTTGATAGTGATGCGATGGTCAGGATTGGCTAGCTGGTCCTGTTGCTTTAGAAATACAATATGAGACAGTTTTAGGGCGTTGGCTTTACTATCGACATCGAACGCATCACCAAGGTCTAATGCCATAAAGCTGGAATCGGCCGGAATTTGATTGGCAATAGAAATGAGTATTGGTGCCGCATCAACTGGTGTGGTGAACGCTTTTTCACCTAACCACGAAATAAATTCTAGCTTGTTCTTTTGAAGCAGGCGCCTGCGGAGCCGTTTGTAGCTGGACAAGAATAAGAAATTTTGCGGAAGAACCAGATTCGCTCTACCGCCACGTACCAGAGACGACAAGCATCGATCCAAGAAAGCCGTTTCTAAAGCTGCCTTTGAGTCGAAATGCTTTTCTTCTAAATACTGTTGGAGTTGTTGTGTTAAATCCCCTTTCGTTTTATACGGGACATTCGTGATAACCCATTCATATTTCGAAGCTAGTAATTCGGCTGCTTTAGCGATTCCCTTCGCGACCACTGACATCTCTGCTATTTCATCATTCCCCTCATCTGCCAAAGCTCGTGTCAGCAATGGCCCTACTTCGTCCCACTTCAACTCGAATAGCGAACCTATCCCCAGGCTTGAAGCGGGATTAATCAAGCTGCCGAGTACGGGGGCATCCTTAAACTGACGATAAAGCTCCTTTAGCGCCATTCTCAGGTCGTTGTTGTCTCCTGCTAATTCTAACCAATCCTCTTTTTCCGCCGTTATCGACAAGCCGGAGCAGGCTAGGTTTATGTCCGGTAAAGCACGATAGCTACCAGCGCCCGGATATTTCCAAGCGGTTAAGGCCAACGCAAAAGCGGCCAGCTCCACGCAACGCTGATCCAGCTCCAGACCATGAATGTTCTCTCGCAACACCGCATCCACGGCGTCGCGAGCGGACAAACCATCTCGCTCCATGCGCATGGGCACCAGCATCAGGAAGGCGGCCACCAGGAAGTGGCCGGAGCCGCAGCAGGGGTCCAGGGTTTTCAGGTCGGCCAATCGTTCCGGCCAGGTATCGAAGGTACCGGCAGCTGGTGTCCAGGTTGCGTCCTCCTGTTTCACAAACCGCAGGTACTCCAAGGGTACACCGGGGATGGCCGCCTTCTGGCGCAGTTCTCCTTCGCTTTCGGCGTTCTTCAAGTCCTCTTCACTTAGCTGCCGGGCCGCCCACCAGGCACCTAGGGCGTTGTCGAGCAGGAAGCTGACCATGTAGGGCTCGGTGAAGAGCTGAGTGACGGCGGGGAGCTCCCGGGCGCCGATCTTAACTTCGGACTGGTTGACCTGTTCCTTCTTCTTGGCCTGCCAAAACTGGTAGACCCAGCCCAGGCTGTCGGAAGCAGTGAACACCTCCAGCGGCAGGTCCGCGACCTGGCGCTCCAGGGCCTGTTGGTGTTCCGGTGGCAGGGCGAGTTGGAAAACCGGGGAGTCCAGCCGGAAAATCTGCGGTAGCATACGGGCCGCATAACGGGCGGCCAGTTCCCAGCCGTTGGTGGCGCCTTCATCGGCAGCCAGGTCTTCACACTCTTCCAGGGTGATGGCCACCGGCTCGTCCGGGTCCGGGTACATCAGCAGGTCATTTTCCGCCAGGAAGCGGGCAAAGAGCATGCGGTGCCAGTGCTCGTAGGCGATTTCCTCCACCAGGCGATCCATGGTCAGGACCTTACCGCCGTTGAGTGCGTCGCCCAGTTGGCGGCCATGGGCGCGTAGCTTGCGGCGCAGCTCCCGGTCGGTCTCGCTCAAGTGCGAGGCCGGTGCCGGGTCGCCAACGCCAAGCTGCTCCAGGGCGGCGCGGGCACCGGTTTCGGCGATGTCCCGGGCGGCCTTGACAGCGCGCTCCAACTGGCTTCTCAGAGTCTTGTCGAGTGGCTGCATGTTGTTTTACGTCCCAAATCCTTGAAGTGATGCCACGGCTACTGCGCTTGTGCCGGGAAAGCACTTTTTCCTCTCGCATCGGTGCGGCTTGATATGCGCAATTATTACCAATAATCGCATAGTCTGCGCATAGAGTTTTCTCTATGCGCATTTCAATGCTGACGCGCATTGCTGTACTCATAGCGCGCCCAGCGCCGCTCACCCACCTGCTGGAGGCCGGTGTTCTCCTGCATCAGCTCCTGCATCAGGCGCCGGGCCTGGTTGCGATCGAAGCGCGTGATCTGCCGGATTTCCTTGTTGCTTAGGCCTGGCTCGTTGCGGCGGGCGCGCTCCATCAGAATACTGAGTACGCGGGTTTTGGCGGCCTCCCAGTCGATGCGGCGGCGGGCCTCGCCCTGGCCGTCTTCGGCCAGGCGGTTATAGAGGTCCGGGTGAACGCACCAATAGGCTCCCCGGCCAGTGCCGCCATGCTCGATATAGCCGGCGGACTCCATGGCCGAGAGCCGCTCGCGGATTTCCGCCTCGCTACGCTGACACAGGGCTGCGGCGGTTCCAGTATCCAACTCCGGATGTTGCAGCAGGTATTGCAGCAGCAGGAGCTCGTCCACGCCCAGGTTGCGGCCATGCTCGCTCTCCTCGGCCACGAACAGGCGGAAGGCGGCATTCAGGTCCCGTTTGGGAAAGCTCACCAGCACGGATTCGCCGATCTCGCGGATCTGGGGCGGTTCCTTGCCTTCAATGAGCAAGGCGGAAAACATGCGGTTTATTCCCAGGTTGCTGCGGTTGACCAAGCGTAAGCGTGTCAGAGCCTCCACCAGCAGCGGATTTCGGGCGGCGGGCTGGTGATGGAGGATATTGTTGGGAGTAATGCCGGCAATGAAGCCCCCGTTGTTGCTGATTTCCAGCCGGTCCGGGTAAAGCTTGACCATCACCGGCCCGGCGATGCGCAGATCCGCATGGCAGAAGGCATTCATCAACGCCTCGCGCACGGCGATTTCCGGCCAGGTGCGGTATTCGTAGTGGAACAGGCCCTGCTGATAGGTGGTGATGGGGTTGAAGGGGACCAGCAGTTCTTCAATGCGTTGAACGGACAATGGCAAGGCACTGACCCGATCCTCCCGGATGCCGTACTCGGTATCCGAAGTCATTTGCAGGAACGTCCAGTTGTGGCCGGGAAGATGCTCCCGGATGGCGGCTTCGGTACCGGCCAGCAACAGCGCCGCGCGAGTCAGTTTGCCGTGCTTGATCAGGCCCAAGGTGGACAGCAGCTCAACATCGGTCAGGCGTAGCAGGTCCTCCGGCGCCCGCTCCTTGCGGGCCTGATTGCGTAGGGACTCGAGGGCGGTGGCGGATAGTAACTGGTTGTCCACGGGGGAGACGGCTTCGCCAGTGTAATCGGTCTCGCCCGTTTCCACCCCGATTTTGCGGCGCAAGGTGCCGGTGAGCGGCTGGCAATCTTTGCCTACACGGATGGTGCCCCGGCCAGCGCTGTCGGTGTAGGGCGGCATGCCGGGGTAGATTTGCATAAGCAGCAGGCGACCGGTGCCCTCCGGCACGACCAGCTCTTCGAATACCGGGGTTATTTTCGGATCCGTCTGGTCGTAAACCGCCTTTTTCAGCAGGTTGATGTCGATTTCCGGCGGAACGCCGATAATGGCACTCTCACGCCCTTGGGACCGGTCGGCCACCCCAAACACCACGGTACCGCCGCCGCCGTTGGCCATGCATACGGCCATCTGGACCACGGTTTTTACAGCGTTGCCCCGGCTTTTTTGATCCCACTGCTTGAAATCGAGGTCTTGGTCTTCCAGGTCGTCGGCGATGCAGTGCTCCAGTTCCGGGAGCAACGACTCTATGTTGGCGGCGGTCCTCATGGATTACGTCATTCCCGTTATTCGACTGGCTCATTATTTGACGGAAATTGGCCCGTCTGGCAGCGCAGCCTTGAGTTGTTGCTTCACTTCCTCGGCCCAGGCATCGATGTCTTCGTCAGACCTCAGCGTGCGGCGGGGCACATGGATAAACTGGATCTCCGGCTCGCACAGCTCGGCCGCAGCCACGGCCACATTGTCAAAACGGCTCGGAAGTGCGGCGACGCGATCGGCAAACATGGCCGGAGCGCACTGATCCAGAGTGCTCAACACCTCTTGGGTGGATTGAACCGCGATCTTGGGCTGATCGGCCAGGGTCAGACGCTGGTCTGCCAACAGTTGGTGTCGCTGTTCGGGCTCCAGTTGCTGCCAGTTGCTGTCATCGGCCAGGCGAGCCATGCCTTGCTCGTGGCGTTTGCGGTAATCCTGGTCCAGTTGATTCAGCGCATCCCGGAAAGCCTGGGTCAGGCTGGTAATCAGCGGTGCCACCGCATCGGGGTCGGTCAGCAACTGTCGCTGCTGTTCAATGGTTTCCACCTGAGCACGGAAGACATCGGCATCGTCCAGCCCACCTGCATGGGACATCAGTCGCTTCAATACCGCCCAGTTGGGCCAGCGCTGGTGAATGCGCTCCGAGAGGTGCTCCCAGGTCTCGATGTTGGAGGCCAGCTCTTCGCGCCGGTTATAGAGCGCCACCAATTGCTCGTTGCCGGCGGTGAGGCGAATGTCGTCAAGGAAGCTGGTATCCGGGCGCTCCGGCTTGGGCGCCTCTCCGCCGGCCTCGTCAGCCAGGTCGGAAAGCTTCTGAAGAAACTGAGGCACATACGCCAGCTCCTCACCCTGCTTGGCGGACAAACCCACCTTCTGCAGCAGCTTACGGATCTGGATACGCTGGGGGGTAGTGACGGTGGCGGACTCTACCTTGAACTGGATTTTGCCAATGCTCTTGCGCTCCAGGCTGGAGGGTTCAAGAGGTTGGCCGCGCTCGTCCTGGGCGCGGATAAGGCCAGCCACCAACAGGGCCTGGAGGCCGCCGTCCACGGCGTCGCGGGACCAGCCATAGGGGGAAGACTCAAAAAGGGTACGAATATCCGCGCCTCTTTTGCCGCCGGCAATGGCTGCCAGAATGGCTTTGCACACTGGGTTTTTGGCCGGCTCGCCATCATCTCCCACGGCCTTGAGGGCGTCTGGGGCACCTTTCTGGGCCTTTTCGTAAACCTTGGACCAGCCGGCATGGTCAGCGGTATGGAAGTGAGGGTAAAGCCGTTGCAGGGCGTTGTTGGCGGCTTCCAGGATCATTTCCTGGAGATCGTTGCCCAGAATCTCGTTACCGCCCCCCTGGAAAACACGGGCTCCGGAGAAGGCTTCGTTCAGTAATTCCCGGATCTTGCCCTCAGCAGTCTGCTTGGTGGTTTCCATGGCAGCCCGGGCCTCTGTGCCTTCCGGGGTGTTGGAGACGCCCCGCTTATCCAGGGTGGCACTAGCAGCCTTGTGGTCGATCAAATGATGGCGTAGGTCATCCGCAGAACGCTTAGGGATGAACACGAATACGGTGGGCGATTGGTTACCGGCTTGCCGGGCATCGGCGCGTACGGAGTTCTCGTCGCCGCTCCATCCATCCCGAACCCAGACGCAAATACGTTGGTCGGCATCGTCTGGCAGCTGCGCGTCGAATACCGGGTAGATATCGCGGGTGACTTTTGCATCACCCTGAACCAGCGACAGCTTGCGGGCCGCCTCGCCAAAGATGCGGCGGATACGGTCATCGCGTTCGGCATGAATGCGGTGCGCCTCGCTGGATAGGGCCGCGCGTTGGCTGAGGAATTCGTCTGTCCAGGCGGCGCTCTCTTCGGTCTGTATGCGGTACTCATCGCCGACTTTCATCAGCAGCTCGCAGCGATCCAGCAATCCCGGAAGTTTGCTGCGCAGGCCGCTGCTTCCACTGGCCAGGTCCTCGACGAGCAAGTCCGCCAGGGAATCCACCGTGGCACGAATACCGATTTCGTTGTTCTGACCGCCCAGCTTGTTAATTAGGAACACCAGGCCACAGGCCCGAGCCATCAGGCGCTCGTCGTCCGAGCCCTTCATCCAGCTCATGGTTTTTTCATGAACCTTGCGAGGCAGAATGCGCGACTGGAGCAGCTTGTCGGCAGAATCGAAGTACAGGTAATCCGCTGGCACCACATAACCCAGCGGATCCTCAAGGTTGGTCTGGATGACCTTGTGCACCATGCTTAGCTGGTTGCGCAACTGGCTGTCGGTACCTGTTTGATCCAGCACACGAAGGGTGTTTTCCCAAAAACGTCTGCGAACCGGCAGGATTGGGTAGTCCTGCGGGAAGTAGGGCAAGTCATCCTGACGGTGGCCGAGGGTGGTTCCGTCCAGATGTCTAGAGATTTCCCCCAGGTTGGTTTGCATTATCTGCTCAATGGGGGACTTGGCTTCCGGCTTTTTGGCTAGGATGACCTGTCGAATCACGGCATCCACATCGGCGTCCGAGAGCTCGACGCGGATGGTAAAACGGCCCTCGAGCTTCTTCAGGTTACTGGTGCCGGTAACGGCGGTCTGACCGGTACCAATAAACAGAAGCTTGCCAGCAAAGTTCTTGCAACACGCTTCCACCACTTCCTGTACGGCGATGGAGCGCTGGCTGTCCTCACCAATAAACTGTTGAACTTCGTCCAGAACGACCAACGTCAGCGGGAATTTGCCCTCTTGTGTCAAAGCTTGGCGAATGGCCTTGAGCATGTCGTCACTGGAGATGTCCTGAACGTACGGATACAGGTTGTTCAGGGTTTCGACGCAAGACGCTGGTGAGGTAAACAGAGCGGGCTTGGCCTGTACCAGAGCATCGTGCAGACCTTCGGCCACGTAGAAATTATCCAGCTCTTCATTCCAGTCGAAGCCGTTGGCTTCCACCTGTTTGCGCACCTGGTCATAGATGCCCTCGTGCCTGAGCCACATGACGAAACGGGCAACCGGGTACTGCTCCGGCAAATCGACAGACTTAAACAGAATTCTGAGCAGGGCGAGGCGTACACTGCCGCTGGCACCGGAGCCCAAGGTCCCGGACGCGGCATGCAAGCTGCCATGACGCTTGGCTTGAGTGCTGAGTTCCCTGAGGTGATCGCTGATGCCTTGGGGCAGTTTAGCAATTCCCCGTGACGTGGCTCCGTCCTCAAAGGCGGTATCCACCCACAGTGCCCGCAGCATTTTGACCAGATGGGATTTGCCGGACCCATAGAACCCACTCACCCACACTGCCGGCTGCTGCGCCTGGTCGATATTCTTGAGGTAGGTTTCGAGGATGTGTGACATCCCTTTTTCGTACTGACCATCACAAACGAACGTTTCCAGTTCGTAGCGAAGAACCGCCAGGGCATGGCTTGTGGTCTCGTCGTTGACGCTTGCCACCCCCTCGTTGACCAGCTTCTGGGTGGTTGGATCCTTCTGATAAATGTCACGATTCTTCATTAACAACCTCTTATTCAGTAATCCTTATCCGCCGTGATAGGCATGGCGAGATAGTTCCACCCGTCGTAACCGTCCAGTAGTCGATAGTTGTTGTTTTCGTAGCTTCCAGGAAAGAACACCAGCAGCCGCCCCGGCACCTGGGGAGCGAGCTTGTCGACCACATCCTTCACCTTCAGGAAGCCGAACAGTGATCCAACGCCCTGGATTGCCACCACGGTGTTCTCGCGAATATTGCGGATGTCGAGAAAGCGCTCGAACTCATTCACGATGTAATCGAGATACTTGGGCAACACAGTGGCGAGCAAATGCGGCTTCTGGAAGTAGCTCTTGGCATAGCGCTGGTTACTGAGCCAGGCTGGAAAAGTATTGGTCAAATCAAACAGAGCCCAGTCGTGGCCGGCCTGTTTGGTGACGATTTCGAATTCATCGACTCGGGCCCGGAGCCAGCGCTCCTCGTTCTCGTGATACACACAGAAAATGACGCGCTGTGCAGCAGCTGCATCGTCCCGCCAGGGAATGGATATATACCTGCCGTAGGATTGTACTAACCGTCTAACCCTGCTCACGCAGCCACTCCTGTTCTTGCTCGTTGATAAGGCTAGGGAAAAGGACTTCGATCACATCCCCCACCCGTTTGAAAACTACCCAGCCCTTGCGTGAGGCCTCCTCCGCAAGCTCGATGGCTTTGTCGCCTGGGCAATCGAGAAGCTTTATATATTCGGTGCGAAAGAGTTCCTGTCCTCGGGCTCCGTTCAGATATCCGAGCAAGAGTGCGTATGAAACACTCCCCGGTGTTGGCGTGGGATGGGCGCGAACTTTTTTCACTCTCCCGGTCAAGTGGCCAGACTTGGTCCAGCTTGAATTGATATTCTGAGCCGTTGATTTCAGAGTTGCCTTGCTGAACCGGCCGGGTTCCTGGCTGTCGATAAATCCTTCCAGGGACTCCCTGTTAATCACTGTCCCCTCCGGAAACTTCAAGATAAAGGGTGCTGTCGAGCGAAAGATGGAGTCCCGAGCATAGGCGCACAGAACGGCCAGCAGTGGTCGCCCTGCCTCATCTCGCTTCCAAAAATGCCGGAGAGCGCGAAATAAAATGTGGGCGGTATCCAGAGAATAGAGTTCCGCCAGGTGACGGTAGGTCAACCTTCGGGTTTTTCCCGAGCGTTTGGCCAGGCAGTTGTCCTCTTCGACAGCCCGCAGGTAGTCATCTTTCGAGGCATCTTCGCGGTCGACATAGCCAAAGAGCGTTGCCAGCTCGTCGAGCATCATGGTTCGAGCGCTATGGACTCCTGCCCGATCGAAACCGAATCCAAATTTTTCGCGGCACTTATCATTATTTTCCATTAATCAATTAAAGACTCATTATTTTTCAAAAGGGAAAAATTATACATGCTTATTTCTCCCACGAAACAGGTTCAGAAAAGATTCTTTTAGCCCCCGTCAATACGTCTTTCCCGATTTCCGGCTAAATTTCTGGTTCCCGATATAAGCTAGACAGGCGCAAGCCGAATCGTCCAGCGCTGCAGCGTCTCAGTCGGGATATCCGACCGTTCAAGCAGGGAAAGCAACTCTTCCTGCCTCGGCTGTCCGAACACCACCCTGTACGCAGCCAGCTGATGTTTCAATCGGCGAAATGCCTCGACCTCCTGCGTGAACGGCAGGGTCGGGACGTGCCTCTCGACTTTGTGCGGGCCCGGGCTGATCCAGAATGGCACCAGGTCACTCACCGCTCGCTGCCTGGCATCGTCATCGGCGATCACGAAAAGCCTTGCCCACAGGTCATCCTTCAGAGCCCAAGACGTGAGGGCAGCATCGCAGAATCGCGCGGCAACATTGCGCCGCACTGCGTGCCCCTTGTACCGGTGGATACGCCCTTCGCGCTGCTCCATGTCAACGGGATTTCCTGGCAGGTTCCAGTGCACCAGTTGATGGCACCAGGGGTGGAAGTCCAGGCCCTCCTGGCCGACGGACGTCGAGGTGAGCACGAACGGACGGAACGGGCTGTTGAAGGCCTTGCGTAACGAATCCTGCGTCACGACACCCTCTTCACCGCGTGTGGCACCGAACCGCTGCGCCAATGTCGCCCGAACCCGAAGCTCCTCGACATTGATGTTGGACGCCGACTCCTTCTCGAAAAACTGGACATGGACCCGGGAAGGACGCGGTTCGATGCAGCTCGACAAACCCTGGACGCACTGCATAGCAACCTCTCCGGGATCGGCCTGTTCCGACCAGGCATGTTGTTCCCAGAGCAGATGCCAGGCCTCATCAATGACCGCCTGCAAATTTCCGTCCTCGCAGTAGGCGAGGACCCGTCGCCAGTAAACGCCCTCTTCCTGCTCGGTGCCCGAGCCGTAAAGGCCTTCGAGCAGGGAAATCACTGCCGGACGATTGAAGAGGTTCCAGAACGCCTGCGCCAACTGGGTGGCGCGCGCTCGGCGTTCGTCATCCGGAAGGCCGGCGGAGCCAAGGGTCCTTGTCGCGATGACACCCGGCGCGCCCAGAGCCACATCGGTCATCAGATCGACCAAGCCGTCCGGCTGTCGTCCGAGCGGATTCCGCTCAAGATCCATCTCGAGCTTAAGGTCTTGCATGTATCGGGGGAAAGTATCGGGGTTCGGGCGACCAACCTGATCGTCCTTTTTGTCACGCCATTGATCCAGGAATCTGCCGAGACCCGAATCAATGATGAGCGGCGCAAGGTACTCCCAACGATTGTCGACCGGCGCCTCGGGTGAAACACTCTGAGCAGCCTTCTGCAGAAGATCGGCGACTCGGGAACGTACCCATTGCCGCCGATCCTCACCGGCTGGCGCCCTCAGCGGATGGGCCTCATCCGCCAGCGTCACGCAAGGGAACAACAGCAAAAGCAAACGATGCCTGGAGCGCGTGCCTTCATGGTCTGTCAGGCGCAGCAGGGGTGGGCGTTGTCTGGACGGCTCGTCATAGCTGGCGAGGCGGCCGCCCATCATCCGGCGCTCCGCCTCGTAACTGAGCACCGCGCTGACTACATCCGGCACCACATTCCAAGCAGAGAACAGTAGGGTCTTGGTGCGCTTCTCCTGGCCCGCGTAGGGACCACCCAAATCCCAATAGGGAATGGACGGTGGCATCCACAGGAGTTTCCAGAGCCCGGTATCCAGCAAGTCCGAAACCAGGGTCCGCAATTTCGCGTTCTGCGGCGCCAGGGATGCCCATCTGGCCAGGGCACCCCGGTTCAGAAAGGCCCCGTTGTGCCTTTCCAGCACCTTTGCCAGTCGATCGGGAGACAGCTCCAGGGTTTCCGTGACCCGCTGGTTGACCCGGTAGGACTGCATGAAATGCGGAAGGTATGGCGCAGCTTTCCAGTAAACCATCGGATCCTGGTCACCAACCGCCCGAAACCAGGCGTCGGCGGCCAGGTATTGCTGCACGTCCTCGACCTGCAGATCGAGACTGGGTGAACGGTCGGCGACCATGCCGTCACGTTCGTCACTGGCGTCAACCCGTTCGGTGCGGGCCATGATCCGTCGAAGCTCGATTTCCGCCTCGCGACGCGCTGCCTCGATGCCGTTGGGCTGGCCCGACGCCGCCCGCTTCAATTCCCGGCTGAAGCGGCTTAACGACGTCGAGAGAGAATCCAGGCGCTCCGGCACATGGCCCAGGAGGAAATCGCTGGTGGCGAGGAAGTCCGCGTAGTGGTCCTCCTCGCTCAGCTCGAGGTCGGCGGTAAACAGCTTGTAGGGTGTCGCCGAAAGCAGGAGTGTTCGAACCGGGTCGCCGGCGCCGTTCCGCGCCTGGAAAAGCGCCTGGGCCAACTCTGCTGCGGGATCGTTCTCTGCGACGTCGGGGCTGAGCAACTCCTTGAAACGCTGGAACTCGTCCAGGATCACCAGATCCGGCTGCAGGGCCTCCACACACACTTCGGCGAGCAGTTGCCGCAGCTCGCTGATCAGGGCGTTCCGCTGGACCCTTGCTTCCGGCGGATAATAATCCCTGACCGACAGAAAATAACGCTCGATACAGTCGTTCAACGACTGGACAAGTGCAACGGACTCCGCCAGGCGTTGACGGAAGCGATCGGCAATCTGTGGCTCCAGAGGGACCGGTTGTTTCACGGCTTCCCGCCAGCGCCCGCGACCGACATTACCCTGCAACAGGTTCATGAGCCCGGTACGCCTCTCGCAGACAGGCAAAAGCAGGTGGAACAGCAGCCTTCGCTCCCGCCACATGCCGCTGGATTGGCCCATGCTGAAGGACGTCGCCGGCGTGAAACTGACAAAGTTCACGCGCCCGTCGGCCAGGCCCGGTTGACCCGGAACAGGCGCCAGTTCGCTGGCCAACATGGTGAGTCGCGTGGCAAGCGCGCGGGTGTTGGCGCTCTGTCCGGTCACCTGCAGCTTTGGCAGGTTGGCCCGCGCAATGCTCTGATTACTGCAGATGTAGACGATATCGATGCGGTCGGTTTCGTCCCACAGATAATCGAGCGCGCGGGCAATGACGCCCCGGGCAACAAGCGTTTTACCCAGGCCCACCTCATCGGCAACGAGAAAGCGGCCGGAGCTGTCCGGTGCGGTGAAAAGCCGGTCGAACGCGTGCTCGACAGTCCGCCGCTGAAAGGACTTGAGCGGCCGCATCACGGCTTCGGGATCGGGACGCTCCATCATCGGCGGCGCTGCTCCAGGGCCGCGTCGATCGCCTGCCAGATGCGTCGCAACTCCTCGGGCACGATGCTCTCTCCGTCATCATCGGCGGCCAGGTCCTGCATCAGTCGACGAACGGGATCGAGGCGATCCGGGTCGCGGGACGCCGCACGCAGCAAGTCCTCCAGCACCGCCTGCTCGCTAAGACTCGACGACCAGGCGAACGGCCTGTCTGCGGCATCGCCGGAACCTGTCCAGTCCACAAGCCCCTCCAGACCGCCCAGCAGGGCACGAAGGAACTCAAGGAAACGCTCCGGCGTATCAATCAGCGTGCGCAGGATCCGCTGCAATCTGCCATCGGGAATGCCGTCGGCAGGCAGCTTGCGGACGAAGGTTACGTCGTCCACGTCCGCATCGACCGAAAAACGGAACGCGATAAACGTCGTCAGTCGTTCGACAGGAAGGATCCAGCTCGGCGCCGGCGATAATGCGGCGGCAAGCTCGCGGCATTGTTCGGCGGCGACGGTCACGGGCCAGACCGCAATTACGACGTCGCCGGACTCGGGAATCTGCCCGGCCAACTTGAGCTGCCAGCCGCTCTCCTGCTCCGTGCAGTCGACCGTCAGCTCCGCCTCCAGAATCGCAGCCTGCGCCGTCTGAAGGTTTCGCCTGGCGAGCTGTTGTTCAGCCGTGTCGGCGGCACCCTCTGAACGTGTGTACGGCATGCAGAGATTGGCAAACCCCTGGCCGAGAAAGCGGTCAATCCCGACACCCTGCTTCGACTCACCATAGCCTTTCGCTCCCTCTGCCTCGGCCATGACCTCGACATTGCTGCCCCGAAAAGCGGCTGGCGTCAGATTGGCCGATCCGACGAACCATCGCGCGCGATAGCCGTGCTCGAACACCATCAGCTTGGCGTGAAGCCCGGATGGTCGGCCGGCAGTATCGTCCTCCGGCTCCTCGAGGTCGCTATCGATGAGCACGCGGATATCATTCCAGCCTTCAAGAGCAGCGTCCGGGAGTGCATCAAGCGCATCAGACCGGCCAACAAGAATCTTTTCCCGCGCACCGGTTTTCGCCAGCGCGTCCAGGGCGCCACGACCCACGAAGGGTGCCACAGCAAGAATGCGGCGAGCTTTCTCCATCGGCGCCCATAACCGGCCGTTGGTGTTGTCCGAGAGGCCCAGGGCATGAAACCGCAAGGCGCCCTTGAAGCCCTCCGGTGCGGGAAATTCAGTGTGACCCACATCTTCCGCCAGGGTCGCAAGGGTGGATTGCAGCTCGGCGGGCAATGCCTGTTCGGACAACCCCGGCAGGCGCCGCAAAAATGCTTTCAGCTCATCCGAGCCATCCACCATGCTGTCACCCGGGCTGGCGGTGCTCACCAGAGCAACATCCCAAGATCGGTCATAGGTGAGATTGCGCGACGCGATCGAGACACGGATCAGTGGCGGCCCATCGAAATCCGGAAGAAAACGCACGACCCAGGCTTTGGGGTGAAATGCGCCGCCGCCGGGCGCGCGGACAGGGTGGATACTCGGTTCAAGCGCCGCGTAAAGGTTTCCCGGGACCCGCGGTATCGCCATACCGGAGGCATCAACGAAGACCTGGACGCGGCTCGTTGCCTCGCGGAGTGCCTCCAGCAAATGCAGCGGTTCGCCAAGGAGTTCTTCGACACCGCCGTCCGCTTCCGCCAGAACCGCCAGCGGCAGTGCCAGAAGCACCTCGAGATCGAGGCTGTAGGTGGTCAGGACGGCAGTGTCCAGGCGATATCCAGGTGGGGCGCGCAGGATGTCGATCGCGACGGAGCGTGTATCGGGAGACAACATCAGGCCGCGAGCCCGTCTTGCAGGTCCATAAGCAGACGCCGGACCTGAGACCAACGAAACCCCATGCGCCCGACCCCGGTTCGACCGGACCAGTCGAGCAATCGGTTCACATTCTTGACTCGCGCCCGCGCACCTTTCAGCGAGATTTCACGCCGCGTCAGCAAATCCCGCGCAGAATCGCTGTCGGCGATCCTTGCCGGCCCATTCTCAGCGACCTGCTCCGTCCACGTTTTGAGAAACGCCTTCTGCGGTGGACGAAGCCGAACACCCTGCCGGGCGGCCAGGGTCCACAGCGCCTCATGGTCAAACGATTCCTCGGCGGCCTCTACCTCCGCCCAGGTCGAAAGATCTTGACGATAGCTATCAATCAGATCGGCGTCCTTGCCGGTCTGCTGCCCCTGCAATGCCTGCCGCTTCTCGGCAAGCAAAAGGTTATAAAGCAACGCCGCACCTTCCACGTGGAGCGAAAACCGACGGGCCAGCTCCACTGTCAACCGAATGTTAGGTGGCAGCTTCCAGGCTTCCGGCACATCCCATAGGTTGGCCGCACCGCGAATGCTCGGCGGTACCTGTGCCGCAAGCTGGCCCAGCAACGATCCCTGAACCCGGGTTTCCAGTGTTTGCTGGACGAACACGGCCTCCTCTCGCGTCAGGGCAAATGTTGTTTTCTCAAGGAAACCGGTCGGTGGCCGCGGAAGATGCAGGTGCCAGGTTGGCGTTTTCGTCCAGGTTAGCCCGGGATCATCCGCCGCAGTCTGCTCGCGCTGGCTGGCAAGCCGACGAAAATGTCGGTGATACCAGCCCTGGCTCTGACCCGGCGCGAAGATTCCCCAGCGCGCGAGCGCGGCCCAGTAAACGCTGCTCGGGAGCCGCCGCAGTTCCTCATGCGCCTCGACACCAATAATCCCAGCGCCGCTAGGCTCGCGCGTCTTCAACGCGCCGATCAAGCGAATCTCCAGCGCCCGCGCCTCGTCATCAACATTGGACAGCTTGCCCACCCGAGACTCGAGATGCTGATAAATCCAGGGGATAAAGAGCACATACCGCAACCGGGTGTGCAGCACAGAGGTGCCCGGGAACAGGGTATCCGCCAGGAGGTCCCGAAGCGTGCCGAGACCGAGCTCATCGACCGTGCCTTTTTCCTTGAAAAGATCCAGGACCCGTCGAACCTTGTCCCGATCCGCCGACGTCAGGTCCAGCCATGTCAGTGTCGCACCGCTATGCAGAGTCAATTCGGATGGTCCTGAAATAATGAAACCGGGGATAGCGATAACACATTGCAGTCGACGAAATCCGGATGCTAGTTGGCGTCTCGATACATTGCAGGGCACAAGCGACAGATGGCGTCGGAAGGTCGGACAGTATGCGGCAACTCAGTAGGGGCTAGGTCCGGCAGTCACCGCACGACTGGATAGGCAATCGGAACGTCGCGGCCATCCTCTGCAGCAATCATCAGCTCGGTAATTATCGGAACTAGCGAGGCCATGATCGCCGCGCCATCGCGAACTTGCTGGCGATTTACGCTGCTATTCCAGGTCGCGCCGCCATGGAGGAGCTGGTTGCGAAGCACATAAAGGCGGTCCAGAACGATGCGCAGTGTCTCGGCGGTGCGGTTATCCATCAGGTTCTGCAGGGCCATTTTCTTGTCGGCGTCAAACTTCCTTTTCCAGCCATCGGTCGAATCATGCTCGCGCATGGCCCGCCAGAAGGGTTCGAACACGAATTTGTTATCAATCAGCGTGCGGATGGGGCCTGAGAACCTCTCGAAAAGCATGGCGTGCAATCGCTGGCCTGGATCTGCCGCAGTCAGCGTCTGGAGAAACTGTGCGAACGTGGCGCGCTCGGTTTGCTCCTGGCTGAATTCCTGCGCATAGGCGGCGTTGAAGGCAATCCAGTGAAAGATGAACGCCGCGTCCGGGTCGTCCTCTTCCTGCTCGGCGCGTCTAATCCAACTTATCGCCCGATGCAACCTTGTCTGCTGATTTTCGCTTAGCCTATCGCTGGCTTCATAAAGCTGTTGCTGGAGTCCCTCAGCATTCGACACGGCGCAACTCCTTATGCAGCGGGCCGGAAATATTATCCGCCCAAGGGGGCCAGCCTTGCGCTGGCATTCTCATCCGACGTTGCGATGCCCCGCGACACCCCGCCGTTGTCTGTACAAATTGACCGTATCACCGTCGCCGACGACGAGATAGCCGGGCCGATACCGGGCCATGTAGGCGATTAGACGGTTGATGACGACAGCTTTCACGCGGAACGGCTGCCGGGTTCGGCCAATATCTTCTTAGACCTCCGGCTTTACTTACATGACACCAACGTGCCATCCGTTTACGACAAGAAATGTCGCAGGGCGGTTAGATGCTTAGGTCGGCGCCTGAGCAATCGAGGAGTGCCTGCATGGCAGTCTTGCTTGAAATGATTAACGTTCTGATCCCGGTCCGGGTGATCGAGCAGAAATATCCCGGAGGCTGGGGAGCGTGGCGGGAGGAGCGACCACCGCATTGGCATGACGCCAATTTGGCCCGTTACGGTGCGATGTCCGGCTTTGACGTCGAGTTGATGCTGCAGGACTGGCACCAGGTTGGCCTGCTACGGCCGGGCCGTCGCGGCGGGCGAACGGTGTTCCGGGACTATTGCGTGCTTGCCGGTTATACGGGTTCTCTGAGGTACCCCTGTGACTGGCTCGAGGTGAGCGATTGCGGCGCCTTTGCCTGGCATAGCGGTCATCCTGTGGGTTCGGTGATCGGTCCAGAGGGACCGATTCGCCTGGATTAGAAGGGATCGGCCAGTCGTTTCTGCACACGATATCCGTCGCCCCAGCCGACGCCGTCCGACATGCGTTGTCGCCATGCCGAACCACGCTGTTGATCTTCGTCCGGTTACGGGAGAAAAACATGACGCAGACGCAAAGCGATGAGGCGCCGCCGCACGATCCAAGGCAAACCAAGACTTCGCACCGAATTCGATGACTCGTTTCGCTTCCCACTGACCGTGCCACATCACGCGTCGACCTTGGAGATGTCCTGCAAGCCTTGCCCGACGACTCGATGATCAGGCCGTACGCCCTCGACAACCGGTAGGCTTTGTTTGATGCGCATGCTATTTTTTACTCTCCAACCTAAGCCATTCGAATAATGAGAAAAACATGGAAAATTTCACACCAGAAGTATCAGACAAAATTCAATATTATGTTTATCGTTTGATCGATCCGCGAAACGGTGAGACCTTCTATATAGGAAAAGGGAAAGGAAACCGATTATTCAGTCACGTTAGAGGAAGCGTGACATCCGACTCTTCCGATGATGCGCAACGTGATGAAGAGTCAGAGAAAATCCGCACCATCAAAGAAATACTACGCGCCGATCTCGATGTGATTCATGTTGTCCATCGACATGGGATGGACGAAAAGACAGCACATGAGGTGGAAGCGGCACTTATCGACCTCTTCCCATCCGCAACCAACAAACAGGGCGGCTCTCACAGTAATGATCGCGGCCCGATGCATGCTTCGGAGATCGTCAAGAAGTACAACCTACGGGAAACGGTTCGAAGGACTAACGACAAACTCCTTTTGATCAATGTAAACGTATCTAGCATTGAAGAGGCCGGTGAAAGTTATCTGGAAAACGTTAGACTCGCCTGGCGGATTTCTCTCTCTCGCGCGAGCGAGGCAACACATATTCTGGCTGTCGTCCAGGGAGTTGTCAGAGGAGTCTACGTAGCGAAAGAGTGGCTTCCTGCTACGAAGGAAAATTTTCCGGAAATTTCGCATGACATGCCCGGGCGGGCCGGATTTCACGGGCAGGAAGCGGATGAAGACACCGTTAATCACTATCGCGACACACGGCTACCCTCGGATATTCAGCATAATCAGAACCCCATACGTTACTGGTATACCTAAGACGATCTATGCGATGCAGCTAGAAAACCCTGAAGGGGAACGATTAGATCTCACCATTTCGGGTTATCAGTTCCCGGATCTCAGAACCGATTACTGGGATGCCAACTGGCTTTTGGTAAGCATCGACGTCGCCCACCCTCGCGGCGAGTGGAGAATTCATGAACCGTGCATGACCGCCTTCGAGCTGAAAGAACTTGCCGACTGGTTCGAGAGGGTCGCTGATGGAGACTCAGTCGAGGACCGGTGTGACTTCGTCGAACCTAACCTCGCGTTCGAATACCGCTCGACGCCAAACGCAGAGCTGCAAATTACGCTCGCCTGTGAGGCAAGCCCGCCCTGGCTGGCCGATCGTGATCAGCGGCTGGACGGCATCACGATGTCTTTCCCGGTTACTGCAAAGGACATGCGAGACCATGCGCGCTGCCTTCGCGCGCTCTCTGACACTTTTCCTCTGCGCGTGCAGCGGGACGGGACACCAGTGGAAAACAGACAACCCGCCACATAAATCAACGCACTCGCCGGCCGCGCTGATCCATCGGTCGATTACCTCCGCGTAGACCCGCGACCGCGGATTATTCCGCGGTCATCTACGACATAATCTGTCGCACAATTCCCGCATCATCCGACCTCTCCCGGGATCAGCCCGGCGATAAGGAGGCCTGATGAATGCGAGACCACACGACATCCCTTCCCTTTCCGTTGACCACCTGGGTGGCGCACGCCTGATTGGTGGCAGCGGCACGCTGCGTCCGAATACGCCCGAGCTGCGGGCGCTGGACGTGGTGGATTCCCCCACGCTTCGAATCCTGGATCTGCGCGGCTGTGCCGAAGGCCTGCACCTGACCCTGGCGGGCACGCCGGAGTTGCGGCAGATTTTGTTGCCTGACTCGGGGCCTGGCGCGGTGATCCACATTGATGCCTGCCGGTTCAAGCCGAGCCTGACCATTCAGGGCCTGCTGGACGAAATCGACGGCTGCAACGCGCTGCACACCTTTGCCCTGCGCTCGCCGGCCGGTGCGCCGTATCGGCGGGTGACCGTTGGCGCACGGATTGGTCGCGAGACCGAGGCCGCGGTGCTCTGGCGGCAGATGGTCAGGGCGTCGGAGATCGCGAAGCGCGCGTCGGCGCTGCGGCATTTTCACGCTGTCGATACGTTCCTGATCGGGGACGTCGACCTGCGGGCCTGCACCCAGCTTCGTAGCTTGACGCTGGATGACTGCGGCAGCACGTCGCGATTGGCCTTGCCCGGCGGCATGCAGGAAGTGGTGCTGCACAAGGTGAAGGACGTGCGCCGCCTGGGCGGGACCGGGCAGCTCTTGCGCCTGTATGGCTGCACGACCCCCCGGTTGCTCATCGAGGGCGGCTGGGAACAGGTCCTGCTGGATGATGGCGAGGCCCCGGACGTGACCGCCGAGGACGTGGACTGGCTGCACCTACGGGGGGCGCAGCGGGTGCGTGACCTGACCGTGGGGCCGCAGACGCAATTGTGGTTCCAGGCCGTGCCGCCGGATGTGGTGCGCGGCGGGCAGTTGAGCCTCGCCACCGACTGCGATCGCACCGTGGCCCGGCTGCTGCAGAACCTGGAGCAAGGCGAGCCGGACGCCACCGAGCAACTGCGCTGGTTCTTCGCCCGCCACACCGGTGACACCGGCAATCTGCACCGGTTGCTCGGCTTGTCCCGCGGCCTGGGCCGGATCGATCCCGGCCTGCTTTGGGAACTGCGCTGCCTGACCCACGCCGCGCACCAGCCTCGCTTCCGACAGTCCGCCACGACCCTCGACCAGGCCCTGGAATTTGCCGGGCAGACCTGGCGCTGGCGCTTTCCGGTGGACCTGGCCGGCGAGGGCTGGCTGGCCGACCTGCGGCTGGCCGAGGCCGCGCTGGAACAACCCGCCACAGCATCCTTCCGCAAACGCCTGACCCGGGTCTCGACGCTGGACAACGTCCAGGCCCTGGGAGCACTGCTGCACAGCGCGCGCCGGGAACAGCGGCTGTCCGATCTCTCGCCAGTTCTGGTCGATGCCTTCCGCGGTGGCTGTCGCCGCCTGGTCCGCAATCTGCGGCGGCAGCGCCGTCAGTTCCCGGCAGCCGCCCAGGTGGTGCCGGTGATCCGCGGCCTCGTGGCACTGCGCGACCGGGACAACGCGCATCGGCTCCGCGTGGTCATCCGCGATCGCGCGATGCCGGAGGGAAAACTCGAGTTGCTGCACGGGCTCGCAGTGCATGGCCTGGACCAGGCGCGGAGCGACCTGCTGGCCATGCTGCATGAACCGATCTGGGGCCCCGGGCTGGATGACCTGCACTACCGGGTCCGGCGCCTGGCACTGGCACCGGCCCGCTCCAACGACCTGGCCACCACCGACCAACACGAGGAGACCGGCAATGACGGACACCATTGAACAACAACTGCTGGCCGCCGCGTCGCTGGACGATGTGCGCAGCATTCTCAAGCACCAGGTGCAGGCGATTCACGCGGCGCCCGAACTGGCCGCCACGTTGCCGCCACTGATGCTCTGGGGCCCGCCCGGGGTGGGCAAGAGCACGGTGATGCGGGAGGTCTGCCGGGACGAGGGCATCGACTTCATCGACATCCGGCTTGCCCAGCGGGACCCGGTGGATATTCGCGGCCTGCCGGTGCCCCGCGGTGAGGCGGTGCAGTGGCTGCTGGCGGATGATTGGCCGCGCGACCCGGACAGCCACGGCATTCTGCTGTTCGACGAACTCACCGCCGCCGACCGCAGCCTGCAGGTAGCGGTCTACGAACTGATCCTCGACCGCCGGCTGGGCAGCCTGTACCAGTTGCCCGACGGCTGGCTGGTCTGCGGCGCCGGCAACCGGGCCGAGGACGGCGCTGTGTCGCTGGGTTTTTCCAGCGCGCTGGCGAACCGGTTCTGCCACCTGGAACTGCAACCGGAACTCGCACCCTGGATTCGCTGGGCACTGGCCCGGGGCATCCATCCGGATGTGATCGCCTTCCTGCGTTTCCGGCCGGCGTGTTTCTTCAACATGGAGGGCGACACCGAGCGCGGCTGGCCCAGCCCGCGCAGTTGGGAGCGGGTCAGCACCATCTGCTGGCAGACCCGTGACGGCCTCGGCGAGCGCGCCGCCGAACTGATGATCAGCGGCCTGGTGGGGCCGGAGGTGGGCAACGAGTTCCTGGCCTTCCTGTCCTGGCATGGTGCCCTGCCTGACGTCGGCGCGATGCTGCGCGGCCAGGCGCCGATCACGATCCCCGAACGGGCCGATCATCGCTATGCCCTTTGCGCGGCCGCGGTGCACCACCTGTGGCATGCCGACAACCAGGACAACGAACGGCTCATGGCCGGCTTCTTTCGCCTGACCGAGGCAATGAGCAGCGACTTCGCCACGCTGGCGCTGATGGACGCGCTGCAGGGCCCGGACGCGGCCAGTACGCGGCAGCGCTGTGAACGACTGTTCGCCCACCCGGGCTTCGCCCGCTGGTCCGAGACCCACGGCAGCGCCTTTGCCGAGCAGTGGGAGGCGGAACCGGCATGAGCAGACATGACGCGATGCAGCACCTCTGGCAGAGCGACCGCACCGAACTGCTGCTGCGCTTCCCGTTCCTGGGCCTGCTGGCCATGCAACTGGAGATCCAGGTCGGTGACTGGCAAGCGGTGCCGGCAGCCGCCACCGATGGCGAGTCGGTGTTCGGCAATGTTGACTACCTGGAATCGCTGACCGACGAGGAACGCCTGTTCGTGCTGGCCCATGAGGTCTGGCATTGCGCGGCCATGCACCTGCAGCGGCGCCTGGGACGGAACCCACGGCTGTGGAATGTGGCGGTGGACTACGAGACCAACGCGGTGTTGAGCGAGGCCGGGCTCAGCGTGCCGAACGGCGCGCTGCTGCTGCGCGGCCGGCGCGGGCGCAGTGCCGAGGAACTCTACCGCATGCTGCTGGACAGGCTGCCCCCGGATCGTGGGCCGTTCGCTGATGGCCATGGCCCGGCAAACGGCGGCGACTGGCCGGGCCGGCAACGACCACCGGAGGGCCGGGGAATGGCGCGACGCCTGCAATCCGCCCTGCAACAAAGCGGGCAACTGGCCGGCGACATGCCGGGCACGCTGGGGCTGGTGGTGCGCAGCTTGTTGCGCTCCGAGACACCCTGGCAGCGCATCCTGGCCCAGTTCGTCGGCAACCTCCGGCGCGGCGAGCCCAGTTGGTCCTGGCCCAACCGAAGACACCTCAGCCACGGCCGCTACCTGCCCGGCGCGTCCAACCGGCAACCGCGTATCGCCGTGGCCATCGACACCAGCGGCAGCACCAGCCGCCTGCTGGGCCGCTTTCTCGGCGAACTGGATTCGATTCTACGGGCAAGCCGCGCCGACACGCCGGTCCGCGTGCTGCAGTTCGATGCCGATATACAGATCGATGAACGGCTGAGCGGTCCGCTGCGCAACCGATTGAACCGGCTGCGCGGCGGTGGCGGCACGGACTTCGTGCCGCTGTTCCAGCGCCTGCAGGACGAGCCACCGGATGCACTGGTGATCCTCACCGACGGCATGGGCCCGGCACCGAGCCGCGCACCAGGCTGGCCGGTGCTCTGGGCGCTTTCCGGAAACGGAACGCGTCCGGTGCGCTGGGGTGTTGAGGTTAAGGTGTAAACGGCGGATTTAGATCCTGGCGTCTTCCGGGTTCACCACGTAATAACGTATACTGTGGTTTACAGATATGGATATCATCCGAAGTGAACCATTCGGGCGATGGCTTCGCAGGCTGAAGGATCGGCGAGCGAAGGCTCGAATCTTGATGCGGCTCGATCGCCTTGCGCTGGGAAACCCCGGCGATGTGAGACCGATCGGGAGCGGCCTGAGTGAGTTGCGTGTCGACGTTGGACCGGGCTACCGCATTTATTTCATGCAAAAGGGCCAGGCCCTGATTGTCTTGTTATGTGGCGGCGATAAACGCTCTCAGAAAAGGGATATCCTGCGAGCGCATTTGATCGCGCGAGAATGGGAACAGTTGCACAATGCCTGAAAAATTCAGCCCGCATGAGACTGCGGACTTCCTGGACACAGAGGAAGATATTCGCCTGTACCTGGAAGCTTGCCAGGAAGACGGTGATCCGAAACTCATTGCCATGGCTTTGGGAAACATTGCCAAAGCGCGGAATATGACCCAGTTGGCCGAGGAAGCGGGACTGACACGCGCCGGCCTGTACAAGGCACTTTCGCCAGATGGTAATCCGAGCTTCGCAACCGTCTCACGTGTTGCGCATGCCCTTGGCTTACGAATCAGCCTCCAGCCTCTTTCCCAGAATTCGACGTCGCAGCCCGGTACCTGAAAATCGCTTGGAGTAGCTGCATACGCCCACTCAGCGTCCGCTTCAGGCGCGGCGACCGTGATTGCTAGACAGCGTCAACTTCGAGAATCAACGGCACATGATCGCTGTCTGTTAGCCAATGGTGGAACGGCTCGACGCGGAACCCTTGAACAGAGAGCTGATCGCCGACAAAGCAATAGTCGATGTGAAACGGCTTTTCCGGGTTCTTGGTGTGAAGAAATGTGGGCTGCTGTTCCTCACCGAAGGCGTCGCCAGTATCCGAGTGATAGACGCTACGCATACCCAGCGCGGAACAGGTTTTGACGATATCGGCGAAGTTGTACTGACCGCGGGCCGTATCCCATTTCAAATTATTGTTGAAATCTCCGACCACCAGACTTGGGCCAGCGCCAAGCCAGTCTGACAGTTCGACGATCACCTCACGGGCATTACCGGTGCGAGCATCGCCGAACTTCTGCGCGCGAAAATTGAAGGCCCAGACGGCCAGGAGCCTGAGATTCAATCCGGGCAGTTCGATGGGCAGGAAATATGTCCAGGCTGGACTTTCCAATCCACAAACCCGTGATTTGCTGTCGCGACAGAGTACGCCCAGGCCCTTCCTCGGATTGTCACCTCGCCAGTGAAAAGTAAATCCCTCGGGGACGTCGAGGTCACGCTCGCATTCCTGGACCACTGCGACGTCGGGCTTGAGTTCCGAAAGCTTCGACAGTTTCCTGCCAAGCTGATTGTTACAGTTCCAACTGATGATTCGGGTCACAGCGTTCATGGCTCGCGCACACCTGCGGCAGCATCTTGGAAGGCATTGAGCTGATCGATGAACGGTATCGGCAGCCTTCGCCGGGCCTCGTTCTCCAGTTTCGCCGGTACACCGCCATACAAGGCCTCGGCGATGCTGCCGGTGATCGCAGCCAGCGTATCAGCGTCACCGTTGATGGCCACGGCGTTGCGGATGGCATCCTCGAAATCGGTCGAGGCCAGAAAGCAGATCAGGGCCTCGGGGATAGTACCCTGGCAGGTCTCGTTGTAGTGGTAGGTCTCGTAGAGGGTCTGCATGCTGCGGTCGAGATCGTAGCCGAAGTCCTGACCGATGCGCTGGCGGATGGTGTCACGGTCGGCGCCGCGGCGTGCCAGGAAAATTGCCAGCGCGGTGGCACGGGCGCCCTTGATGCCCTCCGGATGGTTGTGGGTGACCTCGGCGGTTCGTGTTGCCTCCTCCAGAACCTGCCGCTCGTCGTCGAAATACCAAGCCACCGGACTTACCCGCATGGCCGAGCCATTGCCGAGACTGTTGTACGGCGACAGGTCCGGCGACTCGCACCATTTCATGAACCGGAGCCCCCAGGACTGGTGCGGCTCGGCCTGGAAGGCCTTGCGATAGAGCAAGGCATAGGACTCGCCGGTCTGCAGCCCGCGCGCCGTCATCAGCGTGAGCAGCGTGTCGTCGGTGTAGTGGCTGTCCTGGCGGAACAGTTCGAAATCCTTGTCGGCTACCCGACTGAATTCATACGGCGATCCGATGATATCGCCAACAATGGCTCCCAGCATGCAAGGCCTCCCCGATTGCGGTGAAGCGCGCAGTCTGCCCGAGGCCCGCGACAGATTACGTCGGATGCCAAAACGACAGGATCTGTCGGCATCAACCCATAGGCTGCCTCCTCAACCATGGAGGCACACCATGCCAGCAAGAAACCATCGCACCATCCGTACCAGCCAGACCAGTCCCCTTCGCATTGCTGCCGTCGATACCGCCGATGGCGGCGTCATCGGCATGACCTTTTGTCCGGGCAAGGTTGGCCCCGGACACAACTGCTTCTGGGAACGGGACGTCGCTGAGGACCTGGAGGCAATCGCGGCCTGGCAGGCCGACCGGGTGATCACGCTGATGGAAGACCATGAACTGCAGGCCTACCAGGTCGCCGACCTGGGGTACCAGGTGCGAAAGCGCCTTGGCGACGATGCATGGTTGCACTTACCGATCCGCGACATGGATGTGCCGGACCCGCGGTTCGACGACCATTGGGAAAAGCAAGCGCCACGGCTTCATGCACTGCTGCGGGACAGCGGCCGCGTGCTTTTGCATTGCCTGGGCGGGCTGGGACGGACCGGCACCATCGCCGCCCGCCTGCTGGTGGAAACCGGAGTCGCCCCCACTGTTGCGATCCGCCGGGTGCGGCGGGCCCGCTGTGGCGCGATCGAACGAGACGTGCAGGAGACCTATGTCCGCGGCCTGCTGGACTGCCAGGCTGTCGTCGAGCGCATCAACGACAATCCCCACGCTGCCCGCCGGCTGGCGGACGGCCTGGCACAACTCGACCGACGCCTCTGGTCGAGGCAGGCGCTTTTCTGAACGTCAGACGAAACCAATCATCTGCCGGGGGGCATCGGGCTTGAGCTCCGACTCCCCGGCCAGCCCCTGTACCACTTCCTCCACCGACAAGGTCACGCCCAGGCGCTGGTGACGCCGGGCGATGGTGGCGAAGTCGCCGGGCGCCAGGTTTTCCAGACGATCCAGTCGCCGGCTCAGGCGTTGGGTCGAAAGCTCGTCCGGCCTGGTCCAGGCCCAGCGTCTGCAAGAGGTGCAGGAACAAACGCCAGCGGCGGTCCGGTTCCGGGTAGGCGAAAGTTACCTTGGCGTCGAAACGACGCAGTGCCGCGTGGTCGGTGGCGCTCAGATGATTGGTGGCGCAGAGAAACACGCCCTCGAAGTCCTCCATATTGGTCAGCAGCTCGTTGACCTGGGTGACTTCCCAGCTGGCGCGAGCGGTCTCGCGGGAGCGCAGCAGGCTGTCGGCCTCGTCCAGGAACAACACGGCACCGGTCTGCTCGGCCTCGCGGAACATCGCGCCAATGCGTTGCTCGGTCATGCCGACCAGCGGGCGCAGCAGGTCCGAGGCGCCCTGGCGCATCAGCGGACGGCCGAGGGCCTCGGCGAGGTGTCGGGCGAATGCGGTCTTGCCGGTGCCCGGGGGCCCATGCAGCAGCAGCGTACCGGCGCCACTGCGTTTGAGTCCGGCCATCAGCCGCGACAACTCCATATCGGCCTGCACCAAGTCTAGGGACCACGGCATCGGGCTTGCGGGCCTTTTCGGTAGACCACGTTCGCCCTGCAGTTCCATGTGGCGTGACAGCTGCTCGGTCATCAGGTCTTCCACGTCGGGACCTTCGGCACCGCCCTGGAGCAGGCCGGTTAGCTGCACCACCTGGCGCAGTTGGGCCGGGGTGACCATCGAAGCCGCAGCGATGCGCTCGCGCCACGATTCGGACACCGGTGCGTCACCGCAGCACCGGTCCACGATCCGTCGCCGGACCTCCCTGGGCGGATGACCGATCTCCAGCAGGAACTGGAACCGCCGGCGATGGGCGGCGTCGAGGCCGCGCAAGTCGTTGGCGATCCAGATGGTAGGGAGAGGGTTGGTCTCCAGCCGGTGGTGCAGCCAGGCCTTGCCGCCGGTGGTGCCGGGACGTCGGAATACCACTCGATCTCCGCCATCGCCGTAGGCATCCTCGATTTCGTCGAAGAGAACCAGCGTAGACTCCCGATTGGCCAGCACCCCCTGGCAGAGGTGCCAGGCCACCAGACGGTGCCGCGGCGGCAGGGCCTCGCCGGTATCGCTTTCGTGACTGATTTCCTTGAGCTCCAGGCCGGCCTCCGCCGCGACCAGGCGGGCGAACTCCGTTTTACCAGTGCCCGGCGGACCATAGAGCAACACGTTGACGCCGGACCGCCGCTCGGCGACGGCGATCCGCAGCAATGATTGCAGTTGATCGAACGCCGTTCGCAGATGCGGGATGTCATCGGGAGAGATGGTCGGGCGTGCCCCTTCGACGAAAAAGCCAGCGAAGGCGGCGTCGCTCATCGCACTTGAGCACAGCGCCCGCCGCAGGCCTGGAAGCAACTCAATCGAGATGCGGCCGTGGGGGCCGAAGCGCTCGTCAACGCTGACCAGACCCGTCCGCATCAGCGGACTGCGGGGAGAGAGTGCCTGCTCCACGGCCTGCGGATCCGCGCGTAGTACGGCCGCCAGGACCTGCTCGAGCCGGCCCCGAGAGCCCTGCAGCGCCATGCCCATCGCGTTTTCGAGAGACATGTGGACGGGGAGTTCCAGCAGGAATGTGACGAGTTCCCGCTCCACCGGCCCGAGACCCAGGCGTTGCACAAGGAAATCGATATTGCGGGCGGTCACCGCATCCGGTGCGATCTTGCGACGCTCCAGTCGGCGGAGTTTTTCCGTCATCTGTTCCCGCGCCCGTCGGGGCGTCATCAGGCGTTCCGACTTGTCATCCATCGGCAGGCCGCAGATCAAGGCGAGTTCATCGTCCTTGTAGCCGAGACGTCCGAACAGCTCCCGGTGGCCATTGGCGCGCAGCAGCAGCCGCAGGCACCAGCGCTGGATCATTGGATCGCGTTGGACGGTTTCGTCGAGATAGGGATGCAGACGTGGTTTGGGCATAAAGGGCTCCTGAGGTTGTCAGAAGCCAATGCTACGGGCCTGTGCGACAAATTCTGTCGGGTCAGCGGTCGCCGTCACCGATCATTGCCACCGAACAGGAAGCGGCACACGGCGCAGAGCAGCGGCCCAAGCACGAGGACCGTAAGGACGCCGAGTCCAAAGCTGATGACGTGATTGAGGATTTCCATGGACAACTCCCCTGTGTTCACTGCCCATTCTGCGGCGCACTGCGACAGCTCACGTCGCAGAAGCCATGCATGATGCGGTTATGACGAAAACCGTGCGACTTGAGGGAAACGTTTCACATGGCACATTGCGGTTCACCGTAAACCCCGACGCCCTCGGCGGCAGTGCGGTGCGCAATGCCCCAAAGCGACTGGCCATCACCGAACCTCGCCTGCGAGCCCTGGATGTTCGACAGAGTCCGGATCTTCGGCTTCTGGATCTGCAGCATTGCGCTCGTGGGCTGCACCTGAACCTGACAGACACACCGAATCTTCGGCATGTCCTCCTTCCACAAAGCGGACCGGGAGCGGTGATTCATCTGGACGCCAGCGAGCACCTACCGAGTCTCACGCTCAGCGGACGCATTGCGTCGGTGGACGCGTGTTTCACGCGATGTACCGGGAGACTGCAGGCCTGCGGGCCGGGACTCAATCGCGTCGTGATCGGCCAGCGGCTCGTTGCAGATGCGGACGCTGCAATCCTGCTGCACGCAACGCCAGCCGACCTGCGAAGCCTGCGGAGAGCAAGACAACTAAAACAGCTGGAGCTGCTTGGCTGTGCCCTGGGAGGCATCCAGGACTTTGGCAGCCCTCCGGAGCTTCACCGGTTACGGATTTTCGAAGGAACTCCCTGTCAGGTGATCATGGTGCCGCAAGGTTTAAAGCGTCTTGAGATCGAGGGGTTTGCCGACCTTACGGACATCATCGGTTCCGGCGCCTTCCTGCGGCTACGCGACTGCCGAACCAACAGACTCGACCTGCAAGATGACTGGCGGCGAGTGCTGGTCGACGGCGGGAACTATGAACGGCTGGAAGCCCAGCATGCGAAGGCGATCGAACTACGCGGCGTTGCCGTGACGGATTGCCTGAGGGTTGGCCGGGCCACACGACTCCGAATTTCCGGAGATTATCCGCGGCGGATCGATGGTGGCCGAGTCGATTTCCGAACCGGATCGGATCGAGCCATCAATCAACTGCTGCATGCCCGTTCCGATGGCCCGCTCGGCGGCGAACGCGAGTTGCACGACTTCTTCGGTCGGGCAGCAAACCGCATGGAATGCCTGCATCGCCTTTACATGCTGAAGCGGATGATCGGCAAGGCTTCACCGGAACGACTCTGGGAACTTCGCTGTATGACCCACGCCGCGCAGCAGCGCAGCCCCAGTCAGCCGCGTCCAGCGGTTACGGAGGCGGTTCGCTTCGCAGAAAACGCCTGGCGATGGGATTTTCCGAACGGCTTGGATTACGAAGGCTGGGCCGCAGACCTGGCACTGGCAGAGGCGATTTGCGACAGCCCCAGCATCGCCGGCATCCTGCAACGACTTGGCAAAGATGGCCAACTGCAGCCTGTCCGGGCACTCGGGAATCATATCCATGTAAGGACCCAGCAGGGGCAGCTTAATGCCGTGCCACCAACGTTTATTAAAGCCTTTCAGACTGGTCTTGATCTGTTGCTGGAGCGGTTTGCGCCTGATCCTTCCGAGCCAGTCCGCGCTGCCGACCTGCAGCCCATTCTCAATGCACTTGTCGCGTTGCATCGGCGCCAGCAGGCCAACAAGCTGAGACAACGGCTCCCTGCCTGGACCGCGGAAGAGGATCAGGTTGCCCTCCTCGATTACCTGGCAGCGCACGGCTTACAGGCGGCTCGGATCGACCTGATCGCGTTCGCGCAGCAAGCGAGGAATGAGCCGACTAGCCCCCAGATTGGCGAACAAGCATGGCGTGCGGCACTCGCACCGCCACGGAGCGCGGCTTTGGCTAACGGGACTCGCACCGCGGGGGCTGGAACCCTCAACAAGGGTAGCCGGAGCGCAAGGTGTCACGTAGCTTCATATTCAGGACGAAAAACGCAGAAAAGACAGGTGAAAAAAACAAATGACTGAAGAAGCTCAAAAACTGAAGAAACTGGTTTGCTCGCTTCGCCAACTGATCCGGGAAAGCGCGCTATCCGCTGAAACAATCCTGGAAAAAAGGAAGGAGCTCGAAAACATTCACAGTAAGTACAAGTTCGATGAGAAAGCTTACCCTGACCTGAAGCTCAACGGTAAAAGCCCATTCACCGGAGACGTACAGGTCGACAAAAATGAGCCACCACGCAGCCTGGCGGAGTTTTTCATCTGGAAACAGGGAGCATGGAAAAAATACCAGACGCTCAGGAATTATTTCAGCTCTGCGGGCGTCGAAATCTGTGATGACAAGATACGAGATAAAAAGTATATCGTCCACGCCGCATTTGCCAAACATTTGATGGACCCACGCGAAAACCCGATATTTGACCAGCACGCGCTACGCGCACTGTGGGCCATTGACCCAGGAATCGCGCCTGAAGAGCATGGTGTAATTGCCCATTTCCTTTTCAAAAAACCCGACAGCGATGAGGAACAATGGAAAGCAAACGGATCGGGAGAGTCCGCAGGAAAGTGTTATACGATTTTCAAGAGGCGCATCGGCAAAATATCGAACAAGAACAAGGTCTCACACGGAGAACTCGACAAGCTATTGATGCCTCTCGGAAGGGCCTTGAAGAATTTAACGGAAACTCGTCGAGAGTTTGAATCCCTGTCAGGTCGCCGTTGAGCTTGTATAGCACCATTTTGCCGGACGGCAGGCAGGCCGTCTGGCTACCGGATGACGCCGTACCTCTGATCACCGTCATGCGCCCCGGCAACGGTCCGCCCCAGCCTGCTCATCTGCACCAGACGGATATGCACTGCCAGCTCGGGCTGCAGTGGTTGCGCCTGGAGCACCTGGACGATGCCGGGACGGTCATCCGCCACACCATCCCGTGTCCCAATCCGGAGATCGCCCTGAACGCGCTGCTGGACTTTCTGGATGATGGACCAGTCGGGGTCGATTTTGCGGACTTGTTTTGTGTTTCCGTGGCCGCCGCCAGCGCAACCCAAAGCCATTTTTTCCACCTGGCCGGTATGAACTGGTCTGGCACCGCGCAGCGAACGCTTGCCCGGCCGGATCTGAAGGTCGTGCTGTGCGTCCTCTACGTCGACCTTTACGCAATCCCGTTCGTGCCGATTCTGGACGGCCTATACGAGGCACATGCATCCGCTCCGGGCGATGTCGGGTGCCTGCTTGTGGTTGGGGTACCAGAAAGTCGTCGCGCCGTGCCGCGCGGTACGGACGGCTGCGTGATCTTCGCATGGTCCTGATGCCCTAACCCTCAGGCTACGACAGACCCTGTCGCACGATTGCCCGATACTGACGCTCCAACAGCAACTGAGCGTCCCAATGATCTTCAAAAAGTATCCGGTAATGAGTAGCACCAACAGCCCACTTCGCATCCACGGCGTGGAGACAGCCGAGGGCGGAATCATCGGCATGACCCTGTGCCCGGGGAAGATCGGCCGGGGTCGCCGTTGTTATTGGAGACGGGATCTGGCTGCGGATCTCGCGGTGATTGCCGACTGGGGTGCAGAACGGATTATCACCCTGATGGAGGACCACGAACTCCTCACTTTCCAGGTCAGCGACATCGGCTATCGCACCGAGCGGCACCTTGGGCCCGATGCCTGGTTGCATCTGCCAATCGTGGACATGGATATACCCGACCAGCGCTTCGAGCAAGGTTGGAGCGATTGCAGAAAGGGCATTCACCAGGTTCTGGAGCGTGGCGGACGGATTCTGGTGCACTGCCTCGGCGGACTCGGTCGGACTGGCACGGTCGCCGCCCGAATTCTTGTCGAGACGGGAGTAATGCCGAACGACGCGATCCATCGCGTGCGCAGCGCGCGACCCGGTGCGATCGAACGCGAAACCCAAGCGCATTACGTGGACGGTCTGCTCGACCCGAGCGGCTGATCGCGCAGATTAGACGAGACGACTATCGGAGCGGCGGGCGGATTCGCGGATTCCGACACGACTGTGGATACTGGCGGATGCAGTCAGGGGGCAAGGCGCAATGACCGACGGAACCGTTCAAATCTTCACGTCCAGCGACGGCCAGGCAAGGCTGGAGGTGACGCTCGACCGTGAGACGGTCTGGCTGAGTCAGGCGCAGATGGGGCAGCTTTTCGGCACTACCTCCGAGAACGTCCTGATGCATCTGCGAAACGTATTCAATGACGAGGAACTCGCTGAGCAGGCAACTACTAAGGAATTCTTAGTAGTTCGCGAGGAAGGCGCACGAAAGGTCCGACGGCGCATCAAACATTACAACCTCGACGCCATTATATCCGTTGGCTATCGAGTCAGTTCCAAACGCGCCACGCAGTTCCGCCAGTGGGCGACCCAGGTCCTTAAGGAGCATTTGGTCAACGGCTACACGCTCAACCAGCAACGCCTTGCCGAGCGCGGCATCGAGTTTGAACAGGCGGTCAGTCTGCTCAGCCGCACCCTCACCAATCAGGGCCTTGTTTCCGGTCCGGGCGAAGCGGTTGCCGGCGTAATCAGCGACTATGCCCGCTCCTGGAGCCTGCTGCAGGGCTATGATGAACGAGACCCGCGAGCGGGACTCCTAACAGCTAACCCGCAAGCGCCGCCAGGCGCTCCCGGTCCGGATCCGCATCGGTTAGTCGCTTCGACCCTCGCGCAACGTTGAGCTGCATTGCGGCACACGACTCCACGGCTTTTCTGACCTTATATCCTTATTGATATAAACACCGAATGGACAGATCAAACCTGTCTCGGCAAGCCATCTCTCCGCACGGTGGGCGCCATCATCGGTGAAGGATCGATCGATGTCATCGCTGCAGGGATCATGTTCTGCCGACGGCCTCACTCATGTCCGCTTTGATGTTCGCTTGGCACGTCGCGTAACAGACTGTTTCGTCAGCCTTATCGGACACTCCACGAGATCCCCTCCCCTCTTTTATGTCCGCTCCCATGTCCGCTTTTTGCAGGCGGTGAGCCAGCTTGAGACTTCTCCGACCAGTGTGTTGGTTTATATAAAATTAAAAAAACGGCTTTAAATGCTTTTACTGGAGATGAAAACAAACTCCTGCTGGTTTACTATGTCTGTCAAAACAGGATTATATCGCCGCTTTCAACAATGAAAATAAACCAATTGTTACGTGAAATCCCATATGGCGCTGTCGTCACGACAGCGTGGCTGGGTGTCCGTGGCGTAAGTACTGACCAGGCGCGGAAGCTGACCCGTAGCGGCTGGTTACGACGTGTCGGACATGGCGCGTACTGCCGCGCCGGGGACTCCCTGACCTGGGAAAGCGCCGTTTTTGCCCTGCAGGCATCGTCTGGAAGCAGAGCGGTGCCGATCTGGCCAGGGGGGCAAACCGCGCTGTCGCTGCACGGGTTCAATCATTACCTGGCGCTGGGGTTCTCTACTCGGCACATCTTCGGCGGCGCAGGAGCGCGCCTACCTCGCTGGTTTCGCCTCGCCGAATGGACTGCTGAAACCAACCTCCATACCGTCACTGCGCTCCCGGCCGAGCTCCCCGACAGCTTTGCCGACCATGCGCCAGCCAACAAGGGATTCACGCTTCAGATCTCCACACCCGAGCGGGCCGTGCTTGAGTGGATCACCGTGGCGCCGGACGAACTACTTTTCGGAAGCGCTCTGGTCGACACGTTTAGCGGTCTCAACACCCTGCGGCCCCGACGCCTACAGGTGTTTCTGGAAGCATGTCGTTCCGTGCGGACAAAGCGCGCCTTCCTTGTCCTGGCACGACACGCTGGCCACAACTGGTACGGACGACTTGATCCGACGCGTCTGGACCTCGGGCAGGGAAAGCGGCAACTCTACCCCGGTGGCAGGCTGGACCGGGAGTTTCAAGTGACAGTCCCCGAGGAGTTCGCCCGTGGCGTTTGACGACCGCTATCACGAGCAGGTGCGGCTCCTGGTCTCTGTCCTGCCCTTTCTGAATGACGAGCCATGTTTCGCCCTGAAGGGCGGCACAGCCATCAATCTTTTCATGCAGCCATTCCCGCGCCTTTCGATCGATATTGATCTTGTGTATCTGCCGCTGGAATCACGCAATGATGCACTGAAAAACAGTCGCCGCGCGCTTGCGCGTTTGGCCGCTGCCGTAACTACCCGTGTGCCGGATGCCAGAGCCGAGTTGCAGGTCAATCGCCCGGATGAACTGCGCGTTCTGGTGCGCAACAGCCGAGGCCAGATCAAGATCGAAGTATCGCCGGTCATGCGCGGGACGGTGCATCCACCCGAAATCCGTGATGTTGTCGAGGCCGTCGAAAATCTTTATGGCTTTGCGGCCGTTCAGGTGGTTTCTCTGCCGGATCTTTACGGCGGCAAGCTCTGTGCGGCGCTTGATCGCCAACACCCGCGGGACCTTTTTGACGTGAGAGGGCTGCTGGATGAGCGTGGCCTGGACCGCTCTGTCTTTGAGGGGTTTCTGGTCTATCTGCTCTGCCATCCAAGACCGATTAACGAAGTCATCAACCCTCGCTTGAAAGCGATCGATACCGTCTATCGAGAGGAATTCATCGGTATGACGAGGAATGACATACCGTTGTCGGTTCTGGAGAACACGCGCCTGGAACTGCGGAAGCAGTTAGGCCAGTTCCTCACAGAGATCGACGTCCGCTTCCTGTTATCGTTCAAGCAGGGAAATCCGGACTGGTCCCTTTCTCCCATTCCCGGCATCGAGCGGTTACCTGCCGTTCGATGGAAGCTTTACAACATAAAGGCAATGCCCAGTGAAAAACGCCGCGAAGGATGGTTTCGACTGCAGCAAGCACTTGAGGAAACACTGATTCATTCGCGCGCCTGAGCCCTGGGCAGGTTTCGGCTGCAGAATGACTGCGCCTTGCCTCGAAAAAATGCCGACTCCAACTCAGGGCGCGAATCAATTAAGTGTTTCTTTAAAGATCCCCGAACGCCACAACCTTGCCGCTGCGGAACCAGACCACGCGGGGCCAGTCGCCACGGCGGGCGGTGTAGAAACGCTCGGTGACATTGATGCCCTGGGAGGTGATCTTCTGGCTGTCGGTCCAGCGGACACGGGTGGTGCCGCTGGCGCGCTCGACTTCGGCGCGGGTCATGCAGCGCATGATGTTGCCGGCGCGTACCGCACGCTCAATCGCCCGGTCGCTGGGGCAGCTGTCCACACCCGGCGCGGTGCGATCGGGCCGCGGGGCCTGGCCACGCTGGGAGCCGGACGGTTCTGGTTCTGGCGCCGGGGCGACTGCGGGGGCCGCCCGCCTAGGTGGTGGCACAAGCGGAGCCTCGATGGACCGGTACTGGAGATCCATCGGCTGGCTGTCGTCACCACAGGGCTGCTGGTTGAACAGGGGTTCGCCGGCATCCCCCGTGCATTGATACATCTGCGCGTGGGCCTGGCCACTCAGCAGGACACCAGCAAGTAACAGGACAAGGCGGATCATTTGGGGCCTCCAGAAACGCCCGACTAGCGCAGCAGCGCCCGCGGGCCGGGGTTCAGCGTGTCCTCGATCTGGACAAGCCGTTGCTGTCCAAGCAGGTCCTGCAGCGGCGACTGCATCCGTTCCCGCGCCTGGGCGGTGAAACGAATGAAGCCGATGCCGTGCAGGGCGCGGTTCATGGCTTCGTCCACAGGCAGTGGGGCCTCCCGGACGACGGTATTGAGCAGGCACTGCATCAGTTCCCGGGCGTGGACATGGTCCAGTTGCCGCTCGGCATCGGGCAGCTCGGACCAGTCGCGGTAAGGCGGCGCGCGACGTTGCTGTTCAGTCGCAAGGAAATCGCCATCCCGATGGATACCGCCCTGCTCCATTAATTGCTGCAACAGGCCCTCGACGCGGGCGCGGATACGGGAGCCGGTGCGGCTAACGCGCAGATGCCGGCCGGCATGCTCGATCCGCTTCTGCCGGCCATGCCGGTCCCGTTCGCCGACGCGTAACAGACCCATGAACCGGCTTCAGTCCCCGCCCGGTGGCTGGTGCGGACTGCGGTAGCCCGGCTCCACCGTGTATTTCAGCCGACCGTCGCGGTCGCGCACCTCGGTGGTACCGCCGATGCCCTCGGTGGTGTAGCCGATGATGCGGCCGTCGGCATCCCGGATCGTGGGCTGGCCGTAGTGCGGCGGCACGGTACCGCAGGCCGCCAGCAGGCAGGCCAGCCCGATTGCTGTCGCGGCCTTGGCCATATCCCCTCCTCCCGCTTGGTTTGCAGCGCTCAATATGACGATGCCGTGCGACATCAGGTGTCGCTGGTGGGCAGAAACAGCCGCTGATCCCACCAGACCGGCTCCGCAGTACGGACCTCGATCTGTTCGAAGTCCGCATGCTCCGGGTTGATGATGACATCAGGGAAACACTGACTTATTCCCACGCCTGCGTTGGAGTCCGCATTTTTTCCGAGGCAAGGCGCGCTGCGCAGCGCCGCAGTCATTCTGCGGTCAAGCAGCGCAACACAGCATTCGGGAAAAATGCGGCCCAACCCGAAGGGCCCGGCCGGTTTTGGTCCCTGGCGGTGTTGCGCTACCGGCCCGGTAGCTACGGCTACCGAACCGGCACCGCGCCTTGCCAGATGACCAAAACCGGTCTCGGGCGCGGGCGCGGGAATAAATCAGTGTTTCCCTAGGTTCGATCCGTGCCACGAATGACGGAACGAACAGCACCGCGGTGCGTTTTTCTGCCGCCCATTGAACACCGTACTCGCGAGCGGAGCCGCAGTCCGGGGCTGCCCAGTCGGGCAAGTGTTCCGGGCTGACGATCTCGTAATCCAGCCCGTGGGGCAGACTGATCTGAATGAAGTGTTGATCCGGCGGCATCAGGCCATTGGCGTGGGCGAGCTTTTCCAGCATGGCGGTGGAGTAGTGCTCGCTGGCGTAGATGACCGGTGTGTCGGCGTCGTTCCAGCAGCCCGGGTAGATGGTCGAGCCCGTGGCATCGAAAATCGAAAACTCCCCGTGGGGATCCCCGATCCGATAGGCCGTTCGGGGTCGATCAAGCCGTCGTGGGGTCAAGCAGCCGACCCGTATTTCAGCCGGCCCAGTATTTCCACCACAGCTTCCGCGCCGTAGCCCGTCACAATTGCCACATCCAGCGGAACGCGCCCATCCAGCATTGGATGAGGCCGGGTAAGGAACGTCCGCGCCATGCCCTCGTCCCTGTAGACGTCGATCGCCATGGCCCAGACCCGCGCGATGCGGGCTAGGCGTTCGCTCTCGTTTCGGTTCAGTGACTCGCGCTTCCTCCGACGGCGCAGCAGCGTCTGCTTGGGAATGACCAGCGTCGAGAAATCCCGGGAACCCGGTGCGACGACCCGGTGGACATGCTCAATGGCGCGCAGCGGCAGGCCGTCTGCAATACGCTGACTGAACGCGAAGCCCGTGTAACCACCACGGATGTCATCCAGCCCGAGGACCGCAGCCATCTGCTGGATCTCGCTACCCTGGATCATCTCATCGCCCCGAATCGCACCCTCTGGTCCGTATTATAGAACCACATGATTGCCCTTCTGCACTTCCGGAAAAATCCCTAAGCCCGCTCGGTCTCCAACGCCTGTAGCCTCGACCGCAAATAACGAAAACCAATGCGCTCCTGCTCCAGTCGAAGCCGCTCACCTAAGACGTTGTCTCTCAGGTCCACGTACAGTGACTGCTCCTCCGCGGTGAGCTGGCTGAGTTCCCCGGTAACGCGTTTTTCCTTGTCCTCGCATCCCCATAACGCGCGATGTGTATTGAGGGTCATTCGGTCCATCAGCAGCGAGCGAGCCTGCGGTATTTGGGTTCGCAGCCGGTGGAGCATGTCGAAGCCGTAGGTATCGATATCCCCCGAGTAATAAACTTCCACGTCCTGAAGCCAGTCCACCCGCGCCAGCCGCTTCAGCCCGTACCCCAGGCCGAAGATAACCAGACTGTCCGGGTGCGCTGGGAAGACTAGGCCATTGATCTCATTCTCGGTGATGAAGACCCGGCGTACCGGCAGCCGCAGCGCCGCGAACTGATTGATGGGGACGGACAGATCGCTCATTCCCTGAACGTAAAGCGCCGGGTCCAATAGCCGGAAACGCACCAGCGCCGGTTTTTCCCGCAGACCGTAGCGCCGCTCGAAGCCACGGGCGCCGGTAGCCGCTGGGTCGATGGCGGCCTCTGGGAGCACGGCGTCCAGCAATTCCACGAACAACTTTCGCCTGGCTTCAATAAACTTGGTATCGACCCCTTGGATGTCCAATTGCCGAAGGTAAATGCCGGGCCGGGGATGGGCGCGGAACCAGTCCAGTACCGCCAGCACCCGAAGCCAGGCTTCGGCCTCGGCCAGCACCTGCAGGGGCCGTCGCGCCAGCCAATCGGTCAGTTGCGGGAAGCGGCGCAAGGTCTCGTTGGCCAGGGCCTGGAAGCGCTCCGCCTCCTGCGTCTTGCCAATCAGGCGCAGGCCATCTGCCTCGCTGGGCACCATGGCACCGTCCGGCAGGTCGTTGGCCCCGTGCACCCGGTGGTTCACCCGTCGCCAGGTGATCTCGTAGCCGTAACCCCGGGCCTCCCGGCTTCCCGCCTGCAGTTGTTGCACCCAGGCCCGCACGGCGGCGAAGTCGCCGGCAAGGTCGCGCGAGCCGGGCCGTCGCAACCGTAGCCGGTGGGGAAACAACGCCTCCCCCCGCACCGTCGCGGCCAGCCAGTCGCCCCGCTCCCACAGGCTCAGCAACTGCCCGCGCAATTCATCGTGGGTGGTCCAGCTCATGGGGCGATCCGTTGCCGGGCAGCCTTCTCGGCCTGGTATTCCTCGATGGTGAGGTTGCGCAGCATCGACTCCCGCCCTTCCACGTTGTGTACAAAGCCGACGCTGGCCACAAACGGCTCGATGATGTGGATCTTCTGCAGCGGCGTGACGACCAGCAGTTGCAGGTTGAGCCGACGGAACAGTTCAAGCCCGTAGCGGGCGGATTCGTCCGAGCCACGGCCGAAGGCCTCGTCGATCACCACGAAGCGGAACGACCGCGAGCGGGTCTCGCCCCATTCCAGCCCGAACTGGTAGGCGAGGCTCGCCGCCAGCACGGTATAGGCGAGCTTTTCCTTCTGCCCGCCGGACTTGCCGCCGGAGTCGGTGTAGTGCTCATACTCGCTGTCGTCCTCGCGCCAGCGCTCGGAGGCCGAAAACACGAACCAGTTGCGCACGTCGGTCACCTTGCGGGTCCAGCGCCGGTCCAGCTCCGTGGTGCCGTCACGGCCGCGAAAGCGCTCGATGATGGCCTTTACCTGCAGGAACTTGGCCTCGGAGTACTGATCGCCGTCAGAGCCGGTGACCGCGCCTTCCGTGCAGGCGCGCAGGCTCTGCTGGAAATCGCGGATTTCCGGGTCGGTCGCGGTTTCCGCCAGCAGGGTGATGTAGCGGTTGTCGTTGTAGTCGATCTCGCGCAGGGAGCGGTTGATGGTGCCGATGCGCTCGACAATGGCCTGGCGCTCGCGATGCAGGCGGCTCTGGAACGCCGCCACCTCGCGGATGGTGTTTTCGTTCAGCAGTTCCTTGAAGCGGGCCTCGAAGCGGGGCAGATCATCGGCCTGGAGCTGATCCAGCATGGTACGGTAGTCGCCGGCCGACTCGATGCTGACATCCACCTCCTGGCTGTCCAGCGGCCAGGCATCCTGGTAGCGGCGCATGGCGTCGATGATGCGGTCGCGCAGGTCCTTCAGGCGGCGGTCGACGGCGTCGATAGCGCGCTGCAGCCAGTCCCGCATGTCCTTTTCCCGGTTGTCGCAGGACTCCACCGTGAGGGTGTGCTCGCCCAGGGCCTTGTCGCGCATCACGGCGAGGCGGGGGAAGTAGCGCTGTTGCGCCGTCTCGGGTGTTGCCGCCAGCAGGGTGCGGCAGTCCTGCTGCTGCGCCTCGGCCTGCTCCCGCTTCAGCTCGACGGTGCTGCGCTGGCCGTAGGCGTCACGCTCCTCGGTCTCCGTGGCGGCAATCGCGTCTTCCAGTTCGCGCAGTTGCCCCTCCAGCGCCCGCAGCACGTCGGACCCCTCGGCCAGTTCCCGGTATTCCCGGTTCAGGGCCTCGATGTCCGCCGCCAGCAGCCGCCAGTCCAGGGCCTGAAAATCCCGGAACAGGGACAGCTCCTGGATGCTGTCGCGGCGGGTGTCCTGATCGCGCTGTTCCTGCTGCCACTGGCTGATGCGCCCGGCGATGTCGTGCATGCGCCGGGCGATGCCCTCGGCATACGCTTCAAGGGCAGCGATCTTGGCCTCGTTACTCCAGCCGAGCACATAGCGCGCACGGTCGTCGATGCGGTGGCGGTCGTCCTTCTCGTGGCGACCGCCGCCGGCCTTGATCTGCCCGGCGCGGGTAATGGCGCGCTTCTCCCGGCGGAACTGCTGCAAATCGGTGCAGCAGGCATAGTCGAAGCGGCGAGCGAGCTCCTGCTCCAGCCAGCCGTAGAAGGCTGACTCCGGACGCACCGCCAGCTTGCGCACCAGCGATTGCGGCTGCAGTTGCGGCGGCGGGGCGTCGCGGGCTTCGCGCACCCGGTAGTACACTAGGCGGCCGCGCAGGTGGGTGCGGTCGACCCACTCGGCCACCCGGGCGTAGTGGTCGTCGGGCACCAGCAGCGACAGGCCGACGTTGTGCAGCACCCGCTCGATGGCGCCTTCCCAGTCGCGCTCATCATCCCGCACCTGCAGCAGCTCACCGACGAAAGGCACCGCCTCGGCGGGGACATCCAGCGCCTGGCAGAGCGCCTCGCGGATGGCGAGCATGGCCGCGGGAATGTTCGACCGGCGGCCGCGAAGGGACTCCAGCTCGGTCTCCAGTTCTTGATGACGGCCCTTCTGCTGGTGCAGATCCACGCTGGCTTCGGTAATGAGACTCTGCAGCTCGCCACGCGCCGCCTCAGTGGCCTCGCGGGCCCGGCCGAGGGCCTCGCGATTGGCCTGGAATGCGTCAACGCTGGTTGCGTCGGGCAGGTCCAGACCATGAGCCAGCGCCCGGTAGCGCTCGGCCTGGGCCCGTCGCTCGGCCTTTTCCCGCTCCTTGCGCTCGCGCTCGGCCTTGATGCGTTCGAGCCGGTCGCCGCCGTTGTCGGCAATGGCCTGCTTCAATTCGTCGCGTTGGGCGCGTTGCTCGGTGAGCCGGGCGCTCAGGCCCTGGATGCGCTGCTGCAGGCGTTCATGTTCATCACGCAGATTGTCCAGCCGCCGCGCCAGCAGTTCGCTCTTTAACAGGGCAAACCAGGGCCGCAGGGCCTCGCGGCAGTGGCGTAGCTCGTCGGCGCGGCTGGCCCGCTGGTCGTGCTCGTCGGCGTCGCGCACCAGGGGCGCAAGCTGTTCCACCTGCGCCTTCGCCTTCAGCACGGCCTCGTGGGCCCGGTTGAGGTCATCGAAGTGGCGGATCAGCCCGTCGATGCGCTCCTCCACCGGGAAGGCCTCCAGCATGTGACCGCGCACGAACTCGGTGAGATTGCCTACCGACTTCATCGACACCGTCTGGTTGAACAGCTCCAGCGCCTGGTCGTTGTCGATACCGAAGCGGCGTCGGAAAGCGCCACCGTAGGGGGGAAAGGTGTCATGCAATTCCACGTGGGGCAGCTCACGCAGGCGTTTGCGCAGGGTGGCGAGATCGCTGCCGAAGTTGGCGAAGTGCTCGGCGATGTTCAATTCGCGGTCCGCCACCAGGAAAAACCGCGCCGGCTGCCCCTGGGCATCCTTCACCCAGAACACCTGCGCCAGGGTGACATCCTGGGCGAAGCCTTCGTTGTGGAAGTGCCCGAGTATGACGGAATAGCTGCTGTGGTCGCGCAGCCCCACGGGCTTGCTGGCAAGCCCCGTATCGCTGCGCTCGGACTTGTAATAGCCCAGCACGTAGGAGCGCAGGCTGCGCTCCCTGGCCTCGGCACCGGCGGCCTTGTTGTAGGTGATGCGCTGGGCCGGCACCAGCAGCGTGGTAACGGCATCCACCAAGGTGGACTTGCCCGAGCCGATGTCGCCGGTGAGCAGGCAGTTGTCGCCCCCGGGCCGCAGCGACCAGACACGGTTGTGAAACGTGCCCCAGTTGTACACCTCGAGGCGATCCAGGCGAAAGCCGGTGCGCTCGTCGGAGGCGGCGAATTCCAGCCCTTGCAGGTCCATGCTCAGCCCTCCGCCCCGGTGGCGCTGTCAGCGTGCTCGCGGTAGTCCGCCAGGCGCTGGTCGAACTCAGCCAGCCACTGGGCATCGACATAGCCCTTGATGATACGGCGGACCTCGTAGTGGTTGTCCTGCCCGCGCAGGCGGCGCAGGAAGCCGAGCTCGACCACCTTGTTGATGTCGGCGTGCACCCGATCCACCAGCTTGGCCTCGTTGGCGCCGGCGGGCAGAAAGACACGGATCAGCTCCACGATCTGCTCCCGCGACAGGATCAGCCGCGGATCACCGCCGCCGGCATCGTGCTCCACCAGCTTCTTGCGCAGCAGGGCCAGCAGCAGGCTGACGGGGTAGCTGAGCTGCCGGCGCGGCACCAGCCGGGGCAGCTCCGGCTCGCCCTCCGCGGGCGCGCGCTGACGCAGGCAGGCATGGCCCTCGGCCTCGTCCAGCAGCAGCTCCAGCCCCAACACGGCCACGTGATCCCGCACCCGGGCCTGGTGGTCGTGTAGCACCTGCCAGTAGCGGGGGTTCTGGTCCTTGTACAGCACACCCTTGAACAGGGTGATCAGCATGGCGGAGAACGCGCCTTCCTCTTCACTCATGGGCTCAACGACTGAATATGACCCGGGGTAGCGTGGCGCTGCGGGGAACGCCCTGGCGATCGTGCCAGTATACGGTCTGCTGGTCGCTTTCATCGATGACGCTGCGATGGTCGTCCGCCGCCAGGGCGAGATAGGCCACCAGCTCGGCCAGCCCCTGCTCCAGCGGATGCTGTTCAAGCAACCCGCTCAGACTCACCTGCTCGCGGGTCTGCAAGGCCTGGCGGATGCGCGCCTGCAGCAGGGCGCGATCCACAAAGGCCTGCTCGAACAGCGCACCGGCGTCGCCGTCGGCCTCGCCCTCCTCCAGCACCTGCTGGGCGATGTGCGGCGTCATCGGCGGGCTGTAGAGCGGCCGCTCCATGGGCAGTTCCACCCGGGGCGCGGGCTCATCAAGACGCATGGCCAGATCCCGGGGTGGTGATTCCCGAAGCGCCAGCGCATGCTGCTCCAGGTCGCGGATCAGGCCCATGATGCGGCGGTTCTCAAGCCAGGCCTGGTCGTCGATATAGCGGCGCAACTGCTCCGAGAGCCGCGCCACCACCCGCTGTGTGTGTTCACCGGCGGCCAGCCAATCGTAGTGGATACGGCCCAGGGCCGGGTCGGGGTCGAGTTCGGCCACCGGGGCCAGGGCCAGGGTGCGCGCCAGCAACTCGCTCAGCTCCTCCTGCCGGGAGGGAGACATGAGCAAATCCCAGAAGGCGCGGAAGCTGCGGCCCTGGTCGGAGTCGGCAATGCGGTCATGCTCGCCGAACACCTGGTCGAGCACATCGCCCTTGCCGCCCTCCCAGGTGGCCACCTGCTCGCGCACCTGGCGGTCCAGCCTGCGGAAATTCGCCTCCACCTGGCGGAAGTCGCCCAACAGCCCGCGCGCCGTGTCGGCCATCTGCAGAAAACGCTCGCGCAGACGGGTGGGGTCCATCAGGTTCAGATGGCCGGCGCGCACATCCTCGATCTCGCGCTCGATGGCTTCGCGCCGGGTTTCCAGGTCGCGCAGACGGGCTTCCGGGTCGGTCTCGGCGCCGTCCACGATCTGTTGCAGCAAATCGAACACCAGCGTGAGGCGCGATTCGGCGCCAATGAAGTGGGGCTGCTCAAGCCCGGTCAACCAACGGATGGCCTGCTCGGTGGCGGGGGTGAGATCGAAGTGGGGCTCGTCGCTGTGCTGCGGATAATACTTACGCAACCAACCGCGCTCGTTAGCGGCCCAGTCCGCTAGGTATTCGCAGGCAGCGCGCGGGAAAACAGCCGCATCTACCTGAATCCGCAAGGTGTAGAGGTAATCTTCCAGCGCGTTTTCGAGTTCTGACGCGGGGAGGGCACGTGCGTTCGGTTTGACAAAGCAACGGTGGAAAAACGCAATAATCATCGGGGCATTGTCAGCTTGTAATAGCCGCCAACCCGGATGCAACCGACGTAAACTTTGGAGGCTCTTAAACTCCATAAAACCTGCCCGATTTACCCTGCAGTCGTTGAATGTGCTGCCACAAACCACCAATAAATATAGTCAGCCGTTATAGCGAGCCGCCGCCTGCGTCAGGGTGTCCGCCACCCACTGCCGGAGTGCGGCGGGCTCCAGCACCTCAACCTGCTCACCGAAACCGAGCAGCCACCAGCCGAGCTGATTGGTGTGCAGCAGGCGGGCCGAGATCTGCACCCAGCCATCGCCATCCGGTTCGATGCGCTGATCCTCGCTCAGCGGCGATTCGGCCAGGTGTTTGGCCGGCTCGGCGGCCATGCGGATGCGGAGCTGGATGGGGCCCTCGGGAAAATCCAGCGGCTGCTGCTCGAGGTAGTCCCCGGCCGAAAATCCGGGCAATGGGGTCAGCGGAGTGTCCAGTAACTCGGGATTGCGCATGCGGTGCAGCACCAGATGCAGCACATCGTCATAGTCCTCCAGCGTCGCCAAGAGGTAGATCACCCCTTCGCGAAGCACGACGGCCCGCGGACTGACCAGCCGGCGGTGCCAACCGTGGTCACTGCGGCGCTGATAATCGACGCGGAACTGCCGTTCGCGCAATAAGGCCTCGTAGACAACGGCCAGCACCTCCTGGGGGACCTCCGGCGCAAGCAGGCGTTGACCGCGATGCTGGACATGAACCTTCTCCGGCCAGCCGGCCACCACGGCCGGGGCCTCGCTCAACACACGGGCTGCCTGATCGAAATGCGGTTGCAAGGCCTCCAGCGTACTCGGCGCCATCAACGGCGTCAGAAACCGCCTGGCCAGCGAGAAGCTGAGCGCCGTCTGCGGATCCATGCCGGGAATGTCCATGACCGAGGCGTCCTCGGACCAGCACCAGCCATATGGTCGATTGCGCTCGTCCGAGCGCAGCGGAAAGAGCGAACCGGAAAGTTTCTGCAAATCCCGCTGGATGGTGCGCTCGGTGACCTCGTAGCCCTGGGCGTTCAACCGGCTCGCGAGGTCCTGGACGCTGATCTTGCGCGGCGCCCGGGGGATCAACTGCAGCATCGTCCAGTGACGCAGCATGGTGTCAGCCATAATCAGGTGTCCTGCCTGTTGCCTGTCGTGCCTCCCCGCAGCCTGCCGGCTCGTAACGGCGAAAACCAGTCCAAGGACGCTCAGCCAGGGCTAAGCGACTGCCTGACACCATCAGGTGTGGCTGCGACAGACCCCGTCGCGACACCGGGGATACTGGTAGCAGGGAGGTAACGCCATGTCCGAACCATCATCGTCATCAAGACGATCCGGAATTTCTGCTCGGGACTCGTTCCGGGACGTTCCATACGCCTTGCTGGTGCTGACCCTATTGCTGTGGAACGGGTCAGCTTTTGGCGGATCGCCAGAACATGTGGCCAACTCGCCTGGCACGTCCCCGGCGGTGGAACACTCGTCGGAAACCCTGCTGGTCACGGGCGGACGGTGCTACAGCAACGTGGAATGCGGCGGTGGCGTGTGCCGGTCGGGGCAATGCACGACGGCGGGCGGGCGCTGTTATTCCAACGCAGAATGTGCGGGTGGCACCTGTCGCAGCGGTGTCTGCACCAGTGCCGGTGGCCGTTGCTACAGCAATAGCGAATGCCCGGGCGGCATCTGCCGTTCCGGTAGCTGCACCACGGCCGGCGCCCGCTGCTATTCGGACAGCGAATGCGCCGGCGGACGCTGCCGGTCCGGGCAATGCACAACCGCTGGCGGTCCATGCTACGCCAACAGCGAATGCGGCGGCGGCGTCTGCCGCAGCGGCCAATGCACGACGGCGGGCGGTAGGTGCTATGCGGACGCGGAGTGCCCGAACGGCCGCTGCCGCTCGGGACGTTGCACGTCTCGTTGACCGCCTCCCCGGACGCTGCACAATCCGTTAGGTCTCAACGCAGGACTCAGAGCCCCGTCGATACCGACGCCCACCGCGGATTCAGCGCATCACAAAAAGCACCAGCCCCGGCACCAGGTTCAACAGAAAGATGCCTAGCTTGTAGCCCGCCATGCTGCCGTAATGGATGGCGTCGAATTGTGAGCGGCTCAGTGCGAACCATCGACCGTGGAATCTGAACATCCAGTCATGGGCCAGGGCAAAGATCAGAAACCACCAAAGCAGCACGCCGTAATTGACCAGTGCACTCCAAAGCAACAGATCGCGCAGGACTTCGGCGGTCATGGTTTTCCTCCTCTTGCGCGTTCCGGAAGTGTTATCCAGCGTAGCGAAGCCGAGACGCTACCGCTCAGGCGGCAGCGGGGCCGCTATCACTGCGCGGGGTGTCGGCAGCGGGCGGGCGAAACATGCGCCGGTAGTCACGCGGAGCGACGCCGGTGCGGCGCCGGAACAACTGACGGAAGAACGAGGCATCCTCGTAGCCGACGGCGGCACTGATGGCATCGACCGCCATCGACGATTGCTCCAGCAACTCCTTGGCACGCTCGACACGCAGGTCCTGCAGGCGGCCGGTGAGGCTGCTTCCGGTGGCGGCCCGGAAGCGGCGCTTGAGGGTTCGCACGGGAATACCCGCGTCGCGGACCGCGGTGGCCAACACCTCCGGCTCCGCATGGTGGGCTTGCAGGAAATCCTCGACGCGGCGAATCACGGCATCACCATGAGGGCTGTGCCGCACTAGCGGGGTGTATGGCAGTTGGCCCTCGTCATGCCATTTCAGGAGATAGACCTTGGCAATGCGCAGGGCCTCGGCCGGGCTGATGTGTCGGGCGATGATGTGCAAGGCCAGGTCATGCCAGGACGTGGTGCCACCGGCGGTGACAACCCGTCCCGCCGGATCGGCGAATGCCAGGCTGGGCTCGGGGCGAAAACGGATGCGCGGATACTGCTGGCGAAACAGGTCCGCATAGCCCCAGTGCGAGGTGGCGTCACAGCCATCGAGCAGACCCGTTTCCGCCAGCAGAATGGCGCCGGAACAGGCCGAGTACAGGTGGGCGCCGCGACGGTGGCTACGGCGCAGCCAGTCAACGATTTCCGGGTGGCGTCCGGTCAGGGATGCGTCGGGTTCGAGCCAGACCTCCGGGACGATGATGAGATCGGCGACCGGGTCATCACGCACGCTGGCGCTGGGCCGCACCGGAATGTCGTTGCCGCAGGCAAAAGGCTCCAGCGACGTTGCGACGATGCCGGGCCGAAGCACCGCGGGCCGTGGTTGCTCGCGCAGCAATGTCTGCCAGAGGCCGCCGGCAGCCGACAACACATCAAGCAACCCGTACAGGGCCGAGCCGGCAGTCTCGGGAACGGCTACCAGCAGGACCCGCAGGGCGCGACCCGACTGCTGGGGCATGGCATCGCCCTCATTTCGTGGCACGAAGGCCCCGTTTGCGGCCCCTGCGCCGCTTACCCGCCCCGGCGCACGGGCCTAACGTGATCCCTGTCATCCAGACGAAACCGCGCGGATGACCCTGGAAACCAGCCGAGGATCACGACCATGAACACCCAGACTGAAGCAGTCGCAACCACCAACCATGTCAACGGCGTCGACGTCATGGCGCTCAGCGACACCATCCAGGCCGTCCGGCAGGATCCGGGGCTCGCCGAGTTCCGCTTCCGGGCCAGCAACCGCTGGATCGACTGCGGCCACAACCGCTCCACCGTCCAGGCCTTCCACGGCTGCCGGCAGGAAGACGGCAGTCGGGACGGACCATTCGTGCTGGACGCCGACGAACCGGCCGTCCTGCTTGGCAAGGACAATGGCGCCAACCCGGTCGAGTACGTCCTGCACGCCCTCGCCGCCTGCCTGACCACAAGTATCGTCTATCACGCCGCCGCGCGCGGGATCGCGATTCGGGGCGTGGAGTCCCGCCTGGAGGGGGAGCTGGACCTACAGGGATTTCTGGGGCTGTCGGATACGGTGCGGCCGGGTTACCGGAAGGTCCGGGTCGACATGCGTGTCGCCAGTGACGCACCGGCCGACACCCTGCGCGAGCTGGCCCGCTTCTCGCCGGTGTACGACATCGTGTCGAAATCGGTTCCGGTGGAGCTGACCGTGTCCTGCGAATGAGCAGTGCGAAGGAGAAACGGCCGCTGGTACCCGTGGATCGGGTACCGGCGGCCAAGCTTCCAGGCCCATTATTCGTTACGCTGATTACCGTCATAGACCGTGCCGGGCGGAATCATATGTGCGGACGCTACGCGCTTCATTCGGCGACAGAGGCCATCGCCGCAGCCATGGGGATGAAGCCCCCTACTGCCGATGACGCGCCGCGCTACAACATTCCTCCGGGCACCCGCCCCCCGAACGTCAACTGCCGCTCTGGTAAGCGCGCCATCGAGCATTTCCTTTGGGGTTTCAGGCCGGGCTGGGCGAACGACGATGCACCGCGGCCGATCAATGCGCGGGCCGAAAAGGTCGCCGAGAGCCCCTATTTTCGGAGCGCCTTCGCCAGGCACCGCTGCCTGGTACCGGCGAACGGCTGGTTCGAGTGGAAACGCGACGGAACGACCAAAATCCCGTATTACCTGGGCCACCGGGAAGGCGTCCTGCTGTTCTTTGCCGGGCTTTTCGACCCGGGTGGCGAGGAGGCAGGGCCCTCGTTCGCCATCATCACCCATGCCGCGGCAGATGCCTTCAAGCCGATTCATGACCGGATGCCGCTGGTACTCGACCCCGCTTCCCGGGACGCCTGGCTGGACCCCGACCTGAACGACCGCGTGGCAATCCGGAAGGCGGTCCGCCCCCTGGACCCGGCGACCCTGTACGCCTATCCGGTCAGCAGTGCCGTGAACAAGCCGGCAAACGATTACGAGGAGTTGCTGGAACCGATCGGATGAGGCAGGGCTGATCGCGCGCGCGACCTTTCAAGCGTAGCGGACCCGCGCGGCGTGATCTGGTGGCAGGACAAGGCAGGTTTCCGGACAAGGACGGTGTTCGTGCGGACCAGGGTAGAGGTGGGCATTGGTGGTGGCGGTGACCGCGAGCCTGTTGCCGCGATCGTGACGAATCACACCGCGTGCATTCGCTGCGCTTAATACACCCTACGGGTCGTGTTCGGCGCGCCTTGCCTCGGGGGAAATGCGGACGCCGACGCGAGCGTGCGAATAAATCAGTGTTTACCTAACGCTGGAACACCAGCGGGAACGCAATCCGTCCGACGGATGGCGACTGGCCCTCGAGCACGGTGACGAGCTGTTCCCGGCCCAGGGTGTCATCAAGGAAGGCGATTCCCTGGTAGACACCGCCGTTGCGCTCGCGGCGACTGCCGCGGCAGTCGAAATACTCCAGTTCGATGTCATAGAGATTGACCTGGCGGTCCGGCACGCGAAGGCGGCCGAATGCGGTGCAGCCCGTCTCGGGGCTTTGCAGGAACATGTCGCCGGCGGAGTCGATGCTCAGTACCGCGGCCTCGCCGGTTACCAGGTCGTCGTACAGGCCACTGGCCCGGCCACGGGATGCGCGACGGAGGTAGACCTCCGGTTCGTAGTCCACCAGCCAGCCGCCGGACAGGCGGCGGCCGTCGTCCAGATTGACGCGGTAATCGCCATCGAGCCGGGTGCTCTGCCGCCGCACCAGAAGATCGACACGCCCTTCGCCGCGTGCGCTGCCGTCATCCACGAACACCCGGCTGGTGACGCCGCCGGTGTCGCGGTCATTGCGAAAAACGCCGGTGAAACTGGTGTCGTCGGCCAGGCGGTAGAAAAAGTAACGCCCATCCGGTGCGACGAGGCCCTCGACGCTGAAGCGGCTGCCACCCGCCGTGATTTCGCCGCTGTAATAGCCCTCGATGTCCGCAACGCTGCGACTGCCACCGCCGGAGGAACCGCTACTTCCACTGCTGTTACAGCCGGCCAGCGCCATTACGGCCAGCCCCAGCAACACAGCCTTACCCCACCAAACCCCTGTCGTCATGACACCCTCTCCCCTGGAACCGCTGGCTGGCATGGTTCAGGTGATAACAGGCGGCGACTGAATACCCCCTGAATACGGCACAGCGCGCCTTGCCTCGGAAAAAATGCGGACTCCAACGCAGACGCGGGAATAAATCAGCGTTTCCTTAAGTCGCTCGAGAATCGGGTAGGCTGCGAGGAGAGATAGCGACAACAACAAAGGACAGGGGGCACTGGACATGGCGACTCTCGAGTTTCTGGGTGCGGTGGGCGAAGTCACCGGCTCGCGGTATCGCATCCGGCTTGACGACGAAGCGGGCGAGATCCTGCTGGAATGCGGTCTGCACCAGGGTGGTCCGGGGGCCGACAAGGCCAATCGTGAATCGCTGGCCGGTCTGGCGAAGGGCCTGTCGGCAGTGGTGCTGTCCCACGGCCATCTGGACCACGCCGGCTTGCTGCCGAAACTGGTCCGTGATGGTTACCGCGGGCCCATTCATTGCACGCGGGGCACGCAGGCACTGCTTGAAATCATGCTCAGCGACGCGGCAACGGTCATGGACCGGGACACCGCCTGGCAGAACCGGCGCCGTGGTAACAAGGCCGACCGCGTGGAGCCGGTCTACGACATGGACGACGTGGTCCGGACACTGCAACAGTGCGTGGGCCACGGCTATGGCAAGCCGGTGGAGCTTCCTGGCGGCGTGCGGCTGGTCTTTCGCGATGCCGGCCATATCCTGGGCTCGGCCTCGGTGGACCTGGCCATTCCTTCCGGCGGGCGCGACTGCCGGCTGGTCTTCTCCGGCGACCTGGGCAATCCCGATTCCGTGTTGATGCGCGAGCCGGAAACGTTGCGCGATGCGGACGTGGTATTGATGGAAAGCACCTACGGAGACCGGGATCACAGGCCGGCGGACGAGACCCTGAAAGAGTTCCAGCAGGTCCTGGAGGACGCGCAGGAGGCCGGCGGCAATGTGCTGATCCCGGCGTTTGCGGTAGGCCGGACACAGGAGATCCTGTATCACCTGAGCCGGCTCTATCATGCCGGCAAGCTCCCGCAGCAACGGATTTTCCTGGACAGCCCGATGGCCATCCGGGTGACGGAATTGTATGCCGAGTGGCGGGACCTGCTGGACGAGGATGATCTGAAAATCCTGCACGAACTTGCAGACGGTGATCCTGCGCGCTACCTGCCCGGCCTGCGCCGCACGAAGACCGTGGAGGAGTCCCAGGCCATCAGCCGGGTGAAAGGCGGAGCGATCATTATCGCCGGCGCCGGCATGTGCAGCGGCGGACGCATCCTGCATCACCTGCACGAACAACTCGGCAAACGCGCCACGCGGGTGGTGATCGTCGGCTTTCAGGCCGAGGGGACTCTTGGCCGGCAACTGGTCGACGGCGCGGAGTCAGTGCGCATCCTCGGCGACACCATCGACGTGCGCGCCAGCATTCACACCATCGGCGGCTTCTCGGCACATGCCGGACAATCCCAGCTGCTGGCCTGGGTCGGCGCCTTCCGCGACCGCCCCCGTGTCTACCTGGTGCACGGCGAACCGGGTGCACAGGCTGCCCTGCAAGCAAAGCTGGCAGCGTCAGAAATCGATGCCCGGATCCCGGAACCTGGCGAAAGCATCATGCTGTGACGCCCATCGATCCCGGCCCTTGTGCCCACGGCCTCTGTAACAATCTGGCACATGAGGCATATACACACGGCTCAGGGCCGCAGGCGAAAATGCTTCAAGGAGCCGGAGAACCACATTGATTTCCTGTTAAAACAGAAACCTAAACGACGCCTACCTTGGGCTGGCATTACTCCTGCATAGTATCCAGGCACATTTCGACGCGTGGAGGAGCCATGAGCTTCGCTAAGCTTCGGTTGATTCTCATGACCCTGATCGTGGGTCTGGCATTTTCCATCGGCTCCGCCGGCATGGCCGTCGCCGACGAGCATGGCGGTGAGGACTATGAAGATGGTGGTCACCCCACCGAAGCCGATGAAGATGAGCGGGAACGCGGCGGCGCTGACAAGTAACAGCGACGTCGTCCCGGAGTCATTGCGGGCCGCCGGACACTGTCCGGCGGCCCGTTTTTGTTGCCGCCGCCGTGACCCCGGCCACATTCCCCGGCGCGACGGTTGCTACACTGTTACACATTCCGAAGCGATAGAGTTGTAGGTGCGGCGCCTCATGCCGGGAGGGAACGGCCAAGGGATGGCCGGACCAGCCCGACGAAGAATTGGGCGGCCAGCAATCGATCCCAGGGAGCCCATTGCCAGTGACGCGGCGAAATGCGAGTGGCCAGACCCAAGTAGCAGACCTGCCGTACCGAGGATTCCGCCACTGGCTGCGCGAGTTGAATTCACGCTGCAACCGGCCGCTGGCCTACGGTCTGCTGACCGCTCTCGCCTACCTGATCCTGTCCCTGCTCTGGATCACGCTGTCCGACAGGATTCTGTTCGCGACCGACCTCAGCGCCGACGAGATGCGGCGCCTTTCCATGCTCAAGGGCTGGGGCTTCGTCACCGTCATGGCGGTGATCGTGGGTGCGCTTGTCTACGTGCTCCAATCCCGCTATGCGGAATTGCAGGACGCAATCCGCAACTCCTCCCATGATCTTGTTACCGGAACCGGCAACCGGCGGGCTGCGATGGACAATCTCGATTGGGCCATGCAGCAGAGCCAGACCAACGGACAGCAGTTTGCGGTGCTGATGGTCGATGTCCGCCAGTTGCATCGGGTCAACGCCTCGCTTGGTCGTTCCGGCGGCGACCAGGCCCTGCTGGAGATCGCACGGCGCCTGCAGGAAGGCTTGCGCAAACAGGACATGCTGGCCCGCCTGGAGAGCGACAAATTCCTGATCGTGATGCCGCCGCAAACGGACACGGCACGGGCCTACGGCACAGCAATGAGCCTGAGCACCCGGTTCGAGCGGCCGATTCGCGTGCACGGCGTCGAGGTGGCGGTGCAGATCGCAACCAGCGTCGTGGTAGGGCCCGGCGATCATGCCGACGCCGGCGAACTGCTGGATGCCGCGGAAGCCGCGCTGCTCCACGTCAAGAAGAAGGGGTTTCAATCCGGTGGTGAGGCACAGGCCGCGCTGGTATCAAGCCGCGATGCACTGCAGTTCGAATCCGAACTGCGGCTGGCGGCTGGGAAGGATGAATTCCGGCTCCACCTGCAGCCCCAGTTCAGCCTGCGGGATGGCAGCCTGATTGGTGCAGAGGCCCTGGTGCGTTGGCAACACCCTTACCTCGGGCTGCTACCGCCGGGGAAATTCATCCCCATCGCCGAGGCCGCCGGATTCATTCCCGACATCACCGCCGCAGTCATACAGAACGCCTGCCGGATGCAACGAGAGTTGGCAGACGCGGCGCTGCCCGAGCTGAATCTGTCGATCAATTTCTCGGCAGTCGATCTTGCGATGACCGAGAGCCTTGAGCGCCTTCGCATGGCGATGCAGAAGGCCGGGATTCCTGGCAGTCAACTTAGCGTCGAAATCACCGAATCCGGGCTGATGCGCGACCCCGCCATGGCCCAGCGGGTGTTGACAAGGTTGCGAGCCATGGGTGTGCAGGCAGCGATTGATGACTTCGGTACCGGCCATTCCTCGCTCAACTATCTAAACCGATTCCCAGTGGATCTGCTGAAAGTGGATCGAAGTTTCGTCTCCGGCGTCAGCGATGACGAACGTGGTATTGCCCTGCTGCGGGCGATCAATGACATGGCCCACGCCATGGGGCTGCAGACCCTGGCAGAGGGTGTCGAGACCACGGCCGATCATGCACTGTTGGCCGAACTGGGCTTCGATTCCGCCCAGGGCTTTCTCTACAGTCCACCGCTGCCGCTGGACGAGTTCCTCGAGCAGCATCTTGACCCGGAAACCAGGCGCTGGATCAGCTACCCCGGGGCAGCCGCGAGCCGTCCTTGATCGACTACGGTCCAAACCGAATGAGCACGCACCGCCGATTCCAGATCCTCCTGCTTGCAGGCAGCATGCTTGGCGTTACCGCCTGCGACACCGACCCGACGGATGCCAGCGGCGCAGCCGAGGTGCAGGTGGAAGCGGAGCGGATCATCGATGCGGATGGTGCAACGGTTCTCGACATCGACCAGTTACCCGCACAGATCGCCGCCGACGAGAAGAACCGATTCGGCGCCTCGGACCGATTCACCGACGCCAGCCTGAGCCCCGATGGCAACTGGCTGGCCGTGACCAGCAGTGGAGCGGCACACGGCGGCGGCTGGCTGGTATCCCTGGATGACGAAACCATCTACCCCGCCGCTTTCCAGTACGGCGGCAGCGTCAGCACCGGCCCCTGGGATGATTCCGGCCGTTTCGCCGTATTCCTGCGGCATACGCCGGCTTCCGGCCATATGCTTGTCCTCGCCGACACCGAGGCCCCCGGCGAAGACGCGGCAAGCACGGGCATCACGCCGCTGGACACCGAAGCGAGTACCAGCGTGGAGATCGGGGAATGGCAGGATGCCGCCCTCCGTGTCCTGGTGGACGGCGACTGCCGGCTGGTGAAGCCGATCGACGGCTCCATCGAGCGCTGTTAAATGTCGGATCGACTGCAGCAGTATTTCAACGTCCGTCGGGAGGAACTCCTTCCGGTGCTGCTGGCGGCGCTGTTCTTCTTCTCCGTGCTGACGGCGCTCATGGTGCTGCGGCCCGCGCGCGAGGCGCTGGGCATGCAGAGCGGCATCGAGACCGTACGCTGGCTGTTCATGGGCACGGCCGTGATCACGCTGCTGGTCAATCCGGTGTTCGGGCTGCTGGTCAGCCGCTTGCCGCGACTGGCCTTCATCTCCGCCACCTATCTCTTCTTCGCCCTGAGTCTTGTGGTGTTCTACCTGGTCATGGTGTTCGCGCCGGAAGCCATCGGCGTGACCAGTGGCCAGGTGTTCTATGTCTGGTTCAGCGTCTTCAACCTGTTCGTCACGATGGTGTTCTGGGCGCTGATGGCGGACCGTTTCTCGCTGGAACAGAGCAAGCGGTTCTTTGCCCTGATCGCGGTGGGCGGCACTTGTGGCGCGATCTTCGGACCCTGGCTGGCAAGCTTGCTGGCGGAACCGCTGGGTACCGCCGCCCTTCTGCTGGTCGCGGTAGCGTTCCTGGTGCTCGCCCTGCTTGCCGCCTGGCTGCTCGCCTGGCTGCAGCCCCAACGGCGAGCCGATCGCGAGGATGACCCGGAGGCGCCGCCCGCCGTGGACGAACACGCCCGAATCGGCGGCAGCGCCTGGCAAGGCTTCCGCGCCGTGTTCCAGTCGCGCTATCTGATGGGGATCGCCGCCTACGTGGTCATTCTTGCGATCATGGCCACCTTCATCTACTTCACCCGGCTGCAGATGGTGGCCGCGCTGGGCGAGGACACGGACATGCGGACAACGGTTTTTGCCCGCATCGACCTGATCACGCAGATAACAACGCTGGTGCTGCAGGCCTTTATCGCCGGGCACCTGATGAAGCGCCTGGGCGTGGCATTCACGCTGGCTCTGCTGCCGATCACCGTCACGCTGGGCTTCCTCGGTCTGGCGATCGTTGGCTCACTGGCTGCGCTGATCGTCTTCGAGGCGGCATTCCGGGCCGTGCAGCGGGCACTGATGCGGCCGGCGCGGGAAACGCTTTACACGGTCACCAGCCGCGAGGACAAATACAAGTCCAAGGCCTTCATCGACACCTTCGTCTATCGTTCCGGTGATGTCGTGGGCGCGCAGACGGAAGGCCTGCTGGGTCGGCTCGGCATGGGCCTGGCGGGCATCGCCAGCGTCGCGATTCCGCTGGCTCTGGTCTGGGCAGCACTCGGAATCTGGCTTGGCCGGGCCCAGCAACGTCTGGCCAATCAGGCAACGCCGCACCCGGTCCACGAATTCCGCGAAACCACTCCGAGGACAAGCACATGATATCCCGTCGCGACTATCTCAAGCTCATGGCGGCAGCCGGCGTGGCGTTGACCGTCAAGCCGTCGCTGCTGCTCGGCACCAACGGTGATCGACAGCTCGACCTGATCACGCGGGCGATTCCCGCCTCCGGCGAGCGCATTCCGGCAATCGGCCTGGGCAGTTCGGCGACCTTTTCGGCCACTGCGGGGAGCGATGAGGCCGAGGCGCTCGGCGAGGTGCTGCGCACCCTGGTCGATAATGGCGGCACCGTATTCGATACCGCGCCAAGCTACGGCGCCTCGGAAGAGGTGGCCGGCGACCTGGCCCAGGCCATGGACCTGGAAGAAACACTGTTCTGGGCGACCAAGGTGAACGTGGCCGGGCGTAATGGCGGCAGTGCCGACCCTGACGCCGCGCGGACGCAGATCGAAACGTCGTTCGAACGGATCGGCAAGGATCCGATCGACCTGATCCAGGTACATAACCTGGGCGACGTACCGACCCAGTTCGGGATCCTGAAGGACCTGAAGGCGCAGGGACGGGTGCGTTACATCGGCGTCACCACCACCTTCCCGCGGCAATACGAAGAGCTGGAAGAGGTCATGAAGCGCGAACCGCTGGACTTCATCGGCATCGATTACGCGGTCGACAACCTGACCATGGAGGAACGGATCCTGCCGCTGGCCGAGGACCGTGGCATCGCGGTACTGGTGTATGCGCCGTTCGGCCGCACCCGCCTCTGGGACCGGGTCAGCGGGCACGATGTACCGGACTGGGCGGCGGAATTCGATGCCCATTCCTGGGCCCAGTTCTTCCTCAAGTTCGTGCTCTCGCACCCCGTGGTGACTGCCGCCACCCCGGCCACCAGTCGCGCCCGCCACATGCTGGACAATATGGGTGCGGCCCTGGGAGGCCTGCCCGACGACGAGATGCGACGCCGGATGATCGCCCATATCGAGCGCCTGTAGGAACCACGGTAGTCAAGGGCCATGCGACCGCCGTGCGGTCCCGGCGGATCGAATCAAACGCCGGGGCACCCAGCGCACGAACAGGCTCATGGCCAGCAGTTCCACCAGGGACTGCAGCACGATGACAAGTGCTGCAGCCTCCCAGCCCGCCGGCAGGGCCAGCGCCAGCGGCAGGACCACGAAGGAGTTACGGGTGGCGAAACTGAAGGCCAGTGTGCGGCCTGGCTCTGCCGGTAAGCGGAACGCCCGGGCCAGCAGCTTGCCAAGGAAGACCCCGGCAACCGCAAACGCCGCGAACAGCAAGGCCGGCAACCAAAGCGTGCCGAGCATGCCCAGCACGGCCGGCGACTGCGAGGCGGCGATGGAGAAGACGACCAGGGCCAGCAGCGGCACGGGAAACAACGCCAGCGTGGAAAGCAGCACCTGGCCGCTGCCGCCGCCGGCTATCCGGCGTTGCAACAGCACCGCCAGCAACAGCGGCAGCCCGATCAGCAGCACCAGGGCGGTCAGGAGGGGCCGGACCACCACCGGATCGACCACCACATCGCCGAGAAAAAGCCAGAGGTAGAACGGCAGTGCAGCCAGTTGCAGCAACAGGATCAGCGGCGTGACCGCCACCGCCCGCGCTGCATCACCACGCCCCAGGTGGGTGAAGCTGATGAACCAGTCGGTGCACGGCACCAGAAGCACCAGCAGGATACCCAGCCTGACTGCCGGCTCCAGTGGCAGGATCAGCAGGACCGAGCCAACCAGCAGGGGCAGGATCAGAAAGTTGCCAAGGCATAGCGCGGTGATGAAACGCGTGTCGCAGGCAGCCCCGCGCAGCCGCACCAGGGGTATCTGGGTAAAGGTCGCAAACAGCAGCAGTGCCAGCAATGGCCAGACAGAGACATCCAGGAGCGCTGCCGCATCCGGCGAGCCCGCTCCGAAACCAAGGCCAGCAAGTACCGCAAGGAGGTAAATCCAGACTTGATGCCGTTCCAACTGCGCATGCATTGCTGTCACGCCACGGACCGGATACCGGAGTTCAGGCTGCCGGCCGGTTTTCCGCCACGACAACGCGGTTTCGCCCCTGGCGCTTGGCACTGTAGAGCTGGCGATCCACGGCCTCCAGCAACACCGTTTGAGTCTGGCCCTCAGCCGGCACCATGCTGCAAACGCCAACGCTGACGGTCAGAAACCCTTCTGGACTGCCGGAATGCGGGATCTCCGCCGACCGCACCAGTTGACGGCAGCGATCCGCGATGACGCGGGCCGCCTCGGCGTCGGTCTCGGGCAGCACCAGAATGAACTCCTCACCGCCGATCCGGGCCAGCAAATCCCGCGGTCTGCGCGACACCTTGCCGAGTTCGGAGGCGACCCGACGCAGACAGTCATCCCCGGCGGGATGCCCCATCAGGTCGTTGAAATCCTTGAAATGGTCGAGATCAAGCATGACGATCGCCAGCGGCGTTCCACTGCGCATGGCACTGGCCCATTCCCGCTCGAGGACATTGTCGAAATGGCGTCGGTTCGCGACGCCCGTCAGACCGTCCTGATAGGACAGTGCCTCAAGCTCCAGTTTAAGACGCAGCAGCTCGTCCTCGCGGGCCTTGCGCTCGCTGATGTCGAACATGAAACCGACCAAGGCTTCCACCTCGCCATCCCGACGCACAACATGCACCACGTCACGAATCCAGACGTAGTCTCCGTCGCGGGTCAAGGCCCGGTAATCGGCCTCGTGGTCGATGCCGCAGCGGGACTGACTGACGCAATAGTTGACCACGCGGTCGCGATCCTCCGGGTGCATGCGCTCCACCCAGTCATCGATGCTCTGCCAGCTGTCGGGCGTCCAGCCCAGTAGATCCTCGATCTGTGGACCGATATAGCTGAACCGCATGGTCTCCCAATCGATGCGCCACGGTATCGCTCTGGTTGACTCCAGCAGCGTCTTGTAGACAGCGGCGTCCGGTTCCATGCCGTGCACTTGCCGGTTCATCTTCAGTTCCACTCCACACTCGGCCGATTCACACCAGGAATCGTACACCCATGGCATTCGGGGAAGGCCACGACCAGTTCACGATCTTCGGGTCATCCGTTGCTCCATGCAGCGACGCCCGAAGCATGGGCGTCTATGCTGCCTGAGGCCGTCCAAAATTTTCGATGGCCAAACGCGACTTTGAAGCGATATCAAAGCACGCCTCCGCGAACGATCCTCTGCCGCGCCGACCGGCACGCAAAACAACAGAGAAGGAACGCCGCAAATGGATATCGATACGCCGACGCTACTGACCTTCGGTGCCTACCTGATTGCCATGCTGGCCTTCGGCTTTGTGGCCTACCGCATCACCACCGACCTGTCCGACTACATCCTCGGGGGTCGCAGCCTCGGCCCTGGCGTCACGGCACTCAGCGCCGGTGCCTCGGACATGAGCGGCTGGCTGCTGCTGGGCCTGCCAGGTGCCGTGTATGCGGCCGGCCTGGGTGAGCTGTGGATTGGCGTGGGCCTGGTTGCCGGCGCCTGGCTCAACTGGCTGTTCGTCGCGCGAAGGCTGCGCCGGTTCACGGCATTGGCCGACGATGCGCTGACCATTCCGGATTACCTGGAGCATCGGTTTGGCGATACCTCGCGGGCGCTGCGCACGATCTCGGCCCTGGTGATCCTGATCTTCTTCACACTCTATATTTCGGCCGGCCTGGTCGGCGGCGGACTGCTGTTCCAGAGCACGTTCGGCATGGACTACACCACGGCCATGCTGATCGGCGCCGTCGTCATCATTTCCTACACATTCCTGGGCGGTTTCCTGGCGGTCAGCTGGACCGACTTTTTCCAGGGCATTCTGATGTTTGCCACACTGCTTGTCGTGCCGATGATGGCGGTGGTCATCGTCGGCGGCCTCGGTGAGGTGGGTGACGAGGTGCATGCCATCGACCCCAGCTACAGCACCTTGCTGGAGGGCATGACGGTGCTGGGCATGATCTCGCTGCTGGCCTGGGGCCTCGGTTACTTCGGCCAGCCGCACATCCTGGCCCGGTTCATGGCAATCCGTTCCGAAAATGACGTGCCGCGGGCAATGACCATCGGCATGACCTGGATGATACTGGCCCTGGTCGGTGCAGTGGCCACCGGTTACATCGGTATCGCCTTCTTCGCCGATGCGCCGCTGGACGACGGCGAAACCGTCTTGATCATGCTGATCCAGGCGCTGTTCAACCCCTGGGTGGCGGGCATTCTGCTGGCCGCGATCCTCGCTGCCATCATGAGCACCATCGACTCCCAGTTGCTGGTGTCCTCCAGCTCGCTGACCAACGATTTCTACAAGGGCATGCTGCGCCCCGATGCCACGGAAAGCGAACTGGTCTGGGTCACCCGCGGCGCGGTTATCCTGGTGGCGGTACTGGCCACCCTGCTGGCGCTGGACCCGGATGCCGGCGTACTGCAACTGGTGGCCTACGCCTGGGCAGGCTTCGGTGCCGCCTTCGGCCCGGTGATCATCTTGTCGCTGTTCTGGCGCCGCATGACCCGCATCGGGGCCCTGGGCGGCATGGTTGTCGGTGCGGTCACGGTCATTGTCTGGGAGCAGTTCGACGGCGGTCTGTTCGATCTCTACGAGATCGTGCCCGGATTCGTCTTCTGCACGGTCGCCGTGGTCATCGGCAGTCTGCTGGACAAGGCACCGGGTGAGCGCGTGACCCGATCATTCGATGTTCAGGGAGACGCATGATGCTGTTCAACAAACCGGCCGCCCCGAGTCCGCTGCGCAAGGCCCTGCGCGAAGCCTATCGCTGCGATGAAGCCGAGCTGGTACAGCGGCTCGCGGATCTGGCGGATGTGGGCGAACCGCGCCGCTCCCGCATCGGCGAGGCCGCCACCGCCCTGGTCCACGCCGTGCGCAGCGAGCGCGTCTCCTACGGCGGCGTGGATGCGCTGCTGCACGAATACGACCTGTCCAGCAAGGAAGGCGTGGTGCTGATGTGCCTGGCCGAGGCGTTGATGCGGGTGCCGGACGCCGACACCGCCGACCGCCTGATCCAGGACAAGATCAGCAGTGGCGACTGGGGTTCGCACCTCGGGCGCAGCGAGTCGTTGTTCGTCAACGCGTCCACCTGGGGCCTGATGCTGACCGGCCGTGTGGTCAAGGTCGGTGAGCCTGGCGCGCGAACGCTGAGCCGGGTGATGAAACGTCTGGTTCAACGCAGCGGCGAACCGGTGATCCGCCAGGCGATCCGTCAGGCGATGCGCATCATGGGCCGGCAGTTCGTCATCGGCCGCACCATTGACGAGGCCCTGAAACGGGCCCGCGAAGACGTCGAACAAGGCTACACCCATTCCTTCGACATGCTCGGCGAGGCGGCCCGAACCCAGGCCGACGCCGACCGTTACTACGCGTCCTACCAGAACGCGATCCATGCCATCGGCACGGCCAGCAAGGGCAAGGACGAACTCGCCTCGCCGGGGATCTCGGTCAAGCTCTCGGCGCTGCATCCACGCTACGAGTTTGCGCAGCAGGCCGAATGCCATCCGGTCCTGGTGCAGCGGCTCACGGCGCTGGCGGTCGAGGCGCGACAGGCGGGCATCGGCCTGTGCGTCGATGCCGAGGAAGCCAACCGGCTCGATATCTCGCTGGACATTATCGAAGCCGTGTCGGCCAGCGATGAACTGCAGGGCTGGAACGGCTTCGGCCTGGCGATCCAGGCCTACCAGAAACGCTGCATCGATCTGGTGGACTGGCTGGCCGACATGGCGCGGCGCCACAAGCGCGTACTGATGGTGCGACTGGTCAAGGGCGCCTACTGGGATACCGAGGTCAAGGACAGCCAGGAGGGCGGCTACCGTGACTATCCGGTGTTCACGCGCAAGGTGAATACCGATGTCTCCTACCTGGCTTGCGCCCGCCGCCTGCTGGAAGCCCAGGACTGCATCTATCCGCAGTTTGCGACCCACAATGCGCACAGCGTTGCCTGGGTACGGGAGATTGCCGGGGACGCGCGTTACGAGTTCCAGCGCCTGCATGGCATGGGCGAGGCCCTTTACGACACGGTCACCCGGCCGGGTGGCGGCTCGGTGCCGTGCCGTATCTATGCGCCGGTGGGCAGCCACGAGGAACTGCTGCCCTACCTGGTGCGGCGGCTGCTGGAGAACGGTGCCAACACCTCCTTCGTCAATCGCATTCAGGACGAGAAGCTGCCAATTGAGGAAATGATTGCCGATCCGGTGCTGCAGATCCGCCAGCTCTCCGGCATCCGGCACCCGCGCATCCCGCTGCCGGCAGACCTGTACGGGCCGGACCGGAAGAATTCGGCGGGAATCGATCTCAGTGACACCCTTGAATTGGAATCCCTGCGCCGCGCCATGGAGAAGGCCCTGGAATCCGGCTGGCATGCCGCACCGTTGATTGAAGGCAAGACCATGCGCGGCGCGCCGCGCACCGTCAGCGACCCAGCGGATCGCCGGCGCGAGGTCGGCTCGGCGATCTGGGCCACCCCCGAACAGGTCAAGCTGGCCCTGACCGTGGCCCGCAAGGCCGCACCGCGCTGGGATGCCACCCCTGCCGAAGAACGGGCGGCCTGCCTGGACCGCATGGCCAATCTGATGGAAGCCAACATGGCCGAGTTGATGGCGCTGTGCGTGCGCGAGGCCGGCAAGGGCATTCCGGACGCCGTGGCGGAGGTGCGCGAGGCGGTGGACTTCTGTCGCTATTACGCAAACCGTGCGCGGGCGGATTTCGCGGGACCGATGGCCCTGCCCGGCCCCACCGGCGAGCGCAACGAAATCCGGCTGCAGGGCCGCGGCGTGTTCGTCTGCATCAGCCCGTGGAACTTCCCGCTGGCGATTTTCTGCGGCGAGGTCACCGCGGCCCTGGCCGCGGGCAACGCGGTGCTGGCCAAACCGGCCGAACAGACCACCCTGATCGGCTTCCGCGCCGTGCAACTGCTGCACGAGGCGGGTATCCCGACCGATGTCCTGCAACTGCTGCCCGGCGACGGCGCGGTCGGGGCGGCCCTGGTGGAGAGCGAATCCATCGACGGCGTCGCCTTCACCGGATCGGTGGAAACCGCGCGGCGCATCAACCAGACGCTGGCCCGGCGCGACGGGCCGATCATCCCGCTGATCGCCGAGACCGGCGGCCAGAATGCGATGATCGCCGACTCCACGGCGCTGCCTGAGCAGCTGGTGGTCGACGTGATTGCCTCCGCCTTCCAGAGTGCCGGCCAGCGTTGCTCGGCCCAGCGCGTGCTCTACCTGCAGGAGGAGGTCGCCGACCACACGCTGGAGATGCTGGCCGGCGCCATGGATGATCTGGTGGTCGACGATCCGGCCTGGCTGGCCACCGATGTCGGGCCGGTCATCGACGCCGACGCGCAGGCCATGCTGCAACGGCATATCGACGGCATGCGCAAGCGCGCGAAACGCGTCATTGCCGAGGCCAGGCTCGGGCCGAACACCGGGCACGGCACCTTCGTCGCGCCGATCGCCTTCGAGATCGGCGGCATCAATGAGCTGGAACAGGAGGTCTTCGGCCCGGTACTGCATGTCGTGCGCTACAAGGCGAAGGACATCGACGGCGTGATCGAGGCCATCAATGCCACCGGCTTCGGCCTGACCCTGGGCATTCACACCCGCATCGATTCGCTGGCCGAGTACATCGCCCACCGTGTGCATGTTGGCAACTGCTACGTCAACCGCAACCAGATCGGGGCCGTGGTGGGCGTGCAACCGTTCGGCGGCGAGGGCCTGTCCGGCACCGGCCCGAAGGCCGGCGGACCGCGCTACCTGCACCGCTTTGCCAGCGAACGCGTGCTGACCATCGACACCACCGCCGCCGGCGGCAATGCCTCACTGTTCGCGATGACTGAAGACGAGGAGAGCTGACGCGCCAGTAGGCTCGGACCCCGTGTTGCCTTCGATCCGGTCGAGGGCGACAGGCATTCCACTCCGGAAACGCGATGCACCCGTCCGTGGGCGCTCGACGGCCGCTTCCCTGCGGCCGACGTTCCTCCATGGAATGCCTGTCACCCCGACCTCGCGCTTGGTCGAACCGGAGACGTTGTTCCCATCTTCAGTGTCAGGCAGACCGGTGCAGCAGGTCCTCCCAGAAAAAGTAAGGCAACGGGAAACCCAGGCAGACCGGCCGGCCAGGCCAGTTCGATAACGGATCACACCGCGCGGGTCCGCTGCGCTTGACCCGCCCTACGCCTCAGGCTAGAAGCAGGTTGCCGTGGGTCGGGGGGCTGCCGAACCGGCACCGCGCCGTGCCAGATGACCAAAACCGGACGCGCTCGATGGATGCGTTCACGGCGGTCCCGCGACTGCGTCTGCCGCCCTCGGGCTCGGAGCCCCAACGCACGACACCTGTGGCGAACCACCGCCATCAGCGACCAACCAGCAGGAGACCGCCGGCTGCGATAGCGAGAATCGCCATCAGGGTGCCTAAGCCGTCAAAGCTCAGACCGACCAGAGTCGTAAGCCCGTGCAGGATCAGCCAGATGGCCAGCAACAGCAGCCCTGCACTCTGGATTCGGCGCATCAGTCAGCCTCCATGCCCGCGTGGCCGCGGCGGCGGTTGACGGCGCGCACAACCGTCCAGGTAATGGACACCGCAGCAACCGGCCAGGCGGCCCAGCGGAGCGCCTGATCGACCGCCATGCCGTTGGCTAGCTGCGCTTCCGGCCAAAACAGGCGCACGAGCATGGCAGCACTGAGCACGGAAAAAGTCACCACCAGCGCCAGGTAATAGGGTTGCCGGCGCTTCAGCCCGAGTATCGCGAAGACGACCAGATGGATCAGGAATATCGGCAGCAGGACGCCTGTTATCAACATGCTGAGATCCTGTACGGATGAACGAAGCCGGGCAGTGTACCGGACGCGGCCCACGGTGGTCAGCGACGAACGGACCAGCGCATCGTTCAGTCTGCAACGGCGCCATACTTGCCGGAACGGAAATCGGCGAAGGCCTGTTCGATTTCCTCGCGGCTGTTCATCACGAACGGACCGTAGCCGGCCACCGGCTCGTCCAGCGGCTCGCCGCTGAGCAGCAGCAGACTGGCTTCGGAATTCGCCTCGACGCGCAGCCCCTCGCCTTCCGCCGGCAGCGCGGCGACGGCGCCCTTGCGCAGGGCTTCGCGTTGGTTGAGCTGCACGGTGCCGTCGAGCACCACCAGCAGGGTGTTGTGCCCTTCCGGGGCGGGCAGGTCCACCGCGGCTCCGGCGCGCAGGCGCACATCCCAGACATTCATCGGGCTGAATGTGCTGGCCGGGCCCTGGTTTTCCAGGTACTGACCGGCAATGACGCGCAGTCGGCCGGCGTCATCCGGTAATGCGACATCAGGGATTTCGCTGGTCAGCAGCGTCTGGTAGGCCGCCGGTGCCGATTTGTCACGGGCCGGCAGGTTGACCCAGAGCTGCGCCATTTCCAGGGTGCCGCCCTTGGCGGTGAAATTCCGCGAGTGGAATTCCTCGTGCACGATGCCGGCGCCGGCGGTCATCCACTGCACATCACCCGGACCGATGCGGCCGCCGGCGCCGGTGGAATCGCGATGTTCCAGCTCGCCCTGGTAGACGATGGTGACGGTTTCGAAGCCACGGTGCGGATGCTGCCCCACGCCGCGGGGCCGGTCAGCGGGCGGAAAGTGGACGGGACCGGCATGATCCAGCATCAGGAACGGACTGATCCGCGCCGCGCCCATGCGGTCATAGGACAACAATGACCGGACCGGGAATCCGTCACCGACCCAGTGTCCGGCGGGTGCACCGTACACTGCCTGAATCGCTTTCATGGCCACCTCGGATATTTATTTGGGTTCAAAGATGTTGGGGCGAACGCACGGAAAACTACCCTGGCACGGATCAACGGCCACCAGCGACATCGAGCGATGCACCGGACACATAGGAGGCAGCGTCCGACAGTAACCAGAGGATGGCCTCGGCCACCTCCTCCGGCATGCCCAACCGGCCCACCGGGATCCGCTCGCGCACCTGTTGACGGCGGTCGGCCACGCCGGAGGCATTGTGCAGATCCGTGTCGATAAAACCCGGGCGTACCGTATTGACCCTGATCCCCTCCTCGGCGACTTCCAGGGCCAGGCCCCGGGTCAGCGCCTCCAGCGCCGCCTTGGATGCCGCGTAGTCCACATATTCGTGCGCGGAGCCGTGCCTGGCGGCGCCCGAGGACACATTGACGATGGCGCCGCCGGGACCACCATGCCGCGTCGACAATCGGCGGATGGCAGCACCGGCGCAGAGAAAAGCGCTGGTTACATTGGTCGCGAACATGCGCTGCAGCCGCGCCTCGGTCATGTTCTCGACCCGGCGAATCCGATCAATTACACCCGCATTGTTGACCAGCGCCGAAAGCGGGCCGAGCGCCTGCTCGCAGACATCGAACAGCCGCCGCACCGATACCTCGCTGGAGACATCCGCCTGCGCCGCGACGGCCTGTCCGCCAGCCTCCACAATCTCCTGCACGAGCCGGTTCGCACTCTCCGCATCCACTCGATAATTCACGCACACCGCGTAACCACGCGATGCGGCAAGCCGCGCCGTGGCAGCACCGATACCGCGGCCACCACCGGTGATCAGCAGGACTGGATTCATCGACGGTCCCTCGGTCAATACGAAACCGCAGTGCAGGAGCGGGCGCAGGCGTGCGAATAGATGAGTGCTTCCCTAATCTGCCAGTTGGTGATTTTTCATCATCGCACGCAACACCTGGGTGCGGGACAGGGTGCCGACCAGGCGGCCGGTATCATCCAGCACCGGGTAGACCTTGGGCTTCTGGTGGAGCATGTGTTCGGCGATGTCCACGACCGCATCGCCTGGCTGCGCAGTGACCAGATCGCGGCGCATGACGTCCTCGACCTTCGGCGCGCCCTCGGCGTGATAGTTGGAGACCAGCAGGGCCTTCAGACAGTCCTGTTCGGAAACAAAACCCACCACGTGTCCGGCCGTATCGATCACCGGCAAGCCGGTCAGATGGTGGCCGACCAGGGACTCGACCACATCATCCAGCCCCGTCCCCAGCGTAATCGCAAATGGGTGCCGGGCCATGACATCGCGTACCAACAGGCTGCTCATCGTTCCCCCGTCGCGAGTAGCTACGCCGCACACCCCAACTATAGACGGCCGCACCCGAGCGGCTTCCGGAACATCGGCAGAAGGCCGGTGCAGATCGATCCACTGGACCGGTAGCAATCGTCGACGGGGGGAGTTGAACTTCGTTCGCTGCATCGCAACGTCGTGCACCAGGCGCCGGTCGGGCGTGGCAACACGCGCGGCGGCTACCGGACATTTCGAAACCAGGAGGTATTTCATGACCTGGATGACATTGCGCAATGCACTGATGACCTTTCTCGTTGCATTCGGTCTGACCGCCGGCTCCGCCGGCATGGCCATCGCCGAACATCACGGCGACGAGAAGGATCCGGACTACGAGGACGGTGCGCATCCGAGCGAAGCGGATGACTACGAGAAGGACCCTGCCAACCCGCAGGGCTATGGCGACCGGGCTGCCGAATAACCCGGTGACCACCCATTTTGTAATCAGGCGCGGGCCCGGTTTACCGGTCCCGCGTTTTTTCTGCTACGCAATCAAGCAAACCGGTGGTAGCCTGCGAGGCGCGCTACGGCGATGGCCGTGGCACCTTCCGCAACGAAACAACACGTATTGGTCATGCTCCGTGTGACGACACGCTATTGCCGAACGATACTCGTGGTCGCCGCCCTGCTTGGCCTCGCCCCCAGCGGCCATTCGCTTGCAGCCGACGAGGTGTCGATAGACACCATGGAGCAGCGCATCCAGCCCTGCATGGCCTGCCATGCGGAAAAGGGCATCGACCTGCAGGCTGGCTTCGTTCCCAGTCTGCACGGCAAACCGGCCGGCTATCTGTTCAATCAGTTGATGAACTACCGGGATGGACGGCGGGACCATCGCGCCATGGAGTACATGGTGCGCAACCTGTCACCGGATTATCTGCGGGAGATCGCCGAATACTTTGCCGGCCTGGAGGGTGAATACCCGGAACCGGCCGCGGAGCCGTCCAGTGCGGCAATGCGGGATCGCGCCGATGCGCTGATTACCCGCGGCGATCCCGAGCGTGATGTGCCGGCCTGCATTGCCTGCCATGGCGCGCGCCTGACCGGCGCGGAACCGAATACGCCGAGCCTGCTGGCTCTGCCCAGCCATTACGTGGCGGCACAGATGACGTCCTGGCGCTCCGGTCAGCGGCAGGCGGCCGAGCCGGACTGCATGCACACGATCGCCGAACGCCTGAGCTCGGAAGACATTTATGCGCTGGCCCGCGCGCTTGCCGCGCAGGATGTGCCGTCGAATCGAGAGCCCGAATCCGAACCGCTTGGCGATCTGCCGATGGATTGCGGCAGTGTGCCGATGCCGGAGTCCTGAGATGCCGTTTCGTCACCTTGCCACCAGCCTGCTGGGGCTGGCCGCCCTGCTGCTACCGATGGCAGGCACCGCCGAAACCGATGCCGAAGTGATTGCAGAGGGCAAGTACCTGGCCCGCGCCGCCAACTGCATGGGCTGCCATACCGCCCGCGGCGGCGAGGACTTCGCCGGCGGTCACCGCCTGGGGACCGATTTCGGTACCTTCTTCACGCCGAATATCACACCGGACGCGGACACCGGTATCGGCGACTGGACCCGGCAGGAGTTTCGCAAGGCCATGCGCCACGGCCGTCGGCCGGACGGCTCGGCGCTCTACCCGGCCTGCCCCTATACCAGCTTTACCCGGATGAACGACGAGAAAATCGACGCGATCCACGCCTACCTCGCCTCGCTGCCGGCGGTACGGAACGAAATCCGCGAACACAGTCTGAGCTTTCCGGCCTCGGCCCGACCGCTGCAGCGTGCCTGGCAGCGTCTCTACTTCGATGCCGGTGAATTCGAGGCCGACCCGGAGCGCAGTGACACCTGGAACCGCGGCGCTTTCCTGGTGCGCGGTCCGGCACACTGCATGGCCTGCCATGCCGACCGCGACCGCTTCGGCTCTGCCCGAACCGAAAGCCCCCGTGGCGGCCACGTGCAGGGCTGGTATGCACCATCCCTGTATTCCAGCCGGGAAGCCGGCTTGCAGGACTGGCCCGAGGAGGATGCCGTTACCCTGCTGCGCGTCGGCAAATCGGACGGCGGGGTGGTGACCGGCCCGATGGCGGATGTGGTGTACGACAGCCTGCAGCACCTGGGCGAGGACGACATCCGGGCCATGGTGCATTACCTCCAATCACTGCCGGACCGCGATCCCGAGCCGGCGCGGCACCAGCCCGGCATGACGCAACAGCGTTACGATGGCATGCTCAGTCGGGGCAGCGAGATCTACGAGAACCGCTGCATGGACTGCCATGGCCGTTCAGGCGAAGGAAGCGAGGCCGCCGGAGCGCTGGCGGGCAACCGCGCGGTCATGCTGAACGACCCCACCAACGTCATTCAGGTGATCCGCCGCGGCGGCTATGCGCCAAGCACTGCCGGCAACCGGCGGCCCTTCGGCATGCCGCCGTTTCCGGATCTGAACGATGCCGATATCGCTGCGGTGGCCACCTACATCCGGCGCAGCTGGGGCAACGAAGCGAGCCCGGTATCACGATCCACAGTGGAACGCAGCCGTTAGGGAAACACTGAATCTATTCCCGAGTCGGCCGCGGGCTCGCAGACCCAGATCCCCTTCCTTGCGGGCCGGGCTATCGGCTGGCGGCGGCAACGCGGTACCGGTCAGAAAGTCATGCGCGGCGAACGGCAAGGCTCTCCTTCGCCTTGTAGGCGAAACCGACAAGAGAAAGCGTCGGAATCCTGCTACAATGAAATACTTCCAATGTAAGCACGGTCATCAGGACCGCAGGACTATCGCCATAGCCACTCGATTGGGCGGCGAAAACGCGATCGGCGTATTGTGTTCGAGTTTGATCAACGCGGAAAACAGGAGTCAGTGAAATGGACGCAGATGATGTTGGAACCGGTGGTGGGAAGTGCCCAATCATGCACGGCAGCCGCACCAAAAAGGGTAGCCAGGGTACCGGTACCCATGACTGGTGGCCCAATCAGCTGAATCTCGGCATTCTGCACCAGCACCATCCGAAATCCGACCCGATGGGTGGTGATTTCGTCTACGCCGAAGAGTTCAGGAAACTCGATCTGGACGCGGTGAAGAAGGATCTGACGGCGCTGATGACCGAGTCGCAGGAGTGGTGGCCCGCAGACTACGGCCACTACGGTCCGTTCATGATCCGCATGGCCTGGCATGCTGCCGGCACCTACCGTACCGCCGATGGCCGCGGTGGCGCCTCCACCGGCAACCAGCGCTTCGCGCCGATCAACAGCTGGCCGGACAACGGCAACCTGGACAAGGCCCGCCGTCTGCTGTGGCCGATCAAGCAGAAGTACGGCAACAAGCTGTCCTGGGCCGATCTCTACATCCTGGCCGGCAACGTCGCCCTGGACAGCATGGGTTTCAAGACCTTCGGTTTCGGCGGCGGCCGGGAAGACATCTGGGCACCCGAGGAAGACATTTACTGGGGTGCCGAGGACGAATGGCTGGCCACCAGTGACAACCCCAAGAGCCGCTACACCGGCGATCGCGAGCTGGAACATCCGCTCGCCGCGGTGCAGATGGGCCTGATCTACGTCAACCCGGAAGGCCCGGACGGCAACCCGGATCCACTGGCCTCGGCCCAGGATATCCGCGAAACCTTCGCCCGCATGGCCATGAACGATTACGAAACGGTGGCCCTGACCGCCGGTGGCCATACCTTCGGCAAGATGCATGGCGCCGCACCGGACTCGCACCTGGGGCCGGAGCCGGAAGCCGCACCGCTGGAGGAAATGGGCCTTGGCTGGCGCAACAGCCACGGCAAGGGAGTCGGTCGCGACGCGATTACCAGTGGCCTGGAAGGCGCCTGGACGGCGAAACCGACCGAATGGGACATGGGCTACTTCGACGTCCTGCTGGGTTACGAGTGGGAGCTCGGCAAGGGCTCCGGTGGTGGCTGGCAGTGGTATCCGAAAAACCTGAAGGATGCCGATCACGCGCCGGACGCCGAGGACGCCTCACGCAAGGTCAGCATCACCATGACCACGGCCGACATGGCCATGCGCGAGGACCCGGAATACCGGAGGATTTCCGAGCACTTCCACAAGAACCCGGAAGAGTTTGCCGATGCCTTTGCCCGCGCCTGGTTCAAGCTGACCCACCGCGACATGGGGCCGAAGGTCCGCTATTTGGGTCAGGACGTGCCGGCGGAAGACCTGATCTGGCAGGATCCGGTCCCGGCGGTAGATCACGAGTTGGTCAACGATGCCGACGTCAAGGCGCTGAAGGATAAGATCCTGGGCTCCGGCCTCTCGGTTTCGGAACTGGTCAAGGCCGCCTGGGCCTCGGCCTCCACCTATCGGGATTCGGACAAGCGCGGCGGTGCCAACGGCGCCCGTGTTCGCCTGGCCCCGCAGAAGGACTGGGAAGCCAACGAACCCGAGGTGCTGGCCAAGGTGCTGAAGACGCTGGAAGGCATTCAGGCAGAGTTCAACGGCGCCCAGTCCGGCAACAAGAAGGTCTCTCTGGCCGACCTGATCGTGCTTGGCGGCAGTGCTGCCGTTGAAAAGGCAGCCAGTGATGCCGGCCATGACGTGCAGGTACCGTTCGCTCCGGGTCGCACCGATGCCACCGAGGAGCAGACCGATGCCGAGTCGTTCGAGCCGCTGATGCCGGAGGCCGACGGCTTCCGCAACTACCGCCGGACCAAGTTCACGGTGGCCGAGGAGGAACTGCTGGTCGACCGGGCGCAGTTGCTGGCCCTGAGCGCGCCGGAGATGACGGTGCTGGTAGGTGGCATGCGTGTCCTGGGTGCGAATCACGGCGATTCCGGCCACGGCGTGTTCACCGACAAGGTCGGGACGTTGAGCAATGACTTCTTCGTCAACCTGGTGGACATGAACACCGTCTGGCAGCCCACCGACGCGGATCCCGATGTGTTCGAGAGCCGTGATCGCGAGTCCGGGCAGGTGAAGTGGACCGGTACCCGGGTCGACCTGGTATTCGGTTCCAACTCGCAGCTCCGCGCGATCTCCGAGGCCTATGCGCAGGACGATGCCAAGGAGAAGTTCATCAAGGACTTCGTCGCGGCGTGGACCAAGGTGATGAATGCGGATCGCTTCGATCTCGCCTGATCCGTCCGCTGACATGACCGTGCCGTAGGCGCCAAGGCCGCTCCCGGTTCCCGGGTGCGGCCTTTTTTTCGCCGGCCCTTTCACCCTCGGTGGTCCTGTGGTGAGTTATAAATCCCCGTAAAGACACAGCAAGGGAGACCCGGATGCCCCGTCGCAGATACCTGGCCGGTCGCGGCCTGGCCCTGATCCTGGCCGCGACCGGCCTGCCGGCCGGCGAAATCGTCGCCGAACAGAAGACGCAGTACGCCTCCATCCAGGTGGTGAAACTCCAGGGCGGCCTGCAGCACCCCTGGGGCCTGAGCTTCCTGCCCGATGGCCGCAAGCTGATTACCGAACGTACCGGCGGCATGTCGATCATCGACGACGGCGAGCTGATTCCGGTCGACGGCCTGCCGGACCTCGATGTCTATGCCGAAGATGCCTACACCGAGGGCGGCCTGCTGGACGTTGCCGTGCATCCGGAGTTCGAGGATAACGGCTGGATCTATTTCAGCCGTTCACGACTGGCCGATGGCGAGGATCTGGACACGGTGCCGGTGCTGCTGCGGGCGCGGCTGGACGGAAACTCCCTGACCGACATGGAGGAGATCTTCGTCTCCAACGCACCGAATTATCCGGGCCGGCATTACGGCGGCCGGATCGCCTTCCTGGATGATGGCACCCTGCTGATGAGCATCGGCGACCGCGGCAGCTACCCGCCACGGGCGCAGAAAACCTGGGATCACTCCGGCAGCATCATCCGCCTGCATGCTGACGGCAGCGTGCCGGACGACAACCCGTTCCTTAACCAGGACCGCACTGAGCCGGAACTCTTCAGTATCGGTCACCGCAATATCCAGGGGCTGATCCAGGTCCCGGCCACCGGCGAAATCTGGTCCACCGAACACGGGCCCCGCGGCGGCGATGAACTGAACCTGATCGAGCCGGGCAGGAACTATGGCTGGCCGATAGCAACGCTGGGTCGGGCCTATCTGACCGAAGAGGAATTCCCGGATTCCGAGACCCGGCATCGCGAGGGCATGGTGGACCCGAAGCTGGAGTTCATGGGTACGATGGCACCGTCCGGACTCACCGTGGTCAGCGGCGACACGTTCCCCGAATGGGAGGGGAATCTGCTGGCCGGCGCGCTGGCTGGTCAGCGTATCTGGCGGCTGGTGATCGAGGACCAGGCCGTGGTGCACAGCGAGGAGCTCCTGCTCCACGAGATCGGTCGCATTCGCGTCGTTCAGCAGGGCCCGGATGGCAAGCTCTACGTGCTGACCGACCACGAATCGGACGGCGGCTTGTATCGTATCGAGCCGAAATGAGGAAACGGCAAGCAGGAAATCCGAACCGATGAGCAACAACCATGACGTAATCATTGTCGGCGGCGGCATGGTCGGCGCGAGTCTGGCCGCCGCGCTGGGTCAGGCCAACCTCCGGGTTGCGGTGATCGAGAACGGCGACGCGCCCGAGGCCGTTGCCGCCGAAGCCGAATTCGGGCTGCGCATTTCCTCGCTGAACCTGGCGGCGGTACGGCTGCTTGAAGATATCCGCGCCTGGCCGCTGATCCCGGATGCGCGCCGCTGCCGGTTCCGCCGCATCGAGGCCTGGGACGAACATGACAGCCGCGGCATCACCTTTGACGCCGATGCGCTGGACCTGCCCGAATTCGGCTATTTCGTCGAGAACCGGCTGCTTTGCCATGCCGTCTGGCAACGGCTGAAGGCGCTGCCCGCGGTGACGCTCCATACCCGGACGGCTCCGCAGGCCTTGCGGCACAACGGCGACCAAGCCGAACTGGAACTGGCATCGGGCAAGACACTGACGGCCAGTCTGGTCGTCGGCGCCGATGGCGCCAGCTCGACCATCCGGGATCTGGCCCGGATCACCACCGTCGACCACGGCTATCAGCAACGCGCCCTGATCATCAATGTCGCAACCCGCCTGCCGCAGCAGGACGTCAGCTGGCAGCGATTTACGCCGGACGGTCCGCAGGCCATGCTGCCGCTTCCGGGCCACCGGGCCTCGCTGGTCTGGTACGGCAATCCGGAACGCACCCGCGAACGGGAACAGCTCGACGACGAGACCCTGAGGGACACCATCGACAGGGAATTCCCGACACGGCTTGGCGGCGTCGAGGCGGTCCTGGGTCGTGCCAGCTTTCCGATCCGGCGTCGCCACGCGCGGCAATACAGCACGGATCGCACGGTCCTGGTCGGGGACGCCGCTCACGTTATCCATCCGCTTGCCGGCCAGGGACTCAACCTGGGCCTGCAGGATGCAGCCACCCTGGCCAGTGAACTGATCGCCACCACCACCCGCAGCGGCGATCCCGGCGAGCGGCAGGTCCTGGCGCGCTACGCACGGCGCCGCCGGCCCCAGGTGCTGGCCATGATCGCCGCCACCGAGGGTTTCCACCATTTGTTCACAGGCCCCGCGCCACTGCGCATGGTGGGCAATGCCGCCCTCGGTCTGGCCAACCGCGTCACGCCGGGAAAACGGCTGATGATGCGCATCGCACTGGGGCTGTCTCCGGGGTAAGGAAACACGGACCAATGTCGAAATCCCTTACATTTCCCGGGAACACCATTCATAAACGTTAGGATGAATTCATCCTAACTTTCAAAAACCATTAGCTAATCTCAACGCTGGCTCTTTAATTGCAATTCCTCCTCTTTCCGCGGAAAACCGCGGTGCGTTTGGTCACAACGGCTTCACGCAACAGAGGGGGAATACTCATGGCCAGGACAGGTTTAATTACACTCGGCATCAGCATTATCGCAGCGGCATTTTCCGGCACTGCCCTCGCCCAATCGCAAGGCGGTGGCAGTGGAGCCGCCTGTCAGGGTCTGCCGAATCACTCCACGCTCAACGCGGCGTTGGCCGACGCGGTCGCCGCCGAGAGCAGCGGCCTCGATTTCGACATGTGGGCGACTGTCGTGAACCGCGACGGAATCGTCTGCGCCGTGGCCTTCTCGGGCGGTGATCGCGGTGCGCAATGGCCGGGCAGCCGGGTCATTTCCGCTCAAAAGGCCAATACGGCCAATGCCTTCGGCCTGGATCGCCTGGCTCTGTCAACAGCCAATCTGTACTCGGCCGTGCAACCGGGCGGCAGTCTCTACGGACTGCAGCACAGCAATCCCGTGGACGTCCTGATTGCCTACATGGGGAATTCCCGCAATTACGGGCAATCCAACGACCCGATGGTTGGCGGCAAGATCGGGGGCGTAAACGTCTTCGGCGGAGGCCTGGGTCTGTATCGGGAAGGAAGTATTGTTGGCGGTGTTGGCGTCAGTGGCGATACGTCTTGCGCGGACCATATGGTTGCCTGGCGATTGAGAAACAACCTGGGACTCGACCAGCTTGGCACGACCGGCGGTGTGAGCGGCGACCCCGAGCGGCCGGATAACATTATCTATGACATCATGAATGGAACCAGTGCCGGCGGGTTCGGACACCCTGAATGCCTGAACACAGATCTAAACGTGACCGGCCTCCCGCCTGTCAATTCGGACCCGGATTGACGCGCACGCAATAGCCGGGATGCACCGATCGAACTGGAGCGGAAAAAACGGGCCGCCGAATGCGAATCGGCGACCCGTTTTTCATCTTAACCCAACCCGCTGCATCTATCCGTCGACCAAAGAACCACGTCGGCTCATCTGCATCCGGCGTTGCTTGTGACGTGCCCTGGAGCCCTACTGCTGGTCGACGGCATGGTTTACGGCGTCAGCACCGGGCTACCCCGCCTTGCGTGATTGGCCGTCACCGCGCCGCACAGTCGGGCTGGACGTATCCGATTCCGGCTTGGTCGAGCCGTCGGCGGACGGCATGGCACCGTCGCCGATAGCCTGTTCCATGCCGCTCAGCACCTTCATCAGGGCGGGCATGGTACCGTTCTCGAGCCCACGCACACCGTCAAACCACTGCTCCCAGAGACTCGCACGAACATCGATCATCGTTGACAGGGTTTCATTCAACTGTTCGGCCGTCCGCTGAAGTTCCGGCGGCGCCGTCTTCATGTCCGAGGTCAGCTTGCAGCAGCCTTCCACCCACCGCTTCTGCAGAAGCAGGCTATCCTGCACCATCGTGTGCGCCATCCTCAGTCCCTGCTGGAACGTGCGGTCGAATTCCTTTGCCGCCTCGTTGGGATTCAACTCCGCATTGTCGCCGCCCTGTCGCCAGATTCCCCACAGCTTCTCCATCGACCGGTTCATGCTGGTAAATAACGGGAAAGGCGCCTCGAGCGGCGTATTTGTCGCTGTCTTCATCGTATTCTGCCTCGATACAAAAAATCGATGTGTGAAATTGCTTCCGCATCCCACCCCTGGCGGCCTGTGCGGCCACCCAATCTTGTTATCGAACCAACCTTGCTATCGAACGGCCAATGTCCGGCTTTCGGATGGCAACGTCTGTTCGCCAAGCCACATACGCGCGATGTCGACCATACTTGTGTAATAACACCACCGGCCCAGCCGTCACGGTGGCCGACCCTGACAACACGGCACAGGGATGTGGGCAATGACGTCAGCCACCGATGACCCGCGCAGAAACCTGCTGTTCCGCAATCTGCCGGACGACGTCCGGCATCGCCTGCGACCGAAACTGGAGCGGGTGGATCTGGCTCTCGGCAGCGTCCTGCATGAGCAGGGTGTGCGGATGGAACATGTCTACTTCCCGATCAGCGCCATCGTCTCCAAGCTGTATGTCACGCGCAGCGGTGCCTCGGCCGAAATCGCAATCGTCGGCAATGACGGCCTCGTCGGAGTCGCCCTGTACATGGGCGGCGAGACGACAACCAACCGGGCAGTCGTGCAGAGCGCCGGCCTGGCCTATCGCCTTGCGGGCCATTTGCTGAAGAAGGAATTCAGCCGCTCGACGCCCGTCCAGCGCCTGCTACTGCGTTACACGCAGGCTCTGCTGACCCAAATGGCCCAGACCGCGGTCTGTAATCGCCACCACACGGTACGCCAACAACTCTGCCGGTGGCTGTTGATGAGCACCGACCTGCTGTCCGGGGAGGAGTTGTGCATGACCCATGAATTGATCGCGAACATGCTGGGCGTGCGCCGCGAGGGTGTGACCGAGGCCGCGGGCCGTTTGCAGGCGCTGGGGCTGATCCGCTACCGTCGGGGCCGTATCACGATCCTTGATCGGCTGGGCCTGGAAGCCGTCTGCTGCGAATGCTACGAGGTGGTTAAACGGGAATGCGAGCGCCTGGTACCGGACCCTGGCCTGGACTAACCCGATTGGCTGACACCTCGCGCTCCAGGAGCCCTGATGAGCACGCTCTACCCTGCCACTGATCCTCGGCGCAGCGGCCATCTCGATGTCGGCGACGGCCATGCCGTCTACTGGGAAGAATCAGGCACACCGGATGGCGTGCCGGTTGTGTTCGTTCATGGTGGTCCCGGCAGTGGCTGCAGCCCGGACAGCCGTCGCTACTTTGATCCGGATCGCTACCGCGTTGTGCTGTTCGATCAACGCGGTGCCGGCAAATCACGGCCCGAGGCCGAGATCCGGCATAACGACTCAGCGCGCCTGGTCGCCGACATGGAGCAACTGCGCGCGCATCTTGGTATCGAGCGCTGGCTACTGTTCGGCGGCTCCTGGGGCACGACCCTGGCATTGCTCTATGCGCAGGCGCATCCGGAACGCAGCCGGGGCCTGATTCTGCGCGGTGTCTTCCTGGGGCGCCCGCAGGATATTGACTGGTTCTACCGCGATGGCACGCGACGCGTCTACCCGGAGTACTGGCAGGCCCTTGCCGTACTGTTTGCGGAAGCCGATCTGCAGGACCTGCCGCTTGCCTGCCACCGCATTATCAACGGACCGGATAGCGAACTGGCAAGGCGCGCCGCGCTGGCGTGGAGCCGTTACGAAGGTGCCTGCGCAACCCTGAATCCGGATCCCGCCTACCTTCGTGGCTTCCTGGACCCGGATCAGGCCTGGCGCTTCGCCCGGATCTGCGCACACTACATGGCCAACCGCCTGTTCCTGACCGACAACCAGATCCTCGACCATGCCGACCGCCTCCGCGACCTGCCAGGCGTCATCATCCATGGTCGTTACGACATGATCTGCGCCCCGGACCAGGCCCTGACGTTGCACCAGGCCTGGCCCCGATCCGAACTGCAGTGGATCGACAATGCCGGCCATTCCGCCAGCGAACCCGGTATCCGCGAGGCCCTCGTCGCAGCGGCCGACACCTTCGCCTCGGAATAACCCCTAATCCCCGGTCCCGCGGGAGTGAATCAGTGTTGCCCTAATCGGCAGGGGCAACCAGGATCAGCGTCCAGAATGGGGTGCCGTCCTCGGCATGGGCCACGGCGGCACCATAGGCCTCGAACTCGGGCGTCATCAGGTTTCTGCAGTGTCCCGAGCTTGCCAGCCAGGATGTAATTGCGGCCTGCGCGTCGGGTTGTCCGGCGGCGACGTTTTCGGCCCAGGCCCTGGCACTCACCCCAGCCGCTGCGATCCGATCCGACAGGTCCTCGCCCCGGCTGCCGGTGTGACCCAACTCGCCTGAATCTGCCATATCACGGCTGTGCTGCCTGGCGGCCTCGTCCAGCGCGTCATCGCTGACCAATGCCGGTGCCGCGTCAAATGCCTCACTACCGCATCGCCGGGGACTGCGTCGGGCATCATTCAACAAGGATTCCCAGACGGCCTCCTCTGCCTGAGGTGCAGGGGCGCTGGTATGCCGATCGATCGGCGCCACGCCCCCTGCCGCACATCCGACCAGACTAACCAAAGCGAGGCCGAGCAACCACCGACAAACCATCACGGAACGTTCCGCTGCGCGCTGACCGGTACTGCATCGACCTCTGTAACCCGACGCCGCATCGGATCGTAGACGCAGCGGTACATCTGCCGGGTCATGGTGCCGTCGCGATCACGAAACTCGATCTGATCACCGGCGAAACTGATAGTGGCGGCGAAGCGATCGTGCCAGGAGCGTGCATCAAAGCGTGAGTAGACGAGCCCATCGGTCCAGTTGAAACCGTGCTCGGCGAGTTCCTGCACGGCGCGGGAGCAGTGCTTTGCGGCCGCCATGTCATGCCGGCGCAACCAGCAGCGCAAGGAACGACGGCAACTCTCCTCGGCCTCGGCAGCCTCGTCGCGGGGTCGGGCATTCGGTTCACCGATAGGCTCGCAGTAAATCCCGGCCGGTTTCTCCAGTAACAGGATCTGTTCTCCGTGTTCGGTATCACAGAGCCACGCTGCGGATGCCGGCGAGGCCCAGAAACAGAAAAACATGATGATCAGGGAAAATGCGGGTCGCATGACACCTCCGACCAATGCGTTCGGGAGCAGATTATGCGCTTTTTATGCGGCGCATCACTGACCGGATGACACCCGCCTCACGAAGAGCGACGGATAAAGGGCATGCTTGCCGAACCAACTGCAACCGGCTCGAGCATCAACCGCGATGCCGTCGCCGCATCGGCCGCGAGTTGTTCAAACCCCGGAAAAATCTGTTGCTGGATACTGTGATAGATGCCGCGCAAGGCCTCCTGCATCTCAAGCACGACCTGCCTTTGGTCCGTATAGTACGCTGCCCGTTGCCCGTGATAGTCCACGAACTCGCCAACGCGAAAGAAGCGAAATCCTGAAACCGACAGTAACCGGACCAGGCGCGGTTCCATCATCGCAAACACATGGTGTCGACCTGCCATGCCGACCATGGCCGTAGCGGCAAGGAACAGTGACAGGCCGATAACAGGTGCTGTTCGCAACATCTCGTCGGTAGGCACCAGGCCATGGATATTTCCCATCTCCGATCGACCCTCCCCCTGGCGGCGGCGAAACACCCGCGATACGGCCAGGCGAGAGATCTCGCAGATGCTCTGCCTGGGCAACCGGGCGGGATGCAAGTGGCGGTGACTCAGGCTCTCGACGCAATGACGCTCCAGGGGAAGGGCATCGAGCGAACCGGACGAATCCATCACCGGCAACACCATTCGTACGCAGCCCGCCACCTGACCCGATCCCCGGTGCTCAAGCAGACAATGAACCGAGCTGCTGTCGAAGCAATCCGTTTCCAGGCCGCCGCAGCAGTCCTCTTCCTTCTCGAACCGGAATTCCTGACAGTAAACCTGGTAACGCAAGGCGAACGCCTTCTGCAAATCGCTTCGACTCAAGGCGAGAGTGAACCGGAAATGCCGATCCACCTGCGTCAAGACATCCATCAGATGTTCCTTCATTGACTGACGCCCTTGGAAAAGAAAGATTTATTCGCGCGCTTGCCCAAGACCCCGACCGCTTTTGGCCCCTGACAGCCTTGCGGCACCTGCCCGCTAGCGACGGCTACCGAATCGGTACCGTCCCTTGCCAGATGACTAGATCCGGTGTCGAACGCTAAGGCGGGAATAAACCAGTGTTTCCCTTCGTGTTCCATTTTATTTTTCGCCGAGTCGTTGCCCGCGCACTTTCACCGGCAAAGCGTGATAAAAAACGTCGACGTGGGTTGCGCACTTCCACGTAGTAATCCGGTGCTTTTCGAGCGTTCCATCAGCCTCTGGATCGTTTCGTGACATGGATCACGTTTCCGTCGATACGGTACAACGATACCCGCGCCGCGGAAGGGTGCCCGGTGCGTCCTATCCGCGTCCGGCCATTATTTCCTTGACCGGCAACGGACGACCAAGATGGTAACCCTGCGCGTAATCGACACCATATTCCCGCAGAAACGGAAGAATCCCCTCGTCATCAACGAATTCGGCAACGGTTTTCTTGCCAAAACCCGCGGCGATATCCGCAATTGCACGGACGATAAGACGGTTTTCGACACTGTGGGGGAGATTTCGAATGAAGGAGCCGTCAATCTTTATGTATTCAGCCGGTAATTGCCCCAGATAATGGAAGCTGCTGAAGCCGACGCCGAAATCGTCCAGGGCAAAGTGGCAGCCGAGATCACGAATGACCTCCATCAAGCCTCGGGCAGTGGCGAAGTCAGTCACCGCCGCGGTCTCTGTGACTTCCAGTACCAGACGACTCGGATCCGCACCGGAGGCATTGAATTCCGCCTCCAGAAAGGCAGGCAATCGGGTATCGCGAAGCGATTGGGCCGACAGGTTTACTGACACCTTCAAACCGTCCTCCTGCAGATCCCTCAGCAAGCGAAGACTTGCACGAAGCACCCAGCGATCAAGATCCACGATCTGACCGCTACGTTCCGCGACCGGGACGAACGCCGAGGGCGGCACCAGATTGCCGTCCTCGCCGTGCATGCGGACCAGCATCTCGTAGTGACTGGTGCTGCCATCGGTAATCTGCACGATTGGCTGCCCCATCAACTCGAATCGATCATTCTTCTGGGCGTCACGAATCCTGTCGATCCAGTACACGCGGCGACTCAGCTCTTCGCGTGGCCCGGTCGAGGTGGAGAGCAGGTGCCAGCATTCGGCACCGGTTTCCTTGGCCTTGTACATGGCCAGGTCCGCGCTTGCCATGAGGTCGGCCGGGTCGGTGCCATGCCGGGGGTAGAGTGCGATCCCGATACTGGCAACGGCACGATGACGCCGTCCGCCTGCCGAGAAGTTAATGCCCTCGAGCACGCGGGCGATACGCGCGGCCACCGATTCGGCTTCCTCGGCACTGGCATTCTGCAGCAGCACCGCAAATTCGTCGCCTCCCAGACGGGCGACGAGACCCTCGCCACCCAGTTCCTCGTCCAGCCGTTCAGCCACCAGGCGCAGAAGCTGATCACCCGAGTGGTGGCCGCTCAGTTCGTTGACGTCCCGGAACTGATCAAGATCCATGAACAGCATGGCGCCATGACCACCATCGGCCAGCACCTGCTGAAGGCGGGTCTGAAAATATCGCCTGTTGTAGAGATCGGTCAGTGGATCACGATTGGCAAGCCAGGCGAGCCGATCCTCGGCCCGCTTTCGGTCCGTGATGTCGAGGCCGACGCTGATCAGCGCGCCATCCTCTTCGTCCTGCCTGGAAATCGGCGCGTGATACCAGGCGATCGTGCGCTGCTCCCCGCCGGCGTCCGTCATCACCCCCTCCTCCTGGGGCGGCCGGCGGCCGTTCGTCTCCGGACGATCCGCCTGTTGCGGCAGAAACGTTTCGATGAAAGACCTGCCGAGCAATCGGGAGCCCGCGATTCCGGTCATCTCACCGGCATGCTGATTCACCAGGCTGATTCGTCCGCTCCGGTTCTGGGTAACGATGATGACCCGTGCCGTATCCAGCAGGCTGTTGACGAAATCGCGCTCGCGGGCGAGCTCGCGCACCCGTGCCGCGAGCTCGGTGCTACTGGCCCGCAGCGAGCCCTCCAGGCCCTCCAACTGATTGGCAAGATCGATCGCCGAACGATCAAGAACGTCGATCTCGTCCTGCAGGCCCTCGACAGGTGCGCCGATTGTCTCGCGCACCTGATGAAAGCCGCCGCGCGCCAGGACAGGGAGCACATCTGCCAAGCGCCGCAGGCGAGCCATTGGCATCCACAGAATCCCCAGCAGCAGCGACTCGGCGGCCAGCCATCCGAAAAGCCCCACCAGTAGGATCGTCCTGGTATCGGAACGGATCGCATTGACCTCCTCGGTGATGTCGGACACCAGGACCATATAGGCGGGATTGCCGGCGATCGGATTATCGCCCAGCGGCAGGGCAGCCAATTCCACATGGCGCCCCTCGAACTCCAGCTGCAGGCGCGAGTCCGCCAGTTCTTCCGAATCCACGCGGGAGGCGGCAGCTTCCAGCACCGGAAGTGTTTCCGACTGCCTGGTCGCGAGCCGCACCGTCGCATCCCAGTCCGCCAGGTAGCGGCCCGAATCCTCCTCGGTGCGCCGATTATCGCCGGCAACCAGCAGTGAGACGTCGCTACCGGAAACCTGCTGCACATGGCGGGCAACATCCGCCAGCGAGCGCGACATCACGATGGCGCCGACAACGGACCCCTCCGCCAACACCGGCACCGCCACATACTGGCGGCAATCGTCCACGCACAACAGGGACGTCACCGGCATGTCACCCGCTGCAACGGACTGCGCCCAGCCCGCAAACGGTGCGTCATCGGGTCTGCCCAGCGGCTGCCCCCAGGCCGCCAGCTCCTCGCCATCGGATGTCAGGATGCGAACCTCATCGACGCCGGCATCAAGTTGCATCATCGGCCAGTGGGATTCGAAGCCCTGCTGCACATGCTCGGCATCCCCCTGATATAGCGGGCCGCCGATCTCCGCTGCAGAGACCGCCATGTCCGCGAGCCGACGCAGATCATCCGCGGATTGCTCCAGCGTCCGCGCGAGCTCACGCAGCTGACGCTCATGCATCAGATCCCGGGTCTGGTCGAACTGGGTGGTCAGGTTTTGATGACTGATAAAAGCGAACAGGCCAGCCATCCCCAGCAGGAGCAGACTGGTGAGCGCAATGGCCCGCCACTTAAGGCTCAGCACGCGGCCACGAAACAGACGCCGCAGGGGGAAGGTCGGGGGCAGGCGAGGGTCTTGATCCATACGTCCCACCGCCTAGAAACGCAGCGACGTCTGCAGCAGGAACATGTTCCAGCGCCGTGATGTGTCACCCGGGTCCGGATTGTCTCTTCCCGGCAGCCAGCCCGTACCGTCCACATGATGGTATTCGCCGGCAACCATGATTTGCGGATGCAGGCGCCACTGCAAACCGAACGTCAGGTCCCGCGCGAAACGGGAATGCGACGGCCCGAGACCGTCGGCTTCAAAGTCCCGCCCCCTGCGGTCATTACGATCCAGATACAGTACATCGTAACGGAGCAGCCACTGCCAATCGGTCAGGAATCGCCGCGAATACTGGACGTACCAGCTCTCCCCGGTGATGTCGAAATTGGCAGGCTCGAAGTCGAGTCCCTGCAGCGACGATTCCCGCAGCGCGAACTCGGAGGTGAGGCTCCAGTTCTCCTCGTTGTACTGCAGGGAGAGGATCCAGGGCTGGAAGCGAAAATCGGCATCGCCCGGGCCACTGCTGCCGGAATCGAAACGGGCGCGGACGCGGGCAGCGCTGAACGCCGCAAGAAAACGTCCACCATCGTGTTCGTAAAGTAACTGGCCGATGACCGAAGTTCGGCCGTCGAGGGAGCCGGGCTGCTCGTCGAGCCGCAACGCATTCTCGAGATCCTCGTTGGTCTGCGGCCGACCCACCCCGACCTGCGCGCGCACGGTGCCGGAGGCAATTCTCTCTTCCCCGTAAACCGTCAGGCCATCGGACGCCAGGCCAAGCGAGCGGGTGCGATCGAAATAAATGGACTGCGGGAGCAGGATGCTTGGCCGCGTAAAGGACATGTCACGGGTCTGGTTATAGAACCCGAAGGGATTCTTGAAGCGCCCTGCCTGAACGCCGACGCTGCGCCGCTGGCTGTTAAAGATCTGGTAGTCAACAACCCCATGGTCGAGTTTTGGCCGTGCGTCGCGACCATCGCTTCCTGCGCGACGACCAAGCACCTGAGCGGAGATCAGCAGCCGCTCCCTCGGCCGAATGGAGGCGTTCACGCCGACCTCGGTAAATTGGAGGCTACCGCCACCCGAACTGCTGGAACCGAAAAAGTTGTTCCTGTCCGTGACGACCAGTCCCTGGGTAACGAAGCCCTGAAACTGCAGGGTGTCGAGCACGTCCTGAGCAGCCGCCGGGCTTGCCGCGAAAGACATCAGCGACAGTAATCCGCCCAGAACCCTAGGGGTCCAGCGTGATGATGCGAACGCGCTCATCGACCGCTCCTTGTTCCATGTAACCGACCCCGCCCGGGGTCGCTGCGACTTGTTCCAGCATCTGGCCAGGTGTCTGTACGCGCTCCGGCGCCTGCCCGGTGCCCGAGAAAACGATGCGATCCCAGGAGAGCTGCAATTGATGAGGAACGATCTCAAGCCGTTCCTTGACGAACCGGCCGTGCACCGGATGGGAGTTGGGCAGAACGAAGACCCGCGCGGCGGTTCCATCCGGCCAGGTCCGTTGCCGCATGCCGAAGATGGCCCGCGCCACGTTGCGCGGAAGCTGATCGACGGTCACACCCGGGTGGGCAATCATGACGACGCTGTCATCAGCATCGGCGGCCAACAGAACCGGGGAAAGCAGACACAGCGCGAGCGCGATAACCAGATCCCGAAGCCGGTTGGGTCCAGGCAGGGTTCTGCAGGAGGGAATTCGGATCCAGCGAGCCACGGAGCGCCGTAAACCGGCCAGTGCAAGCAGCATCCTGGCACACCGTTCGAGTCGGCCATCATCAAATGGCCTCCTCATCGGCAGTCCCGCCCGCTGCCGGGAGTCATGCGCGTCACGGATGCCTTCACCGCTTCCGCCATGACCAAACTCCACGCGTGGTAGTGTCTCCCGTATCCATCGCAGGCCCTTGTTATTTTCCCTGGGGACACACAACCGGAGCAACGATCTTCTGATGCTGTTCCGCGGTGCCCGGTATACGTGCCGTCCTGGTTATTCGCGTCAATACGGATCCGCAGACGCCCGACGCCTCCGGCACACTACAGTGAGGTTAGCGCCTCGGAACGGCACAAACCGTGCGCCGTATCGCAGTAACACGGGTCCAGCAGGTGGAACAGCCTGCACAGGCACCGGCCGGCGGCAAGCAAAAGGGTCTGCTCCGAGCCGCTCGTCGGCACGGAGCATCGCCACAAGCTAACGGCTGGCGGTTTCTTCCCGGGCGGCTTCCATGCCGGCAAGCGTGTTGCGGCGACCAGGCCAAATTCCGTCCGAGGACTGATAAGCCTCCAGGGCCTCCTCGGGCCGGTCCAGCAACAACAACAGATCCCCCAGGGCCTCATACGGCGGGTACAATGCACCCGGTGTAATCGGATCCTTTTCCACCGTGGCTTCCAGTTCTGCGGCATCCTGCATCAAGGAGACCGCCTGCTCGGCATCACCGGCGGCATGCTGCATCCAGCCGGCAAGAATCAATCGGTCCACCTCGATGTAGGTGGCAAAACGGTCCTCGCCCTCGTCGCGGGCACGTTCGCGCAGCGTTGCCAGGCGCTGCTCGGCTTCGTCCGCCAGTTCCTGCTCACCCGTGTGCATGGCGCCCAGGCCGCGTGCATACCAGGTCATGCCCTGCGGCCAGTGAAACTGTTCCCAGGCAAGGTAATCCGGCGACCGGGCCATCAGATCCCGAGCGGCGGCCCAGTCGCGCTGCTCCACGGCCAGCCTTGCCGGCATGGCAGCAAGATGGAAGGCACTGGCAAAACCCGCTTGATGCCGCTCCACCGCTATTGCTTCACGGTAGGCCGCCAAGGCCTCCTCCACGTCGCCCTGCTGGAGATAACCGTAGACCAGGTAATCCATGGCATGTATGTAATGGAAGGACACCGCGCCATTCACATCATGCTCGATCGCCACGTCGGCGGACCGCCGATTCCAGTGGATCACTTCATCCCAAGCGCCCAGGCGGACGTAGATATGCGACGGCATGTGCAGGGCGTGTGGCACGTTGGGGGCGATATCGGCGTAGGACTCCACCATCGCCAGGGCGTTTTCAGCGCGGCCATCCGCATCCGTCGCGTGAATCGCGTAATGCACCGCGCCGGGATGCGCGTTTTCCTGCTGCCAGACGTTCCGCAGCACAGTCTCCGCTTCGTCGTGCAACCGGTTGCGCGTCTCAGTGTCCGCAGCCATTGCCAGGGCAAGGCGGGACAAACCGTAAAGCGAGGCGACATCCAGATCATCGGGATGCGCGGCATAGGCCGCGGCCATGCCGTCCGCCCAGGCTGCCATGCGGTCGCGATAGCCGAGCCCGGCGTCGTCCTCGAAGAACGCAGCGACCGGGTCGATCAGCGCGAGCTCCCGGGCATCTCCCGGATCGGCCTCGCGGGCGCGCTCGATGGCCTGCCGCCCCGCCTCAAGGGTCTCCTGGTCCGGCCGACCGGGCCAGAGCGGCTGGAACCAGGTGGCGGCCACGCCCCAGTGCCCCATGGCGCAGGCCGGATCCGTCTCGGCCAGGTCCCGGAAAAGGCCGCGGGCCTGTTCGTACATCATGTGATGCTTGAATGCGAGAGCGCGGTCGAAGGCCCGGGCTGACGCCTCCTCGCAATCTGGCTGGAACGTGACCACGCCGACCGACTCATCGTCCTTTACGTGCCCGGCCTCGGCGTGATCGTGCATTGCCCCGGCCGGGCTCACCAGTATCAGGGCAGCAAGGGTGCCGGAAATCAGCCGTAAATTCATCGCTCACACCTCCCCCCGTGCATCGCCGCGACGGCGGTCCGCACATCAAACCCGGGGCTACAAAGGCATTGCGATGCAGCCCCCTATTCGCCGCGAATTGCAGTCACATCGAAACGCAATTCCACGGCCAAGGTGTCATCGGGGTCTGGCTCGTCACGCATGCTTTCCACGCGCTGCAACGTTCCCGTGAAGTGACCGCTTACCACCGCGGTGTCACCGTCCTCCTCCACCGCATCCAGGTTCCAGTCACTCTCGCCAGCGCTGGTATACATCGGGAACATGCCGTCTTCCGGGAAATAGCTCACTTCCAGGCCACCTACCGGCTCGCCGTCGATCAGCGTGATGGTCACGGCAATGGTGCCCTGCATCGCGAAGCTCTCCTCGGCATGTCCCTGCACCGAGATGCCGAGCATGCCGGGCATGTGCTCGCTGAACTCGGCCGTGGACCGGCCGTCCGCCTTGAGGATGTGCCACTGCCGCTCCTCGCCATCGATGCTGCCCTCAAGGGTGTCCGCTCCCGCCAACGCGGGAACAAGCAACAGGGGCAGTGCCGCACCCAGAACCCCGAACCATCGCCTGTTCATTGTCGAAGCCGCCATTTCCCCACCCCTAGAATCGCCTTGTCCGGGAAGCTTAGGCGAAGACCTGCCGGACTGCATCGAAGGTTGTCCGCGAGAACGGCGGCATGTCCGGGCTTGCGCCGGAGACATAGATCGTTGCTAGGCTGGTGGCAAACAACCGCCACAGGATTCTCCTGCGATGGATGTGCTCGAACGATTGTTTGCAGCCGTTTCCGACTTCATGTGGGGCCCGCCACTGATCACCCTGATCGTCGGCGGCGGGCTGTTCTTCATTGTCTATTCCCGCGGCTTGCCCTATCGGCATTTCGGCCACGCCATCCAGATCCTGCGCGGCAAGTACGATCGCAGCGATGACCCCGGCGACATCACGCACTTCCAGGCCCTTTGCGCGGCGCTGTCCGGTACGCTGGGACTGGGCAACATAGCCGGTGTCGCCATCGCCATTACGATCGGCGGCCCCGGCGCAATCTTCTGGATGTGGGTCACGGCGCTGGTGGGCGTGGCGACCAAGTTCTTCACCTGCACGCTGGCCATCCTGTACCGGGGCGAGGACAGCCTCGGCCGTCTCCAGGGCGGTCCGATGTACATCATCCGGGAAGGCCTGGGACGACGCTGGATGCCGCTGGCGATGTTCTTCTGCGTCGCGGCGCTGTTCGGCACGCTGCCGATCTTCCAGATCAACCAGCTCACCGAGGCCGTGCGCGATGCCATTCTGTTACCTCGCGGGATCCTGTCGGAAGACAGCATCGGCTGGTTCAACCTGCTGTTCGGCATCGCCATCGCGGCGCTGGTTGCCAGCGTCGTCTTTGGCGGCATCCTCCGCGTCGGCCACGTGGCGGCGCGTCTGATACCGGCCTTGGTGCTGATCTATCTGGCTTGTGCAGGGGTTATCCTGAGCCTCAACGCCGGTGACATCCCGTATTACCTGGGCATGATCGTCCGGGATGCCTTCACGGGCGCGGCGGTCGCAGGTGGGATACTCGGCGCAATGATGGTGGGCGTGCGACAGGGCGCCTTCTCCAACGAGGCCGGCATCGGCACCGAGGTCATGGCCCATGGCGCCGCCCGCACCCGGGAACCGGTACGGGAGGGACTGGTGGCAATGATGGGGCCGGTGATCGACACACTGGTTGTCTGCACCGCAACCGCGCTGGTCATCCTGATCACCGGCGCCTGGCAGATTGGCGATGACATGGCCGGCTCCGCACTCACCGCGGCTGCCTTCGCCGAGTCGCTGGGTGGCATCGGTCCCTGGATTGTCACCGGGCTGGTGGTGGTGTTCAGCGTCAGCACCATGTTCACGTTCTGGTACTACGGCGCCAAGAGCCTCGGCTTTTTGATCGGTGCCGAACACCAGCACTGGTACAAGTACTTCTACGTGGCGCTGATCGTGGTTGGCGCGGTGGCCTCGCTGGAGGTGGTGATCTACCTGATCACGGCCATGTACGGCCTGATGGCGATCCCGACCATGATCGCAAGCCTGCTCCTGGCGCCGCGGGTCATGGCCGAGGCCCGCCGCTATTTCGCGGCGCGGGAGACGGATTCGGAATAAAATCCGGGCGGACACACCTGCAGTGGACAGGCATCAGGCGACGGACTGCCGATGCCCACGCCGCCCGGGTGCTTACTCCAACTCCGATTCGGCCAGCTCACGCATCTGAAAATCCCGCGGATACAGCAGTACTTCGATCCGTCGGTTGGCGCGACGCGCCTCGTCATCTGTTTCCTCCGCCAACGGGCGGCTGTCGGCATAACCGACGGCCTGCAGGCGATCCATTGCAATGCCAGCGTTGATCAGCAGCTGCACCGCGGCAGAGGCACGGGCCGCGGACAACTCCCAGTTGGTGGGGAAACGTTCCTGCAGTCGCGCCGATATCGGCTGGCTATCACTGTGGCCCTGCACACTGATGAGATGGTCCGGGAAGCTCTCCAGGGCCTCTGCGAGGAATTGCAGCGTCTCGCGTCCGGCGTCACTGATTACCGCCGAACCCGAGCCGAATACAATACTCTCCGGCAGCTTGATCACCGTGGTTCCGTCTTCGAGCCGGGACACCAGGGTCTCGCGCTCGTCGCTGAGTGACTCCAACTGCTTCTGCAGGGTGTCCATCGCGGCGCCTTCGCGGTCGAGCCGTGCAGACAGCTCGGCAATGGTCTGGCTGTAGCTCTCGCTGCGCGCCTCCTTGGCGCCGAGTTCCTGGCGCGCCTGCAGGTACCGTTGCTCGACGGTTTCCCGTTCCTCGGCAATCCGGGCCAGCTCCGCCTCACGCTCGCCAAGCGTCGATTCCGCTGCGGCAAGGCGAGTCTCCGCATCCTCCAGCTGCGTAGCGAGACCGTCGGTTTCCTGCTCGAGCCGCTCGCGGTCCGCGACAACAACGTCCAACTGGTCCCGATACCTGTCCCGCTCAGCCGCCAGGGCATCTCTGGCAGCCGTGATTTCGGTGACGACCTGCTCGGTCCCGGCATACCGCTCTTCGGCCTTCTCTGCCCGCGCTGCCAACTCCGCAAGCTCCGATTCCATCGTCTTGATCCGATCGCGCGCGGCTTCCAGCTCCGCATCGCCCTGCTCCCGTACCTGCTCAGCGGCAGCAAGCGCGCTTTTCGTGGCCTCAAGCCGTACATCCTGGTCGCTGGTCTTCGCCTCCAATTCGTCCACGCGGGCGAGAGCAGCCTGCCGCTCAGCGCCGAGTTTCTCCTGTTTCAGTTCAAGCGCAGCCAGTTCACTGTCGGCGGCCTCCAGCCGGGCGTCACGATCGGTCAGATTGGCCTCCAGCCCATCCACTCGCGCAAGAGCGGCTTCCAGTTCCGCCTCGGCGGCCTGCATCGCACGCTCCGCCTGCTCACCGGCATGGCGTGCATCCCGAAGCTCATCCTGCAGCGCCTCGATCCGCTGGTCCCGCGCCTCCAGTTCCTCGGCCAGTTGACCTTCGCCCGCCTCCCGCTGCGCGAGACGGGAGCGGAAATCCCCAACGCTGGATTCCAGCGACCGACGCTCGGTAGTCTCCTGTTCGAGACGTTCCTCCAGCGCGGAAACCTCCTGTCTTGCCTGGTCGCGTTCACCCACCGCGGCAGAAAGGGCGAGATGGAAATGGGTTGCCGCGGCGATCGCGATCACCAGCAGTACCGCGACACCAACGGTCAGCACACCCCTGTTCGCCATGCATCCTCCTCTTGCACCGATCAGCCCGGGACACGGTGGCCAGGACCGGCCGTTTTACTGCCTGCGGTGTCCCGACTAGTGCTTGTTGTTATCCGCCATCGCGTTGCTTATCAGATAATTGCAGGCCGTATAAGTCAGACCATCGTTATTCATGAATGCTTCGTGTCAGATTAGGGCATGCAAGCGGTGCAGCGATCGCTGCGTTTACAGGCCCGAATCAGTCAGACGCATGGAGGGAAAGCGGCATGGCACGTCTACTACTATCGCTGATCGTTATAGCCGGCATCGCGTACACCGCGATTCACTTCTACTATGGATACGCCGTAGAGCAGGCGCTAATTGAGCGGCTCGACAGCTTGGGCCTTGAGGCAGTGGAAATCAGCGGTATCGATTTCGAGCTTCTGGCACCGGTGAGTACCGAGGCCACGGTCACGGCTGATGTGACCTATGGTGGAGCGGAGGCCTCGATTACCGTCCGGGTCAACGGCCATCCGCTTTTCACCGACGACATGCAGCTCAATATTGATGGCTTGCGCTCGCTGCGACTGAACCTCGGGGCAGATTGACCAAAATCAAAAACGGGTGCGGAAATTCGCGCCATATTGGCACGAGCCCGGCCAGTCAAGGAGACGCAGCGATGTTTCGGAAAATCATGGTTCCCGTCGACCTGGCGCACATCCAGACGATCGAACCCAGCCTTGAGGTGGTTGCGGACCTGGCGCGCCATTACGATGCAGAAGTGTGCTATGTCGGCGTAACCTCCAGTATGCCCGGCCTCGTCGCACGCACGCCGGAGGAATTCGGACAGAAGCTGGAGGCCTTTGCGCAGAAACGGCATCGGGTCCATGGCCAGCCCGTCTCCTCCCATTACATTGTCAGCACCGACCCCATCGCCGAGGTCGATGACCGCCTCGTTCGGGCGGTTGACGAAGTCGGTGCCGACCTGGTCATCATGCCGACCCACGCGCCGCGTAATCTCGACATCATCATGCCGTCCCATGGCGGCAAACTGGCCAAACGGACCGACGTTTCGGTATTCCTGGTCCGGCCGCGCAAGGCCTGAGTCGAAATTACCGGACAGCGTAATGCCGGACCATCACGGTGCCCGCTCTACGCACCCTCGTATGCCAGCGGGGAATGGTGCACCTCGATGCGCAGGTCTCCGGAATCGTCCTTGACGAACCTCCAGGCCTTGTCCGCCGAAGTCACGCCGCCATCGGCATCGGTGACATGTGCCTTGCCAGATGACCAAAACCGGTCTCGGGCGCAGACGCGCGAATAAATCAGTGTTTCCTTAACGGCAATGAAAACCACTGCATTGTCGATCTCGCATATCGAGCAGCGCGTCACTCCTGCCCTGCTGCGACGCTAGCACTGCATATACTGCGCTATGGATCATCCGGACCCACGGGAATACCGAAGTGCAGCACGCGCTCCTCGCGACCAAGCTTGCGGTACAGGGCGATGGCCGCAGCATCCTCAGGTCCGGTGTCCGCCTGGATGAAAACGGCATGTGCGCCTCGCTCCGCTCCGAGTGCCCCTACCCGACGGATCAGCGCCGTTGCAACGCCTCGGCGCCGGTGTGCCGCCGCCACCGCAAGATCGTAAATGTAGATTTCGCTGCGCGCCTGCTCGTACTTGCGGAGTTCGTACGCGGTCAGTCCGCCAACAACCCCGCCGCCTGACAACGCCACCAGGGCAATAAACCCGTCCTGGGCGAGGAGCCGCCGCGTGTACTCGGGAGGGGGTCGACAGCCGTTATAGGTCGCCGGTTCGTTGAATACCCGACCGAAAACGTCAAGCAGACCGTCCATCAACGGCAGATCGTCAGGCCCAAGCTGGTGAATGTTGTATCCAGGCGGAATCGACATGACGCGTTGCTTGGCTACCCGATTGTGCCGGATCGGTATGATCGAATGAGCACTTTTCTGCCCGGCCTAGTCAGGCAGCGGGATGTGCTCGTCGCGATCACCGGGTGGCAGGTCAAAAGGCCCCACGCCCCATTTCTCGTCTCGCCAGTGCCGTTTCGCCTCTTCGATACGCTCGGGGGACGAGGCCACAAAGTTCCACCAGATATAACGGGGGCCGTTCAGGGTTTCACCGCCCAGGATCATCAATCGGGCACCGGTATCCCCGGCTGCCACGGTAATCCGGTCACCCGGTCGGAACACCAGCATCTGGCCGGCCCCGAAGCACTGACCGGCAACGGTAATTTCGCCGTCGACCACGTAGACTCCTCGATCCTCGTGATCATCCGGCAATGGAAACCGTGCGCCGGACTGCAATTGCACATCGGCGTAGAAGGTTTCGGAATAGAGCGTGGCCGGGGCACGCTCCCCATAGGCGGTGCCAAGCAGCAACTGCACGCGGGCACCATCACTCTCGATGACCGGGAGCTGGTCTTCCGCATTGTGCTCGAATGCCGGCGCAGCATCCTCGTGCGCCTCTGGAAGCGCCATCCAGGTCTGGATTCCGAACAGCTCGCTGCCGCTTCGCCTCGCCGGTTGCGAGGTGCGCTCGGAGTGCGTGATGCCACGTCCGGCCACCATCCAGTTGACCGCGCCGGGGCGGATCACCAGATCAGTACCCAGACTGTCCCGGTGCTGCAGGTCGCCGCTGTACAGGTAGGTCACCGTGCCCAGACCAATGTGCGGATGCGGCCGCACGTCAATGCCCTGGCCGGTGAGAAACTCCGCCGGACCCATCTGATCAAAGAAAATGAAGGGTCCGACCATCTGCCGTTTCGGCGCCGGCAGTGCCCGGCGAACCGCGAACCCACCGAGGTCCCGCGCCCGGGGGACGATCAGGGTCTCGATGGCATCCACACCGATTTCGTCGGGGCAACCCGGTTCCAGCGCGGGATTCCAGCTCATGACGCTCTCCGGAAATGGTCAATACTCTGTTGCATGCCGGGTTGCTGCATGTCCGGGCCTACTCCGGGAGACGGGTCCCTTGCCGGCCGCCGAAAAACGCCGACGCCGGGACCGGGCGTGGAGGTCCTTCAAGCCTAGCCGGCGCTGGCTGTGCCGCAAGGGAAAGCACGGGCATTCGCGCGAGGCGGGCTCACTGACAGGCTGGAGAAAATCTATGGAGGATCAATTCTTTGCGACTTTCAACCTGGATACCGAGGATAGCATGGGGTCGAGCACCCAGCAGCAGGCGTTATGCCGATAGCCCAGCGGACCGTAATAGGTCGCCGCGGCAGGAGCGGCAATCAGGATTATTTTGCAGCGCGGGCCGAGTTGCTCCAGGGTCAGGGCCTGCAGCCGGATGCCAATACCGGACCGCTGATAATCGACGTGGACGGCCAGATCCGACAGGTAACAGGCGAAATGGAAATCGGTGATGCTGCGCGCGACCCCGACGAGCCGGGAACGCTGCCAGGCGCTCACAATCAGGTTCGAATTGGACAACATGCCTTGTATGCACGCACGGTCATCAATCGGCCGGCGCTCACCAAGCGTTGAGTCCCGTAGCAGTTCAATGAACGCGTCCACCGCCACAGGGTGGTTGACCTTGAATTCGATTGACACCTTGATCCTCCGCCCGTCTACCACGACCAGGAGTTCGATTATGCCGAATAACACCAAGGCCTACGCGGCCACCAGTCCCGGCTCCGGCGTCGGTCCCCTCGACATTGAACGTCGCGCCCTGCGCCCCGACGACGTGGCCATCGATATCGACTACTGCGGCGTCTGTCACACCGATATCCATTTCGTGCAGAACGATTGGGGCATGACGCAGTACCCGGTGGTGCCGGGTCACGAAATCATCGGTCGCGTGACCGAGGTCGGGCCCGAAGTCAGCGGTTATCGCGTTGGTGACGTGGTCGGCGTGGGCTGCATGGTCGACAGTTGCCGGAGTTGCGAGGCCTGTGAAGCCGGCCTGGAGCAGTACTGCCTGGAAGGTTCGACCCTGACCTACAACGGCGAGGACCGGCACGATGGGAGCATCACCTTTGGCGGTTATTCCGCCCGGGTCGTGGTCAGTGATCGGTTCGTTGTGAAGGTTCCGTCGGCACTCGATCCGGCAAAGGCGGCTCCGCTGTTGTGTGCCGGGATCACCACCTATTCGCCATTGCGTCATCACGGCGTCGGCGAGGGCCACAAGGTCGGCGTCGTGGGCATGGGCGGGCTCGGCCACATGGGCGTCAAGTTCGCGAATGCGCTCGGCGCCCAGGTGACGCTGTTCACGCGCTCGGAGTCCAAGGTCGACGAGGCCCGCAGGCAGGGTGCGGATCAGGTCATCGTTTCCACCGACGCGGCGCAAATGGAAGCGGCCGCCGAAAGCCTGGACTTCATCCTCGACACGGTGCCGGTCCAGCATGACCTCAACCCCTACCTGAGCTGCCTGAAATACGACGGCACGCATATCCTGGTCGGACTGCTGGATCCGGTGGAGCCACCGCTTGCGGCGGGCGCGCTGGTGATGAAACGGCGCGTGCTGGCGGGTTCACTGATTGGCGGCATGCCGGAGACACAGGAGGTGCTCGATTTCTGCGCCGAGCACGGCATCAGCTGCGATGTCGAAATGCTCGACATCCGCAACATCAACGGGGCCTACGAGCGGATGAAAAAAGGTGACGTGCGATACCGTTTTGTCATCGACATGGCGACATTACGCTAGCGAGACACTGAAGCGTCGCTGCGCCCCGAGGCCGTCCTGAAGTTTGCTGATTACCGGCGAAAACCGCCGGCAGCTCCTATGCTGCTCTCGGGGTACGGCGATCCAGGTACCGACCCAGGTGCTGCAGATATCGCACCCCCTTGACAGGCCATGGGAGGCAACCCATGCGCACCAATGCCGGGCTGATCGAACAGCTTTACCGGGAGCAGTCTCGTCAGGTGCTGGCTACGCTGATCGGCATACTCGGAGACTTCTCGCTGGCGGAAGATGCCATGCAGGAGGCCTTCGCCGCCGCGGTACACCAGTGGCCGATGGACGGCACCCCGGATAATCCCACGGCGTGGCTGATCCGCGCCGGGCAACGCCGGGGCATCGACCAGATTCGACGCAAGCAAACGGCGCGGCAGTATGCCCACCTTCTGGAACCGCTGGATGACGCGGTCGCCGATATCGACGAACAGTTCATCGAGGACAACCAGCTCCGCCTGCTGTTTACCTGCTGTCACCCGGCGTTGTCTCAGGGTGCGCGGGTCGCGCTGACACTGCGCGAGATGTGCGGACTGACCACGGAACAGGTGGCCCGTGGGCTGCTGCAAAAGCCTGCGACCCTGGCGCAGCGCATCGTCCGGGCAAAGAACAAGATCCGTAGTGCCGCAATTCCCTATGAAGTGCCCGAGGCCCGCGAATTACCCAAACGCTTGCCGGGCGTACTGCAGGTCATTTACCTGGTGTTCAACGAGGGTTACTCGCGCAGCGATGGCGAAACGGTGGTTGATATCGGCCTTTCGGCCGAGGCCGTTCGGCTTGCACGCGAGGTAGCCCGGCTCCTGCCTGACGGCGAGGTCTTCGCGCTGCTGGCACTGATGCTGTTGCACGACTCCCGGCGCCACGCTCGCGAAGACGGGCTGGGGCAACTCGTTACCCTGGAGGAGCAGGACCGCAGTCGCTGGGATCAGGAGCGCATCCGTGAAGGACTGCTCTGGCTGGAGCAGGCGCTGGCGCGCACACCGGTCGGTCCGTACACCTTGCAGGCATCCATCGCTGCCGTGCACGCCCAGGCCCGGCGCGCCGAAGACACCGACTGGCACCGCATCGTCCGATTGTACGAGGCGCTGTACCGCCAGCAGCCATCGCCGGTGATTGCGCTGAACCACGCGGTAGCCGTTGCCATGCGCGATACCCCTGCCGCCGGCCTGCACCTGCTGGCCGAGCTCGACAGCCACAAGGAAATACTCAACTACCATCTATTCCACGCCGTACGGGCCGACCTGCAGCGCCGTGCAGGCAACCGTGACGCCGCACGGGCCGCGTACCGACGGGCGCTGGAACTGGCGGCGCAGGGCCCGGAGCAGCGCTTTCTGGAACGCCGGCTGCACGAACTGGACGCGTCCGGGTAGACATTTTTCTCCCCACATGTCGATTGACGCCGCGCTTGCGCGACAACTTCATGAGACCACCGACGGAGGAGACCGCAGTGCGATACATATTGATGCGTAAGGCCGATGCCGATACCGAATGCGGCGTGCTGCCGACAGAAGACGTCCTGCAAGCCATGGCGGACTACAACGAACGCATGACGCAGGCCGGCGTTTTCGTCACCGGCGATGGCATACGTCCAACGCGGGAAGGCTGCCGGATCCAGTTTCGCAATGGTGAGCCAACGATCACCCATGGCCCGTTCGAGCCGGTCGGCGAGCAACTGGCCGGGTACAGCGTGCTGGACGTGGAATCACTGGACGAGGCCATCGCCTGGGCCCGGGAGTGGCCGCGGGAGGATACCGATGGCAATGCGAGCCTGGAACTGCGCCGTTATTTCACTCTGGAGGACTTTGAACCAGGTCCGGCACTGGAGAAACATCGGCTACAGGAACGGCTGCCGAAGGAAATGAACGTGCATGTCTGTTTCGCCGGCAACTGCCGGGAGGCCATGGAGTTCTATGCAGACGTCACAAGCGGTCACCTGGAGGCACTACTCACCGTCGGCGAAACGCCGGCGGCGGCCGAAACCCCGCCTGAACAGCACGGCAATATCATCCACGCATCGCTGAACCTGCGGGGGCGTCGGTTGATGGGCGCAGACATGACCGGAGACTGCTACCAGGAGCCCCGTGGCGCACAGGTGCACCTGGAGTACGACTGCCCGGACCAGGCGGAGCGGGTGTTCACGGCTCTTGCGGAGGGCGGTGAGGTGATCATGTCCTTCGAAGAGACGTTCTGGGCGCACCGTTTCGGCATGGCCCGGGACCGCTTCGGCGTGCAGTGGATGATCAGCTGCCAATTGCAGCAGTGCGTGCAGGAGTATGGAGGCGTCCATGAAGTACGTGGCCCTGGTGTATTACCAGGAGCGCATCATCGATGCGATGAACGAGAAGGAATGGCACGACCTGAACCAGGAATGCGTCGCGGGTGTTGAGCGTCTCGACGGCCAGGGCCATTACCTGGCAGGCGAAGCGCTGCACCCGGTCGATACGGCAACCACGGTGCGGGTTCGCGACGGTGAAGTGATGCTGTCCGACGGCCCATTCGCGGAAACCAAGGAACAGCTCGCCGGCTTTTATCTGCTGGAAGCCCGGGATCTGAACGAGGCACTGCAACTGGCCGGCCGTATACCACCCGCACGTTTCGGCAGCATCGAGGTGCGCCCTGTACGGGACTTGCCGCCGCCGGATTCCGCCCCTGATATTTCGGAAGGAGACTGATCATGACCTACGTTGATGGATTCGTTGCTGCGGTACCGACTGCCAACAAGGCGGCGTATATCCGGCATGCCAGTGATGCGGCCGTGGTGTTCAAGGAACACGGCGTGCTGCAGTTCGTGGAATGCTGGGGAGACGACGTGCCGGACGGCAAGCTGACCTCGTTCCCGATGGCCGTGAAGTGCCGGGATGATGAAACCGTGATCTTCTCCTGGCTGGTCTGGCCCTCCCGCCAAGTGCGCGATCAGGCCATGCCCAGGATCATGGAAGACCCCCGCCTGCAGCCGGATGTAAACCCGATGCCGTTTGACGGCAAGCGACTGATTTACGGAGGATTCGAGGTGGTGGTCGATCAGTGAACCCGGGGCAGCCCGAACGGCAGGTGCAGACCGAAGAGAAAACCCCAATGAGGAAACTGATCGCGTCGACGTTCGTCTCGCTGGACGGGGTGATGCAGGCTCCCGGCGGCCCTGAGGAGGACCGCTCGGGCAGTTTTTCCCGGGGCGGCTGGACCTTCGGCTTCTGGGACGAAGTCATGGGGCTTGCGGCGGCGGGTTTCGACGGCACGAACCGGGAGCTTTTACTCGGCCGCAGGACCTACGAGATCTTCGCCGCCCACTGGCCGTACCAGCCGCCCGACGATCCCACCGCGCAGACACTCAACGCGGCCAGAAAATACGTGGCATCACGGACGCTGGAAACGCTGGACTGGCACAACGCGGAGTTGCTCGGGAACGATGTTCCCAAGGCCGTGGCGGCGCTCAAGGCCGAACCCGGACATGATCTGCAGCTTATCGGCAGCGGCCACCTGATCCAGTCGCTGCAGGCCGAAGCGCTGATCGATGAATACAATGTGTGGACGTTCCCCGTGATTCTCGGCCGCGGCAAACGCCTGTTCGAGGCCACGGCAACGCCATGCGCGCTGCGCCTTGTGCAGACGCAGACCTCCACCACCGGCGTCGTCATGAGCACCTATGCGCCGAACGGCCCGCTCCGGCCGGGCTCACTGGCCAGCACCGAACCAAGCGCGAGGGAACTTGAACGGCGTGCACGGATGACCGCTGAGGAACGCTGACGCCAGCCCGGCCGCACACTGCCGCATGATGGGGAGCGATCCATGAAACCACGACTCACGATGGTGACGCTGGGTGTCGATGACCTGGAACGCGCCATTGCGTTCTACCGTGAAGGCCTGGGTCTGAAGACCGATGGCATTATCGGAGAGGAATTCGCGCATGGTGCGGTCGCCTTCTTCCCGCTGAACGGCGGGATCACCCTGGCACTCTGGCCCAGGACCAGCATTTCCCACGACTCGGGACTGCCGGAAGCGCCACCATCGCCGACCGATTTCCTGCTCGCCCACAATGTGTCGGTACGGACCGAGGTGGACACGGTCATGGCACAGGCGAAGGCCGCCGGGGCCGTCATCGTAAAGCCGGCGCATGACACCTTCTGGGGCGGCTATGCCGGCTATTTCCAGGATCCCGATCAGCACCTGTGGGAGGTTGTCTGGAACCCGGGTCTGCTGCCGGCGGATTGACCGTGTCCGCGTGGACCGTCACGCGGACACTCAGGGAATCAGCACGGCGGCACCGGTAAACCGTCCGTGGCGCAGATCATCCAGGGCCTGGTTGGCCTGCTCCAGCGGATAGGGCCGGGTTTCGGTCCGGACCGGGATCGTCGGTGCCAGCGCCAGGAACTCCTCGCCGTCCTGACGGGTGAGGTTGGCCACCGAATGCAGGCTGCGTTCCTCCCAGAGCAGGCGGTACGGGAAGGATGGAATGTCCGACATGTGAATCCCACCGCTCACGACCCGGCCGCCCGGCCGAACATGTGCCAACGCCGTCGGCACCAGATCACCAACCGGCGCAAACAGGATGGCCGCATCCAGTCGCTTGGGCGGGGTGTCATCCGCACCGCCCGCCCATACGGCGCCGAGCCGAAGCGCGAAACCCTGGGCCGATGTGTCGCCGGGTCGGGTGAATGCGTAGACCTGCTGGCCGCGCGCTACCGCCACCTGCGCGAGAATATGCGCCGCCGCGCCGAAACCGTAGATGCCGATCCGGCGCGGTCCCTCGCCGCCAGCCATGCGCCAGGCCCGATAGCCGATCAGGCCGGCACAGAGCAGCGGTGCCGCGGCTTCCGGCACGTAGCCACTGACCGGAAAGCAGTAGCGTGCATCGGCAACGGTGTATTCAGCGTAACCGCCGTCCCGCGTGTAGCCGGTGAACTCGGCTTGCGCGCACAGATTCTCGCGACCGGCGCCGCAATCCTCGCATTCACCACAGGTCCAGCCCAGCCATGGCACGCCCACCATGTCGCCGTGGTTGAAACCGGTGACGCCGTCGCCGAGTGCGTCTACCAGGCCGACGATCTCGTGCCCCGGGATCACCGGCAGCTTCGGCTTGGCAAGGTCCCCATCCACCACATGCAGATCGGTGCGACAAACGCCACAGGCCAGGACTCGGACCCGCATTTCGCCGGCCCTGGGCTGTGGCCTTGGGATGTGATCCAGCGACAACGAGTCTCCGGGATGGTGGAGTCGCATCGCCCGCATGGTTTCGGTCATGGGTGTCGATCCACGGCATGTCCTCCGAGACAGCATAGTGTTTACTGAGATGTCGGGTCCGCATTATCTTCCGAGGCAAGGCGCTCTGCGCCGCGCCGCAGTCGTCCTGCGGCCAAGCAGTACAAAACAGCATTCGTGAAAGATGCGGCCCAACCCAAACGGCCCGACCGGTTTTGGTGGCTGCGGCAACATCCCGACCCTGCAATGGGCACGGGATACCGGGGATACGGGTTATCGCCTTCGACACCTTCAAAGGCTGTATCGAAAAAAACCTCGGCAGTCGTGAACCTCGGAAATGTCGGAAGCGGGAGGATTGCCGAAGCCTCTACGGGATCTGGTTCCACAGGCAGCCGCAGGCTGGCTGCTTGAAAACTACAGCCCCCGTCGGCCGCTGTCCCGCCCCCCGCGAACACCATCCTGACGACGCAGTCTCCTGTAGCCGATCCGCGGTTTCAGGAAGCGCATCAACCCGCAAGCCCAACAACCAACGAAACCGAACAACCGCGCGAACGTCTCCGCTCGGTGCCGCGCGTTACGCCTTTCTACCTCACGCAGTTTCGGATCCGGGTTGTGAAAAGCCATACGATCCGCCCCCTAAGCGAAGGCATTGGACCCCGTTATTTGTTCGTTCAACCTCACCAAAAAACTAGCAGATCAGAACGCCATAACCCTGCTGCATGTTCGCGGATTCGTTCAGTCCACCCGGGGTTGCGGCGGCTCTGACCCCTTCTGCGCACTGGAATAGACACTCAGCGCTGTGACCGTGATCAGGATTAGTGCCATGCCTGCAATCTGCGGCAGCAGTAGGCCCTGACCCAGGAACGCCACACCGAACAGAGAGGCCGTCACCGGCTCCACCATCGCCACGATGGAGGCGACGGCCGGCGCCGTGTACCGCAGGCCGACAATGTAGAAGATGAAGGACAGGCCGGCACCAAACACGCCCAGGACCAAGAACAAGGGCCAGCTCGGCGTCGACAGCACCGCCACCGTCTGCTCCGCATCCCCCAACCCGAAAAGTATGGCCGCCATCACCGCAAAGGCGATGACGAGAATCGCTTGCGGGCTGCCATGCGGCGCGGCGAACTTGAAGCCGAATATGAACACCGCGTAGGACACGCCGGCGAGCAGCCCGGCAACGGCGGCGAGTAACGAGACATCTCCCGCGCCGACGTCGTAGATGCCGGTCAGCAACACGACACCCCCCAGAACCAGCGCAATCGAAATCCACTTGAACAGTGTCGGCTGTTCAAGTCGGAGCGCGAACGACACGAGATAGACGTAGACCGGCGCGCAGTACATCAGCGTCGCCGCCACCGCGACACTACCTTCGGCAATGCTCAGGAAGTACAGCGAGAAATTGCCGGCGACACCAACACCGGCCACCACGGACCACAACCAGAGCCGGGGATTGCCCAGGCCGCTGCCGCCCGGCCGTATTGCAAGCCAGGCCAGCACGAACAGAAAGCCGATCGCCCCGCGGTAAAACGACACCACGATCGGATCCCAGCCATCCCCGGTGAGGATGCCGCCGATTCCGCCGGACAGGCCCCAGAAAAATGCCGCCAGGGCAACGAGGACGGCGCTGACTCCGGCGGTTTTCTGCAAGGAAAGCACGCTGCCGGGACCTGCTGCGTCCGTTGCCATTCAACCGTCCTTTCATGTCGTTTGGGATAGCACGCTAGCGCAACAGCATTCCCTGCGTGTTACAAGCCCCGGCCGCAACACGACGCCAACCGCCGCCGATGCGAGCGGTACACCATTGAACCAAATTGCCGCTCAGTTGCGCGGATCGTGATCCGGATTGACGTAGTCGATGCCCCAGGGGCCGGTGCCATGCAATTGGAAGATCACCTCGCCCTCGGCCTGGCCGTACATCGGTACGCCCGGCGGCATGGGAAGCGCACGAAACCATGAGGTTTGTAGACTTGTCGCCCGTATTACGTTCCAGCGCCCCTCTATGATTCCGTAGACCGGGCGCGCACTATGTTCGTTGCAGACAGTCTTTCTGGAGCCCCTTCCAATGCGCGTCTTCGCCAATCCGGTTGGTGCCGGCTCTCTTTGGTTCGACAATCTCGCGACAGCGGACGGCACGCCCGTGGGCTACGACCCACAGGCGCGCGCCTTCGTACCCATGCCGCCCTTCTGCGCGAACCGGGAGCGAATCGGGTGTAACTGGATAGCGCCAAGCCAAGGTGCCTTCTGCCGGTCCTGCGCCATGACGACCCTGGCGCCTGACCCAACCATCCACAACGCCATACCCAACTGGGCGCAGACGGAAGCGGCCAAGCGCTGGGTGCTGGATAATCTGGGTCGCTGGCATTGGTTCCGGCCGGAGGATCCCGGCACGCGTCCGGCGTTTCACATGCTGGCAGAGGGGCCGACACCGGTCCCGATGGGCCATGCCGAAGGGGTGGTGACCATCAGCGTGGCCGAGGTGGAGCCCATTCTGCTCACGATGCGTCGCGAGGCGCTGGAGGAGCCCTATCGAACCATGATCGGCCACATGCGCCACGAGATTTCGCACATGCTCTGGTGGCGCTTGAGTCTTCGTGAGGATTTCCTTGATGCATTCCGCGCCATGTTCGGGGACGAGCGCATCGATTATCCGGCAGCCCTGCAATACCACTACGAGAACGGACCACCAGCGGATTGGAAAAGCTATTATCTGACCAGTTACGCCTCGGCACACCCGCATGAGGATTGGGCGGAAACTGCAGCGCACCTGTTGCACCTGACGGACATCGCCGACAGCTTCACCGCGACCGGCCTGTCCTCACCGCATGTGCCCGGGCCCAACTGGGACCCCTACGCCGAGCCAGATGCCGAGCGTCTGATTCACGCGGCTGCTTCGCTCACGGTCGGCATGAACCACGTAAACCGCTCGATGGGTCTGTCGGATCTGTATCCCTTCGTGCTGTCGGATTTCGCCCGACAGAAACTGGCATTCGTGCACAACTGGCTGCGACGCGGCGCCCAGGGATATTGAAGAACTCCGCATGGAACGCCGCAAACGCGGCTACGCACCCCGCCACCGAGTCCTTGCGTGTCCTGGATTTGTCGCCTCGGGGGGCTATCCTCAAAGTATTCCGCTCCTCATTCCTACCCTAGTGCTGACGCCCTGAATCGCTTCTGCATGACATCGGTTACGAACCGATTTGGCCGGCGACTCCGCGTCCGGAATAATCAGTCAGGGTCAATCAGAAAAGGAGAAAATCGCATGTCGATGAAATCCGAAAAGCAATTATCCGAAACAGTAGCAGCATGGCGTGACCCGGAAATGCCCTCGGTTAACGGGACCGAAACCGCCAAGGATCCGAACAAGGGCTACATCGCCCTTCTTGGCTGGAGCGTCAATGCGATCAAGGCGGCGCAGACGTTTGACCGCCGTTATGTCGTGGTAGCCCCCGATTGGGCGGAGGATTTCTGCACGGCCAACAACATCCCCTTCATTGCCTGGGACTTCCTTCGTCTGAATGACCGATCCATGGAGATCGCCGAAAAGCTGAAGGCGGAAGGGGTTGATGTCGCCATACCGTTGTTCGAGGAAACCGTTGAGTGGGCAGGCGCCATAAACTCCGTGCTCCTCGACAATCCGCGCATGTACGGACAGTCAATCCTGTTCCGGGACAAGGCGTTGATGAAGCGCCGCGCCCAGCTCGGCGGCATCCGTGTCGGGATTTTCGAGGAGGCGCACGAGAAAGAAGACATCGTTCGCTTCATGAAGCGCGTTAACCAGACGCTGCTCAAACTCGATGGCGATCCGGATGACCCGATTCACGTCAAGGCGTTCGACAAGGCCGGCTGTCTCGGCCACCGGATGATCCGCACGCTCGAGGAAATAGAGCTCATCCCGGACGAGGAATATCCCCTGCTGATGGAAAGCCATCTCAGTGGTTGGGAATTTGCCGTTGAAGCCTGGATCCACGATGGCAAGATCCAGTTCCTTAACATCTCGGAATACGTGACGCTGGGCTACTCGGTGTTCGTCCCCGCGACCGCGGAGCTCGAGAGCTGGCGCAATGCCATCACCAAGCAGATCGAGTTGCTGATCAAGACATTCGATATCCAGTTCGGCCTGATTCACCCCGAGTACTTCGTCACTGCCGACGGTGAGATGTACTTTGGTGAAATCGCCTACCGTCCGCCCGGTTTCAAGGCCTTCGAGCTGATTGAACGGGCGTACGGATTCAATGCCTACCAGGCGTCCATGCTGGTGTTCGACCCCAAGAGCACGAAGGAGGAAGTGGCACAATTCTTCCCTGAGCCAGTAACCGATGCGAAGGGCTATGCCGGGTGCTTCGGCGTGTATCCGCGCCGCCGTGTTGTCAGCAAGCTCGAGATGCCCAAGGAATGCGTTGATCATCCGTACTTCGAGTCACACGAACTGGTCCCGCCGGCAGAAGAGACCGTCCCTGATCGGTCAGCCTTCGGTACGCATTGGGGGCTCGTTTTCTTCTTTGGCGACGACCCCATTACGATGCGCGATTTGCTGAAATCCATGGAAGAACTGGACTTCTACGTCTAGACGGCATTTCACACTCTCAGGGCGCGGGTATCAGTTAGGACGCACCACATGCTGATATCCGCGCCATCGCAAGGTCCGGCGAGTCTCATCCACGCCCTGAAACTGGAAGGGTGCGGCCCAACCCGAAGGGCCCGACCCTGCTGCCGAGCGCCGCCGGACACGCCTCGTTGCCTGCGCCGCCGCCGGCCGCGGCGCCACGGATCGACCCCGCCGATGCGGCCACCGCTCAGTTGCGCGGATCGTGATCCGGATTGACGTAGTCGATGCCCCAGGGGCCCGTGCCATGCAATTGGAAGATCACCTCGCCCTCGGCCTGGCCGTACATCGGTACGCCCGGCGGCATGATGAAGGTGCTCCCCTCACGCAGGGCCGTCAGCTCGCCGGCATCGAAGGCCTCGCCGTGGGCGAAGTGCAGCGTGCCCTGCAACACGGTCCCGCGTTCGTAGGCCGGATGGGTATGCGGCTTGATGCGATAGCCGTCCGCCAGGCGCAGGCGGAATGTGAAGGGTTCTTCCTGGCTCAGATCACCCTCGATCATCGCGATCTCGGCACCCTCACCCATCGAGGCCACCGGACCCCAGTCCAGATCGTCGGGATCGACAAAGACATGGCCGTCGGCACCGTGGTCATGATGGTCGTGGCCGGCTGTCGCGCCACCCAAACCCAGCGCAAGCACGGACGCAGCGACATAGAATGTTACGTGTTTCATGGCAGCCCTCCCCCGGTTGCATGCGGTTTTCTTATTTTATAACCACTTACGCGGCTTCGCCCGAAGCTGCGCGACACCCTTAAACGACACGAGCAGAAAGCATTTGCGATACCGCGAGAACCTGCATAGCGGCAGGCTTCGCAATCCACACAGCAACACCTACGATAACATTTTGAAAAAAATAAAATTTTTGACAGAACGCTATGGCAGACCGTGGTAGCGTCTTTCGCTTGGTCACGGGAGGCAAAGTCATGACCACCGAAAACGAAAGACGCGGTCGTGGAATCTCACGCCGCAATCTGCTCAAGGGCGCCGGTGCGGCCACATTGGCAGGAGGCGCAACCCTACTAGGAATCCCGTCAAGCGTGTCCGCACGTACTGTGGGTAGTCAGCGCGGCGGGCCTCCGGGTCGTTCGGGCGAGGGTACCGGCGATCTTGGCCTGATTAACGGCAACTTTGTCGATGCTCGCGGACACGTGGGCTCAGCACTGACAATCAAGAACGGACGCATCACCGAGGTTGGACAGTTACGCGCACTAGGTCCAGATGCCCAGGTCATCAACTTGCAGGGGCGCATGGTGATTCCGGGTTTGGTCAATGGGCACGTGCACCATATTCGTGCCGGCAACAATCCCGGCTACGAAGTTCGCACGATCGAGTCTGCTCTATCCCTGCAAGAGTTTCAGGAGAAGATTTCCCGCCGGACACCGACAGTCCCAGCCGGAGAGTTCATTACCTGCCGTCGGGGCTGGAATCACACCCAGTGGGATCCCCCGGTGCGACCCACCAAGGCGCACCTGGACGAGGCTGCACCGGATCATCCCGTGTTCGTCGCCGGCGTCGCAGGTCGCAACCCAACTGGCGCCGTCACGAACAGCCTCGGTCAGGCGTTCTTCACGGACAGAGGCATCTCCGTGGACGAGGTCACGGGCGAACTCCCCGAAGGACCTGCCTTTTCGGCGCTACAGGCAGAACAGACCCTGGAACAACGGCTCCGGCAAAATTTCGACAACAATGCCTGGACCCTAAGCCTCGGCGTTACGACCGTGCTTGATGCACTCGGTGGCGGAACCCAGCCCTTCTTCCGGGAGATTCCACTAGAACTGCACCGTCAGGGGCGTCTGAAAGTCCGGCATCGGCTGTATTTGCCCTCAGGGTCCCCGGAGACCGTGGAGGAACGTGTGCAGAACATGTTCCGGGAAATGGGCGATGAAATGTTCCGTGCCGGCGGTTTCGGCGAAACCATCGGGGTTCGTTCCGAGATCCCAACCACCTTCGAACCGGTTGCTCGGGTCATAGCCGAGCACGGCTGGAAAATGCAAAACCATACCGACTTCTTCTCACAAGTCGACGAACAAATTCAGGCTTTCCAGATGATCAGCATGGATCAGCAGATCGACGATCTGCGGTGGCAGCTTATCCATGTTTTCGAGACGCGAGACGATCAACTCGAATTACTCAGGCAGTTGGGAGTCGGCGTCAATCTGGAGAATGAGCGTTACCTGGACTTGCTAAATCGCGGTGCGGGCCCGTCATTCCGCCAAATCCTGAATTCGGGGGTCGACATAGGCATTGGAACGGACGGAAGCAACTTCGCTCCGAACAACCCATGGCTCATGCTTTTTTACATGACCACAGGCATCAACGTACACGGCGAACCCGAAAACGCTGGCCAGACCATATCCCGCATGGATGCGCTTCGACTATTCACCCAAGGTAGCGCTTTCCAGTCGTTCGACGATCAACTTCTCGGCACGTTCGACGAGGGCAAGATCGCGGACTTGGCCGTGTTGAGCGAGAACTTCCTGACCGTACCGGAGGAGCGGATGCGAAGCATCCGGTCGGTTTTGACTATCGTGGACGGCAAGATCGTTCACGAGGGGGAAGAGCCGCAGTACGCGGGCATCGACGAGCAGTTCGAATTCCTGAGTCGCATTGTCATGTGAAGTCGTCCGCCCGTGGCCGTAGCAAATTCACGGCCACGAGACACCGGCTTTCCTTCGATTTCGATACGTCGCCATGGCCGCAGGAGTTTCCGATGGTGCGAGGGCTACTGTCATGTTGAGGCACTTAGGCGGACGATGAATCGGCGCGGATCATGATCCTATCTATACCCAACGTTCTGTCTTCCGAATCCCTGGCGAGCATTCGGGAGTCTCTCGCCAGCGCGCCTTTTGTCGATGGCAGGCTGACGGCAAGCGAGCAAGTGGGTAGCGTAAAGAACAATCTGCAACTTGACGAACAGAGCGCACTGCACGCCGAACTCGCCGAATGCATTCGCCAGGCCGTGCTCGACAATGCATTTTTTCAGATCGCGGCCTGGCCGAAGGTTCTCCAACCATTCCGCTTCAACCGTTACGAAACGGGGATGGGCTACGGGCGTCACGTGGACGATCCAATCTGCCAAGGTGTTCGCTCCGACATCTCGATGACGCTTTTTCTCTCGGACCCTGATTCATACGACGGCGGTGAACTGGTTATTGAACTGGGCGGAGACGAGCGCTCAGCAAAGCTCGCGGCGGGAAACATGGTCATATACCCGTCAACGACGCTCCATCGTGTCGAACCGGTAACACGGGGTACCCGCCTCGGTGCCGTGAACTGGTGCCAAAGCTACATTCGTGACGCGGCACGCCGCGAACTCATCTTCGAGCTGGATATGGCACGCAGGAGCCTATTCAAGAGGGATGGAAAAAGCGGTGAGTTCGACTCCGTTTCCAACGCGCTGGCGAACCTGCTACGGATGTGGTCAGACACCTGACGCTGCGGTCGCGACTACATCCGTTTCTCAAATTTTCCAGCGTCTGAACGGGGTAACGCATCTCGCAACCGACTTCATGGAAATCACGAAAGCGGCGAAAACCGGCCTTTTCGAATGCCCTGAGCGCACGGGCATTATCTGTGGCCGTGGCCAATCCCGCGATCCGACCCCGTTCACCCTGGAGCCTGGCAAGGACCTGGCCCAGCGCCGACGGACCGATGCCCAGACCCAGCGCATCAGGCCCGCCGATCCTGGTGTCGATATCGACGAGGTCAGCAGGCAGGTCACGAGGCCTGCCTCGTGCAGCTCTTGTCGTGTCGGGACCTGCCAGCAGACGAAGCCGACAGGCCGCTAATCGAGATTGATGAGCGCCTCAGTGAAACCAGGTGTATTCGAAATTCCTCGAGTATCCGTTCCCGATCGCCCCACCACCGGGCGACATCAGATTGAGCCAGCCAATTGGCGAGGCGTAGGAGGTTCCGCTCCGGCTCAAAGGACGAAAGTTGAACACCGTGCATGGTCGCCAATCTGGGGAGAACCCACGAAAGCCGGTAGCGAGCCGGGCCGCCAGCGTGCGCCGCAAAGCCGGTTTCCGACTGTTCCGACACGCTCACCAGGGCGTCGCGGAGATAGCCTACGCCGCGCACGAAGGCAGCTTCCCCGGCGAGTTCCATCAACATTGGTTCAGAATCGGCATAACCACCTGCACTTCTTCTACTGCGCTCGACGGACGCCCCTTACAAACATCACCGCAACTAGCAACGTGAAGACCAATTCGTGCCTTGCACGGCGAGTCGAGAGGTATCCATGATTGTTCGGCAGTTCCAGGGGAAGGCTGAATAAACTCTGTGAGATCCTGACAATCGAGACAACCCGGTCACGAACGAGAATCTGCGGGTGTCCTAGATTTTTGATTTTTTCTAGATTTTTGATTTTTTATTCCCCTGAACGGGGCAAGATTCCACGAGGATATAAGCGGTGTTCACGCTAAGACGCAAAGGAAAGCGCTCCCTCCACCTCGAGCGAAATCTACAGCAGGCGGGCGAGTATGAGATCACCCTCTATCTGTTTACGCCCCATGATCGTGAGACCCTTGAACGCGCCATTGGTGGGACGAAAACGCTACCGGCGAACTGGCTTCACGGCTTTCGTCTACTCGGCTTGCCAGCCGAGGACAAGACGACGCTGGAAAATGCCTCGATTTCCCTTCTTTCACCCTATTACGAGGTGCTGTGCGGGACATGGCTGTCCCGTTACCAAGCCTCCATGGATCAACTTCGTCGGCGATTCGAGCACTGCGAGAATCCCGAGGAGATCATCAGGCGCGCACTGAAACTCAGCGAAAACCTCGCGCGCAGGCTGCGGCAGTCGCCCCCGGAGAGCAATGCGCAGCTGGCGTACTTCAGACGAATGGACATCTATTTTTCCTGGTATTCGGAACAGTTCTTCCTGGAATGTGCGACAAAAGTGAAGGATGGCGATGGCAGGAAACTTGACAATGAACAGGTGCGGGCCTTTCTGGATGCGGAGCGCCAGCACAGAGAGCGCCAAGGATATCTGCCAGATTTCCAGGGCTCGCCGAGCCAGATCTGGAACCGGATGGCGATGTATAACGGTTTGCTGCAAACCCCCGTCGTCATGAAAGCTCAAACCACCGCGATATGGGACACCACATACAAAACGGTAAGGGGGCTCTATGCGATGGTGATCACGACACTGTTCACTTTGCTCATATTTCACACAATCAGGGCGGTGGACAGGTTGACGATTACCGTGCTGCTCGTGATCGCACTAATGCACGCGGTTCAGGACTATCTGAACTACGACATGATAAGCCGCATCACCGGTTGGATACGCAAGGGTAGGCCTACCGCGAGGACGCGCATCTTGAAGCCACTGACGGGTGACGAGGTGGCTACGCAATTGACATGGTTCGACTACCCGCCGCCGACACGCCTTCCTATCGATGTCCAACGCAATGCTGGCAGGGGACAGACCAGCGAGGGTATGCAGGCCATACTCTACAAGACACGGTTGACCCTGAACCCGGAGGTATTGGGGCAGGACCATGTCCAGGAGGTTCTAAAACTGGATCTGGAGCCCCTGTGCGAACTGATCGAAGGTGGCCAGAATCGGCTATTTGCGCAGGTAAACGAGGGGACTGCGGACACCGAAATTCGAGTGCATGAGATCGAGCGGCAGCACGGATGTACATTGTTGCTTGTGTGCTCCAATCCCGGCGATCCGGTAGCCAGGGCACAGCGGTGGCGCGTGGCCCTGTCGGGACGCGGCATTACCCAGTGCGAAGCCCGGGAAGCAAACTGGCCGACGCCTGCTTGACCACAGAACGACTGCGGCACTGCGCAGCGCGCCTTGCCTCGGAAAAAAAGCGGACTCCAACGCCGGCGTGCGAATAAATCCGTGTTTCCTTAACCCTCCGTTTTCACCGGTCCAATGTCGAGGTAAACGCGGCCAGGCTGTCCGCCAGCCTGGCGACCGCCGACGAGTCGGCTGCCTTGGCCAGCATTGCGGCTTGGGACGCCTGAACAGTTGCCAAGGCCTCTTCAATAAGAGTCGCGCCTGACTCGGACAGACGGATTCGAACACTCCTGCCATCCGTAGGATCCGGAAGGCGCTTGACCAGTTGTCGGGTCTCCAGGTTCTTGAGGATCTTGGTCATTCCGCCAGAGGTGACGACCATCGCGTTGTATAACTCCGATGGGCGCATCTCGCGAGGCGGGGCGAGCTTACGCAAGGATGATAGGACAGCGAACTCCACCGGCGACAGCTCAAAACGGGCCATCTCCCTAGCCGACTCTTCCAGAATCAAGTCACGCAGTCTGAACAGTCGATTAACCAGCTTGGTGACACTCGTGTCCGCTTCTGGCCAGTGGCGAGCGGTGCGCAAGAGCATGTCTTCTACGTGGTAGCGAGCAGTCGGCATAAGGCAAGTCAATCACTGCCAAGTATGATGCAAGCAATATAAAACACAAGAAAGCTTGCTTGCAAGGGATAAGTTGGCTATTATTGCTTTCTAGATAGCTTTTCTGCCAGCTTTATGGGGCAGCCGAAAGGCTGCCTTGCTGGCTCAGGCACGCAGGAGATTTCCTGGGAAGAGGTGTAGGTTTATGCAATTACTGAATGAATTCGGGGATTCCAATCTGGTGGAACCGACGCGGTCTGCCGAAAAATTTGCCGCGAAACCGGCCGCCCTCCGCGGGTCGACGACCCGGGAGAACCACCCGCGCTCGCGCGAGTGGGACACCTGGGATCGCCGTCTCCTCGATACCTTTCCGGCGAGCGACGCGGTCGCCCGCTATTGAAGCGCCTGACCTTGATTGGAGACTGACAGATATGGCACCTGAAAAACGCACCAGCACGCGACAGGTTCCTCCTAGGGAACTCTTCACGCACAACAGCCTGGCCGTGAATGTGCGCAGGCCGATGATCGACCTGCTCAACCAATGTCTGGCCGACGCCGTGGACCTGGAAACGCAGGCACGCCAGGCACACTGGAACGTGAGCGGGCCGAACTTCATAGCGCTTCACGCGCTATTTGATAAGGTCTTCCAGCAAATCCAGAGCCACGTCGACACTCTCGCGGAACGCGTAACGGCCCTCGGTGGCATAGCTGTTGGAACAGCAGCTGCCGCAGCGAAGCATTCCCGGCTTCCCAGCTACCCCGCGGATGCCGTTGGCGGAACCACGCATGTCGAGGCGTTATCCAGCGCCCTCGCCTCATTCGGGCGTTCGGTGCGCGAAGCAATCCCTCGCGCCGAAGATGCGGGAGACATGGGAACATCAGATCTTTTTACAGAGATCAGCCGTGACATCGACCAGCAACTGTGGCTGGTGGAGGCCCATCTGAGGACACAGACCTGATCTGGGCGTCAAAAACCAACGAGGTGCAGGAGCGGCCTGACCGTCCGGCACTGAACCCGGCGAGCACCTTCACGAGGCCACGTGCCCGGAACAAGGTCCGAACCGTCACCTTCGGGAGATTGAGTTGCCCGAAACGTCGCACGGGCCGGACGAGTCGAGTTCCAGGTGCCGTTTTGGACCGCGGTCCCCAGCCATTTGCTGACACCGCAAACCACATCCGGACTCAGAGGCTTGCTTATTTATTCTTCTGAGTTATGGTTGGGCCATTAATGAAATAAAAAAGGCAGCGCTCCGAATGTTTGGGTGCTGCCTTTTTTGCGGAACCAAGTGACTGAAGTGGCTTTCTTTTCGTTTTTGATAGCGACCATCCAGTTTTTGTGTAAGGAGGATTTTCCCTTGGAGTATTTTCCTGCCGCACAAGCGTATTGTCGATTTTCGGCCACAAAAGAAGCGGATCCGCGGCAGCCGAATTTCCGGTGGCCAAAGTGCGAGGATGATCATGAGCAAGGAAAAACCGAAGAAGCAGCCGAAGAGTACTTTGAAGCAGAAGCGCGCAGAGAAGCGGGAGCGCCGGGGCTCTGAGGAGAAATCCTAGGAAAACGGGGGCGGGGACCGCGGTCCCCGCCCGATTAGGGATTGAGCGTACACTGGAGTGAGGTGCCTGCACTTTGCCACCGGAGCAAGTACGCACCACCGTCCAGGGGCGGGTTTTTTAGTCGTGTCACGCCTTCAACTAAAAGACAGGGGATTAGAAAACACATTCTTACTTTTCGAGTGGCATTTGGAATCCGATTAATTTCGGTTTTTGGTGACTTGATATGGCATATGTCCTTGAGCGAAACATGAATAAGGGGCGCGGAGGTATCGAGCATGTTACCCACGGTCTCGTTCCAGTCCTTTTCCGCGGGCTTCCTGGTGTCAGGATTGAGGAAACCAATTCCGGAATTCGGGTTCTTGCGGAGTGCGAGTCATCAATGAACAAGGCGGTGGAAAAAATCCACGCCTATCTACCCGGCCAATTCGTTGCCGGGGAAATGGCTATCCGTTTCCGGGCAACGCCGGAGCTTTCAGAGCCTGTCATGCGCGTTTGTATATTGGCGCCGGTGCAGGCGGATCGGCCCATCCGACGCGCGTTGGTATGGCGCTCCGTTCCGCTTGTAGGCCGCAGTTTCCGCGGCATGCGCCGTGTATTCTATGCAACGGCACCACTCTCCAAACTGCTGGGGTTGGAGCGGGAACTGAAGGAGATAGCCGGAGACGACGTGGACGTTACGATGACCCTCGGTCACTACGCACCGCTGGAGGTCGTACAACACGGTAGCTCGACCAGATCGAAGTAGCTCGCGGAATACTACTGTGCCCGCGAGCCAACCGCTTCATCGCCGGGAACCGGGTGTAATCAAATTTCCGCGAGTACCCGGTACCGATCGCCCCGTTATTTGGCGAGTCACGGCAGATCGTGACCCGGTTCAATCAACGAACCCAGAGCACCGCGCATCATCGCCAATCTATTGCTGTCCTTGATTATCCATCGAAGCCCCACGCCGGGACGTCGCCGCATACTGGCCGCGAGAGTGCCGCGGCCGATACGAACGCACTGCGCCCGCGGTTTCGCCCACCAATCCGTAAAATTCGCGCGCTTTTTCGGCCTCCGCACGCCAGAACGCACCCCCATCGTCACCGGTCGGGCAGCGTTTCCCGCCCGGCCTGCAGCGCCTCGCGGCCTCCATGAACCCTTCCCAGGGCCCCTCTTCGGAATCGGCTTTTACCAGCGAGGCCAGAAACGGCCGCCCTGCCCGTTGATCCTCATGCATCAGGATTGCCAGTGCGCGACGTGGCAACTTCGGTTCGACCGCCGACATGACCGTGGCGAGTTGATCCTGTAGCTCGGATTCGCTGACATACCCGGTTTCCCCAACATGCTGGAGCAGGATGGAGCGAACCAGCAATCGCATCCGATTCAGGGTCAAGGCGGTCTCCGATAATCTGGTTTCCCGCCGCAATCCCGGCCGCGGTGAGTGGCGCGGGACGCGATCCAACACCAGATCCGTCTCCAGTTCATAGGCGCTACCATCCGGTTCAATGACACCAGACCATAGCTTCGTGCCCGCACGAAAACTGACTCGCGCTCTGCCGTCGTCATCTGCCACACCATGCTCAACGGTCGCGGTAACCCGACCGGTACGCATCGCCTGCCTTAGCTCGTTTTCGGAAAAGCCAAGCCGCTCGGCGACAAACGAAGCATCGACAGTAATCTCATTCGGAAAACCGGAGAAAACAGAAGCTGGCAAGGCTCGCATAATCTGACCTCCTTCCCGGGGTGCACAACGGTTACCCCGTTTCGTCGTCCGCCCCATTACCGGCAATTTATTTTCGATTCGAAACTATATAGGACAAACCAGCTTCTGACGCACGATCGCCGCGTCGCTCAATCAGGGCACCGAGGGTTCGTGAATCACGCAGACCGCATCAAGCTCATCACGCCCCAGCGGCCGATCCATGCGCCGACAAAGCGGAGCGGAGTTGCCGCCCTGCTCGAGACAACGACAATCCCGACACGTACCGACGCTCACTCCATCCCAGCCATCCGCACCCTGATCGAGCAAGTGCTGGACCACTCGACCAAGCACCTGCCGGTCCGCCTCGGCGAGCTTGGCAATGGCATCGGTCAGGCCGCCGCCACGAATCTGATCCAGCATTCGCTCCCCGGCCACAGTCAACCGAATTTCGGCGCTGCGCCCGTCGTCGGGAGATTGCAGCCGACGGATGTAGCCCCGCGACTCCAACTGCTTGATGACTTGTGACGCCGTACCGCGGGAGGTGGCGTTGTAAGAGGCGAACCCGGAGACCGTGCGTGACAAGCTGTTGGCCATGCCGAAAAACTGCAATGCAGCCCATTGGAGCGGTGTGAGGTCGTCCGCCGGAAAGGCTGCCTCGTTCCGCCGAACAATGTGCCGCAATGCCGCAGCCATGAATTGAACGCGCTGTGTTTTGTCGTTGGCCATATCCGGTATAGTATCGATTCGATACTAGTTTGCAAGCAACGGGATCAGATCTCGCATGCAGAAATTCGCATCCACCAATGTGCTGGGCGACCCGCTAAAACCCTGCGGTCTGAATCCTGTGACCGGCTTTTTCCGGGATGGATGCTGCAATAGCGGTTACGCCGACCACGGCGTGCACACCGTTTGCGCAATGGTCACCGCCGAGTTCCTGGCCTTCTCCCGCAGTCGAGGCAACGATCTCACGACGCCGTTTCCAGAGGCTGACTTTCCCGGCCTCAAGCCCGGCGATCGCTGGTGTCTGTGCGCGGCCCGCTGGCTGGAAGCCTATCGGGCCGGCGTGGCGCCACCGGTTGATCTCGCCGCCACCCATGAAGAGACACTGGCCGTGATCGAACGCTCCGCGCTGGAGCGGCACGCAATCAGTCCCGACTGAGGCAGGCCCTGACCATGACCCCAACAATGGCACGCGTTGCCACCTTCGGCACGCACAGCGACCTGCATTGGCAATCCATCGCCGACCCGGTCATGGTTGGTCGATCCCGCGGTGACCTTGAAGCCGTCGATCAGCAGGCCGGCGACTGGCAGATCACCGATCTTCCGTTCGACGAGTTCGTGGCCACCCAGCGCGGTCGAGTCCCGCCCGAAGCAGCGCCCCTCGACAGGAGCCGCATCGCCTCACCGAGCCTGTTCATCTCGAACCGGCGAGCCGGCCCGTTCACAATGCTCCTGCGGGAAATTACGGCCTACTCAAGCAACCAGGAAACCGGACTTCGGCCCTGCCCTGTTCGGCCTCGGGCGCCATCACCGTAATCAGCCGATCACCAACACCGGATCAGGCAGAAGACATCAGGGAGCCGCCATGGCAACAAGCGCTTCGACCGTAAAGCGGTCAGACATCGAGACGCTGGAAGACCTGGCAAGACTTGCCGACTTCTCGCTGTTGCGTTCACTGGACTGCGATCCCGACGCCAGGTCGGACGGCGTCGATCACGCCCCGAGGCAGGTGTTCTCCGGACACTATGTGCCCGTGAGACCGACCCCGCTTGGCGACCCGGATTACGTGGCCCACGGTCACGGCCTGTTCCAGGAGCTGGGCTTGAGCGACAAGCTCGCGCGTTCCGGCCCGTTCATGCGCCTGTTTTCTGGCGATCTGGCGGCGGTGCCGGAGGGCATGCGAAAGACCGGCTGGGCCTGCGGCTACGCGCTGTCCATCTTCGGCACCGAATACACCAGGCAGTGCCCGTTTCAGACCGGCAACGGCTATGGCGACGGCCGCGCCATTTCCGTGCTGGAAGCGGTCATTCGCGGGAACCGTTGGGAAATGCAGCTCAAGGGGGCGGGCCGGACACCCTACTGCCGCGGCGCAGACGGCCGTGCCGTGTTGCGATCCAGTGTGCGCGAATTTCTGGCACAGGAGCACATGCACGCCCTCGGTGTTCCAACATCGCGGTCCCTCTGCCTGTATGTCTCCAGAACGGAACGGGCCGAACGCCCCTGGTATGCCCCTGGGAGCACCTCCGTCGATCCGGATCAACTGGTGTCGGAACCCGTGGCGATCACGACACGCGTCGCGCCCTCATTCCTGCGTATCGGAACCCTCGAACTGTTCAGTCGTCGTGCACGGAATCAGTCCCATGCGCGCTCCGCAGAGGAACTGCGCAAACTCCTCTCGCATGCCACCGAACGGGAATACGCCGACACCATCGACGCGTCCCTGAACTCTGAAGACCAGCTGATCGCCTTTGCCCGCGCCTTCCGCGAGCGGTTCGCATCGCTGGTGGCCAACTGGATCCGCGTCGGCTATTGCCAGGGCAACTTCAACAGCGACAACTGCGCCGTCGGCGGCTTCACGCTGGATTACGGGCCGTTCGGCTTCTGCGACATGTTCGATCCGTACTACCAACCCTGGACCGGCGGCGGGAGGCATTTCTCGTTCTTCGCCCAACCCATCGCCGCAGAGCACAACTTCCGCACGTTCTGTTCAACACTGCGGCCCCTGATCGGAACGGATACCAAACAATCGGCCGCACTGGACGAGATCGAGGAGGGCTTCCCCGACGTCATGCGGGAAAAGATGGAACGCATGTGGGCCGCAAAACTCGGGCTGCCAGCCTTCGATCCGGAGCTTTTCGAAACGCTCATGGCGCTCATGATCCGAACGCCGGTGGACTACACCGTGTTCTTCCGTGAACTATCCAACCTGCCCGCGGATATCGAACCGCTGAAAAAGAGCTTCTATGACGACCTGCCCCGGCAGGCGCGCGGGGGCCAGTCGATGGACGCCGGGGTCCGTGATCAGCTCTGGTCGGTATGGCTTGAGGCATGGCGCTCACGACTGGGACTCGGCACCACGAATGGAATCGCCGCCGAACCGGGCAGGACACAGGCCGATATCTCGGCCGCGATGAAACGCGTCAACCCGAAGTACACGCTGCGGGAATGGTTGCTCGCGCCCGCCTACGAGCAGGCCGCCGCCGGCGACTATTCGCTGATTCGCGAACTGCAGGACATCATGACCCAACCGTACGCCGAGCAATCGAAAGCGGTGGAAGAGCGCTATTACAGGCTGAAACCGCCGGAATATTTCAACGCCGGCGGGATCTCACAGATGAGTTGCTCGTCCTAGGGAAAAATGTGAAGGCGACAGACCCCATCGAACACGACGGTGTGCAGACGCTCAGCTTCCGTCAGATCGACGGCCTGAACGGCTTCGCCAAGGGCACGGCCTTCCGGCTTTTCAAGCGATGCCGCGCCGAATTGCGTGAAGGGCAGGATTATTTCTACCTGCCCGCCGCCTCCCATCCTGCGCTGATCGAATCGCTGAAGACAGACGGCCGCATCTACCGGGGCACGACGCATCTGGTACTGGTCACCCGATCCGGATACGAACGCATGCAACGCCTGACCGTCCGGGAGAGCTGATGATCTCTTTGGGGCGGGAATGGATCACCCGGTTCATCCTCGCCCGAAAGCGTGCAGATCCGGCCACCACACACAGATTTTCCGGCCCGGTATCAGTGCCTTGCGCCTTTCCAGGTGCCGCCGCACTGGTAACCGGGCTGGCGCTAGGGAAACACTGATTAATTCGCGCGCCTGCGCCCGAGACCGGTTTTGGTCATCTGGCAAGGCGCGGTGCCGGTTCGGTAGCCAGAGCTACCGGGCCGGTGGCGCAACGCCGCCAGGGGCCAAAACCGGCCGGGCCCTTCGGGTTGGGCCGCATTTTCCCGATTGCTGTGTTGCGCTGCGTGACCGCAGAACCGCTGCGGCGCTGCACAGCACGTCTTGCCTCGGAAAAAAATGCGGACTCCAACGCGGGCGCGGGAATAAATCAGTGTTTCCTTAATGAGCAGTCCGCGCAAGGCGGCAGGACCATCGGCCCAGAGCCGCCTCATCCATCAGCCGCATTAGAACAATCTGAGGGTGTCCTTGGGCTCCGGGCGGGCTCTCAGCCAGCAGATGCAGCGCTGCCCGCAAATCTGTGGGTGTCCCCGATTTTTCGTGTCGACACTCTTTACAAAACCACCTCAGGACTTCGTAAACACTCAGGAAGGCGACCAATCACGAAACGCAGAATACTGTATTTTCAAACCTTTTTATTGACGGCATTTTTTTTGCAGTTTAACCATGCCCTCTGTATGGCTGCGCGCATCAGAACACAGTGGAAAGGGCAATTATTTGGGTTGCGTCTATTGAGAAGGAAGAAAAGCCATGTCAATTCTATCTGTTTTAAAGAAATCTGCCCGGGCCTCCCTGTTGGTCACGATGCCGTTCGCGTTTTCCGGTTGCTGGCTAGGCGATTCCTCATTACTTGACGCAGAACCAAGCGTCGAAATAAACGAAATATTCCAAAACGGACGTCATGTATTCATTAATAGAAATGATGAAATTATCCTTTTGATTATAGAAGTCTCATCGGACTCTACACGAGTTGCCTATGCTAACCAGAGCGGAAAAGAGTGGAGCACGATCGAGGATGTTAAAAAAATCGAATCTAACGACCAGCTTTTTCATATCGCAATAGTTGACAGGGGGCTATCAGAACTAAAAGAATACTGGCCTTTCGTTGCAACATCAAACTCATTTTATTTCCACTTTGGAGCGGGCAGACCGGTTTCCGGAAAATCAGAAATGGCGGAATTAATAAATGCATCAATTTCCGGAGGCGAGGTTAAAAACTGGGCAGGATTCGAATCTGTTCCCGAAGGGAACGTCGATGCAGTGATGAGTGAGATCCGTGCTTTTTGGGAGCAAGGCGCGCAGGAAAAACAGGCCGAGGAGAAAAAACAGGCTGCAGAGACTCAGGCGAGCGAAGAAGGCGATAGTACGAAGCAGGAGCGCAATGACCAAACGCGCCAGCGCGATACTCCGGCAGCCTTCCGTAGCGACGGATACGCGAGGTCACAACTGATCGAAGCCATCTACTCCGGAAATACACAACGGTTCATCCCCGCCGACCACGGCCTATATTTACTTAGCTTTGCAACGATGTTTTACCACGCAGAAGGCGATCACGCTTGCAACATTGCAGTCTCGGCACCTGCGTTGACGACGCTAACAACGTTGGGCACAACTGATGCGCTGAGCATCCTAATGGGGCCTATGCTTGAGGCGCACCGACGAGGTAGCCGAGGACGCGATCAAGCATTCGTCGACGGCGCGAGAGCTGGAGAGCAGGGCATGGTGGCTGGCATGGAAGCCGAGGGCTCAGGTCAAAACGATGCTCGTTTATTTTACTCGCGACACGGCTGCGCAACCCCTGTGGCCAAGAGATTCTTCATTAACTTCAACCAGTTCGTCCTGCGGTGAGGGCTGAGACATCCATAGATTTCCGCCGAAGCCTGACTTGGCGGAAAACTTATGAGTGTCCTGAACGTCTTTGAACTTCCTTACTTTGCCAAAACTGGCGATCTGGCGCCCCAAAAATCAACGATTATCGTAGCTTTATCAGACTTTTATAGGTTATTCAGAGGCGACGGGGAGGTCCGACGTTGAACATTCGCCTGTACACTAACGCGACGCCAACACCGAAGATCCGGGCCTACATTCCAGTCGTCCGATAAGAGCATCCGGGAGCTCGCCAAAGATCTGGGCATCTCGATGAATACCGAACGTCACTGGCGCAACCGAAAGAAAAATCTGTGGGTGTCCCAGATTTCGTCCCAGATTTCGCAGATCGGATTTCGCCAAGATTTCGCTATCAGGCCAGGCCTGCTTCATCCATCAGCCGCATCAGTTTGCGACGGGCGCGGTAACGGTCTCGTATGCCGCTGATCCAGGTGTCCGTGGTTTCACCCGGCGCGAGGGAGACCGCATCACGCATCAGCGGCACCAATTTCGCATAGGTGTTGGCGTTGGCATCAGGCAGCTTCAAGTCCGCCGCACACCGTAGCATGCCGGCGGCATCAACGGGATGCGTCCGACGGATTCGGCGCGCGAGCGAGACGAGCACATCGGGGCTTGCCGCTTGCGCGGCTGCGAGTTGCCGGGCCGCGTCGAAATCCTCATCCAGCATCAGCAAGGTCAGCCGCAGGCTGGCATCATGGCGCCCATCTTCCAGGCGACGTTCCCGGCCGGCCACCACATCCAACGCCTCGCCACGCAAGGCCGGCCAGTTTTCGCCCGCACTATCCTTCAAGCGGCTCCAGGACATACCGTCGGGGTGGCCGACGAAATCGTCCCACAGCAGTCGCCGAGCCTCGTCCGTCAAGCCCGCCCGCTGGAACTCCTCGGCGGCAAGAACGCGCATACCCGACCGGTCCGGATGGGCTTTCAGGCCGCGCTCGGCCCATTGCAGTGCCAGCGCATCATGCCCGAAGTCCCGACAGGCCGCCACGATCCGCTCGAAGGCGTAACCCGAGGACAGGTCGCGACTGAGCACCGCTAGCAAGGCATCGAAATCTCCGCGGACCCGGCTCAGTTCCTCGTACCGGCTCACCACCGAAAACTCGCTGCCATCGCGGGCACTGGCGGTCACCCCGCGCTCTGCTGGTTGCGCCAGGGACTTGTACTCGCGTTCGACACGCCTGGCGTAATCCGCCTGGCCCCGCTCGCCCAGCACAGGCCAGTAGGCGTCCAGCGGGAACAGCCCCCAGTCGTCGTGCCGCTTCAGCCCATGCAGCGCCCTGGCCAGCTTCAACCCATCCGGGCGAGCGGCCTCGGCAGCGCGGGCATGGAGCGTCGCGAACGCGAAAATGCCCTCGCCGATGGTGCCAGCCGAATCATCGGCATTGCGGTAAATCCGTAGCAGGCGCTCCACCGCGTATGCAGCAAGGTGGAAACATTGCTGCGGATTCCGACCAAGCAGGCCGTCGAGCATGGTCAGCGGCTCGTGCAAGCGCTCACCGAAATCCAGGCTGCGGCGGTAATCCAGGAACCCTCTGACGCGCAGCATCGCCGCCAGTGCCTGCTTGAGCTCAGCGGGGTCACTGGCGAGTCGCAGCCGCAGGCTCCTGGCTAGTCCGGGGTCGTCCATCGCCGCCTCGTGCAACCAGTTGGCCAACTGCGCCGCCGGTTGGCGGCGCAGCAAGGACAACAGATCATCTTTCGGGGCATCCGCAGGCGTCGAACCATCCCCGTCCAGCCAGATCAGGCTGGCTGCCACCAGGTGCTTGCAGAAACTGCCATCGGCGGCGGCCGGACAACTGCAATTCCACTGCGGCTCGCCCTCATCCTCCCGGTACCAGAGCCGATAGCGGGCCGTGCCCCGAGCGTCCGCAACGAAACCGGTATTCGACCGTTCCGACAAGGTCACCAGCCCGTCGCGGAAATAGCCGACGCCGCGCTCAATGGCCGCCTCTCCGGCAAGGTCCACCAGCATTGGTTCGTCCAGAATCGGCATGATCACCTGCGCTCGTACGCGTGCTTTCGGTGAGCAACCTTCACGACCGTCACGACCGGCAACGGATCCCTTACCTCATAGATGATCCGGTACACGCCCTGCCGAATCCGATAGCGCTCCTGCCCGGAGAGCTTTTCGCTGCCAGCCGGACGGGGATTTTCCCGCAGTTCCTCGATGCGCCGAAGGATGCGGGCGACGTCCATGTTGGGAATCGGCCGAAGATCCTTCGCGACCGATTTCCTGAAGACGAGCTCATAGCTTGCCATGCACCTTCAGGTCCTCGAGCAGCGCTTCATAGCTCATCGTCGGCTCGGACACCCGTTCGTCGAATGCCGCGAGGTCTTCCTGATCCTCGGCCAAGGCGGCACGAACAGCGTCGTTGACAAGGTCAGAGATCGAGCGGTGCGTGTGGGCGGCCTTAAGCCTTAACGCCGCATGTAACTGCGGATCGAAGTAAACCGTGGAACGCTTAGAGGGTTCGCTCATGGCCAGGTCCAGAATCCGAGAACAGCAAGGAGCCTGGCATCATGACGTCAAAGCGTCAAACGCGCAGAAGGGAACATCATGACTTCGTCCGATCGAGGGGTTCTACCCCGCCCCACCTCCCGGTGTCGGGGCTCTCTGAATCACTCTGCGGCGGCGGCCGCTCCCGTCATCAACCAGACACTGCATCACTGCCATGCCGCGTCATTCAGGCCGCCACCTGCTCAAACGTGAAATGCGGTATATCCGTCCGCTCACTGGCATGCTCAAGCGTGATAGCGCAAATGTTTCCGTCCTTGTCAACGTCCAGCAGGGTGTTTGGGTCGAGGTCTCGCGTTTCCACGATTTCGCTCGCTCGCAGCTCGATATAGAGCGTGTCCGTATCCTGAAAGTATTGGACCTTCATCCCTGCCCACCTCGTCGGTCAAAAAAAGCGTTATGGACTGTTTCACCATCGGCCAGGAGCACGACGCGAAGCCAACGATTATCCGCTTCAGGGATTTGTCCCCATCGACGGATCCGGCCATCAGCCTGAATACGCTCGCGATCAGGCTTACTAACCACTCGCTCGATCCAGCCCAGCTTGATGCTGGACCGGTCAGGGCGAGCACGCATGGCTTCAAAATAACGTGTCACTTTCATTGGATGCCAGCACCTCCCTGTTCCGGCATCGCTCCTGGTTTCTGCCTCAGTCTAGCCGCACTTGCTGTCCCCACAATTCAAACAGGTCATGCAGCCATCCATCATCACCGCGGCCTTGGTGTTGCACTTGGCGCAGAGAGTGGCGCTTTCGGGGAATTCGGTGGCGGTGTCGCTGGCGGCGTTGCCTTCCTCGGCGAATTCGACCTCGCCACGCAGTTCGGCCTTTTTCTGTTCGATGAAGGTCTTCTGGTGGTGGTCCAGCTCGTCGTCGATCATGCCGATCTTGCGCAGGTGGCGTTCGATGACATCACCGATTTCGGCCACCAGCGAGGGCATGAACTTGCCGCCCTTCTTGAAGTAGCCGCCGCGGGGGTCGAACACCGCCTTCAGCTCTTCGGCCAGGAAGGTGCAGTCGCCGCCCTTGCGGAACACCGCCGAGACGATGCGGGTGAGTGCGACGATCCACTGGAAGTGGTCCATGTTCTTCGAGTTGATGAAGATCTCGAAGGGCCGGCGCAGCTCGTGGTCGGTGCCCTCGTTCAGCACCATGTCGTTGATGGTGACGTACAGCGCATGCTCGGAGAGCGGCGTCTTCACCTTGTAGGTGCTGCCCTCCAGGTATTCCGGGCGCTGCAGCAGCTCACTCATGTGCTCGATGTCGGGGGCGTTGGCGGCCTCGGTGGGGACCGCTTCGGCGGAACCGGTCTGTTCCGCCACGTCCTTGACCACTTCGTAGCCGACGATCTTGCTGTCTATCTTGATGGCCATGTCATTTACCTCGTGCGGAATCAGAATTTGCCGTAGTAGCCTTCTTTCAGGGCGTCGAACAGGTTGGCGGCGGTGTGAATCTCGCCGTCGTACTCGATCTCGTCGCCGCCCTTGGCCTCCACCTTGGTGCCGTCGGACAATTCGAAGCGGTAGGTGGTGTTGTCCAGGTCACTTTCCTTGACCAGCACGCCCTGGAAGGCCTCCGGGTTGAAGCGGAACGTGGTGCAGCCCTTCAGGCCCTTCTCGTAGGCGTAGCGGTAGATGTCCTTGAAGTCCTCGTAGGGATACTCGGTGGGCACGTTGGCCGTCTTCGAGATCGAGGAATCCACCCACTTCTGCGCCGCCGCCTGGATGTCCACATGCTGCTTGGGCGTGATGTCATCGGCGGTGATGAAGTAGTCCGGCAGCGCGCTCTCGCCCTCCTCCGGGTACGGCTTGGCATCGGCATCAATGAAGGTGCGGTAGGCCAGCAGCTCGAAGGAGAACACGTCCACCTTTTCCTTCGACTTCTTGCCCTCGCGGATCACGTTGCGGAAATAGTGATGCGCAAAGCTCGGCTCGATGCCGTTGCTGGCGTTATTGGCCAGCGACAGCGAGATCGTGCCGGTGGGCGCGATGGAGCTGTGGTGGGTGAAGCGGCAGCCCTTCTCGGCGATTGCATCGATGACAGCCGAATCCACCTCGGCGACGCGCTGCATGTAGCGGCTGTATTTCGCCAGCAGCACCCGTCCCTTGATCGTGTCGCCTTCCTTGTAGCCGTCCTTCGCCATTTCCGGGCGCTGGGCCAGCATTTCCTTGGTGACCGTGTAGTCCTCGTCCATGATCGGCGCCGGGCCCTTTTCCTCGGCCAGTTGCACGCCAGTCTGCCAGCCCACCAGGGCCATCTGCTTGGCGACTTCCTCGGTGAAGGCCACCGAACGCTCGTCGCCGTACTGCATGCCCATCATCGTGACGGTGCTGCCCAGGCCCAGGAAGCCCATGCCGTGGCGGCGCTTGCGTTCGATTTCGGCGCGCTGCTGCGGCAGCGGCAGGCCGTTGATCTCCACCACGTTGTCCAGCATGCGGGTAAACACCGAGACCACTTCCCGGTACTCGTCCCAGTCGAACCAGGCCTTGGGCGTGAACGGGTCGCGCACGAACTTGGTCAGGTTGACCGAACCGAGCAGGCAGGCGCCGTAGGGCGGCAATGGCTGTTCGCCGCAGGGGTTGGTGGCGCGGATGTTTTCGCAGAACCAGTTGTTGTTCATCTCGTTGACGCGGTCGATGAGGATGAACCCGGGTTCGGCGAAGTCGTAGGTGGAGGTCATGATCATGTCCCACAGCCGGCGCGCCTTGACGGTGCGCTGGATGCGACAGGCAACCAGGCCTTCCTCGTTGCTGACATAACCGTCGCGGCTCGGCCATTCCCGCCACTGCACCAGGCTGGTGTCATCCAGATCGATGCCGTCGGTTTCCACTTCCTTCGGCGACAGCGGGAACACCAGCGGCCAGTCCGCGTCCTGGTCCACCGCCTTCATGAACTCGTCGGTGATCAGCAGGCTCAGGTTGAACTGCCGCAGGCGGCCGTCCTCTCGCTTGGCGCGGATGAAGTCCATGACGTCCGGATGGCCGACGTCGAAGGTCGCCATCTGCGCGCCACGGCGGCCGCCGGCCGAAGACACCGTAAAGCACATCTTGTCGTAGATATCCATGAACGACAGCGAGCCCGAGGTGTAAGCGCCGGCGCCGGAGACATAGGCGCCGCGATGCCGCAGGGTCGAAAATTCATAGCCAATGCCGCAATTGTGGATGACCATCAGGCCACCCTCACCGGCGAGGTAGTTGTTGTGCCTTTCGACGGTGAAGTCGTAGAAGGTCTCGCCGATATCGAGGCCTTTCTCTACCGATTCCACCGGTCGCAACGTCCGCGCGAGAGAGATTTGTCCAGCCAGGTGCGGAAAACGTTCGAGCCAACGGTCCAGCCAGACCCGGCTGATGACAGTCTTGCGATGGTAGCCATGATAGAAACCAAGGCGCTGCCGCTCGGCGTGACCGAGGCCCTTGACCTCGCCCTCCAGGGCCTGGGTCAGGACGCCGGGTAAACAGTACATATCGTACTGTCCGGCCTGGCTCGCATGTTCACGAATGCGATTCCGCTTGCCGCTATCGGCCATGAACGACGAAATCACTCGCAGGAACGAGGAATCCGAGATCTTCAGTGAGACGCCACCGCTGTCACGGATGGTGTTGCCGTTGTAGACGTGGCTGCGCGGCTTCCGATGCGTCACCCCGCCATGCACTCCGAACAGGCCCAAGAGGTGCTTCAACTCCTCGGCAAATGCCGAATTCTGGGTCGCGATCGTGACGCTGCCCCGCTCCCGACTGACCGTGCCATCGGTATCAATCAGCCCCGCCAGGAACGGCAGGAAATACTGATCCGGCCGTTCGGCCACCCAACGGGGTACGTGCAGGGTCGCGGTCTTGCAACCGACCTGATCATCGATCAACTCCGCCGCCCGGCTGGCTTCGAAACTCGATACCGTGTAATCCCAGACAGCGGTGCCGTTCGGTGTCGCCGATTCCACAACCTGCGCCGTGGAACCGCAGAATCCGCGGAAAAACGCGGCATACCGTTCCACCACTTCCCGTTCTGCCGCACGGATCTTGAAAATCAGGCGCTGACCAGCGGCGCTGGCCCGGCGAGCCCAGGCCGTGCGACTCGGCTTGTAGGTGAACTGCTTGGCATAGGCACTGCCGTCGCCAAGGTGCGCACCGGCAAACCATGCCTGGCCAGCAGACGCATTATCTGCCGCCCAGGCAAACGCGTGATGGACGAGCCCGTCCGTCTCGGCGACTTCGTCGGCCCGAACGTAGGCCAGCCGTTCGTTACGGTAGACCAGAACCGGATGCTTGACCGAGGTCTTCAGCACGGTACCGGCAGACCGAATGGCGATATTTTCGCTGCGGGGCACACGCGTCACCATGTGCTTTTCGATGCGACGCATCTCGAAGGCACCACTATCGCGGTCATAGCAGAGCATCATGCCGTGCCGCTCCCTAACCGCCCGCTCGGCGGTCACGGCACCGTGTTCGGTAACAACCGTGGTCTCGGGGGCCACACAACCCGCCTTCAGCGTCAGCCCCGCCTCGTGGACCTTCTGCAGGATGTCGTCCATCGAGTCGCCGATGGTGCCGGAGACCGTGCAGTTGATGGTGCTGGTCGCAGGCTTGTGTTCCTGAGCGCCGGCATTGGACGTGATGCGGCCGGCCGGAATCGCGCCGTGACGCAGCGCCCAGAGGAACTTGCCGTACCACTCGCGGCGCAGTTCCTCGGTGGTTTCCACCTCGGCCAGCGCCTCGGCCACCCGTCGCCAGGTGTGGTCGACGGTCTCGTCGATGACGCGACCGTCCTTGGCCTTGAGCCGGTATTTCTTGTCCCAGATGTCCATCGAGGCACTCTGGATTTCTATCTCCGCAGCGTTGGCCGGCAGCGTCTTTGCAGTGGCGGTGGTCATGTCCGGGCGTCTCCCTCGGTCGGAATGGCGATAGGTCAGTGACTTGCCCTGCTTATCCACAGGGTGCCCACAGGCGATGCACTGGAAAAACACAATATATAAACGTGCTGTTCTTGTTACACCCAATATGTTGGGGTGTTTTCCCTCATGATAGACCGCAGTGGATTGAAGTCAACGGCCCGGAACGGCTTTTTGTGATGGGGTTCAAGAAGGGCAAGAGACACAAGATGTTGGGGGCCGGCGCGAAGCGCCGGCCTGGCATACCGACAATCGATTCGTTGCTAAATCACGACAGTTTTAATAACGCGACAAATTTTTGTCGACAAGCCTTGGGTAACGTGCCATATAAATCGAACCGATGACCAGTGCTGGCCATGGGCAATGGGGAATCGCCGTCGTGGCGAGGACTTGGACGATAACGACACGCTGGGCGACGACGCCGTACACCTTGTCGAACGGGCTCTTTCGCGCCAAGCGATTGAACGGAGAAAACGAACAATGCAAAAACGTCAATTGGTGGGGTTCGGGGGGCTGCTTCTTGCCGGTCTGCTCGCAAGCCAGGCTGCGTCGGCGTCAGATATCGACGTCCAGGTGCTGAAACCAAGCGGGACCATGTTTGTGGAGAGCTTTCCCGCCAACGTTGCGGTGGAGCTTGAGATCGACGCGAGAAACTCGCAGGGGAACTGCGTCAACAGCAACGTACAACGAATCGTCGTTTCGGCCACACCACTGCCAGATGGTGACAACCTGGAAATCCATAATTCCGGAACAGGCTCCGCGGGTCTGAGCGGTTGTCCGGACAGCTATACATTTGACTGGACAGTCGCCGCTCCAGGATCCTACGGCCTGCTCATCAGCCTGCGCAGCGGCAGCACAACCGAAGCCTTTGACTTCGAGCCGTTCGAGTTCGACCTGTTCGAAGTCATCGACGTGGAATACCCGGCACCGCCCGCGGTTGCCAATGCGTACTTCAATCAGGAATACAAGGGGACGAACGGGCGCTTCCGCGGCTGCGTGATCTCAAAGATCGCAGAAGCCCACGCCAAGGACAGCGCCTACGGGCCGAAGGGCGGACCTTACGACGAGGAAGCGATCCACGGAGATGTGGATACCTATGTCCTCTCGGGGCAATGCCGACCGTAGACCGTCATGACAGCCGCAGCAGGTCTAAATCGCGTCACTGAGGCGCCCCCGGCGCCTCGGTCAGTTTTTCACTCATCGGCCAACGGATAAACGGCACTAGGTTCGCGGCGTCGCGGAGCGGGACATGGCTTACCCCAGACATGCGTCGGGGCCGACACACCGGAAAGAGAACGGAATCCGGCGCGGCCTATCTACGTAACACCCGGCGAATCCTCAAGGCCTCAGAGCACGCGTGGATTCGCTGCGCTTAATCCCACCCTACGGCGGCAGAAGACGCGCGGCACACGGAAACCCGAGGAGCCTTTTCGTCCGTAAACCGAACACCTTCCTCGTCCGAAAACCGCCGCGCGGGAGCGGCTATTTCTTCACTTCCGTCACCGACAGCGGGGCCCATGACTGACTGACCGGCATCATCTCGATGCGGTTGATGTTGACGTGGGCGGGCATGTTGACGACCCACCAGATGGTCTCTGCGATGTCCTCGGGGCGGATCGGGCCCTTGCCTGCGTAGAGGGATTTCGCCTTCTCGGCATCGCCGCCGAAGCGGACGATGGAGAACTCGGTTTCGCACAGACCCGGCTCGATCAGCGTGGCGCGGATCGGGCGGCCGGTGAGGTCGGCCCGCAGGTTGCGGGTGAACTGCTGGACGAAGGCCTTGGTTCCGCCGTAGGTATTGCCGCCCACATAGGGCCAACTGGCGGCGGTCGAGCCCAGGTTCACGATGTGGCCACGGTTTCGCTCCACCATGCCCGGCAGCACGGTGTGGGTGGCGTAGAGCAGGCCCTTGATGTTGGTGTCGATCATGACTTCCCAGTCGTCGACATCGTATTCCCAGGCCGGCTCCAGACCTCTGGCGAGGCCGGCGTTGTTGACCAGCAGCTCGACCGAAGCGAAGGCCTCCGGCAGATCCCCCAGGCCCTGCTCCACCGCCTTCCGGTCACGCATGTCCATCGGCCGCGCCAGCACCCGGTCGGGGCCACCGAGCTCGTCGACCATTTCCTGCAACCGTTCCTCACGGCGGCCGGTGAGAATGAGCTTCCAGCCGTCGGCGGCAAAACGACGGGCCGTGGCGGCGCCGAAACCGGAGGTAGCGCCGGTGATCAGGGCAATGCGATCCATGAGGTCTCCATTTACCAAAGACTTGAGTGGTCAGGTTTAAGGAAACACTGATGTATTCCCGCGTCTGCGCCCGAGACCGGTTTTGGTCAGCTGGCAAGGCGCGGTGCCGGTTCGGTAGCCGTCGCTACCGGCCCGGTGGCGCAACACAGCCAGGGGCCAAAACCGGCCGGGCCCTTCGGGTTGGGCCGCATTTTTCCCGAATGCTGTGTTGCGCTGCTTGACCGCAGAATGACTGCGGTGCTGCGCAGCGCGCCTTGCCTCGGAGAAAAATGCGGACTCCAACGCCGACGTGCGAATACATCAGTGTTTCCTTAAGTGTTCGGACGACTGATCAGGCCGGTCCGGCCTGGCGTTCGCGGGCTTCCAGCTCCCGCAGGTCCGCGGCCACGGCATTGCTGGAGCGGGTAAAGCGGGCCAGCAGATCGTACAGCACCGGGGTCAGGAACAGGGTCAGCATGGTCGCCAGCGCCAACCCGCCGATGATCACGATACCGATGGCGGTGCGGCTCTCGGCGCCGGCACCAGTGGACAACACCAGCGGCAGCGCACCGAACACCGTGGAAATGGCGGTCATCAGGATCGGCCGGAAGCGCAGCACGGTGCCTTCAACAATGGCCTCACGCACGCTGCGGCCCTGATCGCGCAACTGGTTGGCGAATTCCACGATCAGGATGCCGTTCTTGGCCATCAGGCCGATCAGCAGGATCATGCCGATCTGGCTGTAGATGTTCAGTGATATGCCGGTGAAAAACAGGGCGGCCAGCGCGCCGGTGATCGCCAGCGGCACCGAGAACATGATGATCCCGGGGTGAACGAAGCTTTCGAACTGCGCGGCCAGCACCAGGAACACCACCACCATGGCCATGGCGAAGGTCAGGTAGATGGCGCCGGAGGTTTCCATGAACTCCTGTGACAGCCCCAGGTAGCTGATCTGGGCCTCGTCCGGGAGTTCTTCGGCGGCGATGCGCTCCAGGTAATTCAGTGCGCTGCCCAGGTCGTAGCCCTCGGCCAGCGAGGCGGTGATGGTCACCGACGGCAGGCGGTTGACCCGGCTCAGAACCGGTGCCGAACCCAGTTCCTCGGTGCGGATAACGCTGGACAGGGGCACCAACGCGGCGTTGTTGCCAGAGCGAACGAAGATGTTTTCCAGGTCCGATGGCGTGCCCCGGTCGGCATCCCCGGCCTGCAGCATCACGTCATACTCGCGGCCACGGTCCAGATAAGTGGTGACCTGGCGCGAGGCGAACATGGTCTGCAGCGCGCCACCCACGTCATCGACGGCGATATCCAGATCCGCCGCCTTCTGCCGGTCCATGACCACATTGAGCTGCGGCCGGGTTTCCTCGTAGTCGCTGTCGATGTTCAGCAGCCGCGGATTCTCGTCCCGCGCCCGGGCCATAACGCGTTGCGCCCATTCATCAACCTGGCTGTATTCCGAACCGCCGATGACGAACTGCACCGGGGCCTCGAAACCGCTCTGGCCCAGTCCAGGCGGGTTGACCGCGAACGACTGCATGCCAGGCAGACCCAGCAACTGCGGAAAAATCGAGCCGACAATCTGTTGTTGCGAGCGTTCGCGTTCGTCCCAGTGACGCAGGCCGACAATGGTAATCGGCCGGTCGATCTGGCCACGGAAACCGGAGATGGTGAGCACGCGGAAGGCATCGCCCTGCTCCACCAGCGGACTCAGCACCTCCTCCATTTCACGTAACTGCGCGTCGACATAGGCCGGCGACGAGCCCTGCGGCGCCGAGCTGGGAATGATAAAGACACCACGGTCCTCGGTGGGCGCGAGTTCCTCTGGCAGCACATTGATCAGCTGCACGGCAGCCAGCCCCACCACCCCGCAGACCGCGAGAATTACCAGCGGGACATTCAGCGCCTTGACCAGCAGCCAGCGGTAGCCACTGGTCAGGCCGCGGAAGCCGCGTTCGGTGATCCGGTAGAGGAAGCCCGCCCCCTCCGGCGGCCGCAGCCATTTGCTGCACAGCATCGGCGCCAGGGTCAGGGCAACGATACTGGAGAAGATCACCGCCGCCGCCAGCACCAGGCCGAATTCGGTGAATAGCCGGCCGACATTGCCCTGCATGAAGGCGATGGGTACGAACACGGCCACCAGCGTCAAGGTGGTGGCAACGATTGCGAAGCCCACCTGCCGGGCGCCACGGTACGCCGCCAGCAGCGGCGGTTCGCCATCGTCGATGCGCCGCTGCACGTTCTCCAGCATGACGATGGCATCGTCCACCACCAGGCCGATGGCCAGGATCAGGGCCAGCAGCGTCAGCACATTGATCGAGAAACCGAGCGGCCCCATGACCGTAAAGGCGCCGATCACCGCCACCGGAATCGTCACCGCCGGTATCAGCGTGGCCCGGATCGAGCGCAGGAACACGAAGATCACCAGCACCACCATGGTCACCGCGATACTGAGGGTGATCAGCACCTCGCGGATGGACTCGCGGATGAAGATCGACTCGTCGTAGCCGACCTCCATGCGCATGCCGCTGGGCAGGCCGGGTTCGATGGCCTCCATCTCGGCGCGGATGCCGTCGGAGACGGCAATCACATTGGACTGGGACTGACGGACGATGCCGAGGCCCACCGCCTGCTCGCCGTTGGTGCGCAGCGACGTTCGATCATCCTCGACGCCGCGCTCGACCTGCGCCACCTCGCCCAGCCGAAGCTGATAGCCGTCATCGCGGCGAATCACCAGGTTGGCGAACTCCTCGGCATCCTTGAGCCGGGTATCGGTACGGATGGTCAGTTCACGCTGGTCCGATTCCACCCGGCCGGCGGGTAGTTCCAGATTGTTGCGCCGCAGTGCCGCCTCGATGTCGGCGACAGTGACGTTGCGCGCCGCCATGTCCTCGCGGTTAAGCCACACGCGCATGGCATAGCGTCGCTCGCCACCGATCCGGATACGGGCGACGCCGTCGATCACCGACATGCGGTCGACCAGATTGCGCTCGGCGTAGTCGGTGAGTTCCTCCGGCGACATGGTGTCCGAGGACAGGGTCAGCCACATCATCGGCCGGGCGTCGGCATCGGTTTTCTCCACCACCGGCGGATCGGCGTCCTCCGGCAGATCCGCCGTCACGCGGCTGACCGCGTCGCGCACATCGTTGGCGGCGGCATCGATATCGCGGTCCAGATTGAATTCGATGGTGGTCTCGGCCTGGCCGTCGCGGCTGGCGGAACTCACCGAGCGAATGCCATCGACGCTGCTGATCGCACCCTCAATGATCTCGGTGACTTCGTTGTTCATGACCTCGGGCGCGGCGCCTAGGTATTCGGTGGTCACGGAAACCACCGGCGGGTCGATGTTCGGGTACTCGCGGATCGGCAACTGCATCAGCGAGGCCAGGCCCAGCAGCACGATCAGCAAACTCAGCACCGTGGCCAGCACCGGCCGCTTGACGGAAATGTCGGAGATAATCATCTCACGCCACTCCGACCGGGACGGACAGGACCACGGCTGGCTGTGTCATGTCAGTTCTCCACCAGCGCATCGCGCTCGATCTCGCGGCGGACCTGCACCTCGGCACCATCCCGCAGGCGCTGCTGGCCAGCCACCACCACGGTGTCGCCGGCCTTGATGCCATCGACGATCTGCACCTCGCCACGGCGCCGCTGGCCGATGACCACATCGACCTGCTTCACCTTGTCGTCATTGACCACGTAGGCATAGAGCGCGCGCCCCTCCGTGAGCAACGCCTGTTCGGGGACGATGACCGCGTCGGTCTGTTCGCGCAGCACCAGATGCACGTTCATGAACATGCCGGGGCGCAGGTCGCCATCCTCGTTGTCGAATTCCGACTGCACGCGAATGGTGCGTGTGACCGGATCGATGCGGGTTCCGATCCGGGCCACCTCGCCGCTGAACTCGCGGTCCTGGAAACCGACGTTGCGGGCACTCACACCCTGGCCAAGACGCAGTGCACCGAGGAAACGCTCCGGCACCGAGAAATCGACCCGGACCACACTCAGGTCGTCCAGCGTGGTCAGCACGGTGCCCGGGTCCACAAAGGCACCCAGACTGACTTCGCGCAGGCCGGTCCGGCCATCAAACGGTGCCAGCAGGCGGCGATCGCGCAGCCGGCTGCGGGCAACCGCCACGCGGGCCTCGGCAGCCTGGCGAGAGGCGTCCAGCTCATCCACCTGAGCCTGCGGCACACTGCCATCCTCGCGTAATGCTCGGGCGCGCCGCAGCCGCTGTTCCACGTCGCGCAGGTTGGCCTGGGCCTCACGCAACTCGCTCTCCTCGCGGACCGGATCCAGTTCGAATAGGACATCACCTTCGGCAACCTGCTCGCCTTCTTCGAAACCGATCCGGGTGATCCGCCCGGCCACCTCGGCCACCACGTCCACCGATTCGCGGGCAACTGTGGTGCCGACGGCCTGTACCGATTCCTGAATGGTGCCGCGCCAGGCCTGGACGACATCGACTGGCGCCGGCTGGCCTCCGCCCCGCTGCTGTGGCTCCTCGGCCGCGCCATTAGCCGCACCGGATGTGTCGAACCACTGCCAGGCGAAGTAGGCGCCGACGGCAATTGCGATGACCGCGACCAGTTGCAGCAGGAGACGTGTCACATGAATGTCCTTGCGGTGAAGGTGAAGCTGACCAACCGGTCAACAGTGTATATCAGCCCATTCCTTCATGGACATGGCAGGCGACCGTTTGATCCGGACGCACCGGTAACGGATCAGGTGAGAGTCGGACCTCGTCGTTTGGTACACTTCTGTGTATCCCTTTTCGCTCCATCAAACTCGAGGAACCCTCGATGACCCGTATTCTGTTCTTGCTGCTCATTGCCCTGCCGTTGCTGGCCAGCCAGCCGGTGTTCGCCGACGATGGGACGGAAACCGTGCTGATCAATGTCAATTCCGACCAGGGTCAGGTACAGGGAATGGCGATGGAACTTGCCACCAAACTGGTTCAGGCGGACAAGGAAGTGCGCATTGTGCTGTGCGGTGACGCCGCCGAACTGGCGCTGGAGGAAAACATCCCGTCCAGCCTGCGGCCGCGGGATGTCAGCCCCAAGGAAATGATGCTGGAAGCCGTCAGTCTTGGTGCCACCGTCCAGGTCTGCCATCTGTTCCTTCCCAACACCCGCTTCGGTCAGTATGACGAGGACGACCTGGTGGAAGACGCCAGCGTGATCTCGGCCGAAGAGCTCGCCGAACTGGTCACCAAGAGTGAAATCCGCCGGTTCTCCTACTGAGATTTCACCCGTCACCTTCGGCGCCGCGGGTACAGCAGCACTGACAACGTTGTCGTCTCGCGACATATTGAACGACGAAGCGGTCATGGCAAGCTGCCGGCAGAGACTGATTGAGTGGTCGGACCTGCTACTATCCGCAAGGAATGCGCCGGTGCATTCCCGCGCCTGGATTTGCGTTTGAATCTTTTCCTGGGCAAGGCTCACTGCGTCACGGCCGTGCGGCGGCCGTGCGGCGCAGACGTAACCTGGCGCAGGTGTCGGAACACAGGCACAGTCGCTTGAGGAAAAACGGGGTTTTTCGGTGGCAGTCCCGCAACGGACCCGTGTTGCCGGCAGTCGCCGCGCGCGGCTCATGACTCGCTGGATCCCTTTGCGTGAGTGTCCGCCGTCGGGTCCTCGCGAACCGATAGCGTGGTTTCTTGTCTGCGCTCGCATTGACTCAGAATCCGGCGCCGGCCGGGATGGACCCGCTCAGTGAACAAACTGCATCTCAGGCTGCTGGCCGTTCTCCTGCTCGCGATTGGCGGCGGTGCCACCTGGTACAAGATGGCGGTCCTCGGGCTTCCGGTCACACCGGATAGCACGACACAGATCTGGACGGTAGAGGCCAGGATCACGTTCGAAGCCGATGGTGGACCGAGCCAGGTCAACCTGGCCATCCCCCACAACCCACCCGGCTTCAATGTGCTGGGCGAGGATTTTGTCTCCGGTCAGTATGGCCTGGCGCGGGACCGGGAGGGCGACAACCGCGTCGCCATGTGGACGGCACGCCGGGCAAGCGGCAACCAGGCACTCTACTACCGCATACAACTGGCCGAGGATGCGAACGGCGAGACGGACATGACCAGCCCGACGCCAAGCTACCCGGAGGTGCCGGACTATCCGGAACCGTTCGGCTCCGCCGCACTCACGGTCCTGCAGGATGTCCGCGAGGAGTCGGCGGATATCTCCTCGTTCACCCGGCGCCTGCTGCTGCGCTACAACAGCAGCGACCCCGGCGAAAACGTGCAGGTACTGCGCGGGGACATCGACAGTGCAACCGCTCATGTCGACAACCTGATCGACATCCTCGCCGGCGCACGAATCCCGGCCCGTGCAGTCCAGGTGCTGACGCTCCGCGACCGGATGCGACGCGCCGAGATGAATACCTTCCTTGAGGTCCATAACGGCAGCGAGTGGATCCCGTTCAACCCGGTGACCGCGGAGCGTGGATACCCGTCCAATGTGCTGGTCTGGAAGCGGGGATCCGAGCGCCCGCTGAGCGTCAGCGGCGGCTCCTCCGGCGATCTCGAGTTTGCTGCCGCGCGCACGGTGCGGGAGGTCGTCGCGGTCGCCGAACAACGGGCCATGCAGCGCGGCACCTCAATGCTGATGGACTTCTCGCTGTTCAGCCTGCCGGTGCAGGCGCAGAACACCTACCGCCTGCTACTGCTGGTTCCAATCGGCGCGCTGATGATGGTGTTCCTGCGCAACGTGATCGGCATTGCCACGTTCGGCACCTTCATGCCCATCCTGATTGCGCTGGCGTTTCGCGAAACGCAGCTTGCCTGGGGCATTTTCCTGTTTACCTCGGTTGTGGCCATCGGCCTGGCGATTCGCTTCTACCTGGAGAACCTGAAGCTGTTGCTTGTGCCCCGACTGGCCGCGGTGCTGATTGTCGTGGTCCTGGTCATGGCGGTGTTCAGCATCATCAGTCACAAACTTGGGCTGGAGCGCGGACTGTCCATTGCGCTATTCCCGATGGTCATCCTGGCGATGACCATCGAGCGGATGTCACTGGTCTGGGAGGAACACGGGGCCGGGCAGGCCATACGTCAGGGCATCGGCAGCCTGATCGTTGCCATCCTTGCCTATCTGGTGATGTTCCAGCCACAGGTCGGGCACCTGGTGTTCGTGTTCCCGGAGCTGCTGCTGGTTGTGCTGGCGGTGGTGCTGCTGATGGGCCGCTACACCGGTTACCGCCTGACCGAACTCTGGCGTTTCCGGCACCTGATACTGGACCGAAACCGACAATGATCAGGCTGTTCAAGTCCCTGCGGCAGGCCGGCATCCTCGGCATGAACGAGCGAAACGCGCGCTTTGTCATGCTGCACAACAAGCGCAGCAACTATCCACTGGTGGACGACAAGCTGATCACCAAGCGACGTGCCCAGGACGCCGGCATTCATGTGCCGACCCTGTACGGCGTCATCGAGATCGAGCACCAGATTCGCGGGCTGCCGAGGATGCTTGGCGAGATCGAGGATTTCGTGGTCAAACCGGCCCATGGCAGTGGCGGCAACGGCATCATGGTCATCACCGACCGCCACGGCGGGAATTTCCGCCTGGCCAATGGGGTACTGGTGGGCATGGAGGAAGTCGGCCACCACATCTCCAACATCCTCAGCGGAATGCACAGTCTTGGCGGCCAGCCCGACCGCGCGATGATCGAGCAACGCGTGCAGTTCGACCCCATGTTCGAGGAAGTCAGTTATCGGGGGGTGCCCGATATCCGTACCGTGGTGTTCAAGGGCGTACCGGTCATGGCCATGGTCCGACTGCCGACGCGGCGCTCCAACGGCAAGGCCAATCTGCACCAGGGAGCGCTGGGCGTGGGCCTGGACATGGGTACCGGGCTGACCACAACGGCAGTCTGGAAGGAACGCTTCGTCGACGAGCATCCGGATACCGGCAACCCCATCGCCGGCCTGCGGATTCCCGAATGGGGCACGCTGCTGGAACTGGCGGCTCGCTGCTACCACCTGGCCGATCTCGGCTACCTCGGCGTGGACGTGGTGCTGGACCGGCATCAGGGTCCCATGGTGCTGGAGCTGAATGCCCGCCCGGGCCTCAGCATTCAGCTGGCGAACCGACGTAGCCTTCTAAGGCGCCTGGAGCAGGTCGAGGCACTGGACGACATCCCGGAGGACCCGAGACAGCGGGTGGCGATTACCCAGGACCTGTTCGCCAAGAACAATCCGCCGGCGCCGCAGACCGTCATTGCGTGACGTACAGCACGGCTGGACCTGCCTTTCTGCTGACATTATCGTGCAATGACTGACCAGACACACTCAGAGGCCACCTCGGCGCACTGATGAACGACTCCTCCGGCCAGGGCTACGAGCGGTTGTTCAAGGCCAACCCGCAGCCAATGTTTGTCTACGATCTGGAGACGCTGCAGTTTCTGGACGTCAACAACGCCGCAGTAGCCCGGTACGGCTATTCCCGCGACGAATTCCTGGCGATGACGATCAGGGACATCCGGCCCGTCGAGGATGTGCCCGCCCTGCTGGAGAACGTCCGCAACGTCACCGATGGCTTCGATGCGGCCGGCATCTGGCGCCATCTGCTCAAGGACGGCAGAACGATACTGGTCGAGATCAGTTCCCATAGCGTGGATTTCGCCGGACGCGCCGCCGAGCTGGTGCTGGCGCAGGACGTCACCGACCGCACCGAATGGCAGGCGGCGGTCACCGAAAGCGAGGAGCGGCTGCGGCTGGCACTGGAGGCCGCCCAGTTCGGCACCTTCGACTGGGACGTGGTGCGCGATCGCCTGATCTGGTCGCCGCAGCACGAAAAGCTTTGGGGTTATCAGCCGGGTGAGTTCGACGGCAACTTCGCCAGCTTTGCCAGTCGCATCCACCCGGACGACATGCCGGCGCTTGAAGAAGCCATCGATGCAGCATTTCGTAGCGGCAAACGCTATCAGCACGAGCATCGCGTGGTGCATCCGGATGGACGGATCGTCTGGATCGCCGGCTGGGGGGAGTTCCGGCGCAACCCTAACGGCGACCTGGAGCGCATGGTTGGCGTCGTGCAGGACATTTCCGGGCGTCGCCGGCGAGAGGCCGAGATTCGGCGACTGGCGTTCGAGGATCGTCTCACCGGGCTGCCCAACAGTACGGCGCTGGAGCGGGTGCTGCGCAGGCGCTTGCTGGACCGTGAGTGCACATCGGTACTGTTGATCGATCTGGACCATTTCAAGACAGTCAACAGCACCCGCGGCCGCCATGTGGGTGACTTGCTGTTGCGCACGGCGGCGGAACGCATCGGTGAGGTGATCGGCGAGCAGGGTTACCTGGGCCGCTGCGGTGGTGATGCCTTCATGGTGTTGCTGGGCGGACTTGCCGGCGACGTCGAGACGGCACGGGAACAGGCCGAGGAAACGGCTGGACGGCTGGTCGAGCGCCTGCGCGAGGTCTATCTGCTGGAGAACGGGCGCATTTTCAGCACGCCGAGCATCGGTATTGCGCTCAGCGAAACCAAGCGCCCCACGGATGCATCTGAACTGATGGGCCGTGCGGAGCTGGCGATGTATGACGCCAAAGCGGCCGGCCGCGACACCACCCGCTTCTTCGATCCGGGTTCCGAGGCGCTGCTGGCACGCCGGGCAGGCCTGGAACTATCTCTCAGGACGGCCCTGGAACATCAACAGATCGCATTGCACTACCAACCGTTCTGCGATGCGGACGGCCGGATCCGGTCGGTAGAGGCCCTGGCACGCTGGCACAGCGCCGAATTCGGCTTGGTATCGCCGACCGAATTCATCCCGCTGGCCGAGGATACCGGCCTGATCCTGGAGCTTGGCGAACAAGTCCTGGTCCAGGCCTGCGACCAACTGGCCGCCTGGTCACACGACCCGTTCTGGAGCCGGATCAGAGTCAGTGTCAACATCAGCGCCCATCAGTTTCACCAGGCGGATTTCGTCGACCGCGTGCTGCAGACCGTAAAACACGCCGGCGCCGAGCCTGCCAAACTGTCGCTGGAAGTCACCGAAGGCGTGCTGTTGCAACTGGAAAAACGTGATGTTGTAGCCAAGATGCGCGCCCTGCGTCGACACGGCGTCACCTTCTCGCTGGACGATTTCGGCACCGGCTACTCATCCCTGAGCTACCTCAAACACCTGCCGCTGGCCCAACTGAAAATCGACCGCTCCTTCGTCAGGGACGTCACCACCGGGCACAGGGATTCCGCGATCGTCGAGACCATCATCACGCTCGGCCGTACGCTGGGGCTGGAAATCGTTGCCGAAGGGGTGGAAACCGCCGAACAGCGGGATTTCCTGACCCGGCATGGCTGCCATCGGCTGCAGGGCTACCTGTTTGCGCGCCCGACGCCGGTGGACGAGTTGATGCGCCGCTTCGGCCCGACCGCAGTCGCAAGGGAGAACAGCGGCTAAGCTCCCTGTTTAACTGGCCAGCCGCCGGCGCAGCAGGTACAGCGACAGCCAGAAGCCGGCCCCGCCGTAGGCGATGATCACCAGCATGTGCGGCAGCACCGTCGATGGCCAGCCGCCGGTCATCAGCGGACGCACGATCTCGACACCATGGGCCAACGGCAACAGGTACGCCGCCTGGGCTACCAGCGACGGCAACTGGTCCAGCGGGAAGAACACACCGCTGAGCAACACCATGGGTGTCATGACCAGCGTGAAGTAATAGAGGAAGAAGTCGTAGCTGGGCGAGAGCGCGGTCACAACCATGGCACAGGCGCCGAAACACAGCCCCAGCAGCAGAATCATCGGCAGCGCCAGCACTGCCTGCCAGCCACCCACCAATCCCAGCAGCATCGCCACCACCAGGATCGCGCTGCCGCTCATCAGGGCCTTGGTCGCCGACCAGCAGATCTCGCCGATGACGATGTCATCGACCGTCAACGGCGCGTCCAGCATCGACCCCCAGGTCTGCTGCTGGGTCATCCGCGTGAACGCCGAGTACATGGACTCGAAACTGGCGGTTGTCAGGGCATTGGAGCAGACGATGCCGGAGGCCAGAAAGACCATGTACGGCAATTCGCCGATATCGCCCACCAACCGGCCGAAGCCGTAGCCGAAGGCAAGCAGGTACAGCAGCGGCTCGCCGAAATTGCCGAGAATCGAAGGCCACATCAGCTTGCGCCAGACACGGAGATTGCGGTGCCAGATCGCCAGCGGGCGTTGGGCGGCATTTTTTGATGCTGCGAAGGAAGTCAGGTTCGTTACCTTTCTTATAAAGCGTCGGATTCGTTGGCTGTTTTACGTTTAATGTTTAACGTTTTAAGTGCCTTAAGACCTAAAACGTTTAACGTAAAACGCGCGCTGCCAGCGCGCCTAATCCCTCAAATCCCTCCCCGTCAGCTTCAGGAACACGTCTTCCAGGTTGCCGGGGCGGTGCCAGTAGCGCTGGGTGCCGTGGTCGTTCAGGGCCTGGTGCAGGCGGTCGGCATCGTTGCTGTAGAGCAGCAGGGTGTCGCCGACCTCCTCGTGGCGGCTGGCCAGTTCGGCACCGCGTTCGCGCCAGATTCCGACGTCGCGGCCACGCAGTTCGAACACGTGGCGCTCGATGTGCTGCGCCACCAGGGCCCTCGGGCTGTCGCAGGCGACCATCTGTCCGGCATCGATGATCGCCAGGCGGTCGCAGAGCCGTTCCGCCTCTTCCATGTAGTGGGTGGTCAGAATCAGCGTGCGACCCTGGTCCAGCAGCTGCAACAGGCGCAGCCAAATGTGCTGTCGAGCCTGCGGATCGAGACCGGTGGTCGGTTCATCCAGCACCACCAGTTCCGGTTCATTGATCAGCGCCCGGGCCAGGCTGAGGCGGCGCTTCATGCCACCGGACAGGGCCGGAATCGGCGCTGAAGCCTTGTCCTGCAAGCGGGCGAAGGCGAGCAGCTCGTCGATTCGCGGCGCGATATCCGACGCCTTGAGACCGAAATAGCTGGCGTAGGTGGCGAGGTTCTCGCGCACCGTGAAATCGGGGTCCAGATTATCCAGCTGCGGCACCACACCGATCCGCTCACGGGCACGGCGTGCCTGCGCCGGGATCGGACAGCCGAGCACGGTCAGCTCGCCGGCGGTCGGTTCGGTCAGCCCCAGCAGCATCCGCAGCAGCGTGGTCTTGCCGGCTCCGTTGGGCCCAAGCAGACCGAAACACTCGCCGCGCCGTACGCTCAGATCCACACCACGGACCGCTTCGTGCTGTCGATACTGCTTGCGCAGGCCGTGCCCGTGAATAACGGTGGTGGCGGTTTCCGAGACGACGTTTGCGTCCATGTAGTCTCCCAACGACAGACGTCCAGCAGGAAGGATTCATGCTATACGAAGTGGGGAAGCCGTATGCCGCCGCCGATCGACCGAGGACAACACATGCCGCGCACCACCCTGCTCCGATGGACGCTACTCTGCCTGGTCGGGTTCATTCTGGTCGGCTGCGCCGCACGTCCGGCACTGGAGGAGCCCACCTTCCGCGTCACCAATATACAACCGATGACGCTGGGACTCGGCGAACAGACCTGGCGGCTCACGCTGCGGATCGACAACCCGAATAACGTGGCGCTGCCGGTGCGGGCACTGCGCTACCAGGTCAGCCTGGCGGACATGGATTTTGCCAGCGGCAACAAGACCGATGGTTTCACGATCGCCGCCAGGGACAGCACCAGCCTGGACCTGGACGTGACCACCCACCTGGTGCAAAGCCTGCCGCGGCTGATGCAACTGCTGGATGGCAGCCAGCCGAGCCTGGGTTACCGGCTGAGCGGTGATGTGGAGTACGGCCGCTTTCTCCGCGGCACCCGGGAATTCACCCAGGAAGGACGGCTCCGGTTCTAGGGAAACGCTGAATCGGTTACTGCTGTTTTTCGGCCCAGCGCCGGCCGGCGCAGCGGCTTTGCCGACGCTGTTCCTCGTCGAGCCGGGAATCCAGTGACCGACGCAGGCTGTCCGCCTGTTCCTCACCGCCGGCGGCGGCCAGCGTCGCCCACATGTTGGCCGTGACCAGGTCCTGCTCCAGCAGCCGGCCCTCGGCGAGGATGTTCGCCAGCAGGCCCTGCATCGCGGCATCACCGACCTCGGCGCCGAGGCGCACGGTATTCAGTCCACGCTCGACATCCTGCTCCACGCCGGTGCCGTCCAGGTACATCCGGGCCAGGAAGCGCGTTGCAGCGAACTTGCCATCCTTCAGCGCGGCCAGCAGCAAGCGTTCGGCGCGGGCTCCGGTGGCGGCGCGATCGTCGACACCGCTACCCAGCAGGTCGGCATAGAGCACCGAGCCATAGGCCAGCCGAGCCTCCGGCATATCCCGCTCGACACCCTTGCGGAACCAGCCTTCGGCCACATCCCGGTCCCGCGGCACCAGCTGGCCGTCCATATGCAGCCAGGCGAGATGCAGGATGTAGCGTTCGGCACCGGCATCAACCGCGCGCTCGTACCAGGTCACGGCCTTGTCACCGTCCTGCGAGACACCCAGCCCGTGCTCGTGGAACCAGCCCATATAGGCCAGGGCCGTCGGCGACTCGCCTTCCTCGGCGACCGAGCGATACCAGCGCATAGCCTCCGCATGGTCCTGCACGTCCTCTACATACGATCGCCCGATGCGTTCGCGCTGGTCGGCATCGAAGCGCTGTTCTGCCTGGTCATCCCAGCGTGGCAGGGACCCATCGGCCTGCACAGATGCAGCAACCAGGAGAAACGACAGGACAAGCAACAGGCAACGCAACGTGGCCTCCAGACATGGGGTGGACGCCTGTCAGGATAGGGACGGCAGATGACACTGTGATGACAGCGTTGCCCTGCTCCGCCATTGCCATTTGAGAGCGGCGCAAAGCAAAGGCTTGAGGTACTGTCGTTGGCCATGGATCAGGCGTTGAAACCGCAATTAAACGGAGATACGAGGCGTGCGCATCATCGAAGTGATTACCGAACACCATCGGCTGGGAGAGCTGACCGCAATTGCCCGCGACCAGGGCGCGACGGATGTCTGGCCGGGCCCGCAGGATGATGAAAGCCGACGCAGTCTGCGCATTCTGGTGACACCGAAAACCCGGCAACCGGTGCTCGACGGCCTGCAGGCGGCCATGGGCGAACAGGGCCGGATTCTGCTGCTGCCGGTGGACGCCTCGCTGCCCCGGGAAGAGGACGAGGAAGAAATTCTCAGCGGCGGCGCCTCGCGGGAGGAACTCTACGACCAGATCGATCGCGGTTCGCGCCTGGACCGAGACTATCTGGGATTGGTGTTCCTTTCGGCCATCGTGGCCAGTATCGGCTTGGTGGAGGACAACGTCGCCATCGTGGTCGGCGCCATGGTGATCGCACCGCTGTTGGGACCGAACCTGGGTCTAGCCCTGGGCACTTCGCTGGGCGACCGGGAACTGATCCTGCGCTCACTGAGGACCAATGCCGCCGGCCTGTCCATGGCCACGGGGATCGGCATCGCCTTTGGCCTGTTCTGGGGACTGGACTACGAGAGCAAGGAACTGATGACCCGAACCGTCGTCGGCCTCGACAGCATCATCCTTGCGCTGGCATCCGGGGCCGCGGCGGTGCTGTCGCTGACCAACGGTCTGCCGACCGCATTGGTCGGCGTGATGGTTGCGGTAGCGCTGATGCCACCGGTGGCAACCATGGGCATGATGCTGGGCGCCGGCCGCTGGGATCTGGCACTGACCGCCGGCCTGCTGCTCGCGGTCAATATCGTTTGCGTGAACCTTTCGGCGAAACTGGTGTTCCTGTTCAAGGGTGTAAAACCCCGCACATGGCTGGAGAAGCGCCAGGCCTCCCAGTCCATGCGGGTCTACATCCTGTTCTGGGTCGTCGCCCTGATGATCCTGGCGGCTGCCATCGTGCTGGACAACCTGTCAGGCTGAGCCGCGCCAGGGAGGCGCCGGCAGCAACGCGTTGGTCCGCTGTATGTAGTCGCGGTAGGCCGGGCGGGTCTCGTTAAGCTTCTTCTCCAGCAGTGCAACACCGGAGACGCGGACCAGCAGGAAGGTCATCAGTGCCGGACCGAAGATGGTCCACCAGCCGCCGGCGGCCAGCGCCATGCAATAGAAACCCCACCAGAGGACGATCTCGCCGAAGTAATTGGGGTGCCGCGAATAACGCCATAACCCCTGGTCCATGACCTGACCACGGTTTGCCGGGTCGGCCTTGAAGCGGGCCATCTGCCAGTCGCCGATCGCTTCCCAGAGAAAACCGATTGCCCACAACAGCAGCCCAAGCAGCAGCCAGCCTGTTGTCAGGCTTTCCGCGCCGCTGGCGGGCAACAACGGCATCGCAACCAGCCACAGGATCACGGCCTGCAACAGGAACACGGTACCGAGGCTGACCAGGGGAAACCGCGCACCGTGCGCCTCGCGCATTTCCTGGTAGCGGTAGTCCTCGCCATGCCCCCAGTTCCGCCAGCTGAGATACAGCGACAGACGGCCACCCCAGAGCGTGACGGCGAGCACCGGTATCAGGCCGGTTGACGGGCCGCCGGCAGCCAGCCAGTAGACCCAGACCAGGAGCACGAAACCCGCGCCCCAGAAGCGATCCACCAGACTGGCATCGCGATAGACAAGACTCGCGAGCCAGACCGCCAGCATCAGTCCCAGGGCAGCCAGCAGACCCAGCGCCGCGACCGCCATCAGCCCTGCTCCTCCGGCCGCTGGAACAGGTAATGGCTGACATACCATTCGTTGCCGCCACGAAAGCCGAACAGCTCGGCACAGGCCATGTGGAAAACCCGCCAGCGCTCGAACCAGGCCGGTGCATCGGCGCCGTAGGTATCCCGGAACACCGGCATCAATTCACCCTTGTGCCGATCCATATTCTCGAGCCAGGCGTTGCAGGTCTTCTGGTAATGGCGGCCGTTGACCCGCCAGCGCCGCTGCAGGCGCAGGGCATCCTGAAAATGCAGCAGCAGATTGTCCGAGGGCATCAGTCCGTCGGTGAAGAAGTACTTGCCCATCCAGTTGTCACCGCCCTCGGCCTGGAACACATAGGCCAGTTCCCGATGACAGAAGATGTGCACGAACAACTGGCCGCCGGGGCTTAGCCAGCCGCCGATCCGACCCATCAGTTCGCGGTAGTTGCGCATGTGTTCGAACATCTCCACCGAAACCACGCGGTCGAACCGGGCGTCGGTGGCGAAATCGTTCATGTCACAGGTGACAACCTCGAGGTTCTTCAGTCCACGAGCGTCGCGATGGGCCTCGATGAAGGCGCGCTGCGATTGAGAGTTTGATACCGCGGTGATGCGGCTCGCCGGGTACTGCTCGGCCATCCACAGCGACAGCGACCCCCAGCCGCAACCCAGCTCAAGCACCGCCTGGCCATCGGCGAGGCCGGCGCGTTCACAGGTCAGTTCCAGCATCGCCCGTTCGGCAGCGTCCAGGCCAAACACACCGTCCCGCCAGTAACAGCAGGAGTACTTCAGGTGCTTGCCGAGACACCGCTCGAAGAACGCGGCGGGCAGTTCGTAATGCTGCTCGTTCGCGGTGTCGGTGGACAACGCCAGCGGGCTCGCATCCATGGCGTCGATCAGGTCGAACAAGCGCTGGTTGACCTGCTCCACGTCGCCGCCTTCCTCGCGCAGGCGCTGCCGCAGCAGATGCCGGATTCCAGCACGAATCAGGGCATCAGGCACACGAGCCTTTTCCACCTGGGCCATCAAGTTCTGCATACGGGCTTCCCTGTGACTGGGTATGACTGATCGCGTGGACCACGAGGTAAACGAAAAGTGCGCGCCTGCGGATGCAGGCGCGCACTGCGGGGGGTGAATCAGGACCTTGCTGTGCGGCGCCGTTTAGCCCGGCTCGTCGTCGCGCTGTTTCGACTCGACCTTCAGGTCGGCCAGGTACTTCGCCTTTTCCCGCGCGAGGACGCCGGCAAGCAACAGCAGGGCGATCAGGTTGGGCGCCGCCATCAGGCCGTTCAGCGTGTCGGCGATGCTCCACACCGTCTCCAGGCCACCGACCGCACCGATGAACAGAAAGATCAGGAACAGCACGCGATACGGGAGCACCACTTTGGGGCCGAACAGATACTCCCAGCTTTTCTCGCCGTAGAAATTCCAGGTCAGCATCGTGCTGTAGGAGAACAGCACGATGGCCAGGATCACGATGTAGCCACCAAGCCCCGGCAAGCCGGTATTGAAGGCGTTGCTGGTCAGGGTGCCGCCGGTCTCCCCGGTAGCGAACACCCCGGTCACCAGGATCACCAGCGCGGTCATGGTGCAGACCACGATGGTATCGATGAATACCTCCCACATGCCCCACAGGCCCTGTCCCATGGGCTTGTTACGGGCCTGCGCATAGACAATGGATGCCGACCCCAGGCCAGCCTCATTGGAAAAGATGCCGCGGGCAATGCCGTAACGAATGGCCTCGGCCATGGTCGCGCCGGCGAAACCACCGACCGCACCCATCGGCGTGAAGGCATGCTCGAAGATCAGGCCGAATGCGGCCGGGATCTGGTCGTAGAACGACACCAGCACACCAACCGCGCCCACCACGTAGATCAGGGCCATGGCCGGTACGATGCGTTCGGCGGTGATCGCGATACGACGGATGCCGCCCAGGGTGACCGCGGCAACCAGCAACAGGGCCACCAGGCCGGTCAGCCAGGCGGGAATATTGAAACCGGTACTGAGCGCATCGCTCATGGTGTTGGCCTGCACCATATTGCCGATGCCGAAGGCGGCCAGCCCGGCAAAGAAGGCATACAGCATGCCCAGCCATTTCCAGTTCTTGCCGAGCCCCTTTTCGATGTACCAGAACACACCCCCGGAGATGCGCCCCTGTTCGTCCGTATGGCGGTATTTCACGCCCAGCGTCGCCTCGCCCAGCTTGGTGGCCATGCCCACCAGCGCCACCATCCACATCCAGAACACGGCGCCCGGACCGCCCAGGGCGATGGCGGTTGCCACCCCGGCGATGTTGCCAACACCGATGGTTGCGGCCATCGCCGAACTCACCGCCTGGAACGGGCTGATTGCGCCGGGTTCCCGGGTGCCGCCCTTGCGAAACAGCGTGCCGAAGGTCCTGCGCCAGGCGAACAGAAAATGGGTGAACTGGAAGAAACCGAGGCGGATCGTGAGATAGAGACCGGTGCCGATGAGCAGGATCATGAACGGGGGCCCCCAGACAATGCCGTTGACCCAGTCGTTGAAGGCGAGCAGCGATTCCGTCATAAGCCATGCCCCTGTGTTGTTGTGGTAGGAAACGCGTCAATCGGCACGCGTTTGCCCTGACGGGCCAGTATAGGAGTGAACGGCACCTGAGTCTGCCGCATCCGCCCATGTGACAGTATGACTCACCTGTCAGATGCGTCATGGATGCAACGTGTTTACGTAAGTCGTTGTTTCACCGCTTCTGCAGAAGTTGGCACGGTGGCTGCAAAAGAGGGGATGACGTCAGCGAAGACGTGAACTTTGAAACGCGAAAGAGGAGTTACTCCGATGAGCATGATCGCAAAGCTTCGCTATATGCTGCTGTCCCTGCTGGTCGCCCTCGCCTTCGGCTTCACGGGTGTTGCCCAGGCCGAAACTTCCAATGTTCCGACCGATACCAATGCGCCGGAAACCGCCGAATGGGATGACGATGACGGCGATGACGACGATTGGGATTGGGACGAAGAAGAGGAAGAAGAGTGGGGTGATGACGATTGGGAAGACGACTATGACGATGACGACGGCTGGTAAAATCGTCTCGTCACTCACAAGGATGTGAGTCATCCGAAGCCACCGCAACGCGGTGGCTTTTTTGTGTCTGGGGCGCCTCCGGGGAACAGCGGGTTACTCCCACGCCTGCGTTGGAGATCGTGGCTTGCAAGATGACAAGAACGGGCCTCGGATGCGGGAATAAATCAATGGCCCCCTCACGCCGGCAAGGAATTCACCTGCCGGCCCGGTCAGGCATCACCGACACCCAGGACCTTCCGCTTCTGCTGCTGGCCGAAATTCAGCATCCGGTTCAGCGACACCAGCGCCTGTTCGGCAATCGCCGGATCGACATGAATTTCCTGATCACCCGTTTCCAGCACATGGGCCAGACTACGCAGGCCGTTCATCGCCATCCACGGGCAATGGGCGCAACTGGTGCAGGTGGCGCTGCGTCCGGCGGTAGGTGCCTCCAGCAAGGTCTTGTCCGCTGCCAATTCGTGCATCTTGTGGAAAATGCCCCTGTCGGTGGCAACGATGAACGTATCGGCGTCCAGGGTCTGGACGGCCTTCAGCAGTTGCGAGGTCGAGCCCACCACATCTGCCTGATCCACTACGGCCGCCGGTGATTCCGGATGCACCAACACTCTGGCCTGCGGATATTCAGCCCGCAGGCGTTCCAGTTCCACGCCCTTGAACTCCTCGTGCACGATGCAGGAGCCATCCCAGAGCACCATATCCGCGCCCGTTTCCCGGCGGATGTAATCTCCCAGGTACTTGTCCGGCCCCCAGAGGATCTTCTCGCCCCGGGCATGAAGATGCCGAATCACGTCGACAGCGATGCTCGATGTCACAACCCAGTCGGCGCGCGCCTTCACCGCGGCGCTCGTGTTGGCGTAAACCACCACGGTGCGGTCGGAATGCTGGTCACAGAAGGCACTGAACTCGTCAACCGGACAACCGATGTCCAGCGAACAGGTGGCTTCCAGCGTGGGCATCAGCACGCGCTTTTCCGGGCTGAGGATCTTGGCGGTTTCGCCCATGAAGCGCACTCCGGCCACCACCACCGTACTGGCCGGATGCTCATAGCCGAATCGAGCCATCTCCAGCGAGTCGGACACACAACCGCCGGTTTCGTCTGCAAGGATCTGCAGATCGCCATCGGTGTAGTAATGCGCCACGAGTACCGCGTCCTGCGACCGCAACTGTTCCCTGATTCGCGTCATCAGCACGTCGCGTTCCGTGGCCGACGGCTGATCGGCCGCCTGGAACGGTTGTTCGCGGAACAACCGAACCGGTTCCGCGGTGGCGCTATCAAGCTTTGTCATTACCTCATCCCTCCAGCGGCCCGGGCCATTGCCGATCGCGCCGCCTATGGGCACGGCAACGCATCGGGGTCAGTCAACCGACCGCTGACTTGCTCTGGCGGGGCACCGGACCGCGGCCCCCGCAGACGTTATCCCAGTTACTATAGATGCTGCTGCGGAGCAGCATTTACAAGCCCCCGGCGAAAACTAGCACCTGGGCTGCCAGTGAAACCCCATGCCACTGACGGCGCCCTGCAACTCGCGCATCACCGGTTCAACTTGCTCGCAGGGGCCGCGCAACCCGAGTTCCAGTTCAAACTCCGGTGGTGTCCAGCGCGGCAGGCAGGACAGGCGCAGATCCGGGTATCGATCCGTGAACTCCTCCAGCAACGGGGTCAGCTGGCTCTCGCGAGCGCCATGAACCACGATCGACCGCTCGATGCGTTGCCCCACCGCGTGGAGGTGCGGATAACAGCTGTCCAGCACCCAGGCGATCATCGGCCAGGCCATGTTCGGAAAACCGGGCACGAAATGATGCCGCCCGAGGGTGAAGCCCGGAACCCGATTGACCGGGTTCGGAATCAATTCTGCAGCCTCCGGAAACTCCACCATGCGCAATCGCTGCGACGCTCCTTCGGCACCGAACTGTTCCTCCAGCTGACGCCGGCCGTCGGGGTGAATGGCGAGTTCGACGCCGGCGGCAACTGCCGCACACTGGCGCGTGCGATCATCGGGCGTACCGCCAATGCCGCCGCAGCTGAACACCACGTCCTTGCCGGCCATGGTCTCGCGCAACGCGGCGGTGATTCGTTCCGGATCATCGCCCTCCATCCTGGCCCAGGTGAGCTCAAGACCACGCTCGTCAAGCAGCCGGATGACCTCGCTCAGATGCCGGTCTTGCCGCTTTCCGGAGAGCAGTTCATCACCGATGATAATCAGACCGAAACCGGTCGGCTGGCAGGAGCCGGGCATCAAGACACTCCATTTCCGGGAAACGGGACTGGATCAATCAGTCCATCAACAGGGCCTGGAGTTCCGTCAGACTGCGGACCTGCTGGTGGGGCACCTGAGGCAGACCCTCCGGCCAGGGCGTGTCATCGCGGTTCAACCAGATTGCGCGAAGACCGAAACGCACGGCACCGGTGACATCGGTCAACGGATCATCGCCGATGTGCATCAGCCCGGCAGGCTCGACCCCGGCCTGTTCGCAGGCCAGCGCAAACATGGCGGCATCCGGTTTCGCCGCACCCGCCTCGGCCGGCGAAATCGCGTGCCTGAAGTAGCTACCAAGGCCGACCCGTTGTATATCCGCATTGCCGTTGGTCAATGCCAGCAAGGGCCAGCGCAGCGCCAGGCGCTCCAGCACCGGACGGGTCTCGGGGAACAGCCGCACCCGGTTGCGCGCCTTCAGAAATACATGGAACGCCGGCAAGGCCAGTTCTTCCGACTCGCCGCACGATTTGGCGGCCCGGCGCAGGGTTTCGATACGCAAGGCCGTCATATCGTGGGCGATGCCGGGTCGCTCATCGGCAAGCTTTCGGCGCAATTCCGCCATGGCTTCGATGTCGTACCGCTCCGCCACTGCCGGATGATAGCGCTGCAGGTAATCATGCAGGGCCTGTTCCGCACGGCGGATCACCTGACCCAACTCCCACAACGTGTCATCAAGGTCGAAACTCAGCGCGGCAATCCGGCTCATTGACTGTCGCGCTCCAGTTGACGCCAGAGGCATGGTCCCTTGGCTGCCTTGTCCAGCCGTTGCAGCCAGGCCGCATGGGCCTCCTGCTCGGCAGTGTTGGGCTGGATCACCCGAAGCGGCGGCCGGTCGTCCGGAATGCGCCGGGCGGCAGCACGGCGGCCAGCGCCGGCGGCGGCGGGATCGTTGTGGTCCAGCGACAGGGCCGCCTGGCCACCGGTCATCGCCAGGTAGACATCACACAGGATCTCGGCATCCAGCAGCGCACCGTGGTACTCGCGGCTGGAATTGTCGATCTCGTAGCGACGACAGAGCGCATCCAGGCTGTTGCGCTGGCCCGGATGCATGCTGCGCGCCATGACCAGGGTGTCGATCACACGGCACAGGTCAGTGGTTCGCTGATCGAACGTTTCCAGCAGGCCGAATTCGTGATCAATGAACCCGACGTCGAACGGGGCGTTGTGGATCACCAGTTCGCCGTCCCGCAGGAAGGCGACGAAATCCTCGACAATGTCCGTGAAACGGGGTTTGTCGCGCAGGAACTCGTCGGTGATCCCATGGACCTCGACCGCCCCGGGATCCACTGCGCGGTCCGGCTGGATGTACTGATGAAAGGTGCGCCCGGTGCGCCGACGATGGACCAGTTCAACCGCGCCGATCTCGATGATCCGATGCCCCTGTGAGGTCTCCAGGCCCGTGGTTTCGGTGTCGAGTACGATCTGCCGCATCAGTCGGCCTCCGTGGTTGCTTCCAGCATTTCATCCAGGCCGCGATTGGCCAGGGCGTCGGCCCGTTCATTCTCCGGGTGACCAGCATGGCCGCGCACCCAGCGCCATTCGACGTCATGCCGCCCGACAAGCTCATCCAGGCGCTGCCACAGGTCCTGGTTGCGCACCGGTTTTTTCGCCGCGGTCTTCCAGTTGCGCGCCTTCCAGCCCGCCATCCACTCGGTCATGCCCTTGCGCACGTACTGCGAATCTGTGGTGATGACCACCCGACAAGGCCGTTTCAGGGCCTCCAGCGCTCGAATCGCCGCCAGCAGTTCCATCCGGTTGTTGGTGGTTTCCGGCTCGCCGCCGCACAATTCCTTCTCCACCGCGCCGAATCGCAGCAATGCGCCCCAGCCGCCAGGGCCGGGATTACCGCGACAGGCACCATCACTGAAGACCTCCACCCGTTGCATGCATAGTTCCTGTTCAGTCGTCGGTGTGCGCGTCGCGCCGCACCCCCGGTTGCTCGTCGTTGGCCGGTTCGAATGCGGCGGTGACACCACCACGGCGTGCCAGCCCGGCGGTGCCGGTGCGCAGCCGCGGTACCGGAATGGCCGGGCCGCGCGGCGGCAGACGACGCGGCAGCCGTTTACGCGCCAGTATGATACGCACTCCGCCGATTCCGCGCAGACGGCTCTGACAGAACTGTTCGAGCCGGGCCGCCGTGCGGCCGGGCAAACGCAATCGCGAAGGCGCGGCGAAGGCCGTGGCACGTACGCAAACCGGTTCGAGCTCCAGAAGACGGCACCAGTCACGCAGGCGATGACCACCGTAATAATGACCTGACCAGGGCGCATCCGCGCGCCAGCAGCCAAGCAGTGCGCGGTGCATGCCGAACAGACTCAGCGGATTGAAGACCACGATCAGCAAATGGCCCTCCGGCGCAAGTACCCGAACCGCCTCACGCAATACCGCATGGGGAGAATCCGCGAACTCCAGCGCATGCAGAAGCAGCACGGTGTGCATGCTGCCATCGACCAATGGCAGCGCAGCGGCGTGACTCCGCAACTGACTGTCGGGACTACCCCCCTGGGTGGCCAGCCAGCGCGCGGCATGCCCCGTATCCGAATCCGGAAAGCCGTCCGGATGACTGCCAACCTGAAGCAGACGGACGTTGGCGCAGCGGCGTAACAGTGGTCCAAGCACGGCACGTTCGCAGGCCGCAACACGCTGGCCAGCGGGAGTTTCGTACCAGGCGCGCAAGGCACTCTCGGTGTCAGGCATGACCGGCTTCCCCCATTCAGGCCGCGACAGGAATTTGTTGCGTCGCGTCATTCTCAGGGTAAACTCTGCGCACGCGCGGCGTCGGGCATTGCCGACAGCTGGAATCACGCAGGCGTGACAGGTAGCATACGCGAGCATGATCAATGTGTTAGCTATTCCAGCCCTGTCGGACAACTATATCTGGTTGCTGCATCGCGAGCAGCAACGCGATTGCGTCGTGGTTGACCCGGGTGAAGCCGGACCGGTACTGGACTGTCTTCGCGAAAGGAACCTGCATCTGCGCGCGGTCCTGCTGACGCACCATCATGGCGATCACGTGGCTGGCGTTGACGCCCTGGTCAGTAATCGGGACATTCCGGTTTATGGTCCGGCGAGGGAACGCATCGGCGGCTGCTCGCATCCCGTCGACGACGGTGATCGCGTTGCGATTCCGGAACTCGAGGTGAATTTCCAGGTGCTGCATGTGCCCGGACACACGGCGGGCCACATCGCCTATGTCGGCGCGGGGATGCTGTTTGCCGGCGATACGCTGTTTGCCGGCGGTTGCGGCCGCCTTTTCGAGGGGACGCCGGAGCAAATGCTGCGTTCGCTGGATCAGCTGGCGGATCTGCCGGATAACACGGCGGTGTACTGCGGCCATGAGTACACCGAGGCGAACCTGCGCTTCGCCAACCGTGTCGACCCGCACAACCGGGCACTGGCCGAGCGTCTGCGCCAGGTCATCCAGCAGCGGCAGAACGGCCAATGCACGCTGCCGTCCCGCATCGGGCTGGAGCGTCAGACCAATCCGTTTCTCCGGTCCGACAACCCGCAGGTGCGGCAGGCAACCGAGGCCCTGGTTGGCCACTCCCTGCCGAGCAGGCTGGACGTATTTACCGCGGTGCGCGCCCTGAAGGACGCGGCCTGATACAAAGTCCGCCGTCCGGCTCCTGACAGGGGCAGGCGGCGCGCGGGAGTCCGGCTGCTGCAGCGCCGACTGACCCGCACCTGATTTATCAGCATGTTACTGGAGGGTCCCCATGGGTACCCGCAATGCGCTTTTATTCGCTGTTTCCGCCCTGACGTTATCCGCCTGTGCGGCGCTGGATTCCGAGCACGCCACGGATCGCCCCGGTGAACAGGCGGAGCAACGTCCGGTCCGGGCCGAACATCCGGCCCTCTACACCGGCAGGAAGGATGAGGACAAGCAGGCGGCAGAGGCCGCGGAAACCGACGACCTGTGGGAACGGGTGCGGCGCGGTTTCGCCTATGGCGACGTTGAACATGAACGCATCGATGCGGCGGTCAACATGTACGCGGGATCGCATGGCTACCTGGACAACATCGCCGAAGGTGCGGCGCCCTATCTGCATTACATCGTCGAGCAGGTCGAAGCCCGCGACATGCCACTGGAGATCGCCCTGATTCCCGCTGTCGAAAGCGGCTTCCGGCCGGATGCGCGTTCCAGCATGGCGGCCTCCGGCATCTGGCAATTCATGCCGATGACCGCAGAAGCGCGCGGCCTGCGTACCACCGCCCTGTACGATGGCCGCAAGGACGTGATCGCCTCGACCGAGGCCGCGCTGGATTACCTGGAGATGCTGCATGGCATGTTCGACGACTGGTTCCTGGCGCTGGCTGCCTACAATGCCGGCCATGGCACCGTCCAGCGCGCCATCCGGCAAAACGCGCAGGCCGGTCGATCAACCGATTACTGGAACCTGTCCCTGCCGGCCGAAACCCAGCGCTACGTCCCGCGCATCCTGGCGGTGGCCGAGTTGATCCGCAACCCGCAACAGCACAATCTGACGCTGGAACCACTGCCCAACGAAGCGGTGCTGGCCGTGGTCGAAACAGACGGTGGGCAGATCAACCTCAGCAAGGCCGCAGAAATCGCCGGAACTGATACCGAGACACTGCGCAAGCTCAACCCCGGGCTGAACCAGGCGGTCACTGACCCCAATGGCCCGCATCGGCTTGCCGTGCCCGCGGAGGCCGCCGACACCTTCGCCGCCCAGCTCGCGCAGATCCCCCGCGATGAGCGGGTTGCCTACCAGCACTACGAGGTGAGAAGCGGTGACAGCCTGAGTGCCATCGCCAGCCGTCACGGCACCTCGGTCGCCGCGATCCGCCAGGCGAATGGGCGTAACGGCGACGTGATCCGCGCAGGCGAACAGCTGCTGATACCCGCAGGCGCCGACAGCCAGCCCGTGGCTGAAGCCCAGGGTGTCGAGCAGTACACGGTGCAACGCGGTGATTCACTGTCCGTCATTGCCCAGCGCTTCGGCGTCTCCACCAAGGAGATCCGCAACTGGAACGACCTGGACCGAAACCACACCCTGCATCCGGGCCAGACGCTGACCATGCGCACCAACGGACGCACTGCGCAGCGTTAAGGAAACGCTGATCTATTCCCGCGCCTGCGCCCGAGACCGGTTTTGCTCATCTGGCAAGGCGCGGTGCCGGTTCCGTGGCTCCCCTGACCCAAGGCGACGTGCTTCTGCCCAGAGGCGTAGGGTGGGTCAAGCGAAGCGGACCCACGCGGTGTGATCTGTTGGCGGGACCTCAAAGGTTTTCGGACAAGGAAGGTGTTCGGACAAACCAGGGCGGGTGCGCATTGGCGGCGGCGGTGACCTGGAGCCCGTTGCCACGATCGTGACGGATCACACCGCGTGCATTCGCTGCGCTTAATGCACCCTACGCGAACGCAGACGCGGGAAAAAATCCGTGTTTCCCTAGCGGTGACCCGGGACCCGGCCGGTTCGCCAGGGCCGATGCTCGAAGCCGTCGAACGCCTCCGGCCGAAATCGTTCCGGCAACTCCGCCAGCAGCAGCGTACATTCCTCGTAGGGTAGCCAGCGACCATGCGAGGCGCGCTCGCTGCTATGCGGGATCTCCACCCAGAATCGATCACCCAGCTCATCGTAGATGAACTGAAGCACGTTGCCGTGCTCGTCGATCAGGCCGAGGAAGTCACCATCCCCTTCCAGGGCGGCGAGGAGATCCTGGCGGATATCCGCCACCTCCATGGAAACGGGTTTGTCGGAAGAAACAAACTGCTGCCGATCATGAAACGAATAGAAAACGCGGTAGGGCATGATTCCTTTCGCCTGCTCGCCACTCGAGAAAGCTGCCGTCGTCGCACGCTACCGGAGTCCCGAATTGGCCAGGAGCCCCGGCACGCGCCGTTCCTCGCGGGAATGACGTCAGCACCACGAACCCAATCATCCGTCGACATTCTCCGCAGGGCAAGCCCTAGGAAAACACTGATTTATTCCCGCGACTGCCGCCCGGCCCGGTTTTGGTCATCTGGCAAGGCGCGGTGCCGGTTCGGTAGCTTGGCGCTACCGGCCCGGTGGCGCAACACAGCCAGGGGCCAAAACCGGCCGGGGCTTCGGCAAAGCCGTCACCGCTGACGCCGGGCCGCCCTCCGGATCGGGGTCAATCGTCGGCGTCGTCGAAATCGCCCTTGTACTTCGGGTTGGCCTTGGCCGACTGAGCCGATGCGTCGCCGCTCGCCGAGTCGCCATCCTGACCGGATTTGCCGTTATCCAGCTTACGGTGCAGCAACGGCGGCGCCGATCCGTCCTTATCCTGACCGAAGTAGATGGTGGTGTGCGGGAACGGAATCTCGATGTTCGCCGCATCGAAGTGGCGTTTCACCAACCGGTTGTACTCCCGTCCGATACCCCACTGGGTACCCGGCGTGGTCTTGATCCGGACACGCACATTGACCGAGCTGTCCGCCAAGGCGGTCACGCCGTGCACCTCGAGTTCGCCGATGACCTTCTCGGCGTGCTCTTCGTTCGCCACCAGCTCGTCGAAGGCCTCCCGCAGGTGCTGGATGACAGTGTCGGTGTCCTCGCGATAGGCAACACCGTACTCGCCAACGTGGTAGCCAAAATCGCGCATGTAGTTGGACACCGTGTCCACCGCGGAAAACGGCACGATGTGCATCGTGCCGGACAGGTCACGGATGCCCACCGAGCGCACCGAGAGTTTCTCGGCGGTACCGGTAATGCCACCGGCAGTCACCACGTCACCCGCGTTAATCGCATTCTCCAACTGGATGAAGACCCCGGTGATGATGTCCTGCACCAGCTTCTGCGCACCGAAGCCAATGGCCAGGCCGAGCACACCGGCACCAGCGATCAACGGGCCGATGTTGATGCCCAGCTCGGCCAGCGAAATCATCACCGCCATGGTGATGATCACGATCGCGATGGCATTGCGGAAGATGGTCAGCAGCGTTTTTTCGCGCGAGGTCGGTTCGCCGCCGCCAGTCTCCGGATTGAGCCGGTGCTCAATCCAACTGGCGACGCCAATCCAGATCAGGGTCGCCACCGCGATCACGAGGCCGACTGTAATGATGCGGGCGATGGCCGTGAGGCCGGCATCGGACACCAGCCAGGTTGCCAGGTTGAAGATACCCCAGGCATCCAGCACCACCGCGAAGACAGTCACCAGCACCAGCACCTGCACGGCCTTCACCGCCTTCGGGATGTAGCTGTTGAGACGGGCCTCGAGCATCGGGAACTTCAGATGCGTTTCGGCCGGAATCCTCATCGGCCGTGCAACCAGACTGGTCAGCAGCAATTCCAGCGCAAAACCGACGCCCACCGCCACCAGGGTCTGGATGGTGGCCTTGGCCATGAACGGCAGCGCGGCTTCCGGATTGACCACGGTCACCACGAACAGACTCAGGAAATAGGCGATCGCAATCAGATGCCAGGACCTGGCCAGCATGCCGGTCAGCACCCGGGTCACCGAGAACTCCGCCTCCGCGGCCATGCCCTCGAGCCGGTCCCGCACATCCTGCCGGTTCTGGCTGATCACACTCACCGCATAGATGAACGCCAGCAGCATGATCAGCAGACTGACGCCCTGGCCAACCACCGGTGAAACGTTGAAATTGATGATCGGCACCACGAGCATCAGGCCGTAGCCGATGAAGCCCGCCAGACGCGCCAGCCATACGTTCCAGTAGGCGGCGTTCTCCGCCGTCATCGGCAACAGCCGCAGGGTGTCGTTTCGCGAGGCAAAGATCACGCGAATCAGCGCCTTGAACACCTCGATTAGCAGGAAGGCGTTCAGGAACAGGGTCTGCTGCGAGTCCATCGCACCTGTCTCGCCGAACACGAACAGCGCAACGACGTAACCGGCCACCCAGGCCAGCACCACCACCAGGATGTCCAGCACCGCCGAGTAGACGATGGCTGCCGCACGACGCAGCAGACCCGCACTGCCTTCCGCAGCGGCCGCCCACAGGCTGGCCTTGTCGAACAGCGGCTTGGCAAGGCGCCGCAGGGCGAGGAACGCGCCCACGGTAATCAGGATCACGCCACCGAGATTCAGTGCTGCCCAGCTCATCGCGGCGAGGCTGACCCCGTCCATCGAGACGTCACTGCTGCGCAACGCGACCAGGGCCTGGTTGAACTGGTCCACCACCTGCTCGGCGAAGCCCTGGGTCACCATTGCGATCCGGCGCGGCAAGGACACGGTGTCCTCGTCCTGTCCGCTGGGTGCGGCCTCCTCATCCAGCATTTCGGGAGGCTCGGACAACAGCCGCAACTCGGTAATCAGGCGATTGCGGCGCTCATCGTCCTCAAGGATATCCGCCAGCACGGCGTAATCGCTGCCCTGCCCGGTGGACTCGGCCGTGGCCGCCGGAGCGCCCAACGCCAGCAGACCGAGCAGCAGGAAGATCGAGAGGATGAATCGGCTGAGACGTGTAGCAAGCACGAAGCGTTCTCCTTTCCGTATCAGGATCCTTGCCGGCCCTGGCAAACGCTACCGGAGCAAGCGGCTATTTCGTGTCAGACAGAAATTTGCAGTGAAAATAAAGCGGCCAAGCCTAACAAATCCTTGAGCTTGTTGCCGGCTTGCCCCCCATCTTGCGGTCAAACGGTTGAATGCAAAAGACTCGCAGGTGCGCCTGATCAGGGTCGAAATCCGGCATCAATCGGGACGCGGGCCAGTGGGCCTGGCGTCAGGGCAAGGCGTCCAGAGCGGTGCGGTAATGGCTCTGCCCCTCATCAGCCAGCCGTGCCGCCTCCTCTGCGTGCGGCCGGGCCTCGTCGGGGCGATCCTGACGAATCAGTGCCCAGGCAAGATTGTGGTGGATGGCCGGCTGCAGCGCGTCGCGGCGAAGGGCCTGTCGATAGTAGTCCTCGGCATCGGCGAAACCGTCCTGCTGGTAGAGCGTGTTGCCCAGACCGAACCAGGCGGTCGCGCTGTCCGGCCAGTACTGGATCGCGGCCCGATAACCCGCCTCGGCGTCAGGCCAGCGCTCGACCTGCTCAAGCGCTGCCACGGCACGCAGATAACGGGTTTCATCCGGACGCTCGGGGACATCGCCGGGTTGGTGCAGGGTGATCGCCCAGTAATCACCACGCTGCCAGGTCCGTTCGAACCGGCGCAGGGACATGCGCTCGCGCTTGGTGGTACCGGAACGCAGCAAAACCTCGCCGGCATCCAGGTCAAAACCGACCACCACCGCGTAATGCCAGACCGGAACCCGTTCCAGCGCCAGATTCTGCAGGATCAGCACCGGGTGGCCGACCCGAACCTGCGCCAGCAGGTCGGTTAGCTCCGGTTCGTGGACGTAGGCAAGAAACCCCTGACGGCGCGCGGATGTCAGCAGTTCGATCTGCAGACTGCCACGCCGGCCGGGTAGATACATCTGGGGGGTCAGGTCCTCCGGCGCAATGTCCAGACCCCGATGGTTCATCAGCGTGGCCATTGCCGCCGGTCCGCATTGATAGGCTTCCTGCGGAAAGAACGGGACTTCGGTCAGTTCGACCGCCCTGGGCTCACCCAACTGCTCGGTTTCGAGCTCGTCGATCTGAAGTGGTGTGCGGGCACAGGCCGCGAGCAGCACGACTGCGAGAAGCAGCAGCACGTGGATGCGCTGCTTGTGACGATACACCGGCCGCATCATTGCCTCGTGCCGATACTATTGACGCCGGATTTCGAACAGCACGCCATCCCAGGGCATGAGCGCGCGATCCTCGCCGAGCCAGAGCAGGGTGCCGCCGGCGGCGCCGGCACTACGGCCTTCACAGACCAACTCGGTGATCTGCAGCAGCCCATCACCCCGGCGCAGATCCGAAACCACCTCGGCACGCACATCATCCGCTTCACCGAAATACGATTCCGGCTCGACCAGCCGATGCTCGTAGATGGGCTGATCGCAGCGTTTCTCGGGTAGCTGCGCCGAGCCACCACGAAACTCCAGCGAACGGCCATGCCAGGACTCGGCCTCCGCATCACTCATTGCGGAGACCGGCGCCAGGCGGTGACTGATAATCTCCCAGCGCCCCTCGGGCTGATGCAAGCCCTCCGCCGGCCCGGTGCCGGCGCAACCGGCAAGCAGAGTGCTGGCGCAGAGCGCGATCACAATCCCGGCATGGCCACGTCGCATCAGCGAACCAGGATGATGATCAGGATGACCAGCACCAGCGCCAGCACCAGCGCACTCGCACCGGCCGGCATTTCGTCAATTCGCTCTGCCATCTGCGCCAGCTCTTCATTGGTCATGCTGGCCACCCGCTCTTTCGCTTCCTCGGGCGATACGCCGTATTCCACCAGCCGTTCCTGGACATCGTCCCGTTCCAGCAGTGACATCACCTGGGCACGCTTTTCGGCCGTTGCAGACTCGCTGATCACCGTGTCGGTGCCGACAATGCCGGCCGCGGCAGTCTGCGTGAAGACCCCCATCATCAGAAACAGAAGCACGAAGGGATAGGCCAGAAAACGTGTACGACGAAGCATTGTCTGCATGTTTCTTCTCCAGATTCTTGTAATGTCCGTGAACTCGGCCCGCACGGTGGCATCCCGACCTTCGGCAGCGATCACACCGAACGGCTTCCCCCAACTGCGGTGTTAGTCTACAAGCAAGGTGCAGGAAACACCTCAACATGCGTCGAGCTAAATTAGCGTTTCCCTGATCCCGGGCACAACTGTCGCCGTTCCGCGACCCGCCCGGAAAATCGTTGAACGAGGTCCGCTCTTGCCTTCACGAGTCCTTGCCGGCTTTCTTTGCTGCCTGCTCCTGACCGCCTGCCGCTCCGCCGATATCGAACCCTGGCCACCCTCGCCGAACCAGACTCCCGATGAACAGCTCGCCGCTGACCACATGGTGGTGTCGGCCAACCCCCACGCCAGCCGGATCGGCAGGGACATCCTGCGCCAGGGCGGCAATGCCGTGGACGCGGCGATCGCAATGCAGATCGCCCTGACTTTCGTCGAGCCACCGGAAAGCGGCATCGGCGGCGGGGCCTTCATGCTCTACCGCTCCGGCGATGGCGAGGTCCTGGGTGTCTACGACGGCCGCGAGACGGCACCCGCTGCGGCCACCGCGGACCGCTTCACGGTACTTGGCCGCCGGCAACCCCTGTGGGCGGTGATCCCCTCGGGCAAGGCGGTTGGCGTGCCGGGCACCGTGGCCCTGCTGCACGCAGCGCACCAGGATCATGGTGAACTGCCCTGGGCCGAATTGTTCGAGCCCACCATCGCGCTGGCGCGCGACGGCATCGAAATGCCGTTACGGTTGCAGGAACAGGCGCAACGGGACGTGACCCTGCGCCTGTACGCGGACACCCGGCGCTATTTCCGCGGTCAGCTGCGCCAGGACCCGCCGCAACTGCGTAACGCCGAGCTGGCCGACACACTGCAACGGATCGCCGATGACGGGCCGGATGCCTTCTACCGCGGCCCGCTGGCCGAGGAAATCGTGGCGGCTGCCGGGGCGCGCTGGCCAGGTCGCGGTGACCTGACGACGGACGACCTGGCCGAGTACCAGGCGCTGGTGCGTGACGCCGTCTGTGCCGAATACCGGGGCTGGCGGCTTTGCGGCCCGCCCCCGCCCTCCTCCGGCGGAATCGCCGTACTGCAGATCCTGGGCATGCTGGAACATTTCGATCTGCCGTCTATGGGACCGGAATCCAGTGACGCGATCCACCTGATCATCGAGGCCAGCCGCCTGGCTTTCGCCGACCGCTTTCGTTACGTCGGCGACCCCGATTTCGTGGACGTGCCAACCGCCGCACTGGTTGATCCGGACTATCTGCGGCAGCGCGCCGAATTGATTGACCCCGCCAAGGCCAAGGAACGCCCCCTCCCGGGTCTGCCCGGCGTGCGTCCGGAACTGCCGGACGTGCCCGATCCGTTGGACGAGGAGACCGCGGAAGACACCTCGCATTTCGCGGTGGTGGACAGCAAGGGCAATGTCGTGTCGATGACCAGTTCCATCGAGGCGCCGTTCGGCAGCCGCATCATGGTGGGCGGCTTTCTGCTCAACAATCAGCTCACCGACTTCACCTTCCAGGCGGTGCAGAACGGCGTCGAGGTCGCCAATGCAGTCGCCCCGGGAAAGCGGCCGCGCAGTTCCATGTCACCCTTCATCGTGCTGGACGAGGATGACCGGATCCGCCTGATCATCGGTTCCCGCGGCGGCAGCCGCATCATCGGTTACGTGGTCAAGGCCCTGATCGGCGTCCTGGACTGGGAGCTCTCGGTGCAGGAGGCCATCTCGTTGCCGAACATGGTCTACCGGGGCCGCGGGCTGGAACTGGAACAGGGCACGCCGCTGGAGGACGTGGCCCAGACCCTGCGGGCCCTCGGCCATGATGTCCGTGTCGTGCCGATGCGTAGCGGCATCCACGGCATTGAACGAACCAATGAGGGCTGGCGCGGCGGTGCTGACCCCAGGCTGGACGGCACTGCGATCGGCGATTGAACCAGGTGAGCATGCGGTAACGCGGACGCGGCGTGATGCCGCGCCCTTCAACCGCCCGCCTCGTCCCCCCAGAGTTCGCGCAGGCGGCCGTCGCGACCGCAGGTGGCACGATAGAAGCGATAACGTACGGGGTTCTCGCGGTAATAGTTCTGGTGATAGTCCTCCGCCGGGTAGAACGGGGCCGCCTCCAGGATTTCAGTGACCACCGGATCCTTGAAACGCTCGGCAATCCGCTCGCGGCTGGCCTCGGCCAACCGCCTTTCGTTCGCATCGGCGACGAATATCGCCGCCCGGTAGGAATCTCCGCGGTCACAGAACTGACCACCATCATCCAGCGGATCGATATTGCGCCAGTACACGTCCAGCAGTCGCTGGTAGCTGACCTGTGATGGGTCGTAGGTGACCCGAACCACCTCGTAGTGCCCGGTATCGCCGCCGGTCACCTCTTCGTAGCTCGGGCTTTCCGTGTCACCACCGCTGTAGCCGGAGGTGGTGGACAGCACGCCCTCCACCGCATCGAAGGGCGGTTCCATGCACCAGAAGCAGCCGCCAGCGAATATCGCCTCGGCCTCCTCGTCCGGACGCTCATCGGCAAGCAGCGGTAAAGGGACCAGCCCGCCAAGGGCAAGAAGCCAGAGCAGCAAGACAGAACGAGGCAGCATGATTCGAACCCCCCAACGCCGGACCGCCGGTCACGGCCCCATGTCATCGGAGATCACGTCAATCAGACGCATCACCAATTCACCGACGAACAGTGACAGGAACAAGCCACCGAGGCACAGCGCCCACAGCAGCGCGGCGACTTCGGCGTTGCCACCGACAAGCACCCGTTTGGCCGCCAGCAAAAACACCACCCCGAGAACCAGGGTGCAGAGAATAACACTCAGGGCACCGAGCAGCCCCTTGCGCAACTCGCGCACACGCGCTGCATCCAGAGTTTCATCGCGGGCCGCATGCTCCAGGCAAGCACGTCCGGTGGCGATCACGACCCGGCCCAGATACAGGCCGGCGAGCAACAATGCGATGGCACCAACCCAGGGCGTCAGCACCACACCCCACCGTTCCGGGGCCACGAACCACACCACGGGACTCAACACCAACAACAGGGGAATCAACCGTGGCACCTTGCGATGCGCGCCGAGATGGTCACCAAACCGCTGTAGCAGCCAGATCTCTGCCCGGCTGAGACACATGGCGGGTGCCGGCAGGCTGCGCAGGGTGGCCGTGCGTTGCTCGGGCTGATTCATGGTGTGAGTGTTCCTTTCAGCGAAACGCTGATTCCAGCGCCCGAGACCGGTTCCGGTCATCCCGAGGGATACGACGCCCTGATGGCCGCGTCCGATGCGCGCTGCCATCGGTCCGATGTCCTGCCATCCGCCCTGGTCGGACAGCATGATCTCGCCCAAGGTTGCAATCCGGAAACAAAAAACGGCGCCCGGGGCGCCGTTTTGCATTTCGGTCGGTGTCGGCTCAGCTGCCGCCCTCGACCAGCTCCTTCAGGCCTGACAGGCCCTCCTCGTAGAGCGCGTTGATCGCCGCGTGGGCGGCCTCCTCGTTCAGGTGCTCGGGAGGATCATTCTGCTGTTCGGCACGGGTAAACGCAGCGCGCCATTCCACCGTGGAGGTGCCATCGCCGTTCTCGGTGACGGTGATCGTTCCGGTGTAGTTGCTCACCGGCAGAACATCGACATCGAACTCGGTGGCACGGTAGGCATAGGTCATCCGCTCTTCGTCGTAACGGCGGATTTCCTGGACGATGGCGTCACCGCTCTCCAGCACCAGGGTGCGCACCGCTTCGTCGGTGCCGGCGCCCTCGATTTGTGTCTCGCTAACCCGCGGGTGCCAGTCCATGTTGCCGAAGTCACCCACGGCAGCCCACACCTTTTCCACCGAGGCGTTGATCTCGACGCTGGAATCCGCGCGCTGGCGCGTCGGACCATGTGCATCAACGGCACCGACAAAGAAAATCGCGGCCGCGGCTGCAGCCATTACTCCTCGCATCTTCATTCTTTTTCCACCCTCACTATCGGAACGGTTTTCGAACGACGGGCAGGGAACTGTCGGGCAAGAACCACGACTGGCGTCCGCGATTTGCGGAGCCATGCCGCGGGCGCATCGAATACCGCCTGCCGCCGTCCCTGGAGCGCCCGCGGGCGACGGGCAGTCGCCGACAGAACAGTCGCGGGGGAGGATGGAATCTAGCGACGGCGGCGAGCCAGTGTCAACTAAGGAACCGCGCTCCGAATCTTTCGCCCGAGGCCGGCAGGCAGCGTCCACGCCTGAGACATCGACGCCTGTTCTGTATAGTGAACGGGGTTCTGGCGGTCGATGGACCGCGAAACATTCCGCAACAGGAGGCTGGCACATGGAGAAAAACCCATCCAAGGGGTATGTCGCCCTGCTCGGCTGGAGCCTCAATGCCATCGAAGCGGCGGAAACGTTCGACCGGCGCTATGTCGTGGTCGCGCCCGACTGGGCCGAGGACTACTGCAAGAAATACGACATTCCCTACATTCCGTGGGACTACGAACGGTTGAACGATCGTTCCATGGAGATCGCGCAGACGCTGCAGGAGATGGGCGTCGACGTCGCGATCCCGCTGTTCGAGGAAACGGTGGAATGGGCCGGAGCGATCAACTCGGTGCTGATGGACAATCCGCGCCTGCTGGGTCAGTCCATGCTGATGCGCGACAAGTCGCTGATGAAGCGCCGCGCGCAGCTTGGCGGCATCCGAGTCGGCATCTTCGAGGAAGCGCACGATCGGGAAGACGTGATCCGGTTCCTCAAGCGGGTCAATCAGACGCTGCTGAAGCTGGACGGTGACCCCAACGACCCGATTCACTTCAAGGCCTTCGACAAGGCGGGTTGCCTCGGCCACCGCGTCATTCGCACGCCCGACGACGTGGACGCGATTCCGGACGATGAATTTCCGGCGTTGATGGAATCCCATCTGGATGGCTGGGAGTTCGCGGTCGAGGCCTGGATCCACAATGGCAAGATCCGGTTCCTGAACATCTCCGAGTACGTGACGCTGGGCTACTCGGTCTTCGTGCCCGCAAGCCCGGAGCTCGAGCGTTACAGGGATCTGATCGCCAAGCAGATCGAGAAGCTGATCCGGACCTTCGACATCGAATTCGGCTTTGTCCATCCCGAATACTTCGTCACCAGCGACGACGAGATGTATTTCGGTGAGGTCGCGTTCCGGCCGCCGGGCTTCAAGGTGTTCGAATTGCTCGAACGGGTCTATGGCTTCAATGCCTACCAGGCCATGATCCTGGTGTTCGATCCGAAGTCCACCGAGGAAGAGATCACCTCCTTCTTCCCGAAGGAGGTCGTCGATGCCAAGCGCCATGCCGGCTGCTTCGGTGTGTATCCACGGCGTCGGGTGGTCAGCAAGCTGGAAATCCCGGAGGAAACCGAGGATCACCCCTACTTCGAGTCCCATGAATTGACGCCGCCGCTGGAAGAAACCGTGACCAAGCGGACCGCATTCGGCACGCACTGGGGCCTGGTCTATTTTGCGGGCGAGGATCCGCACCAGCTCCGGGACCTGCTCAAACGGCAGGAAGAGCTGGATTTCTATATCTAGGGCGGATGACCTGTGGATAACGAAACGCCCGCACCGGACCCGGCGGACAACCGCCTGCCGGGTCTGTTACAGAAGTTTGACGAAGCAACGCGGACATTGGCGCAGGCGCCGGGTTTTGCCAAACCTGCCAAGCTGGCCCGGGTGCTGGATACGGCACGCCGCGTCATGCTGCAGCCGGGCGGATGCGCCGCCATCGAGGAGCGTTCCCAGGCGCTGGAGGAGGCGGGCCTCTACCACGGCTCGGATTGGGCCACACCGCAGATCCTGGTGCCGTCGCTGACCACGCACTCACTGAAAAGCCCGGACATGACCACGGTGGTGATCGAGTCACTCAGCGAACTCCGCCTGCTGGCCGTGGCACGTGGCGACTACCTGCACCCGTTGATTTCGCAGGAACAGGCCCACCATTACCTGAGCCAGGTCCTGGCCATGAATCTGGCCCTGTTGTTCACCGGACCATCGGAGGCCGAGCGGGAGACGCAGGGGCGACTGGCGAAGGTCCCACGGTTGCTGTTGCAGCATCTGGCCAGCCGGATCGGTTACGAACATGTGATAGACCGCCTGATCGAGGAAATCTGGCGAATCCTGCACCAGCGTCCGATCCAGGTGGACTCGGTCAAGCAGATGATCACCCAGATCGCGATCTGTCAGGTTGACCCGGATATCGATCTCGGTACCAGTGGCCAGGGCGCGGATCGGCTTGTCAGCAGCCTGTATGGGCCGACCCAAAGCTGTCGCGAGGATCCCGGGGTCGCGGTCTTTGCAGACCGGCTGCGCGCCATGGATTCGCAGGCCCTGCAACTGGAAGCAACCGGCTTCGCCCGGGCCATGCACGATACCGGCCTGGTTTCTCCGTATCACGCGGTGCTGCTGCGCCACCTGATGGGGCAGGGTGACCATCTGATCGGGGAAGCCCTGGGCCTGTCCTCCACCGGACGTGACTGCCTGCTGTGCTACCGCGAACTGGTGAAGGACCTGATCCGGGAAGCGGTGCATCCGACCACACCGCAATCCGTTTACGGCCTGGCACTGATGCTCGAACGCGGCATCCTGTACCAGCCTGCCGTGGCACCGAGTCTCTGGCGGCAGCTTGCACTGCCCCTATCTCCCTGTTCGCGCGATCGGCTGTTCATGGCCTACGGCGACCTTGCCTCGCCGCGGGCATTACTGCTTGAAGGCGTCTTGTGCATGCTTGGTCAGCCGCTGGGCGTGGGCCAGGGCAACAACCCGACCTGTCAGTCTGCCCGCGCCCTGTCCATGTGGGCCTTCAATGACCCGGACTACCTGCTGCAGATGGTGGCCTGGGCGGCGCGGGATGATGAAATCATCATGCATTTCGAGGGCCAGCCCATCTCCTCGCGAGAGAGCCTGAGTGGCGTCGCCGGGGAGTTGCCAATGGACCTGGATGCGGTCTCGTTGCTGGTGGTTCCGCACCTGGACCGGATTTACGCTGAAATGGGACGGCGTTGTGTCGACCGCGGAGGCGATCCACACCGCTGGGTCAACCCGGAATTCCACGGCTGGTGGTCCGGCCGCGGCTTCCGGATCAATGTCGATGTGGGTACTGGCCTGCTGGTGGATCTGGAGGATTTCCTGCGCCATTTCTATGCCAGCTACCATCCGTATTACAACGGCAATCAGCCGTTGATCCACCCGCAGCCCGCCGGAATCGCGGTAACCGACAGCGCCGGACGTTTCATCGGCTGGCATGCCATCACGATACTTCGGGTCGCGCTGGACCCGGAGGACTGCATGCGGGTGTACTTTTTCAACCCGAACAACGACAGCGGCCAGGATTGGGGCGATGGTGTCACGGTCAGTACCGCTGGCAACGGCGAACGCTTTGGCGAGGGCTCGCTGCCGTTCGAACAGTTCGCATCGCGGCTCTATATCTTCCACCATGACCCACTGGAACGCGGTGAACTGGCCGATGTAAGTGCCGAAGAGCTTGATCGGGTTATCGACCACATCCGGCGCAGTTGGGGCGCCGAACGCCTGCCTGAGAACCAGTTGCAGGCCGACCCGGGGCCCCAAAGGGGCTAGTGATCTGTTGTCGAGTCACCGCTTGTCGGCGGTTTTCCGACTCCTGGCGGCGCGTCCATGAGGAATGCGAACTGGTCCACGTCAGCCTTCGCTGGAACGCGTAGGCTGACGTCCTGGGATCGGGAAACCACAGAGAAACGACACGACCATGGTTCGCAAACCGCACTTGACGACCAGCGCCTCGCAGGCAGCGAATCATGATTCATGTGCGCCGCCCTCCCCCCCCGCAGCCGCGACCCAGCGCCGTGCCTGTGATGCCGTTCTGCAGTCACTCGGGCTGTGTTGCGTGGTGTTTGACAACGATCTGCGGATCATACTTTCCTCACCAGCCTTCTGCGCACTGATCGGCAAGCCGGCCGACAGCCTCGCAGGCCAGTCACTCGACAAGCTGCTCGACCTGCCACCGGGGCCAGAACAACTGCAGGAAATCGAACGCGATCAGCGGCATGGACATGCCGTCTGGCGCCTCCGCACGCAGGGTCAACGGCTGCAGACCATGGACTGCGAGATCAGCCCCGCGGGCAGGGAACCCGGCTGGTTCATGGCGCGCTTGCGGTATCCGCAACCGCACGGAGGCATTCGGCGCCCCGAATGGCACCTGGTGCAGGTTCTCGATTAGCCGCACCGGGCTGCTTGCCCTGATGTCGAAAATCGGCAGGAAAACGAACCCGACAGCGCGACGCCCCTTGTATCCCTCAGTCCCTGCCCTCAGGACTTTAGGGCCCGCGGATTTTTCCGGCAGCAGCACTCCGTGCAGGCCACCGGGAAAATCCTGCGTTACTTGACAGTCTGACCAGTTTTCTAAACTGGTGGAGTGCCGGCGAGGGACAGCCGCGTCGGCATGCGTATGACCTGGCCTTTCGGCAACGATTCCCCTAACGCAAGGAGTGGCTCGATGGCTAACGCCCTACCCGTTCGACGTTCGCTCAGGTTCGGACCCGCCGCACCTGGTCTCGCCCTGGCCCTGCTCACCGCCGGCCCGGCGATGGCCGATGTCTCGGTGGTCGATGAGGAAGTGCTTTCCTCGGTCGACAGCGAGGAAGGCAGCTTCCGCGTGGTCAAGACCGTGGATGGCCTGGACTTTCCCTGGTCGGTGGCCTGGCTGCCGGATGGCCGGATGCTGGTCACCGAGCGGGGCGGTCATATCAACCTGGTAGACGGGGACGAGGTGGTTCGGCTTGAAAACGTCCCGGATGTGCATGCCGACGAGGAACAGAAAACGCCTCTGCTCGGCGGTAGCCAGGGCGGCATGCTGGACATTGCCGTGCATCCGGACTACGAGGACAACGGCTGGATCTACTTCAGCTACTCGGCACCAGGTGACCCGGACAATGTCACCACCGACGACGAGTACGGCACCGCCACCGCCGTTGCCCGGGCGCGGCTGAATGATGACGGTACCGCGCTGGAAGACGTCGAGACCCTGTACACCCAAAGCCCGAATCACAATCCGGGCCGCCATTATGCGGGCCGACTTCTGTTCCCCGGTGACGGCACGTTTTTCCTGTCCATTGGCGACCGCGGCCTGCGCGCCCCGTCGCAGGACCTGACCGATCCGACCGGCTCCATCATCCGGCTCAACGAGGATGGCGGTGCAGCCGAGGACAACCCCTTCGTGGGCGTGGCGCCGGGCAATCTGCGCCCGGAAATCTGGTCGTTCGGTCATCGCAACAACCAGGGCCTGGCGCTGCATCCGGAAACCGGCGAGCTGTGGGTCAGTGAACACGGCCCCAGGGGCGGCGACATGCTGAGGCAGGTCAATGCCGGCGAGAACCACGGCTGGCCCCAGGTGACCTTTGCCGGCGATTACAGCACCGGTGCGAAGATCGGTATCGGTCAGGAGGCACCGGGCGTGACGCCACCAGTCTACTGGTGGGAGGACTCGCGGGCACCGTCCGGCCTGGCCTTCTACACCGGCAACGACTTCCCCGAATGGCAGAACAATCTGTTCATGGGCTCGCTGTCACGCCAGCAGGTCCATCGCCTGGTTCTGGATGGCCACGAGGTGGTGCATGAGGAAGTCCTGCTGACCAATGAACTGGGTCGAATCCGGGACGTGCGTCAGGGCCCGGACGGCATGCTCTACCTGCTTGTCGAGGAGGAAAACGACGGCGTCTATCGGATCGAACCAACCGATTGACCGGCCTTCCGCCGGCCTGGTTACGCCCGCCTGCCCGGAGGCATGGCGGGCGTTTTATTGCCGCGACGACGTCAAGCTGGGCACCGCGTGCCCCTGCTGGCGCATGCCGGCCTCCAGTGATTCAACCACCGCACGCAGCGCCTCGAGCCGCGCATGCCGCTTGTCGTTCGCCGCAATCAGTGTCCATGGTGCATGGTCGGTGGACGTCTGCCGAAACATCTCTTCCGCCGCCTCGATATAAGCGTCCCACTGCTCCCGGTTACGCCAGTCTTCCTCGGTGAGCTTCCAGCGCTTGAACGGATTGTCCTGGCGTTCCCGAAAGCGCCTCAGCTGCTCGTCGGCACCGATGTGAAACCAGAGCTTGACCAATGCCACGCCATCGTCGACCAGCATCCTCTCGAAGGCGTTGATCTCCGCATAGGCGCGTTGCCATTCCGCCTTGCTGGCCAGCCTCTCGACACGTTCCACCAGCACGCGGCCGAACCAGGAGCGGTCGAAAATGACCAGCTCGCCTGGTCCGGGCAGGCGTGACCAGAAGCGATACAGATAGTGCCGGGACTGCTCCCAGGGCGCCGGCGCCCCAATGCGGTAAACCTTGTAGCCGCGGGGGTCTATGCGCCGCACGAGACGCAGAATGGCACCTCCCTTGCCGGCCGCATCCATGCCCTCGACATTGACGATGGCGCGGCCACCGTGGGCGTAAAGAGCCTGTTGCAACCGCAGCAGATCCAGCTGCCCGGTCTTCAGCATCTGCTTGTAGGCGGCCTTCTTGATTTTTGGTCGCGCGGCCTCCAGGTCGGCAAGCCGTACCGAATCTGTCTCGCTCACCTTTTCCGCCTCCGGAAACGCCACGCGTCCCTTGCCCCGGTTCCAAGCAAGCATGGCACGTCCCGGTCACGGCCGTGCCCCGATAGCGTAGTCAGATCAACGCCGATGCGGAGGATGGCCGGCCGCATTGCGTATCGGGATCCAGCTCATCAACCACGGCGCGGCGCCGGCGCGTGGATCTCAGCTGCCCACCGACCCGCCCCTGATCGCTGCCCCGGTGGTAAGGTGCCTCAACCACTCGCAGATCGGGTTCGGGACAACAGCAGCATGACACGACGGGGAAAATGGTTCTGGTTGCTGGCGGCGGTCGCGGTGATGCTGACGGCGGCCATCCTGGTGGTGATTGCCGCCAACGCGACACCCAAGGCGATGCGCCTGGAACAGCCACTGTCACTCGACTATGGCCCGGATGATCCGCGTTTCGCGCGCACCGTGCAGGCCGCCATGCAGCAGGCCGTCGTGCCGGGCAACCGGATCGAGATGCTACAGAACGGCGATGAGATCTACCCGGCGATGCTGTCCGCCATCGATGACGCCGAATACAGCATCACCTTCGAGAAATACGAATTCTGGGGTGAGGAAAGCGGCGCCCGCTTTGCCGAGGCACTGGCCGAGGCGGCGCGCCGTGGCGTCCGTGTGCATGTGCTGCTGGATTTCATCGGCTCTACCGCCGCCGACCAGGAGGCACTGGACCGGATGCAGGAAGCCGGTGTGGAACTGATCCGCTGGCGGGCCCCGTCCTGGTATCAGGCGGCACGTTTCAATCACCGCACCCACCGCAAGCTGATGATTGTCGACGGCAACCTCGGCTTTACCGGCGGTGCCAACATCGGCGACGACTGGCTCGGCACCCCGGAAACCGGTGGCAAGCGGGACAACCATTTCCGCCTGCGCGGCCCGGTGGTCGGCCAGCTCCAGGCCGCCTTCGCCGAGAACTGGCTCAACGCCAGTGGCCGCATGCTGGAGGGCGATTCCTATTACCCGCCGCTTGATGCCGAAGGCGAACTCGCCATGCAGGTCGTCGACAGTGCGCCACGCGAAGGCCGCCATCGTGTGCGCATGCTGTTCCTGTATGCGATTGCCGCCGCCCGCGAGCGGATCGACATGGGCACGGCCTACTTCTATCCGGACACCGATTTCCTGGCCGCACTGGCCGACGCGGCGGATCGCGGCGTCAGGGTCCGGATACTCGTTCCCGGTGACAGTATCGACAAGGGTTTCGTCCGTCACGCCTCGGTCAACCAGTGGCGCGATCTGCTGGAGGCCGGGGTCGAGATCCACGAATACGGCAAGACCATGTATCACAGCAAGCTGGTGGCGGTGGACGACGCCTGGGCCAGCATCGGCTCCACCAACCTGGACAACCGCTCGTTCCGGATCAACGACGAGGTCAACGTCAATGTGTTCGATGCGGATTTCGCGCGTAGCATCCGCGAGACCATCGACGCGGACAAGCTTGATTCCGAGCTCTATGATCTGGAACGCTGGGAGAATCGACCCTGGCACAAACGCATCGCCGGGTGGATCAGCATGACGCTTGGCAGCCATTTCTGAGGGCTTGAATGGCCAAACTGCTTCTCAATCTGCGCGGCGTGCCCGACGACGAGGCGGACGACGTCCGCGCGATGCTGCGCGAGCACCGCATCGAGTTCTACGAAACCGAGGCCAACCGCTGGGGGCTGACGGCCGGCGGTATCTGGCTGCGGCATGACGAGGACAAGTCGCATGCCAAGGATCTGATGGCGGATTACCAGGCACGCCGCTTCGCCGAGGCGCGGGCGGAGCATGAACGTCAAAAACGCGAGGGAACCGCACCCAGCACCTGGGATCTACTGCGCCGCGATCCGGCAAAATACCTGCTGTATCTGGCCCTGGTGGGGGTCATCGTCTATTTCTCGGTGATGCCCTTCATCAACCTCGCGCGATGAGACGCCGCCGCATGCTGCAAGGCCTTGGTGCCACCGGACTGCTGCTCGGCCTGCCGACTCCGGTCTGGAGCCGGCAGGGTGATGTCGACAGCAAGACCGGCCTGGTGCTCGATTCGCGATTCCTCGATCACATGATCCGGCCTGATCATCCGGAATCCCCGGACCGGCTGCGGCATATCCAGGCACTGTTCGAGGCCGAGGGGCTGCTCGCCAACTGTCAGCGCATCACGCCGCGGGAGCACCCGGGTGAAATCCTGCATGCGCTGCACAGCGACAGCCATATCGACAGCATCGCCAGCCACTACCCTGATGCCCATCGGGTGGCCCTGCTCGCCAGCGGCGGCGCCATCGCCGCCGCCGAGGCGATCATGGCCGGCGATATCCGCCGGGCCTTCTGCGCCAGCCGTCCGCCGGGCCATCACGCGCAAAGCAGCGGCGAGGAAGAAGGCTTCTGTTACTACAATCACGTTGCCATCGTCGCCCGTCACCTGCAGCAACAACACGAGCTGAAGCGCATCCTGATTGCCGACTGGGACTACCACCATGGCGATGCTACCGAAGCCATGTTCTACGACGACCCCTCGGTACTGTTCTTCTCCACCCATGACGTCGACGCCTACCCCGGTACCGGTCACCCTTCGCGACGCGGCAGCGGTGACGGCGAAGGCTATTCGATCAACGTCTCGCTGGACTGCGGCGACGGTGATCGGGAAATCATGCGCGCCTTCGAGCAGAAGCTGCTACCGGCAGCTGACGCCTTCAAGCCGGATTTCGTGCTGGTGTCGGCAGGCTTCGACAGCCGCAAGGACGACTCGCTGGGCTGCTTCGAGGTCACTGATCGCGGTTTCGCGGAACTGAGCAAGCTGATGCTGGACATCGCCGAGCGTCACTGCGACGGCCGGCTGCTGTCGATCCTTGAGGGGGGATACAACCTCGAGGGCAACGCGAAGGCGGCAGCGGCGCATCTGGGGGCGATGATAGAAAGATAAAGTGTTCAGTGGTTCAGTTTTCAGTGTTCAGACAAACACGGCGCGCTGAAGCGCGCCGTCTTTAGTCCGAAAACCGAAAACCTTCCTTGTCCCGAAGTCCACCAACGTAGGGTGGCTCAAGCGCAGCGGAGCCACGCGGTGTCAGGCGCTCGAATCACCTCGCTTCTGCCTGGGTCCGACACCAACCGGTGCAGAGATCGCCAGGTTTCGATTCCAGTGACGACGCAGGCGGCCGGCAATGTCCGTCTGAACACTGAAAACTGAACCACTGAACACTCTTCAGGCCCGGCCGGAAAGCCGGGCCGGAACCTACAACAACACCTTCTCGATGCCGCCGGCACGGGCCTGGTCGATGAATCGGGTCTGCCAGCCTTCGCCGAGGATGTGCCTGGCGATCTCGACCACGATGTAATCGGCCTCGACGCCGGTATCGTCCTCGTAGCGACTGAGGCCCTGCAGGCAGGCCGGGCACGAGGTCAGCATCTTGACCTTGTCCTTTCCCGCCACCGGTTCGCCGGTCAGCTCGGTCAGCCCCTTGTTAATCTCCTCTTCCTTGCGGAAGCGGACCTGAGTGGCGATGTCCGGACGGCTGACCGCAAAGGTGCCGGCCTCGCCGCAGCAACGATCGTTCAGCGGCACGTCACGCCCCATCAGGCCGCTGACCACCTCCTGCGGCTTATGGGTCTTCATCGGCGTGTGACAGGGATCGTGGTACATGTACTGGACCCCGTCGATGCCATCGAGCTGATAGCCCTTCTCCAGCAAGTACTCGTGGATGTCCAGCAGGCGGCAATCCGGGAAAATCTGCTCGAACTCGTACTTCAGCAACTGATCCATGCAGGTGCCGCAGGACACCACCACGGTCTTGATGTCCATGTAGTTCAGCGTGTTGGCGACGCGATGGAACAGCACGCGGTTCTCGGTGCTGATGGCTTTGCCCTTGTCGATGTCACCGTTCGCGGTCTGCGGGTAGCCACAGCAGAGATAACCCGGCGGCAGGACCGTCTGGGCGCCGGCGTGATGCAGCATGGCCAGCGTTGCCAGGCCGACCTGGGAGAACAGCCGCTCCGAGCCGCAGCCCGGGAAGTAGAACACCGCGTCGGAGTCGTCGGTGACCTTGGCCGGATCGCGCAGGATCGGCACGATCTTGCTGTCCTCGACGCCAAGCAGGGCGCGCGTGGTCTTGCTCGGCAGCCCGCCGGGCATCGGCTTGCGCACGAAGTGCACCACCTGGGCCGGGATCGACTGGCGCTCGGTGGTGCTGGCCGGCCGCGCCTTCGGGCTCGCGTCCGGCTTGCCGTCGGTATTCGGCACGATACCCACCTTCTTCGCCAGCTTGGCGGCCAGGCGCTGGGCACCGAAACCGGCCTTGACCATGCCGGCCCGCATGACATTGATCGTGCGCGGATCCTGGGCATTGAGGAACGCCATCGAGGCGATGGTCGCCGGCTTGCTCTTGCGCTTGCCGTGATCCTTGAGCACGCCCCGCATCTTGATCGTGACATCGCCGAAATCGATGTTCACCGGGCACGGCGTGACGCAGCGATGGCAGATCGTACAGTGATCGGCCACGTCGTTCATCTCGTCCCAGTGATGCAGCGAAATGCCGCGCCGGGTCTGCTCCTCGTACAGGAAGGCCTCGACCAGCAGGTTGGTGCCGAGGATCTTGTCGCGCGGCGAATAGCGGAGGTTGGCCCGCGGCACATGGGTGGTGCAGACCGGCTTGCACTTGCCACAACGCAGGCAGTCCTTGATGTCGTTGTTTAGCTCGCCGAGTTCCGACTGCTCGAGGATCAGGGCCTCCTGCTGCACCAGCCGCAGCGACGGCGTGTAGGCATTCTGCAGGCCGGATCCGGCCAGCAGCTTGCCGCGATTGAACCAGCCCTGCGGATCGACCTTTTCCTTGTAGGAACGGAAGGTCTCGACGGACTCCGGATCCAGATACTGCATCTTGGTCAGGCCAATGCCATGCTCGCCGGAGATCACGCCATCCAGGCCGCGGGCCAGCACCATGACCTCATCGACGATGCGATCCGCCTCCTGCATCATCTGGTAGTCATTGGAATTGACCGGAATATTGGTGTGGATGTTGCCGTCGCCGGCGTGCATGTGCAGGGCGACAAACAGGCGGCTGGAAAGCACGTGCTCGTGAATCCGGTCGACGCTCTTGCGCACCGGCTCCAGGTCGCGGCCGTCGAAGATCTCCTTCAGCGGCTGCTCGATCTCGCGACGGTAGGACACGCGAAGGCTGCGCCGCAGCAGCAGGTTGATCAGCCGGTCGCCGGGCTGCCGGTCGGCGCGGGCCGTGTCGTTGAGCCAGGCGTCATACTCGACGGCATCGCCTTCAAGATTGTCCAGGATGCCCTGCCAGCGGGACTCCACGGCCTCCAGATGGGCCACGGCGCGGGCGCGTTTCTGGTCCAGGATGGAACCGCCCTCTTCCGAGGCCTCCAGATCCTCGCGCTCCAGGTAATCGGGGCGGTGCTTGAGTTCCGGAAGTTCACCGCGAAAATGCGCGCGCAGTTCACGCACCAGCCGCAGCTTGTTCTGCATCGACTGGCGGATATTGATGCGTTCGATGCCTTCGTTGTATTCCGCCAGTCGAGGCAGCGGAATTACCACGTCCTCGTTGATCTTGAAGGCATTGGTATGGTGCGCGATCGCCGCCGTGCGCGAGCGGTCGGCCCAGAAGGTCTTGCGCGCCTCGGCGCTGACCGCGACGAAGCCATCGGCGTTGCGCCTGGCGGCGAGCCGGATCATGCGTGAGGCAGCCGCCGCGCAGGCATCCTCGTCATCGGCGGCCAGGTCTGCCAGCAGCACCATCTTGGGCCGTTCGCCGCGCGCACCCTTTGGCGAATAGCCAACCGCACGGACGTAGCGCTCGTCCAGATGCTCCAGGCCGGCCAGCTTGACCTGGTCATCGGCCTTCAGATCATCGACGATCTCGACGATGGCCGGCACCGCCTGCTGCAGGTCCAGGCCATGGAACTCCAGGCACACCGTGCGCTTGTGCTTCGGCATCACATGCAGGATGAAGGTGGCCGAGGTGATCAAGCCGTCGCAGCCCTCCTTCTGCACCCCGGGCAGGCCACCCAGGAACTTGTCGGTGACATCCTTGCCCAGCCCCGCCTTGCGGAAACTCGCACCGGGAAAACGAATGATTTCCGGTTCGCCCCGGGGCGTCCGACCATCCGCCTCGAAGCGGCTGACGCGAAACTCCACCTGCTCCTGATCGTGGATCTTGCCCAGGTTGTGATTCAGCCGCTCCACCAGAATCCAGTCGGCATCCGGCGTAACCATGCGCCAGGACACCAGGTTATCCAGCGTCGTCCCCCACAGCACCGCCTTCTTGCCGCCGGCGTTCATCGCCACGTTGCCGCCAATCGTCGATGCGTCCTGCGAGGTGGGGTCGACGGCGAACACGTAACCATGCATGCCGGCCAGGTCCGATAGCCGGCGCGTGACCACGCCGGCCTCGGCGCGCACCGTCGGTACCTGCTGCGACACACCCGGCAGCGACTGCATCTCCACCCGGCCCAGGCCTTCGAGCTTCTCGGTATTGATGACCGCACAGTCCTCGTGCATCGGCACCGCGCCACCGGTATAGCCGGTACCGCCGCCACGGGGAATGACGGTCAGGCCGAGATCGATCGCCGTCTTCACCAGACCGGCCATCTCCTCCTCGGTGTCCGGCGTCAGTACCACGAACGGCACCTCCACGCGCCAGTCGGTGGCATCGGTCTGGTGCGCCACCCGGGACAGGCCATCGAAGCGGATGTTGTCCTTGCGGGTGTGGCGACGGAAAGCGCTCGACGCACGTTCGCGCTGTTCCCGCAGCTGCGGGAACCAGTCCTCGAAGTCGGTGACGGCGCGGCGGGCGGCATCGGCCAGTGACAAGGCCTGACGGTTACCGCCGGCCCGCTCCACGATCTGGTCCAGCCGATGGTGCATGGCCTGGATCAGCGCATCGCGACGCTTGCGGCTGTTCAGCAGGTCGTCCTGAATGTACGGATTGCGGCGAACGACCCAGAGATCGCCCAGCACCTCGAACAGCATCCGCGCCGAGATCCCGGTGCGGCGCTCCTCACGCAGGCGGTTCAACGTCTCCCAGGCCTCCTCGCCCAGGTAACGGAGCACGATCTCGCGGTCGGAAAAGGACGTGTAGTTGTAGGGAATCTCGCGAATGCGGGCAGTCTGACTCATGGTCTCCGGGGGATCAGTCGTCGGTACATGGGCGGAGTCGCGATTCTACCAGTCCGGGGACAGTTGCTGTAGCGCACAAAAACGCGGGGCCGGCATCCGTGCCGACCCCGCGCGAGGGGAGGATCAATCAGCGCCCGGAGGCGCGGTGGTCAGAAAGAGTACTGCGCCCGGGCAAGCGCAATACGCGGCTTGTCGCTACCCACCTCGACACCGTTTGCGACGGCGGTGCTGTCTTTCACGTCGACCCAGATGTAGTTGAACATGAAGCGCAGGTTGCTGGTTGCGTAGTAGTTCACACCCAGCGTGATGTTGCGCTGCTCGCCGCCCTGCACCCCACGGTTATTCAGGTCGATATCGCTGTAGCGCGCGGCAATCTCCCAGGCACCGGTGGAGCGGGCCGGGCTGATGCCGCGGAAGTTGCCACCGCGATATCCCCGGCTCTCGCCGGTCAGCACGTAGCTGGCCTGGATGTGGTAGCCATCGAAGGTCGGATCCGAGTTGTCGTCGCGGTCCACACGCACCGAGATGTACTCGGCCTCGGCCGAGAACGGACCCGCCTGGTAGGCCAGTTCAAGGCCGTACTTGGTCGTGGAATCCACATCGCCCAGGGTGCCGGTGTCGATCAGGCGCACGCCGGCCGGGCGCGCCTCCGGACGATCACGGAAACGGCGGTCGGTCTGATCCCGTAGATCCTCGTAGGCCACCGAGGCCCCGATATGGACCATCTGGCCATTGAAACGTGGCGCGTAGGCGATGCGGGCACCGACACCCAGCGATTCGTCATTGCCGTCTGCGGTGCCGCTGTCACCAATGCTGCGACCGAAACCCATGATGCGGAAATGCACCGCGTCCTGGTCGATGTGATAACCGACACCCAGGCGCCGGGAATCGACGATGGTGTTGCTGTTGGAGGCCCGCTCGATAAAGGTCATGTTGTTCGAGCTGGTGAGTTCGTTCAGCCCCATCGGCACCTTGAACTGGCCAATGGTGACCGCGCCGGTGCCGAGCCGGCGACGCAGATAGACGTCGTTGGCACTGGTGCCGTTCTCGGCAAAGTCGTACTCGATCCGGAACGACCAGTCGTCGTCCAGTGTGCCGCTCACGCCCATCCGCGCACGACGGTTCAGAAAGCCGTCACCCAAAGGCACGTCGTCCTCGTCATGCACGCCGTAATCCAGGTGGAATCGGCCGCGGGGTTCCAAGGTGGGGTTGGCAAAGGCTTCAGCGGTGAAAAAGATACCCAGTCCGGCGGACAGGGCCAGTGCCGTCATTTTCGTCGTGGTTTTCATAGACTCGCTCGCTGCTCGAAAAATCATTGATTCCGGCCTGGCCGGTCGAGGTACCCGAGGGGGTCATTGGAGACGGGGGGCTTGTGCTTCGGGCCTGGCGGACCCGGCGACACGCCGAGACCAGATCCGATGCGCAAACGCGGTACCCTCGATGCGTCCCCGGGTAGCGAGCGAAACGTTAGAGCCGGCAGGTGACAGCGCCGTGACGAATCGGTGGCGTTTTGATGTCGCCGCGACATGCGCGCAACAGGCTGTTGCGAAAACCGCGACGATTGGCCGCTTCTGTAGAGGATGAATCTTTGATGACAGGACGGAATGACGCGGACTGGCGCCCCGGCGCCTCCATCGAGCGCCTCCGGAAACGGGGCGAGTTACTGCGTCAGGTGCGTGGTTTTTTCGACAACCGGGGGGTGCTCGAGGTGGAGACGCCGCTGCTTTCCGAAGCGGCCAGCACCGATCCGATGCTGGAAACTGCGCAGGTGCAGCTCGACGGCAGGACGGCGCCCCTGTACCTGCACACCTCGCCGGAGTTTTTCATGAAGCGGTTGCTGGCCGCGGGCAGTGGCCCGATCTGGCAGATCTGCCGTGTGGTACGCGGCAATGAGCGGGGCCAGCGCCACAATCCCGAGTTCACGATGCTCGAATGGTACCGCCCGGGCTGGGATCACCAGCGTCTGATCACCGAGGTCACGGACCTGATCCAGGCCCTGTGCGGGGCGCGTCCGATAGAACGGTTCAGCTACGCGCAACTGTTCGCCCCCTTCGGCATTGACCCGCATCGATCCGACACCGCAACGGTAGGCCAACACGCGGAGAATATTGCCGGGGCACCCATGCCGGGGCTGGACCGCAACGCCTTGCTGGACCTGATTCTCGGCCAGGAAATTACGCCGACGCTGGGCCGTGACTGCATTGCCGTTGTCGACAACTTTCCGGCGACGCAAGCCGCGCTGGCCCGCATCCGCCCGGGTGACCCGCCCCTGGCCGAACGCTTCGAGGTGTTCGTCGATGGGATGGAACTGGCGAACGGTTTTCACGAGCTCGGCGATGCCGACGAGCAACGGCGGCGCTTCGCCGCGGATCAGCAGCTCCGCCGGGAAAAGGGGCAGACCGTGCGGCCGGTGGACGAACGCTTTCTGGCCGCCCTGGACCATGGCCTGCCCGACTGCGCCGGTGTTGCCCTGGGCCTGGACCGCTTGCTGATGGTTGCCCTGGGTGCGGAAACGATCGACGAGGTGATGGCGTTTCCGATTGAAAGGGCCTAAGAGAAGTTTTCAGGTTTCAGTGATTCAGTGTTCAGACGGTGCAGGCCTGCAACGCTCGTGCCGGAGCCGATTGTTTGTCTGAAAACTGAACACTGAACACTGAAATCTATCCCTACTTAACTCTCGACACATACTCCCCGGTCCGGGTATCGATTTTCAGCAATTCGCCTTCCTCGATGAACAGCGGCACGCGCACCACGGCGCCGGTCTCCAGGGTTGCGGGCTTGCCGCCGCCGCCACTGGTGTCCCCACGGACACCCGGATCGGTTTCGGTGACCGTGAGTTCGACAAAGTTCGGCGGCAGCACCTGCAGCGGTTCCCCGTTCCACAGCGTGACCGAGCACATATCCTGCTCCTTCAGCCACTTGGCCGCGTCGCCCACGGCTGCCTGACCGGCAGGCAACTGCTCGAAGCTGTTGGGATCCATGAAATGCCAGAATTCACCGTCGCTGTAGAGATACTGCAGTTCAGTGTCCATCACATCGGCAGCTTCCACCGAATCACCGGACTTGAAGGTCCGCTCGATGACCTTGCCGGTCTTGAGGTTGCGGACCCGCACGCGGTTGAAGGCCTGACCCTTGCCGGGCTTCACGAACTCGTTCTCGACGATGGCATAGGGGTCGCCGTCGAGCATGATCTTGAGTCCGGACTTGAATTCATTGGTACTGAAACTTGCCATGCAAATGCACTCCGGTTCAGGGTCTCGCGAAGCGCGAATGCTACCGAATTTACGATTCTGTTAGAACTGGGGCGTATTGGCGCTACGGGAACACTGACTTCATTCCCGCGTCTGCGCCCGGAGACTTGCCCATGCAGTCAGTCCAGAACCCAACGACACAGCCCGCAACGCCGGAACACTGGCAGGCGGTGTACCGGGAGGCCATCACGGATCCGGAAGAGCTGCTTGAGGCGCTCGATCTGCCGTCCGGCTTGTTGCCCGCGGCGCGCAAGGCTGCGGCCCTGTTTCCACTACGGGTACCACGCGGTTTTGTTGCGCGCATGGAGCCCGGAAACCCCGATGACCCCCTGCTGCGGCAGGTCCTGCCGCTAGCCGAGGAACAACGCAGCGTGCCCGGGTACCACGCCGACCCCGTCGGTGATCTGGCGGCCATGCCAATTCCCGGTGTGCTGCACAAGTACCACGGCCGTGTGTTGCTGGTCATGACCGGGGCCTGCGCAATCAATTGCCGCTACTGCTTTCGCCGGCACTTCCCCTATGCCGAGGCACAGCTCAGCCAGCGCCAGTGGCAGCAGGCACTGGACTACCTGCGGCAAGCAACGGATGTCAGTGAGGTCATCCTCTCGGGCGGCGACCCGCTGCTGCTACCCGATGCGAAGCTCGTGGATCGCCTGCGCGACCTGGACCAGATCCCGCACCTGAGTCGCTTGCGGATCCACAGTCGCCTGCCTGTGGTCCTGCCGGACCGCATGACCCGGACGCTGCGCGAAATGCTTGCCGGGTCCCGCCTTCAGGCGGTCCTGGTGCTGCACGCCAACCATGCCCGGGAACTCGACGGCCGTGTCACCGAGGGCATCAGGGGCCTATCCGGAAGCAACACGACCCTGCTCAATCAGGCCGTGCTGTTGCGCGGCGTGAACGACAGCGCAGAGGCGCAGATCGCACTGAGCGAGCGGCTGTTTCAAATCGGTGTGCTGCCCTACTACCTGCACTTGCTGGATCCGGTATCCGGTGCGGCACACTTTGACGTTGAATTGGACACCGCGCGCGAACTGCTGCACACCGTTCGCGCGCGCCTGCCCGGGTATCTAGTCCCCACGCTGGTCAGTGAACAGGCCGGCATGGCCAGCAAGACGCCGCATGTCAATAATGACGGGGTTTCCCTATACTAGGGAAACCCTGATTTATTCGCACGCCTGCGTTGGCGTTCGCATTTTTTCCGAGGCAAGGCGCGCTGCGCAGCGCCGCAGCAATTCTGCGGTCAAGCAG
>NZ_JALPKO010000010.1 GCF_023195885.1 Methylonatrum kenyense
CCCTATCAACCACATCACCAGGCCGCTTGAACACCATGGGGCAAGACGGTATCTACAACTTTCGGTGGCCTTCGCGTAAAGCGCCCGCCGCCGCCTTTCCTGGTCCGAAACCGTCCTTGTCCCGCCAACAGACCACACCGCGCGGATCCGCTGCGCTTGATCCGCCCTACGACCTGGTCCGAACACCGAAAACCTTCCTGGTCCGAAAACGAGCGCGCTTTGCGCGGCTTACTTCTCCCTGGCCTCTTCACAGCGCTTGGGGTTGCCGCCGCAGATCTCGCATTCGGAGTCGACGCCGGTGGCGCCGATGCCGCCGCAGGAGCCCTTGATGGGTTTGTTGGCCAGAATGACGCCGATGGCCATGCCGGCAAACAGCAGGCCGAACAGGACGATGGCGGCGATGATTGTACTGAGCATCAGTCGTCCTCTTGCGGCAGGTAGGCAGCGAACTCGGGTGTCATGCGTTCCCTGACATCGTCATTATCGCGCACCAGCAGCAGGGCCGTCAGCCCCTGCTCGCGGGCGAAGCGATAGCCCGCCTCGGCGCCCAGGGCGGTAATCGCCGTTGCCAGGCCGTCGGCCATCTTCGCGTTGTCGTGCAGTACCGTGACTGACACTAGGTCCTGCGGCACCGGACGGCCGGTATGCGGGTCGATGGTATGGGAGTACTCCTGCTCGCCATCGACGAAGAAATTGCGGTAACTGCCGGACGTGGCCATGGCGACATCCACCGGTTCGATCACGGTGTGGATGTCGCGTGCGCCGGGGTCGGGACGTTCGATGGCGATACGCCAGGGTGCACCGCCCGGCTTGTCGCCACGGATGCGCATATCGCCACCGATACCGACCAGGTACCGGTCGATGCCACGTCCCTCCAGCACCTCGGCCAGCTGGTCCGCGGCAAAGCCCTTGGCGATGGATGACAGATCCAGATACACCTCACCGGGTTGAGTCAGCCGGCGGGTGTTCATGTCGAACTCAAGCTGCTGCCAGCCCACACGCTCGCGGGCCGCCTCCAGTTCCTCCTCGGGTGGTGCTTCAGTGCGTCGCCCGTCGGGGCCGAAGCCCCAGAGATTGACCAACGGGCCGACTGTCGGATCGAACGCGCCGTCGGTGGCCTCGGCCAGCTCCAGCGCGGCCATCAGGACCACGGTGAATTCCGGCGGCAACTCCAGCGACTCGCCGGCGGCAGACTGGTTGAAGCGGCTGAGGTGGGAATCCTCGCGATAGGTGCTCATCTGCGCGTTGACCGTCTCCAGGGCGGCCTCAAGGTCCTCGCGCAAGCCGTCCGTATCGGTGTCCGCGGTGACCACGAACTGCGCGGACCAGGTGGTGCCCATGGTCTGGCCGCTGATTTCCTGCAACTGATCCGCCTGGCCGCAGGCACCGAGCAGCAGCGCGCCGGCCAGCAGCACGCCGGCCAGGCGATGGGTGCGAACCAAGCTCACCCGCCGAAGTCGTCGAGCAGGATGTTCTCGGGCTCGACCCCCAGGTCGGTGAGCATCTTGATCGCCGAGGCGTTCATCATTGGCGGGCCACACAGGTAATACTCGCAGTCTTCCGGCGCCGGATGATCCTTCAGGTAATTATCGTACAGCACCTGGTGGATGAACCCGGTCAGGCCCTCCCAGTTGTCCTCGGGCAGGGGGTCGGACAGCGCCAGGTGCCAGGTAAAGTTCTCGTAGTTCTCCTGCAACCAGTCGAAATCCTCGACGTAGAACGCCTCGCGGTAGGAACGCGCCCCGTACCAGAAGGTGATCTTGCGTTTGCTGTTCAGGCGCAGCAACTGGTCGAAGATGTGCGAACGCATCGGCGCCATGCCGGCACCGCCGCCGATGAACACCATCTCCGCGTCGGTATCCTTGGCGAAGAACTCGCCGAACGGGCCGAACACCGTAAACTTGTCACCCGGCTTCAGGTTGAACACATAGGACGACATCTTGCCCGGTGAAACGTCCATCTTGTTTGGCGGCGGCGTCGCGATGCGGACGTTGAACTTGAGTATGCCCCGTTCTTCCGGATAGTTGGCCATGGAATAGGCGCGGACGATGGTCTCGTCGTTACGGCATTCCAGGTCGAAAAGACCCATGCGCTCCCAGTCCTCGCGGAAGTGGTCGGGGATGTCGAAGTCGCGGAACTTCACATGGAACGGCGGCGCCTCCATCTGCACGAAGCCGCCGGCGCGAAAGTCGACTTCCTCGCCTTCCGGCAGCTTCAGCACCAGTTCCTTGATGAACGTGGCGACGTTTTCGTTGGACATCACCTCGCATTCCCACTTGCGCACCTCGAAGAACTCAGGCGGCACGATAATCTTCATGTCGCGCTTGACCGCCACCTGGCAGGACAGGCGGTAGCCTTCGCGGACTTCCTTGCGGGTGAAATGGTCCTCCTCGGTGGGCAGGATGTCGCCGCCGCCCTCGACCACCTGGCAGCGGCACTGGCCACAGGTGCCGCCACCGCCGCAGGCCGAGGACAGGAACACGCCGTTGGCGGCCAGCGTGCCCAGTAGCTTGCTGCCGGAGGACGTCTTCAGGCTTTTCTCCGGGTCGTCGTTGATCTCGATGGTGACGTCACCGCTGCTGACCAGCCGCGCCCGCGCGGCCAGGATCACCAGCACCAGTACCAGCACGATGCCGGTGAAGGTGGTTACGCCAAACAGTATTTCGAAGGCCATACGCAATCCCCGAATGCCACGTCCCTACAACTGCACACCCGCGAAGGACATGAACCCCAGCGACATCAGGCCGACCACGATGAACGTGATCCCCAGGCCCTTGAGTCCGTCAGGCACGTCGCTGTACTTGAGCTTCTCCCGGATCGCCGCCAGCAGCACAATGGCCAGTGCCCAGCCGACCCCCGAACCGAAGCCGAACACCACGCTTTCGCCGAAGTCGTAATGCCGCTCGACCATGAACAGGCTGGCGCCGAGGATGGCGCAGTTGACGGTGATTAGCGGCAGAAAGATGCCCAGCGCGTTGTACAGCGCCGGCACATAGCGATCGAGGCCCATCTCCAGGATCTGCACCAGCGCGGCGATCACGCCGATGTAGCAGAGCAGCCCGAGGAAGCGCATATCCAGGCTTTCCAGCATCGGAATGCCGGTCCAGGCCAGCGCGCCTTCGTCCAGCAGGTTATGCAGCAGTAGATTGTTGACCGGCACCGTGATCGTGAGCACCACGACCACCGCGATCCCCAGGCCCAGCGCCGTCTGCACCTTCTTCGAGATGGCCAGGAAGGTACACATGCCCAGGAAGAAGGCGAGCGCCATGTTCTCGACGAACACGGCACGGACGAACAGGCTGAGATAGTGTTCGAACACGGCTCGCTCCTCTGCCTAGAAGGCCTCGCTGGTGCGGGTGTTGGGTGCGATCTTGAACGGCTCCTCCTCAACCTGCTCGGATTTCCAGACCCGCAACAGCCAGATGAAACCGCCGATCAGGATGAAGGCACTGGGCGGCAGCAGCATCAGGCCGTTGGTGTAGTACCAGCCGCCCTCGGTGACCGGGGTCAGGATCTCCACGCCCATCAGGCTGCCGGAACCGAACAGTTCCCGGTTGGCGCCGACGAACAGCAACACGATCGAGTAGCCCAGTGCGTTGCCGAAGCCGTCCACCGCCGACAGGAACGGCGGATTGTTCATGGCGAAGGCCTCGGCGCGGCCGAGGATGATGCAATTGGTGATGATCAGGCCCACGAACACGGAGAGCTGTCGGCTGATCTCGTAGGCGAACGCCTGCAGCAACTGGTCCACCAGGATCACCAGCGAGGTGATGATGGTCATCTGCACGATGATGCGGATGTTCGCGGGCACGATGCTGCGAATCACGCTGATGAAGAAATTGGACAGCGTGAGCACGAAGATCACCGCCAGGCACATGGTGATCGTGGTCTGCATCGTTGTGGTGATGGCCAGCGCCGAACAGATGCCCAGAATCTGCAGGGCAATCGGATTGTTGTTGAAGATCGGCTGGAACAGGACGTCCTTCGCTTTCGCTTCAGCCATGGTCTGCCTCCTCAGAACGCGCCGTTGTCGAGGGCGTCACCACCCCCGTATTCGGCGCGCGCCCGTTCGAGATACGGCCTGAAGCCCATCTCGCCCATCCAGAAACGCACCAGGTTGTTCACCCCGTTGGCGGTCAGCGTGGCGCCGGACAGTCCGTCCACCCGGTAGTCGGCATCCGGGGTGCCTTCGCCAACGCTACCCTTCACAACGCGCAGGGCCACCTCGCCGTCCTCGTCGAACAGCTTCTTGCCCTGCCAGTTTTCCTGCCAGCGCGGGTTGTCGATTTCGCCGCCGAGCCCGGGGGTTTCGCCGTGCTCGAAGAAGCCAATGCCGGCAATGGTGTTGGCATCCGGCTCCAGCGCCAGGAAGCCGTACATCGTCGACCACAGGCCGTAGCCGTGAACCGGCAGGATGATGCGGCGCACCTCGCCATCGTCATCCCGCGCCAGGAATACCTCGGCCACCCGCGCCTGCCGACGGATGCTGGCCGGATCAGGTGACACCGGGCGGCTGAGCTCCGGGTCGCGTGCCGCGCGGCGCTGGTCATAGTCGTCCGGCTGCTCGACGTACTCACCCGTTTCGATATCAACGAACCGCCGCTCCACGCCCTCGAAGGCCTGCCGCACATTCATGCCGGGCTCATACAGCCCTGCCGCCTGCAGCACATTGATCTGGCGATACTCCATGAAGTTGTCCAGCTGCAACGGCCGCAGGCCAACCGCCGAAGCAGAGACCACCACTGCACACACCAGACAGACCATGAATGCGACCCGCAGCGTGTTGGCTATGGATTCCTTGTCCTGGGTCATGCCTTACGCCTCCCTCCGCCGCATGCGGCGGCGGATGTTGGCCTGAATCACGAAATGGTCGATCAGCGGCGCGCAGAGGTTGCCGAACAGGATCGCCAGCATCACGCCCTCGGGGAACGCCGGATTCACCACCCGAATCAGCACCACCATGGCGCCGATCAGCAGGCCGAAGATCCATTTGCCGGTATCGGTCATGCTGGCCGAAACCGGGTCGGTGGCCATGAACACCAGACCGAAGGCGAAGCCACCCAGGCTCAGGTGCCAGTACCAGGGCATGTCGAACATCGGGTTGGTGTCGCTGCCAATGGCATTGAACAGCATCGCCAGGACGACCATGCCGAGGAACATGCCCAGCATGATCCGCCACGACGCAATGCGGGTGATCAGCAGCACCGCGGCACCGAAGCCGATGACCAGCAGCGAGGTTTCACCGATCGAGCCCTGGATGCCGCCAAAGGCGGTGTGCATCCAGGTCAGGTCCATCTCGTTGGCGGTGGCCGCGGTGCCGGTGAGGCCCGCCGAATAATCCAGTTCGCCGGCCGCGGCCAGTGCCAAGGGCGTCGCGCCGGAGAAGTCGTCCACCGCGGTCCAGACCGCATCCCCGGACATCTGCGCCGGGTACGCAAAGAACAGGAAGGCGCGGCCCACCAGCGCCGGGTTGAGGAAATTCTTGCCGGTGCCGCCGAAAATCTCCTTGCCGACCACCACCCCGAAGCTGATGCCCATGAACACCATCCACAGCGGGATCGTCGGCGGCAGTATCAGCGTGAACAGGATGCCGGTGACGAAGAAGCCCTCGTTCACCTCGTGGCCGCGTTTCCAGGCAAACAGCCCCTCCCAGATGAAGCCGCCCAGGTAGACCACGATGAAGATCGGGATGTAGTAGACCGCGCCGTGGAAGAAGTTGGACAAGGCGCTGTTGGGGTCGAAGCTGGCAAACATCACTACCAGGTCGGTGCGCCAGCCGGGGATCGGATCGTAGCCGAATTCGGTGATTTGCAGATTGGCCTGATAGCCCGCGTTGTACATGCCGAAGAACAGCGCCGGCAGGGCCGCGAGCCAGACCGTGATCATGACCCGCTTCAGATCGATGCCGTCGCGCACATGGGCGGTGCTGCGGGTGGTGCTCGACGGGCTGTACAGCATGGTGTCGAACATTTCGTAGAAGACGTAATAGCGCTCCAGCTTTCCGCCTTCGTGAAAATGCGGCGAGATGTTCCGGTCGATGAAGTTTCTCAGCCCCACATCAACCCTCCGCTTCAATGCGGGTCAGATTGTCCCGCAGGATCGGTCCGTACTCGTACTTGCCGACACACACGTAAGTGCACAGCGCCAGGTCTTCCTCCACCAGCTCAAGCGCGCCCAGCGCCTGAGCGGTTTCCATGTCGCCAACCACCAGCGAGCGCAGCAACTGGGTGGGCAGGATGTCCAGTGGCATGACCGTCTCGTACTGCCCCAGCGGCACCATCGCGCGCTCACTGCCGTTGGTTGTCGTGGTGAACGGAAAGCGCTTCCAGGGCATCAGGCGCGACAGGTAGATGTTCATCACCGAATGCCGCTCCAGGCCCGGTGACAGGTAGCCGAGCAGCTGGCGCCGGTGACCCTCGCGCAGCACCGAGACCTGATTGGCGAGACGCCCCAGGTAGGCGGTCGGACCCTTGGCGCGATGTCCGTTGAATACCGAACCGGAAATGATCCGGTTCTCGTCCGTTTCCACCTCGTTGGCGGTCAGGTCCTCCAGCGAGGCGCCGGCGCGGGTCTTGACCAGCCGCGGGTGTTTGACCTGCGGTCCGGCCAGGGCGACCACCCGGTCGGTATGCAGGCGACCCCCGGTGAACAGCCGGCCGAACGCGATCACATCCTGGTAACCGACCACCCAGACCCGGTGTTGCATGTCCACCGGATGCAGGAAATGTATGTGCGTGCTGGGGTTGCCCGCGGGATGCGGCCCGCCGAAAGTCTCTTCGCGAATCTGCTCGTCGGCGAAGGACGGCAGCCTGGAATCCGGTGCGCGACAGACCCAGACCGGGCCGTCGGTCAGCCGCGACAACACGGTCAGGCCGTCGCGGAAGGACCGTTGCTCATCGGCGATGATGATGTCGGGGTTGGCGGCCAGCGGATTGGTGTCCATCGCCGGCACGAAGATCGCCTCGGGAACACTGCCCACCGGCGGCACCTTGCCGAACGGCCGGGTGCGGATGGCGGTCCATTCGCCGGATTCCACCAGCTGGTCCTGAACCCGTTGCCGGTCCAGGCGGGAGAGCGTTGCCGCATTGTGCGCGGTAAAGCTTTCGTCACCGTCGCCGGAGAGCTCGATCACGACGGAGAGCAGTACGCGGCGTTCGCCACGGTGGATGGCGCTGACACGACCGGCACCGGGTGCGGTGAAGCGGACGCCCTCGTTCTTTTTATCTTCAAATAACGGCTGCCCGCGCCGTACGCGATCACCCTCGCGAACCAGCATGGTGGGCTTCAGGCCCGGGTAATCCCGGCCAAGGAGCGCAACGGAGCGTACCTTCTGCCCCCGCTCGATTCCCTGGCGCGGCTCACCTGCAATCGGTATGTCCAGCCCTTTTCGGACTTTGATCATCGGTTTGTCCCAAGGCTTTATTGTCGGCGCTGTGCGCACGCGTTATGGCTTGGTTCGGTCTCTCCAGTCCCCGCCGGGGCGCTCCTCAACACCCCGTGACGCAGATGCGGTGCGATCTGGTTCTGTCTCGTCCCTCCGTCAGTTGTGGATCCTTTTCACTCGCACGACCGAACCTTGGCGGATCGTGCCTTGCCATCTGGCAGGATTCCGCCAAGGCCATGAATGGCCGCCGACTTTCCCGGACCGTGTGGTCTCCGTCGCGACGGCCGCTTCGGCTCCCGCAGGCATCAGTGTTGCCATGATGGACTGCCGGCATGCCTCAGGGTCAGTATGGTCGACCGAGCCGGTCTTGCCAGTCTGGAAACGTGACCCAGCTGGCAATTGCGCGATGCGGGTACCGGGGGAAGCATCGAAATCACGGCTGGGCTATGCTGTGCAAAAACCCTGGACGTGCAGGGAGGGGGAGCAAGTAACGATGGAAACACCGCTGTCTGTAGTGATGACCGAGAAAGCGGCGCTGCTGGCGGAGCGAGGCGACACGCTCTATAGCGTTGGGCCTGACACGCCCGCGAAAGATGCGATTGCGATGATGTGCGACGCCAATATCGGCTGCGTCGTCGTGTTGGAGAACGACAAGCTTGTTGGCATCTTTTCGGAACGCGACGTCATGCGCCGGGTTGCCAATGAGAACGTCAAGCCGGATGGCTTGCTGGTGCGCGACGTGATGACCGCGGACCTGGTGACAGTGCGGCCGAACAGCACGGTCGAAGAAGCCCTGGTGGAGTGCACCGACCGGCGTATTCGCCACCTGCCCGTGGCCGAGGAGGGCCAGTTGCTGGGCCTGCTTTCGATTGGCGACCTGGTGCGCTACGTGGTGAAGGACAAGGATCGGGAGATTGCCGATCTGGTGGATTACATTCACGGCCATCAGATTAAGGTCTGACGCCCTGCCGCGAGTGCCTTATTGGTGGTACGGTTCCGGGTCGTTTCAACGGATCCGGAACCGTCACTGATGACAGACGTCGATGCTTCCTGTCTGCGCCAGGCGCTGGGTGCATTTGCCACCGGCATCACCGTGGTGACTGCGCGTGGCACCAACAACCGCCCCATTGGCATGACGGTGAACAGCTTCACCACCGTCTCGCTGGACCCGCCGCTGGTGTTGTGGAGCGTGGGTCGCGACGGAAACTCTGCCGACGAGTTCGTCGCCGCCGATCACTATGCCGTGCATGTGCTGCACGCCGGGCAGGAAGACCTGTGCGTGCAGTTCGCGCGCAATACGGATGAGAAATTCGTTGGCCTGGAAACCGAGCCGGGCCTTGCCGGCCTGCCATTGCTGAAGGATTTCACCGCGCGCTTTCAGTGCCGGGTCGAGCAGCGGCTCGACGGCGGTGACCACATCATCCTGCTGGGCCGCGTCCTGGAACTGGAGCACCGACCAGCCGAGCCCCTCATCTTCTGCAACGGGCAACTGCTGCGCGCCGAGCGGTCGCTGCCCTCCCGCGGAAACATCGACTGATTCCGCACTGGAGAACACTTGCTTGACTCGCCGCAGGCGTGCGAATAAATCAGCGTTTCCTTAAACTTCGCAGAAATACTCAAGCTCCGACGGATCAACCTTATGCTGATTGTCACAGGCGGCGCCGGCTTTATCGGCAGCAACATCGTCCACGGCCTCAACCAGAAGGGGCGGGACGACATCATCGTCGTCGACAACCTGACCCGGGGTGAAAAGGCCCTGAACCTGGCCGACTGCACCATCGCCGACTACTACGACAAGGACGAGTTTCTGCGCATCATCCGTGACGGCGGCGGCTTCGGCCGCATCGACGGCGTGCTTCACCAGGGTGCCTGTTCCGCCACCACCGAGTGGAACGGCAAGTACATGATGGAGACCAATTTCGCCTTTACCCGGGAGCTGTTCCACTGGTGTCAGGACCGGCAGATCCCGCTGGTCTATGCCTCCTCGGCGGCCACCTATGGTGGCGGCCGGGAATTCCGTGAGGAGCCGGCCTGTGAGCGACCGCTGAACGTCTACGGCTACTCCAAGCTGGCCTTCGACCAGTACCTGCGCCGCCACATGGATGCCTTGACCGCACCCGTGGTGGGCTTGCGCTATTTCAATGTCTACGGGCCGCGGGAGCAGCACAAGGGCAGCATGGCGAGCGTAATCCACCACTTCCGCAATCAGCTTGCCGAGCACGGCAGGGTGCGGCTGTTCGAGGGCTGCGATGGGTATGCGGACGGTGAACAGGAGCGGGATTTCGTTGACGTGCGCGACTGCGTTGCGGTCAACCTCTGGTTCCTCGAGCATCCGGAAGTCAGCGGCATCTTCAACCTCGGCACCGGCAGAGCGCGCCCGTTCAATGCGGTGGCCGAAGCCACGCTCAAGTGGTACGGCCGTGGCGAGATCGAATACATTCCGTTTCCCGAGCATCTGAAGGGCCGCTACCAGAGTTACACCCAGGCCGACCTCACGGCCTTGCGCGCCGCCGGTTGCGACCACATCTTTTATGACGTGGAACAGGGAGTTCCGGCTTACCTCGATGCGGTCTCTGGCTAAGCAGGCCAGCGGGTACCGCGCCTGCCACCGTAGGGTGGGTCAAGCGAAGCGGACCCACGCGGTGTGATCTGCTGGCAGGACGATGCAGGTTTCGGATACGAACGGTGTTAGGACAAACCGGGTCAGGGGCGAGCATCGGCGCTGGCGGAGAGCCCGTTGCCCCGATCCTGACGGATTACACTGCGTGCCTTCGCTGCGCTTAAGGCACCCTACGACCCCGGACGCCCGGCCTGGCGTAGGGTGGGTCAAGCGAAGCGGACCCACGCGGATTTCAGCAGTCAACGCGCCACCGGGCGCATGGAGCACCACGATGAGCAACCCGATTGTTGATGTCACCGCCGAGGCGTACGCCAACCCCGGCGACCAGTTCGAACGGGCGCTGGAGGACGGCCGCATCCTGCGGTTCGAACCCGGCATGCTGCCGCTGCCGTCGGAGGATGACCTGAACTTCCTGCGCGAGGAGGTCGGCGCCCTGATCACGCTGAAGAACATCAGCTATCACCCCGACGGCGACTACATCACCGGCATGAAGAAGGTGGGCGATACCGAGCAGCGGCTGCGCGCCATCCTGCGCAACTACAGCGACACCGTGAACAGCTTCCTTGGCGCGGCGCTGCCGCATTACGCGGTGAGCTGGCACCAGCAGAAGGTCAACTTCCGCCCGGTGCAGGAGAAGGGACGGCAGATCAAGCGTCATTCGAACAACGAACTGCTGCACGTCGACGCCTTCCCGGCCGGCGCCACCCACGGCCGTCGCCCGTTGCGCTTCTTCACCAACATCAACACCAGCGAGCCCCGCATCTGGCGTATTGCCGAACAGTTCGACCAGTTGTACGCCGCCTATGCGAAGGAGGCCGGCATCGACACCAGCATGTCGGTGCGCGGCAACGCGGCCGAGCGGGCCTGGTCCGGAGCGCTGGCCGGTCTGGCCCGGCTGGGGCTGCCGCAGCTCCAGGTGATCGGTGACACCTCGCCCTACGACCGGGCCATGCGCAAGATGCACAACTGGATGAAGGATAACGATGCCTTCCAGCAGGATCCGGGCAGGGGCGAGGAACTGGCGTTCCAGCCGTTCGAGAGCTGGGCGGTCATGACCGACGCGGTCAGCCACGCGGCGCTATCCGGCCAGCATGCGCTGGTGGCCACCTATTACGTCGAGCTGGATGCCTGCCGGCTGCCGGAGCGTGCGCCCTACAACGTGGTTGCGCGCGGCGCCGATCAGGCGGCCTGATGCAGGCGGCGGAGTTCCGCGACGGCCGTTACCGCTACATCTACGATCAGTCCCTGCCGGCGCCGCCGGCGGACTGGCTGTTCGAGCCGGCGACGCTGGCGCAGAACGATCTGGTGCTGGAACAGGGCGGGGGCCGCGGCACCGTGATCTTCATTTCCGACCCTTACCAATCCGGCCGGCAGTGGGCTTTGCGGCATTACATGCGTGGCGGCTCGGTGGCCCGCATGTTCGGCGATCGCTACCTGTGGAGCGGGTTGCATGACACCCGCGCCTGGCGTGAATGGCACTACACCTCGCAACTGTTCGATGCCGGCCTGCCGGTCGCGCGGCCGGTCGCCGGTCGCGTGGTCCGCGAGGGTCCATTGTACCGGGCCGACTTCATCACCGTCCGCGTCCCGGGCGCGGCCTCGTTTGATGACCTGCTCAGCGCCGGCGAAGTCCCCCTGGAGACCTGGTCCGCCATCGGCAGGACCATCCGCCGCTTCCACGACGCCGGCGCCTGGCACAGCGACCTCAACAGCAGGAACATCCTGGTCGGCCCTGACCCGGAAACCGTGCACATCATCGACTGGGATCGCGGTGAGTGGCGCACCGGCAACGGCAAGGAATGGCGTGACGCCAACCTGGACAGGCTCAAGCGCGACCTCGAAAAACGCCTGCGCATCAAGGACGTCTGGGCCTACACCCCCCAGGGCCACCAGGCCCTGCTCGACGGCTACAAGTCATAGGCCAACAGGCAGGCCGACCGGATTCAACCACCCCGCCAACGGATCACACCGCGCGGATCCGCTGCGCTCGATCCGCCCTACGCGGCCCCAAGCGGCACCGGGCCCTGGGTCGTCCGAAAACCTTACTTGTCCGAAAACCGTCCTTGTACCGCCCCCGAATTACACCGCGCGGATCCGCTGCGCTCGATCCGCCCTACGCGGCCCCAAGCGGCACCGGGCCGTAATCGGGATTCGTAGGGTGCATTAAGCGAAGCGAATGCACGCGGTGTGATCCGCCCCGATCGCGGCAACGCGCTCTCGGTTACCACGGCCGCCAGCCCTCACCCCGGCCTTGTCTGGTCCGAACACCCCCCATGTCCGAAAACCTTCCTTGTCCCGCCAACGGATCACACCGCGCGGATCCGCTGCGCTTGATCCACCCTACGGCCACCACCGGGGCCAACACCCGCCGCGACTCAACCTTGTCCGAAAACCTCTCTGTCTCCACACCTATTGACACATGACATGCCCTGACTATCATTAGCACTCACTAACGGGGAGTGCTAACAGTGCGATCCGTAGCTTTCAGGAAACATGTTCCAACATCCAGGAGAGAGTTCAGATGAACATTCGTCCACTGCATGATCGCGTGATCATCAAGCGCATGGAAGAAGAGCGCACCAGCCCGGGCGGCATCGTCATCCCCGACAGCGCCACCGAAAAGCCGATTCGCGGCGAAGTGCTGGCCGTGGGCAAGGGCAAGACCGCCGACAACGGCGACGTGAAGGCCCTGGACGTGAAAGTTGGTGACAAGGTGCTGTTCGGCAAGTACTCCGGCACCGAAGTGAAAATGGATGGCGAAGAGCTTCTCGTCATGCGCGAAGACGACATCATGGCGGTGATCGAGGGCTGATCGCACTCTCCCGCCCCGCATGATTTCGTATTAACCGTATTCAGAGGATTAAACGACCATGGCAGCAAAAGACGTACGTTTTGGTGATGACGCCCGGCATCGCATGATCGCCGGTGTGAATGTCCTGGCCAATGCCGTGAAGGCCACCCTGGGCCCGCGCGGCCGCAACGTCGTACTGGAGAAGAGCTTCGGCGCCCCGACCGTGACCAAGGACGGCGTGTCCGTGGCCAAGGAAATCGAACTGCAGGAAAAGTTCGAGAACATGGGCGCGCAGATGGTGAAGGAAGTTGCCTCGCAGACGTCCGATGTCGCCGGTGACGGCACCACCACCGCCACCGTGCTGGCCCAGTCCATCCTGAAGGAAGGCCTGAAGGCGGTTGCCGCCGGCATGAACCCGATGGACCTGAAGCGTGGCATCGAGCGGGCCGTGACCGCCGCCACCGCCGAGCTGAAGAACCTGTCCAAGCCCTGTGAAGATCACAAGGCCATTGCCCAGGTCGGCACCATCTCCGCCAACTCCGACCACAGCATCGGTGAAATCATCGCCGAAGCCATGCAGAAGGTCGGCAAGGAAGGCGTCATTACCGTGGAAGAGGGCTCCGGCCTGGAAAACGAGCTGGATGTCGTGGAAGGCATGCAGTTCGACCGCGGTTACCTGTCGCCCTACTTCATCAACAACCAGCAGAGCATGGCCGCCGAGCTGGAAGACCCGTACATCCTGATCTGCGACAAGAAGATCTCCAACATCCGCGAACTGCTGCCGGTGCTGGAAAACGTCGCCAAGGCCAGCCGTCCGCTGCTGATCGTCGCCGAAGACATCGAAGGCGAAGCGCTGGCCACCCTGGTGGTCAACAGCATCCGCGGCATCGTCAAGGTTGCTGCGGTCAAGGCCCCGGGCTTCGGTGACCGTCGCAAGGCCATGCTGCAGGACATCGCTGTGCTGACCGGCGGTACCGTGATCTCCGAGGAAGTGGGTCTGACCCTCGAAAAGGCCACCCTGGATGACCTGGGCCAGGCCAAGAAGGTCAACGTCACCAAGGAAAACACGGTTGTTGTCGACGGCAAGGGCCGTAACGAAGACATCAAGGGTCGTGTCGACCAGATCCGCGCCCAGATCGAGGAAGCCACCTCCGATTACGACAAGGAAAAGCTGCAGGAGCGGGTTGCCAAGCTCGCCGGCGGTGTTGCCGTGATCAAGGTCGGTGCTGCCACCGAGATGGAAATGAAGGAGAAGAAGGCCCGCGTGGAAGATGCCCTGCACGCCACCCGCGCCGCCGTGGAAGAAGGCATCGTCCCGGGTGGCGGTGTCGCGCTGGTTCGCACCATTGCCGCCATCGAGAAGGCCAAGGGTGACAACAAGGACCAGGACACGGGTATCTCCATCATCCGTCGCGCCATCGAAGAGCCGCTGCGCACCATCGTCGGCAATGCCGGCCTGGACGGCGCCGTGGTCCTGTCCAAGGTGCTCGAAGGCAAGGGTAACTACGGTTACAACGCCCAGACCGACGAATACGGCGACATGGTCGAGTTCGGCATCCTGGACCCGACCAAGGTGACCCGTACCGCGCTGCAGAACGCCGCGTCCGTCGCTTCCCTGATGATCACCACCGAATGCATGGTGGGCGAGCATCCGGAAGAGAAGGGCGGCCATGATCACGGCGGTGACATGGGCGGCATGGGCGGAATGGGTGGCATGGGCGGCATGATGTAAGCCGCTTCACCCAACGCCCCACGAAACCCCGCTCCGGCGGGGTTTTTTTATGCGCGCGTGGAAGGTGTAGTGGTAATCGAAAGCCTGTTGCCGTCCGCGTTACGGATCACACCGCGTGCATTCGCTGCGCTTAATGCACCCTACGAAAACCGCGCCGGTGCGAGCCGCGTAGGGCGGATCGAGCGCAGCGGATCGGCGTGGTGTGATTGGGGTCGGGACAAGGAAGGTGTTCGGGCAGGAAGGTGTTCGGACCCGACAAGGCCGGGGACGGGCGTTGGCCGCGGAGGCGGGCGTAGGGTGGGTCAAGCGCAGCGGACCCACGCGGTGTGATCTGTTGGCGGTATGGATCAACACGGCCTCCTGCCGGTGAGATCTGATGACGGGACAATAAAAGGTTTTCGGACAAGGACATGGTGCGGACGAGGCAGGCTCGGGGCGGACGTTGGCGGCGGTAATCGAAAGCCTGTTGCCGCGGTCATGGCGGATCACACCGCGTGCATTCGCTTTGCTTAATGCACCCTACGACGAGCGTGTTTCGTTGCGTAACGGCGCGGGGATGCGGCGTTGGACCCGTCAATCGTCGCCCGGGTTTTGGTGGGACGGCCGGATACCGGCACAAGAAGCACTGTGAAGCCATCCCTGACAGCCAGATGATCCCATCCTTGGGATCACCTTTCCTTGCCGATATCCGGCCTAGCACTATTCATAGTTGATCCTTTTTTTCAGTGCAATACTTTCTGTTAATACTTTGGGGTTACTCCCGGACAGTTGGCGCGGTTCCGCCAGCGCAGACTGAAGCGTCCGCGGGGTCTGGAGCCCGATTAAAGCGGATCACACCGCGTGCATTCGCTTCGCTTAATACACCCTACGATGGAACATGTGGTTCCGCTGGCGGTTTTTTTCTGCGTTTCTACCTGGCGTCACCTATCGGAACCGTCATCACGGTGTAATAATTGCGCTCGTCCACCGCGTTGCGCCGTGAATCATGAGCCTGACTGCCCGACTCGCGAAACTGCCCCGGCCGGCAAAGAAGTCACTGATGGTGGCCACCGATCTGGTGATGCTACCCATCGCCGTATGGGCCGCCTTCATGCTGCGCCTGGGCGAGGCATTCCCGCCGGTACTGGTCGAGTTGTGGTGGCTCCTGATAGCCGTGCCACTGCTGAGTCTGCCCTGTCTGGCTTCAACCGGTCTGTATCGCTCGGTTGTGCGCTACATGGGTCCGCAGGCCGTGTGGGCCGTGGTCAAGGGCACCACCGTTGCCGCAATCTGCTTCGCCGCGCTGGTTACGCTGGCGCGGCTCGACGGCGTGCCGCGCACCACGTTCTGGCTTTTCTGGATGATGGCGCTGCTGGGTGTCGGTGGCACCCGGATACTGGCCCGCATGTGGTTCCAGTCTGCGCTGCGCAGTGTTCGGATCCGGCGTGAACCGGTTGCCGTGTACGGCGCGGGTAATGCCGGGGTCCAGCTTGCCGCAGCGCTGGAGAGTGGCCGTGAGTACCAGCCGAAGGTGTTCGTTGACGATAACCGGTCGATGCAGGGCACGCTGGTCAACGGGCTGCGCGTACACCATCCGACCGCCCTCAAACACCTGATTCAAAAGCACCGAATCAGTAGCGTACTGCTTGCCCTGCCGAGCCTGTCGCGGCACCGCCGGCGCCAGATTGTCGAGAGCCTGGAAGAGTTGCCGGTGCAGGTGAAGACGGTGCCGACGGTCACCGATCTGGTGGCTGGCCACGCGCGCATCGACGATATCCGCGAGGTCGGCATCGATGACCTGCTGGGGCGGGATCCGGTGAAGCCGTCGATGAAGCTGCTGAACCGCTGCATCAAGGATCGTCGTGTTTTGGTAACCGGCGCTGGCGGCTCCATCGGGTCGGAGCTCTGCCGGCAGATTCTGCGCCGCAATCCGCGCACGCTGGTGATGCTGGATCAATCCGAGGTCGGGCTGTACCAGATCGAACGCGAGCTGGAGGCCATTGCCACGGTCGAATCGCTTGATACCAGCCTTGTGCCGCTGCTGGGCAATGTCCAGGACGAGACGCGTCTTCGTCGGATCATGAAGGAGTTCGCAGTCGAGACCGTGTATCACTCGGCAGCGTATAAACACGTGCCCATTGTCGAGCAGAACCTGCTTGAGGGCGTGAAGAACAACGTGTTCGGAACCCAGGCGGCGGCCTCGGCGGCAATTGCCTCGGGCGTACGCTGGTTCGTGCTGGTTTCCACGGACAAGGCGGTTCGGCCGACCAACGTCATGGGTGCCAGCAAGCGGCTGGCGGAACTCACCTTGCAGGCACTCGCCGCCGACACCGGGTCACGCACCGTATTCAGCATGGTCCGGTTCGGCAACGTGCTGGACTCCAGCGGATCCGTGGTGCCGATTTTCCGGGATCAGATCCGCCGCGGTGGGCCGGTGACGGTTACCCATAGGGACATGACGCGGTACTTCATGACCATCCCGGAGGCCGCGAGCCTGGTGATTCAGGCGGGTGCCATGGCACAGGGCGGGGATGTGTTCGTGCTGGATATGGGCGAGCCGGTGAAAGTGCTGGATCTGGCGCAGCGCATGATTCGCCTGAGCGGTCTGCAGGTACGGGACAAGGGCCATCCCGAAGGCGACATCGAGATCAAGTTCACCGGTATCCGCCCCGGCGAGAAACTGTTCGAGGAACTGCTGATAGGCGAGAACGTCACGGGCACCGATCACCCGATGATCATGCGCGCGAAGGAAAAACGCCTGCCGAAATCGGAAATCGACCGCGTGATGGCGGAATTGCGGCAAGCCGCCGAGACGTTCGACTGCAACGCGGCACACCTGGTGCTGCAACAGGCGGTTGACGGTTTCGACAGTCGTCATGGCGTCAGTGACACCTTGTGGCGCCAGTCATTGAGTACCACCCCCGAGGCGGTGATCCCCTTCCCTGCTGACCGCCATAGCCGCGTCGATTAAAGATTCGCGGACGCGGCGGATCCAACCGGCGAGCCCCGCACCGGCGCGGTTTTCGTAGGGTGCGTTAAGCGCAGCGAATGCACGCAGTGTGATCCGAATCGGCGATGGGAAACCGCCTGACGGCTCCACGCCAACTCATTCGGTGGGATCCGACTTATACCGCAGAAGCCCAGCCCCTTGGGGCGATCCCGCGGCAAAGTCGCCGGCAAACACTAAACAACGCAAAAAACGGCGGCCCGAAGACCGCCGCTTTCACTCTCACATGAAGTAGTGCCGGTCAGTTGCCCAGCAGGCCCCCGAGTAGATCATCGATCAGACCACCGAGGATGCCGTCCACCAGACCAAGCAGGTCGGCCAACAGGTTGCTGTCAGCTTCCAACAGGTCCCCCAGGACCTCGCCGAGCGGACTGTCGTTATCGAGGATGTCTTCCAGCAGTCCCGCATCCAGCAGGTCCAGCGCGTCCGTCCCCAGCAGGTCTTCGACAACACCTTCCACCGATTCGGTCAGCGTCTCGAGAATCTGATCCGGATCACCGCTCTGCAGCGCCGCGCCAACATCGTCCAGGATCGCCTGGACGCCGGCCAGGGCATCGTCGTCGACGATGTCATCGAGTTCACCGTCGAGTCCCAACACGTTGTTGAGTAGACCGTCGAGCAAATCCTCGATCAAAACGCCGGTGGCTTCGAGCACATCCCCGAAGAACTCGTTGCCGTCAATCAACTCGACCACCGCAATGGTGTTCAGGACCGTGGTGTTTACGACTTCGATCAGGTTTCGGTAAAGGTCGGCAGTTTCCTCGTTGCCCGCGATCTCAGCCCGCAGGTCCTCGGTCAGAACGGAGAGCTCCTCAAGCACCTCCTGCAGCGCATTGACAGTGGTGATGTCCGCGAACGTGTCTCCGCGCGCGAAGAGGATCAGATCGTCAAGGCTATCGAGCCCGATGTCGTCGATCTCATCCGGCGCAGCGACCATCTCGCCGCAAGTCCCGCTTCCGCCGAGGGCCAGCAGCAAGCCGTCCAGGAACCGGTTGGTGGCGACATCCAGTTGCCGCCCGGCATCCACTGCCGCCTCGTCCAGATCGGCGACGTTCTGCTGATGCTGATAATCGCCCAGAAATGTGGCAAGCAGCGCGTCCGGCGAATCGACCAGCGCCGCAAGCCCCTGCGAAATGCAGACTGTGCCGTCGGCCAGGTCGTCTTCCGCGCCGGTACCGGTATCCAGATCGCGGATGATTCCCTCGGCAAGAATGTCTTCGAGCAGGAAGGCCGTCAGCGTCTGCGCCGGGTCCAGCGGCCCGGCGAGACCTTCCGGCGCATCGCCGTTGTCCCCGTCGCCATTCTCGCCGTTGCCGTTGTCGCCACCGTTATCGCCGTTGCCGTCCAGGCCGTCATCGCCATTCTCAACCTGGCCATTGTCGTCGCCGCTCCCGGACGAGCTGCTGCCGCCGCTGCTGCTGCCGCCGCATCCGGCCAGTGCGAGCGGCACGGCCAGTGCAAGGCAGAGCAGTAGGTATCGAACAGATGTATTCATTGTCCCCACCCCTGTTTTCGTTTTCCGTTAGCCAGCGTGTCAGCTGACACGCTTAAGTCCGACGCTATACGGAGGCGGGCCGTTTGGATGCGCCTACTTTAGGGGTCGATCGAAAGGCGTAATCCCGACAACAAATTGACGCTTTGCCAAAGAGTTACGAGCAAGGCCAGGCAGGACAAGGGGTGGCCGTCAGCCGCCAGACCACGGCCAGGCCGCGCACAATGGGAGTGCAGGGGTGAGACGTACGTCTAAAGTATTGCGGACACCGCGCGGGTCCGCTGCGCTTGATCCACCCTACGAAAGCTTGGCCGGCTCGGGCCGCGTAGGGTGGATCAAGCGCAGCGGATCCACGCCGTGTCATTCGGCCAGAAGATAGGAAAAAGCCTGCGGCCAACCACGCCATCGGAGTCCAGTCCGTTGGCGACAAGCGAGCGCCGGAACGCGAACCGAACTAGATAAGCCCCGACATCGCTTTCGCGAATTGGCGGAAATCTTCCAGGCCCGCGTGGCTTATGCCATGAACGATGGCCCAGTTGATGTCCTGATACTGGTGAACAGCCACATTGCGGAAGCCGACCGCAGCACGCATCCGGTCTCTGACCTCCGGTGTGATTACGCCTTCCGCGGCCAGAAGGTCGAACGCTTCGCCCATGGATTGCGGCGCTGGCTGGTCGGTGTCGCTTAGCACATGTGCTGCCATATGCACGCAGAGTTGTACTGCCCGGCTGATGTTCAGGCTCAGGATATCCTGCCGGTCTGGGTCCTCCGCCAGGGCGTCGGCCGACGCAGCACGTTTTTCCTCAAGCCGTCTGACGCAGCGACGTAACGACTCCAGCTTTTCCGCCAGGATCACGGAATCCATGCGTTACGACGCTCTTGAAGCATTCGACTGCGGTAGGGTTCGAAGTCGGCGTTATCCAGTAGCATTCTGGAGACAAGCCCGGCGTAAGCCGCCTGATCCTTGCACAAAATCCGTTTTCCGCCAGCCAGCGCGGACCGCAGGACCGGAAGCCCGGCGGTGCGCAAGTCCACCAGATCCACCGGCCGGCCTGCTTCCGCTGCCAACTGCCGAATCAGGCGTGCGCGCCGTTCGGCTGACAAGGGTGACCTGCCAAGCACTGCGACATCCAAATCGCTCTCGGGACCATGGTGACCGGAACCAACAGAACCGAAAACAATTGCCACCAGGACGTTCTCGTCCGCCGAGACCACTTCACGGACACGGTCGAGCACCATCGTCGAATCGCGCAACTCGCTCATGCCCGGAGTATACAGGCTCGCTCGGTGCCGGATCGCCAAGGGATGACACCGCGCGGATCCGCTTCGCTCGATCCACCCTACGAACACATCGTCGACTGCCAGCCTCGTAGGGTGCATTAAGCGGAGCGAATGCACGCGGTGTCACCCCTCATGATGTTGGCAACAGGCTCTCGGTTACCACGCCACCACGGCTTTCCCTGGCTGTGTCTGGTCCGAAAACCTTCGTTGTCCCGTCCCTGATCACACGGCGCGGATCCGCTTCGCTCGATCCACCCTACGAAGACAACGTCTCGCAACCGGGGGCCAACTCCACTAGGCTTGCTTTGAATGCAAATAAAAAGGTGCCATGCCACTATCGCGGCCTTCGCCCGCAACACCGCAAATAACGACAATCACGAATCACGCCGCCATGCCACGACAGATAAACCACCTGCCCGTCCTCGCGATTATCGTTATCGCGCTCGTCACCATGAACGCTACCCATGCCGATGACCGATTCCCTGAAGTGGAGACCAGCATCGGCGTCGGCCTCGCGGCCGGCATGCAGACGTATGATTCCGGTGGCAGCAATGGCACCAGCGGCGCGGTTCAGATCACCTACCGCGCGCTGATCGAGAACGACTGGGATGGCCGCTGGCTGTTCGAGCTGGGTTTTGAACATGCGCGCTCGCTCTCCAAGCCGGAAATCCCGGACGAGGGCCGTGACCGGCAGATCACCTCGAACGGCATCTTCTACCGGCAGAGCTGGGTGAGTCAGGGTGGATTCTACGTCGGCGGCCGGTTGGGCATCGCCCGGGTTCGCGGTACGCGTGAAAAGCGGGGCGAACTTGATATCGTTGTCGGTCTGCAGGGCGGCTACCGTTTTACTGACCGATTCGAGGCAGGCATCGAGGCCGTGGTGGCCGAACCCAGCCTCGGTGACGGCATCAAGCCAGGCGACCTGCGCGGCGTTGTTACCGTCAGCTTCTAAACCCTATAAGGCGCTGCGATTCTGCCAGCGGATCACACCGCGCGGATCCGCTGCGCTCGATCCGCCCTACGAAGCCGGCAGCCGCTCGCTCCGGCCTTGCGTGGTGCGAACACCTTTCTTGTCCGAAAACCTTCGTTTCCCCGCCAACAAGTCACACCGCGCGGATCCGCTGCGCTTGATCCGCCCTACGCGGTACCACGCGGCACCGGGCCGCGATCGGGATTCGTAGGGTGTATTAAGCGCAGCGAATGCACGCGGTGTGATCCCGTAGAATGTGGTGCCATCACCCGCCGTCTTGCGTAACCTCCAGAACACGACTACCCTTCCGTTCACTCATTGAACAAACGCCTTGGTGCCCCCCCTTGCTCACCGATGACCTCCGCTTCAAGGCCCTGAAGCATGTGCAGGACAACCCGCAGCTCACCCAGCGCGAACTGGCGGGGCTGCTGGGCGTGAGCCTGGGGCGCACCAACTACTGCCTGCAGGCGCTGATCGAGAAGGGCCTGCTCAAGGCGGCCAACTTCCGCAACAGCAAGAACAAGCGGGCGTATATGTACAAGCTCACGCCCAGCGGGCTGCGCGAGAAAACCGCCCTGGCGGTTCGTTTCATCAAGCGCAAGGAACTGGAACGACAGGCGCTGCTCGGCGAGATCGCCGAATTGCAGCGCGAACTTGAGCAGCAGCCGGCGGAGGAAAAAGCGTGAAACGCTGGTACGCCGCACAATGCAAGCCGCTGCAGGACGAACGTGCCGAATTCAACCTGGCGGCGCAGGGTTTCGAGGTTTTGCGGCCGCTGGCCAAGGTCCGCAAACGTCGCCGCGGCAAGGTCTGCACGGTCATCGAATCGCTGTTCCCGCGTTACCTGTTCGTGCATCTGGACGATGTAGCCGAAAACTGGGCGCCGATCCGTTCAACGCTTGGTGTCGCGGGGCTGGTTCGCTTTGGTGGCCGGGCCGTCGCGGTGCCCGGACGGATGATCCACGACATTCGCTGTCGCCTGCAGGGCACAGATTGCTGTGTCGATCTCACCGGCCAGAATACGATTGCGCCGGGCACGAAAGTGACCATTGAAACCGGGGCCTTCGCCGGCCATGAGGCGATCTTCCACGCAAGAAAGGGTGAGGACCGCGTGATCGTGCTGCTCAACATCATGCAGCAGACGCAACGTATCACCCTCGACGAAGCCGCCATCGCCCGATAACGCGGTTGGCTTTTAGGGGGTTCGTAGGGTGGATCAAGCGCAGCGGATCCACGCGGTGTGATCCCCGTTGGGAAGCCCCCGGCAGCGTAGGGTGCATTAAGCGAAGCGAATGCACGCGGTGTGATCCGTCCCGAACGGCGCCACGCCGGCAACACCGCAATTTCATGGGGGTACACCCCAGGCGGTAGCGTGCCCGAACAAAAAATATCGCCGCCCAATAGCCCGGGCCCCATGGCTAAAATTGGCCCTCGTAGGGTGGATCAAGCGAAGCGGATCCACGCGGTGTACGCCGCCATGAAAATGCTCCAACGCCCGCGGTCCACGGCGAACCCACGCGGTGTCATCCGTACGAATTATCCCGCGCATCAGGCCCGCGCAGGGTGCATTGAGCGCAGCGAATGCACGCAGTGTGATCAGCCCGGAATCCGCTCCGGCCAGCAAGCAGCCCAAATCACGTGACTGTATATGTCAACAACATATACACGCGCTATACTCAAGCGTATATCGAGCATCAGACGGTAAATGCGCGATGAGCCAGGCAAGCATCTTCATGAACAACCGCAACCAGGCCGTGAGGCTGCCAAAGGACATGGCGCTGCCCGATGGCGTCCGTCGGGTGGAGGTGCGGCGTATCGGTCGGGCGCGGCTGATCACGCCTGTTGACGCCGGTTGGGACGACTTTTTCGACGGCCCCGGGGTGAGCGACGATTTCATGTCCGACCGCCAGCAGCCTCCTGCCCAGGCGCGTGACGACCTTTAAATAACCGCCCGGCAGGCTGAAACAGGGAGCGTTTCATGCTGCGCTACATGCTGGACACCAACATCTGCATTTACGTGCTGAAGCAGCGTCCGCCACAGGTCCGTGACCGATTCAACCGGCACGCTGCACAGCTTTGCACATCGTCCGTTGTTGCTGCGGAACTGTACTACGGCGTCGAAAAATCCAGCGCCCCGGCCGGCAATCTTGAACAGGTGGAAGGTTTCCTGGCCCGGCTCGACGTTCTGCCGTTCGATACCCGTGCTGCCGGGCACTTCGGGCAGATCCGCGCAGCGCTGGAGTCCGACGGGCAGCCCATCGGTGCCTACGATTTCATGATCGCCGCACACGCCCGAAGCCAGGGGCTTACCGTCGTCACCAATAACACGCGCGAGTTCGACCGCGTTGGTGGCCTACTGGTCGAAAACTGGGTGCAGGCCTGACGCGCCTCACACCGCGCGTACGGGTCCGGCGCCACCATCGCCCGCGGCCCGCGTAGGGTGGATCAAGCGCAGCGGATCCACGCGGTGTACTCCGCCACGAACATGGTCCACCGCTCATGGTTCACGGCAAATCCACGCGGTGTGATCCGTAACGAATGTGAACCCCCGGGAGGCGCCATGCGTACCCAGCTCCTGAAACTGCTATCGCCCATCGCCGCAGCTTTAGCCCTGACAGCATGTCTCAGTGGCGGTTCCAGCGGATCTTCGTCTCCGTCATCCGGCTGCGAAAGTTTCGAAAACGCCGACCGCATCACCGACGGTGGTGAGGCTGCCGGTGAGGCGTTCTCGGTGGAACTGCTTGCAGGCTGCCTCGAACACCCCTGGGCACTGGCCTTCCTGCCCGGTGGCGACGAGGCACTGGTTACGGAGCGTCCAGGACGTCTGCAGCGCGTCTCCCTGAGCGGCGACGGTGTGATGACGGAAATCGCCGGCGTTCCCGAGGTCGCCGCTGGCGGCCAGGGTGGCTTATTGGACATTGCCCTGCACCCGGATTTCGCGAACCAGCCCTACGTGTATCTCACCTACGCTGTGTCGAACAGCGAGGGAGAGCTGACAACCGAACTCGGTCGAGGGCGACTGGAACCCGGCTCCGACGAACTGACCGACTTTGAGGTGCTATTTACCGCAACACCGTTCACCGATGTCCGGGACGGGCATTTCGGTTCCCGCATCGTCATTGACGGCAACGACAGGCTTTTCATGACAGTCGGTGACCGGCGAGACCCGGACAGCGCGCAGGACCTCAATGGCCATCACGGCAAGGTTCTCCGCCTGAACCTGGATGGATCGATACCGGCCGACAACCCGTTCACGGACAATGACGGCGAGACAATGGCCATCTGGTCCTATGGTCACCGCAACACCCAGGGCATGGCCATCAATCCGGCCACCACGGAGATTTGGATAGCCGATCACGGGCCCCGCGCCGGCGATGAAGTGAACATCCTGCCGGTCGCGCCGACCACCGACAGCAACTACGGTTGGCCGGAAGTGAGCTACGGGCGCACCTACGGTAGTGATGAACCCTTCGCCCCAGATCCGTCACCGGGCGATGGTTTCATCGAACCGATCTACTTCTGGGACGAGGAATCATTCGCCCCGTCCGGCATGAGCTTCTATGAAGGCGATGCATTCCCGGCCTGGCAGGACAGCGTGTTTATCGGCTCGCTCGTGCAGGAAAACCTGACCCGACTGGAGCTTTCCGGCGACACGATCATCGACGAACAGGCACTGCTTGAGGAAGAAGGTTGGCGAGTCCGCGACGTCCGCGAAGGCCCCGATGGCTTCCTTTATCTGCTGGTAGACGAAGCCGACGCGCCCTTGGTACGCCTGACCCCAGCCGTCGAATAGCCCCGTAGCCTCGTCATCTCGTAGGGTGGATTAAGCGAAGCGAATCCACGCGGTGTACTCCGCTATCGAAATGGTCCAACGCCCGTGTCACGGCGGATCCACGCGGCGTCATCCGTCTCGGAAAAGCAACCCTGAACAGAGACATTTCGACTGACCACCTATTGCGGATGCTATTCCCCAACAATAGCGCCCAAAATATCGTGTTTTTATTTCAATTTAATGAACCAACAACCTGCAAAGTGAGACCTCAATAACGTGACTGACCAAGGAAAAACCGTTTACGTCGGCATGAGCGCCGACCTCGTCCACCCCGGCCACCTGAACATTTTGTCCGAGGCTCGCAAGCTCGGCCGCGTGGTGGTTGGCCTGCTGACCGATAGGGCCATTGCCAGCTACAAGCGCCTGCCACACATGACCTTCGAGCAGCGCAAACAGGTGGTTGAAAACCTCAAGGGTGTCGATGAAGTCATTGCCCAGGACACGCTGGATTACGTCCCGAACCTCCGGCAAGTCAAACCCGATTACGTGGTGCACGGTGATGACTGGCGTCAGGGTGTGCAAAAGCAGACCCGGCAGCGGGTGATCGATGCCCTTGCCGAATGGGGTGGCGAACTGGTTGAGGTGGCGTACACGCCCGACATCTCTTCCACGCAATTGAACACCAGCGTGAAGTCCTACGGCGTCACGCCTGGCCAGCGCTTGAGCCTGCTTCGCCGCATCATCGACGCCAAGCCTCTGGTGCGTTTCATGGAAGCTCACAATGGCCTCACCGGGCTTATTGTCGAGAACATCCATGAGGACAAGGACGGCCAGCGTCTGCAATTCGATGGCATGTGGCTCTCCAGCCTTACCGACTCCACCGCCAAGGGAAAACCGGATATCGAGGCGGTGGACGTTACCTCCCGCATGCAGACGCTGAACGACATCGTCGAGGTGACCACCAAGCCGATCATCTATGACGCCGATACTGGAGGGCGGCCCGAACACTTTGCCTTTACGGTGCGCACGCTGGAACGCTTTGGCGTGTCGGCCGCCATCATTGAGGACAAGGTGGGCGCGAAAAAGAACTCGCTGTTCGGCACCGAAGTGGCTCAGACCCAGGCCACCATCGAAGAGTTCTGCGAGAAGATCGAGGTGGGCAAGCGGGCAAAGGTCACCAGCGACTTCATGATCATTGCCCGCATCGAGAGCCTGATCCTGGACAAGGGTCTCGATGATGCCGTGGAGCGTGCCAGAGCCTACATCGCCGCCGGTGCCGACGGCATCATGATCCACAGCAGGCAGAAGACCGTCGATGAAATCGCCGCGTTCTGCGCCGAGTTCAGCAAGTTCGACACCAAAGTGCCATTGATCGCCGTGCCCTCCAGCTACAACCACGTTTATGACCATGAGTTGGAAAAGATGGGCGTGGATGTCGTGATCTACGCCAACCAGCTTTTGCGCAGCGCCTACCCAGCCATGCTGGAGACCGCCCGCTCCATCCTCACCAACGGCCGATCCCAGGAAGCCGATGACCGGTTGCTGTCGATCAAGGACGTGCTGACCCTCATTCCGGAGGGGGACTGGCTGTGATTTCACCCAAGGCATTCTATGAAGCATTGGCCGAGAGTGGCGTCAACTTCGCGGTCGGCGTGCCGGATTCCCTGCTCAAGGAATTCTGCGCCTTCGCCGACGCTGCACTGCCCGCAGATCGACACCTGATCGCCGCCAACGAAGGTACCGCGGTCGGCATCGCAGCCGGCGTGCACTTGGCCACGGACGGTATCCCGCTGGTCTACTTGCAGAACTCGGGTCTGGGCAACACGGTGAACCCGCTGTTGTCGCTGGCGGACAAGGAGGTCTACGGCATTCCGCTGGTGCTGCTGATCGGTTGGCGCGGCGAACCCGGCGTCAAGGACGAACCCCAGCACGTCAAGCAGGGGCGCGTTTCCCCGGCCATGTTGGAGTCAATGGAAATTCCGTTCGAAGTGCTGGACGGCAATGCCCAGGAAGCCGACCGCATCGCCCGCGCCGCCGTTGAGAAGGCCCGAGAGCGCAGCGCTCCGGTTGCAATCCTTGTACGCAAGGGCGCGTTCGGCAAGGCGGAAGAACTCCGCCAGCCGACGCCGCGCGGTGATGACCTGTTGGAGCGGGAACAGGCCATTGAAGTAGTGACCGGCACCCTGCCACCCGCAGCCACCGTCGTTTCCACCACCGGCCACATTTCGCGGGAACTCTATGAGCAGCGCGAACGGGCCAGCCAGGACCGCGCAAGTGATTTCCTTACGGTCGGCTGCATGGGGCACTCATCGCAGATTGCCTTGGGCATCGCGCTGACCAAGCGCGATTCACCGGTAGTGTGTCTCGACGGCGATGGCGCGGCGCTGATGCACATGGGCGGCCTCGCCACCGTCGGCACCAGCGACGCGGAGAACTTCGTGCACGTGGTCCTGAACAATGGCGTGCACGGCTCGGTGGGGGGCCAGCCCACGGTCGGTTTTGACATCAGCCTCACCGATGTGGCCCGTGCCTGCGGCTACAAGACCGTTCTGGGCCCAGTCACCAGCGAAGCCGATATTCGCAACGCCGTTACCGAACTCCTCCAGGCCAAGGGCCCCACGTTCCTGGAAGTCCACGTCAAACCCGGCGCCCGCGCCGACCTCGGCCGCCCAAAAGAAACCCCGGCCGAAAACAAGCGCCTTTTCACCGAACGCCTCAGGAGCATCTCTTCGTAGGGTGCATAAGCAACGCGAATGCACGCGGTGTACTCCGCCAAAATGGAACCATCCAACCCACGGATAACCATCCAAAATGCCCGAACTAGATGACATCAAACCACCATATTCCCCGGCAAAATCCTGGTCCTTCCACAACCCGGTGCGCATCCACTTCGGCCGCGACGTACGCGCCAAACTGCCCGAGGAAATCGGTAGCCGCCGTTGTTTGATCGTCTCAACCCAACGCGGCCGAAAGCAATTCACCGAGGATCCACACCTGGGAGCAATTGCCGCCGCCACCGGCCACAACTGGCTGGACACTGTTACCGAAAACCCAGGCCTGCATTACCTGCAAGGGGAAATCGACCGTCTGGCGGGCAAGCCCTTCGACGCCATCATCGCCTTCGGGGGCGGCAGCGCCATGGACGCAGCCAAGGTACTGGCCATCGCCTTGTCCGACGCCGGTACGGGGAAAACCCTGGCAGACCTGCTTGCCAACCCGGATCTGCACAAGGATGCCCAGCCAAAGCCTGTGTACGCGATCCCCACCACGTCAGGTACCGGCAGCGAGGTAACACCCTTTGCCACGGTGTGGGACCACGAAACCAAGAAAAAACACTCCCTGGCGGGGCCTGCAATGTTCCCCCATGCGGCCTATGTGGACCCGGCGCTGACCGACACTGTGCCACCTGAAGTGACACTTTCCACAGGCCTGGACGCAATCAATCAGGCCGCAGAGTCCATCTGGAACAAGAACGCGATCCCGATAACCCTGGATTTCGCCACCCGGGCGCTCCAACTGGGATTCGCTGCACTTCCCAAGCTGTTTGAGGGAACCGGCGGACAGGGAGAGCGGGACCAGATGAGCGAGGCTAGCCTGTTAGCCGGGTTGGCGATCAGCCATACCCGGACTGCCTTGTGCCACTCGATCTCGTATCCGCTCACCGCGCATTTTGGAGTGCCTCATGGGTTGGCGTGTGCGTTTACCATGCCTGCAGTTTTAGAGCTAAATGCGAACTTTGATGACGGGCGATTGGAAAGGTTGGCGCAACAGTTATTGGCGAACAATGCAGAGCTGACTTTGTTAACAACGGAATTTCGCCGACTTAATGAGAAGGTTGCTGTCTCCAGTATTATCAAAGATTACTGCGGGACGATCGAAAATATAAAGAATCTTTGTGCGGAAATGTATACTCGAGGACGGTCTGATCAAAATATGACCAACGTTGATCAGAGTGTGCTTTTGTCGTTAATCGAGAGCGCTTGGTTCTCAAGGACACTTTCCCGTGACAGATAAGGTAATAACCAGATCGGAGAGCGACCAATTCGCGGGATCAAACCCTGTAGAAAGGTATGGATTTATCGCCTGGAACCGATTCCAAGTCTCTCATTTTTACAATATTATAAAGAAATGTTTTAGGCCAGTATTAATAATTCCGTCAAATAGGGATTCCGACGACTTGCTTTCGATGATCGACTCCCTTGAGTCAGAGTTAATCTTAGAGACACTGATAATTCACGAAAAAAAAATAGTGTCTCTGGATGGCGTTCTTGCATGTATATTTTCTCAAACAGATTTTTTCGGAGCCCACGCATTCAAAACCACAAAGGTGTTTTCCTTGCAATACAGCATGACCAAAGAGCGTCACCAATATGGTGCTTGGCACGCTGGTTTTGATGCTGCTTTAGTATACGGTGACTACTCAAAACGACGTTTAGAGTATTTTTGCCCTTCATTTGTTGTCGGGCATCCGAGAATAAGTCTGCAAGGTCGTCATTTCTCAGCAATGGCAAAGGCGGGCGCAGGCAAAATGACGCTCTTGTATGCCCCGACTTGGGGGGGGTTATCAAATTTTGACGAATTTCTAAAAGTTGTTGAAACGCTAAAACATTCTTTCAACGTGCTCGTTAGGCCTCATCACAACTCCCTATCTCGGGAAATCGAAAAAGTTGGCGCTATACCGCTGGATGTTGGAGTGGGTGTCCGCGACAACTCCGCCTCTCAAATAGAAGCTTCCGATATCGTAATATCAGATTATAGCGGATTTATTTTTGACGCTATATACTGCGGAAAACCAGTTATTCTTTTTCGTAAAAACTATACCAGCCTGTTAGGAAAAGAAAATCTTACAAGCGAGTCTATAGAGGTTTCAAGGGAATCCTTCATCGGTCCTGTTGCTAGATCTGGGGAAGAGCTGGTTGAGCTTCTAAGTAACTCTCCATTAAGCCTATTATCCACTTATAAAGAAAAAAACAATTATCTTAAAAACGAATGTTTTTCCTTCATCGAAGACCCAGCCGAAAAAGTTATCACCATCGCAAGGCAGTTTGGCAAGAGCGAGCTGTATGAATTGCGCACGGATCAGCAGAAGTGGTTAAAGGCTTATCTCGGGAAAACTTCTTCGAAACCGGCGCGGAAAAAAGAGAGTTTAAGAGATCGGGCAATGGGGAGTAGCGCCAAGAAAGCATCTTTGTTAACTCGGTGCAAGACCTTTCTTGCTAATAAAATAAAAGAAAATCGAAACCTGTATGTTTCCACTTGTATAATGAGAGCCGCTCTTTCCAGAGGAAGCGCAAAATCCGACAGCATAAACAGGTTGGATGTGGTTGGTGAAGTTGGGATTGCCGGATCTCTGCACTGGGTTTTCAGAAAAAGAAATCATGAGGTTTCTGATAAGCTAATAAAGAGAATGCTCTGGAAAAAAGGAAACGTCTTAAATAGGGGCTATTCTGAACGGCTGATTAAAAAGCTTGCGGTGGAGCAGGTCGATACGGTAGCTAATCTAAGGTTGGCCGCCGTGGGGGGTCGTAGGGAAAGAGTTTTACAGGTATATAACCGCTGCATCGATAAGTTATCTTCTGATGATACGGAAAAAGTAATAGACGGTTTCCGCGACCTTGTAAAGCTAAGAGACCTAAAGTCTGCGGTTGATATTTTCCTCCGAAATAAGGTTTTAGGAGCGGCTTCAGGGCGTCGGGCAGTGAAGCAACTTAATGAGGCTCTGGAGCGCACAAGCCCTTTAAAGGATGTGTGCGAAATGGCATGCCGTAATGAGCTGCTTCCTTTCGAAGAAATGGAGGCAATCGGATCGGGAGGTAATTTGATACATTTTTTTGTTCCCCCTCATTTTTACGCGGCTTGGGACTCCAGCGGGTTACGGGCACGGAACTGGGATGCTGTAAGAAGCATATACAGTAGATTGTTTGAATCTCTTAGAAAATCCGACACTCTTCGGCTCATTCCTCGGCATCAATATTTCCTTAATGTGTGCCCAGAAATGAGCGACCCCGCCCTTACCTTCTTTACAAAATCTGGAGGAAAAGGTAATTGGCATATAAAAGATCTTGGTCTGGGTGGTAAGGTATCTATTGATCCCGTGGGCTATTACGGCTCATCTGTGTTAAGCAGCCTCACGGACTTCAGAGCCGTGAACATTGGTGGTTGGCCTGATTATGATCGCGGCATTAAGGTTTTAACGTCGTTCTACGAGACTGAAGGGGGAGACAAGTATAAGGGCTCTTCTGGTATTGGCCCGTGTGCTTCTGATTATGTTTTTGTTCCTTTACAGAGTACTCGTGGCTTGGAAGAGTGCTTTATTCCTGTTGAAAATCTTATAAATAGTATGGCGGAATTGTTTGGGGAAATTGGAGTTCCTGTAGTTTTTAAGAAGCATCCGCTATGTAAAGATCCTCTGATAGATGCAGCCTTAAGTAAAGCGGTTATGAGAGAAGGCGTTTCCCATTCGGATTCGGACACGTGGTCATTGGTGAAGAATGCGCGAGCGGTGGTTACGATAAATTCTGGCGTGGGGCTGCAAGCGGTCGCGGCGGGAGTTAATGTCGTCACGCTCGGACCCAGTGATGTAGATGCTATCGCGTGGAAGGCTTCAATGAAAGATATTAAAGAAGTTGTAACTCAGGCGGTAAATGTCGATGTAGAGCAGTCTGATTACAATAAGTTCGCGAATTTCTATATGGAAAGGTATCTCGTTGATGTCGACAATGAAAAATCCGTCAGGGAGAGAGTGGAGTTGGCGGCAAGGATTTCCTTCCGGGCAAACGACAAGGATCAGGTAGTCAGTGAATTCATTTCATTTCTAAATGACCCCGCCGATGCGTTTGAAACTTCTGGAGACGATAAAAATGGTTTCAGTAGGGTCTTGTGTTGAGCTGGACAATGAGAAAACGTTTGTCCTTTTTGGTGGCGTCAATGTTCTTGAATCGAGGGACTTTGCGCTTTCTTCTTGTGAGAAATATCTAAATATTTGTGAGCGCTTATCAGTGCCTTACGTATTCAAAGGGAGTTTTGATAAAGCCAACAGATCATCATATCATTCTTATCGTGGTCCCGGCATTGATGAAGGGTTGAGGATTCTCCAGTCTGTTAAATCTGAGTTCAATGTTCCTGTACTGACTGATATTCACGAACCGTGGCAGGCAGATAAAGTCGCAGAAGTTGCTGACGTTATACAATTGCCTGCGTTTTTGGCAAGGCAAACTGATCTAGTGGTAGCTTTGGCAAAGACGGGACGCCCTGTCAATATTAAGAAGCCGCAGTTTATAAGTCCTCTTCAGGTTGTACATATTGTAGAAAAGTTCAAGGAAGCGGGAAACGATAATCTGATCATATGCGACAGAGGAACTTGCTTCGGTTATGACAATCTGGTCGTCGATATGCTCGGATTCGGCGTGATGAAGGAAACTTGTGGTGATCTACCTGTCATTTTCGACGTTACACATGCCCTTCAACAAAGGGATCCGGGCGGGGCGGCGTCGGGTGGTCGTCGCAAGCAAGTCTTGGATCTAGCCCGCGCGGGAATAGGCGTCGGCCTGGCTGGGCTGTTCATCGAGGCGCACCCGAATCCAGATGAGGCAAAATGTGACGGTCCCAGCGCGTTACCTCTCGATCAGTTGGAGCCCTTTCTTTCGCAGATCAAGGCCATGGATGACCTTGTGAAATCTTTCCCTCCCTTGGATATCAGCTAAGTCAGGAGTTCGATCTCTTGAGTCTTCGGAAAACTCGAGTTGCTATCGTCATTCCGGCGAGATACGGCTCGTCCCGGTTGCCAGGAAAACCTCTGGCGGATCTCAATGGTAAGCCGATGATCCAGCACGTCTACGAACGGGCGTGCGAGGTGCCATCCTCTGATCGTGTTCTGGTAGCAACGGACGATGCCCGTGTTGCAGAGGCGGTGGAAGGCTTCGGCGGCCAATGTGTCATGACGTCGATCCAGCATCCTTCGGGGACGGATCGACTGGTTGAAGTCATGGACCATGTGGAAGCGGATGTCTACGTGAACCTGCAGGGTGACGAACCGCTGGTAAGGCCGTCGGATGTCGAAATGCTGTGCAAGGGAATGATTGCGGGTGACGGTATCGAAGTCGGCACCTTGTGCCATCCGATCGGTCATGACGAGGCCGAGAATCCGAGCACGGTAAAGGTTGTGCTGGGTGAAGGAGGCGATGCGCTGTACTTCAGCCGTTCGCCCATCCCGTATCCGAGAGACGGTGAAGGACACACAGAATACCGGAAGCATGTAGGAGTCTACGCGTACAGCCGGTCTGTCCTCATGAAATACTCGACGCTTCCTGTGCCTGAGATCGAGCGCTTGGAAAAGCTGGAGCAGTTGCGACTGTTACACGCCGGTATACGGATTCGGGCCTTTCAGGTGGAGCCCACTGCTCCTGGGGTGGATACCCCCGAATGCCTGGAGCGCGTACGGGCGCTGATGCTTGGGTCCGTTCTGCCGCAACCAGCGAGACTTGAGGATGTAAAGCTGGTTATCACGGATGTGGATGGCGTCCTGACAGACGGTGGCCTCTATTACAACGACCAAGGGGAATGCCAGAAGCGCTTCAATGTGCGTGATGGTCTGGGAATACGGTTGCTGGAAGAATGCGGGATAAAAGTCGCGGTAGTCTCTGGTCGGGACTCCCCTGCATTGCAACGAAGAGTCAGTGACCTTGGCATTAGCCTATGCCGATTCGGTATCAAGGATAAGGCTTCCGTGGCCCGTGAGCTCATGGTGTCATCGGGCGCAGGTCCCGAGGAAACGGTGTGTGTCGGAGATGATGTTATTGATATTCCCCTGTTCTCCGAATGTGGCCGGTCTTATGCGGTCGCTGATGCGCCGGCATACGTTCGATCTTTTGCAACAGACGTGCTTACCCTGCCGGGCGGACAGGGAGCATTTCGGGAACTTGCCGACGCAATCCTGATTGCTCGGGGGCGAGGCGATGTCCTCTGCTCCGTTGCAGGTTTCTCATCCGTAATGAGTGGAGTCGCACAGTGAAATCCGTACCCAAGGAAAACGAAGTGTCCGCCATCGAGACAGCCAAGGAGGTCTTTGCAGAACAGGCAACCGCTTTGCGCACTACCGGAGAAGCTGTCGGCGTTGAGTTCGAGCAAGCGGTTTCGATGATTCTCAATGGAAAAGGGCGTGTGATTGTCTCTGGGATGGGCAAGTCCGGTATAATTGGTCAGAAAATAGCTGCAACGTTAGCGTCTACCGGAACACCCAGTTTTTCTGTTCATCCCGCCGAGGCATATCACGGTGACCTTGGGATGATAACCAACCAAGACCTCGCAATCCTTATTTCCTACAGCGGGGAAACTGAAGAGGTCATCCGTTTAATTCCTTCGTTGCGTCACTTTGGGACATCGATTATTGCGCTAGTTGGCAATAAGGAATCGACTCTGGCAAAAAATGCAGATGTTGTTTTGGATGTGTCGGTCCAACGAGAGGTCTGTCCAAACAATCTGGCCCCGACGACGTCAACGACGGTAGCTCTGGCTATGGGAGACGCCCTCGCCGTCGCGCTGATTAACCGGCGAGATTTCAAGCCCGATGATTTCGCGGTTTTTCATCCCGGTGGAAGCCTTGGACGTAGATTGCTGACGACGGTTAACGACGTCATGCATCGTGATTTACCGACCAATAGCCCTCGAGACAGCATTCGGGATGTAATTGTGGAGATGACAAAAGGCGGGCTTGGAACGTCTGTCGTGGTGGAGAAAGGCAGGTTGCAAGGCATTATCACCGATGGAGACTTGCGTCGTTCTCTGTTTTCCCATGATGAAATTAATGACCTTTGCGCGAAGGATATTATGACACCTGAGCCAATGACCGTTTGTGGGAAGACTAAATTCGCCGAGGCAGAAATGATCATGCTCGATCAGAAAATAACCTCCCTTGTCGTCGTAGACGAAGAATACCGCCCTCAGGGAATTTTAAAACTGCATGATGCCGTATTAGTCGGTTGAAATCATAATAAACAATGATCCGCCGAAGAAGAGTTAACTATAATTGGTCTTCGCGGAGCGGTTTCGACAGCACACAACGGAGATTCTCACGTCTGTTGTTGAAGCGAAACTCTGTCTCTTTAAATTGAGATAGAAGGTTTTCGAGCGTATTCTGTCGCAGCCGGCGAGTCGCCGCGTGGTAGCGAAACTCCAGAACGAGTCGAGACCATTGATATAGTTATTGCCTCGAGTGAAATGATTGTCCGAGTAACGAATATGGGCATAGGAGGCGTAGTCTACATCAACCAAGATTTATTAACCGGGTCAGTGACCGGAGAGCATGACACTGTCGAGACTGACATCGCCGAGAATGGCGCGCTGGGGCTCGAAGTAGGATTCATCGACTTCGACATGGCTGCGCAGCGACGAGTCAGGCGCAGGTAGATCGCGTTGATCGATCACACCTTAAGCTTGGTATCCATCGAACCGCATTATTTGCTGTCAAGTTCACCGAGAAGCCACACAAGAGCGGCGAATTATCGCCTCTGATATTTTCGCATGTTCGTAGCAGCGATTCCACAGCGTGCTTAGGACATTGAGCTGCCTTTGGATTCTCTGCTTCTCAAGTTACAAGAGAAAATTATTAGGAGCCAACGATGAAGAATCCTGATCTTTATGTTTGTGGTTTCGGGTGGTCTGGCTCCGGTGCTTTAATTGATTTTCTTTTAGATAGTGGGGTATACAAAAAATTCCCCGGCGGTGAGGTCCAGTTTATAAAAATAAATGGAGGATTTCTAGATCTTTTTAAGGCCGCGAAAGAAAAAAAAGAATTTTCTGCAGATGATCTGGATATTTTTTTAAGGCATTTTACCGGAAATCTTAATAAAGAAGTTAATTATTCATTGAAAGCAAACCAGAAAAGTGCGAAGCTATGGACAAAAGCGGGGCCTGCTTATTCGAGCTGGATTTTCGAATCATTTAGTAGAATGGTTGGGGTCGATGGCAGGGGTGAAAATCCCTCATCGGTTGTCGAGTCGATTTATCATAAATTTATAGATATTTTCAGGTTCTCAGGCTCGTCTTTTGTTCTAGATCAGGCGATTAGGCCAACTAATTTAGATCCGTTAAATTTTGTTGGAGATGGGAAAGTAATTATTGTAGATAGGGATCCAAGGGATAGCTATTATGAGCGGCGCGCTTTTCAAGGATCTAGATTTACTTTGACCCCGGAGCAGTACGCCGAGAATTATTTAAAAAGAAGAAGAAAAATGAAGAGGTCACTTGCGGGCAATCTAAGTGACCGCGTTAAGATCGTCGGGTTTGAAGAGTTTGTTCGCTCTCCTGACGTGCGTTTTGAGATTTGTCAATGGGTTGGTGTTCAACATCATTTCAAGCCGGAAAGATTTAACCCGGACGTGTCGAGAAATAATATTGGAATACATAAAGGCTCAGATGAGCCGTGGTTTTATGAACGCTTGACGGATATTTTAGATCTGAGTGGTCCGTAATATAATCAGTAGACTGCGTCCGATAGATTACCCTAAATGTTCTGACGAATTTCAGGATAGTTTCCCCATTGGGTTGCATTATAATTAAAAAGTTTCGATTTGAAAAAGCGTTGGGGGGTGGTGAGGCACCTCTTGCAGGAAGACATAGATTGTTAGCTAGATGCTGAGTCGTTAACGGTGGGTTTGATCGTTGGGGAAAATTCGGACTCCGAAAACTGATAGGATATGCAATAAATCTATGAGCCTGTTTTCCGAGGCAAAGGGGTTTTTGGCTTGGCTCGTTTCCGTGTTGTGGGTGCTATCCTACGCTCGTCCGACATCGACTTGGGGAGTTGTGGTGATGGTGGGTGCGGGGCGTGTTACTAATGTCCTTGCATTTTTTCTTCCTTTGAAAGTTATTCTGCTTGCCGGCTCCGAAGGTGTGCCTCGCTATTTTCAGGGCTTTATCGACCCTGAACAGAAGACAGCTTGGATTATTTGGCTTACGGTCGCTGCTTTCGTTTCATTCATTGTCACGTTGGTCCTCGAGCGTTCTGCTTCCCGAGCGGCCAGTATTGCCGGCGCTGAGGTGGCCGCGGGAGCCAGCGAAATCTCCGTTGTAAAAAATCAGGATGCCCAGGCGCAAGCTTATTTTGGACGCATCTGCGGAGTTGCGGCCTATCTTCTTTTCATGGTTGTTGGCTTTCTTGTGGGCATGATGCTGAATCCGCCGGTATTTCTGGCAGTTGCAGGGCTGTTGGGGCTCCAGTTTTTGTTTTCTTGGTGGGTTCTCCGTCCCGCCAGCACGACTGGTTGGGTTGACCGCATACGCGAATTTGCGGATGAAAACCCGCGGGACTACACAAAAATTCTCTCCTCGACTGGATTCCTGGTCGGTTTTCTGGTGATTCTTCACCCGTTCGTGCTAGGTGATGGCGAGAACATCCTCATCGGCGTCCTGAGTGTCGTGTTGTTGCGGCAGACGCTGAATGTCCTGCCATCCATCGTTGGCGACGCAGTATCGCTTGTTCGCAGCCGGCACAAGGTGGACGCGCTGGTGTTTCCGCAGGTGCATTTTCAGGCGCCTGAGCGCAAGGATCGGCGTGCTGTCCGCGACGCCTTTCGCAAGCGTGATCGGGAAGCCGATGTGAGAGAGCTGTTATCGGGCAGCGGCGTGGACGTGCAGAGGCTTGCGGTAACCTGGGCGGATTGCGCGATTCGCGGTTTGATTACATTTACTGCGAGTACCGAGCTTGCCGAGTCGGCGGGTTCTCGCTATTTCCAGCTCCAGGTTTTTGCACCGCAGGTGATGAGCCGACTGGAAGACGAACAGTTTCTGTTCGGGCATCTGCCGCGTAAGGCGCTAAACGCGCCGGAAGTGGTGGGTAGTTTCGCGAAGTCGAGCTTCGCCTGCCAACTCATGGAGTTTGGTGATGGCCGGGGCATTACGGCAGCCGATTGGCCGGCGGCTCAGGAGATGCTGCTTCTGAACCATTGGTCGTGTCTGCCGCCGGATGGCTTACTGCAGGCATTCGCCTCATCACGCGGGTTTCTAGCGAAGCGCCTTAATGGCGACGTGGTTGCGCGCATGGAAGTTGCGGCCGATAGCGCGGCGGATGTTGATGCCTTGGCGACGTTTGAGAGCCGGTTGCCCGAGATTCAGGGGCTGTTGAACCAGATGCCGGTATACGTACAGAACAGTTACCTGAACCGCGGAAACCTTGCGCGGCAGTCCCATGGCGAGTTGCTTGTAATGAGCTGGAGTGCCTGGACGCTGGAGCCCATTGGGGCAGTATTGCCACGCCGTGCGCCGCCCGCGAAGCTGAGACAATGGGTGGCCTACCTTCGGGAGCATCGGGACGACATCTCGACGGATTATTCGGCGGACCATCTGCGGTTGGCATCGTTCTGCTATGAGCTTGAACGCGCCATTACGCGGGAGAAATTCAACCAAGGATTGAGATTGGTGCACCGTATCCTGAAAAACCCGGTGGTCATTGCTGAGTTCGATCGTGAGGCTGGTGGCGAGCTGGGTAGCGGCGAGGAAAAAGCATCGTGAGGGGAGCTTCACCAAAGCGGTTTCCTTCGGAGCCCAAGGTTGGCGAATTTGAGCGACCTATGCGGGCACGGGAGGGAGACAAAGGTCATGGTGAGTTCAGCCCCGGTCACGTTGCGCCGGCTGACGGTTTGCTGGAAATGCAACGCTTGCTGAAGGAGTGGGGTTTTTCCTACTGGCTGGATAGCGGTTCCTTACTCGGATTGATTCGGGATGGTGGCGAGATTGCCTGGGACTCCGACATCGACCTGGGCATTTGGGAGCAGGACGTGCCTCGAGTCCTGTCCGCGCTGCCGGAACTGCACTCCCGGGGCTACAAGGTTTCATCCAGAAAATATCTGGGACGGATCTACGGCTTTACGATCAAGGATAAGGCCGAGCAGCGTTTTCGTCCGATCCATATTCACGTCTACTTTCGCGAGGGCGATATCGCGTGGTCGCCGCAGACGGTGACATTCAAGCCCGTGAACCGAGCGCACAGCCATCGGGGGTTCGCATCCTGGCCTTCGGTTCGCCGAATGCTGATTGGCGTGCAGCAAGGGGCGTCGACACATCGTGAGGGTAGTGGCATCCAGAAGGTCTGGAGAAAGGGGGTGTGCCTGCCAGTCTGGGCGATGGTGGTGATGACTCGCCGGCGACTCGACAGGACATGGTGGGATCGGCTCTGGCCGCTGTCTTCCATGCACACCGTTTACACATGGATTGTTCCGGCCCGTTTCTTTGATCGTCTGGAGGCGCGGCCGCACGGTGCCGGCGTAATCCCGATTCCCGCCGAAACCGAAGCCTATCTGGCTGCCCGCTACGGAGACTGGAGAACGCCGGTCGAGGACTGGTGTTACTGGACCGATGATGGGTGCCTGGTGCAAGAACGGCCAGAAGAAGCCTTGCGGTGTTGCGGGGCAGCCGATGGCCGCTGAACCGGCGAAGGTCAGCGAGCGCCTAGTTGATGTCGCCGATGACCGACGTGCCGATGAATCGGGTTTGCAGCGCTTGTGCTCTGCTTTGGAATCGGCCGGAGTGGCGTACTGGATCGACAGCGGAGTGCTGCTCGGACTGGTGCGAAGTGGGCGGTTGAATCCCTGGGAAAAGGATATCGACCTTGCCTGTCTCGGGGATGATGCGGACAGATTGCTCGCCAGCAGTGCGGTGTTCCGGCGATTCGGCTACCGCATGACCGTAAATCGCTACCGTGGTGTGCTTTACAGTGTGAGCCTCAAACCACTGGAAAGTTGGGGCGGTGGCTTGCGGGCGTCAGTACACGTTTACTATCGAATCGACGAGACGCTATGGTCCCCCCAGACCCAGCTCTACATGCCGCCACCGGCGCCAGACGTCCTTGATCGTCCGCCGAGCCTGGCTGGTAAGCTCCTACGGGCCGTCGTCAGGGCGAGCCTGTATCGGCGCCCGTCCGGGGACAACACCGAACAGGGCGAGGAAAGCCGTGTGTCGCGCGAGCCCGATAAGCCATCCCTGGCCCGTCGTTTGATTGCCTGGCTCTACCATCGATTTGACCGCGGTCTGATTGCGGAATCATGGCCAAGCCGCGATGTGTACGTGCCCCTAACCTGGGTCATCCCGGCAGGATTCGTTCTGCCATTAAGCTCACTTGAAGTAGACGGGCAGCGTTACCCGGTACCCGGAGACGTTGAAGCCTACCTTAGCTACCGCTACGGCGACTGGCGCAGGCCGGTCCGCAATTGGTGTTACTGGCGGGATGACGGTGCAATCCGCCGCGAGCGGCCGCTGGATGTGCGTGAGAGGCTGCGCGCCGGTGAGCCGGTTTAGGGACGAGGTTGGCGTATGCCTCTATAATTTGCGGGTAGGATGCAGTTGAGAAGTTCGTGAGGAGCCACGGGTGTTCCCGATCTTTTTCTTGATAGTCGCGGGGCCGCGCCACTGCGTGTGCAAGCGCACGTCCTGTTCACCGATACTGACTCGTATACATGACCGCACCGGCCGTCTGGCAGAAGGGAATGTTCGTGTACCGGAGTTGAAAGCCGAGGAAGGACGGCTGACCGAGGAAGCGGAAGCTTTGGGTGGAAATCAGATCAAGTGAGCAATTGCCTGACCTTCAGTTGCCTGAGAACCAGGCAGGTTGTTGTGGTGACGGTTTACGGTTGCTATACTTCAACTAGATTATATAAACGTAAGTCGTTGTTTTTAAAAGAAATAGCTCGCAGGGAATACTCTTTTTCTACCGAGGAAAGAGGTGATGACGCATCCGGAAAAGCTAAAGGAAGACGCAATCGTCGAGGCTCTTTGCGATATCCGGTTTACGGCGTCACCTGATGTGCCAGAGGAAGTGGTTATTGGGTGGCTGATTGACTGTGGTCGGTGGCGCGGCTGGAAGATGCGTCGGCTTCCCAGTTCTGACATTCCTGCGTCTATTCGGCGATCTGAGGAGCAACTCAGATTTCAGCCTTCAGTAGAATTACGGGATGTCGATAGGCCGCGTCTCATAAAGATAGGTAGTAATGTAATTTCTCTTCATTTTATGCAGCCGTATCCAGGGTGGCAGAACCTCCAGCCCCAGTTGCGAGAGATGGTAGACGCGCTTTTCTCCCGAATTGAAGACGTTGAGGTCTCTAGAATAGGGTTGCGATACATTAACGCATTTCAGCATGACCGACATCGCATCAGCGGAGTATACGATCTTGATCTGTCTGTTTGTGTTGATGGTAAAAAGCTTCAGGCACCCCTAAATATAAATTTTATGGATAGGCCGAAACCTACTCATACTGTTATGACCCGTGTGGCGTCAGTGGAGTTTGTTAGAGGTAGTCTTTCACCGTCAGCGTCAGCGATTGCTGACATCGACGTGTTTACGCCTGAAAGTTTCTCGGCACAATCTGCGTCGGAGGTTCTGGGCTGGGTGGAGGTTGCGCATAATCTAGAAAAAGATGCTTTTTTTGCGCTTCTTCCTGGCGAAATTGTGCAGGACCTAAAGGAGAAATAGATGATTACAATGGCGACTTTCGGTACCTGTGCAGCGACTCTTCTCATTGATCCATTCGTTGGAAGCAGAGAAGAGCATCCCGCTGTCTACTCTGAAGAGGTGCAAGCTGTCTGGAGTGGCTTAGATTCGGCTATTGATGCAGATGCCGAGTTTAGGCTTTCTGAGCCGGCGGGAATTGTGATGGATCAAGGTGATGAGATGCAGGCATCTTGGTATCCCGACGAAAACGAGCGGAAGGTGTTGCGACGAGCTTTGTTAAGGTCTGCGCGAATTGTAGGTGATGGTCACAGGTTGGGATAACGCATATCTTCTGCTGATTTCGCAGAATGGATATTGATCGCGCCTACAAGCATCTTGTGGATCGGCTTTCTATCGATCGTGGCCGCTTTTATGGTGGCAAAGGTGACACATTGCCGATAGGTGCCGGGTTGGTTTATGACAGGATTAGATTTCCTGTCTTCCAAGAAGAAGAAAGGCTCTTTGCGACCGCCGAAGGTCTAGTATATTTGCTTACGCACGAGTGTGATGTGTCACAAGAAAATCAGAGATTGTTTAATAATTCCCTGCTTGTGTGTCCGATCATATCGCTTGAGCACTTTGTTGAAGAGTACTCGGAAGAATATACTGACGATGCTCTGTTGTCGTTTTTAGACGCTTTGGCTCGAAGAAAAGTTTATCGAATTATATATATTCCGACTATATGCCCGCAGTTGCCGTATGGCGGGCTGTTGAACCTAAATGAGATCGGGCACACGTCCATTCTCGAATTTCAGCAGGAAGAGGTTGAGCGTTTATGCTCTGTATCAAGCTATGGGGCGGACGTGATCGATAAGGCAATGGAGAATCACCTCTTGCGGCCAAAGTCCGTGCCCCTTCCCCTTAACTACTGAGTCTGCCCTGAACAGCTCGCAGCACATTGATCGATAAAATCTACACTGCTTGCATTTGCTGCGCTTAATGCACCCTACACGATCCGCCTCTGGCTGCAGGAGCCGATCTTCCCGACGATAGCCTACTGGACCGGGTCCTGCTTTTTCGGAATCATCAGCCCGATGACCAACCCTTCGGCCAGCCGCCTTCTTATCGTCGTCAACGATCCCGCCTTTTTTCTCTCTCACCGCCTGCCGGTGGCCGTGGCCGCGCGGGAGGCCGGTTGGCAGGTGCATATTGCCACTGCCGCCGGCGATGCTGTCGGCACCATCGCCGAGGCAGGTTTTCCGCACCATCCGATTCCGTTGAGCCGGTCCGGTGTGCACCCTTTGGCCGAACTGCGCAGCCTGTTCGCGCTCTGGCGATTGTTCCGTCGCATCCGGCCCGGCCTGGTGCATCTGGTCACCGCGAAACCGGTGCTTTACGGCGGGATTGCTGCGCGTCTTGCCGGCGTTCCCGCCGCAGTATTCGCGGTGTCAGGGCTTGGTTTCCTGGTCGCTGATGGCCCGGGGGGCCGCTCTGCGCTGACACGAGGCTTTGGCCGCTTTCTCTATCGGCTTGCGTTCCGGCACCGGCGCGGCGTCGCGATCATACAGCACGAAACCGACCGTCAGCGGCTCGATGGCATCAATGCACGTGCCACCCGGGGCACGCGCTGCATCCCGGGTTCGGGTGTAGACCTGGACGCATTCGATCCATCAGCGCCGCAGGATACGACGCCGTTGGTGGTGCTGCCGGCGCGCATGCTGCGCACCAAGGGCGTCGAGGTCTTTGCCGAAGCAGGCCGGATTCTGCGGGCTCGGGGGATGAACGTCCGTTGCGCGCTCGTGGGCCAGGTGGATACAGGCAATCCGGATGGCCTGGACGAGGCGGCCCTTCGCGCGCTGGAGGACCAGGGCGGCGTGGAATGGTGGGGCTTTTCCGATGACATGCCCGCGGTTCTGGGGCGTGCCGCGATTGTTTGTCTGCCGTCCTTCTACGGCGAGGGTATTCCGAAGACGCTGATCGATGCGGCGGCAGCCGGTCGCGCGGTGGTAACCACCGACTGGCCGGGATGCCGCGATGCAGTTGTCCCGAACGAATCGGCCTTGCTGGTCCCGCCCCGCGATGCAACGGCCCTGGCGGATGCGCTGGAGTTGTTGATCGCCGATCCGGACCGGCGGCAGGCCATGGGGCGGCGGGGCCGCCAACTGGCCGAGGAACGGTACGGAATCGAATCGGTCGTTGCGGCGCATCTGGCCGTCTATCGTGAGTTGTGCAGCGTGGGCGACCGGTCGTGATTCCGTGGATATCGCCCAGAGGGCTGGGCTCCTACAGGTACGGGGCCGGTGGTGGTCATCCCTGTAGGAGCCGAGCCCTCTCGGCGATGAGGTTGCCCCGGCGCCGGCTATCGCCCAGGGGGCTGGCCTCCTACGGGGGAAGTCCAACATCATGAAACGCGTCCTCATCACTGGTGCGAACGGGTTTATTGGCAAGGTGCTGGTCGGGCGGTTTGCAGTCGATGGTGACTGGGCCGTCCGTGCCGGTGTGCGCCACCCGACGCGTATGCCCGATGGCGTTGATTGCGTCCCCTATGGCGATATCCGCCATGTCGATTCCTGGGCACCGTACCTTGAGGGCGTGGATGCGGTCGTCCACCTTGCCAATCAGGCCCATGTCATGGGGCGCAATGTCGGGCTTGCCGATTATCGGGCAGCCAACGTTGACCCCTTGCAGCGTCTGGTTCGCGATGCGGCGGAAGCGGGTGTGCGCAGACTGGTCTATCTCAGTTCGATCAAGGCGCTGGGCGAACGCACGCCGCCGGGCCGGCCTTTGCGTGCGGATAGCCCCTCGGCGCCAGAGGATGACTACGGACGCAGTAAGCAGGAAGCGGAGCAGGTGCTTGCCGCGGCTGCAAGGGGTACTGCCCTGCAGACCGTCGTGATCCGCCCGCCGCTGGTTTACGGACCCGATGCGCCGGGGAATTTCAGCCGCCTTGTGCGGTGGGTGGCGATAGGCTTTCCGCTGCCGCTGGGGGCCGTGAACGGGAATCGACGCTCTTTGATCGGGGTCGACAATCTGGTGGATCTGATCGTCACCTGTCTTGAGCACCCGACGGCCGTAAACCGGACATTCCTCGCGTCGGATGGTGAAGACGTGTCCACGGCGGAATTGTTGCGACGTATCGCATCAGTGATGGGGCGTCCGGCGAGGCTGGTACCCGTTCCGGTCGGGATGCTTCGGGTGGGGGCGCGGCTTGCCGGGCGTGGCGAGGTGGCGGGACGGTTGCTCGATTCGCTGCAGGTGGACGATTCGGACGCGCGCGATGTCCTCGATTGGAAGCCGCCGTTGAGCCTGGACGAGGGCTTGCGTAGAGCGGTTGGGAACGGGTAGCGACGGTCGCTGTGGATGGTCCGTTTTCTGGTGGGGTGTGCTGTTTTCGGGGCGGATGACACCGCGTGGATCCGCTTCGCTTGATCCACCCTACGAAAACCTGGTTCGGGGTCGCGTAGGGCGGATCAAGCGCAGCGGATCCGCGCGGTGTGATCCTTTGGCGGAATGCCGCCGCGCCATCGCCGAAACGCGGTGTGAGGCCGGGACATCAGGCTATTGCCGCACCCGGTCACCTTTGCCGCGGCCGAGAATGGTCAGGGCGATATAGCGAAGGTACTGCCGTACGTTCAGGTCCTGCAGCATGGCGGCATCGGTTTCCGCCAGCTTGGCGGGTGTCGACATGTCGATGCCCTGCACCTGGGCCAGGCCGGTGATTCCGGGTCTGGCTGAAAACACCTTCCTGCTTTCCCGCTCCTGGATCAGCTCCGCCTGGCTGAACAGGCAGGGGCGCGGCCCAACAAGACTCATCTCTCCTTTCAGCACATTCCAGAGCTGAGGCAATTCATCCAGCTTGGTACGCCGCAGGAAGCGGCCGAAGCCGGTGATAGCCGTCGCGTCAGCCAGGTGGGTGGCGACCGATTTGGTGTCGGGGCGCATGGTTCGCAGTTTGACCAGCGTGAACGGCTCCTGGTGGCGGCCAACCCGGGTTTGCCGGAACAAGGGCGTACCGGTATCGAACCAGCCCACGATCAGTAAGAGCAGTAGCACCGGCGCTGCGACCAGCAGACCGAACCCGGAAAGGATGATGTCGAGGCAACGAAGCATGCGCGAAGTTTGCAACAAGCCCGCGGTTTGGGACAGTGGCACGGCCGCAATCCAGGTCCCTTCCGGATGCCTGACACCGCGTGCATTCGCTGCGCCTGCGGCCTCCTGCGGGGCTCGGGCGTTTCCCGGTCGGATGACACCGCGTGCATTCGCTTCGCTTAATACACCCTACAAAAACAAGGAAACCGGCGGTGGCGCGGGGTTGCGTAGGGCGGATCAAGCGCAGCGGATCCGCGCGGTGTGATCTGTTGGCGGGACAAGAAAGGTCTTCGGACAAGGACAGTGTTCGGACCAGGCAAGGCCGGGGCCGGCGCTGGTTGCGGTGGGAATCGAGGGCCTGTTGCCGCGATCGGGGCGGTTCACTGCGGAACTCACGCAATGGCCGGAGCCGGGGCGTTGTTTGCCGCCCGACACCGCTGATTTACACTGCCGTGACTCCGGTTCGGAGCGATTAACATCGGCGATATCGATCTGCACATCGAGGCGGCCGGTTCCGCGGATGAATTGCTGGATCGGGAGTTTGCGCTGCATGGCCGATTGCAGCGCCGCCTCGGTGAACGGCGCGTTGATGTCGTTGTACTCTCCGATGGCTCGCCCAGGCGAAGCATCGATATCGAAGCCATCCAGACCGGCGTTCCGCTGTGAGCGCGCCGCATCAGCGACTTCAAAAGCTGCTCTAGCTTGTCGCCCGTGAGGACGAGCACCTGCTTGCGGTGCGCGAGCGGCTTCTGGACGGCGACTGCGCGTGGACGCGTCGAGGGTTCATTCCATCATTTCCAGCGACCTGGGGATTGATCGGCTGGAATCCTTTGGCGCCAAGTTTGCTCGCATGCAGGACACGATGATCGACAAGCTCGCCCCGTGTCTGCTGGAAGTGCTGGGCGAGCCGGTGTTTGCCGCGATCGACAATCTGGATCGGCTGGAACGGTTGAATTGTGTCGGTTCTGCCGAGGAGTGGATCGCGATGCGCCGGCTGCGCAACAGATTGGTCCATGAGTACCTCGAGCGGCCAGCAGACCCTGCGCCAGCCCTGGCCCGTGCCTGCCGGTTCACCGATACGATGCACCGCGACTTTCAGGCCATGCGCGACCTCGCACTCGCGCGCATCCAGCCCGTATAGCCCCAGTCTTCACCGACGCGCGGTGTGATTCGTTGCCGGCCCGCCCCGCGCCGGAGTTCGGTCTCCGTCCGTATCCCACCTTGTGCACCCGACAAACCTGGCATTCATCCTTCGTTGAACCAATCAACGACCTGCAATGCCGGCACACGCTCGAATTCACGGGTGTTGTGCGTCACCAGAGTGGCCTGATTCGCCAGCGCCGTTGCCGCGATCAGCGTGTCCATTGGGCCGATCGGTGTGCCGCATCCCTCCAGATGAACGCGGATCTCTGCCGCGCGACTGGCGGCCCCGCGGTCGAACGGCAGGACGTCGACCGTATTGAGCAACTCGTGTAACTGGCGATGTCTTCTGGCCGGCGCCGACGACTTCGCAATGCCGGTTTCCAGTTCGTAGACCACGATGGCCGGGATGCGGACCTCTCCTGGTGGGGTTGCCAGCATCCGATCCGCGACATTCCCCAGGCCTTTGAAAAAATAAATCAAGGTGTTCGTGTCGAGTGCGAAACTCATAGCGGTTCGCGCTCGCTATCCTCGACCAGCGATCCCCGCAGTTCCTCGATTGATGGAAAATCCCGCCATTCCCCGGCCATCTCGCGGACGGACTCCGGCCATTCCTGTCGCGTTTTCTCCTCGACCAGATTTGCAAGCCACCGGCTGACGGGCACGCCTGCATCGGCTGCTGCGCGTCTGAGGCGCCGCTCGTTTTCATCATCAAGATAAATGGTGACCTGCCCCATCATTCGGTGCCTCATTCACGTATATGTTTAATTATAATTATTTTGGGTGGTGCAGCAAACAATCGATGTGATCCGTTGCCCGTCTGCTCCCGCGCCGGATTCTGGTCGCCGTCCGCATCCCACCGACTCCGCCCTGCCGTGATGCCGTGCTCCCTGCGCATGGCTGACACCGCGTGCATTCGCTGCGCTTAATGCACGCTACAACACCCGATCATGGCCGCGTGCCGCGTAGGGCGGATCAAGCGCAGCGGATCCGCGCGGTGTGATCTGTTCGCGGGACAAGAAAGGTTTTCGGACAAGGACGGTGTTCGGACCAGGCAAGGCCGGGGCCGGCGCTGGTTGCGGTGGGAATCGAGGGCCTGTTGCCGCGATCGGGGCGGATCACACTGCGTGCATTCGCTTTGCTTAATGCATCCTACGACACGCTACGTACGGCACGGGCTACTGTCGTTGATCGTCTTGACTAATGACCTATTTTGTATATTTTGTACATATTAGTCATTACGCGGGTGACGAAATGAAAACGGTGTCTGCGAGTGAAGCGAAACAAGGGCTGGCCGCGGTGATTGAGGCGGCGGGCAAGGAGCCGGTGGTGATCCAGCGTCAGAAGCGTGATGTGGCGGTGGTGCTGTCGATGGAGGAGTACGAGCGTCTTACGCGGCTGAATGTCGCCGAGTTTCAGCGATTCTGTGATCGGGTCGGCGCATCGGCAGAAGATTCTGGCTTGTCGGAGGCAAAGCTCAACGAACTGTTGAGCGATGACTGATCGGCTGCGGTGGGTCCTGGACACCAATGTCCTGATCAGTCGCCTGTTGGCACCTGGGGGAGCGGCGGCGGAAGCCGCGGATCGCGCGCTGTCCAGCGGGATCCTGCTGGTCTCCGAGGCGACGTTGAATGAGTTGATCACGGTCCTCGACCGGCCGAAGTTCTCTCCCTACATCTCTGTCGCTGATCGGCGAGAGTTCATCCGTCTTCTCGGCGGTGTGTCCCGTTTCGTGGAGGTCCTCCGTCCGGTACGGGCCTGTCGGGATCCAGACGACGACAAGTTTCTGGATGTCGCCCTGGCCGGCGAGGCGCAGGCGATCATTACTGGGGATAAGGATCTGCTTGCCCTGGATCCGTTCCATGGGATCCGGATCGTCACGCCAATCGCGTTCCTGGATTGGGGTTAGCGTTGTCGCTGAATGCCCCTGTAGGAGCCGAGCCCTCTCGGCGATGGGGTTGCCCCGGCGCTGGTTATCGCCCAGTGGGCTGGGCTCCTACGGGGCAGGGCGGGCCGCGTGCGGTTCCGCTGTAGGAGCCGAGCCCTCTCGGCGATGGGGTTGCCCGGGCACTGGCTATCGCCCAGTGGGCTGGGCTCCTACGGGGCGGGGTGGCTTGTTTCCTGCGGGTGCCATGACGGGGCGCGGTAAAAAACGGTACCTTGTGGCGTCTTTCGATTAATCCGGAATGTGCCTGTGTCCCGCGATCTGATTGACCGTGCCATGTCCCGGCTGCCCACCGACCTGCGCGAGCAGGTTTCGGAATGGCTGTCGGACTATCTCGAAGTCGGCGAACTGCCGGATTCCGAACTGCTGCGCCAGTCGTTGCCGGCGGTCTGGGCCTGCAGCCCTTTCGTGGCGCGATCCTGCCTGCGGGACCACACCCTGCTGGAAGGCCTGGTCGCCAGCGGCGATCTGGAGACCGCCTACGAACCGGACACCCTGCACGACGCCCTGCTGACGCAGACCCGCGATATCGAGGACGAGCAGGCGCTGGACCGCGAGCTGCGCCGCATCCGCAACCGCGAGATGGTGCGCATCGCCTGGCGGGACCTGGCCGGCTGGGTCAGCCTGGACGAGACGCTGCATGATCTGTCGCGCCTGGCCGAGGCTTGCATCGATGCCGCCGTGGCCTGGCATGAGAAGCCGTTGCAGCAGCGCTTCGGTGTGCCGCGCGGGCCGAATGGCGAGGAATCGCGGTTCTATGTGGTCGGCATGGGTAAGCTCGGCGGCGAGGAACTGAATTATTCCTCGGATATCGACCTGATCTTCGGCTACAGCCAACCCGGCCATACGGACGGCGAGAAAAGCCGTGACAACACCCAGTACTTCATGAAGCTGGGGCAGAAGGTCATCAACAGCCTGAACGCGCAGACGGTGGACGGCTTCGTGTTCCGCGTCGACATGCGGCTGCGGCCCTACGGCGATTCCGGGCCGTTGGTGATGACCACCGACCAGATCGAAGCCTATTACGAGAGCCAGGGCCGCGAGTGGGAACGCTACGCCATGGTGAAGGCCCGCGTCGTCGGCGGTGATCGTGCCGCTGGCGAGGAGCTGATGGACGCGCTGGTGCCGTTTGTCTTCCGCCGCTACCTGGATTTCGGCGCCCTGGAATCGCTGCGCGAGATGAAGGCGATGATTGCCAAGGAGGTCGAGCGCAAGGGGCTTGAGTCCAATATCAAACTCGGCGCCGGCGGCATCCGCGAGGTGGAGTTCATCGCCCAGGCCTTCCAGATCATCCGCGGCGGTCGCGAGAAGGAACTGCAGCAACGCCGCCTGATGCCGGTGCTCGAGTCGCTGGCGGAGTCCGGCGGCCTTCCAGGTTTCGTGATCCGCGGCCTGATGGAAGGCTACGAGTTTCTGCGTCGCAGCGAGAACCGCCTGCAGGCGATCAAGGACGAGCAGACCCATGAACTGCCGGACAAGCCCATCCACCGCATGCGGCTCGCCTTCGGCATGGGCTACGAGAACTGGGAAGACTATACCGCCGACCTGGATGTACACCGACGCCACGTGCGTGAGCATTTTGACCAGGTGTTCGCCTCGCCCCAGGTGGAGGACGAACCGGTGCCGCATGAAATCCTGGAGGTCGGCGATATCTGGGCGCGCGATCTGGACCAGGACAAGGCCTGCGAGCTGCTGACAGACAATGGCTTCGAGAACGCCACCGACGCCTTCAAGCGGGTAAATACCTTTCGCGAAGGCAGCCACTGCCGCTCGCTGACCGATACCGGCCACCAGCGGCTGGACCGGCTGATGCCGTTGCTGCTGGGTGCGGTGGCGCATACCAAGAACCCGGACGCGACCCTGGCCCGGCTGATTGATCTGCTGGAGGCTATCGTCCGCCGCACCGTGTACGTGTCGCTGCTGGCTGAACGGCCGATGGCGCTGTCGCAACTGGTGAAGCTCTGTTCGGCGAGCCCCTGGATTGCGCGCCTGATCACCCGCCTGCCGGTCCTGCTGGGCGAACTGCTGGACCCGCGCAAGCTGTACGCGCCGCTGGAACGCAAGGCGCTGGAACAGCAGTTGCGTGAGCGTCTGGACGAGGAGGACCCGGATGACCTGGAACAGCAGATGGAGGTGCTGCGCCAGTTCAAGCAGGTGAACACGCTGCGGCTGGCGGCGGCGGACGTCTCCGGCGTGACCCGGCTGATGGTGGTCTCCGACCTGCTGACGGACATTGCCGAGGTGGTGCTGCGCGAGGTGGTGGATATCGCCTGGCATCACCTGGAGAAACGCCACGGCCGACCGAGCTGCAAGGTCGATGGCGAGACGGTTCGGCCCGGTTTCGCGGTGATCGCCTACGGCAAGCTCGGCGGGCTGGAACTGGGCTACGGCTCGGACCTGGACCTGGTGTTTCTGCACGACAGCCGCGGCGAGCAGCAGATGACCGATGGCGACCGTGCGGTGGACAACAATGTGTTCTTCGTCCGCCTGGCGCAGCGGATCATCCATATCCTGGGTGCAACCACCGCCGGCGGCGTGCTCTACGAGGTGGATACCCGGCTGCGCCCCAGCGGCCGCGCCGGCCTGCTGGCCACCAGCCTGTCTGCCTACGAGGAATACCAGCAGGACAAGGCCTGGACCTGGGAACACCAGGCCCTGGTTCGGGCCCGTTTCGTGGCCGGCGACGCGGCCTTGCAGGAGGCCTTCGACCGGATCCGGCGCGAGATTCTCTGCCGCGAACGGGACCTGGAGACGCTGCGCGGCGATGTGCACGACATGCGTGAGCGGATGCGTGGCGAAAAGGGCAACCGCGATGCCGATCTGTTTGACCTGAAGCAGGATCGTGGCGGTGTCGCTGATATCGAATTTATGGTGCAATACGGCGTTCTTTCGAAGGCCAGCGCCAACCCGACGCTGCTGCGCTACACGGACAACGTGCGGCTGATCGGCGAACTGGCCGCAGCCGGCTTTTTCAGTCGCAGCGAGGCCTCTACGCTGGCGGATGCCTATCGCGCCTATCGCGCCCGCATCCACCGCGCCACCCTGCAGGAAGGCCAGGCGCGCATCCCGGCCACGGAACTGGCCGAACTGCGGGACGGCGTGTCTGCCGTGTGGCAGCGCCTGATGACCGACGACGAGACCGCCGCCGACACGGCAGGCGAGGAGACCAGATCATGACCATGGATGACCGCGACGGCGTCATCTGGATGGACGGCGAGATGCTGCCCTGGCGCGATGCCCGGGTGCATGTGCTGACCCACACCCTGCATTACGGCATGGGCGTGTTCGAGGGCATTCGCGCCTATCGCACCGAGCGCGGCACTGCGGTGTTCCGGCTTGCCGAACACACGCGGCGGCTGTTCAACTCCGCCAAGATCCTGGGTATGGGGGTGCCGTACGAGCCCGACGAAATCAATGCCGCAATTCTTGAGGCGCTGCGCGTCAACGACCTGGAAAGCGCCTACATCCGGCCGATGGTGTTCTACGGCTCCGAGGGCATGGGCCTGCATGCGCACAACCTGCAGGCGCATGTGATCGTCGCCGCCTGGGAATGGGGCTCCTACCTGGGTGCCGAAAACATGGAGCGCGGCATTCGGGTGAAGACCTCCTCGTTCAGTCGGCATCACGTCAATGTCACCATGTGCCGGGCCAAGGCCAACGGCAACTACATGAATTCGATGATGGCGCTGAAGGAGGCCGAGGATTGCGGCTATGACGAGGCGCTGCTGCTGGACGTGGACGGCTTTGTCTGCGAGGGCTCGGGCGAGAACTTCTTCATGGTCCGTGACGGCGTGCTGTACACCCCGGAGCTGACCTCGGCGCTGGAGGGGATTACCCGCGACACGGTGATTCGCCTGGCCGGCGAGATCAAGCTGCCGGTGCGCGAGAAGCGCATTACCCGCGACGAGGTGTATACCGCCGATGAGGCATTCTTCACCGGCACCGCCGCCGAGGTCACCCCGATCCGCGAACTGGATGGCCGGGTGATCGGCAACGGCAAGCGCGGCCCGCTGACCGAACGGCTGCAGGGCATGTATTTCGACCAGGTCGAGGGTCGCCGCGAGGTGCATCCGGAGTGGTTGAGTTTTGTGGAGGAAACCGTCGATGCCTGATCCGCAGACCCATGAGCGCGAGGACCTGATCGAACCCAACGCGGCCAACCGCTACGACGTGACCCGGGCGGATCTGCCGCTGTCATGCCCGATGCCGGGCATGTATCTGTGGAATTCGCATCCACGGATCTACCTGCCGATCCACAAGACCGGTGAGGCCACCTGCATGTACTGCGGCGCCAAGTACCGCCTCACCGATTTCGACCCCGACGACCCGGAAATCGCCCGCCTCAACCGCCGAGAACCGTAATCCCGTACCCCGACCCACGGCGGCATCGGCCCACCTTATGCCGCTCTCCCGATGCCTGACACCGCGTGCATTCGCTGCGCTTAATGCACCCTACGAAAGCCAGCGCCGGCCCGGTGCCGCGTAGGGTGGATCAAGCGCAGCGGATCCACGCGGTGTGATCCGGGTCGATTTTTGTAAATCGCCCCGCGCAGACTCCCTAAAGTCGCAAATCGCAACTGCCGACGGGAAACACCGATTTCACGTCGAAGACCACCGCGTGGTCGTTGCCGAACCGGCGCAGGGCTTCAGCGCCGAGCTCGCGGAATTGCCGGTGGGGAACGGCGAGGATCACCGCGTCGTAGGCTCCTTGCTCGGGTTCACCGCGCAGCATCTCCAGACCGTATTCCTCCCATGCATCATCGGCGTTGATCCACGGGTCCCAGACATCCACCTGGGCGTTGTAACTGCGCAGATCGGCGATGATGTCCACCACCCGGGTGTTGCGCAGGTCCGGGCAATTCTCCTTGAAGGAAAGGCCCATCAGCAGGATGCGTGAGCCAACCACGGGAAACCCCTTGCGGATCATCGCCTTTACCGTGCGGTCGGCGATATGGCTGCCCATGCCGTCGTTGGTGCGGCGGCCGGCGAGGATCATCTCCGGGTGATGGCCCACTGCCTGCGCCTTGTGGGTCAGGTAATACGGGTCGACGCCGATGCAGTGGCCGCCCACCAGGCCGGGGCGAAACGGCAGGAAATTCCACTTGGTGCCGGCTGCCTGGAGTACGGCCTCGGTGTCCAGGTCGAGCTTTTCGAACAGCTTCGCCAGCTCGTTGACCAGGGCGATGTTGACGTCCCGCTGGGTATTCTCGATGACCTTGGCCGCCTCGGCCACGCGAATGCTGGGAGCCGGATGGGTGCCCACGCGGATAATCCGGCCATAGAGTTCATCGACGAAGCGGGCGGTTTTCGGCGTTGAGCCTGATGTGACCTTGACGATGTCCGGAATCCGGTGCGCGCGATCGCCGGGGTTCACCCGTTCCGGGCTGTAGCCGAGAAAGAAGCCTTCGTTGACCCGCAGCCCGGATTGCGCCGCCAGCACCGGGGCGCAGTCCTCTTCGGTGGCGCCGGGATAGACGGTGGACTCGAAGATCACCAGGTCACCGGGGCCGAGCGCCTGCCCGACGGTGTGACTGGCGGCGAGCAGCGGTCGCATGTCCGGCCGGCGGTGAATGTCGATCGGAGTCGGTACGGTGACGATGAAGACGTTGCAGTCCGCGAGCCGTGACGGATCGGCAGTGAGCTCCAGTTGGCCTGCCGCCGCGAATTCCTCCGCCGTGACCTCCAGCGTGCGATCGTGGCCGCGCTGGAGTTCGTTGATCCGGGTGGGATTGATGTCGAAACCCACCGTGGGAAGGACCTGGCCGAATTCTGCGGCCAGCGGCAGTCCCACGTAGCCCAGGCCGATAATCCCCAACCGCGGCGCCTCCGGCGCGTTGAACGTGTCCTGAGTCATGTGCTCCTCGCCCCCGAATCCCTGGCCCGTAACCCATTATTCGTTGTCGACCAACCCGGTTCCGGCGTCTCGCGGCTCACACCGCATGCCACGAAAAGCGCCGGTGCGTATCCGGCCTGCCTGACACGGCGTGCATTCGCTTCGCTTAATGCACCCTACGAACCCCACGGCGGCCCGAGGTCGCGTAGGGCGGATCAAGCGCAGCGGATCCGCGCGGTGTGATCCGTTGGCAGGATGCCCCCGCGCCGTCGTCGTCCCCCGTGCCGCCCGTTCTTCGCCCTGTCCGGTTTGTCGTCCTTCTCCGGTCTGCCTGACACGGCGTGCATTCGCTTTGCTTAATGCACCCTACGAACCCCACGGCGGCCCGAGGCCGCGTAGGGCGGATCAAGCGCAGCGGATCCGCGCGGTGTGATCCGTTGCCGGTATGCCCCCACCCAAGCCCGCCTTCCCCCAATACAACCGGGAATCAGCGCGTTATTCCATAGTAGTCGCGATACCAGTCCACGAAGCGCGAGACGCCGTCGTCGATGCTGGTCCGCGGCTGATAACCCGTGGCCTGGTGCAATTCGGAAACGTCGGCATAGGTGGCCGGCACGTCGCCCGGCTGCAATGGCTGGAAATCGATTTCCGCCTTCCGCCCCAACGCCTTTTCCAGCGCCTCGATGTAATGCATCAGCGGCACCTGCGTATTGTTGCCGATGTTGAACAGGCGCCATGGCGCGCTGCTGCTTGCCGGGTCGGGTGCGTCGCTGGACCAGGCGGGGTTCGGCTCGGCAATGTCGAATGCGGTGCGGATGACGCCCTCGACGATGTCATCGACGAAGGTGAAATCCCGCGTGTGATTGCCGTGGTTGAACACCGGGATGGGCTCGCCGGCGAGGATGTTGCGGGTAAAGATGAACAAGGCCATGTCGGGCCGGCCCCAGGGGCCGTAGACGGTGAAGAAGCGCAGCCCGGTGGTTGGCAGGCGGAACAGGTGACTGTAACTGTGCGCCATCAGTTCATTGGCGCGCTTGGTCGCAGCGTAGAACTGCAATGGGTGGACCGTGGCCTGGTGTTCACTGAACGGCATGTCGGTATTGGCGCCGTAGACACTGCTGGTGCTGGCATAGGTCAGATGGGGTGTCTCAGCGTGGCGGCAGCATTCCAGGATGTTGACGAAGGCATCGATATTGCTGCGGGTGTAGGCCCGCGGGTTCTCCAGCGAGTAGCGCACACCGGCCTGGGCGGCCAGGTGAATCACGCGATCGAATTCGTGCTGCCTGAAGCAGGCCTCGACCGCGGCCTGATCCGCCAGATCCTGCCGGATCGAGGTGTAATCAGCGCCGATGGCCGCGGCTTCGTCCGCGAGCACTTGTAGCCGGGCTTCCTTGATGGCCGGATCGTAATAGTCGTTGACCACATCGAAGCCAACCACGGCATGGCCGTCCCGTAGCAGGCGCCGGGCGGTATGGAAGCCGATAAAGCCGGCGTGTCCGGTAACCAGAATCTTCAAGTGTTACTCCAGGCAGTTACTGCAGGCACTTGGCCAAAGCGCATCGCCACCTGCTCTGCATAGCCTCTTTCCCACGCTGCCGTCAATGCGGACGTCAACGCCGGCGTGCGAATAAATCAGAGCTTTTTACAGACCGCCGACGGATCACACCGCGTGAATTCGCTTCGCTTAATGCACCCTGCGAAAAACGATGGTGGCCCCGAGGTCGCGTAGGGCCGATCGAGCGAAGCGGATCCGCGCGGTGTGATCCGTCGAGAAAATACGCCCTACCTCGCAGCACAATGTCGCATTGCGACGGAGTGCCCGCTGAAATAATACCCCCGAGCTCATCGCCCGGTGTGCGTCGCGCCACTCTCCATCAGGGCATCCAGACGTTCGATGACATCGGCGGCGGAGATCAGGTCCATGACGCCGGGACGTTCGATCTTGGTGCCCCAGCGCAACTCGCTGGCAGGTTTACCATGAACCATGCGTGCCGCTTCGTCGTACTTGTCCACGCACCATTGACCGCTGTAATACGGCCGGGCCCGGCCGGGGTTGGTGCAGGCGTACAGTCCGATGACCGGCCTGCCCATGGCGTTGGCCATGTGGGCCGGGCCGGAATCGGGGCTGATGACCACTGTCGCGCGGCCGAGCAGGGCCAGGGTTTCCTTGATGGAGGTTTGACCGGCCAGATTGGTGACCGGGACCGCCGCCTGCTCCGCGATAGCGGCACAAAGCGCCTGCTCGTGTCCAGCGGGGCTGCCCGTGACCAGAACCTGCAGATCGTGTTGACGAACCGCATGCTCCGCAACGGTGGCGGCCTGTTCTGCCGACCAGCTACGGATGTGATGGCTGGAGCACGGGCTGATTACCAAGGAAGGGCTGCCGTTAGGGATCCATTGCCGTGCCTTGGCGTCGGCCTCGGGCGGAACCGGGATATCCCAAACCATGTGGCGCCGGCTGACGCCCAGGGTTTCGATGAAGCTGAAATAGATGTCGATGACGTGCTGGCCCGGATGCGGCGGAATGCGCGCATTGACGAACAACCCATGGAAGTCCCTGGAGCGCGCCTTGTCATAGCCGAGCCGCAGCCCGGCGCGGATGCCAAGGCTGGCAATGTTCGCCCGCAGTGCGAACTGGTTGTGCAGCAGCACGTCGAAGCGCTTGCCGCGCAGTTGCCGCCACAAATCCCGATACCCTCGCAGCCCCGCGGTCTTGTCAAAGACGCGGAAATCGACGCCGGCGATGTCGCCGACCAGGGCATGCTCGGCCTTGCCGACAATCCAGGTGATCGCCGTCTCCGGCCACTCCCGCTGCAGCGTGCGCACCACCGGCGTCATGTGGGTCACGTCCCCAAGCGCCGAAAAGCGGAGGATGCAGATGGAGCGGGGTGATTCTCGCAGCGGTAGCCTTGATTGGGAGTTCGTCTGGGTCATTTCGAGGACTGTCTACCGAACATCCTTCAGCCAATCGGGTTCGGGGTCGTAGCCGAAAGCGTCGAAGTCCGCTTTATAGATCGTTCGGATGCGCTCGGCGAGGGCCTTTGTGTAGACGGTATGCATACGTTCACTGGCGCCAGTCTTGTGGGGTGAATGGGATTGAAGTGTCTTGCGGCGAACACCGGTTGCCCGATGAAGAATTTCCGGCAGGTCTTGGGCAAGTGATTCGACCCGCCCGATTGCATGCAAGTACGCTGGTCCGCATGGAATCAAGTCGATTTGTCGGCACCAATGGGCGTCGGAGTCCAGTCCGCCTCGCTCCAGGAAATCGCAGAATTCGTCGAAGCCGATTGCCGCATCGTCGTCCGTTAGGTCCAGGCCGGAAAGTACCTTGGAGCGGCGATTACTTCGCTGGACCTTGTCCAGATAGGCGGACAATATGCGGCTGTAAGGGTCGCGGACCACGGTGAACAGGAAAAATCGCTCTCGGAGCCGGCTTACCTCCCACCACCAGAGTGCGCTTGGCCTAAGGAAGGCTTCCTTTTCCTTGGGCATGTCGATATCTGCACCTTCCTCTGCGTAACGCAGATTTCGAATCACCGTGGAATTGGCGGCCTTCGGAACTCGGAAATAGATGTAGGAAGGCTTACGCGAGACCGCGATGCGGCGATTGACGCGCTCTGCCATATCCGGCGTTTTCGCCGGAAACCGTCGAAAGAACGGGGACCATGTGACGCGAAGCCGTGTCGTGAGGCCCATGCTTATTCCGCAAACTGGCTGCGATGCAGCGTTGCATAGGTCCCGCCGCGCGCCAGCAATTCGGAATGGGTCCCTGTCTCAAGGATCGCGCCCTGATCCAACACCACGATCCGGTCGGCGTCCTCAATTGTTGACAGCCGATGGGCGATGACCAGCGTTGTGCGGCCTTCCATCAGATGCTCCAGTGCATCCTGAATCAGTTGTTCGGATTCGGAATCCAGCGCAGAGGTGGCCTCGTCCAGAACCAGGATCGGTGCATCCTTGAGCAGGGCACGGGCAATGGCCACACGCTGGCGCTGACCGCCAGAGAGCATCACGCCGTTTTCGCCGATTGTTGTCTCGAATCCCTGCGGCAGTCGTTCGATAAAGTCGCGCGCATTGGCCGCTTCGCTTGCCTCCAGCAGCTGTTCACGGGTTGGTGGATGAGGCAGACCATACGCGATGTTATTCGCGACCGTGTCGTTGAACAGAACGACCTGTTGACCGACCAGGGCGATTTGCCGACGTAGGTCATTCAGGCGGTAATCCGTGACCGGCAGGCCGTCCAGTCGGATCTCGCCGGAAGTCGGTTCGTAGAAACGCGGTAGCAGGCTCGCGAGCGTGGTCTTGCCGCTTCCCGAGCGGCCGACAAGGGCTACCGTCTGGCCGGGTTCTATTCGAAGGTTGATGTCCCTGAGTACCGGACCGTCTTCAGGCTTGTAGGCGAAGCTCAGGCCACGATATTCGATCTCGCCCTTTGCCCGCTCAAGAGCCGTGGTGCCGAAATCCGGTTCCGGTGGTTCGTCGAGCACCTCAAATACGCTTTCACCGGCCGCCAGCGCCTTCTGGATCTCGGCATTGACATTGACGATGCGCTTCAGCGGCGGCATCAGGAGCAGCATGGCAGTGATGAATGACATGAGCCCGCCCGGTGTAACGGTCTCCATGACGCGGTCGCTGGTAGCCAGGAACAGGATGATCGCTAGTGAGACTACCGCTGCCATCTGCATCAACGGTTGGCTCATCGCCTTGATCATCGTGTGCCGCATTTGCTGCTTTCTGTGTTTCTCGTTGATGTGTTCGAACCGATCGGCTTCATATCGATCGGCGCCAAAAATCTTCACTTCTGCTTGCCCGCGAATGCTGTCTTCCGCGATTTGTGCGAAGTTGCCGACAGATGTCTGCAGTTTGCGCGCGACTTTCCGGAATCTGTGGTTGGCCCAGTTGACGATGCTGGCCAGGACCGGCCCCAGGCCAAAGAACACAAGCGCCAGCCAGCCGCTGAGCCAGAACATGTAGCCGACCAGAAAGATGATGGTGAAGGTGTCGCGAATCAGAACAACAATTGCATTGGACGCTGCGCTCTGAATCTGGGTGACGTTGTAGGTCAGTTTGGCCAGAAGCATGCCGGGAGAGCTGCGGTCGAAAAAGGCGACAGGCAGCCTAAGATATTTTTCGAAAACGGCCTGTCGGATGTCCTTGACCACGTTGCGCCCGACCCAGGCAACCGTGTACTCAGAGCCGAACGAGGTCAGGCCGTGGAAGAAGAAGATCACAACGAGTCCGAAGGGTACCCAGATCCTCGCCGCAGGATCCTGCTCGATAAAGGTGCCGTCCACCAGTGGCTGTACGATCCAGGCGAAAGCCGCCTGCATGGCGGCGGCTAGAATCATAGCGGCGACGGCGAGTAATCCGAGTCGCCAGTAGGGCGCAAGAAAGGTCAGGATCCGCTTGTAGATGATGAAGGACTGGCCCGCCGTGACCTGTCCCTGCTCGATCTTGTTTTTCAGCGTTGCCTTGTCGGTTGCCTTGCCCATGAATCCTCGTTCGCGTTAGTAAAAAATGCGGAGCTGGGGCGCCAATCCGCGATTCGGGCCGGCACAGGATAAACCATGCGATGGGGGTGATGTGCTTCGCGGGAAAACTTGCCGATATCTGCGGCACCGCGTTCAGGCACTCAGGCTCTGCTCCAGCGCGTCGCCAAGAGCTACCGTATGGGCTGGCATGGAGCGAAGCATCCAGGCCGGATGCACGGCAATAACCCGAAATCTGACGCGTTCCACTCCCAACAACTGGGCGACTGCCAGTCGGTGGTGGCCGTGCTTGAGCTTGATCAGGCGGCCATCGTGGCCGACGCCGAGGCCGATTCCGTTTTCCTCGTCCATTAGATAGCCATGTTGCTGGATACTGGTAATGAGGCTAACGACGTCTTCGTAATGCCTCCGTACCGCTGGCTCGCTGGAAAACGCCCTATTGCGGCGCATTTGAGGCAGCTGCGCGTGGCCTTTCTCGCGGAGCTGCGTCAGAGCCGCGCGAAAGCTGGGCAGGCGTTCATAGTCCAGATCGGCGGCCAGCAGCGTTTCAACTTCACGAAACGTCGGATGGTCCGCGAATGGCAGGACGAACCGATCCCAAAACCCCCGGCGAATTGGCCAGGGCAGCCCGTAATGCTCGTAGCGCGGCATCCACTTGAGGAAATCCGGGGGGCGTCGCCCAATGAGACCGACCCGCTTCGGGTCAAGCTCGATGACCGGGCATCGGTCCTGGTTGCCCGCGATTGAGATGTCTCTCGCCATGCGATGGTGGAGTCCGTGCTTGGGAATGTCATCATATTGTCACATCTACACGTGCGAGACTTGTTCAGTCGGCTCTAGGGAAACACTGATTTATTCCCGCGTCTGCGCCCGAGACTGGTTTTGGTCATCTGGCAAGGCGCGGTGCCGGTTCGGTAGCCGTCGCTACCGGTCTGGATATGGTCGCGTGTCGTGGTGTGGGTAGCGGTGCTATGCTTGCGCGCCACCAAGGTGCAATGTTCTGAAGGGGTTGCCGTGACTGCCGAAATGGTTCCAGGCCGCATCAGCATTTCCATTCCGCATTGGCAGGTGTTGCCGCTGCTCCAGCCCTGTCTGCGTTCGATTCGGAAGAACACGCGAGGCAGGGATGTGGAAGTAATCGTGATTGACAACGGCTCCAAGGATGAAAGCCTCGATTACCTCCGCTCCCTCAAATGGATCCGGCTGATCGAACGACCCGAGGAAGGACTGCATAACTTTCCGCACAATGTCTGGACCTCGCATGACATAGCGGTAAAAGAGGCGACAGGCGAGTTTCTGATGACCATGCATACGGACCTGTTCGTCAAGAGCAGCGACTGGCTGGATCCTTACTTCAGGGAATTCGCGAAGGGTGAAAACATCGCTGGTGTCGGAACCTGGAAGCTGGAAGAGGTCAACCGCTTCTACGAGCTGCAGAAGCGGGTGTTCCACGTCATTCGAAGCAACATAAAATATGCTCTGGGCTTGAAGAAAAAGACTTACGTCTGGAAACAGAACCATTATCCGAAAGACTTCTGCGCCATGTATCGGCGTAAGGCGATCATTGATAGCGGCTTGACGTTTCGCAGCGTCGAGGGCAAGAACGGCTTTTATGATCAGAGTGGTGGCTACTCGATTTCCGCACAGCTCTGGGATGCCGGTTATGAGACACGGGTGATTCCGGTGCACGAGATGATGCCGAAGATTGTTCATCTGTCTCACGGTACGGCAGCAGTTTCGCCGCACAAGACCCATCGCAGGAACCAGGAAAAGCTCGAAGACAAGCGGGATTCCCTATTCGATGAGGACTGGGTGAAGGAGCTACAGACTGATACGTCGCTCGACAATTAGAGCAAGAGGGTCTTGACGTGCTGACGCAGGTTGTCAGGGAGGGTTTTTCAAACGTCAGGCGCTTCTACTGGGACCGCAACCTGCTGACTTGGCTCGTTGCGATTTTCGCTTCCGGATTCATTGTCTTTTCTAGTTCCCGCCTGCATCGCGACGTGCTCTATTTCGCAGTCTTTCTGCCCTTTCTTGTCTTCTCGACGAGAGAACAATGGCGACTAATCCTTCAGAATACCGGTATCCGCCTGCTAGCCGCTCTCTTCCTGTTCCTGCTCTTGAGTCTTGCCTGGGGGCCAGGGGAAGATCAAATAGATCCCTTTGATCGTTTTCGCTGGGCCGTACTCTCACTAATTTATTTTTCCGTGGTTCTGGTCGCTGCCAGCGAAGATTCCCGGGTGCTGGTGAAACTCGGACTGGTGCTGTCGATCGCTGCTTGCGCTGCGGTCCTGTGGTCGTCGTTCCAATTCTATGGGACTGCGAACGGGCTTCAGGGCAGGGTATACAATCACCTTTTCTACTCCGATAACCCGATCAGGGGTTCAGTCGGGCTCGCGTTCGCCGGTGCGCTGGCCGGGTTGCTGCTTTTTACTGAGAAATCGCTCAGTCCATGGATGAAGGCCCTGTTCGGCGCAACCTTCGTCTTCGTGGTGCTATTCCTTTTCCTCGGCCAGAGTCGAGGGCTGCTTCTCGCGCTGGGTGCCGCCATGGGAGTTGCATTCATCGTCCACGGCCGCCTGAAGTGGATTGCTCTTGGCGCAATTGCCGTCGGGATTGCCCTAATCGCAAGTGAGCTACTCTTTGGTCCGGGACGCAGCTTTATCGAAAGAGGTGCTACCTATCGTCTGGATATCTGGCAAGCTGCTCTGCTCCCGGGACTCGAGGCGCCGTTTTTCGGTCATGGGTTAAGCGTGGAGCGGGAGATCTTCGTCGAATCCGTCGGCAAGACGTTCTACAGTCCGCACAACCTGTTTCTCGTTGCTTTTCTTCTGGGCGGACTTGTTGCACTCGCTCTCCTTGTGTTGTTGGTTGTCTTTGCCGTTTCTCGTGCCTATCGACATCGGCGAGATTGGGAGTACAGGGTTGTTCTTGGGCTGATAGCGTTCGGCGTGATTAATGTATCACTTACCGGTCACGAGATAATTTACCGAGTCGAGCCTCATGTATGGGTTTCCTTCTTTTTGCCCCTCGCACTGGCCTACAGCGGACAAACTTCGCTAAGAAGATAGAGAAAAAACTGCTGACCGACACGTGCCCAGTTGGGCGCGATAGTATAAAATAGGCGGATAAAAACTTAACCATCAATTGGAATAACATTGACTGAGTGGAGAGCACTGATCAGGTGCTTCTGTTCTTGAAAAGACAAACTAAGCGTTTTTGGGATATGTCAACCAAATCAAACCCGTTTTTGCATAAGTAATTAATTACCTCCGGCGCTGTTTTTTCCTGTGACGCACCTCGTTCTGGACCCAAATCGGCAGCTATGTATTCAATTAGCGGAAGCGTTCTTCCGGCCCCCTGAAGTATCTCTGGTTCTGCGCCCTCCGCCTCTAACTTTAGAAGCTTTATTTTTTCTTCTCCGGAATTTTTAACCAATTCGTCCAGCGTTCTTGTAATGATCCGTTTCCTGGAGGCAAAGTTTTCTGTCTGGAATAAGCTGCTATCGCCCGTATCGTTTTTCTCGAACAAGTCCATTTCGCCACTCGTTTTCCATAACGCGGCATGGTCTATTGTATGTTTCAGTCCCCTAAGGTTTTTGTGTAGACACCGGACCTCCCGCTCTTCAGGCTCGATGCTTAAAACTCGGCATCCAAATCGATTTGCGAGATAGAGGCCGACCTCCCCGATGTTGGCCCCGCAGTCTATTACAGTATCATCTTCGGAGATCGGGACATGATGAAGAAGATAGCTACTATATATCTTCTCCAGCCGTTCTCTGATGCCCTTCTTATACCGCGAAATGCGAGCAGTTCTGGCGACATGAATTCTAAAGTCCTTGTCAGAAACGATGTAGTGGTGTTCCTCCTGGCTCCAATCGAGCGAAATTGGCCATCCTAGATATGCTTTGTTCGCGAGAGCGAATCGTCTGCAGAAAAGGTCGCCTTGTTGCGCCCATAGAACCTTGTTCAGAATGATTTTTGAAAGACTCATTTCTTGTTTCCGCTAGTTAGGATTTCCATTGATTTTTGGAAAAATGAGCAAAATTTCCAATCCGCGGTACGGCTTATGGCACAAATTAACGGGAGTGGAACCTGTGTGCTACCCGCGGAGCTGGACCAGTTCCGCGGCTGCCCGCAGTGCGGAATATGTAATTGATGCTCGAGGCAGTGGGGACAAGTACACGGGTGCATTTTCCGTTTATGAGAAGCGCAAAATCGCTGTAAGCATCTGATCTATTTTAAAAACTGTGCGGCTCGTAGGTACCGTTCAGCGGCCCTTTCGACGGAGAATGATGCGGCCCGCGCGCTGAGTGAATCCCGGTTCGGACGCTTCGATAGAGCGCTAAGTATCCCTCCTGCAATAGCGTCTGGATCCTTCACTGGAACGAGGAAGCCGTGGCGGCCGTCTTCGAGAATCTCACGGCTGCTTCCTGGGCAATCGGTAGCGACGATATTGACACCGAAATACAGTGCCTCGATTAAAACTGCCGGTAAACCCTCGTATATAGATGTCAGGGCGAACACGTCGGAGTGGGCAATGTAGCTTCTCGCGTTTTCTTTATATCCGACGAAATCAACGATGTCGGCAATCCCAAGATCAGCAGCGCGCTGTTCGAGTTTCTCTTTTTGTGGGCCGTCACCGACGACAATCAATCGCATGGGTGTTGTTCTGGAACTTGTCGCGACTGCTTTAAGCAGGGAGAAGTAATCTTTCTGCTGGCGCAGGCGCCCGACGCTAACTATAACCGGATATTCTTTCGACTGGAGCCACGGGTGGTCGGGAACTCGGGCCGCATTCAACGAGTCCTCGTTTCGGTCGATTACCGGGTTGTAGATCACGCAAAGCGGAAGATCCGAGGACGGGATGTTATTCGCGATATCGACCTTTAGCGTTTCTGATATGGCGATAACGGCATCGGCGGTTGGGTAGAGTTTCGCCATCAATGGAGGAAGATGGCGCCACCGCGCTTTCTTCGCGTGTTTTGGTTTGGTCAGCTTTTCGCTGAGAGGATTCCGTTCGCTGACGAGGACTCTTGTCTTCGAGTTTACCGCTTTTTTTGCCAAGAGGCTGGTGACGTTCTCGTAGGTGCCAGCGGATATCAGAAGATCCGGAGCGTGTGTCTCAAGGTAGTCGGCGAGCGCCGGGAGGTGGAGCACTCTCGCGCTTGGCTTGAGAGGAAGGAGGATTGGTCTCGCGACGAGGGGCCGCAGGCCTTTAAGCCGGGTGAAGATAAAAAACTTGGTTCGCGAGGCGCTACTTCTCGGAATGAATTGAAGGTTGATATTCGCCGGGATCATTGACGGCTCGATGCCATCCTTGTCAAAGACAACCATATCGACGAGATATCCGCGGCGGGCGTATTCATTGGCCAGACGCCATTGGCATCTGTCGACGCCGCCACCCTGCCCGATGAGGCCGCGGAGGTGGTCCGAGAGTACGGCGATACGCATTGGCTTGCCTGACGGCGTGATCCGGGGTTCGCTCATGCTGGTCCTGCCCGAAATACGGCGAGTAGCTGGTCTTTGAGCTTTTCCTCCGTGAATCTGGCACTGGCCGAGCGTGACAGATTCTTTCCGCAGGTCTGCCGTTCGAAGGCGTCGGTTCGACGCGCGCGCGCCAGCAGGGCCGCAAGAGCGGGTGGGTCACGAGGCGGTGCCAGAAAATCGGACACATCTATCACCTCCGGCGTGCCACCACCTTCTACCCCGATCACCGGCAATTCCGCTGCCATCGCCTCCAGGAACACGCGCGCGAAATTGTCACCCTCAGAGGGTAGGACAAAAACGTCGAACGCCCGCATCAGGCGGTTCGCCTTTGGCAGAAAACCGGTGAAAAGAGTGTGATGATCGATACCGAGCGCAATTGCCTCTTCGCGGAGTGCGAAGCCTTCCCGGCCATCACCGATAATGACCAGTCGGGCATCAGGACTCTCCGGCAGGAGTATGGCAAAGGCCTGCAGCAGGTCTGTAATGCGCTTGTAGGGATCGAACCGGGCAATACAGCCGAAGACGAAGGCATCTGCCGTAAGGTTTAGCTGCTCACGCGCCGTTTGACGGTCCAGCATGCTGGCTTTTAGTGCGTCTGTGTCGATGTAGTTGTGAACGACATGGATCCGGTCGGGAAAATACCAGGGCATGTTCGCGCCGAAGCGATCCTTTTGTGCCTGGGTCAACGCGATTATTCCGGTCAGACGATTGCGGAACAGGCGGTACAGGCGCCGCCGGCTTGCGGAATCGGTCGCGTAATATCCACGCAGCAGTGCGTAGATCGGACCGTGGAAGCGGACAATCGCACTCGCCAGAAGCGCGCTGGCGACGCACTTGTACTGGTCGGCGATGATTCGGTCCGGTTGGCGCTGGCGAAGGACGGCGGCGAGCCGCCAGGCGGTCCTGATGCGATTACGCTTGCTCTCGCGTTCGGTGAGGCCGAGGCCTATCACTGTGTCGTCTGGGTCGTCCGGAGCATATTCGGAGCCGTCACCGGTCAGAAAGCAAAGCGTGAGTCTGGCGCCCGCTTCCCGATAGACCTTGAAATGCTCTCGGATATTGGCGCCCACATGGCCTTTTTTCTCCAGTACGATGAGCAGGTGCTGGCCTGCAAGCGGCGAGGCTTGAGTCGTTTCAGCCATCAGTAAGCGGTCGCGCGTGTGCTGTCATCGATTTGTCATCCTGCCGTATCATTCAGGCACTCCACCATTTGTGCCCGGGAGGGCCACGCATGACATCCGGGCCGCCCACTCAGGCGCAGAGTCTACCAGTTAGCGTTCAGAATGAGCTTCTCAGGCGTTTGCAGCTGAGCGAGCTTCCCGTCGAGCATCTCGTGCGGGACGTGTTCGTGTTGCGCACGGAAGACCACGCGATGGTTGTGAAGCGGGCGGAGAGGCCGGAACAGGAAAGTCTCGTGAGCCGGGTTCTATTCGCCATTGGCTCGCCGGCTCTCGCGGTGGAGGATCTGGGGCAAGGGTGGATTTGCATGCCCTTCTGTGAAGCTCCGCCTGTCCGACTATTGGTCGAGTCTCGGGGAGAATCCCTGGACCAGACGGAGTTTTTTCATGCCCTGGGTAGGTCCTTGCCTCCGGCATTTCTACTGGGAATGCGGGACCGCAATTTGGATAACCTGTTATTCGACGAGTCGCATGGCCTGGCGCTGCACCTGGATTATGCGTCAGCTTTCCATGAGCCCTTGTGGCGGCGCCTCTGGGCGGGGCATCGCTTGCTGGGCTATCTGTACCGCAGGCTTTTCCTGGACCCACTGGTCAAGCTGGATGCGATAACTGATACGGCACCGACCGCTGTTCAGCAAGCGTTCCTTCAGGGGGTTATGGACGAGCACATGCGAATTCGGACGCTGCCCCGGGCCGTCATTCGCGAGGTCGCCCCGGTGTTACGACGACCTTACCTTTCCACCGGGGTGGTGCAGGTGGGGAGGCTTCCGCGGGTTTGGCCTCGTGCCGCGAGGCTGGTGGAGCGGAAATACCTCTCCGGAATCAAGCGCTCACTGCGCGAACCACTGGCGCAGAACCTCCGGCAGGGTAATCATTCGCTGCGTCCAGTCGCATAGTCGAATCGGTGGTCGAGATTTTCCATGGCCTGCTCGATTCTGGCGACCTGTGGGCTGGTCAGGTAGTCAAGATAACCGCCAACGCGGCCCTTGCGGGCCTTGAATGACTCCGGGTCGTCAGCGTTGCCGGGTCTGAGGGCGCTCGGCGAGTTGCCGGAAAGCTGTTTTTCCCTGGCCTGCATGTTGTCGAAACGGCTATATCCCAACGCGTCGTCCAGGGCGTGCTGATCGATTTCGCCGTTCCCAAGGAACTCGATCACGCGGCTGAACGTGCTGGTGGCTTGCTGGTGCATGGCCTCGTAACGGCACAGCAGGAGCCGGTTTTCCTGGTCTCCCCATTCCTCGAGCCAGCCATTCATTACCTTGATGACGCGATCAACGCCGTATCGTTTGTCGTTGAGCATGTCGTCGATGCTGCCGTGAAACGTCTGGCTGCCCTTAACCCGGCGGGTATTCTGGAAATACAGGGATACCATAAGGTCCCGCGGGTCCCGGGCCAGCAGGAGAATCCTGGCGTTGCGACGGCGTTCCGGCGGTATCAGGTAACGGCCAATCAAGCGTTGCCACGGGTTGGCGATCGTCAGGTGGGAGTAGCGGTCGTGGGTGAACTGATAGGCCGGTCGCCCGTCAGCGTAGACGTCGCGCGAGTTCGGGGGCTCCATGGACCCCAGAAGGCGACTGTAGTAGGCATGCAGGAAGACTCTAAGCCAGGTTCGGCCGGATTTCGGTATGGAGACAATGAAATGGCTCTTGCGCGTGAACAGGCGTTGTTTCTCGCTCATGTTGCGCCAGTCGCGAAGTGGATTCATGTCTGTGTGCCGGGAGAGTGGTCGAATGGCAGCCGTGTTCGAAAACGTTCTCCCGCTTCATCGATTGCCTGCAAAACGGCGTCCACCGGGATGCTGTCCATCCGGCGGCCGTCGGGGAAAGTTTTCTTGCCTTCGCTGGGAGGAATGGGTTCTGTCCCGCGGACGACAACCACTTGGTCAGTGAGAGGGCCCCAGCGCTCCGGATCTGTCGGACCGAAGAGCGCTACGATTGGCGTCCCGCTGGCTGCAGCCATGTGCATGGGGCCGCTATCGTTGCCAATGAAAAGCGCCGTGTTCCGGAACAGCCCGATCAGCGTGCCGATGTCGATTTTTTCCACCAGATCGATGGGCTTCGTCTGAGCCAGCGCACTAACCTGATCGGCAGCCCCTCGGTCCGGGCCCGCGCCGATTAGCAGCGGCTGCATGCCTCGGGCGTACAGCGCGTCGATCAGCTGCGCATAGCGGTCCAGTGGCCAATGCTTGTAGCTTTTACCCCCCGCCACATGCAGGCAGACCCACGGCCGGTCAACAGGTATCTGCTGTGTCTTCGCCACCTTTTGCAGGCGGGTGGCATCCTCGGGCAGTGCCGCCAACTCGGGTCGAGCCCAGCTCAAGTCAGGCTCGACAGCGCGACCAATGGCACCGTAGATGTCGATACGGTGCACGGTGTTCTCCGGCTTTCGAACATGTTCATTGAAACGGCGTGCGTAAGGGGCGCTATCCCTGCAGATGCGTCGTGGAGCGCCGCTGAATGCCCCGACGGTGCCGCCGCTGCCGCTGCCGCCGAAATCCACCGCAATGGCTGGTTTCTGCGCTCTGACCCGCTGTAACAGCTTTGCGAAATTCCAGAACTCCCGCAGGCGTCCGCCACCCCTTCCAAGTGTGAGCACCGGGCATTTCAATGCGGGCATGCGCTGGATCAGGGCAAGATGCGGCCCATGAACCACCAGCTGGCTTTGGCGGCGCGCCGCCAGCGCCGCCAGCACCGGGCTGGCGACAAGAAAGTTCCCCAGGTGCCTGTCCAGCATCAGCAATGTAATCGTTTCTCGTGGGCTCACTTCGTCTTCTCAGTTCAGGCTGACGGCTGCTCGACCATACCGTTTGCGATGGCGGCGGCTGATGGTGTCGATGGTTTCCGCGACGGCCGGCAACAAGGACGCTTCGTCAAGCCCGCGGAGGGCGCAGTAGCGGCTGATGAAGTCCAGCGCCCAGTGCCGCTTCAGGCCCGCCTCCAGGCCGTTGGTCAGGAAGCGAGCGAGATCGCGTGCAACGGCGGGGCGTTCCGGTTTGCTGCAACGGCGTGCCCCGTCCAGGTCTGCGATAACGACGTCGCCGCAATCGGACCACAGTATATTGCCCCACTTGAAGTCACGGTGGACGACATCGGCATCGTGCAATGCAGCCAGCGCGCGGGTGACTTTTTCTGTAATTGCCTCGGCTTCCGGCAAGGTGTTCGCCGCGAGATGGTCGTTGAAGCTCCTGCAGTGCTCCAGTGCCTCACAGAAAAACCAGCTCTCCCGTCTGCCGTCGAGATAGCCAACTGGGCGCGCAATCGGTACACCGCGAGCGTGCAAATGCCGGGAAATATGCCAGACATGCCGCGCCCGGGAGGTGATTCCGAAGAATCCCAACATGCGGCGCCAGCCCTGGCGCGGATAGCGTTTGTAGAACAGTGAATATGGTGCATCCGGTGGCCGAATGAATCCGCTTTCCACGTCGGCGTCGTGTTTCAGCACGGTTCGCGGCCAATTTTGGAAACGTGGCGAGTCGCCCGCGAGGGCCCGCTGCAGGTCATGATCATTGATCACTTCGCCGCGGAATCCCGATGCACGCAGGGTAACGGTTTGCTTTGACATCATGACGCGCCGGCAGTGAAACGCGCCTTCGGACCGCCCCGTTGGTTCCGCTCTGCGCGGCGGACCTCGGTGGCCTGCATGAGATATTTGGCCAACTCCGAAACCTCCGACCGACTCATTTCGCTGGTCTGCGCATACTTCAGCAGGAAGCGCAGCCGGCTGCTGCGCGAGAGGAATCGGGGACGCATCATGTTCAATTGCACAAGGTTCTTCCGCAGCCTTGCGTCGTTGTCGACTTTGCGGCTGGATTCGTTGTCGAGAAAGACGAAATTTCCACCGGGTCTTGGTGGTGACAGCAATACGTTACCCAGTCGCAGGTCCCCGTGCAGCCAACGCAGATGGTGCAGGCGTGCCACTTCCGCGGCGAATTCCCGTTGAACGGCCTGCCGATCCGTTACCGGCAGCAGCGGTGGTCCCAGGCGGCTCGAGATTAGCCGCGACAAGCTGTCGCCGGCCACCGCCCGCATCAGCAGGATCTCCCGCGTGCCATCCCAGCCGTGCGCCAACACCACTGGTGCATGGAAGCCGTCCGCTTCCAGTTCATGGCCACGCCGCACCGCGCGTACGCCACGGCTGCCGCGGAACAGGCTTTTCAACAATTCCAGCGGGTCGCGTGGCAGGAACACCTTCAGCACCACATCCTCGCCCCGCCAGTGGCCGCGGGCGACACGGGCCTGGGCCGAACTGCTGAGTGCATGCCAGCCGGACGGCGGTTCGCCGTTCAGCAATTGCCGGGCGACCATACGTAGGTCTCTGGGCAGGGGTTCGATACCCGGAATACTGGGACGAAAACCGAGCCAGGCGAGCAGGCGGGTCATCGGTGCCACCAGTGGGTGGGTTTTCGGACAGAAAAGGTTTTCGGTTTTCGGACCAAACCAGGAATAGCCCGTGCCACCCGGATTGCCATGGCGTTTTCGTCTATGGCGTAGGGTGGAATAAGCGAAGCGATTCCACGCGGTGTGATCCCCCCCGAGCAGTCCACCCACGTCCACGCGACACGACGCATGGCCGATTCGGCGTATGTGGTAACCGGCGATTTCGTGATTCGCATGTTGGTCAGATGGGCCGTGGGTTTTCGGACAACGAAGGTTTTCGGACAAGGAAGAGCGGCGCACCGTTTCCGAAAACCTTTTTTGTCGTCATTCCGCTCATCCGCGTGGATCCGCTGCGCTTGATCCACCCTACGAAAACCACGGAGACATCGCGCCGATTCCGATGCCCTGGATATCCCTTGACCTGGTCCGAAAACCGAAAACCTTCGTTGTCCGAAAACCCATCCCACGCCCATCACCCGTGCTCCTTGCGGTACTGCCAGCGGGCGCGCTCGGCGACGGCGCGCCAGAGGGCGGCGTCTTCCTCCAGGGTGTGGCGCAGGGGTTTGCCGGTGTAGAGCCGCATGAAGCGGAACAGGTCGCGGTCGCGCAGGCCGATGTCCATGGCCGAGAAATACAGGCCGCCGATGTCCTTGACCCGCGCCCGCATCGACAGTTTCTGGAAGCGTTGCACACGGTGCAGGTCCATCAGGTGCAGGCGCAGCGGCGAGTCCGGGTCCTTGCGCGGGTCGGCGCCGTTCAGGTCCAGCCGGAAATGGCAGAGGTAGAAATCCCGGTGGTGCAGGCCGTCCTGGTGCAGGATCCGGGCGATACGCGCGACCTCGCGGGTCAGGCGCAGCCGGAAATGCGCCGCCGGTGGCCGCTGGGGCCAGGCCAGGCATTCGTTCTCCAGGGTGATGGTCCGGCCCAGGTCGGCGGTGACGACAAAGGATTGCCGGCGGGCCGGGTTCCACTGGCTGCGACGGCCGTAGGCCACCGGTGGCGTGGTCTGGATGCCGAGTGCGCGCAGGCGGTGGATGGCGGCCCATTCCCGTTCGGCGCCCAGCACCGGGATCCGGAACTGCAGCAGCTTGCGCAGGATGCGCGGCCAGGGCATGCCGTTATGGGTCTTGGCGAAATACCAGTGATCGCCAAGCTGGAAGCGGAAGGTGCGGCGTCCGTCCACCGCGCGGACCACATCGCCGTCCAGCCTCATGACCGCATCGAAGGGATCACCCGGCGGCAGCGCGGCGCGGAAGGCCGGCTCCATCTGCAATTCGTCGTGGCGCCGGATCATTCCGCCACCTCGCCATACTTCGGACCCTCGATCACCCGCACCGCGTGTTCGGCCCGGTTGCCGAGCTCGGTTTCGGCGGCGTAGGCAAGGGCGTTGGCACGCCATGCGTCGCGCTGCTTGCTGTCCAGCATTTCGCTCAGCGCCCGGTCCAGGGTCTCCTGCCGGAACGGCTCCGCGATCACCTGGCCGCATTCGGCTGCGCTGACATGCGCGGCATAACCGCAGTTTCCCGTGACCAGCGCGGGCAGTCCGGCGGCAATGGCCTCGACGATGGCGGTGCCGGTGTTCTCCTGGTAGGCCACATGCAGCAACAGGTCGGCGGCGAACAGGAAATCGGGCACGTCATCCCGGCCCTGCAGCAGATGTACCTGCTCGGCAAGGCCAAGCCGGCTTGCCAGACGACGGATCGGCCCGGGTTGGCCCTTGCCCAGCACATAAAGCTGGCTGCGTTGGCGCTTAGCATCGGGCAGGGCAGCCAGCGCGCGGACCGCGCGGTCCACGCCCTTGCGCCGGTAGTCGGAGCCGACCATCAGCAGCAGCCGCTGATCGTCCGCAAGCCCGAGGTCTTGCCGCATCCGCCTGCGACGTTCCGGATAATCGGCCGGCGCGAAGCGGTCCGGCGAGACATAGGGTGGCATCGGCCGGAAACGGTCGGGCCGCGTGTTGTACCAGTGCTGGAACAGCGGCTGCTCGGCCGGCGACAGCAGCAGGATGTGGTTGCGGGTGTTGGCCGCGAACACCGCCTGCTCGAAGGCGGCGAGCTGCTTGAAGCGCGCCGAGCGGCGATACAGCCAGCCGCGGTGCATGGCCCGGTGCATCAGGCAGGGGTCGGCGTTGTAGTAGACGTCCAGCCCCGGCAGTTTGTTGAAGCCGACGATCCTGTCATAGCCTCCCTGTCGCAGTCGCGGCTCCAGGGCCTCGGCGAAGCGGCGATAGCGTACGTGGTTGCGCCAGCCCCCCACCTCGACCCGTTCGATCCGCAGTGCCGGATGGCTCGGGTCCCAGCCCTCCCAGGCCAGCGTGAAGACGTCCACCTCATGACCGTGGGCCAGACACAGTTCGGTGATGCGCCGGAAATTGCGCTGCAGGCCGCCGTGGGGGAAATACTTGAACAGCAGTAGCGCCAGCCGCATCAGCCCGGCTCCTGCTGCAGCAGTTCCTCTGCAGCCAGATGCACGCGATCCGGGTCGAGTTGGCGCAGGCAGTTCAGGTGTCCCAGCGGGCATTCGCGCTGGAAGCAGGGGCTGCAGTCCAGGCCCAGGCTCAGGATCCGTGCCTGGGGGTTCATCGGCGGCGTGTAGTCGGGATCGGAGGAGCCGTAGAGGGCCACCAGCCGGGTGCCGGTGGCAGCGGCGATGTGCATCAGGCCGGAATCGTTGCTGACCACCAGATCCGCCACGGCCAGCAGGTCGATGGCCTGTGCCAGACTGGTGCGTCCGGCCAGCACGGCCGCACCCTGGGCGCGATCACGGATCGACTGGCAGATGGCCCGGTCCTTGTCGGAGCCCAGCAGCCAGACCTGCCAGCCCTGCTGCAGGCGACGACGGGCGATATCCGCATAGTATTCGGCTGGCCAGCGCTTGGCCGGGCCGTATTCGGCTCCCGGGCACAGGGCCAGAACCGGACTGCCGTCCTCGGCCAGGTCCAGCGCCACACGCGCATCATGCGCGCCTTCGACGGAGGCGGCGAGGCGGGGTATCGGGATCGGATCGGGCAGCGGCTCGCCGGCAGCAAAGCCCAGCGACAGGAAGCGGTCCACGGTCCGGTAGGCGGCCTGCTTGCGATCCCGCAGATCGTTCAGCAGCGCGAAGCGGAGCTCGCCGCGGAAGCCGGTACGCAGCGGGATGCCGGCGGCGCGCAATGGCAGCGCCGCCTTGGCCGAGCGCGGCAGCACGATGCCCTGCCGGTACTGCCGGTCGCGCAGTCGGCGACCCAGCGCCCAGCGTCGGCGCAGCGCGCGTTCGCCATGCGCCACCGGCAGGCTGATGGCCTCGCGCACTTCTGGCATGCGTGCCAGCAGCGGCATGCTCCAGGGCGGCGCAATCACATCGACGGCCGGTTGTCCGGGCCGTGCGCGCAGGGCCATGAACAGGCTCTGTGCCAGCACCATGTCGCCCACCCAGGCAGGGCCCACTACCAGCACGGCGGCATTGCTGTTACTTGTCGGCAGGCGTGTCATGGCGGCGATTGTAGCGCGAGCCGTGATTCCGGGGGCGGTCCGTCCGTGTTGCTCAGCTGCGTTCCAGGATGCCCGGTTGCTGTTCCGCGAAGCGACGGATGCGGCGCAGCAGGCCGTTGGCATCAAGGCCCGCCGCCTGCAGCAGGTCCTCGCGGCTGCCGTGGGGCAGGTAGTTGTCGGCCAGGCCGATGTGCCGGATCGGCACCTGCAGGCCGCGCTCGGCCAGCCATTCGGCGACGCCACTGCCCGCGCCGCCAGCCACGGCGTTTTCCTCCACCGTGACCAGCAGTTTGTGCCCGGCTGCCATGCGTTCGATCATCGGTCCGTCCAGCGGTTTGACGAATCGCATGTTGACCAGGCTGGCATCCAGCTCCTCGGCCGCCGCCGCGGCGGCCGGCACCAGGCTGCCGAAGGCAAGGATGGCGATGCCCCGCCCCTGTCGCCGCAACTCGGCCTGCCCCAGGGGCAGTTCCTCCAGATCCTCGGGTACGGCCACGCCCGGGCCGCCGCCGCGCGGGTAGCGGATCGCCGAGGGCCCCTCCAGGCGATAGCCGGTGCTCAGCATGCGCCGGCACTCCGCCTCGTCGGCCGGCGCCATCACCGTCATGTTGGGGATACAGCGCAGGTAGCTCAGGTCGAAGGATCCGGCATGGGTCGCGCCGTCCGGACCCACCAGTCCGGCACGGTCAATGGCGAAAACCACCGGCAGGTTCTGTAGCGCGACGTCGTGGATCAACTGGTCATAGCCGCGCTGCAGGAAGGTGGAGTAGATCGCGACCACCGGACGCAGTCCCTCGCAGGCCATGCCGGCCGCCAGGGTCACCGCATGTTGTTCGGCGATGCCGACATCGAAGTACTGCCCGGGGTGTTCCTTCGAGAAGCGGACCATGCCGGACCCTTCGCGCATGGCCGGTGTGATTGCGGCAAGGCGCTGGTCCCGGGCTGCCATGTCACACAACCAGTCGCCGAATACCTGGCTGTAGCTGACCGCGCCCGGGCGGCCGGAGGGTTGCAGGCCGTGGGAGGGATCGAACGGGCTGACGCCGTGATAGCCCACCGGATCGTTTTCGGCCGGGTCATAACCCTTGCCCTTGCGGGTCACGACATGCAGCAGCCGCGGCCCCTTCTGCCGGCGGAGATTGCGCAGCACGTCCACCAGGGCGTCCATGTCATGGCCGTCCACCGGGCCGTAGTAATCGATGTTCAACGCCTCGAACAGGCTGCTGGGCGAGGCAGCCAGGCTTTTCACCTGCGCTTCGACGCGGCCGGCCAGTTCCCGGGCCGAGGGCAACTGATCGAGTACCCGTTTGCCGCCCTCGCGCAGACCGCGTGCGATACGCCCGGAGAGCAGCCGGGTCAGGTGGCCGGTCAGGGCGCCGACATTGGGCGAGATCGACATCTCGTTGTCGTTGAGAATGATCAGCAGGTCGGCCTCCGCATCGCCGGCATGGTCCATGGCCTCGAAGGCCATGCCGCCTGTCATCGCGCCGTCACCAATGATCGCCACGGCGCGGCTGTCGCTGCCGTTGCTGCGGGCCGCCAGGGCCATGCCCAGGGCGGCGCTGATCGAGGTGCTGGAATGACCGGTACCGAAACAGTCGTAGGGGCTTTCCTCGCGCTTGGGGAACGGCGACAGGCCGCCGGTCTTGCGAATACTGGCCAGTTGTTGCCGGCGGCCGGTGAGGATCTTGTGCGGGTAGGTCTGATGGCCCACGTCCCAGACCAGCCGGTCCTGCGGTGTCTGATAGATGTAGTGCAGCGCGATGGTCAGCTCCACGGTGCCGAGCCCGGCGCCGAGGTGGCCGCCGTTCTGCGCCACCGTCTCCAGCAGATAGCTGCGAAGCTCCTCGGCCAGCGGCGCCAGCCGGCTCGCTGGCAGGGCGCGCAGATCCTCCGGATGGTCGATTGTCTCCAGCAGAGGGTAGGTGTTCTGGCGCATCAGCACCTCACTGGTCAGTCATGGATTCGCTTTGCCCCGGCAGATGCTAAAATCCTCGCCTTTTTCCGGCCATCCGGAGATGGAAGCATGAGCGAGCAGCCGCTGGTAGGCGTGATCATGGGCAGCACGTCCGATTGGGACACCATGTCACAGGCACACAAGGTGCTGGAAGAATTCGATGTGCCGCATGAGTGTCGTGTGGTGTCCGCGCACCGGACCCCGGACCTGATGCAACGCTACGCCGCCGAGGCGGAAGAACGCGGCCTCCGCGTCATCATAGCGGGTGCCGGTGGTGCCGCCCACCTGCCGGGGATGGTTGCGGCGCAGACCGTGCTGCCGGTGCTTGGCGTGCCGGTGGAGAGCCAGAGCCTGAAGGGTGTTGATTCACTCTATTCCATTGTGCAGATGCCGGGAGGCGTGCCGGTGGGCACCCTGGCAATCGGCAAGCCCGGCGCCCGCAATGCGGGCTTGCTGGCGGTCTCGATCCTGGCCAATGAGGATCCGGTACTGCGCGAGCGCCTGAAACAGTTCCGTGCGCTTCAGGCCCAGTCCGTGTTGGAGGCGGAGTTGCCATGAGCAGTCGGCCAATCCTTCCCGGCGCCACCATCGGCGTGCTCGGCAGCGGCCAGCTCGGCCGCATGTTTGCGGTCGCCGCCCGTCGCATGGGTTATCGGGTGCATACCCTGTCGCCGGCAGAAGACTCGCCAACCGGGCATCTGGCCGACCGGGAGGTGACGGCCGCCTACGATGACCTGGATGCGGTGGCCGATTTCGCCCGCCAGGTGGATGTCATTACCTTCGAGTTCGAGAACGTGCTTGCGGCCACCACCGACTGTGCCGCACGGCACGCACCGGTGCGCCCGGCCGGTGAGGTATTGCAGGTCTGCCAGCACCGGCTGCACGAAAAGACCTGGCTGCAGCGCCAGGGTTTTCCGGTGACCCCGTTCCGGCGCGTCGCCAGCCTGGACGACCTGCGCGAGGCGGCCGAAGCGCTGGGCCTGCCCGCGGTGCTGAAGACCGCCGGTTTCGGCTATGACGGCAAGGGCCAGGTGGGGTTGACGGCACCGGAGCAACTGGACGCCGCCTGGCAGGAGATGGCCGGTGCCGAAGCGGTGCTCGAGGCATTCGTGCCGTTCGAACGCGAGGTTTCGGTGACCGCCGCCCGGGGGCTGGATGGCAGGTTCTGTCACTGGGGCGTGGTCGAGAACGAACATCGCAATCATGTGCTGGACGTGTCCACGCCGGAGGCCCCGGTGCCCGAGCCGGTGCGGCGTGAGGCCATTGAGGTGGCCCACGGCATTCTCGATGATCTCAACGTGGTCGGCGTGCTCTGCGTGGAGTTCTTTATCGGCCCCGGTGATCGGCTGCTGGTCAATGAGCTGGCGCCTCGGCCTCACAACTCGGGGCATTTCACCTTCGATGCCAGCGTCACCAGCCAGTTCGAGCAGCAGGTGCGGGCGGTTTGCGGACTGCCGCTGGGCTCCACGGCCCTGCTGCGGCCCGCCAGCATGGTCAACCTGCTCGGCGACCTGTGGGCCGATGGCGAGCCGAACTGGGCCGCCGCGCTGACTCAACCGGCGGTGAAACTGCATCTCTACGGCAAGGCGGAACCCAGACCGGGCCGCAAGATGGGCCACATGGTCGCCTTCGGCGCCGATCGCGACGACGCCCGCAACCGCGCCCGCCACGCCCGCAACGCCCTAGGGAAATGCTGATCTATTCTCACGCCTGCGCCCGAGACCGGTTTTGGTCATCTGGCAAGGCGCGGTGCCGATTCGGTAGAGGTGTAGGGTGGGTCCGCTGCGCTTAATGCACCCGACGTCTCGTGCGCAGCGCGCCTTGCCTCGGAAAAAATGCGGACTCCAACGCAGGCGCGGGAATAGATCAGCATTTCCCTAGCCCTAAAACGTAAAACATTAGACGTTAAACGCGCGCTATCGCCCCATGCCTCGCGGCGCTCCGAGGCCCCCTGAACACCGAAACCTGAAAACGGAAACCTTTCTCCATCATGTGGTTCAAGAATCTCTGTCTCTACCAGTTCGAATCCGCTTTCCCGCTGGACGCCGAGTCCCTGGCCGACAAACTCGCGGCGTTCGCCTTCCGCCCCTGCGGCAAGCTGGACCTGGAATCCGCCGGCTGGGCCTCGCCACTGGGCGATGCCTACGAGCCGCTGGTGCATGCGGCCAACGGCTATTTCATGATCTGCCTGAAGGAGGAGAGCAAGCTGCTGCCGGCCTCGGTGATCAAGGACGTGCTGGACGAACGGGTCGGTGAACTGCAGGACAAGGAGGCTCGCAAGGTCCGCAAGCGGGAGAAGGACCGGTTGAAGGACGAAATCGTGATCGACCTGCTACCGCGGGCCTTCAGCCGCAGCCGCCGGACCTATGCCTACATCGACACCCACGAGGGCTGGCTGGTGGTGGATGCCGGTACCTGGAACCGGGCCGAGGAACTCACCGAGCGGCTGCGCGACGCCCTGGGCAGCCTGCCGATTACGCCGCCGCAGTTTGATGCGGCGCCGCAGGCGGTAATGACCCGCTGGCTCGCCAGCGGCCAGATGCCGAGTGATTTCAGCCTCGGCGAGGAATGCGTGCTGGTGGACCCGGAACTGGAAGGCGGCGAGGTGCGCTGCAAGCGCCAGGACCTGAGCGCGAACGAGATCCGCAACCACATCAGCGCCGGCAAGCGCGTCGGCCGCCTGGCGCTGAACTGGCAGGACCGGATGAGCTTCCTGCTGGACGCGGACAGCAGCATCAAACGTCTGCGTTTCAACGATGTCATTGCAGAGGACTCGGGTGATCTGGAAGCCGAGTCCGAACTGGAACGCTTCGACAGCGACTTCTCGGTGATGACCCTGGAACTGGCACGCCTGATTCCGCGGTTAGTGGAGGTGATGAAGGAATAAAAAACGTTTAACGTTTTAGGTTTTATGTTTTAAGTCAGTGGCTTAAAACGTAAAACGTTACACTTAAAACGTTTCTCGGTTCTCCAGCATCGCTTCCAGCTTCCTCCATACATTATCGAGGATCAGCGGCTGTGCTTCTTCGGTCGGATGGATGCGGTCGTCCATGAACAGTTCCGGTCGGTGGTCGAAGCCGTCGAGAATTCCGGGCAGCAAGGCGACGTCGGTGTTGTCGGCGACACTGGCGAAGACTTGCTCGAAGCGTTCCAGATAGGCAGCACCGTAGTTGGGCGGCATGCGGACACCGGCGAGCAACACCTCGGCGCCCGCCTCCCGGGCGGTTTCGACCATGGCCTGCAGGTTGCGCTCGATCTCGGCCGGCGGTAATCCCTGCAGGCCGTCGTTTCCGCCGAGGGCGATGATGACCAGGTCGGGCTCATGTTCATCCATGGCCCGGGGCAGGCGGCTCAGTCCGCCGCGGGTGATCTCGCCACTGATGCTGACGTTGAGGGCCTTCCAGTGGGGCGCTGTCTCACTCAGGCGTTCGTTCAGCAAATGTACCCAACCGTTTTCGGTGGACATGTTGTAGGCCGCCGACAGGCTGTCGCCAAGAACCAGTATCTGGCGCTGCTCGGCGAACGCGGCCGGGCCCATGAGCGTCACAAGCAGCAGCGCGGCCAGCAATCGGCGCACGGCGACGAGGGGTGTCATGACGGACAGGATGGTCTTGCGGGCGGATGATCTGGGCATGTGTTTTCATGGTCCTGAGGGCGAGATCCGTTTGTTCCGGAACCTCGCATTAAACATCACCGCCGGCGAGACGGTGGCCATTCTTGGTGCCTCGGGCTCGGGCAAGTCGACCTTGCTTGGCCTGCTGGCCGGACTGGACACGCCCAGCGAGGGCCGCATCCTCATCGGCGACACCGATATCACGGCGCTGGACGAGGACCAGCGTGCGATTCTGCGCGGCCGCGAGCTGGGCTTCGTGTTCCAGGCCTTTCATCTGCTCTCCGGTCTGACCGCGCTGGAGAACGTAATGCTCCCGCTGGAGCTGGCCGGCACGTCAGGTGCCAGCGAAACCGCGACCCGGGCGCTTGCCGACGTGGGCCTGGCCGAGCGCCGGGGTCATTATCCGCGACAGCTCTCCGGCGGTGAACAGCAGCGGGTGGCGATTGCCCGTGCCTTCGTCACCGGACCGCGGCTGCTGTTGGCCGACGAGCCCACCGGCAATCTGGACCAGACCACCGGCGGGCGGGTTTCCGACCTGCTGTTCAGTCGCAACCGCGAAGCCGGCACCACGCTGGTGCTGGTGACGCACGATCCGCTGCTGGCCCGCCGCTGTGACCGTGTCCTGCAGCTCAGCGATGGCCGGCTGGAGGCCGCGTGAAGGAGCTGCGCTACGCCGCACGCCTGTTGCGACGTGACTGGAAGGCCGGCGAACTGCGGCTGTTGGCGGTCTCGCTGATTCTGGCGGTCACCGCTATCACCGCCGTCGCCTGGCTGGCGGACCGGGTGGCCGGTGGCACCGAGGGCCGGGCGGCCGAGCTGCTGGGCGGCGACCGGGCGGTCATCGGCAGCGAACCGCTGCCCGAGGAACTCATCGAGCAGGCCCGGCAACGCGATTTGACGCTGAGCCGCACGCTGGAGTTCCCGAGCGTTGTGCTGTTCGGCGAGCAGACCCAGCTGGCTTCGGTCAAGGCGGTCGAATCGGGTTATCCGCTGCGCGGCAGCCTGCTGGTGGGTGGCGACCCGGATGACAGTGCTCGACAGACCCGGGAGGTGCCGCGCAGCGGCGAGGTCTGGGTCGAGCCCCGTCTGCTGCTGCAACTGGATGCGGCGCCCGGTGACACCATCGACCTAGGGGCCAGTCGGTTCACCATCGGCAAGATGCTGTTCCTGGAACCGGATCGCGGCGGCGGCTTCCAGACCCTGTCACCGCGGCTGATGATGAACCAGGCCGATGTGGCCGACACCGGGCTGGTCCAGGCGGCGAGCCGGGTGCGCTACGGTCTGCTGGTGGCCGGTGCCGAGGAGGCGGTGGCGGGCTGGAGCGCGGCGATCGAGCCCCTGCTTGGTGACGGCCTGCGGCTGCAGCGCCCGGGCCAGGGACAGGCTGGAGTGGGCCGCGCGATCGAGGCCGCGCAGCGTTTTCTGGGCCTCAGCGCGCTGTTGACCGTGGTCGTCGGTGGGGTGGGCATGCTGCTGACCATCCGCCGCTATGCGGCCCGGCATCTGGACCGGGTAGCCATCATGCGTTGCCTGGGCGCGACGGAGCGCCAGATCGGTTTGATACTCAGCTGGAAGCTGTTTCTGCTGGGCCTGCTCACGGCGGCCGTCGGCACGCTGCTCGGCTTCGGGCTGCACCTGGCAATGCTGGCGCTGGTGGCCGATCTGCTGCCTGAACTCCCGGCGGCGGGCTGGCGTCCCGCGGCCAGCGGCGTGATCGCCGCCCAGACCATCCTGCTGGGTTTTGCCTTGCCCACCGTGCTGCGCCTGCGTCGGGTTCCGCCGCTGCGTGTCCTGCGCCGCGAGCTGGGCGAGCAGGTCCTGCGCGGTGCCGGCATCTATCCGCTGGCGTTGACGGCGGTGTTCCTGCTGATGTGGTGGCAGGCGGGTGATCTGCGGCTGGCCATCTGGGTATTCGCTGCGGTGCTGGGCACCTTGCTGGTGCTGGGGCTTGCGGCCTTCGCCCTGGTGCAGGGACTGCGGGCGCTGCGTCGGGGCCGCAGCGGCATCATCCTGCGTTTGTCCGGTCTGACCCGGCGGCCGCTCACCGCCAGTATCCAGATCATGGCACTGGGCCTCGGGCTGATGGCGCTGCTGCTCCTGACCGTGGTCCGTGGCGATCTGCTTGCCACCTGGCAGGACAGCGTGCCGACGGACGCGGCCAACCATTTCCTGATCAATATCCAGCCGGACGAGGCGACGGCGGTGGAGCAGCGCCTGCGCGAGGCCGGCATCGAGGCCGAAGTCTACCCGATGGTGCGTGGTCGGCTGGTGCAGATCAACGACGAGACCGTGCGGCCGGATGACTATCCGGATCCGCAGACACGGCGGCTGATGGCCCGCGAGTTCAACCTGTCGCAGATGGCCACGTTGCCCGAGGACAACACCGTCGCCGCGGGCAGCTTCTGGGACGAGGACGCAGCGGATCCGGCCTTCTCGGTGGAGGTGGATATCGCCGAGCGCCTCGGTGTGTCGGTGGGTGACACGCTGACCTTCGAGGCCGGTGGCAGCCGCTACAGCGCCACCATCAGCAACCTGCGCGAGGTGCGCTGGGACAGCTTCAACGTCAACTTCTTCGTCGCCTCGTCGCCGGGGGTGCTGGACGACGCGCCGGCGACCTATATCACCAGTTTTCACCTGCCCGCCGACCAGCGACGGCTGATGATCGAGCTGGTACGCGCCTATCCCAGCGTCACGGTGATCGATATCGACGCGATCCTGGATACCGTGCGCGGCATCATGGACCAGGGCACGCGGGTGGTGGAGCTGATGGCGTTGCTGACCCTGTTCGCCGGCATCGTCGTGCTGCTGGCGGCACTTCAGGTGACGCGTGAGGAGCGGCGCTTCGAGGGCGCACTGCTGCGCTCGGTGGGTGCAAGCCGGGAGCAAATCCGGCGCCTGGCTCTGGGCGAGTTCCTGCTGCTTGGTGGCACTGCCGGGCTGCTGGCCGGCCTGGGCGCCGCGATTGCCGGTCATCTCATGGCCAGCCGGCTGTTCGAGCTGGACTATGCCTTCAATCCCTGGCTGCCGCTGCTCGGTGCCGGCGCCGGCGCCCTGGTCGTCACCGTGGCCGGTCTGCTGGCGACCCGCGGTCTGTACCGCAGTTCGCCGATGCAATTGCTGAAAGGTGCCGAGGAGGGTTGAGTCTGCGTGGTTGCGTTGCCGCATCAGCATGTAGACTGCGGATCAGTTTTTGCGGGTCGTGCCTCGCTTGAGGGTCTATGTTGAGCGGTACGCGCGGGCCAGTGGGCGTTTCCTCAGTGGGAGTCAATGGATGTACGGCGGCTACTATTTCGAAGATCTGGAAGTGGGGATGTCGGTGCAGTACGGGCGCACCGTGACGGAGTCGGATATCGGCGCCTTTGCTGGCGTCAGCGGTGATTTCAATCCGGTGCATACGAACGAGGAGTTCGCCTCGGGCACGCGCTTCAAGGGGCGTATCGCCCACGGCATGCTGATGGGCGCATTCATTTCCACGGCGGTGGGCACGCGACTGCCCGGGGAAGGTTCGATCTACGTCAGCCAGAACCTTCACTTTCGCGGACCGGTGCGCAGCGGCGACACCGTAACGGTGCAAGTGGCGGTGACCGATCTCAATCCCGAGCGGCGGTTCGTGACCCTGGAAACCCGTGCCCTGGTCGGTGGCCGTGCCGTGGTGCAAGGGGAAGCCGTGATGTTGGTGCCGGCCCGCCCATGAGTGGGTCGCCGGGCGTCGGACAGCAGCAAGCCCCGGAAAAAGAGCGCTGGTTCGGCGAATTCGAGGTGCCCATTGGTACATCCTTGCATTGGCGGCTTGGCCCGCTGAGCTTCAGCGTGCAACGGACCGAGGGCGAATGGCGGCTTCAGAAGGATGCCTCCGGCGATGTCTACGATTCGACGCTGAACCTGGAACGGCATGCGCAGGCCGAGGAGGAGCCGCTGGACAGTTCGGTGCAGCGCTTTCTGGTGGCCAATGACAGCAGTCGCCTGCGGGTCGGTATCCTGTTGCCGGACCGCTCCATCGTTTCGCGTCCGTCGACACCGGTCAGCATTCCGCCCGGCGAGACCGTGCGCTTCTATCTGAGCTATCCGGTCTGGATCAGCCTGGCGGTGGGCGAGCAGGCACGCCTGCTGACCGAGTTTCCCAGTCATCAGCTGTCCGATACCTGGTTCGGGCCCAATACACGGCTGGGTTCGGTGTGCTATGCCACGCGCACCCGCTGCCGGCTTGATCTGCACCAGTATCCCCACATCCCGAATCGCGCCAACACGCCGCTGGTGGTGAGGAATCTGGCGGCCGACACGCTGCATATCGAAAAATTGCAGTTGCCGGTGGCCACGCTCAGCGTCTACCGGGCCGAGGCGGACGGCTGGCTCTGGACCGAGACCGTGACCGTGACCCGACGCGAGGATGGGGATATGGCGGAGTTGCTGACCGGCAGCGGCGCGCCCGCGCAGGCAGGCACCGCCGAACTGGTCTCCGGGCCGCGGCAGAAGGTGCAGCGCCATGCGGTCTTTCGCGCTTTCAGCGCATTGTTCTGACGAGGTGGCGTGATGCTGTCTGATCTCGGATCCGGACTCTGGGCCCAGTTCGTTGCCCTGAACTGGGCGGCCATCGCCCAGGCGGCGACGCTGTTGATCGTGGGACTGTTCGCAGCACGGTTGGCGGCACGCGGCGTCGAACGGTTGATTGGCGGCCGCTTCGACGTGCACCAGGCAACGATTATCCGCCGGCTGGTGTTCTACGTGCTGGTCGGTCTGGTGGTGGCGACCGCGCTGCACCAGCTGGGGTTTCGGCTTGGGGTGCTGCTCGGTGCCGCGGGTATCCTGACCGTGGCCATCGGCTTCGCCTCGCAGACCTCGGCCTCGAATCTGATCAGCGGTCTGTTCGTGCTGGCCGAGCGGCCGTTCCAGATCGGCGACACGGTCAAGGTGGCGGATGTTACCGGCGAAGTGCTGGCCATCGATCTGCTGTCGGTGAAGCTGCGGACCTTCGACAACCTGTTCGTCCGGATCCCGAACGAAACCATGATGAAGAGCTTCGTCACCAATTTCTCGCGCTTTCCGATCCGGCGTTATGACCTGCAGCTCGGGGTCGCCTACGGTGAGGACATGGCGCGCGTGCAGAAACTGATCGAGACGGTGGCGGATCGAAACCCGTTGTGCCTGGTGGAGCCCAAGCCGCAGGTGATCTTCCAGGGATTCGGCAGTTCCTCGGTGGACGTGCAGGTATCCGTCTGGGCCCGGCGCGAAAACTTCCTGGCCTTGCGTAATTCCCTGCCGCTGGAGATCAAGCGCGCTTTCGACGAGGAAGGCGTGGAAATCCCGTTTCCGCATCTGAGCCTGTATGCCGGCAAGCACAGTGCGCCGTTGCCGGTGCGGCAGGATGCGGGCATCGAACTGCCCGAGCAGCAACGAGGAGAATCCGAATGACTGAATTCCTGTCTCTCGCCGGCAAGAAAGGCTTGGTGGTCGGCGTTGCCAACGAGAACAGCATTGCCTGGTCCTGTGCGCGACATTTTCATCAGCTCGGTGCGGATCTGGCGATGACCTATGTCAACGACAAGGCGCTGAAATGGGTGGAACCGCTCGCCAAGCGGGTCGATGCCGACCCGTTCCTGCCCTGCGACGTGCGCGAACCCGGTCAGCTCGAGGCGGTGTTCGCGGAACTGGAACAACGCTGGGGCAAAGTCGATTTCCTGCTGCATTCGATTGCCTTCGCGCCGCTGGAGGACCTGCATGGGCGGGTTGTGGACAGCAGCCAGGGTGGTTTCATGCAGGCGATGGATGTCTCCTGTCATTCCTTCATCCGCATGGCGCGGCTGGCTGAACCGTTGATGGCCGATGGCGGTGCCTTGCTGACCGTGAGCTTCTACGGTTCCGAGAAGGTGGTGGACGATTACAACCTGATGGGGCCGGTGAAGGCTGCGCTGGAGAGCAGCGTCCGTTACATGGCCGCCGAGCTCGGGCCGCAGCATATCCGGGTGCATGCGCTGTCGCCGGGCCCGCTGCAAACCCGCGCGGCCTCGGGTATTGCCCGCTTTGACGAGATGATGGAACGAACCCGGAAACGGGCACCGCAGGCCCAGCTCGCCGACATCGATGACGTCGGTGCCATGGCGGCGTTCCTGGTGAGCGACCGGGCGAAAACCCTGACCGGCAATATCACCTATATCGATGCCGGTTACCACGTGATTGGTTGAGCGAGGGAAACACTGATCTATTCTCGCGTCTGCGCCCGAGACCGGTTTTGGTCATCTGGCAAGGCGCGGTGCCGGTTCGGTAGAGGCGTAGGGTGGGTCAAGCGAAGCGGACCCACGCAGTGTGATCTGTTGGCGGGACAACAACGGTGTTCGGACAAGGAAGGTGTTCGGACAAACCAGAGCCGGGGTGCGCATTGGCGGCGGCGGTGATCGAGCGCGCGTTGGCACCATGGTAACGGATCACACCGCGTGGGTCCGCTGCGCTTAATGCACCCTACGCTTCGTGCGCAACTCGCCTTGCCGCGGAAAAAAATGAGGACTCCAACGCAGGCGCGCGAATACATCAGTGTTTCACTTCAGAGTTTCCCTAAATGAACGATTCGATTCAAAGTCTTGCCTACTCCGACCTGCAGCCCGGGGATTCCGCCTGCATGACGCGGCGGCTGACCTTGCAGGAGTTGCGTCAGTACGCCGGCGACGAGGAGCAGGGTGATGGCAGCCTGTTCCGTCGCCTCATGACCGGCGGCATGTGGGCCACCGCACTGGTCACCGTCGCGGTGGCCACCCGGTTGCCGGGGCTGGGCAGCCGCGTGTTGCAACAGGATGTGCGCTACACCGGCGCAATCCGGCTCGGGGAAAGCGTCGAGATCACCTTGACCGTACGCGAGAAGCAGGAGGCCCAGCGGGTGCTGCTGGATTGTGTCTGCCGCGCCCGAGACGGCGGCACTGTGCTTGAGGGCAGTGTGCTGGTCGAGGCCCCGGAGTCTTCCCGGCCCCTGCACGGCACCGACATTGGCTCGTTGGACGATGGCCTGTCGCGGCGCCAGCTACAGCGGCTGCTGGGCCTGGCCCGCGGCCTACCGGCATTGCGCATGGCGGTGGTGCATCCGGTGGACGTGGAATCGCTCGGTGGAGCCATGGAGGCCGCGCGTCGCGGCCTGATTGAACCGGTGCTTGTGGGGCCGCAGCGTCGCGTTCGTGAGGCTGCAGAGAAGGCCGGAATCGATCTGGGCGATACCCGCCTTGTGGATACCGAGCACAGCCATGCGGCTGCCGAGAAGGCGGTGGCACTGGTCCGTGACGGCGAGGCCGGCGGATTGATGAAGGGTGCCTTGCACACCGACGAGTTCATGGGCGCCATTGTCGGTTCCGGCTCGGGAATGCGCACCGAGCGGCGCATGAGTCATGCCTGGGTGATGGACGTGCCAACCTATCCCCGGCCACTGATCATCACCGATTCGGCGCTGAATATCCGGCCGGATCTGGTGGCCAAGGCCGATATCGCGCGTAATGCCATCGAGCTGGCCCACGCCATGGGTGTCGAGACACCGCGGCTAGCGGTGCTGTCGGCCACAGAGGAGATCAATCCGCAGATCCAGTCGACGCTGGATGCCGCGGCGCTGTGCAAGATGGCGGACCGGGGTCAGATCACCGGTGGTGAGCTGGATGGCCCGCTGGCTTTCGATAACGCGATCTCCGAGGTTGCGGCCCGGACCAAGGGCATTCAATCGTCGGTGGCGGGCCGGCCGGATATCCTGCTGGCGCCGGATCTGGAATCCGCCAACATGCTTGGCAAGCAGTTGCATTACCTGGCAGATGCCGAGGCCGCCGGGATCGTCTGCGGTGCCCGTGCGCCGGTGGTGCTGACCAGCCGGGCGGATGACCGTTTTTCGCGGGTGGCGTCCTGCGCGATTGCGCTGCTGATGGCGCGGGATCAGGCCGATGGCTGACCTGGTGCTGGTGGTCAACGCCGGTTCCTCCAGCATCAAGCTGGCACTGTACCGTGTGACAAGCCGTGGCCTGTCCCTGGAGGCGCGAGGTCTGGCCGAGGGCCTCGGCGGCCGTGGCCCGAGTCGCATCCGGGTGCTCGATGGCCAGCAAACCACCCTGCTGGACGAGGCGCTGACCTCGGCCGAGCACGCGCCGGCGATCGACCGCTTGTTACGCTGGCTGGATTCCCGGGACGGCAACGATCGGCTCGTGACGGTGGGGCATCGGGTGGTCCATGGCGGGCCGGATCGCAGCGAGCCGGTGGTGCTGAATCCGGCGGTTCTGAATGAACTCGCCTTGTTGGAACCGTTGGCGCCACTGCACCAGATGCACAATCTGGCGCCGCCGGCGCGGCTTGCCGAGACCCGTCCGGAACTGCTGCAGGTGGCCTGTTTCGATACCGCGTTCCATCGCACGCAGCCGCCGGTGGCGCAGCAGTTTGCACTGCCGCGTCGCTACACCGCGCAGGGCGTGCTGCGTTACGGGTTTCACGGTCTGTCCTACCAGTCCATCGCCGCCTGGTTGCAGCGTAACCGACCGGAACTGCATACGGGGCATATCGTGGTTGCACATCTGGGTAACGGTGCCAGCCTCTGCGGCATGCGGGCCGGTCGCAGTCTGGCCACCAGCATGGGGTTCACGGCCTTGGACGGCCTGCCGATGGGAACCCGCTGTGGCAGCCTGGATCCGGGCGTGGTGCTGTACCTGATGGACAATGAAGGACTTGGCGCCCGTGAGCTGGAGGATCTGTTGTACCGGCGCTCGGGGCTGCTCGGGGTGTCCGGCATCAGCCAGGACATGCGCGAACTGCTGCAAAGCGGGGAAAAGGCAGCCAGTGAGGCGGTCGAGCTCTACTGCTATCGCGCGGCCCGGGAGATCGCCTCGGTGGCGACCGGCATCGGCGGGCTTGACGGTCTGGTGTTCACCGCCGGCATCGGCGAAAACGCAGCGGCGGTGCGCGAGCAGATCTGCCGTCACCTGGCCTGGTTGGGCGTGGACATGGACCGGTCCGCGAACGCCGGCAATGCGCAGACCATCAGCAGTGACGACAGCCGTGTGCCGGTGCTGGTAGTCGCCACCGATGAGGAGGCGGAGATCGCCCGCCAGGCCCTAGCGCTCGCCGCCGATTAGGGTTGCGGTCACCTCCTTGGGCGCTCGTGGCCGCAGTTCCAGCAGGTGTCGAACTGGTGTTCCAGGCGTTCCTGGCAAGCCGGACAGGTCCAGCCGCGGCCCGGCTCGGGTTCGGCCATTGCTTCCTCGACCAGCTTCTCTGCCCGGGCGTGGTCGATTTCACGTTCCACCCAGAGCTCCGGCCAGACCAGTGTCGGTGGCAGTTCGCCGGCACCGCCGATCAGCCCCTCATTGCGGATGAAGCAGCGCACCCCGGCGTTCTGCAGGATATTGCGCATATGGCCGACGAGGAGTGGACTGGGGGCGCTGTAAACTCGCTTCATCACGCCACCGGTTCGGATTGCAGGCACTGCCACCAGCGGGCGTCCGGGTCGCCAACCGCAACCACATCGCGCAGTGTCAGGGAGGAGCGCTGGTTGTAGCGCAGCGGAGCCAGTTGACCCAGGTCGAGAACGCCGCCGCCGGCAGCCTCGAGAATGGCCTGCGGTGCCGCCAGGTCCCATTCCGAAATCGGACCGAGACGCGGAAACAGATCGGCTTCGCCTTCGGCTATCAGACAGATCTTGATCGATGATCCACAGTGCAGGATTTCGTGCTCCGGCAACCGCGCCAGCATGTCCCGGACATGGGGGCGTGGCCGGCTGCGACCGAGTACCACCCGGTAGGGTGGCGAGGCGTGGCGACGGGTCTGGATGACGCTGCGGCTGCCGTTGCGGGTCTCGTGGAAGGCGCCGATCCCGGGGCCGCCGAACCAGCTGCGGCCGTCGGTGGGCGCATGCACGACACCGAGTACCGGCCGGCCATCCTCAATCAATGCGATGTTGACCGCGAACTGACCATTGCGGCGGATGAACTCGCGGGTGCCGTCCAGCGGATCCAGCAGCCAGTAAAACGACCAGGTTTGACGCCGCCGCCAGGTCGGCACGGGCTGTTCCTCGGAGATGACCGGCAGGCTCGGTGTCAGCCGCGACAGGGCACGGATGATGAGCTGGTTGGCCGCCTCGTCGGCGGCGGTCACCGGTGAGTCATCATCCTTGCGATCGACCGTGAAGCCGCTCTGGTAGACCTCGAGGATCGAATCCCCCGCCTTGCGGGCGACGGCCAGCACTGGTTCCAACAGGGCCGGTACCGAAATGGTCATTCGGCATCCTCCCGACGTTGCGCCAGGTGACGCTGGGTCAGGCTGAGAGCGGCAATCGAGCGTCCTTCGGTGAACTCCGAGTCTGCCATCAGCAGCTCGTCCAGGCGGGCAAGCGGGTAGCGGACGACCTCGATGGACTCCGGTTCATCACCAGGGAGCCGTTTCTCGTAGAGATCCTCGGCCAGCATGATCTGGGTACGATGGCCCAGATAACCCGGCGCCAGGCTCACCGCTTTCAACGGCGTTATGCGGCGGGCACCGTAACCGACCTCTTCCATGAGTTCCCGGTTGCTGGCCTCCTCGAAGCTTTCGCCGGGCTCGACGCGCCCCTTGGGCAGGCCAAGCTCGTAGCGTTCCAGGCCCACGCCATACTCCCGAACCAGCAGCACGGTTTCCTCATCCAGCAGCGGCACGATGATGACGGCGCCGACTGCGCCCGAGCCACGCAGGCGTTCGTATTCGACTTCTGTACCGTTGCTGAAGCGCAGCTTGACGGCTTCAATACGAAACAGGCGCGAGCGCGCGACGATGCGGCTGTCGAGAATCTCCGGTTTTTTCGGCATAGGGACTGACCTGCGGTGGAAGGACTGTCGCCAACTGGGGGTTAATGACTGCTGTCATCAGTGCCCCCCATTCTACACAGTCCGATGCCGCTGGCAGTCAGAGCGGGATGATTTCGTAATGACCGGTCGGTACCACGGATCTCGTGAGTTCCGAATTCTTCGGTGTCAATGGTCTGGTCCGCTGGCCATCTCCCGGGACGATGATCTGTCCACGGGCGTCCTGCCGCAGGGTAAGTACGGCACGGTCTGCGCGCCGTTGTTCCGCGGCGGCGATCGAGGGCCGTTCGGTTTCCGGCAAGCCGGGTTCGTCGGCCAGGGCCGGATGCTCGGCGGCGAAGAGTGCTGGCCCCTGGACCAGGGCAATACCGAGAACTGCCGCAAAGCACTGCGTGGTAATGCGCATTGCCCTTCCCTCTGACGCCGGTGTTCGAGTGTAGTTAGGTTGTACAAGGTGTGTACAACAATAAGATAGCGGAATGAGGTTCGGCGTCAAGTGCCCTGGTACGGGCGACGCAGGTACCGCGCGGCGTGGCTACTGGATGTCGCCCCGGAAGCCGAAGGGGTCGGCCAGATTGCCCTGGAAGCGAACCTGGTTTTCTGCCGTCGGCTCCGGCAGCCCGGCGAAGCGCATGTTCTCGATCAGCGCCGGATCAGCGCCGTCCAGGGCCTGCATGATGATCTCGCCGCGGATATCGCCGCTGCCCGGCAGCAATGTGATCTCGCCCTCCAGTCTCAGAACCGCCTCGATATCCTGCAACTGCCCCTGCAGGCGGTCCTGGTCTCCCTCGATGCGCAGGGCATAACTGCCGAGTTCCACCGGATCAGCCAGCGTGAAACCGCCTTCAATCCAGTTCAACAGGCCGCGAATCTCGCGCAGGCTGCCATCGGCGTCGATGCGCACGTGCTCGAGGAAGGCATCGAAGCGACCATCCACGTCGACCGGGAGTCTGCCCTGGTCGGCGAGCCGCAGCACCTGCGCGACCGGCAGGTCCGCTCGCAGATCCTGCAGTTGCAGATCGCGTCGGGGTCCGCTGGAGGCCCGGCCCTGAATGCGCCCTTGCTCGGCACGCAGCGAAAAATCCACAGTGGCCCGGGCCGACAGCAACCGTGCGGGCAGGAAGCGCCAGCGGAGATCATGGAAAACCTCGTCCTGATAGTGCAGGCGGGCGGCGCGGCCATTCCAGGCCGAGCCGCTCGGCCCTTCAAGCCGGACCGGCAGGTCCTGGCCGAACCATTGCCAGGCTTGAGCCGCCGGCAGCCGCACGATCAGCGCAATCAGGAAGCTCAGCAGGCCTAGCAGGACCAGACCTGCAACCAGCTGGCGTTGCCGGCGGCTGTCGGGGCGCTCCACTGTCACGCGCCACCCGGTTCCAGCATCAGTTGCGCATCGACCCGGCCACCGAGATCCGACTGCTGCAGGCTTAGTTGTCCCACCCGGATGCCGTAACGGCTTTGCAGGGCGCCGATCCAGTCCACCAGCTCGTCGAAGGCGATCTGTTCAAAGACAATGCGGGCGCCGCCTTCGCCACTGGGTTCAACGCGTTGCAGCACGTCGCCCAGGCCGGCTTCGCGGGCGTGGCTGTCAGCCAGCGCGAACAGTGCCTGCTCCGGGTCCTCGCTGTCGATCATTTGTTCGACGCCACCCAGGGCGCGGATCTGGCTGACGGCGCCGTGGCTCCAGTCGAGCAGTGCCTGTCGCTCCTCGACGTCCCCGGCAAGCTGGGCGGTGTCCTCGCGCAACGGCTGCCAGAGCACGAAATAGAACAGGATGACGCCCAGGCTGATGCCGCCAAGCAGCAGGGTGCGGCGTTCACGCGGTGCCAGTTCCTGCCACCATTGCCTCACGAGGAGGACCTCCGCACCAGCAGGCGACCCTGCACCGCCTCGTTGCCGCTGCTGGCGGAGCGGACCTCGGCACTGATGCCGTTGGCCGCATTCAGTTGGCGGCTCAGCCGATCGATCTGTTGCAGGCTATCGCCCTGCAATTCGATTTCCAGATTGCCGCCGCGCCAGCTCATGCCGCTAAGCGTGATGGCTTCGTCCTGGCGCAGGATCGGGCCGATCAGCCGCAGCGTCTCGAGCAGGCCGTCGCCGTGATCCGGTCCATCACCGGCCTCCAGCTGACCAAGCCGGGTCTGCAGGCGGTCCCGGGCCTGGCGTACATCGGTGGCCTGAGGGAAGACTTCGCGCAGCGTCTCCAGCACGGCCGCATCCAGTGCCGCCAGCTCGGCCCGGAGTTGGCGCTGTTCCAGCACCAGCGAGCCGCTCAGCAGGACCATCCAGGCGACAAACAGTGCCGCGACGGCGGCCCAGGGACGAAGCAGGCTGCGATCGATCCGGTTGTTCGCATAATCCCCCTGCAGCAGGTTGATGGCATGCGGGTCGCGGCTGTGCGCCGCCAGCCAGTCGCGCGGCGCCTGCAGGGCTTCGGGCTGCAACGGCAGCGCGGTGTCGTCCAGGTCCTCCGGCAGCGCACCCGCATGCAGCAGGCGGATTTCCTGTGGCGCGTCCTCGCCGGCCTCCTCCAGTGCGGCGTCCAACAGCACGGCGAGGGTCTCATGGTCAGCGGCGAAGCCGGCTTGTTGCCCCGTTCGCACCACGGCCTGTCCGGCATGCAGCAGGGCGCACCAGTGGTCCGAGGCCAGTGGCAGACAGAGGGTTTCGGGGATCAGGCGTTGCAGCGTTATCCCCAGCTCGGCGAGCCGCTGTTGCCAGCGGTCGAGCCAGTCGCGCTCGACCACCGCCACGCCCCAGGCGCCTTCGGTATCGCGCTGGCCAAGGGCGAAATGCAGCGTGTCGACATCATCGGCGAGCTGATCTTCCATGGCGTAGGGCAGCGCCTGCAACAGCTTCTGCCTGCTGCGGGTCGGCACGCGGGCCTTCGCCAGCAGTACCCGGGTGCCCGCGGCAAGACCGGTGGCCGGACTGGCGGTCAACTCCGCGGGCAGGGCCTCATCGCCCACCAGAACGCCACGCTCCAGCACGCGCTCCGCCTGGTCGAGTTGCAGCCAGTGCAGCGGACCATCCGGATCGTCACCGAGAAACAGAATCAGTCGTTCGGCCATGAATGTGATTGCTCGTTGTGCGTTCGCTACCTAACAGCTCAACTTTAGTTTCTCAGAGAAAGCCCTGTCGGCGTAGTACCGGTCGCGCCGTGCCGGTATCGCCACGGAACACCAGGGTTTCGCCCCGCAGCGCGGTGTTGCCCAGCCGGACCTCGACCCGCATCAGGAACCAGTTGCTGCCCACCGCCAACAGGTTCTCGGCGACTTCGCGGCCGGCCAGTACCTCGTGCTGCATGAAATCGGCGACGTCCGGATGGCCATCCGGCGGCCGGGCGTCGATCAGCGCCTGGGCGTCGTCCACGGACAGGCCGTCCGCGATCGTCTGTAGCACCTCCGGCGGCGCCGTGTTGACATTCACCGAGGTTGCCTCCGGCAAGGCGGCCAGGAATGGTTCCAGCCGCTCATAGGCCTCGGCCTCCATGTCGCGCACCAGCCGGAGCTCGGTAATGCTGGCCATGGGCTGGTTGGCGGTGCGGTAGGGTGGATCCAGCCGGCTGTAGTAATCGTCCTCGGCGCCATCCGGGAAACGCACTTCCGTGTCCGGATCGATCCAGTCGGCCACAGCCGGCACGATCGAGGGGTCGACGTCCAGGCTGGTGAACAACCGGCTCAGGCGCAGCGCCTCCGGCTCCACCAGTTCGCCGGTGGCGCCAACCAGTCCGTTGACGTTCAGTCGCGACTGCATGTCCTCGATGCGGATGGTCAGGCTGACGTCCTCGAACGGCGGCGGCGTGATCGGCTGCGCCCAGAACTCGTTCAGGTGATCGACCGCATCGCCTTCGCGGCGGTCGTCCAGCAGCAGTTCCATGGTCCAGTCCTCTGCTGCGCGGATGAAGGTCTGCGCCTGTTCCCGCTCGACCAGGTTCTGGGTGCGCCGGATGTCGTAGAGCTGGCGGCCCATCAGTTGCACCGCCATGATCGTGGCGATGGCGACCACCAACAGCGCGGTAACCAGGGCCACGCCCCGTTGCCGCCGGTAGATTCCGGATGGCGTTCGACTCATGGCTGCATCGCCATGGGGTCGGGTGGCATCTGAACCAGACGCCGGATCTCGCCCAGGTCGTCCAGCAGCAGGGTGACTTCCACTGCCCGCGGCAGCGGCGCCATCTGCGGCGCGACGCCGGCGGGGGGCCAGACCTCGACCCATTCCTCGTCTTCGCCGAGAAAGCGCAGGCTGATCTCTTCGACCAGATCCAGCACCGCTTCCTCGCGTACTGGCGGATCCTGGCTCTGGTCCAGCACCTGCCAGCTCATGCGGATCAGTTGCCCGTCCTCTACCCGATAGCCGAGCCGTTGCAACTCGCTGCGCACGGCACCCAGCGGGTTCGGTCGGCCCGCGCGGGTCCATTCCAGCGCCGCCAGGTCGTCGCTGAGCATCGTCGCCCTTTGGTCGCCGAAGGGATCGCGAATACTGCGCGGCGCCGCCTGTTGGAGGTCGCGGTCGAACATGCTGATCGCGCGCTGCACGGCATCCAGCCGGTCGGCGCTGCTCTCCACCAGTACGCGGTTGTCGATCAGCAGCCGCAGGCCGCCATAGGCAATCACCGACACCACGGCGAAGATTGCCAGCGAGACCATCAGTTCGATCAGGGTGAAGCCGCCACCACGCCGTCGCATCAGAGGCCCTCGTCGTCCGGCGGTGCCGGCGGTATGTCCATTTCCTGGCGTTCCGGGTCTGCGAGCAGGGCGGTGAGGACGGTAATTGCGTCCGTATCGTCAGGATCACTGAAAATGCGGATGTCCACGCGCCGTAGCGCCGGGTTGGGTGTGCTCTGAATCTCTGCCTCCCAGTACCAGTCGCGCTCGGCCATGCGGGTCTCGCCGTCGCGGTCTTCGGTTTCCCAGACACGATCGATGCGCAGTTCGGTGAGGACATTGGAGGCGACCCAGCTCGCCAGCGTACGGTCCCGAAGCTGCACGGCATTGCCGGTCATCTCCGAGCTGGCCTTGATAATCGCGGCCATCGCGACACCCAGCACGGCGACTGCAACCAGCACTTCCAGCAGCGTGAAGCCTTGCTGCCGGCGGATCACGGCGGGCCGTCCCCGTTGGGGCCGAGCAGCCGCAGCCGGCCAAGGCTGTTCAACTGCACGCGCCAGGACCCCTCGCCGGCGCGCGAATCCTGCCAGTGCAGTTCGAGTTCCGCCGGCGAGGACTCGCCGGAGGAAAGCAGCAGCAAGGTCGGTGCGTTCGACTGTCGGCCGTTGTCCCCGCCGCGGCGTTCGCCCCGCGGCTGCCGCTCCTCGCGCTCCCAGTCCAGGCGGACATCGTCCGGCAGACGATGAGGCCGGAAGATCCGGTCGCCCTCGCCGCCATACGGCTGCCACTCGCCGGCCTCCAGACGGACGAAGGCGTAGCCGTCCTCTTCCAGCACCAGGCCGAATTCCCGACTCTGGATGATGGCGGTTTCCATCGCCATGTCGAGTACCGCGACCAGCCGCTGGGCCTCGCGTTCCAGCCGGGGATCACCGCCGAGCGACAAGCGGGTGACCGCCAGGCTGGTGATGATGGCGATCAGCACCAGCACCACCAGCAGCTCGATCAGGGTGAAGCCGCGGCAGCGTCGCTCAATCAAGGTCGAGGTTGCTGATCTCCGCATTCTCACCCTCGCCGCCCGGACGGCCGTCGGCACCATAGGTGTAGACCCGGACGCGTTCGCCCTGGTTGTCCGGCGCGCGGTACTGGTACTCGCCACCCCAGGGGTCGCTGGGCAGGCTGCGCATGTAGCCACCGGATTTCCAGTTGCGCGGTTCCGGCGGCGAGCTGGGCCGTTCGACCAGCGCCCGCAGGCCCTGGTCGGTGGTCGGATAGCGGAAATTGTCCATGCGATACATCTCGAGCGCGTTTTCGATGGCGCGGATGTCATGTTCCGCCTTGGTGATCCGCGCGCGCTCGGGGTTGTCCATGATGTTGGGCACGGCGAAGGCGACCAGGATCCCCAGGATCACCACCACCACCATGACCTCGATCAGCGTAAAACCGCGCTGCAACGCGGCACCTGATCGACGGGAAAAACGGGATAGGGGTTGCATGGAAGGCCTCGTTTACTGAAATACATGGAAAAACGTTTTACGTTTAAGGTGTTACGTTTTAGGTGTATGCCGGCGAAATTCGTAAAACCTAAAACGTTAAACCTTAGACGTGCCTGAATTACGCTACCAACTGATTCAGTTCGAATATTGGCAGCAGGATTGCCAGTACGATGACCAGTACGATGCCGCCCATGATCAGGATCAGCAGCGGCTCGAACACGGCCAGGACTGTCGCAATAATACCCTGTACCTCGCGTTCCTGGTTGACCGCCGCGCGGTCGAGCATCTGTTCCAGCTTGCCGCTGTTCTCGCCACTGGCCACCAGATGCAGCAGCATGGGCGGGAACTGGCCGCTGTGCTCCAGCGCGCGGCTGATGCCGGAGCCTTCGCGGACGCGGGCGGCGGCGTCGCGTACCGCATGGCGCATCGGCAGGTTGCTCATCACCTCGGCGGAGATCCGCATGGCATCGAGTACCGCCACCCCGCTGCTGGCCAGGATGCTGAACGTGTGGGCGAAGCGGGCCGCATTCATGCTGCGGGTCAGGCGCGCGATCAGCGGCAGCTGCAGCAGGACGCGATGGACCTGCAGGCGAAAGCCGTCCCGCCGCATGCCCTGCGCGAAGCCGAGGAGCAGCAGGGCCAGTCCGGCCAGCAGCCAGACACCCTGGGCGCGCAGGAAATCGCTCACCGCGATCAGGCCCTGGGTCAGCCGGGGCAGCTCCTGGCCCACGGTCAGGAACACCTCGGTGACCTGCGGCACCACGTATGTCAGCAGCAGCACCACCACAAGAACCGCGACGATCACCAGTCCGGCCGGATAAAACAGGGCCAGTTGGACCTTCTGCTGCATCTGCTGGCGGCTGTCGGTGTACTCGGCCAGCCGTTCCAGCACCTGGTCGAGGTGCCCGGTCTGCTCGCCGGCGGCCACGGTGGCCCGGTACAGCTCGGGGAAGGCGCCGGGGTACAGCGCCAGGCCATCGGCCATCGAATGACCCTCCATGACCCGCGCGCGCACCGCGGTCAGCATATTCCGGATGCGGGCTTTCTCGGTCTGTTGCGCGGTGGCGCGCAGCGCTTCCTCCAGCGGCAGCCCGGAGCCGATCAGGGTTGCCAGCTGGCGGGTCAGCAGGGCCAGTTCCCCGGCGGATGCCCGGCCCCGGGAAAACAGGGCCCCGGGGCGGCGTCCGGCGGCCCGCGCCTGGCGCGGCGCCAGTTCGTCCACCGTCAGCGGAATCCAGCCCTTGTCTCGCAGTTGCTGGCGAACCTGGCGGGCGGTATCGCCCTCCAGCGTGCCTTTCAGCTCCTTGCCGCCGGCGTCCAGTGCGGAATATTCGAAGGCGCTCATCGCTGTTGCGTCATTCCAGGTCCAGCGGTGCGGTGTCCTCCACCGTGACGCGCAGGACTTCCTCCAGTGTGGTTTCGCCGGCAAGCACACGCCGGACGCCATCCTGGCGCAGGCTCGGCGTCTGCATCCGGGCGTGGCGTTCGATCTCCTGTTCGGCGACGCCGTCGTGGATCATCGTTCGCAGCCGATCATCCACCACCACAAGTTCAAAGATGCCACCGCGGCCGCGGTAGCCGCTGTGATTGCAGTGCGCACAACTGCCCGCATGAAACAGGGTTGGCGGTTGCGCGGGGTGAACGCCCAGGACCTCGCAATCCCGCTCATTGGCGGTGTAGGGCACGCGACAGTGGGTGCAGAGCATGCGCACCAGCCGCTGCGACATCATGCCCACCAGGCTGGAGGCCATCAGGAATGGTTCGACCCCCATGTCGCGCAGGCGGCTGACCGCGCCGACGGCGGTGTTGGTGTGCAGAGTGGATAGCACCAGATGGCCGGTGAGCGAGGCCTGGACCGCGATCTCGGCGGTCTCCAGGTCGCGAATCTCGCCGACCATGACCACGTCCGGGTCCTGGCGCAGGATCGCGCGCAGCCCCCGCGCGAACGTCATGTCGACCTTGCTGTTGACCTGGGTCTGGCCGATGCCTTCGAGGTAGTACTCGATCGGGTCCTCGACCGTGAGGATGCTGCGGCTGGCGTCGTTTAGCCGGGTCAGCGCACCGTACAGCGTGGTGGTCTTGCCCGAGCCGGTGGGGCCGGTGACCAGCAGGATGCCATGCGGCTTGTGGATCAGCGCATTGATCTGTTCGCTGAGCTTCTCCGGCATGCCCAGATGCGACAGATCCAGGCGGCCGGCCTGCTTGTCCAGCAGGCGCATCACGACCCGCTCCCCATGTCCGGAAGGCAGGGTGGAGACCCGCACGTCCACCGCGCGGCCGGCGATCCGCAGACCGATGCGGCCGTCCTGGGGCAGTCGTTTCTCGGCGATGTCCAGCCGCGCCATGACCTTGACCCGCGAGATCAGCAGCGGTGCCATGACCCGCGGTGGTTCGAGTACCTGACGCAACACGCCATCGACACGGAAGCGCACCAGCAGGCGGTTTTCGAACGGCTCGATATGGATATCGGAGGCGTTTTCCTTGATTGCCTCGGTGAGCATGGCATTGATCAGCCGGATGATGGGCGCATCATCCTCGCTTTCCAGCAGATCCTCCGGTTCCGGCAGGCTGTCGGCGATGCTCGACAGGTCCATGTCCTCGCCGATGTCCTCGACCATCTGCGCGGCCTCGCCTGTGCCGCGCTCGTAACTGCGCTGCAGCAGCCGCTCAAACTCGGCGTTATCGACCCGCTTCAGGCGCATCGGCCGGCCCAGCAGGCGGCGCAACTCGCTCAGGCTCTGGCGGCTCACGCCCGGCCGGAAACAGACTTCAATACTGCCTTCCTGCAGGCCGCAGACAATCAGGCCATGACGGCGGGCAAAGGCAAATGAAGGCCGTCGCACCGGCTGACTTTCGGTCTGGTCGACCTCAATGCGTGTGGCTGCATCGGACTCGGGCAGCATGGTGGGGTCGGTGGCCATCAGTTTGCCCGACCCTCCAGTTCGGCGAAGGGCACCGGCAACTCGGCCCGTTCCAGTGGCGGCAGCGATGGCGCACGCTCGCCCGGCAGTCCGCTGATGCCGCGCTGTTGTTGCTCCATCTGTCGGGCGCGCATGAAATTATACTTGCGGCTGGTGAGGTCGTCGGAAACGGCGCGATCGCGGACGATGGTCGGTTGCATGAACACCATCAGGTTGCGTTTGGTGAGACTGGAGGAGCGGTAGCGGAACAGCTCGCCGAGCAGCGGAATCGAGCCCAGCCCAGGCACCCGCTGCTCGCGTTCTTCCAGGTCGTCGTCCATCAGCCCACCGAGCGCGATGACCTGGCCGTCGTCGACCAGCACATTGGTGCGGATGGTCCGCCGGTTGGTGGTGATCAGTCCGGTCTCGCCGCCGTCGCCGGCCACGTTGGAGGCCTCCTGCTCGATCTCCAGCAGAATCGCGTCGCCCTCGTTGATTTGCGGTTTGATCTTGAGAATGATGCCGACGTCCTCGCGGTTGATGGTCTGGAACGGATTGGCAACGTTGCGTCCCTCCTGGCTGAACTGGCCGGTGACGAAGGGCCTATTCTCGGCGACCCGGATTTCCGCCTCCTGGTTGTCCAGTGTGACCAGCGAGGGTGTCGACAGGATGTTGGTGTCCTGATCTTCGGCCAGGGCACGGATGAAGGCACCGAAGCGCACCCGGCTGTCCAGGTCACCGACCACGACGCTGGCGCCTTCGCCGATCTGGGGTTGGGCCGAATCCAGCGTCAGCAGCGAGCCGATGCTGGTGCCGACTCCGGCGAAATTCGTCACACCGGCAACGCCGCTGCCGTCACTGCCGTCGACAAACCATTGCACGCCGCGTTCGGCACCCCGCCGGGAAGTGATCTCGGCGATGGCTGCCTCGACCAGCACCTGGGCGCGACGGATATCGAGTTGCCGGATGATCGAGCGCAGCGACTGCAGGATGGCGGGGGGCGCCGAGACCACCAGCGAATTGGTGGCTTCATCGGCGAAAATGCTGACGTCGCGGCTGCGGCTGCCGCCACGGGCACCGTTCTCGCCCTCTCTCTCTCCGTCACGCTCGGCCAGGTTTTCACTGACACCGGTGAGCACATCGACCATTTCCGTGGCCCGGGCGTACCGCAGATAGATCACCTGGGTGTCGCCATCGACGTCCACCGGCTCATCCAGTTGCGCGATCAGCGCGCGCATGCGCATGCGCTGGCGGGAATCTCCGGAGATGAGCAGGCTGTTGGTCCGCTCGTCGACGCTGAACCGCACCTGGTTGGCCGGGATGGTTTCCTCGTCGGCGCGCTGAAGTCCCATCAGGATGCTGGCGATCTCGGCGGCGGAGGCATTCTCCAGCCGCACCATGTCGACTTCGTCATCGCCCGCCTGGTCGACCTCGCTGACCAGCCGGTTGATACGTGAAATGTTGCTGGCCCGGTCCGAGACGATCAGTACGTTGGTGGGCGGGTAGGCGGACAGATGGGCGTTCTGCGGCAGCAGCGGCCGCAGGATCGGCACCAGTTGCGCGACCGGCACATTGTCGACGCTGATGACCGTGGTCACCATGTCGTCGGGCACCACGTCGTCGATGCGGGTGTCGCCCAACTGCTTGGCCGTGGTATCGGGCACGATCTTGGTCACCTCGCCGGTGGGCACGGTGGCGAAGCCATGCACCTGGAGGATCGAGAGGAAGACCCGGTACAACTCGTCTTCGGGCATGGGCCGGCGTGACACCACGGTGACCCGGCCACGCACACGGGGGTCAATGATGAATCGCTCGCCGGTAATCTCGGCCACGGTGTTGATCAGCGCCGCGATGTCCGCGTCCTGCAGGTTCAACGTGACGCCGCCCGCCTCGTCCACCTCCACCGGTTCCTCGGCTGTCGCGGGCACGAGACCGACGCTGAAACACAGCAGCAGCCCGAAAATCAGGCCGCGAACTCGGGAGTGGATTACGGCGTGCCGGCTCAGCATGTTTGCCTACTCTTCATCGTTGAAATTGATCATCACGGTCTGCTCGACGCCGTCCCGCAGAACCTGGACCTCGACCTGGTCCGCCCGGGCGACTCCGCGTAGGGCGCGCACGCCCGCTTCCGCGCTGTCCAGCACGGTGCCACCCAGCGAGGTCACCACGTCGCCTTCCTGCAGGCCGACCCGCTCCATCAGGCTGGCATCCTCTCCCGGCGTGAGGCGAAAGCCGAGGAAGGTGTCGCCGTCGGTCTCCGGTTGCATCTGGATGTAATGCGCCATGCTGGACGGGTCACGCAGCATTTGCCGGCGTGCCTCCGCCAGGCTGCCGCCATTCTCCGTGCTGCCGTTGTCGGCCGCCGACTCATCGTCGATATCCGGAAGCGATGGCGCTGCTTCGGCCGTGTCGACCCGCTCCTCGGGCAGGTTCAGTATCTCATGCCGGCCGTTGCGCAGCAGGACCACGCGGTCGACCCGGATGGCGTCGATCGAGGCGCCGCCAGGCACCTCATCGCCGACCCGGTAAATGTCCTCGCCGTCATTGCCGGCGGCAATGATCGCCAGGGCCTTGTCCTGGCTGGCGCTGTGAAACAGTCCGCGAAGGGACAGGTTCAGGCGGGTCTGGGGGGCGTCGTCCGGGATCTCGGCAATACGCTCACGCGGCTCCGCGCGGCCGAACAGGTGCAGCTCCGCCACCGCCGTTCCGGGGTTCTCGCCGCGCGGCTGGGCCCGGGGATCGGGGTGGCTGTCCTGTTGTGGCGCACCGCTTACCACCGGCCGGTCGCTCAATACCTGCCAGACCAGGCGCGCGGCGGTGTCGGCCAGCAGCACGACCAGCACCACGGCAAGCAGCACGGCTGCCAGGCGAAGCGCCCGGCTGCGAGCGGCCGGCCCGCCCAATATGTCTATCACTGCGTTCATTTGCCGTTTGCCAGTCCGATTTGTCGGTGCCGATCTCCTCAGAGGCGAGGGCGGCCGCGGGCCGCGTCCCGGTCATCCGATTTCCAGTCAGGGGCCGTGGTCGGCAGTTCGCTGTATCCCTATAGAATAGGAGAATGCGCGAAGCATCTCCCATAATGCCACTGCAGACGCAACGCTAGGGAAACGCTGACGCGCGCGAATGAATCGCCGCTTCCGTTGGGCTTGTCGGGCACGATCCCGTAACATGCTTGGCAGTGCGGAATTGACACCCTCCGGACAAGCGATTATTGTCCGACCTTATTCCATCTGCGCGCAATGGCGTGCACCCGCGTGGCCCCCTTCGATTACGTCATTTCCAATGCGATGGCATCTGGTCGATTACGCCAGAAACACCAAAATTTCCTGCAATGAACTGGAGGCATTCCCAGCCGTGAGCGGAGACATTATCCACGTAAGCGACAGTACCTTCGAGGAACAGGTGCTCAAGTCGGACAGCCCGGTTCTGGTCGATTACTGGGCCGAATGGTGCGGACCCTGCAAGATGATCGCGCCGATTCTCGACGAGGTGGCGAAGGACTACGGTGACAAGCTGACCGTTGCCAAGCTCAATATTGATGAAAACCCGGAGACGCCGCCGAAGTTCGGCATTCGCGGCATCCCTACCCTGATGCTGTTCCGAAACGGTTCCGTCGAGGCAACCAAGGTTGGCGCGCTGTCGAAGTCGCAGCTCACCGCATTTCTCGACAGCAATCTTTGATCGCGCAACACCGGGGTCAGGCGCTTGGGGCACCAACGATCGCGCAGACAGCCCCTTTGGCGACAACAGACGCAGCTTCACCGCCGGTCCGGTAGGCCGTATACAGCATTAAACCTATAAGAATATCGGGTCTCGGGCCCGGGCGGGCACGAGCCCGCAAAACCGGAGGCGAGTGCCTGGTCCTTCGAGGCACTCGCACCGATCTTCCATCCAGGGCAGATCGTTCGGCGGCGGGGTTCACCCGGCCGGCGAGAATGCCGTTCATGCAAGTGAAGTCATCGACATGAATCTGACCGAGTTGAAGCAAATGCCGGCGGCGGAACTCGCCGAGCTGTCCCAATCCTTCGGCATTGAGGGCGTTGCGCGATCCCGCAAGCAGGACATGATCTTCGCGATCCTCAAGGCGCATGCGAAGAAAGGCGAGGACATCTACGGCGACGGGGTGCTCGAGATTCTACAGGATGGCTTCGGCTTCCTTCGTTCGGCCGACAGTTCGTACCTGGCGGGGCCTGACGATATCTATGTCTCACCCAGCCAGATCCGGCGTTTCAGTCTGCGTACGGGCGACACGATTGCCGGCAAGATCCGGCCGCCGAAAGAGGGTGAGCGTTATTTTGCCCTGCTCAAGGTCAACCAGATCAATTTCGAGGCGCCGGATGCGGCCAAGAACAAGGTCCTGTTCGAGAACCTGACACCGCTGTTCGCCAAGGAGCGCTTTGTACTGGAGCGCGGCAATGGCAGCACCGAGGACCTCACCGCGCGGATCATCGATATGTGCGCGCCGATCGGCAAGGGCCAGCGCGGCCTGCTGGTGTCGCCGCCGAAAGCGGGCAAGACCATGATGCTGCAGAACATTGCGCAGAGCATCACGGCGAACAATCCCGAGGCCTACATGATCGTGCTGCTGATCGACGAGCGGCCCGAGGAAGTGACCGAGATGGCCCGTTCGGTTCGCGGCGAGGTGGTGTCGTCGACCTTCGATGAGCCGGCCAGCCGCCATGTGCAGGTCGCCGAGATGGTGATCGAGAAGGCCAAGCGGCTGGTGGAGCACAAAAAGGACGTGGTGATCCTGCTGGATTCCATCACCCGCCTGGCGCGCGCCTACAACACGGTGGTGCCGTCGTCCGGCAAGGTGCTGACCGGCGGTGTCGATGCCAATGCCCTGCACCGGCCGAAGCGCTTTTTCGGCGCCGCCCGCAACATCGAGGAAGGCGGCAGCCTGACCATCATCGCCACCGCCCTGGTGGAGACCGGGTCACGCATGGATGACGTGATCTACGAGGAGTTCAAGGGCACCGGCAACATGGAAATCCATCTGGACCGCCGGATCGCCGAAAAGCGTATCTTCCCGTCGATCAACATCAACCGCTCCGGTACCCGCCGCGAGGAACTGCTGATCAAGCAGGACGAGCTGCAAAAGATCTGGATCCTGCGCAAGGTGCTGCACTCGATGGATGAACTCGCGGCCATCGAGTTCGTGCTCGACAAGCTGAAGGACACGAAGGTGAATTCGGAGTTCTTCGAGTCGATGAAGAGATAGGAAAAGGCAAGACAACAGGTTTCAGTGTTCAGTTTTCAGACAAACATTCGGTTTCGATTGGCGCGATGTCGGTCTGCACCGTCTGAAAACTGAAACCTGAACACTGAAAACTCCTACCCTCCCACCAACCGTTTCTGCGCCTCCCGATACTTCTCCGCCGTCTGCCGGATGATGTCTTCCGGCAACTTCGGGCCCGGGGCAGTCTTGTTCCAGTCCAGGGTCTCCAGGTAATCGCGCACGAACTGTTTGTCGAAACTTGGTGGCGAGGTGCCGATCCGGTACTGGTCGGCCGGCCAGAAGCGCGAGGAATCCGGGGTCAGGGCCTCGTCGATCAGGGTCAGGATGCCGGCGTCGTCCAGCCCGAACTCGAATTTGGTATCGGCGATCAGGATGCCGCGGCCGGCCGCGTAGCTCGCTGCCTCCCGGTACAGCGCCAGGGTCACATCCCGCAGCTCGGCCGCTAGTTCGCCGCCGAGCTGTTGCTCCACCTCCGCGAAGCTCACGTTCACGTCGTGGTCACCGACCGCCGCCTTGGTTGATGGCGTGAAAATCGGTTCCGGCAACTGTTCCGCCTGGCGCAGGCCCGCCGGCAGGCGAATGCCGCAGACGCTGCCGCTGACCTGGTAATCCTTCCAGCCCGAACCGATCAGGTAGCCGCGGGCAATGGCCTCGACCGGCAGGGGTCTGAGGCGCCGTACGATGACCGCGCGGCCCGCCACCTGGGCGCGTTCGTCCGCGTCCGGCAGGACGTCTTCCAGCCGCAGGTCCGCCAGATGGTTCGGCACCAGGCCGCGCAGCCGCTCGAACCAGAAGGTGGAGACGGCCGTCAGCACCGCGCCCTTGCCCGGGATCGGGTCGGGCAGGATCACGTCGAAGGCCGACAGCCGGTCGGTGGTGACAATCAGCAGGTGATCATCGCCGACGGCGTAGATGTCGCGGACCTTGCCGCGCTGTACCAGCGGCAGGCTGGTCAGGGAACTTTCGAACAGGGCGTCGGGGGCGGCTGGCATTGGCGACTCGTTGGCTGGCTTTGCTGGACAGCGCCGCAGTATACGTCAGGCTCGTCCTTCGGAACGAACCGCGGCCCGTTCCGGGCTGTGCAAGCGGCGTACCGCCTCTTCCGGACTCAGGAACACCTGCCCCGGATGCATGCGCTCCAGCAGGCCCGAATGACGCAGGCGGTCCATGACGGGTCCCTTGACCTCCGCCAGATGCAATACCAGCCCTGCTTCGCCCAGGTTCTCGACCAGGGCCTCCAGGGTTTCCAGCGCGCTGTGATCAATGCGATTGACCGCGCTGCAGATGAGCACGACGTGCCGGAGATCCGGACGGTCGGCGACATGCCGGGCCACCATCTGCTCCAGACTCGCCGTGTTGGCGAAGTACAGGGATTCGTCTATCCGCAGCAGCAACAGGTCGGACCAGGTCTCGACCTCGTAGCGATCGACATTGCGGTAGTGGCTGCTGCCCGGAATGCGTCCGATGACCGCGAAGTGCGGATGGCCGGTGCGCCACAGGAAAATCGCCAGCGACAGCACCAGGCCGGCGAGCAGCCCGAGCTCGATATCCACCAGCACCACGCCGAAGAAGGTGACCAGCAGCGCGGCGGAATCGGCGCGGTCGAAGCGCCAGGTGCGCCGCAGCGTGGCCAGATCGATCAACGGCAACACGGCGATGATGATCACCGCCGCCAGTGCGGCCAACGGCAGGTACTTGAACAGCGGCGCCAGCAGCAGCGCGGCCAGGGCGACGAGCAGGGCGGTGACGATGCCGGCGAACTGGGTCCGGGCGCCGGCATCGAAATTGACCTTGGAGCGGGCAAAGCCGCCGGCCACCGGCATGGTGCCCGAGACGGCGGCACCGGCATTGGCGATGCCCAGGGCCAGCAGTTCGCGGTTGGAATCGATGCGCTGGCGGCGGCGCCAGGCCAGCACACGCGCCACGGACACGCTCTCCACATAGGACACCAGGCTGATGACGATTGCCGCCGGCAGCAGGTCCCGCAGTTGCTGGCCATCCAGCCCCGGCAGCACCGGGCTGGGTAGTCCGCCGGGAATGTCGCCGACCACGTCAACGCCGTGCTCAGGCAGCGCCAGCAGCGCGGTGAGCAGGGTTGCCCCCAGGACCACCAGAAGTGGTGCAGCCCGGGGCAGCAACATGGCCAGCCGCTCGCCGATACCGAGGCGCCGTAGCAGGCGCTGCAGTGGTGAGCGCGAGAGCGCGAGCAGGCCCAGGCAGCCCAGTCCCAGCGCAAGGGTCGGTGCATGCGGCAGCCAGTCGCCCTGGTCGCTTCCCAGCAGTGGCGGCAACTGGCTGAGGATGATCACCACCGCTGCGCCACTGGTGAAACCGGACAGCACCGGGTGGCTGAGAAAGCTGGTCAGCTCGCCCATCCGCAGCAGGGCCATCAGCAGCAGGATACCCGCGCAGAGCAGTGCCAGGGTGACGGCGCCGGCAATCCAGGCCGGGTCCCCGGGTTCCAGGCCCTGGCCGGCCAGGGCGTTGGCCACCAGCAGGGCGGCCACCGAGACCGGGCCCACCGCCAGTGTGCGACTGCTGCCGAGAATGGCATACAGGATCGGCGGCAGGATGCCGGCGTAGAGGCCCAGCATCGGTGGCAGGCCCGCGAGCATGGCAAGTGCCATGCCCTGTGGCACCAGCAGCACGGCGGTGATCAGGCCGGCGAGCAGGTCGTCCTGCAGGGTCTGCCCGCGCGTCTCCCGGATCCATTGCGGAAGGAGGCGGAACTGTGCTGATCCGGCCATGCGCCCGTGCCGTCCCTGAAGATGAAGCCGGTCAGGCGGACTTGATCGCCGCGTAAGCGTCCAGCGCCTGTTTGCGTGAGTTTGCCAGATCCACGATCGGTTGCGGATAGTCGTGGCCGAGGCGCAGGCCGGCCTGGTTCAGTTCCGGTGCCGGCGCCTGCCATGGCGCGTGGATGAATTTCGCCGGCAGTCGCGCCAGCTCGGGCACCCAGCGCCGGACATAGTCGCCGTCCGGGTCGAAGCGCTCGCCCTGGCGGATGGGGTTGAAGATCCGGAAATAGGGCGCCGCGTCGGCACCGCTGCCCTGGATCCATTGCCAGCCCATGCTGTTGCTGGCCAGGTCGGCGTCGACCAGCGTATCCCAGAACCAGGCCTCGCCCCGCTGCCATGGAACCCGGAGATTCTTGGTCAGTAGCGAGCCGACGATCATGCGCACGCGGTTATGCATCCAGCCGATCTGCCAAAGCTGCCGCATGCCGGCATCGACGATGGGAATGCCGGTCTCGCCCCGTTGCCAGGCCTGCAGGCTCGCATCCTGCCCGTCGGACCAGGGGAACCGTTCGAAACGGTGGTCCAGCGGAACATCGGGCATTTCCGGGTTCTGGTACAGCAGGTGATGCGCGAACTCGCGCCAACCGATTTCCGACAGGAAGCTGTCGCGGTCCTTGCCGCGCGGCAGCTCCTGCAGTGCGCTGACAATCTGCCGCGGTCCGATCTCGCCGAAGTGAAGGTGCGGCGACAGGCGCGAGGTACCGTCCACGGCAGGCAGATCGCGGCGGGCGTCGTAGTCCGCAAGGCGTGATCGGAGAAAGGCCTGCAGCCGCTGCCAGGCGCCGTCTTCGCCCGGGGTCCAGCTGTCCTCCAGGCCCTGGTCCCAGCGGATCCGCGGCAGCAGCCCAAGTTCATCCGGGTCCAGGCCCTGCGGCCAGTTTGCCGGGGCCTGCAGCGTTTGCGGTGCCGGGCGCGGCGCGGCGAAGGATCCCTTGCTGGCGGCGCGCCAGAACGGGGTGAAGGCGCGGTAGGGCGTTCCGGTCTGGGTCTTGACCATCCAGGGTTCGCGCAACAGTGCCGCGTTGTGGCCGTGCGCGTCCAGACCCCGATCGCGCAGGGCGCTCTTGACCGCAGCGTCGCGATCGCGGGTTGCCGACTCGTACAGCCGGTTCCAATGCACCGCAGTGGCGCCGGTCTCTTCGATCAACTGCTGCAACAGGTCGCGGCTGTTTTCACCGCGGCGAATGATCAGGCGACTGCCGCGCGACCTCAGGGCCGTCGCCAGTGCTGTCAGTGAATGGTGCAGCCACCAGCGGCTGGCGCCACCGGCCTTCCAGTCCCCGTCTTCGGCGGGGCAGTGCAGGTAGATCGGGATGACTGCGGAATGCGCGCAGGCCGCCAGCAGGGCCGGATTGTCGTGCAGGCGCAGATCCCGCCGGAACCAGACCAGGGCTGCGCTCACCCGATACCCCGGTTGGCCCCCGCCTGGGCCGGCGGCAGTCGCCGGCCAATGACCCGCAGGGCGGTCTGCGGTTCCGGGATCGGGATACTGTTGCTGGCCGGCAGATCGTTCCAGCTTGCCGCCTCGTCCAGCAGGAATACGGGACAGGACATATCGGCCATGGCGTCCAGCAGGCCCCGCGGTGGCCTGCGGCTGCGGCTGGAAAGCACCAGCCCGGCGCAGTGGGAGGCGCGCACGGCCTCCGCCAGGGAGGTGCTGTCGACATCGGTGCCCAGCAGGACCACGCGGTACCCATTGGCCTGGGCCTCGACGGACAGCAGCATCAGCGAAATGTCGTCGGATTCACCCGCCGGACAGGCGGTCAACAGGATCGGGCCCTGACCGCGAGTGCCCTGATGCAGGAAACGCGCGCCGAGCCGGTTACGCAATGTCGCCTGCAGCAGATGCCGGTGCGCAAGGATCAGGTCGTTCTCGCGCCCTTCTTCGGCCAGTTGTGCCAGCAGCGGGCGTGCCAGGCGCTCGAGCACCGCTTCGACCGGAAACAGACTCAGCGTGTCGCCGCAGGCGGCGTCGATCGCCCGTTCGTCGAAGGTCTCCAGGGCGCGGCGCCAATTGGCAAGGTGGCGTTGCCAGCTGTCCAGTTCGCCGACATCGTCACCGGCAGCAGGCTCGGCGGTTGCCGGTATTTCACTGTCATCAAGCACCTGGCTGGCCTGACTGATGGGAATGCCGCGTTCCAGCAGAACCAGGATGTTCTGGATGCGATTGATGTCGCTTTCGGTGTACAGGCGGTGTCCCTTGGCGGTGCGCTGCGGTTGGATCAGGCCGTAGCGCCGTTCCCAGGCACGGAGGGTTACCGGGTTGACCCCGGTCATCGCCGAAATTGTTCGAATGGGATACAGGCCCTTGCTCAAAACCTGAACTCCTTACACGGCGCCTGCAGGGTTGGGCTATCGTCGGCAAACGGAAAGGGAGATCACCGCGAGTTCAGCCCAGACGTCAGATGTACAGCTATTGTATCAGTTTCGATCTTACCGTACCGGATTTTATTGCGCGTTGCCCGTCCGCCGTTCCAGCACCTGGTAGCACAGCGGGTACGGCGATTCCTCGCCTGCCGGCACCCGCCGCTCGTTACGCAGCTGCCAGTCGGCAGCGTCCAGCGCGGGAAAGTAGGTGTCCCCGGGGATTTCTGCCTCCACCCAGGTCAGGTAAAGGCGGCCGGCAAGGGGCAGGAAACTGCGGTACAGATCCGCGCCACCGATAACCATGACCTCCGGCGCATCGCCGCAGGCGTCCAGAGCGGCCTGCATGTCGTGCACCACGGTACAGCCTTCGGCCCGGAAACCGGAGTTTCGGGTCAGCACGATATTCCGGCGCCCGGGAAGCGGCCGCCCGATCGACTCGTGATTACGCCGCCCCATGACGATCGGCTTGCCCATCGTTACCGCACGAAAATGCTTCAACTCCGACGGAATCCGCCAGGGCAGGTCATTGTCGCGACCGATGACATGATCCGGGGTGAGTGCGGCGATCAGGGAAATGAGCATACGTTTTACGTTTTAGGTTTAATGGTTTTACGTAAAACATGAAACGTTAAACGTAAAACGATGTTCGACTAAACGGCTACCTTCGCCTTGATATGCGGATGATGCCGGTAGTTCTGCAAGCTGAAGTCCTCGAACCGGAACGCGAACAGATCGTCGACGGCCGGGTTCAGCTGCATCCGGGGCAGCGGGTAGGGTTCCCGCGAGAGTTGTTCACGGGTCTGCTCCAGGTGGTTCAGGTACAGGTGTGCATCGCCCAGCGTGTGCACGAAATCGCCCGGTTCGAGTTTGCAGACCTGTGCCAGCATCAGGGTCAGCAACGCATAGGAGGCGATATTGAACGGCACGCCGAGGAAGATGTCGGCGCTGCGCTGGTACAGCTGGCAGGACAGGCGGCCTTCGGCGACGTAGAACTGGAACAGCGTGTGGCAGGGCGGTAACGCCATGTCATCCACTTCTGCCGGGTTCCAGGCACTGACCAGATGGCGCCGTGAGTCGGGGTTGTACTGCAGGCCATCGACCAGGCGGGCAATCTGGTCAATCCGCCGGCCGTCCGGGGTGGGCCAGGAACGCCACTGCACGCCATAGACCGGGCCCAGCTCGCCGTTCTCGTCGGCCCACTCGTCCCAGATGCTGACGCCATGTTCCTTGAGATAGGCGATATTGCTGTCGCCGCGCAGGAACCAGAGCAGTTCATGGATCACCGACTTCAGGTGGATGCGCTTTGTGGTCACCAGCGGGAAACCGTCCGCCAGCGGGAAGCGCATCTGGTGGCCGAACACCGAAAGCGTGCCGGTGCCGGTGCGGTCATCCTTTCTGGTGCCATGCTCCAGCACATGGCGCATCAGATCGAGGTACTGTTTCATTGCGTAACGTTTTAGGTTTTAGGTTTTTGGCTGCCGCGATAGGCAAGTCCAATCAGAATCAGGCCGCCGATGATCATTGGTGTCGAGAGTAACTGGCCCATGGTCAGCCAGTCGAAGGCCAGATAGCCGATATGCGCGTCCGGGATGCGGACGAATTCCACCAGGAAGCGGACGCTGCCGTAGACGGCAAGGAACAGCCCGGAGACGGCCATGGTCGGGCGCGGTTTGCGCGAGAACAGCCAGAGCACGGTGAACAGCAGCACGCCCTCGAGCAGGAACTGGTAGAGCTGGGACGGATGCCGGGGGTCCATGCCCAGGGGCTCGTAGACCATGCCCCAGGGCAGGCTGGTGGTATGACCCCAGAGCTCGCCGTTGATGAAGTTGCCGATCCGGCCCAGGCCCAGCCCAAGCGGCACCAGCGGTGCGACGAAATCCATCAGCTGCAAGAAGGTACAGCCGATGCGTCGTGCGTAGATGCCGCAGGCCAGCAGCACCCCGATCAGACCGCCATGGAAGGACATGCCGCCCTGCCAGACGCGGAACAACCGCATCGGGTCGTCGGCCACCGCACCCAGGTCATAGAACAGGATGTAACCCAGCCGGCCGCCGGCAATGACGCCGACCGCGACGTAGATCAGCAGGTCTTCCATCTGCTTCGGCTGGACCGGCGTCCAGTCGAAACGGGCCCGGTATCGACCCAGGAAATAGGCGCCGATAAACCCGAAGGCATACATCAGGCCGTACCAGTGCACGGCCAGTGGGCCGATCTGGAAGGCGACGGGGTCGATATCCGGATACATCAGCATGGCGTAATCCTGCGTTCCTTGATGGCCTGATTCAGGGGCTGGTCCACGCCGGCAGCACCCGGCAGGTCAGGCATTTCAGGTACCTCGTCTCGGGCATGGCCGCGTGCATCGGATGGTCGGCGGATTGCGAGCCGCGCTCCACCAACTGCAGGCTGCGGTCCAGATGCCGCGCCGCGCCGAGTACCTCCTGCAACAGGGCGTCCTCGCCCACGTGGGAGGAGCACGATGCGCTGAACAGTATTCCTTGATGTGCCAGTACCTGCATCCCCAGTCCGTTCAGGCGCCGGTAACCGGCGAGGCCGTTGCGCAGGTCCTTGCGCTTCTTGACGAATGCCGGTGGATCGAGGACGATCACATCGTAACGGAGCTTTTCCTGGCGCAACGCCTGCAGGACCTCGAAGGCGTCGCCTTCGATGGTGGTTAACCGGTCCTCGACCCCGTTAAGCACGGCGTTTGCCGTGGCCTGGTCCAGCGCGTCGGAGGAGCTGTCGACGCAGGTGACGCTTTCTGCGCCATTGTTCAGTGCCTGCACGCCCCAGCCACCGGCATAGCTGCAGACATCCAGCACCCGTGCGCCGCGAACAAAGTCCGGCAGCCGGGCGCGGTTGGCCCGGTGGTCATAGAACCAGCCGGTTTTCTGCCCGCCCAGGGCTGGAACCCGGAACAGGCTGCCGTTCTCCTCGACCCGTAGCTCGTCGACGCCATCGCTGTTCACCCAGCGGGTATAGCTGTCCAGCCCTTCCAGTTGGCGCAGGCCGCTATCCGCGCGCAACAGCAGGTGTTCCGGTGCGAGAACGGATTGAATCGCCTCCAGAAGCGCCTGCAGCAGGCGCTCCATGCCGGCCGTATTGATCTGCACAACGCAGACATTGCCGTAGCGGTCCACCACCAGGCCAGGGAGTCCGTCGCCTTCGCCGTGAATCAAACGATAGTAGGGTGCCGGATACAGCCGTTGGCGCAGGTCGAGGGCCAGCTTCAGTCGCTCCTCCAGCATGGACCGGTCTGCCATCCGTCGGGCGTCACGGCTCAGCAGGCGGCCGCAGATCAGCGAGTGCGGATTGATGTAACCGCTGCCGATGGCTCGGCCGCCGTGCTCGCGGAACACCGCCGGGGCCCCGGGCGGCAGATCCCGAATCGGTGAGCGCTGGGTGTCCACCTCGTTACTGAATATCCACAGGTGGCCGCCACGCAGGCGCCGCTCCTCGCCTTTTTTTAGCCAGATCTCGCAACTCGTGTCCTGCATTCCGGTCTCCGGCCAATGCCTTCGGGTGGAGCGCGAGGATAAGGGAAATGCCGACTGATTCCCATGCGGGCAGGTGCGGAGCGTCTGTGCCACCTGTTGTTGGAGAACGTCAGCTTGCGAGGGTAGTCTTCGCCGATACCATTGCGCTCGAATTCGTTTTTTTCAGGAGACCCCCGTGTCGATCCGCGCCATTACCCTGATTGTCCTTCTGTTCACGATGCTGCCGCTGGGCTTGCAGGCGCAGCAGACCCAGTACATCACGGACGAGTTGCAGCTCGACATGCGCAGCGGCCCGGGTAACCAGTACCGCATCCAGCAGATGCTGTCCGCCGGCACCGAGGTCCAGGTGCTGGATAGCCAGGAGGGCTGGACTCAGGTCCGTGTGCCGGGTGCCCAGGAGGGTTGGGTTCTGACGCGGATGCTGAGTGATTCGCCAAGCGCGCGTGCCCGCCTGGAATCCGCCGAGGGCGGCATGCAGGAGGCGCTGGAGGAGAACGAGGCGCTGTCCACGTCCCTGGCTCAGGCCGAGGAACGTATCGCCGAGCTGGACGAGGCGCTGGGCCAGGCCACCTCGCAGCGTGACCGTATGCGGCAGGAGCTGGAGCAGGCCTCCCAGGGGCTGGAGTATTACGAGGACAACCAGGAACTGCGCAAGCAGGTGATCGACCTGCGCCGGGAGTTGCAGGACATGGCGCAGGAGAACGAGCGGCTGCGCGGACGCAATGACCAGCAGTGGTTCATGGTCGGCGGCATGGTGCTGGGCGCCGGTATCCTGTTCGGCCTTATCATTCCCCGTATTCGCTGGCGCCGGCAGCGATCAAGTTGGGGGTCCGGAGGGCTTTAAGACCAAGTTTTCAGTGTGAACGAGGTGCTGACTTATTCAGGGGCCTGCGTTGGAATCCGCATTTTTTCCTAGGCAAGGTGCGCTGAACACGACGCGTAGGATGCGTTAAGCGTAGCGAATGCACGCGGTGTCAGGCATCCCGGTGCAGCAGGGCCTCCCAGGAGAAGTAAGGCCGCGGGAAACTCGGGCCGGCCGACCAGGCAAATTCGATCACGGATCACACCGCGCGGGTCCGCTACGCTTGACCCGCCCTACGCGTCTGGCCAGAAGCAGGTTGCGTTCGGTAATGGGGCTACCGAACCGGCACCGCGCCTTGCCAGATGACCAAAACCCGTCTCGGGCGCAGGCCCCTGAATAGATCAGTACCTCCTTAAGTGTTCAGATAGAGACGTTAACCGGACTGGAGACTGGGCATGGGCAAGATGCCTCCCGACCTGCGGGAGATGTTGACCGAACTGATCGCGATTCCCTCGGTGAGCAGCGTCGATCCGGCGCTGGATCAGGGTAACCGCGCCGTTGTCGAGCGGCTCGCGGAATGGCTGGAGGGCATGGGCTTTGCCTGTGAGCTGCAGCCGGTACCTGATGCCCCGGACAAGGCCAACCTGATAGCGACGCTGGGGCGGGGTGACGGCGGGCTGGTGCTGGCCGGTCACACTGACACGGTACCCTACGACGACACCGGCTGGGCCTCGGATCCATTCACGCTGAGCGAGCGTGACGGTCGCCTGTACGGCCTGGGCACCAGCGATATGAAATCCTTTCTCGGTCTGGTGCTGGAGGCCGCCCGTGGGCTGAAGGCCTCGGATATGAAGCAGCCGCTAGTGGTGCTGGCCACTGCTGATGAGGAAAGCGGCATGACCGGGGCCAAGGCGTTGGTGGATGCGCAGCGGCGGATCGGCCGGCACGCGGTGATCGGCGAGCCGACCAATCTGCGGCCGGTGTACATGCACAAGGGCATCCTGATGGAATCCATCCGCATTCGGGGCCGGTCCGGGCATTCCAGTGATCCGTCGCTGGGCTGCAGCGCGCTGGAGGGCATGGTGCGGGTGCTGAACGACATTGTCGCCTGGCGTCAGCAGTTGCAGTCCAAGAACGCCGATCCGCGGTTCTCGGTTCCGGTGCCGACCCTCAACCTGGGGCATATCCACGGCGGTGATAACCCGAACCGGATTTGTGCCCATTGCGAGTTGCAGATCGATATCCGGCCGCTACCGGGCATGGATCTGGAGGAACTGCGGGAGACCCTGCGTCAGCGCATCGGCCGGGTCCTGGGCGAAGAGGGCCTGGCGCTGGAGTTGCATTCACTGTTCCCGGGACTGCCGGCGATGGAGACGCCGGCCGAGGCGACCATCGTCCGGGCAGCCGAGGCGCTGACCGGCAGTCAGGCGGAGGCGGTGGCCTTCGGTACCGAGGGGCCCTATCTGCGCGACCTGGGGATGGATGTCGTGATCCTTGGGCCGGGAGATATCGCCCAGGCGCATCAGCCGGACGAATTTCTGGCCGTGAATCGCTTGCAGCCCACCGTCGACATGTTGCGAGAACTGATCCACCGCTTCTGCCTGACGCCGGCCGTGGAGGACGGCGCATGAGCCATCGGCCTGCCGAATTCATTTACTGGTTTCGTCAGGGAGCGCCGTACATCAATGCCCACCGCGGCCGGACTTTCGTCATCAGCATTGGGGGCGAGGCAACCGGCGATGCCGGTTTCGCCAGCCTGGTGCACGACGTCGCCCTGCTGAACAGCCTGGGGATCCGGGTCGTGCTGGTGGCCGGTGCCCGTGCCCAGATCGAGCAGCGGCTACGCGACCGCGGGCTGGCAATCCGCTATCACCAGGGTTTCCGGGTCACCGATGATGCGGCACTGGGTTGCGTCAAGGAGGCGGTCGGCAGCGTTCGCGTGGAGATCGAGGCGCTGCTGTCGATGGGCCTGGCGAATTCGCCGATGGCAGGTTTCCGGGTGCAGGTGGCATCCGGCAATTTCGTGACCGCGCGGCCGTTGGGCGTGCGCGATGGCGTCGATTATCTGCATACCGGCGAAGTGCGGCGCATTGATGCTGCCGCCATCAGCCAGCGGTTGGCGGAAGGCTGCGTTGTCCTGGTGACGCCGTTGGGCTATTCGCCCACCGGGGAGGTATTCAATCTGGTGGCGGAAGACGTGGCGCTGGCCGTGGCAGGCAGTCTGCAGGCCGACAAACTGCTCTATCTGACCGATGGCGACCTGTGCCGGGATGAGGCGGGGGGCCTGATTCGCGAATTGGCGCTTGCCGAAGCCGGCGCGCTGGCAGGGAGGCTGGCCCAGGATGACGAGGCGCGGCGGATGCTGGAGGGGGCGGTGCGCGCCTGCGGGGAAGGGGTGCAACGCGTGCACTTGCTGAATCGCGGACGGGACGGTTGCCTGTTGCAGGAATTGTTTACCCGGGACGGTGCCGGAACCCTGGTTTCGGGAGATCATTTCGAGACAGTGCGCCAGGCCACAGTGGACGATATTGGCGGAATCCTCGAGCTGATCGAGCCGCTGGAGCGCGAGGGTGTACTCGTAAGGCGCTCGCGGGAACAGTTGGAAACCGGAATCGGAGAATTCACGGTGATCGAACGGGACGGCACCGTGATCGCCAGTGCGGCGCTAAGCCGGCATCCGCAAGAGGCCATGGCGGAGCTTGCCTGCTTTTCGATTCACCCGGATTACCGGGGCTGTCACCGCGGTGACACGCTGCTTCGGCAGTTGGAACGGGATGCAGTTCGCGACGGCATCCGCCGGCTGTTCGTTCTCACGACACGCACGGCGCACTGGTTTCAGGAACGCGGTTTCGTGCCGGGCGCAATCGACGACCTGCCGGTGGCGCGTCAGCGGTTGTACAACCTGAAACGGAATTCTCGGGTATTCGTGAAAACGCTGGCTGCGGCCTGACGCGTCTGAGTTTCCAGGCTGGTAGAGCGGCCCTCGGTCCCTTTGACTGTTAAGGAAACGCTGATTTATTACCACGTCTGCGCCCGAGACCGGTTTTGGTCATCTGGCAAGGCGCGGTGCCGGTTCGGCAGCCATAGCTACCGGGACGGTGACGCAACGCCGCCGGGGGCCAAAACCGGCCAGGGTCTTGGGCAAGCGTGAGAATAAAACAGCGTTTCCTTAGTCAGAAGAGATGATGAAGCTCTGTGTGCCGGCAATCTCGTCCACCTGGCGTTGCAGTTGCTGGGCCTGCTCACGGCGTTGTACCGGTCCGGCTACGACGCGGTATAAGCCCCGAGGGCTCGCGTCGTCCTCGATAATCCTTGCGTCGACGTCACGCTCGACAAGCAAGTCGGCCATCGCCTCGGCATTGTCGCGACTCTGGAAAGTGCCGACCTGAACGCTGTAACCACCGGTTACAGCGAGGGTCGGCTCGGTAACGGTTCCGGCATTGTCGGGTGGCGGCACTTGCACCGCACCCTCATGGTCAAAATCCAGCGGCTGTTCTGTTGCGGACTGGTCTGGCGGCTCCGATGGCACCAAACCATGGTCCGGCCCATCCCCCGCCGGGGGGACGGATGGTTCGGGTTCATCCCCCCTGATGCGTTGCCGCGCGCCCATTCCGGCCATCTGACCGAGCGCCTCTACCGCCTTGCGATTGCCGCCCGAAGCGCTTTCCCGGATCCAGCGCAGCGCTGATTGGTCGTCCTGATTAACGCCCTGGCCCTCGTAGTACATGTAACCGACCGTATATTGGGCGTCCGGGTTGCCGTCCTCGGCCTCCCGTAGCAGCAGTTCGAAGGCCTCGCTGTAGCGGCCGTCCAGATAGGCCTGCTTGCCGCGTTCAAACCGTTCCGGATCACCGCGTTCCGTGGCGCCCGGAGCAGCGCAGCCGGCCAGCAGCATCAGGAACGCCAGAATGATCACCACCGTCGCGCCGAGTCGGCGAGTCATCCCCTGTACTCCTTAAACGCGTAACGCGATGTCGCCGCCCGGCGTTCGATTCGCGTCGTTCTGTGACGCCCCCCGCAGACACGGCCATTGGGCGGACAGTATCGTCTTGCGGGAATGAAGGCCAGAGGCCAGGCAGACGATGCAGGATCCCATGATGGCAGAGGCTGGGCCAATTCGCCTGTTGCAACTCACGGACATGCACCTTTCCGAGGATTCTGCGGCCAGGTTGGCCGGGGTGACAACAGACACGACTTGGCGGGATGTCTTCGCGCTTGCGCAACGCCATGCGAACAGGCCGCACGCGCTGCTGCTGACCGGCGATCTGACCCAGGACGGCAGCGAGGCAGCCTACCTTCGACTTCGTGAACAGGTGCAGACCATGTCTGTCCCGGCCCTGGTGATACCGGGAAATCACGATGATCCTGGTGTCATGCAGCGGTGTTTCGCCTCGGGTCTGGTGCAGTGGTCGGGTCATGCGCTGTTTCAGGACTGGCTGCTGATCATGTTGAATTCGGTGGTGGTCGGTGAACCGCATGGGCACCTTCCGGCCGAGGAGTTGGCGCGGATGGATCGGCTGCTGGCCGAGGTCCCGCACCGGCATGCCCTGATTTGTCTGCATCATCAGCCCGCGGCCGTTGGCTGTCGCTGGCTTGATGCCATTGGCGTGGACAACGGTCAGGCACTGGCGGAACGTCTGCTTGCACACGACACGGTGCGCGGCGTGCTCTGCGGTCATGTGCATCAGGAGGTCGACACCAAGCTGGCGCATCTGCGGATGCTGGCGTCGCCCTCCACCTGCATTCAGTTTCGCCCCGGCAGCGATGAGTTCGCTATTGATGCGCGTCCGCCCGGGTACCGCTGGCTGACCTTGAAAGCCGATGGTCACATCGAATCCGGTGTTTGCCGCCTGCCAGAGGTGCCGGCAGAACTGGACGCAGCCATCGGCGGATATTGAGCAGCGCCTATGGCCGATTCCGGAACAACATCCAGTGCCGAACTGCGTCGTCTGCAGGAAGAGCTGGCAGCGGCGCGCAAGCGCCTCGAGGCCGAGGAGTCCCGCTTTCAGGCACGCCTGGAAAACCAGCGCACGCGGCTGGAGGCTGAGAGCCTGCGGCAGCAGGCGGCCGAGGTTTCGCGCCGCCGCCAGTTGGAGCAGGAAGTCTCGGCGTTGCACGAGCGTCTGGCGAAGGTTGATGCTGCAGTGCCCGATGCGGCCGAGGAATGGCATCAGCGCAACGCCGAGCTGGAGCAGGCGCTGGCCGCCGAGCAGCGCAATGCAGCCTCCCTTGAAGAGGAGTTGATGCTGACACGGCAGGCACTGAACCTGTCGGAACGCGCCCGGGCCACGGCCCGCGGCCGCGCGTTGCGGCTTGCCGAGGTGCTGCGGGAGTTGCGCCATCAGATCGAGCAGACCACGGGCAAGCGGTTCGCTGGGCGCACCAGGCCGTTTGACGGCACCCAGGTTGGCGAGGGCAATGTGCAGGAAGTCGATCTCGGGCGGGCCAACGCGGTGCTGCTGGAAGTCGAGCGGGCGCTGGACCGGGATGACGGCGATGCCGCCGACGATTCCCCGGAGGGCTCCTATGCTGGTGACGAGAGCTGGCTGGAGGGCTTTCTCGATCTGCCGGAGGATCAGTCCTTTGACGTGGAGACGCCGGCGGAACGCGTCGAGGCTCCGGCGCCGCCACGCGAGGAACCCACGCGTCCAGCACCCCAGCCGGCGCAGCCCCGCCAGGAGAGCCCGCCGCCGGCGAGTGCCCTGCAGCGATCACAGCCCCGGCGCCCGGCCGGCTTCTGGCGCTCGTTGTTGTCCCGGCTGTCTTTCCGGAGGTGACGCTGACAGCGTTCGGATGGTGCCGGTCGGAGGCGCTCCCCTCAGACCTCGATCATCTCGAAATCCTGTTTCGTGGCACCGCATTCCGGGCAGACGAAGTCATCCGGAATGTCCTTCCAGGCGGTGCCGGGTTCGATGCCTTCCTCGGGCAAGCCGTCCTTTTCCTCGTAGATCCAGCCGCAGACCACACACATCCAGGACTTGTGTTCCATTGAATTTCCTTCCAGTTTCCAGTTTTTCGGGAGTATTCCGAGGCCGGCAATGTAACGCGCGGCCCACCAGGGGCCAAAACCGGCCGGGCCCTTCGGGTTGGGCCGCATTTTTCCCGATTGCTGCGTTGCGCTGCTTGACCGCAGAACGACTGCGGCGCTGCGCAGCGCGCCTTGCCTCGGAAAAATGCGGACTCCAACGCAGGCGTGCGAATAAATCAGTGTTTCCCTAGATCCCAAGGACCGGAGGTGCGGTGAGCAGTTCATTTCGAGGTCTTTACGCGATAACCGATGGCCGCAGCCAGGGTGTCGACGCGTTGCTCGCCGCCTGCGAGCCGGTGCTGGCTGGCGGTGCGCGCGTGCTGCAGTACCGGGACAAGACCAATGACCACGCGAGGCGGCAGCGTGAAGCGGTGGCACTGGCCGCACTCTGTCGCCGCTACCGGTGCCTGTTCATCGTCAATGACGATCCGGCGTTGGCATTGCGCAGTCGTGCCGACGGTGTCCACCTGGGGCGTTATGACAGGGCACTGGATGCGGCGCGCGACTTGCTGGGACCTTCGGCACTCATCGGCGTGTCCTGTTACGATTCGCTGCCGCGCGCGCAGGAGCGGCTCGAGGCCGGTGCGGATTACCTGGCCTTCGGCACCGTGTTCGCCTCGGCGACCAAACCGGACGCACCGCGAGCCTCACTGGATCTGTTGCGGCAGGCGCGGGCGCGGTTTCCGCGAACACCGTTGGTGGCCATCGGCGGGATCGACGCCGACAACGTGTCGCAGGTGGCGGCAACAGGTATCGATGCGGCGGCGGTGATCAGCGGTGTGTTTGCCGCCGCCGACCCTGGCTTGGCCGCGCGCCGGATCAGCCAGGCTTTTGATCATTGAGCGTCGGCGCCGTCCGGCGCCGGCATGGAGGTAGCACGAGCGATGAAGCAGTCCGAAGCCCTGTTCGAGGCAGCGCAGAAGCACATTCCGGGTGGCGTCAACTCGCCGGTACGGGCGTTTCGCGGCGTCGGCGGTACGCCGGTCTTCATCCATCGCGCCGAAGGCCCGTATCTGCATGACGAGGATGGCAACCGCTACATCGACTATGTGTGCTCCTGGGGGCCGGCGATTGTCGGCCACGCCAATCCGGAGGTGGTGGATGCGGTGGCCGAAGCGGCCAGGCGAGGCCTGAGTTTCGGTGCGCCAACCGCGGTGGAGACCGAGATGGCGCAGGCCGTGAAACGGCTGTTCCCGTCGATGGAACTGCTGCGCATGGTCAATTCCGGCACCGAGGCGACGATGAGCGCGCTACGGCTGGCGCGGGGCTTCACCGGGCGCGACAAGATCGTGAAGTTCGAGGGCAATTATCACGGTCATGTGGATGCCTTGCTGGTCAAGGCCGGTTCCGGTGCCCTGACCTTCGGCACGCCAACGTCCCCGGGGGTGCCCGCCGCTGTGGTCGAGCAGACCCTGACGCTGGACTACAACGATGCCGATCAGGTGCGGCAGGTGTTCAGCGAAATGGGCGACCAGATCGCCGCGGTAATTGTCGAGCCGGTGGCCGGCAACATGAATTGCGTGCCCGGCCAGCCGGCCTTCCTGCAGGCGCTGCGCGATGTCTGCAGCGAGCATGGCAGTGTGCTGATTTTCGATGAGGTCATGAGCGGTTTCCGCGCGGCGCTGGGTGGAGCGCAGGCGCATTACGGCATTACCCCGGATCTGACCTGCCTGGGCAAGGTCGTGGGCGGCGGCATGCCGGTGGGTGCCTTCGGTGGTCGGCGCGACATCATGGAGCATCTGGCGCCACTTGGGCCCGTCTATCAGGCGGGCACCCTGTCCGGCAATCCGGTGGCGATGGCGGCCGGCCTGAAAACGCTGGAAATCATCGCCCGCGATGGCGTGTTCGACACGCTGGCCGAACGCACCACCGGTCTGGCCCGGGATCTGAAGATGGCTGCGGACCGCGCTGGCGTGCCGCTGCAGGTGAACCAGGTGGGCAGCATGTTCGGCGTGTTTTTCACCGACGGCGGTCCGGTGACCAGCTTCAGTGATGTCAGCGCCTGCGATGGCGAGCGCTTCAAGGCCGTCTTCCACGCCCTGCTGAAAAAAGGCGTCTACATGGCGCCATCGGCCTTCGAGGGCGGCTTCACCTCGATCACCCACGACGAGGCGGTGATGCAGCAGACGGTGGAGGCGTTTGGGGAAGTTCTGCGCGAACTCTGACGAGTTCGCGCGTTTAACGTTAAACGTTTTAGGTTTTAGGTTTCCCGGGGCAGTCTAACTTCATCGTCCATCGTTTCACGTCCGACGCCACCTTCCGGAAGCCCCTGGTCCGACATAAAACGTCAAAC
>NZ_JALPKO010000011.1 GCF_023195885.1 Methylonatrum kenyense
CTTCCTGCACAGCGCGCCTTGCCTCGGATAAATGCGGCCCAACCAGAGGCAAGGCCGCTCAGGACCTGTCCTTTGCGGCCAATGCCCGCACCGGAATGAAACTGCGTTCCACCGATTGGCGCAGATCCGCGTGCTGCTGCTCCACGACGAAGTGCCAATGCGCCAGGACCTGGGCTTCGAGGTCCTCGCGCAGTTCGGCGATGGCATTATGCAACTCCGCTTCAAGGGCGGCCTGGTTGCGCCAGGCATCGAAACGCAGCAACCCCCAGTCGGTGGCGACCCAGGTCAGGCCGAAGGCCAGTGCGCCGCACACCGGGGCCCCGACCACGGTGGGGCTGCAAATGGCTGCGCCCGCCCCGGCCGCCGGCCCGGCCCTGGCCGCGCTGCGGCTTGCGCCCCGGGCGGCCAGCGAGCCTCCTGCCGTACCCAGCGCACGCCGTCCCAGCAGCCGTGCCGTAACCGTCGCTGCCCCGGCTCCGGATGCAGCCATCGAGGAAGCCGCCAGACGGTCTTCAAAGGCCGGACCGGAGCGCTGATCGAGAGCCGGCAGCACATCGTCCAGCGACAGTCGGATTTCGTTCTCCGGCAACGTTTCCGGCGCAACGGTGCGACCGGAGACGCGTTGCATCACCTGCTCGATCCAGTCGGCACGCATCTGTTGATGGTGGGTCTGCATCGTCATCGCGCCGGCCCGATTCAGGCGTTGCAGCCGGGTTGCGTAATCGGTGTCATCGAACAACTCGCTCTGCAGCCGCTGCAACACGACATCGCCATCAACCATACCGGCCTGCCCAAGCAGCCAGAACGTGATCCGGCTGTACTCGCCCGCCAGGGAAAAATACCAGTCGGCGAAAGCCGGCACGCGCGCATGGACATCGGCGAACAGGCGATCCAGTTCCTCATCAACCAGCTGCGTCAGTTGCTGCTGCAAACCGGACTGTGAGGCCTGCAGATGCTCGCGGGACAGGGCATCGAGCTCCAGGGCCTCGGTCGGCGATAACCGGTGGTGGGCACCACCCAGCTCGACCACCAGCGCCGGCTCATCCCGCCAGAGATCCTGCAGGGTTTCGCGCTGATCGATGGCAAACCACAGCAGCCCGCCAACCAGTACGGCAACCCCCAGACCGAGCAGGCTCCTGTTCGCTGATCGCTCCATCTCAGTTGCCACCGCCATTCCGACTCCAGCAGGTCCGGACCTCCGCCGCCAGCATCAACACGCCGGCCAGGTACAGCAGATAGGACCACAGAAACAGCGCCTTGACGCCAAACAACAGCAACCAGCCGCCAAGCTGGAGTATCGGCAGGCCGACCGCCGGCGTCAGTTGCTGCGCCAGCCACCAGGCAATGGCATCCAGGGCCGCATGCAACTGCAGCGCGGTCAGTAATACGCGGCTGCCCGCCTGTTGCAATGCCACCTCGGCGGACACCGCGTTCACCAGACTGAGCCCATGCATATCGGGATAGCTGCCATGGAGACCGGCCACGGCCAGCAGGATGACAAGCACACCGAGGTTCAACCCCAGACCAAGGCGCCAGCAGGCAATCGGCAGGTAATCCGCCGACAGATGGCGTGCCAGGCTGCGTTGCAGCCAGACTTGGGCCAGGGCGGCCAGCGGCAGATGCAGCAACAGCAGCTGCCAGGCCGCCGTCTGATCCAGGCGCACGACAAACGGGGGCAGCAGCATGCCGAGCACCGCAGCGAGCAGGGCTGCCTTCAGGCCCAGAAACAGCCGGCCACCCAGGAGCCGCTGTAGCGGACTGTCTGCGCGCACATGCGCCGCGATGAACAGTCGACGCCGCGCACGCGCCTGCCGGTAGAGACCGCGGGCAAGCACCAGACTCATTAGCAGCCAGACGGTGACCATCGCGGCATCGCCAAGGTCGGAAGCCACCAGGTGCAACAGAAAGAGCCCCGCCAGCGCCGCCAGAAGAGTTGCCAGGACAGGACCGAAATCGAGCCAGGTGCGATTCATTGAAGAGGGAGGCGATTGCATCTGCCGGCGGCAGCAATCGTGCGCATGCTGCCGCCGCCGGTGGATGCCGATCGGAGGCCACAGACAGGAGGCACCGCAACAATCCCTGGCAGCGCTTCGCCCTGGAGGGCGGTCTGCCTGCGATGGCACAACGGCGCGGGGCGCGCTGCCGTTATCCAGCCCAAGACGTCAGTCGCGGGCGCGCTGCCAGCCGCGCTCGCGCATGCAGTCATGCAGGGCGCGCCGTCGCAGTGCCTGCCGCTCGCCATCCTCGTAGATGGCCGTGTCGGCATCGGTTTCGCCCTCTTCCTCGGCCTCACGCATGCGCTGTTCATCGATTTCCATGATTCGACGATCGGCAATCGGCTCGCAGCGGGACATATCGAGATTGTACCGTCGGCGCTGGTCCTCGGCGGAGACATCAGGGTTGACCCAACGCGCTTCCTCGGCAAAGCGCCCGCCCTCCGTGCCGGCACAGGCGACAAGCATCAGGCTGGCGAGCAGGCTTGCCGGAACGACTATCCTTGCACTGTGGTGACGCATCAATCCATTCCTTATGCTTGAACCTGCAGTCTGAAACCCCATGTTATCCGAGACGACCTTCAGACAGGAGACCGAATTCGATGTCCAGTGAAAACCGACTTGCCGCACCCCGCCACCTCGCCCTCGGCCTGAGCCTGGCCGCGATCGGTTTCGCCGGCACCGCCAGTGCGCTGGAGCCGGCCTGGGAGACGGATGCCGTCTTCGAACAACCCGAATCCATCGCCTACGACGCCGCCTCCGGCTACCTGTACGTGAGCAATGTTGCCGGCGACCCGGATGACGCCAACGGCGAGGGTTTCATCAGCAGGATCACCCTGGACGGCGAGGTGGACACCCTGAATTGGGCTTCGGACCTGAATGCTCCCAAGGGCATCGATATCGTGGGAGACCGGCTGTTTGCGGCCGACATCGACCATCTGGTTGAAATCGACCTCGCCAGTGGCGATATCGTCGCGCGCCACGAAGGCAGCGGTGCAGTATTCCTCAACGATGTTGCCGCGGCTCCGGATGGCAACGTCTACGTCTCCGACATGATGACCGATGCGATCTACCGGCTGCGGGATGGCGAATTTACCCGCTGGCTGGAGAACAGTGAGCTGCAGGGGCCGAACGGTGTGCTGGTCGAGAACGGCACGCTGATCATCGGTTCCTGGGGCAATATCGTCGACGGCTTCGAGACCGATACCGTTGGCCACCTGAAACAGGTGGAACGGGATTCCGGTGCAGTCCAGAGCCTGGGAGATGGTAGCGAAGTCGGCCATCTGGACGGCGTGCAGCCGGATGGCGACGGCAATTACCTGGTGACCGACTGGGTGAGCGGTGACCTTTACCGGATTCAACCGGACGGTAGCTTCGAAAGCCTGATGAATCTGGGCCAGGGCCTGGCCGACCATCTGGTGCTGCTGGACCAGGGCCTGGTCATCCTGCCGCAGATGATGGATGGCGTCGTGCATGCCTATCACCTGGAGCCCTGAGCGCAGGCTGATGCAATCGGCCGTGCCCGTGTCTGCTTGAGCGGCAGGTTTGGCCGAGAGTTCAAGACCGACGCGGCTGGCACTGACCGGCGAACTAGCACTGGCTGTAGCACTGGTCCTGTTCGCCGGCATCACCGCGGCCGTGATCGGCAGCGCCTTCGCCGGCCCGGCGACACCCCTGGCACTGCAGGTGGTGCTTGCCCAGGGGCTGATCATTCTCGCCGGTCTTTACAGCCTGCTCCGCTGGCGGGCGATCCCCTGGTCGGCAATCGGCCTGGTCCGTCCCCAGCTCCGAGACCTGCCCCGCGGGCTGACCGTCCTGCTGGTGGTCTTCCTGTGCAATGGGGTGTTCGCCGGCCTGGTCATGCTCTTGTCGCCGGGGGCGCTGGAACAACACCATGCACGACTGACTGACGTCGCCGGCTTTCTGGTGGGCGGCCTACCGCTTGCCGCGATCGCGGCCCTGATGCTGTTTGTTGCCCTGTATGAAGAACTGCTGGCCCGGGGCTTCCTGCTGCATCGGAGCCGTCTGCTGCTTGCCGGGATCTGGCCTCCGGTGATGCTGTCGTCCCTGCTGTTCGGCCTGGGCCACGGCTACCAGGGCTGGATCGGCATCGCCCAGACCGCCCTGGTCGGCATCGTGCTGGCCCGGGCCACCCTGCACTGGAACACACTGTGGCCGGCAATCATCGCCCACGCGGCTCTCAACACCGTGGCTCTGGGCCTGCTGCTTGGCGCCTGAACTGCGCCGGTCGGCTTCGGTCGACAAGCCCAAGACATTGCCCTCTAAGCGCTGATGAGGCAGCCATCTGTTCCGCCAGGGAGATCCCGGTCATGCGCATTCCCCACCTGTTTGCCATTGCACTTGCCGGCATTCTGGCCAGCAGCAGTCTGCTCGCCGACGCACCGGATACTGACGCAATGTTTAACCATGAACTGCGGCGCCTGCACGCCGATGAGACCGTCAAACTGCGCGATGTTCTGGCCGGGCAGCCGCTGCTGCTGGTCAACACCGCCAGTCGCTGCGGTTTTACCGGCCAGTTCGAAGGCCTGGAGGCGCTGCACCAGGAGTTCGCCGAATCGGGACTAGGGAACCACTGAATTATTCGCGCGTCTGCCTCGACAGACTTCCGCCTGCTGCCTTGCCCGTTGACATGCAGGCCGGTGCGTCTCCGATAGCGCCCGGGGCAACCATCCCAATATCGGAACCGCGACGGAGCGGCCGCCCCAGCTTGCCGTGACCCGGGGTGATTGGTAGAACCGGTAACTCGAATCAGGCAGGGAGGCAACGGATTGGCGGAACGGCGCAACTGGGCACTGGCAACCGGCCTCTTCGCCTTCGGCTTCTGGTGGCTACTTGCCGGTGCGTATGGCCTCGCTTACGCCCTGGTCGCCGCCCTCGCCACCGGCTTGCTGGCAGCCTGGCTGGCTCCATCCAGGCTGCCGGCGATGCGCCTGTCGGGCCTGCTGGCTTTTCTGAGGTTCTTCCTGAGCCGTTCGGTACTCGGCGGCATCGATGTGTCGCGCCGCGCCCTGCAACCCGACCTGCCACTGGACCCGGGCTGGCTGGACTACACCTGCCGGCTGCGAACGCCGCCCGCCCGCAACCTGTTCCTGCTCAGTATCAGTCTGATGCCGGGAACACTGGCCGCCGATATGAATACGGACACGGTACGCGTGCATCTGCTGGATCCCGCCATGCGAGACGACCTGCCCCTGCTGGAACAACGCATCTCGTGGGTATTTCCCGATGAACCGGAGCTTGAGCCGTGATCGTACTGGTGCTGGATGCCGCCTGCCTGGCACTCATCCTGCTCCTCGGACTGGGTCTGGTCCGCGTCATCGCCGGACCGGCCGCCGCCGATCGCATTCTCGCCATCCAGCTGTCCGGCACGACCACGGTGGGCCTGTTGCTGCTGCTGGCGATACGGCTTGAGCAACCGGCCCTGATCCATGCCGCACTGGTGTTTGTGCTGTTTGCCGCGTTGCTGGCCCTGGGTTTCGTCTACGGCACGGAGCGCAAACCGTGACCCTGGCCAGTATCACTGCCAGTGTGCTGATCGTCGTTGGCACCGCTTTCTATATCGCCGGCACCGTCGGGCTGTTGCGCTTTCCGGACATTCACAGCCGGCTGCACGCCTTGACCAAGGCGGACAATACGGGCCTGGGTTTTCTTGCCCTCGGGGTGGCCCTGCTCAGCGGATCGCCGCGCCTGGCCGTGCTGATAGCGCTGGTCTGGCTGCTGGCCCTGATCGCCGCCTCGGTGGCCTGCCACCTGATCGCGCGGTACGCACTGGATGGCACGGATTCCGATTCGGAGCCGCGGGCATGATGCTGCTGGATGGCGTCCTCGCGCTGCTGTTGCTCCTGCTCGCCGGGCGATGCGTCACCGCCGCCAGCCTGCTCCAGGCGATCGTGGCGTTCATCGTGCTTGGCCTGCTGTTGGCCCTGTCCTGGGTCAGGCTTCAGGCGCCGGACCTGGCCCTGGCCGAGGCGGCCATCGGCGCCGGACTGCTCGGCGTGCTGCTGCTGGGGACGTGGCGCCATCTGCCGGCTTCAGGCATCCATCACGAGTTCCCGTGGCCGTGGCACGGCATGAAGCAGGCTGTCTCCGCACTGGGCGGTCTGGCCCTGGCGGTGATGCTTGCGCTGGCGCTGCATGAAACGGCGCCCGAACCGGCGGCAGCCGGCGAGACTGCCCTGGCGCAACTGGATGCGGCAGGCGTCAAACAGCCGGTCACCGCCGTACTGCTGAACTTCCGCGCCTACGACACATTGCTGGAAATGGGTGTCCTGCTGATGGCCTTGATCGGCGCCCTGATCGTGCGCCGACCATTGCAGGACGGCTCCCGGATCGCGCCGGCGACCCTACTGTCGCCAAGCCTGGCTCGTCTGTTTCTGCCACCGATCCTGCTGATCGGCCTGTATCTGGTCTGGGCCGGGGCCTACAGTCCCGGCGGTGCTTTCCAGGGCGGCGCCGTGCTTGCCGGTGCCGGTGTCATGCTGGCACTGACCGGTCTGTTGCGCGGCGCATCCGTGGACGGCCTTTGGCTGCGCGGGCTTCTGGCCCTGGGCGCCATTGTCTTCACTACGGCAGGGGTTTTGCTGGTGCCGGTGACCGGGCATTTCATGGCGTATCCCGATGGACTGGTCACACCACTGATGGTGCTGATCGAATTCAGCCTGGCGATTTCCATCGCGCTGTCGTTGCTGTTGCTGTTCACCGGCACGCCCGGACTTGCCAGGAGCCGGCCATGAGCGGGATTGATCCGTTCGCCCTGGCCGCGGCCGGGCTGATGGCCTTCGGCCTCTACGGTTTCTGCGTGTGCCGTCATCCACTGCGACGGCTGCTGGCAATCAACCTGGTCGGCAATGGCGTTTTCCTGGCACTGATCCTGATTGCCCGACGCCTGCCGGACGGCCCGGACCCCGTGCCCCATGCCATGGTGCTGACCGGAATCGTGATCGCAGTCAGCGCGACCGCGTTCGGGCTGGCCCTGATTCGCCGTCAGGCGCGGCCGGAGGACGACGGCAATGACTGAGGCCTTGCCGGTGCTGCTGGTCTTTGTCCCGTTTCTTGCCGGCCTCGGCCAGTTCGTGCTGGGCCGTGCCGTGCCCTGGTCCCAGCAGTTCGTTTCCGGCTTCAACCTGCTGCTAGTGCTCCTGCTGCTGCGCGCGGTCGCTGGCGGCGAGCCGGTGATTGCCGATCTCGGCGGCTGGGGAGAACCGCTGGCCATCCACCTGCAGGCGGATGGCCTGGCCACGTTGATGCTGCTGCTCACCGCGGTGCTGGCGGTCGCGATCTCCCTGTACGCGATACCCGCATTCGGTGGTCATGCCCGTTCCGCCTGGCAGTTCTGGACGCTCTGGCCATTGCTGCTGGGGTCATTGAATGCCCTGTTCCTGTCCCGCGACCTGTTCAACATCTACGTCACACTGGAACTGGTCACCCTTGCGGCGATCCCCCTGGTGCTGCTGGCCGGGCCGCGAAAAACCGTCGATGCCGCCCTGCGTTACCTGCTGTTCGCATTACTCGGCTCTCTGATCTATCTCGCCGGCGTGGCGCTGCTTTACGCCCAGGCGGGCACCCTGGACCTGGCCCTGCTTCCCGCGGCGACGCCCACGGGCAGTCTCGCCGGCCCACTGGCGGCCGCGCTGATCATCACCGGCATATTGATCAAGGGCGCAATCCTGCCGTTTCATATCTGGCTACCGGCGGCGCATGGCGGCGCGCCGGCAGCGGTCAGCGCGATCCTGTCTGCCCTGGTGGTAAAGGCCGCAATCTACCTGCTGCTGCGGCTCTGGACCGGGGCCCTGGAACCGCTGGTCTCGATCGCCGCCGGCCAGTTGCTGGGCCTGCTTGGCGCCAGCGCCGTGCTGTTCGGTTCCTGGCAGGCATTCCGGCAGTCCCGTCTCAAGCTGGTGGTTGCCTATTCCACGGTGGCCCAGCTCGGCTACATGCTGCTTTTCTTTCCGATGGCGGTGACTGCCGCCTGGCAAGGCGCCGTTTACCACGGTCTGGCTCACGGCGTCGCCAAGGCGGCGCTGTTTCTGGCAGCCGGCAACCTCCTGTATTACCTGGGCCAGGATCGACTGGAGGCATTGCGCGGCATCGACCGTCCACTGGCGGTGAGCCTGCTGGCCTTCGGCCTGGCCGGCGTCAGCATCATGGGATTGCCGCCAAGCGGTGGTTTCACTGCCAAGTGGCTGTTGCTCACCGCATCGCTGCAGACTGGGCAATGGTGGTGGACTGCCGCGCTGGTGGCCGGCGGCCTGCTGGCGGCCGGCTACATTTTCCGTGTGTTGCGCCTTGCCTTCCTGCAATCCGCCGAACCGGCAGAGCGCCGCGACGGCCCCGTGCCGGGCCGCCTGATGGCATGGACGGCAACTGCCCTGGCGCTGCTGGCCATTGGCCTGGGCCTGATCTCGGCACCGCTGCTGGATCTGCTTGGTGACATCCCGGGAGGCGGCTCGTGAGCCTCGCCTATCAGGCCATGCCCCTCTGGGTGCTGCTCAGTTCACTGCTTGCCGCGGCCGTGATCTTCGCCCTCGGTGAAGGTCGGCCGAGGTTGCGCATCGGGATCAACCTTGCGGCCGCCCTGATCAAGCTGGTGCTGGTCGGGATCATGTTGCTGGGTGTCCGGGCCGGGCACGAGTTTATTGTCCGGCTGCCGCTGATGCCGGGCATCGATCTGGTGCTGCAGGCGGACGCGCTCAGCATGCTGTTCATCAGCCTGTCGGCGCTGCTTTGGCTGGCCACCACCATCTATGCCATCGCCTATCTGGAGGACTCGCCCAACCGGGCACGTTTCTTCGGTTTCTTCAGCCTGTGCGTGGCTGCAACCATGGGCATCGCCACCGCCGGCAACCTTTTCACATTCTTCATTTTCTACGAGATGCTGACCCTGGCCACCTGGCCGCTGGTGATCCATCGCGGCACACAGCAGGCGATGCGGGCCGGCCGTGGCTACCTGTGCTACACGCTTGGCGGCGGCGCGGTGTTATTGCTGGGGATCGTGCTGCTGCACGGCTTGGCCGGACCGCAGGATTTCGTTGCAGGCGGCACCCTCGTGGAACGTGGCGAAAGCCATCCACTGGTGCTGACTTTGATATTTGCCCTGCTGATCACCGGCATGGGGGTCAAGGCTGCACTGGCGCCGCTGCATGGCTGGTTGCCGACCGCCATGGTGGCACCGGCACCGGTCAGTGCCCTGCTGCACGCCGTTGCCGTGGTCAAGGCCGGCGCCTTCGGTATCGTCCGCGTGGTCTACGACGTCTACGGCATCGAACTGACCCAGGCGCTGGGCATGGCCGAAGTGCTGGCGATTGCCGCCTCCGTGACCATCATCTACGGGTCGCTGCGCGCGATCTGGCAGACCGACCTCAAACGCCGGCTGGCCTATTCCACGGTCAGCCAGGTGTCCTACATCGCGCTCGGCGTTGCCCTGGCCAATCCGCTGGCCAGCATCGGCGGGCTGGTGCACCTGGTCCATCAGGGACTGATGAAGATCACCCTGTTCTTCTGCGCCGGCTGCTATGCCGAGACCCATGGCATTCATTCCATCGACGAGCTCGACGGCATCGGACGCCGGATGCCGTGGACCACGGCCATGTTCACGCTGGGGGCCCTGGGCATGATCGGCCTGCCGCCGCTGGCCGGGTTCATCAGCAAATGGTACCTGGGCCTGGGGGCGGTCGCCGCCGGACAGCTCTGGGTAATCGGTGTCCTGCTGGCCAGTACCGTATTGAACGCCATCTATTTCCTGCCGATATTGCACCGGGCCTGGTTCCGCCCGCCGAAGCAGGCCGATGACAGCCTGGCCGAAGCTCCCGTGGGTCTACTCGGTCCCACCCTGTTCGCCGGCTTCGCCGCCCTGGCGGTCGGTCTGTTTGCCGGCTCCGGCTGGAGCCCACTGGCCTGGGTCGAACTGCTGGTCCAGCGGGAGTACAGCCCGTGAATCTGCTGCTGATGCTGCTGCCGTCGCTGCCGCTGGTGCTCGGCACCGCAGCCCTGGCCGGCCGCCTGGGCCGCAACAGCGCCGGCGGCGGCGTTATCGGCACATGTGTGGTGGCACTGCTGGTCGTGCTGCTGGAGCCATCCGACTTGCATCTGTCCTGGCTGCTGCTGGGGACAACGCTGGCGCTGGACGAGGTGAGTCGGGTCCTGTTGTTCTGCGCCGCACTACTCTGGCCGGCTGCAACGCTGGCCGCCGGCGGCTTGTTCGAGGGCCGCGACGGACGCCGTTTCGGCATGTGCTGGCTGTTTACGCTGAGCGGCAATCTGGGCATGTTGCTGAGCCAGGACCTGGCCTCGTTCTATCTCTGCTTCGCGGTGATGACCTTCTCCGCCTACGGCCTGGTTGTGCATAAGGCAAACCATGAGGCGTGGTACGCCGGCAGGATCTACCTGATCCTTGCCATCGGCGGCGAGAGCCTGCTGCTGGCCGGGATCTTCCTGCTCGCGGCCGAGGCCGGCAATCCGACCGTCGCCGATATCCCGCAGGTGTTCGCCGCGCTGGACAGGCCGGCGTTGGCCGGGGGCCTGCTGCTGACCGGTTTCGCGGTCAAGATGGGCGTGATTCCGCTGCATGTCTGGCTGCCGCTGGCGCATCCGGCGGCACCGGTGCCGGCCAGCGCGGTACTCTCCGGCCTGCTGGTCAAGGGCGGCCTGATAGGCTGGCTGCGTTTTCTGCCGTCGGACACCGAGCCACTGCAGCTGGCCGCAGACATCCTGCTCCTGCTCGGCTTCGCCGGCGCCTTTCTCGCGGCCCTTGCGGGCTGTCTGCAGCAGCGGCCGAAAACAGTCCTCGCCTATTCCACGATCAGCCAGATGGGCTTGCTGACCGTACCGGTGGCGCTGTTACTCGGGGGCCGGCTTGATCCGGTGACCGCGATGCCCGTAATCGCCCTGTTCGCCGGCCATCATGTCCTGGCCAAGGGTGCCCTGTTCCTGGCGGTGGACCATTGGCCAGGCGCCCGCTGGCGCCGGCTTGTGACCGTTCTGCTGGCGCTGACCATCGCCGGACTGCCCATCAGTGGCGGACTGCTGGCCAAGGCAGCGCTGAAATCGACACTGATCGAACCGCTGCCGCTGCTTGTCACGCTGAGTTCAATCACCACCAGCCTGCTGCTGCTGCGAGCCTTGCAACGCCTTCGCGAAACGGCAAGCGACCAGCCGCCACCGGACACCCTGGCGACCTGGTCCTGGGTCATTCTGGCCATCGCCGCTGTCAGTCTTCCCTGGGCCCTGGCGGATGGCGATGTCCGCAGCTACGCAATGGCTGCTAGCGGACTGATCGACGCGAGCTGGCCCATCGCACTCGCCGGCCTGATCGTCCTGCTTGGTGCGAGACACCTGCGCTTCACCATCGCCGAGGGCGATATCCTTGCGCCGATCGAGCGTCTGGTCAGACGCATGCTGGAGAGCGTAAACCGGCTACGGGACCAGCTCGGGCTTGAACGGGCCCAGGCCGCATTGGAGCAAGGTCATCGACGGGCGGCCGACGGCAAGGACAGGCTGCTCGGCCTGCTGGAAAGGGATCTACCGGAACAGTTGGTCACGTTGCTTCTGATCGGTCTGCTGCTACTGCTGGGCATACTTCTGATCGCCGGCGGATGAACATTGCCGGGCGGCGTCTGTCAGTGGATCAGTCCATTCGGAGAGACCACCATGCACCGTGTACCCGCTCCGCTCTCGCTGCTCGCGGCAGGCCTGCTTGCCGGCTGTCAGTCCACCCCACCGATGCCGACCGTCGATCATGTCGACCTGGACCGCTACATGGGCGACTGGTACGTCATTGCCAACATCCCGACATACCTGGAACGGGACGCCCATAATGCGGTGGAAAGCTACAGCCTGAACGCGGACGGCACCATCGACACGGTGTTCACCTTCCGCCAGGGCGGTTTCGATGGTGAAAAAAAGCGCTACAACCCCACCGGCTTCGTCCGCAGTGACAACAATGCCGAATGGGGCATGCAGTTCATCTGGCCGATCAAGGCCGAGTTCCTGGTCATCTGGCTGGACGAGGACTACACCCAGACCGTGATCGGCCGCAGCAAGCGCGACTATGTCTGGATCATGGCGCGGGAGCCCGAGATGGCCGACAAGGACCTGCAGCAGATCATCGCCTTCCTCGGCGACAAGGGCTACGACACATCCGAGATCCAGATGGTGCCGCAGCAATGGGATTAAAATCCCGTTTTAGGTGTTACGTTTTATGTTTTACGTCAACAACTTAAAACCTTAAACGTTACACCTTAAACGCGCGCTCCTAGAGCGCGCCTAAGTAAGCCGTCCCGCCGAGGGACTGCATCTGGCGCTGGATCCAGATCTGGCGTGAGCGGACATGATCCGACGGCGCGTCGACCCGGAAACGGTTGGGGCTCGGCAGCACTGCGGCCAGCAGCGCGGCCTCCGCCGGCTGCAGCTGGGCGGCAGGCTTGTTGAAATACTGCTGGCTCGCGGCCTCGACACCGTAGACCTCGGGGCCGAACCGGGCGACATTCAGGTACACCTCGAGGATCCGGCGCTTGCCCCAGAACTGCTCGATCAGCACCGTGAACCAGGCCTCGACACCCTTGCGCACCAGACTCCGCCGTGGCGACAGAAACAGGTTCTTCGCCACCTGCTGGCTGATCGTGCTGGCACCACGGAGTCGCCCGCCATCCCGGTAGTCGGCGACAGCGGCAGCGATCGAATCGAAATCGAATCCCCGGTGGTGCGGGAAAAGCTGGTCTTCTGCGGCAACCACCGCCAAGCGCATGTGCGGCGATATATCGTCCCAGTCTATCCATTCCCGGCGCGGCGCAGCCAGTTCCTCATTGCCCCAGGCCTGCCAGGAATGCTGCAACATGAAGGCGGTGGTGGGTGGATTCACCACCCGGAACAACAGCACCAGCAAGACACTGAGCGTCGCCAGCAAAAGCAGGGTCCCACCCAGGACCAGAGCCACTTGCCGCAGGATTCGGGGCAACAGCTTGCGTTTACCGGCTCGCTTTTTCATGCTCGGGATTCTTGCCCACTCGCAGACATCACGCAAAAACACGGGGAACCGGCAGATGAAAACACTGGTCATCGGCGCCAACGGCCAGATCGGTCGCCAGCTCTGCGCGCTCGCCGCCCGGGCGGATCTGCCCGTACGCGCGATGCTTCGGCAGGCCGAGCAGGCACCATGGTTCAGCGACCAGGGCATCGAGACGGTGATTGCCGATCTCGAAGGCGACTTCCGCCATGCCGCGGAAGGCTGCAGCGAGATCCTCTTCACTGCCGGCTCAGGACCCCACACCGGGGCCGACAAGACCCTGTTGATCGATCTGCTGGGGGCCATCCGGGCCATGGACCTGGCCGACGCGACGAGCATGCGCCGCTTCATCATGGTCAGCGCGTTGCGGGCCGAGGACCCGATGCAGGCGCCCGAGGCGCTGCGCCCCTATGCCGCGGCCAAACATGCCGCGGACCGCCTCATTCGTCTTGCGCGAACACCTCATTTGATCCTGAAGCCCGGCAAGTTGACGGATGAGCCGGCCAGCGGATATCTGACCACGAACCCTGCGACTGTCGGTCATATCACGATTTCCCGGGAAAACGTTGCGCTGGCGCTGCGCGAAGCGTTGCGGCGACCGGAGCTTCGCCAGACCGAATTCGAGTTGCTCGACGGCGACATACCGGTCGAGCAGCTATTCTCCTGAGACGCCTGGCGACAGAGAGGGATCTCGGCGATGGAACAACGCTACCTGCCGATCATCTACGTACGTGGTTATGCAGGCAACCAGGGCTTCGTGGAGTCCACGGTTGACCTGCCCTATTACGGCTTCAATCTCGGCAGCACGAAGATCCGGACGGGCGCCGATGGTGATCCGGAGTTCCGGATCTTTGAGAGCCCGCTGGTTCGCTTGATTCGGGATCATGGTTATACGGATTATTTCGCCCGGGTCCGCGATGGCGAGGTGGAGGTACTGCGCGGCGAATCCGGCGACGAGGTGCCGCAACGTTCACTCTGGATCTACCGCTATTACGACCAGACCTCGCGCGAGATCGGCGACGGCACCCGCGACCCGGTGGAGGATCTGGCCGGCGACCTCGGGCGGCTGATCGAGCATGTGATACGGTGCAGCGGCGCACCCCGCGTGCACCTGGTGGCCCATTCCATGGGCGGCTTGGTCTGCCGCAGCCTGATCCAGCGCCACCTGCGGGACCGCGCCGAGGAACGGGTCGATCGCCTGTTCACCTACGGCACGCCGCACGGTGGCATCCACTTCCGCACCGGGCTCGGCTTTGCCGCCAAGCTGCGTGACCTGTTCGGTATCAACGATGCGGATACCTTCGGCCCGCGCCGCATGCGCGAGTACCTGCGCGTGCCCGACGACTGGGATGATGACCGGCTGCACGAGATCAGCCACTTCCCGCCGCAGAAAGTGTTTTCCCTGATCGGCACCAATCACGAGGACTACAACATGGCGCGTCTGGCCGTCGGCCCGCGCAGCGACGGCCTGGTCAAGATGAAACACGCCTATGTTCGCCACAGCAGCCGCGCCTTTGTGTTCCGCGCCCACAGCGGCCCGCTGGGCATGGTCAATTCCGACGAGGCCTACCAGAACCTGCAACGCTTCCTGTTCGGCGATACCAGCGTCGAGATCGCGATCGAGGACCTGGTGCTGAGGGACGCCTTGCGGGACAACGACGAGTTGCGCCACCTGCTGATCGAGACCCAGGTCGTGATCCGCGGCGAGGACGTGACCATGACGGACCAGCGCGAGGAGGACGGCTCGGCCATCCGCACCAGTCCGGCAGCGCTGGAGGACGGCCGCGAGACATTGTTCCGCGTGTTCCTGATGCGCGGTTTCCGGCCGCAGGCACGGGAGAAATACTCGTTTTTCCAGATCCGGTTGCGGATCCTGCCGGTGTTCGTGCGCGAACGGCGGGTCGTGCGCGACCGCCATTTCTCGGGAGAACACCTGTTCTCGGACACGCTGACCATCGGCGTGCGGGACCAGGACGATGCCGAAGGACGGCTGATTCGCGCGGGCTGGGGCGGCCTGGAAAGTGATGCGCCGAAACAGGGCAAGCGCTATACCGACGAAATCGTTCGTATTCCGATGGAAGGCCGACACCTGCAGTCCGGCGACGTCACGCTGACCATCCGCGACGAGAGTTGAAGCCTCACTCACAGACCCTGGCCGAGAACGGTCTGCCGCAACACCGCTTGCATGGCGGAAATTGCGCGGAACCCCTTGCGCAGGGCGTCCAGCTCGTCAGCGGTCATTCGCCGCGGACTAAACCGGTTTGCCAATGGCTCACCGGCCTGAATTGACTCGGCCTGCAACCGCGCCCGGATCCCGGTCAGTTGACGATAGGCATCGGCCAGTGCCTGCGCCGAGTCGGCGCTCAGCAAGCCGGCCTGTTGCGCCTGCCGCAGCCGATCCAGGGTATGCAGCGCCGGCAGTCCGCCGCGAACCGCAAAACAGCGGGCAAGCTGCACCAGCGGCAGGATTCCGCCCTGTTTTAGATCAAGCAATCCCGCGTTGGCGCCGAACCACGGCGTTCGAAACCGCCCGAACAGGTTGATCGGTGGCCTCGTCCGGATCGCACCATCCCGCAGACGCGCCATGAAACGGCGGTTGATACCGGCCTCGGTCAAGGCCTGGCGGCGAAGGGGTTCGAACAGATCCGGAGGGCCGTCGACCACCCGCAGGTCCATGTAATGCGTGGCCAGCATCACGGCCCGGTTTTCCGGGTTGCGAATCACCTGCTCGAATGCCCGGCGCCAGCCACTGGCCGGCCGCCGCCATTCCGGGTTCGAAGGCCCGACTCCGCCGGGGCAGAGTGGCAGACCGCAATCCGCCAGGCCGCGACTGATCTGACGGGCGGTCTCGCCGAACCAGGCATCCGCCGATGCCGGCAGGTCGTCAGCGTAGACCATCGCATTGTCCTGATCGGTATGGACCGTCTGCTCGCTCCTGCCCTGGGACCCGCAGGCCAGCCAGGCCCATGGCCCGGGCGCCGGCTGATCGCGACGCTCAATGACCAAACGGATCACCACCCGCGTGAGCCTGTCCATCAGCGCGGTGAGCTGCCGGGCCTGCTCGATTGCATCCACCGAGCCGGCCTGCATGTCGGCCTGGAACCCGGGAAAACGGTTCGAGATTGCGGCCAACGCAGGAATCTCCCGCGCGTCGTCCAACTGCTGCTCCAGATCCCTGCACTGATCCGCCCAGCCCTCAGTCATCGAACGTGCCCCGCGTCAATGCGTCGTATCCCACCACGTTAAGGAAACGGAGCACCGGGCACAAAAAAGCCCGCCGGAAGGCGGGCTTTTGTTTCACTCCAGAGCTGCGGCCGCGGATCACGGCCAACAGCTTGACGACCGGGTCAGTCGGCGCGCGGCACGCGCACGCTTTCCACCAGGTCCTGGATGTGGGCCGGCGGCGGCGCCGTCACCTTGGCGACGATGAAGGACACCGCCAGGTTCGCCAGGGCACCGATCACCCCGAAGCTGCCCGGGTTGATGCCGAACAGCCAGTAGTCGGCGTTATCCGGCAACAGCGCGAGCTGCGGGAAGAAGAACAGGCCCTTATAGGTGAAGATGTAGGCGCAGGTTACGATCAGACCCGCCAGCATCCCGGCGATGGCACCTTCCCGGTTCATCTTCTTGTAGAAGATACCCAGCATCAGGGTCGGGAACAGACTGGCCGCTGCCAGACCGAACGCCAGGGCCACCACTTCCGCCGCAAAGCCTGGTGGATTGAGCCCCAGGTAACCGGCCAGCAGGATGGCCGCTGCCATACTGATACGGGCCGCCAGCATTTCCCCCTTCTCGGTAATATCCGGCCTGAACACGCCCTTCAGCAAGTCATGGGAAATCGCCGACGAAATCGCCAGCAGGAGGCCTGCCGCGGTGGACAACGCCGCGGCGATACCACCCGCCGCCACCAGTGCGATCACCCAGGTTGGCAGCCCGGCAATTTCCGGGTTGGCCAGCACGATGATGTCGCGGTCGAGGGTGGTCAGCTCGGAGCCTTCCCAACCCCACTCGTCCTGGGCCATCTGCGCGAACTCTTCATTGTCCGCATTGTAGTACTGGATCCGGCCGTCCTCGTTCTTGTCCTCGAAGCCAAGCAGACCGGTCTCGCCCCAGCGCTCCATCCAGGCCGGCTGATCCTCAAAGGCCAGGTGGGCCTCTTCCTGACCGATGTTGTCACGGTCCAGGATCAGGGTATCCAGCAGGTTCCAGGTCGCCATGGCACCCACCGCCGGAGCCGTGGTGTACAGGATGGCGATGAAGAACAGCGCCCAGCCGGCGGATTTCCGCGCATCACGGATCTTCGGCACCGTGAAGAAGCGGATAATCACGTGCGGCAGACCCGCGGTGCCGATCATCAGCGAGATCGTCAGCAGGAACATGTTGAGCATGCTCATGCCGCCGTCAGTGGCGGTGTACTGGGCGAAGCCGAGATCCACCAGCGTCTGGTCCAGAGCCGTCAGCAGGTGGGTATCAGATCCAGCCAGCGTGCCACCGAGACCGATCTGCGGGATCGGCATGCCGGTAATGGTGATGGCGATGAACACCGCCGGCACCGTGTAGGCAAAGATCATGACGCAGTACTGGGCAATCTGGGTGTAGGTAATGCCCTTCATGCCGCCGAACACGGCGTACAGGAACACCACGAACATGCCAGATACCAGACCAACGGTCAGCGGCACCTCCAGGATGTTGGAGAAGGCGATACCGACGCCTCGCATCTGCCCGATAACGTAGGTGATCGAGATGACCAGCAAGCAGATCACCGCTACCACACGCGCCGTGGTCGAGTAGAACCGGTCACCGATGAACTCGGGCACCGTGAACTTGCCGAACTTGCGCAGGTACGGAGCCAGCAACAATGCCATCAGCACGTAGCCGCCGGTCCAGCCCATCAGGTACGCACCCCCGGTGAAGCCGAGGAATGCGATTAGGCCGGCCATGGAGATGAAGCTGGCCGCCGACATCCAGTCGGCCGCCGTGGCCATGCCGTTGGCGACAGGGTTGATGCCCTTGCCGGCGACATAGAACTCACTGGTACTGCTGGTGCGGGCCCAGATTGCGATCCCGATATAGAGCGCAAAGGTCAGGCCAACGACCAGCAAATTGATTATCTGTTGGGAGCCTTCCATCGTCTTTTGTCCTCAGTCTTCGTAAACGTCGTATTCCCGGTCCAGCTTGTTCATGCGCCAGGCGTAATAAAAAATGATCACCAGGAAGGTGTAGATCGAGCCTTGCTGCGCGAACCAGAAGCCCAGGGGATACCCGCCAATGCTGAAGTTGTTGAGCGGCCCCGCGAAAATGATGCTCAGTCCCAGCCCAACGAAGGCCCAGACGAAAAGGCAACCGGCAATGATCTTCAGGTTTTTCTGCCAGTATTCGCCTCGGTCCTTTGTCGGCTGATTTCCAGAATCAGACATTTATCAACTCTCCTCTCTTTCCCAGGACGAAGGGTTTTTGTGTGTTGCTGTTACGATTACAACTGATAATCCGATGCAAGCTTCGACTGTAATTTTCTCGCCTCCCGAAACGCCTCTTTCAAAATCTTTCGATCCAGTTCGTTCAATTGGTCCGGCGCCACATGGTTGCTGAGTTCCTCGCCGGCCTGACCCTGCTCCTGGTGCTGCCGCGTCCGCAACACCTGGATGTAGTGATAGGCGATGACCCAGGCCTCGACATCACCGCGCGACAGCGCCCCGCACTCGGCCCCTTGCCATAGCCTGTCCACGGTATTCGTGGCCGGCAGGCCGTGGGCCAGTGAAAAGATTCTCGCCGCGTCGACGAATGGCGTCACCCCGTTGATTTTCAGATCAATCACGTTGCGCTGCTCGCCATGACTTCGGGTCACGAAGTCACGGATGATGCCGAGTGGCGGTCGATTTTTCAGCGCGTTCGCCGCCATCTGTTGTCTGAACCTGCTGTTGCGCCGGGTCAATTCCATCAGCTCCCGGCGCATCTCCTCGGCATCCTGCCCCGGGCCATGGATTACCCGGAAATCGAAAAAGATTGCCGCCTTCAGCAGGTGTTCCGGCGTGCCCTGTTCAATCCAGCGCCGGAAGCGCTTCTGCCACTCCTCCCGTGACAGGCAGCATTCCGGGTTGCCCGCCATGATATTGCCCGGACACAGCGGATAGCCGCAGCGATCCAGGGCCTTGTTGATCCGTTCGGCCACCGGCAACAGCCGCCGCCGGATCGCATCGGCGTTGCCACCGGCGGGCACCTCGAACAGGATGCCATTATCCTGATCCGTCTTCAGTGTCTGCTCGCGCCGCCCCTCGCTGCCGAACGCCAGCCAGCAGAACCGGACGTCGCTCAGGTCCTCCTCGTTGTCCTGCATGCACAGCTCGATCACACGCTCGCAGATGTGGTCGTTCAGCAGCGTGATGATCTGCATGATCTGGCCGACCTTGATGCCCTGATCGATCATCTGTCCGACCAGCGCATGGATGTCCGCCTGCAACGGTACCAGCGCATCCACGGTCGTCGCCCGGCGGATCGTCCGGGTCAGATTGACCAGCCCGACCCGCTGCAGCGAGAACAGGTCACGCTCGGAGATCACGCCCCTGAGCCGGCCCTCATCCACCACGCAGACATGGTGAATCCGGTTCTGCGCCATCACCATCGCCGCCTCGAAGGCAAATGCGGTGGACGACAGTGTCACCGGATCAGGCGACATGACCTGCCCGATTTCCTGGTCCAGGTCGACCTCCGGCAGCGCGACCCGACGCAGCAGGTCATTCAGCGTGAACACCCCCACCGGTGCCGTCGACTGGTCGACTACCACCATACTGCCGACGTGGGCGTCAGCCATGGCCTGCAATGCATTCCGGATGCTGCTCTCCGGCGCACAGGTAACCGGCGCCTTGCGCAGGCGCTCGCACAGCTGGATGTCCAGCGAGGTATCGCCACCGGCCAGGCTTTTTATGCCAGCATTGTCCGCCTGCTCCAGAAGGCGGTCCAGCGTGTGCGACAGACGCCGGTTGCAGAAGGCATGAAACGCATCCGACGCCCGCAACAACTGCTGGAAATCGGCGCGATCCAGTTCCAGACAAACGGTATCTTCCTCTGCCTGGAACGCCCGCCGAAGACTTCGGCCGCTGAGCAGCTCGCCAACCGGAAAGCATTCGCCCGGCAGCAGTTCAGAGTCTGCGGCCAGGCGCCGACCATCCTCCACCCTCGCGCCTGTCACCCGCCCCGTACGAATGATGCAAAGGCTTTGTGCCGGCTTGCCATCGCGCGGACCGACCTGCGTTCCGGCGGCATACCGCTGCTCACGCACACGCTCGGCCAGCAGGGCAAGGTGCTCCGCACTCATTGCATCAAACGGGGGATACTGACGAAGAAACATCCTGATCGCTTCGCGATCCACATCCACCCGGGGGCCTTGCTTATCGTTATCCGCGCCCATGCTGCGCTATGTTCTCCCCACCATCACCGTCACTTGCAGGTGGCGTGCCAGTCAGCGCACGCCATGAATCAATGAATTGGCTACCCAGCCAGCGCCGAGAGGTTACGGATCGTAACAATTCGCTACCTGAGGTAACGTCCCGGTGGCAAACGCGGGGAGTGAGCAGTGCCTCCCTAGCCACCAGCCCGACCCGCCTCTCCGGCACCGAACACGGCGGAGCGGTGCCGCAGCTCCGCCTCCATATGCGAATCCCGCATCACCTGACCCAGCGTGGTCTTGCCCTGCGCCTTCAAGCGGTCGATAAAACGCACCAGCAGCCGCGCGGTGGCCATGGCATCGCCCAGCGCCGTATGCCTGCCACTGATCGCGATACCGTAGCGATCGCACAGCGCATCCAGTGAATGACTCTCCTCTTCGCCATCGAGCAGGGCGGACAACAGCAGGGTATCCAGTACCGGATTGTCGAAACTGACTCCGGCCTGACGTTGCCGCAAGCTGATGAACTTCATGTCGAAGGCGGCGTTATGCGCCACCAGCACCGCATCACCGGCAAAGGCGTGGAATTCGGGCAGCACCTCGGTGATTGCCGGCTTGTTCGCCACATCCTGGTCGGTGATACCGTGGAATCGAATCGAACCGGCGGGGATCGGTCGCCCCGGATTGACCAACCGGTCAAAGGTCTCGCCGGTCAGGACGCGTCCGTTGACCACGCGGACACCGGCAATCGCGATGATCTCGTCGCCCTGCTCCGGGTTCAGGCCAGTCATCTCGCAGTCAAACACCACGAAACTCAGCTCCGTCAGCTGCTTGCCGGACAGGGCGTCGCGCTCACGAAAATCCTGCAGCAATCCGAAATCGTAGAACTCCGGCCGCGCCGGCAGCCGCTCCTCATCCATGAACTGCGGCCGACGCGAATCCATCAGCGGCAGGCGCAACAGCGCGTGTCCCTCCCGGCTCGAGGGCTGGCTCCAGGGTTCACAGCCGTGCCGCTCCAACGTATCGCCAAGGCTCTGACCGCCCGGCTCACCGTAGCCGCAAGGCAGTTCGAACCACTGATTGAGGACGCTGCTGGGTAGCATATTGCCAGCCCAGCTGATGTCCAGGTAGACCCGTCGATCACCCAGCAGGGATTCGATCTCGAACAGTTCGGCACCGGTGTGGTCGTGCAACTGCCGCAACAGGCAATCCAGCGCCAGCATCAGGGACAGGCTGTCGCCGTGAACCCATAACGGCGAGCCGGCCAGCTTCACATGCACGGTGGGCAGGTCCGACAGCCTGTGTTCCAGGCAATTGACCAGGTCGCCGACAAACACGTCTGCCATCGGCCAACGGCTCATGTTGTAGCCGTGGATACGCTTGGCCAGTTCGTCGATGGCCTCACTCAGGCGCTCACTCTCCTTGTTGATCACCTGGTCAAACGATGCCTGCTCCTCCGCAGACATGTCCGGATAGGCCATCCGGGTCTCCGCTGCCGCCCGAAGATTGCCCACCATGCCGCGCATGTCCCGGGTCAGCACCCGACGGACATGGTCAATCTGCGCCATGCGGCCCAGGTCCGCGGAAATGTCCACCAGGGTCACCAGGTAGCCGGTCACCGCACCATCGTGCTCCTGCATCAGGGCCATGCGCCCATGAAACATGCGCTCGGAGTCGACGCTGGTGCAGACGAACGGCGCCGAGAACTCCACGGGCTCGTCATCCTGCCGCCGGTGGCGCCATTCCAGTCGCTCCATGGTGTGCTGCAGCGGTGCCTCGGACAGCACGCCGTGCAATGGCCGGCCCAGGCCGATGGCTTCCGGCTGGCCGAGGATCGCCACCGCCGCCCGGTTGTAGAGCATGATCTGGTGCTGCCGGTTACAGACCAGCACCCCCTCGGTAAGCCCCTGCAGAATCACCTCAAGCCACGCCTTCTGCTCGGAGAGCTCGGCCGTAGCCGACTGCGTTGCCTTGTGCGTCTCGCGCCGGGACAGCCGCAGCGCGTCGGCCAGCGCGGTGACAGCCGGTGCCAGCTCCGCCAGCGCATGGCGCTGGGGCAGGCTCAGTTCCTGCTCCACGTTGCGGGATTCGAGCAACGCGTTGATCCCGCGCGCCAGCTTGCGACCGGGGCGCATCACCAGTCGCTCCATGGTCCACCAGCAGAACAGGCCGCAAGCAGCCAGCAATAGGATCGCGAGGGTGAGGACAACTCCCGGCCCGGCTCCATCACCGACCTCGTTGGCAATCACGTAACGCACGGCGATCACGAGAACGGCAATCGCAAGCACGGTCTGGAGCGTGCAAAGAACGATTGTCAGGTTGCGCGCCCGCATCAGCGTTTGCCACCGAGACCGCTGGCGCCTGCGAGGCCATGTCGGTCAGGCCATCTCCGGGACACGGGACTGGCAGTCGATGTCATCCTCTCCCCCGGGGCACCGCGATGGGCGCCTCTGTTATATCGCGCTACAGCCCGAACGTAGCACACCACGGGACCCGCAATCAGAACCGCTTGATCCGCCGAACCCGACCGCCTAGCCTGATCGGGCTTGGGGCGTCGCTGACCCATTCCCGTGCCTGGGTCAGAAACTGGTTCGTCATCTGGCAAGACCTGGAAATGATTTAACTCACCGGAGAACGAACGCACATGAGTGACCAGCCGCAACGCCAGGTGCTGCCACCTGATCCGATGCTGCGCATGCTGATGAAGATAGGCCTGCCCATCGGCGCGGTCAGCCTGATATGCCTCTGGCTTGCCTACTTCCTGAACAACCAGGCCCTGCTGACCGTGTTCTTCGTCACCGCACTGGTGGCCTTCGGTATCGGTCTGGTCTACAACGCGCGCCTGGTGCTGGTCATGCTGCGGCGCAAACGCGAAGAGCAGAACTCCCGATAAATGCCTCAACGACAGCACGATGACCTGACCACAGGCCAATGGCTGCTCGCCTTCTGGTTTGCGCACTGGCACCTGGCAAGGATGCCGGCGGAGACGGAACAGGATCGACTGCGCCGGGCTGCCTGGTGCCGCGATTACTGCAACCGTTTCGCCGCCCGCTGGTTCGTGCTCGCCATCGTTTTGATCTTCGTCCAGAACTCGCCGCTGGGCTTTGTCTTCGTAATTGGTGGCGTGCCTGTGCTGCTGCCACTCTTTCTGCTCACCTTCTGCGTCGCCATCGGCCACCTGGTCTGGCAGCTCCTGGCGCAAAAGAAGGCGGGCCCACCGGAGATCGATCCACCCCAGGACTGGGATGACGACGATCCGCGCTGACCAGTCCGAGTCACCGGATCGTCAGGCACTTTCCCGCAGACCCACGGGACTATGACGTGCCGTTGCTGCCCATCCCCTTACTCACCGGAAACCCGGCCCCGGCCACGCTATTGCCAGGTTCTGAAGATGGGCATGGATCACGTTTCTGCCCTTTCACCCTTGCAACTGACCGAGCGGCATCTGACCCTCTCGCCCTGCACCAATCACAATGGAGAAAGCAACGATGAAACCTTTGACCGGTTACTGCAGTGCCTTGGCGTTGGCCGCTGTCCTCACTACCGGATCTGCCCACGCCCACAATCACGTTCAGACGGGCACCAGCAGCTGGGACGGTCCTTATGTGGGTGTCACGCTGGGTTACACCGACTTCACGATGGAATTCCGCGGCCGGGACGACTTCGGCTCCGTGCGTTCCGATTTTGGCGGCAGCGGCGCCAACTACGGCATTCTGGCCGGATGGGGGTTCACGCACGGACAGGGTTATCTCGCCTTTGAAGCGAATTTCGGCTCCAGTGCGGCGGATTCAACGATGAGCGTCGACGGTGATCGCATCAAGATCGATCAGGAAGAAAGCTATGGGTTGAGCATGCTTGGGGGCGGCTTCGTTGCGGATTGGCTGTTGCTTTATGGTCGCCTTGGCTGGCAGCGCACAAACTATGAGGCCTCCGTTTCCGGCGCGGGTTCCGACGACGAGGACTTCGATGGCGTGCGCGCCGGCCTTGGCGCCGACATGAGATACAACGATAACTTGAGCTTGCGCATTGAGTACAACCGAATCTATTACAGTTCCGAGCGTTTCCGCGCCGGAAATGCCCGAACATCCTTCGAACCCGAAGAAGCCCGCTTCGAGCTTTCGGCAATCATGCGCTTCTAAGCCCCTTGTTGCTGACCCGCCGTCCAGCGGCGGGTCAGCCCTGATTGCCTACTCCTCGAGATCCGCCTGGAATAACCCGTCCAGCGCTTCCAGGTACTGCTCCGGCGCCTCGATGTGGGGCATGTGCCCGATGCCTTCGAACAGGATCAGTTCGCCGTCCTGGAGTCGCTCCAGTGCGCGATCACCCAGCGTCGTGTAGTCGCCCATCCTTTCGCCGAGTTCGTCGTCCACCAGCGGACGGCCGATGGCGGTTCGGTCACGGTCACCGATCAGCAAGGTCACCGGCATCTCCAGCTGGTCGAACTGGTAAAGCACCGGCTGCGTCATCACCATGTCCGCGGTCCGCGCCTGGGCCCATGCCACGCGGTCGCGTTCATCCGACTCATAGGTGGCAGCCAACATCCGCGCCCAGCGGTCGTAATTGCTGTTCCAGTTGCCGTCGTAGTAATAGGTCTTCTGGTACTCGCGGATACTCTCGTAGTCCTTTTCCATTTCCGACTCGAAGATCTGGTCGACACTCCGGTAGGGCACGCCCATGGCGCGCCAGTCCTCGAGACCAATGGGGTTCAACATAGCCAGGTGCTCGACCCGGTCCGGGTACTGCAGTGCAAAGCGCGTCGCCAGCATGCCACCCATGGAATGTCCCAGCAGCTTGACCTGCTCGACATCCAGCGCATCCAGCAACTTCCGCGTGTTATCGGCAAGCTGGGCGAATGTGTACTGATATGCTTCCGGTTTGCTGCTCTTGCAGAAGCCGATCTGGTCCGGAACGACGACGCGATAACCACGGGCGGCCAGATGATCGATCGTCTGATGCCAGTAGGCACCACAGAAGTTCTTGCCGTGCAGGAGCACGACGGTTGCGGCCGGTTCCTGCTCCGGTTGCACGTCCATAAAGGCCATCGACACGGGTTCGCGCTGGCTGGTGAACTCGAATTCGGACACCGGATGCGGATAGGTGAAACGCTCCAGGTCCGGCCCGTAATCCGGCGCCCCGGCGTGGCCGTTGCTGCCAAGAGAAACGGCAATGAAGGCGAAAACCGCGGTGATGACACGCATGATCGGGAAACTCCTGGTGAGCAATCACACTTGATGAAATGACAGACTCAGGCTACCCCATACCGGAAGAAGACCGGGAACGCGAGACGGAAGTTCGCAAGAGCAGATTCATTGCGCGGGTGCACGCGGTTCGCGACCGACAGCAGGCGATGGAACGCGTGGCACTGGCGCAGCAGGACCACCCCAACGCCAGTCACCACTGCTGGGCCTACGTGCTGGGCCGGCCCGGCGCGGCGACCAGCGCGGCGATGAACGATGACGGTGAGCCCTCGGGTACCGCCGGCAAACCGATCCTGAATGTAATCGAGCACAAGGCAATCGGCGATGTCCTGGTTGTCGTGATCCGCTATTTCGGCGGCGTGAAGCTCGGCGCCGGCGGCCTGGTCCGGGCCTACGCCGGGGCCACCGAGTCCGTGCTGGGCGATCTGCCACTGCGCCGCGAAACACCGCAGATTCACTATCGCCTGGTGCTGGACTTTGCCGACGAACAACCGCTGCGCCACTGGCTCGATCAGCACGGGGGAGCGCTGATCGACATATGCTACGCAGAACAGGTCACCGCCGAAATCGCCGTTCCGGGTACCCTTCAGCAGGCCCTCGTCGATTTCGCCGGCAGCCAGGGCATCGACCATACCGAAGCGCAGCCGAGACGCTGACCCAGCACCGTATCCACTGCGGATCATCGGGGACAAATCAGGGTAGAACCTGCCATGTCTCCCTAACCTGCCGACGCCAGGCTGGCGCTCTCCCTTTCCGGCGCAGTCATCCGAACCCGGACGCCCTGACCGGGACGGCTATCGATGCTGACAGATCCCCCCAGGCCGGCAAGTCGCTCGCGAATGCCGAGCAGGCCGAATCCGCTGCCGCCCGCTTCGGTTTCGAAGCCACGGCCATTATCGCGAACCTCGGCCTGGATGGTTCCGCTCCGACGGTTGACGGACACCGTGACGCGTGTCGCGTCCGCATGCCGGCTGATATTGGTGAGGCACTCCTGCACCGCACGATAGATATGAATGGCGAGGGCCGGCGGCACCTGTTCCAGGCCATCGGACAAATGCAAATCCACCTGGATGCCGCGATTCCGACGGCTCCAGTCCGAGACCATCTGCCGGATACCGGCCTCCAGCCCCAGTTCCTCCAGGGCCGCCGGATGCAGGCGATGAATCATGTTGCGGGCAATGTCATAGACCTGGCCGGCTGTGCGGGCAATGGCTGCCGCACCGTCGCGAACGGCACCGTTATCCGGCGTCGTGGCCTGTCGAATCGCGGCCGCCTCGGCACGAATCGCGGACATGCACTGCCCCAGTTCGTCGTGCAGCTCGCGGGCGAGGTGCCGGCGCTCGTCCTCCTGGACTTCGAGGATCTGCCGGTTCAACCGCCGGACCCGGGCCCGGCTCTGGTCCAGCGCACTGGAAAGTCGGTTGAACTGGCGCGAGACGCTGTTGAATTCAGGCACGGAGAATTCCGGAAGCCCGCTGGTGTAATTGCCGTGCTCCAGGTCATCGAGGCCCCGGAGAATGACATTCAGCGGACGCAGCGCCCGATTGACGACGAAATAAATGATCAGGTTGGCACCAATGGCAAAGCCGAGCAGCACCGCAAGCAGGCCACGGGCAGCTTGCCAGGCCTCGGTGATTTCGTCTGCGGGCTCGGCATGCACCACAAACCAGGCACTGTCGGCGGTTGGCACGGGCACGGTACGGTGAAAACTGGCCACGGGCGGCTTCACGAAATAGGTAAACCAGGCTGGTGCATCGGGGCTTCGGGGTTCAGGCGCGTCCGCAGGCGGTGGCGGTTCGGCCCCTTCGTGGACATCCAGGCGAATGTGCCGATGCGCGCCCAGCCCCTCGATCTGATACAGCAGATCGTCGGCGCTGATTTCCAGCCCTTCCATCTCGGTCAGGCTCTCCATTGAGGCCTCGACCAGCTGGACGGTCAAGTCGGACGCCGAGCGCAGTTCGGCCTCGACGGCAACCCGGGAGTTGTGCACCACGAACAGCATGCCGATCAGCAACGCCACCACGGTCAGCAAGGCAAGCAACAGACTCAGGCGGGTGCGCAGCGTCATGGCTGCACCACGCCCTCGCGAATCGCCAGTCGGGTCAGATCGGCGGTATTCGCCATGCCGAGTTTGTCCCGGACGATGCTGCTGTAATTGGCAACGGTCTTGTAGCCAAGATTCAGGGTCTCGGCGATCTCGGCGACGCCGCGGCCCTCCGCCAGCAGGCGAAAGATCTCGAATTCTCGGGGGGACAGGTTGCGCAGGGCATCCTCCGGGTTTCCGTCGCCCTGATGCGCGACCATGGCCTCCTGCACGTCGGCGCCGAGAAAACGGCCGCCTTCGGCCACGCGTGATACCGCTTCCACCAGCACTTCCGGCGCGCTGGACTTGGTGATGTAGCCGTCGGCACCTGCTTCCAGCGCTTGCTCGGCAAATACCGCCTGGTCGTGCATGCTGAACACCAGGACACGGACCTCCGGTTCGCGCCGTTTCATGCGTCGAAGCGCCTCGACACCACTGATGCCGGGCAGTGACAGGTCCATGACCACGACATCGAACGGCGTCTGACCAGTACGCTTGTAGGCGCCTTCACCCGTGGCAGCCTCCTCAACCACCCAGGCGCTGTCCGCCTGCTCCAGCAGCCGGCGGTAGCCGGCACGCACAACAGCATGATCATCCACGAGCAGAATGCGTAACATGCGTTTATCCGTCTGATTCAATACGCGACTGCGACACAGCATAAGACATCAGTGGCCAGGAATGGGTCGCCACCACCCCGTCTTCGCGCATGCCGCAGGAACAAACAGGCCGTGTCGCGGATCTTTTCCAGACACAACGGAGGAGTTCGAACCATGCCAAAAACAATGATCGCCCTGCTTGCCGCCGCCCTGATAGCCACGCCTGCCCTCGCCGCAGTTGCCGGCACACCGGACGAGGCACCCCAGGCTGATGCTGCCGAGGCCGCGGATGCCGACCACGGCGTGCGTGTCCGCGGTGACCGTGGGCAAGGCGCATTTTCCATGTCCATGCTGCAGATGACCCGCCAGTTCCGGGACGGCCGTGAACGGCTGGCTTTCCGCACCGCCTTCAATACCGTGGTCGAGAACCGGGAACGGGAGAAAGGCATTCGCCAGGCCTACGAAAACGGTGAACTCAGCGAAGCGGACTACGAACGCCAGAGGGAACGGGTCTACCGTTCCATGCATGGCATGACCGTGGAAGACATCCTCGCCGAGGCCGAAGCCGAAGCCGAAGCCGAAGCCGAAGCCGAAGCCGGCGAATGAAAGCACTTGCCGCGAAGCCACCGGGTAAACTTTCGACAGGGTTGAGGTCAGTGGAAGTATTGGCTTGGCCCTGTTGGGCCGGAGGCACGTCAGGCCAAGGCAATACTTCCACTGCCCCTACCTTTCCGTGAGCGTTGCGCCTTATTTGGGCGACGACTGATAGGCAGCTACGTTGAGGACGGGAATCACGTTGGCGGTTGGCAGTGAGTGCCAGGGGAGGAGAAGATTTTTCTCCGGCGCTGTTGGGAGGAAACACTGAGCAATTCCCACGTTCGCGCTCGTGTCCGATTTCGGCAGCCTGGCAAGGCGCGGTGCCGGTTCGGTAGCCCCACTACCCCAAGGCAACCTGCTTCTGGCCAGATCCGTAGGGCGGGTCAAGCGTAGCGGACCCGCGCGGTGTGATCCGTTATCGAATCGGCCTGGCCGGCCGGTCTGCCCGGGTCTCCCATGGCCTTGCTTCTCCTGAGAGACTCTTCTGCACCGAGATGCCTGACACCGCGTGCATTCGCTTCGCTTAATGCACCCTACGCGTCGTGTTCATCGCGCCTTGCCTCGAAAAAATGCGGACTCCAACGCAAGCGTGCGAATAAATCAGCGTTTCCTAAAGGAAGCACAGTGTTCCTAGTGATGGTGGTGGTGATCGTGTTCATCGTCACCATTCAGGCCTTCACGCGACACCGGCATTTCCACGGTCAGGATCTCTCCGCTCTGGAAGCGCATCTGCAGTTCCACCACATCGCCCTCTTCCAGGGCATCACCCTGCCGACCGATCAGCATGATGTGGTATCCACCCGGCTCCAGCACCCGTTCTCCACCGGCCGGAATGCGCAGCGTCGACCAGTGCACCATCCTGGCCTGACCATCCTCTTCCACCGATTCGTGGATCTCGGCGCGGTCGAACTGCGGGCTGTCGACGCCAATCAGGATCTTCCTGTCTCCTTCCGGCGCCTCGATCCGCATGTAGGCCGCGGTGCGGTCGGACACCTCCGGCACCCAGCGCACCCAGGGATCATGAATAGTGATTTCGTCCGCCGAGGCCAACGGGGCGAAGGCCGCCGCCAGCAGCACCAGGGCGGAGCAGAATCCGCCAGTACGCAACATCACGCTCATCAGTACAATCACTCCATGATCCGGTTAAGGGCGGCGGTGAAGCCCATCATCGAGATCGGCAGATCGAAACTTTGGTTGCGAGCATCGCGAATGGTCACGGTGCCGGCGGCACCCTGACGGAATTGCTCCAGCATGTCATCATCGAACAGCATTGAGGCCATGCAGCCGTCCTCGCCACAGATATCGACGCCGATGCGTACCGCTTCATTGTCATCCACCTTGAGTTCCAGGCCCGGCTGCAGGCGAATCCCCAGTGGCACGGAGAACAGGGCCATCGGCATGCCACGCTCCGGCATGTAACCAACCACAACCTCCATGATGATTTCCCCGGTTTCCTCCACCGTCACCCGCTGCAACATCTCGCAGGCACGAATGGTTTCCCCGTCCTCCTCAAAGTCCTCGCAGTAGACATTCCAGTCCTCGAAGCGCTCGAGTTCCCCATGGTCCCGGTCGCGTTCGGGTATGGTCCCCTCTGCCTGATCGACGTCGCCAGAGAAGTCCTGCTGGGCGAAAACCGCCGGACCGAAGCCGAAAACGGCTAGCGCAACGGCCAGCGCAAACCGCGTTGAGAGTCGTTTCATCAGATGCTGTCCCCTCTGGAATCGCTGTGGATATTCCAATCAGTACCGAACTGGTACACTTTTCACAATTTCATAATAATGATGCCCGGGCGCGGAGCACGGGGCCATCATGTCATTCTAGGGACCATGCAGCAGCAAAGCCGTTCCAGCGACAGCCACTCGCAGGACTCCGCTCGTCTGAGAAGGCGTCGTGCGCTGGTGCGTTTCGCATGGCTGTCAATCGCCGCATCCTTGCTGGTCATCGCCCTGAAGACCCTCGCCTGGTGGTTGACCGGCTCGGTTGGCCTGTTGTCGGATGCTGCCGAATCGGTGGTCAATCTCGCCGGCGGCATCATGGCACTGGTCATGCTCAGCATCGCGGCACGGCCCGCGGACCACGATCATCAGTATGGACACGACAAGGCGGAATACTTCTCCAGTGGCCTGGAAGGCGCACTGATTTTTCTTGCCTCCGTCGGCATCATCGTGGTTGCGGTCAATCGCCTGCTGAACCCGCAACCCATCGAAATGCCGGTCGTCGGCCTGGCTCTCTCCGCAGTTGCCACGCTGATCAACCTGGCGGCCGCGCGGGTGTTGCTCAGCGCGGGTCGGCGCGAGGAATCGATAACCCTCGAGGCGGACGGTCATCACCTGATGACCGATGTCTGGACGTCGGTTGGCGTGATCGGCGGGGTCGCGCTGGTGGCGGTCACCGGCTGGTATATCGTTGATCCGCTGATCGCGCTGCTGGTGGCGGCAAACATCAGCTATACCGGCTGGAAGGTCTTCATGCGGTCAGTCAACGGCTTGATGGACAGTGCCCTGGACGAGCACGAGATCGCAGAGATTCAGCGCATCCTTGATCACTACGGCCGCCAGCACAACGTGGATTTCCATGCACTGCGGACACGGCAATCCGGCGCCCGCCGCTTCATTTCCATGCATGTACTGATGCCCGGCGACTGGACCGTGCAACGCGGCCACGACGTGGCCGACGCCATCGAGAACGCCATCCAGGATCGCTTCAGTGGCGCCAGCGTCATTACCCATCTGGAACCGGTGGAGGACCCACGCTCCTACCGCGACATTTCGCTGGATCGGGACTAGCGAGACACCGATTGATTCCCGCGTCTGGCCAGATGCGTAGGGCGGGTCAAGCGTAGCGGACCCGCGCGGTGTGATCCGTTGGCAGGACATGAAAGGTTTTCAGACAAGGCAAGGTGTTCGGACGAACAAGGGCCGGGATGGGCATTGGCGGTGACCGAGAGCCTGTTGCCACAATTGTGACGGATCACACCGCGTGCATTCGCTGCGCTTAATGCACCCTTGTGCCTTGCCTCGGAAAAATGCGGACGCCGACGCAGGCGAGCGAATCAATCAGTGTTTCCCTAACGCCTGTCGCCGGTGGCCTCCTCGGCCATCTGTTCGAAGCTGATGTGGCGGACGTCCTTGCCCATCACGAAATAGATCACGTATTCACAAATATTTCGTGCACGATCACCGATGCGTTCCAGCGCCCGCACCGACCAGATGATGTCCATGACCCGCGGGATCGAATCCGGGTCATCCCGCATCCGCTTCAGCAACTGACGCAGGATCTCCTCGTACTGGCTGTCGGCGCTGAAATCCATCTGCGCCGTGCGTACGGCATGTTCCGTGTCCATGCGCGCGAAGGCATTCAATGCATTGTTCAGCATGCGACGGACGTATTCGCCCAGCGCCGCGATCTCGGCCATGGGATGCAGTTCACGGTCCTTGTCCAGCAGGTGCAGCGCCATCTTGCCGATACGCTCGGCCTCGTCACCGATACGCTCCAGATCGGTGATGGTCTTGATCACCGCCATCACCAGCCGCAGGTCGCTGGCCGTCGGCTGGCGCCGGGCAAGGATGTGCGTGCACTCCTCGTCCAGCTCCACTTCCATGGCATTGACCCGGTAATCGCGGGTAACGACAAGTTCGGCCTTGCCCGTGTCACCCTCGGCGAGGCCGTCCATGGCGTCGGCCAACTGCTGCTCCACCAGACCACCCATACTCATGGCCCGGTTGACGATGTCTTCCAGCTCCTCGTTGAACTGCCGCGAGATGTGCTGGGTGAAGATGGATTTGTCCATGTTACGGGCCTCGATGGTCGGGTGGACCTGATTCGGTGTTTACGGCTTCCGGAATGGCTCTGGAAACGTTTTAGGTCTTACGTTTTATGTTTTACGTAAAACCTGAAACCTGAAACGTAAAACGTATCGGCCGTTACCCATAACGGCCGGTAATATAATCCTCGGTCTGTTTTTTCGCCGGCGACGTAAACAGCGTGTCGGTGTCGGCGAACTCGACCATTTCGCCCATGTACATGAAGGCCGTGTAGTCCGAGACGCGGGCGGCCTGTTGCATGTTGTGGGTGACGATGGCGATGGTGTACTCCTCCTTGAGCTCGAACATCAGTTCCTCGATCTTCAGCGTGGCCAGCGGGTCAAGCGCCGAGGCCGGCTCGTCGAGCAGCAGGACCTCGGGTTCGATGGCCACCGCGCGGGCAATGACCAAGCGCTGCTGCTGACCGCCGGAGAGGCCGAAGGCGTTTTCGTTCAGGCGATCCTTGACCTCGTCCCAGAGCGCGGCGCGGCGCAGGGACTTCTCCACCACCTCGTCCAGCACGCGCCGGCTCTTCACGCCCTGCAGGCGCAGGCCGTAGGCCACGTTCTCGTAGATCGACTTGGGAAACGGGTTCGGCTTCTGGAACACCATGCCGACCCGGCGCCGCAGCTCGGCCACGTCCACCGCGGGATCGTAGATATTCTCGCCGTGCAGCAGCACCTCGCCCTCAACGCGGGCCGCGTCGATCAGGTCGTTCATGCGGTTCATGCAGCGCAACAGCGTCGACTTGCCGCAGCCGCTGGGTCCGATGAAAGCGGTGATGCGCCCTTTCGGAATCATGAGATCCACGCCCTTCAGCGCAATCTTGTCGCCGTAGTAGAGCTTCAGGTCTCGGATTTCCATCGCCGGCGTCTCCTGGCTGATGCGCCGCTTTTCGCCGGCGCGGCCGCGCATGCTGGCCGGATCCATGCCGTGGGTCAGTACCTTGTGTTCGTCTTTCATCGTGGACACCGTGTTGTCTCGCTCTGTCTCGTCGTGCGTCTCGTCGCCGTCAGTCGCGGGCTAATCGCTCTCGCTCTTGTACTTCTCCCGCAGGTAGTTGCGGATCGAGATGGCGGTGACGTTGAGGATGATGATCAATAGCACCAGGATCAGTGCGGTCGCATAGACCAGCGGCCGGCCAGCCTCCACATTCGGGCTTTGGAAGCCGACGTCGTAGATATGGAACCCCAGGTGCATGAAGGCCCGGTCCAGGTGCAGGAACGGGAAGCTGCCGTCAATGGGCAGGTTCGGCGCCAGCTTGACCACACCGACCAGCATCAGCGGCGCTACCTCACCGGCGGCACGGGCCACGGCCAGGATCAGACCGGTCATCATGGCCGGTGCGGCCAGCGGCACGACGATTCGCCACAGCGTTTCGGCCTTGGTCGCGCCCAGCGCCAGGCTGCCCTGGCGAATCGTGCTCGGAATCCGTGACAGACCTTCCTCGGTGGACACGATCACCACCGGCAGCGTCAGCAGGGCCAGGGTCAGCGAAGCCCAGATGATCGCCGGACTGCCGAAGGTGGGTGCCGGCAGGGCCTCGGGATAGAACGTTCGGTCGATGCTGCCGCCGAGGAAGTAGACGAAGAAGCCGAGCCCGAACACGCCGAACACGATCGAGGGCACGCCGGCCAGGTTGTTCACCGAAATGCGGATGGTCCGCACCAGGGGACCCTGCTTGGCATATTCGCGCAGATAGATCGCGGCCATGACGCCGAACGGCGTGACCACGATGGACATCAGGATGACCATCAGCACGGTGCCGAAGATCGCCGGCAGGATGCCGCCCTCGGTGTTCGCCTCGCGCGGGAAGCCGCTGACAAAATCCCAGAACGTGCTGCCGTAATGCGAGAGCTTCGCGCCCAGACCCATGTCGTTGGGCCAGGTGGCCCGCACGATATCAGCCAGCAGGACCTCCTGGGTGCGGCCGTCCATCAACTCGGCGGTGATGCCGTAGCGACGGATCTCCCGGCGCAGCTCGTTGCGCCGCTGCTCCAGCTCGTCGTATTGCGACTGGAACTCGGCCCGCCGGTCGTCGAGCAGGGCTTCCTGTTCCGCGCGCTCCTCGTCGCTTAGCTGCGGGTTGAGTTCCAGGGCCCGCCGCTGCAGGCGGATCTGTTCGATCTCGTGGTTGACCGCACCGATCTCGAACCGCTCGATACGCTGGATCTCGCGCACGCTGGTCCGGGTTTCCTCGAGCTGCGACTCGAACGCGGCGCGGGCGTCGGCACCCTCGGCGACCACCTCACCGTCTTCCCGGTAGTCCTTGAGATAGCCGATCAGGTCGCCCCAGGTCAGGCGCTCCAGCACCATGGCCTCGCGCGGGTAGCGGAATTCCGAGGCGTTCTCGCCGATGTACCAGACGAAATCCCGGCCCGTGGCGTCACGGTTGCCGCGCTTGATCAGATGGCGCGTGACGATTTCCTGGTCCTCGGGCACCTCATAGCCGGCATCGCGCATGGCCGCCGCAGTCATGGTTTCCGAGCGGCTGAGCTCGCCCAGCACGCGTTCCGGCTCGTCTCCGGATACGGCGTAGTCGAACTCGGCCACGGCCTTCGGCCAGAAGTGACCCAGGCCGTTGACGGCGATCATCAGCAGCAGCCCGACCACCATGATCAGACTCACGGTAACGGCTCCGGCGTTGAGCCAGATCCAGGGCGTGCCGCTCTTGAACCAGTTATTCATTGATCGTTCCTGCCGTGGCTGCCGGATTACAGCGAGCTGTACTTGCGCCGCAGGCGCTGGCGCACCAGCTCTGCCGCGGTATTGACGACAAAGGTGAGGACGAACAGCACCAGCGCGGCCAGGAACAGGATCCGGTAATGGGTGCCACCGACCGCGGTCTCGCCCATTTCCACGGCAATGTTCGCCGACAGCGTGCGCATGCCCTCGAAGATGTTGAAGTTGACCACCGGGCTGTTGCCGGTCGCCATCAGCACGATCATGGTCTCGCCGACCGCGCGGCCGAAGCCGATCATCACCGCCGAGAAGATCCCCGGGCTGGCGGTCAGCAGCACCACCTTGACCATGGTCTGCCACGGCGTCGCACCCAGGGCCAGCGAGCCCTGGGTCAGGTGCTTGGGCACGTTGAACACCGCGTCCTCGGAGATCGAGTAGATGGTCGGAATGACCGCGAAGCCCATGGCGATGCCCACCACCAGGGCGTTGCGCTGGTCATAGGTGATGCCGACATCGGTCAGCCACTGGCGCATGTCGCCGTTGAAGAACCAGATCTCGATCAGCGGGCTGGTGGCGACACAGGCCCAGACCGTCAGGATCACCACCGGCACCAGCAGCGCCGCCTCCCAGCCGTCCGGCACCAGACGCCGGGCCAGCGGGCCGATATGCACGCTCCACAGCCAGGCGAACACCAGCATCGCCAGTGGCGTGAACAGCAGTATCGTGAACACCGATGGCAGGTTGGCCTCGACGAACGGCGCCAGCCAGAGCCCGGCGAGGAAACCGAGGATCACGGTGGGCAGGGCCTCCATGATCTCGATGGTGGGCTTCACCGAACTGCGCATGCGGGGCGACATGAAGTAGGCACTGTAGATGGCGCCCATGATCGCGATCGGGGTCGCGAACAGCATCGCGTAGAAGGCCGCCTTCAGCGTGCCGACGGTCAGCGGCACCAGCGAAAACTTGGGTTCGAACTCATCGGTCGCCGATGAGGACTGCCAGACGAATTCGGGTTCCGAGCGTCCCTCGTACCAGACCCGGTTCCACAGCGCCGACAACGACATTTCGGGATGCGCGTTGCGCACATCAAGCGCATGCAGGCGCTCGTTGTCGTCCACCGCGAACAGCGCATTGGCGCGGGGCGCGAAGGCCAGGGTGCGGATCGAACCACCATCACCGATCCGGGTCGAGAGCAGGGTCTGCTCCGAGGTGGAGAAATGCAGCTTCAGACCGCCCGCCTCGTCGGCGGTGGCGAAACCCTTGCGGCCGTATTCCGGCGCGATGGTGCGGATCGGCGCGTCGTGGCCGTCAAAGCCTCGCACCCGGGTCAGGCGGCGCACATTGTCCGCATCGCGGACCAGGAACCACTGGCTCACGCTGCCATCCGAACCCCCGACGATCAGGGATTCCGAACCGAGCAGATATTCCATCGCCGTGACCGCGGCATCATCGCCGTCGATCACCCGGGTCACGTCCACCAGCTGCGCATCCGCCGGACGTGCGATGTTGTAATAATGCACCTGCCCGGCCTCGTCACCGAGCAGCAGCACCCGCCCGGTGATATCGATCAGCATGCGGGTAACGTCGGCATTCTCCGGCGGCGTCAGATCGAAGCGCTTGACCTCGACCGTGGTCTCGCCGGTCATGAACGAGGTGGTCTCGGCGAAGTTGACCAGGATCAGGCGATCATCGGCCAGTTCGACAGCCAGCATGATGCCGCCGGATCCGCGCTGGATGGCCAGGTTGCGGACCGGGGTGCCGTCTCCGGCGATGTCCAGCAGCTGGCCTTCCTCGGTTTCCATCGGAAACTTGATCCGGCCGCTGACACGGCGCTCACCGTCGCGGAATTCCTCGTCAAACACATGCTCGACGATCAGCACCTCGCCACTGTCCAGCCCGTAGGCGGAGATCCGCGTACGCGGCTCGGCCTGGGCCCGGGCCGTGACCTGGGTACCCTCACCCAACGGCACCTCGAAGGTGTCGCTGACCTCACCGTCGAGCGGATTGAAAAAAACGGCCCGGCGGTCATCGGTAAAACGAACGGCCAGCGAGCGATGCCGGTTCGAGGCCACATGCACGGTCTCGACATCGGCACCACCCGGCGCCTCGTAGCTGGACTGCAGCTCGGTGGAAGCCGACTCCAGCAGCGGAAAGACTTCTGAGAACAGGTAAATGAAAATCAGCGCCAGCGCCCCAATGACACCCACACCGAAGACCGCAACCAGCACCTTGGCGGCGACATCCTTGACCGCGCGCCAACGCCGCAGGCGTTTGCGGGCATCACCGCTTGGAAGCAGGCTGCGCACCGAACCGGATCCTGCTTCCGGCCTGCTGGAGAGATCATTCATGGGGGAAGTCCGCGTTCATGAACTGCGTGATTTCGGCGGATGCTACGTGCCGTCCATGACAGTTCCGTGACGGAAATATGACTGAACGGAGACAGCAGCTTGCGACGGCGGCAGAAACAGAAAAGCCCTGCCTGGGCAGGGCTTTTCCGGTTTTTCGCGCAAGACCGAGGCTCAGAGACCCAGCTTCTCGCGTTCCTGCTGGGCGACGGCGGCCGGCAACGGGATGAAACCGTCACGCACCGTGACGTCCTGGCCCTGCTGCGACAGCACCAGCTTCAGGAACTCGCCAACCCGCGGTTCCAGGTCCCGTTCCGGGTGCTTGTTCACGAAGACATAAAGAAAACGGGCCAGCGGATAATCGCCCGAGGCCGCGGTTTCGGCGCTCGGCTCGGCCATCACGCTGTCGGCGTCGTGGGCCAGCGGAATCGCACGCACGCCGGAGGTCTCGTAGCCGATGCCGGAATAGCCGATGCCGTTCAGCGACTCGGTCACACCCTGAACCACCGAAGCGGAACCCGGCTGCTCGTTGATGGAGTCCTTGAAGTCGCCATCACAGAGTGCGTTCTGGCGAAAGAAACCGTAGGTACCGGACACCGCGTTACGGCTGTAGAGCGTGATATCGCGGTTGGCCCAACTGCCTTCCAGCCCCAATTGTCCCCAGCGGGTGATGTCCTCGTCATGGCCGCAGCGGCGGGTGGAGGAAAACACCGCGTCGACCTGCGGGATGGTCATGCCCTCGATCGGGTTGTCACGGTTGACGAACACGGCAATGGTGTCGATGGCAACCCGTACCGGTGTGGCCGGATAACCATGGGCCGCTTCGAATTCGGCCTCTTCGCTGTCGCGCATCGCGCGGCTCATCGGGCCGAACTGCGAAGTGCCCTCGGCCAGCGCCGGCGGCGCGGTGCCGGTGCCGGCACCCTGGATCTGCACATTGACGTTCGGGTAGAAGCCGTTGAACTCCTCGGCCCACAGCGTCATCAGGTTGTTCAGCGTGTCGGAACCAATCGAGGTCAAATTGCCGGAGACGCCGGACGTGCTTTCGTAGATCGGCAGGTTCGGATCCACCTGCACCTGCGACTCGGCAAAGGCCGTGGCGCTGAAGGCGGTCACGGTCGCGGCGGCGATCAGGCCGGCCAGGGAATGCTTGCTCATTGGAATACTCCGTTGTTCGCGTTCGCAATCATTGAACTGCGCTTTTCCCGGTGAGAGCCCGAGAACGAGTCGGAGTATGGGGAGCGAGTGTGACAGGACTGTGAAGGGGGAGTGACGACCACATGAAGCCGCCGCAGGCGGCTTCATGTGGAGGTTTCAGACACGCAGTTTTCAGTGTTCAGACAGGGCGGCCGGGGTTCCCGGGATTACACGGTGGGCACCACTGAGCCTGCGACACTAGCGAGAGTTTTCCCGTCTCTTGCCTTGGTCTTCATCTTTGTCTTTGTCTGAAAACTGAACACTGAAACCTGAATCACTTCGCCCCTGCTCACTGAAACCTGAATCACTTCGGTCGTGATCACCTGTGCCTTCCTCGAGTGTCAATCGCTCGGGGAAGGTGACACTGAAACGGCTGCCCTCGCCTGCCTCGGAGTGGATCTGCAGGCGGGTGCCGTAACGGCCGAGCACGTGCTTGACTATGGAAAGACCGAGACCGGTGCCACCGGTACGGGAGGAACGGCCGGAGTCGACCCGGTAGAAACGCTCGGTCAGCCTCGGTAGATGCTGGGGAGAAATGCCCGGCCCGTTATCCTCGACCTGGAAGTGGGCGCGATTGCCGCGACGCTGCCACAGGACGCGGATCCTGCCGCCGGACTGGGTGTATTTTACGGCATTGAACACCAGGTTCGACAGTGCGCTGCGGAGTTCCGATTCCTCGCCAAGGATCCAGAGCCCGGGATCCACATCCAGCGTTATCTCGTGGCCGTTCTCGGCACTCAGGGTTTTCGCCTCCTCGCCAAGTACCCGCAGCAGTTCCGGCATGTTCACCGGCTTCATTTCCACCGGCCTCTGCTCGGTTTCCAACCGGGACAGGGTCAGCAGGTCTTCCACCAGGCGATCCATGCGCAGCGATTGCTGATGAATCAGCTCCAGGGCGCGCCGGACCTGTGCCTCGGCGTGACCGAGTTGGTCGCTCAGATTCTCCGAGACACCCTGAATCACGGTCAGCGGCGTCCGCAGTTCATGCGAGATGTTGGCCACGAAATCCCGCCGCATGCGCTCCAGCCGGTACAGGCGCGTAATGTCCCGCGCCAGCATCAGACGCTGATTCTCGGCATAGGGGATAAGCCGGATTTCCAGCATCAGCTCCTCGTTCACCGGTGAAGGTACCGTGATGGTCGAGGTCTCCTGCTCCTCACGCCGGACGAAGGCGCCGAATTCGGGGTGGCGGAACAGGTTGGCGATGCGCTGCCCCTCGTCCTGCGGCCAGCTCAGCCCCAACATGTCGCCGGCCGGCCCGTTCCACCACTGGATCTCGCCGTTCTCGCGCAGGATGACCGCCCCATCCGGCATGGCATTGATGCCCTCGCGGATGCCCTGGAGGATTTTTGCCAGCTTGCGCCGGCGGCCACGCTGGCGCCGCTGCAGGCGATGAATGCCGTTGAAGATCTCGCCCCATAGGCCGCTGGAATCGGGCGGCTCGAGGCTACGTCCCTGACGCAGCCAGCGCTCCAGTCGCACTTGATTGTGAATGTTCCAGACCAGGTAGACGGCGGTGCCGAGAAACAGACCCAGCAGCAGGTGTCCGACGAGGAAACCGATCGCGGCCGAGACGGCCGTTACCAATAGAAGACGCAGGAAAACAGCGGGCCATGGGGATTGGCCCGATAACGGATCCCTCACGGCTGGTCCATCACGGCGCGGCAGCAGGCGCATGATTCAGGCCCAGCCAGGCCGTTTACGGCTTGGCGGAAAACCGGTATCCGGCACCACGGACGGTCTGCACCAGGCGATCGTGCCCGCTGTGGGCGATGGACTTGCGCAGGCGGCGGATGTGGACATCGACGGTGCGTTCCTCGACATACACGTTCATGCCCCACACGTTATCCAGTAACTGACCACGGGTATAGACGCGCTCCGGATGGGTCATGAAGAAATGCAGCAATCGGAATTCGGTGGGACCCATATCAACCGCGGCATCGTTGACACTGACCCGATGACTCACCGGGTCAAGCCGCAGCCCCTCCACCTCGAGCACCTCCTCGGCACTCATCGGCGAGGCGCGGCGCAGCACCGCCTTGATGCGGGCGGTCAGCTCCCGTGGCGAGAACGGCTTGGTCACGAAGTCGTCGGCACCGGACTCGAGCCCACGGACCTTGTCCTCTTCCTCGCCGCGCGCGGTCAGCATGATGATCGGGATGTCGCTGCACAACGGATCCTTCTTGATCCGCCGCGAGAAGTCGATACCGCTCATGCCGGGCAGCATCCAATCCAGCAGGATCAGGTCGGGCACATGCTCGTTCAGCAGAGTAAAACCCTCCTCTCCGGACTCTGCCTGATGCACCTCGTAGCCGGCGACACTCAGCGCCATCATCACCATTTCGCGGATCGGCGCCTCATCTTCAACGATCAGTATCTTCACTGCCATGCCGATTCAGTTCCTCGCTGAGGAAACCGCTGCTCGATTCCTGCATCCGGGACCGGGTCCGCGATTGCCAGACTGGTTCGGCGTCATTCAATAGCAACCTTGTGACCGTTTTGTGACAGCAACATGTCGCGCATGTGACGTTCCACGACGTCGCGCAGACTGGCGCGGTCGTGGCCGATGCTCGACAGCGTATCGCCCGCGATCAACCGCGCCTCCACCCGGGGCTCGCCGGCAAGCCGGATGACCTGCGCGATGAGGTTCTGGTTGTCGACAAAGGGTGTCCGGCAGTTGACGCTGCCGTCCGGATTCAGATAGCGCAACAGCAGTGGCTGCACCGGCACCTTGGCGTCGACGGCCGCCTGGAACAGGCGATGCTTCAGCGGCAGCAGGTCCATGCCGCGCGTGGTGGTGCCTTCGGGAAAGAAGGCCACGCGATCGGGCAGGTGCAGCCGCTCGACCATATCGGCCACCACCTTCGGCGCCGCCCGCGGGTTGCCGCGCTGCACATAGAGCGTGCCCAGGCAGGTGGCAACGAAACCGATGCCCGGCCAGCGACGCACTTCCTCCTTGCTGAGAAAACTCACCGGATGGTCGGCCGAAATCACCAGGATATCGAGCCAGGAGACATGATTCGCGGCCAGCAGCACAGGGGGATCGGCAATCCTCTCGCCGGCATGCCGGATACGGACGCCGAGCAAGCGGCAGATACTGTGGCACCAGAATGCCTGGGCACGACGGCCGAGACCGCCATGCAGGGGTTTCTGCAGCAGACGGTCGATCGCGACACAGGCGAGGATGACGACAACGCCCAGCATAACGTGCAGAAACAGGACGGGAATCCGGACCAGGCGCCGGAGGTTGGGCAACACATATGCACCCATCAAGAGGCGGCCTGCTGTCGCAGCTCCGTTACGACCTGTCCGAGCGCCTTGTCGAACAGCGCACTATCGTCGAGCTGCCGCAGGCGCCCGCTGGCCAGTTCCTCGGCCATTGCCCGCCGCGGCAGTTCCGCCAGGCGGAAGCCGGCCCGGTTGACCAGCACCAACCAGGCACCGCCGGAGAATCGCGCGGCGAGACGGCAACGCGCCGGGGCATGACCTTCATGCCGCCATTCCAGCCAGCAGTCCACCGGTAACGAATCCACCGCCTGGAGATGGGTTTCCAGTTCATCATCCCCGCTCTCGGCGGCGACCTCGCCCAAACCCACCGACTCGTCCGCGGGCGGCGCGTCGGTCAGCGGCCGGGTCAGCACGTCGATGTGCGCACCTTCGAGGTCATGCAGCAATTCGGTCATCCGCGAGTTGTCGAACATGATGCCGTTGGCGCCGGCGCGCAACTCCTTCAACACGCCCGGGATTTTCAGCACCAGATCCCGCCGTTCCTCGTGGTCGTTGCTGAACTGCACGGTCTCCAGCAGCCGTTCCACGGTCTTCAGGTACCGGTGCCAGGTATCACTGCCATCACCTTCGCGCAGCAGGGTCATCGACAGCACCCGCATCCACGGACCTTCCAGAATCGCCTGCACGGCCGGCGGCACCTGCAGGCCGGCACAACGCTCCCGTATTTCGCGAGCGGCGCGATCCTGGGCCTCACTCAGGCGGGCCTTGCCCTCGGCTACCGCGCGGGTCCGGGCCTCGACCTGCCGCACGCGCTGCAATTCCGATGCACGGAAGCGCTCGAAGGTGCTCAGCGCCTCGCGGAAGACATCCAGGTCATTGCGGAAATCCCGCTGGATCTGCGCCACCACCTCATCAATGCATTGCAGCAGCGGGTCGCCCTCTTGCTCCGGTTCGGTTGCCGGGGTCCAGCTCACGGCGGCCCGGGTCAGTTCGTTGATCAGGCGGCGCGCGGGGTGCGAACGTTCGCTGAACAGCGCCGGATCGAGCAGCGCCACCTTCACCACCGGAATCTGCAAGCGGGAGATGGACAGCTTCATGCGGTCCGGCAGGTCCGGATGCTCGAGTACCGACTCGAACACCAGGCTGACGATTTCGATGGCACAGGAATGCGCCGGATCCATGCGTTCACCGCCGGCGCTGGCACCCAGTCCTTCACGCACGCGCCGCCGAATAATCGCGGGCGGCATATAGACATACGCATCGTTGTCCGCATCCCGGGGCACGTTCTGAAGCGTCGAGAGTACGGCCACGACATCCTGAATGCTTGCCGGCAGACCGGGTGCGTCGTCTTCTTCGGCATCGAACTGCTGCAACAGATTTCCCGGCAGCGAGAAGCCGCCCCCGCTGCCGGGGGCTGGCGCCTCGCCCTCGCTGACGGAGCGAACCAGGGCCTCCAGCGCAAGGATCAGTCGCTGCCCGGGTTCATTGGCCGGCCTGCCGGCCCCTGGGGCCGAGCTTCCACCACCCGCGCGCGGCTCTGCTGCCGCCGGGGGCGGTCTCGACCGGCCGGGCTCGGGCAGGGTGACGCCGGCATCCGCCAGCACCCGATTCAGTTCACGGTAGAAATCGGGCAGCTGCGGGTTGACCTGCTCTTCGAACAGTTCAAAGAATGCACGCCACGCGGGCATGTCGGCATCGATATCGTCCAGTGCCGCCTTGAGCATTTCTGCGAGCTGGCGCGGGTCGACCGGATTGCTGCCGCCATCAACCGGATCACCGGTCGCAAGGCGCGTCAGTCGCTGGCACAGGAAATCGAGCGTCTGCCTGTTGTTCTTCCGCGCACGCCCGACAATGGCCTCCAGTGCCAGGTCCCGGTCGAGGGTTTCCGAGGGCACCAGACTCAGCGCGGATAGATCCGGCTTGGGCGGGGCGGCGGCCGAACGATCCTGGCGCAGCCGCTGGATGGCATCGCTCAATGCGCCGATCACCCGTTGCTCGATGGTAAATCGATTGCGGCGCAGTTCGGTCGCGAAACGATGGTGTGCGGTATAAAGCTCGAAGTCGTCACTGGACTCGACCCGCGCCATCAGCTGCGTGTCAGCGGAATCCAGCACCGACCGCAACAACTCCAGCAGCCGCCGCTCGGCGGTGCGCTGGAAACGACCCAGTGCCTCCGTCACCTCGACGCGACCCCGCAGCCCCTTGTCCTTGTTGTCCTTGTTGTCACTCATGCATCGTTCCGTAACGCGGTTGTACCGGCTGGCGCTCGCCCCTGCAGCGCCGGCGGCAATTATCAACAGCCATATTCTGCAACCGCATCGTTGCAAATCTACCGGAAACCATGACGAAAGTATCGGAAATTCCTGATTTCAGTATGAGAGCGGACTTTTCCGCCGGGATTTTCCCGACAGTCCGTGCGCTTCCGGTCCCGCTTCCCTATAATTCGGCCCCTTGCGGAAGGTCAGAAACCGGCTGGAATATACGCCAGCCCGCACGAACAGCAATTCACGGCGGCCTGGGCCACGAACACGACAAGAAACGGTGCATGCCGGCACAAGCGAGTTTTACGTCACCTCTCGGGGGAGTTAAGCAAAATGACCGATATTCAGAAGCTGCTGGGCGCCGAGGCCGACTCACTGCTCGGCCACCGCTGCACCGGCATCACCAGCGACCAGATCCAGCTGCCGGGTCCGGATTACGTCGAACGGGTGGTGGCGCAGAAGGACCTGAAGCCCACCGTGCTGCGTAACCTGCAGACTATCTTCAACACCGGCCGCCTGGCGGGCACCGGCTACATGTCGATCCTGCCGGTAGACCAGGGCATCGAGCATTCGGGCGCGGCCTCGTTCGGACCGAACCCGGCCTACTTCGATCCGGCCAACATCTGCAAGCTGGCGGTCGAGGGCGGCTGCAACATGGTCGCTTCGACACTCGGCGTGTTGCAGTCCGTGTCGCGCACCTACGCGCACCGGATTCCGTTCCTGCTGAAGCTCAACCACAACGAGCTGCTGACCTATCCGGAAATGTACGACCAGACGATGTTCGCCTCGGTGGATCAGGCGTTCGACATGGGCGCGGTTGCCGTCGGCGCAACGATCTATTTCGGTTCGGAGGACTCCCGGCGCCAGATCCAGGAAGTCAGCGAGGCCTTTGCCCATGCGCATGAGCTGGGCATGGTCACCGTGCTCTGGGCCTACCTGCGCAACAACGCCTTCAAGAAGGACGGTACCGACTACCACGTGTCTGCCGACCTGACCGGGCAGGCCAACCACATTGCGGCGACGCTGAATGCCGACATCGTGAAGCAGAAGATGGCCGAGAATAACGGTGGCTACAACGCCATCGGCTTCGGCAAGACGCACAAAAAGGTCTACTCGGAACTAACCAGTGACCATCCGGTCGACCTGGTTCGTTACCAGGTGGCGAACTGCCTGATGGGACGCGCCGGCCTGATCAACTCCGGTGGCGGATCGGGCGAAAACGATCTGCAGCAGGCGGTGCGCACTGCGGTCATCAACAAGCGTGCCGGCGGCATCGGCCTGATTTCCGGTCGCAAGGCCTTCCAGCGGCCGATGAATGAAGGTGTCGCGCTGCTGAATGCCATTCAGGATGTTTACGCCGACACCTCCATCACGGTGGCGTAACATGGCAGACTGATGGCCTCCGTGGGGGAGGCCATCACCTCATATTCCGGCCGGTTTCACATGTTTCGCCATGTGATGCAGTCAGTGTTGCCAAAAACAACAGGACGCTCATCCGACCATGCTCATAGCCGTCTTATCCGGATTCATCCTTGCCGCCGCGTCACCGTGGCTGGCGCGCAGTGTTGGTGACAGGGCGGGCTGGTTGCTGGCCGCCTTGCCTGCGGCGCTGTTCGTCTACTTCCTCGGTTTTCTGCCGACGGTCAACGAATCCGGCGCCCAGGTGATCCACTATCCGTGGATTCCGGACCTGGACGTCAATTTCAGCTTCCTGGTGGATGGCCTCAGCCTGCTGTTTGCACTACTGATCAGTGGCATCGGCACCTTCATCATCATCTACGCCGGCGGCTATCTGCACGGCCATCCGCACCTGCCCCGCTTTTACGCGATCATGTTCGCGTTCATGGCCTCGATGCTGGGCCTGGTGCTATCGAACAACCTGATCACGCTGTTCGTGTTCTGGGAGCTCACCAGCGTCACCTCCTATCTGCTGATGGGCTTCAACCACGAGGACAAGAACGCCCGCTGGTGCGCCCTGCAGGGGCTGCTGGTGACCGTGGCCGGCGGTCTGGCCCTGATGGCCGGACTGATCATGATTGGCGTCGCCGCCGGCAGTTTCGAACTGCACGAGATCCTGGCCGACGACGACGTGTTGCGCGAGCATCCCTGGTACGTGGGCATGCTGATCCTGGTTCTGATCGGCAGCTTCGCCAAGTCGGCCCAGGTGCCCCTGCACTTCTGGCTGCCGAATGCGATGGTGGCACCGACGCCGGTGTCGGCATTCCTGCACTCGGCCACCATGGTCAAGGCCGGCGTTTATCTGCTGGCCCGCTTCAACCCGGGCCTGGGTGGCACCGACGCCTGGCTCTACACGCTGGGCATCGTCGGCGCGCTGACCATGTTCACCGGCTCGTTCATGGCCCTGCGCAGCACCGGCATCAAGGCAGTGCTCGCCTACACCACGGTCATGGCGCTGGGCACGCTGGTGATGCTGATCGGCATCGGCACCGAGGGGGCGATCATCGCGGCGATGGCCTTCCTGCTGGCGCATGCGCTTTACAAGGCCTCGCTGTTCATGCTGGCCGGCGCACTGGATCACGAAACCGGGACCAAGGACATCCTCAAGATGGGTGGGCTGCGGCAGTTAATGCCGATCACCTTCCTCGCGAGCTGCGTGGCCGCGCTGTCGCTGGCCGGGCTGCCGCCGCTGTTCGGCTTCATTGCCAAGGAACTGATGTTCGAGGCCACGGTGGGGGCACCGGGCTTGGCCTTCTTCACTACGGTGCTGGCCGTGGTCTCGGCAATGATGGTTGCCGGCATGGCCGCGGTGTTCGCGATTCGGCCGTTCACCGGCAAGCTGAAGGAAACGCCGAAGAAACCGCACGAGGCACCGCCCTCGATGCTCGCGGGGCCCGTGGTGCTAGCCACGCTCGGCCTGCTGTTCGGCCTGATGGGCTTCATCCCGGCCAGCGGTATCGTGCAGAGCGCGGTGGGCGCCGTCTACGGCAGTCCGATCGAGGTGGAATTGTACCTCTGGCACGGCATCAATCTGCCGCTGATGCTCAGCATCCTGGCGATTGCCGGTGGTGTCGCGCTGTTCCTGCGCTGGGAACAGGTGCTTGATTTCTACCGCGAGCGGCTCGGATTCATCGACCGGTTCGGCGCCGAACGCGGCTACGAGAAATGGTACGACGGTGTGGTCTGGCTGGCCGAATGGCAGACCCGCGTCCTGCAAAGCGGCTATTTGCGTACCTACCTGACCATTACCGTGCTGACCACGGTGGTGCTGACCGGATGGACCTTCTTCGGGCACACCAACAGCGCAGTGACGCTGGGCAGCATGGACATGCACTTCTACGAGGTCGCCATTGCCGGCGTGGTGGTGGTCGGTGCGATCGCCGCCTCGGTAACCAGCTCGCGCATCGGCGCTGCCGCCACCCTGGGCATGGTCGGCTTCGGCGTTGCCATGATCTACGTGCTATTCAGCGCGCCGGACCTGGGTATCACCCAGATCATGATCGAGACGCTGACAGTGATCCTGCTTGTACTGGTGCTGTTCCGGCTGCCCGGCTTTCTGAATCTGTCGAAACCGGCCGACCGGGTGCGGGACGCCGCCGTGGCGTTCTCGCTCGGCACACTGATGACGGTGCTGATCCTGGCGGTCAACGGCGTCACGGTTACCGACCCGATCTCGCTGCAACTCGCCGAGTGGAGCTACACCGAGGCCCAGGGCCGCAACATCGTCAACGTCATCCTGGTCGACTTCCGCGCCCTGGACACGCTGGGTGAACTGTTCGTGATCGGCCTGGCGGCGGTGGGTGTCTACGCCATGATCCGGTTGCGTGCGGAGGACAAGCAACGATGACTCCAATGGGATCCCTGATTCTGCGCACCACGGCGCGGCTGCTGCTGCCGCTGCTGATCCTGTTCTCGGTGTTTATCCTGCTGCGCGGGCACGACGAACCGGGCGGCGGCTTCATCGCCGGGCTGGTGGTGTCGGTGGCCTTCGCGCTCTACCTGTTCGCATTCGATGTGGCGCGCACCCGCGAACTGATGGGTGCCGACCCGCGGTTCCTGCTCGGCCTGGGTCTGCTGATCGCAACCCTGAGCGGCGTGCCGCAGATCTTTTTCGGCCAGGCCTTCTTTACCGGTCTCTGGCTGCCGATCGATGTTCCCGGGCTTGGCGAAGTCAAGCTGTCCACGCCCCTGGTGTTCGATATCGGCGTCTATCTGGTTGTCCTTGGCGCGGTCATGACCATCGTGCTCGCGCTGGCAGAAGCGGAGGAATGACATGGGATCTGTCATGGCCGTGGTCGTAGGCGCGTTGTTTGCCGCCTCCGTCTACATGATGCTGCGACGCTCCATTGTGAAGCTGGTGATCGGCCTGATCCTGCTCAGCAATGCCGCCAACCTGCTGATCTTCACGGTCTCGGGTCTGACCCGTGGCGCACCGCCGCTGATCCCGGAAGGCATGACCGTGCCGCCTGGCGGAGCTTGGGCCGACCCATTGCCGCAGGCGCTGATCCTGACCGCGATCGTGATCGGCTTCGGCGTTCTGGCCTTTGCCGTCGTGCTGATCCACCGCGCCTATGAGGTGGTCGGCGAAGATGACATGGACCAGATGCGGAGCACGGATTCGTGAGTACTGCAGTTGCCCTACCGGTCCTGATCCCGCTCATCGCCGGCTCGCTGTCATTGGTCTTCTACAAGTCCCATGCGGTGCAGCGCTGGGTCGGTGTGATCGGCACGGGCGCCCTGTTCCTGGCCACCGTCGCCTTGCTGGCCAAGACCTGGACCGATGGCATCCAGGTCATGGAGTTCGGCAGCTGGCCGGCGCCGTTCGGTATCGTGCTGGTTGCCGACCTGCTGAGCGCCACGATGACGCTGATGGCCGGCATGATGGGCTTCGCCCTGGCCGTCTATTCGCTGCCGTCGATGAGCCGGGATCACGAGGCCTTCGGCTACTACCCGCTGATGCACCTGCTGCTGGCCGGCGTCTGCGGTGCCTTCCTCACCGGCGACATCTTCAACCTCTACGTCTGGATCGAGGTGCTGCTGGTGGCCTCGTTCGCGTTGCTGATCCTTGGCGGTGAGCGCGGCCAGATGGAGGGCGCGGTCAAGTACGTGACGCTGAACCTGTTCTCGTCGATGATGCTGCTGGTCGGCGTCGGCCTGACCTACGGCCTGACCGGCACACTGAACATGGCCGACCTGGCAGTGAAGTTGCCGCAGGTCGAGGAACAGGGCCTGGTCACCGTGGTCGGCATGCTGTTTCTGGTGTCGTTCGCCATCAAGGCGGCCGCCTTCCCGCTGTTCTTCTGGCTGCCGGCGTCGTATCACACGCCGCCGATCGCCGTCACCGCGCTGTTCGCGGCGCTGCTGACCAAGGTCGGCGTCTACGCCCTGTTCCGGTTCTTCAGCCTGATGTTCGACAACGACGTCGGCTACACCCACGAACTGCTGCTATGGATCGGTGGTTTCACGATGGTGACCGGCGTGCTTGGTGCCGCCGCCTACTACGAAATCCGGCGCATCCTTGCCTTCCACATCATCAGCCAGATTGGCTACATGATTGTCGGCCTGGCCCTGTTCACGCCATTGGCGCTAGCCGGCGGCATCATCTATATCGTTCACAACATCATCGCCAAGACCAATCTGTTCCTCATCGGTGGCGTGATCTACATGCTGCGCGGCAGCTACGACCTGAAGCAGATCGGCGGCTTGTGGAAAACCCGGCCGATGCTCGGCGTACTGTTCCTGCTCTCTGCCCTGGCGCTGGCCGGCATCCCGCCGCTGTCCGGCTTCCTCGGCAAGTACGTGATCATCCGCGCCGGCATCGAAGTTGAGAGCTGGGGCATCGTCGCAGCGGCGCTGGCAGTGGGCCTGATGACCCTGTATTCGATGGTAAAGATCTGGGCCGAGGCCTTCTGGAAAGCGCAGCCCGAGGAGCATGCGGAGCGCGCTGCGGCCTTCGAGCGGGCCATCGACAAGAAGAATCTGACACTGATGATGCTGCCGGTTATCGTGCTGGCACTGCTGCCGGCGGCCATCGGCATCGGCGCACAACCGGTGATTGAAATTGCGCGGGTGGCCGCTGATCAGTTGCTGGATTCGACGGCCTATGTGGAAGCCGTGCTGGGGGTGACGCCATGACCCTTTTGATATGGAACATCCTGCTGGCTTTTGCCTGGATTGCCCTGACCGGCAATTTCGACGCCCGCGGGCTTATTGTCGGCTTCATCTTCGGCTATTTCACGCTGCTGGTGATCAGCCGCGCCTCGGGCCGGCGGCCGACCTATGTGCGGAAGGTGCCGCAGACCATCGGCTTCGCACTGTTCTATATATGGGAGCTGATCAAGTCGAACATCCGCGTCGCCGTGGAAGTGCTGACCCCAACGCACACGATGAAGCCCGGCGTCATCGGCCTGAAGCTTGAATGCCAGAGCGACGCGGCGATCACGATCCTCGCCAACCTGATCACCATGACCCCGGGGACCTTGAGTCTGGACGTGTCCAGCGACAAGAAGGTGTTGTTTATCCACGGCATGTACATCGACGACGAGGAACAACTGCGGGCGGAGCTGAAAGACCTGCAACGACGCGTCATGGAACTGCTGGACGAAACGGGAGAAAGCAATGGCTAGCTGGGTGATTTCCATCGCGTTTCTATTGCTGATCGCGGCCCTGGTGCTGTCCTTCATCCGGCTCGTCCAGGGGCCGAGCCTGCCCGACCGCGTGATCGCGCTGGAATTGATCGCGCTGATCACGACGGCCTTTATCCTGGTCTACGCCGTCGCCGTGGATGTGCCGGCCTTCATCGACGTGGCCCTGGTGCTGGCGCTGACAGGCTTCATGGCCGCAATCGGCTTCGCCCGTTTCCTGGAACGGGGAGGCAACCCGAAATGAATACCGTGGTCGCCATCCTCATCCTCATCGGTGCCGGCTTCATCTTCATCGGTGGGCTCGGCGCCTACCGCATGCCCGACATGATGCTGCGCATGCACGCAACGACCAAGGCGGGTGCCCTCGGCGGCGGCCTGGTGGCAATTGCGGTCGGCCTTTACTTTGCCGACCCCGCCTACCTGGTACGCACCATCGCCATCCTGGTGTTCGTTGTCCTGACCGCCCCTGTCGCCGCGCACGCCATTGCCCGCGCCGGCTACTTCACCGGTGTGCCGTTCTGGGAAAAAACACTGAAGGACGAACTTCGCGAGAAGCTCGACACCAAAGGGCACCACATCTACAGCGGGCTGGAATCCAACGGTGATGTCGAAACCCGGCGCGAGGACTGAACCCGCCCTGCCCCCACTCGCGCAGATCGAGGGCGAGGTCCGCCGCGCACTGCAGGAGGACATCGGCCCCGGCGACCTCACCGCCGAGCTGATTCCGGCGGATCGCCAAATGGCCGCCAGTGTCATCACCCGCGAAGCTGCCGTGCTGTGCGGCACCGCCTGGTTCGACACCGTGTTCCGTGTGCTCGATCCGGCAGTGGAAATTACGTGGCAGGCGGGCGATGGCGACCGAATCAGTGCGGACCAGTTGCTCTGTACCCTCAATGGTCCGGCCCGGGCCATCCTTACCGGTGAACGCACCGCACTCAACTTCCTGCAGACCCTATCGGGTACCGCAACCGCCGCACGGCAGTACGTGGATGCCGTGGCCGGCACCGGCGTTCAGATCCTGGACACCCGCAAGACCATCCCGGGACTGCGCCTCGCACAGAAATACGCTGCCGCCTGCGGTGGCTGTCGCAACCACCGAATCGGCCTGTTCGACGCCATCCTGATCAAGGAAAACCACATCGCCGCCGCCGGCTCGATCACCTCAGCCGTCGAGGCCGCACGGAAACACCACCCGGGGGTACACGTCGAAGTCGAGACGGAGGACCTGGCCGAACTTCGCGAGGCCCTGGCAGCGGGCGCCGACAGCGTCATGCTGGATGACTACAGCCTGACAGACATGAAAAAGGCCCGGCAATCTGCCGGGCCTGATCATCCCCTGGAAGCCTCAGGCAGTGTCAGCCTGGAAACAATCCGCACCGTGGCGGAGACGGGGGTAAGCTACATCTCCGTCGGTGCCATTACCAAGCATCTGCGGGCGGTTGATTTATCGATGCGACACGGAAAAGTTAAGTACTCTCAATAATCCAGAGATGGCACCATTTCTAATCGCTCGCGCGTGGTTATTAAAGACTGTCGCAATTACCGCCCGGTATACAATAGTTAAAGCCACTGTTCATGAAAAAAATGTCCGGATTTCCGAATACCTCGTCACTAGCAGACGTTAAGGCATCTCCGCAATCGTCACTGTCCGTTATCAGAAAATCATGCCCCAAGTCGTCGTCAGAGGAGAAATCTTCGCCAAACCCAAGATCGGTCAAATCCATCTCCTCAATCGGGCGCCCGAAATCGACGCGCTCGACCCCTCGCTCCGGATGTCTACCGATCCCGATAGCTTTTTCCGAACCGGAATCGAAGCCACGATAACGTCTCACGGCACTCAGGAAGGGCTCCCGAGAATCCCAGCTCTCGATATCCGTTTCGTCTGGATCTCCAACACAGACGGACAAATCATCAAGAACACCCCCTGCCCGCGGTCGTAACTCAATATTTCCGTACCAACCCACACCGACAAAACATCGGTAAAAAATCGCGTCTACCTGCTCATTAGGTCCAGCCTGGGACCAGACCGTGTCCTCTTCCTCGAATATATTTGTCGTAACGCAGGATGCGCCCTCACCAGGGCCGATGAAATATTCCCTTAGATCCTCAGACGCTCCTGATTGAAGAACAACTCCACTAATCGTGCTGAAACCCGGATTTTCCGGCATTTCCATAATCAGTAAGAGACCGCCGTCCGGACCAACCACCTCCGTACGATCCCCCTCTCTCAAAACCTGCGTCCCATCCGGAAAACCTTCGACACTCTCCGGGCTCGCCATCGGTGTTTCACCGAACCCCGGTGTTCGCGCCATACCGGAAGATTTGGGAATCGGGTTCGGTGAAGGAAGCCGACCTCGCGCAAGGTTCACCGCGTTAATTGCCGTCTCGCTCAGAACATGAGTCGCGATGTTCAATTCCTGAAGATCACCACGAACATCTTGCCATGCAATAGAAACGTCCACGTTTAGCTGCCGTTCGTTCTCGGCATCTTCTTCAACGTTTAAATCGACATCAAATGTAGCGTTGACTCCCTCTACGCCTGTTCGCGGGTGATCACTCATCACTTCAAGAATTTCGGCACCACTCAATGAGTTCCTTACCCGCTCCACCGTAGAGTCCGCCAGTTGGATAGCCTCTGCCCTGGCCTTCGACTCTCCAGTTGCAGCCGTAATTTCACCGTGCATCCGGAACACAGCCAGAAGTCCAATCGAGATGATTGCCACGCCGATAAGTGCATCGATTAGACTTATTCCCCGACAAGCTTTGTGGTTCCGCAACTTGGCTGTAATCATTATTTCTTCCTAGCTAGTAAACGCGTCAGTCAGTCGAAATCCAATCTCTCCACGAACCTGAGTCGGCTGATCGAATACCGGAACCTCCAGCTCGCTGGACTGCTAACGGATCAAAAATAAAACTGGGCGTACCAAATATATCCGTTTCCGTTTCTTCAAAAATTCCGTCACCTTCCACAATCACAGAGCCGTAAAAAACCGGATTACCGCGCGCTGTCAGATCTCCCGTCACATACAAAATCCCATGAAACTCTTCGAAATTTCCTCGAACTGTAAGGTTTCCGTCGACAATCACGACAGCGGGGTTTTCCCTAGAACCGACGGAACCGTCTAGCCTGGCAGAGCCATCGACCCAGGTCACCTGGCCCCACATGCTCTCGTCAATACTAATATTCCCGCCATTCAAGCTATGTGAAACCATCGTTTCTCGGTAGTCACTCTTCCCCATGCCCAGAAACCCTTCAAAAAACTCGTCTTCACCGATCTGTAACGCCTTGTCTTCAAAAAGCTCCCGACTCCCTTCTCTCGCACGGTGATCTCTGTCACGCATTGACCTCCGATCATAAAAATCATCACCTGGAGGTGGAACCGGGTCACTTAATGCTGGCGGTTCGGACCCCGGAAACCGAGTGTACAGGCCCGCTGCATTACCGCTTATTATCGGTTCCGAGCCCGTTCGAATCGTCTGATCACGATATGCGTTATATATATTGGCGTTACCCCTAAAATCGACCATTCCGCGGGCGATAAAAGGCACGTCCGGCTCACTTGCGACGGTCGGACCCGCGCGCATACTTACCATGATTGCCTTTCTAGACGATCGGTCGTCACTCCAGCCGCAACTAAGGATTACTGCCTCTCTCAAATCTGAAGCCCTAAACCCTTCCACCGCTGACGTCGGGAATGTCGCCGTCGGGAGGGCTGGACACAAATCGTCTAGTCCGGAAAAGGTTTCCCCCGCCACATCGAGTGTTAGAAAAACTGTTCGATACGTAGCGCGTCCGTTCTCATCGGCATCTGGCCGAAGGTCATCAGGAGTGTTACTAATTTGCATGTGGGCCATTGCCCGCTCGACACCACCTTGTGCCGCGAAGGCAGTCTGTTTCATGCGGAGTTCGTTAGCAGACATCCTCTGTTCCAGAATCCCTGTCTGAGCCGTGAAAAGCACAACAAGGGTCACGGCGACAAGAAAAACAATCGCCGTGAAAACCGTAACGACACCACGTTGGCCCCTACCAAAAAACTGATTGGTCTCATTCATGGGTAACATTGCCCCAACCTACGGTTCAAAAATCCGGTTATTCTTCACGCCAACAATTTCCTCGAAAGATATTGTTGATTCCGGATTCGTCGCGTGATCCGCTCGCATAATAATACGCACACGGCGTGACTCAATTGATATATCCTCTTCGCCAGCCGTTCCCTCGTCACATGCGCTTTCTTCGCCGGATGAGGAAAACGTCAGACAGACGGAGGAGTCCATATCGAAGCGCAACTCTCGGATACGAGTTGTATCGTGGTCTGTTAAGCGAACCCATTGCGCGGATCCCGGCGGGCTGTCTCCGCAGTTATCAGTTGAATTCACGTCTCCAGCAGGGTCACTTAGCATTTCCAATTGGTCGCCGCTCTGCCGGTAGCCAAAGACAAATTGTGTCCCTGCATCACCCGGCCATGTCGCGTCTTGACCGGGATTATAGGAAAAGGTGGGGTCATAACTGAGCATGACACATCTTCCATCGTTCAAAACCTGAATATTCCGAATGCCATCAGGAACACTCGATTGGCCTGGCCAGGATGCTTGAGTTGTCATGAACGGGTTCAGTGGTGGCCGACCATTTCGCCCTTCAATATGAGACGGATGCGAATAACCAGACCGACGAATATCGGCAGCCATGAGATCCATCGCAATACGGGTTTCCTGCGTCAGGCGGGCTTCGGCGGTAACGAATGCTGCGCCGCGGATTACCGTTATGTATAGTGCAATGATCGCCCCGACAGCGACTAAACCCACGACGAGACCGACCATTAGCTCGACCAGGGTGAAACCGCCAGATTTAGGTTTAAACGCCAACTGATTTATTCTCCTTAGCATTGGCGGTATGCTCCTAAGGGTCTGTCCACACCGCAAAGTCTTGGGCGCCCTATCGGATTAACCTCAAGTCGCATCTGAAAATTGTTTGGAGACGAGGTAAACGTAATCGATCGAGCCTGACCGCCCAGCAATGTGCCGCGAACAGAATCGAATTCTATTACGCCATCATTGACACCATCGCTTTCCATTGCGATGTTTCTAAACGCTTCGTTTGACGTCCGGATTTCCGAAGGCTCCTCATTACCCGCAAGAACGAGGGAACAACTTCCGGTTTCGCTGCAGCTGCAAGGCCCCTGGGAACTGATCCCATGGCACCATTCACCGCCGTTACCTTCGCTCACCAGGAAAATGTTACGTCCCTGCTTTATCGCCTCGGTTCGGGCGAGCTGCACGTGATTAAGCATATCTTCGGCTGCGCCGATCGTGCGCCTCTGCTCGATCTGATTGAATGCGGGAATTGCCACGGTTACGAGAATCGCAAGCACCGCTATCGTGACCAACAGTTCAATAAGCGTAAAACCGTCTCGCGTCATGATGTGTTGTCAATCCCTTGGCGGAGGCGCAGTGGGTAACAAGGTTTTGGGTCTCCTTGTCAGTATACGGAGTCTCCATGCCCCAAGATATTGGTTTCACGGGGGTGATTGACCACTCAGACCGCGGATTCAACCGCCCATCGGAAAGCTGGTTTGAGACCGGGTGCCTGTGATCAAATACGAGACGAGAGTTCGAATATTGGATTTGGGGGCTAATTTATGACTCGGTGGCGAGATAGCTTCATTGGCTTTACCCTCATCGAGTTGATGATAGTCGTCGCTGTGGTCGCCATCCTCGCGGCAATCGCCTACCCATCTTATGAGAGGTATGTACTGCGCTCTCAGCGGGCGGACGCACACGACGCAATCCTGCGCATCCAGTTGGCACAGGAGCGATGGCGTGCAAATAATGCAACGTATGCGGCGGAAGGCGAGTTACCCGAGGAGCTTTTAACCTCTTCCGACGAACATTACACGTTGGGCGTGTCAGGCGAATCTGGATCTAGTTACACCATTACGGCAACGCCACAGGGGCGCCAGGGCAACGACGCATGTGAAAGCATCACGCTGGAGGTCACCGGAGGAACGTCCAACCGAGGGCCTCGAGACGAATGTTGGTAAAAGGCGAGGGAGCACGTTCTTTCCGTCATTCTAAAGGCAATGCAACACCTCACTCCGCGGGCGCCCAACCGCACTCACAATAACTCGCCTGCCCTCCGCCGATGCGCAGACCTGGATACTCCCCATCTGCAGTGCGCCGTTAAGCCGCTGCGTTGTCCCGCGCTCGACGTACGACACGTAGCGCCTTACCGGCGTGTTGGCGGTGATCGTTATTCCCCGCACGTCCATATCCTGGAAAGCAATCAAGGCATCCTCATCGCTTGGCTCGCCCACGGCCGTTGGGTCGGCGAAAAGCAGCCAGCCAGCGGACCAGTCGCCATCATCCCGGCAGGAAAGCCCGTCACTTGAAGGGCAAACAGTGACTCGGTGGCCACGCTTCAGAGCTTCACTACGGGCGTAGTGCATGGAATTGAGCAGGCTGTTGGTGGCGCCGATCATGCGTTGGCGATCGACGAACTGGGTCATGCGGGGGACCGCCATCGAGGCGAGGATGCCAAGCACGGCCAGTGCTACAACAAGTTCGATCAGGCTCAGTCCCGAGCCACGAAGTCGGGTGTGCATCTTGTCTCCTCCCTGAGAACAAGCACACCGGAAAGGCTAGTCGACGATCTCACAGGCGGCCACCGTCCTGCGCGCGGCTCGTATCTGCCCCCACAGAGAGGTTCGCGCTGTCTACACAAACAAAACGGCCCGCCCGGATTTCGGGCAGGCCGTTAATTTTCTGGTGCCGGCGAGAGGAGTCGAACCCCCGACCTACTGATTACGAATCAGTTGCTCTACCAACTGAGCTACGCCGGCAAATCTGTAAGGATGCGGAGTATACCGAGGGGCTGGACGGCGAACAATCACACCATGACAGGCGCGGGGATACACATCGTCCCTGCAAAACCTGCGTGCTAGCATCCGCGTTTCGCTGACGGACTGGCGCCGATTCTGGCGCTGCACGTTTCTCCAAACCGCGCGAGCGCCGCACCGCATGAGCTTTCTCGAAATCTTCGTCCTCGCCATCGTGCAGGGGCTGACCGAATTCCTGCCCATTTCCAGCGCCGGCCATCTGATCCTGGTTCCGCTTCTGACCGGCTGGGAAGACCAGGGCCTGGCATTCGATCTGGCGGTGCATGTGGGCAGCCTGCTGGCGGTGCTGATGTACTTCCGGAAGGAACTTCATGTCATCACCTACGATTGGTGCCAGTCGGTGGCGACACGGCGGCAGACGCCGAATTCGCGTCTCGGTTGGGCGGTGCTCTGGGGTACGGTGCCGGTTGGCATCTTCGGCTTGCTGCTGAAGGACCTGGTGGAGGTCACGCTGCGCACGCCGGAAGTGGGCGCCATTGTCATCGCCTGCTCGCTGATCGGCTTCGGCCTGCTGCTGGGGCTGGCGGACTGGAAGTTCCGGGGCGAGCGTTCCGAATACGAGATGACCTGGAAGGATATCGCCATTATCGGCTTCGCCCAGGCCATCGCGCTGATCCCCGGCACATCACGTTCGGGCATCACCATGACCGCAGCCCTCTTCGTGGGCATGAGTCGCGACGCCGCCGCGCGCTTTTCCTTTCTGCTGTCGATCCCGGTCATCGTCCTGGCCAGCGGCCTGCAGGTGATCGATCTGGTTCGTGACAGCAGCGGCGTGGCATGGGGTGCGATGGGGCTTGGCATCATCCTGTCGGGCATCAGCGCCTACCTTTGCATCCATTACTTCCTGACCTTCATCAAGCGCATCGGCATGCAGCCTTTCGTGGCTTATCGCGTCGTGCTGGGCATCATTCTGCTGATGATTTTCCTTTGAAGAAGCGGGTGCAGGCCGGCGATTTTCGGTAACCTTGATGATTTAGATTCCCGACGCCGGTTGACCGTCCCCATGCACCACATCGCCCCGCGCCTGCGCGGTCCGCTGCCCGACACACTTAGCCTCTGTGGCCTCTTCGCCGCGGCATTGCTAGCGGGCGCCCATTGGTATGGTTTTCTCGGCGCGATGGCGGTGCTGACCCTGGCGACGCTGCTTGATGTCCGCCGGGCCTGGCCGCACCTACGACGGCAGCCGCTTTTCTGGCTGGCGATCGCACTGACCGTCTACATCCTGATACACACGCCGCTGGCCGTGCGTGAGTTCCCGGTGCTGGCGCAGAACACCTTCCCCGACTGGACCGACCTGCTGGCAATCAGCGGTCTGCTCTCGATCATTGCCGGCTACTGGCTGGCCCGCCATCTGCGCCTCTATCCCTATCTGCTGGCGGTCACGGCGGCTGGCATTGCCATCGGCCTGGCACTCGGAATCGAGTGGCAGAACCTCTGGGAGCGCGGTCTGGGCGTGCGGCGGGACTGGGGTTACATGCCGGAACAGGTGGGGCTTCTCTCCGCGATGGGCTTTCTCGGCTGCGTGGTGCAGTTCCTGCGCCAGCTTGCTGATCGGCAACACCGCCATAACAGCCGCATCCTTCGCGCCCTGCCCTGGTTTCTGGCTGCGCTGGCCTTCGCCATCGTGCTGTACGGCACGCAGACGCGGGCAACCTGGATTGCGGCGGCGGTGCTCGCGCTGATCTACATGGGCTGGCATCTGCTGGTATCACTTCGGCAACGGCAGGGTTTGCGCTCGGGCATTGCCGCCCTGTGTGTTCTGGCCGTTGGTGTTGCCGCACTGGTGCAACTGGATGGCGGCGAACGGCTGGAACGCCGCTTGAGCGCCGGGCCGGATACCGTTGCCGCCCTGGTCATGCTGGACCGTGAGGGGGTCTACCGCAGCAATCCCTCGCTGGGCGTACGCCTGAACATGTGGACCGAAGCCATGCGCGCATTCAGCCAGCGCCCGATTCTGGGCTGGGGCATCGGTGCCAAGGTGGTCACCGATTCACAGGCCCAACTGGACGTGGGCTGGCGGCAACCGCAGTACCATAATCTGTACCTGGAATTCCTGCTGGGGCTGGGACTGGTCGGCTTTCTGCTGTTTCTCGCCATCTGTGCGTTGCTGATCCGCCCCTTGCTGCCCGCCCCGTTTGCGCGAACCCATCCCGGCATCGGCGGTGACCCGCCAGCGCCCAGCCGCACCATCCTCTCCCTGTGCGCTGCCCTGACCGCCTTTGCCGTGCTGTTCGAGTTGCAGGTGGGGCACCCGTTCAGTCGGGCCATGGTGATCTGGCTGATGGCGCTGCTCGCGGGCCTGGCGCTGCATCGCCCGGCAGGTGATGCGGTGCCGGAAGCCCGCTCAGGCGCCGTCTGAAGGGGAATCCAGCCGTCCCGAGGCCAGCAGTTGCCGCAAATAGGCACGGGTCTCGCGCCGCAGGTCCGGACGCCGCAGGGCGTAGGCGAGGGTCGCCTGCAGATAGCCGAGCCGCGTGCCGCAATCGAAGCGTTCGCCCACGTACTCGTAGGCGTACACGCCTTCGGAGGTGAGCAGCCTTGCGATGGCGTCGGTGAGCTGAATCTGGCCGTCGGCGTCCGGCGGCATACCCTCGAGTGCATCCAGAATCGCCGGCGTGAAGACGTATCGCCCGATCACGCCAAGCCGTGACGGCGCCCGCGACGGATCCGGCTTCTCGACGATCGCGTCCACATTGTGCAGCCGACCGTCGCCCGCCCGGACACCGACGATCCCGTAAAGGCTTGTCCTGTCGTCCGGGACGCGCTGCACGCCGATCACCGAGGCGTGATTCCAGCTGAAGGCATCCATCAGTTGCGATAATGCCGGCCTGCCATTGGAGGCGGCAATCAGCTCGTCGGCCAGCACCACGGCGAATGGTTCGCCGCCGATCGCGGCACGGGCGCAGAGCACTGCATGACCAAGGCCCAGCGGGCGGGGCTGGCGCACGAACAGGCAGCGAACATGGGCAGGCGTGGTTCCCCGGGTTGCGTTGAGGAGGTCCTGCTTCTCCGCCTGCTGCAGGCGCTGTTCCAGTTCCTTCGCGCGGTCGAAATGATCGGCAACGGCCCGACTCGTGCGGCCGGTGACAAAGATCAGATTTTCGGCGCCGGAGGCCACCGCCTCTTCCACCGCGTACTGGATCAGCGGCTTGTCCAGCACCGGCAGCATGACCTTCGGGCTGGCCTTGGTGGCGGGCAGGAAGTCGGTGCCATGCCCGGCCACCGGGAAAACCACCGTCCGAACGTGATCAGTCACGGCGCCCCTGGCACTCAAACAAGGCGTTTCACCCAGTCGTCAACCGCCTGCTCGATCCGCTCCACCACCTCCAGGTAGGTTTGGGGGTCCTTGCCGGCGGGGTTGTTGACCACCAGATCCGACCAGTGCCCAAGCGTGTAGATGCGGCCCCGCAACTGCGGGATGCGCCGTTCGATCCAGAGCTTCTGGCCCTTCTCCATGACAAAGATCAGATCATGCGCCTGGCCAAGCTCCAGCGTCAGGGTTGGCTGCTCCTCGCCGTTCAATGACAGCCCCCGTTCCCGCATCAGTGCTACCGCCTGCGGGTCAGCCGGCGACTGATCCTGTGTACCGATGCCAGCGGCATTGACAGTGAACGCACCATCATCCGGCAGTTTATCGGTCAGGAGGGCTGCAGTTATCAGGGCACGGCAGCGGTCAGCACCGCCAACCACAAGTAGTTTGCGGAACATGGCTCCGGCTTGCAGCGTCGACATGCGTGTCTTCCGACCTCTTGAAAGGAAAGTTCGCCGCACCGTCGAACGAGGGCCGAGCACGGGCCACCGCGGTTGAACAACCGGAGCAGCGGAACGGCCAATCGATCAAGGGGCACATGCGATATAACCCAATCACCTTATGGTGACGATAAGTGGGACGCAAGCATCCATCCTTGCAGTCGTGAACTGCTTCCGTTATCACCGCTGCATGACACGACTGCGCCAACTGCTGCTCGCCGAATCGCTGCGCCATCACCCCCGGAGCAAAACCGTTCCCGGCGAGCCGGAAAGCCTGCGAGAGATCGCGAACCAGAGCACAACGGTCGAGGATCGACTTTTCCGTCTGGCCCGCGCGCACCCCTCTGCCGATGCCCTCAGACCCCTGATTGATCGATTGCTGCAGGGTCTGCGCTTGTTTGCCCTTGGAACTGTCATGCTCGGCGGCCTGCTCGGACTTGGCGCCGCCGGCTCGGCCCTGGGTACCGGCGGCACGCGGCAGGTCGAAGCCCTGCTGCTGTTGTTGCTGCTGCTCGGGCCACCGCTGTTCGCACTGGGGTTGCTGCTCATTCTGCGAGTCTGGCGCCGCCAGGTGCGCGGCCAGGCAATCGGCGGCCTGGCCGGCCTGCTACTCACGCCGACCCTGGCGGGTCTGTTGCGGCTGCATGGCGGCAGCCCGGAGGACCGGCAGGCGGTCGCCCAGGGCTCCCGGGCCGTCGCCGCCCAGCATGGAGCCGGCCTTCGGCTGCTGACTCTGTATGCCCACCTGCTATGGGGTGCCTACGCGTCAAGCGCCCTGCTCGCCTGTTTCCTGATCCTGACATTCTCCCAGTACGACTTTGTCTGGGGCAGCACCCTTTTCGACGCCGAACCGATCCTGAACCTGCTACTGGCCATCGGCTGGCTGCCCGGACTGCTGGGCTTTCCGGTACCGGACGCGGCGGTGCTGGACCAGACGCGGCAAGGCATCGGCAGCGTCAGCGCGGCCGCGCGCAGCACCTGGGGCTGGTTCCTGTTTGGCGCGATCCTGGTATACGGCCTGCTGCCGCGGCTGGTATTGGCCATCGGCACACTGCTGGGCCTGCGCCGCGCGGTCAACCGCCTGGCGCTGGATATCGCCCTGCCCCATTACCAGCGGCAACTGCTGGATCTCCGCGGGGCCGCCGGCGAACTGGACCGCCACGGCGCCTCACCGCCCGACCCGGCATCGAACACGGGCGGTGAGGCGCCGCGGGTCTTTGGCAATGGCCCGCATTACGCACTGGTCGGCCTGGAACTGGATCAGGCAGGCGACTGGCCGCCGGCATTCTGTGGTGCCGACTGCCTTGCCCTTGCCCATATCCGAACGCGGCAGGACCTGCGCCAGGCGGAGAGCGCGTTGCGGGGGCTGAGCCCGCGCCCGGTCTTTCTGGTGATCCTGGTGTCGTTGTTGCGCAGCCCCGACCGTGGCAGCGCTGATCGCCTGCACCGGCTCATCCAGGCCGGCGGCGTGCCGGCGCTGCTCCTGCTGGGTGAACACCATAGTTTTGTGGAACGTGGCGGCGACGTATCCCGGCGCGCGGCGGACTGGTGGCAACACGCGTCCCGCGCTGGTGCGCTGGCTCACCTGGTCGCCGACGAGGCAAGCCTGCGGCGGCTGGACCGGGACCAGATGCAGGCGATGCTGCGCGGCGCCGGAACCGGTGAACGAGGCGAAGCCCCATGAACGATCCGCGGCGCCCCCGGACAAGCTTCACCGAATTGCATATCCTGCTGGCCGGTCACACCAATGTCGGCAAGACATCGTTGCTGCGCACGCTGGGACGGCTATCGGACTTCGGCGAGGTCTCCGCCTCGCCCTCCACCACCCGCCAGATCCAGCCGCTGCCGTTGATCGAGACCGATCAACTTCGCATCGTCTTTTTCGATTCCCCCGGGCTGGAGCAGACGGAGCCCCTGCTGGAGCAACTGGACGCCGGTCCGGACCGGCGGCATAGCCACAGCCAGCGTCTGCGCGCCCTGCTCGATGAGCCGGCGCTGCAGCACACCGCGGAGCAGGAACTGCGCGTGCTGCGGCAGGCCCTGGACTGCGATGCCTGCCTGTTCGTCATCGATGCCCGCGAACCGGTGCTGGAGAAGTACCTGGATGAACTGTTCATCCTGTCGCGCACCGGGCGCCCTCTGCTTCCCCTGCTCAATTTCACGGCAGCGGCGGATAGTCGTGAACAGGAATGGCGCGACGCGCTGCGCTCCCAGGGTCACGCGGTCACGGTGGCCTTCGACGCAGTGGTTTACAGCTGGGAGTCGGAACGCAGGCTGTATCGCAGCCTGGCTGCCGTGTTCCCGGCGGCCGAACAGGCACTGGACGAACTTGTCCGGCTGCGCTCCCGGGAGACGGACTGGCGGCTGGATGCCGCATGCGAGGCGCTCGCTTCCGGCCTGATCGGCCTTGCCGCAGCCAGACGGCAGGCCAGGGCGGACGATGCGACGGCCATGCAGGCCGCGCGCGATGCCCTCGCGAGCGATGCACGCGAGGGCGAGCAACAGACCATCACCCGCATTCTCGCCGCCTTCAGCTACAACCCGGAGATTCTTGGCGGCGCACTGCACGAAGACGTGACCGATGGCCGTTGGCAGAGTGACCCACTTTCGGCCAGCACGCTGCGTTACTACGGTATCAAGTCCGTGGGCCCGGTGATGTCCGGCCTGGTGGCGGGTGGCACCGTCGACATCGCGGCCGGTGGCACCTCGCTCGGACTGGGTACGCTGACCGGCGGCCTGCTCGGCGCCGGGGTCGCTGGCCGGCAGCGACTGCGTACTGCGCTGGACCGGCACTTGCGGGGTGTCGAGACAGTGGTGCTGAACGAAGCGGTGCTGCGCCTGATCGGCAGTCGCAACCTGCAACTGATCGTCCGGCTGCAACAGCGCGGCCACGCGGATCAGGCGCCGCTTGCGGCGGCAAACGGTCAGCCGCCGTCTGGCCTGTTCCAGAAGGGCTTGCCACGCGCCCTGATCAAGGCACGGGAACATCCCGCCTGGCAACAGGCCGACGGCGACCAGGACAACAACCGGACACGTGCCGTCGCAGAGCTGCAGACGGAACTGAAACGCGCGATATGACGCGAGCTCCGCTGACGTCACTCATTCAGTCAAGTAACTGCAGATCGATGATCTCGTAGTCAGTCTCCCCGACCTGTTCCAGGGTGAAACGCACGCCATCGCCCGTTTCGAAACCACTGACCAGGTCTGCGTCCCGCAGCGGCAGGTCCATAGTCATGGCCGGCCACCGCAGCTCCGGAATGGGCTCATGGCTCAAAGTCACGGCGCGTGCCTCGGCATCGACCCCCTTCAGCACACCCTCGCCCCCAGCGGTCACGGCGCTACCGCCGTGGTGCGCCTCGTGGGCCGGCACCGGAACAGCGACAAGCGCTAGCATCAACGAAAGGAAGACAGCCTGGATTTTCTGACGCATTTCAATCACTCCTCGAGGTCACACACAGACACGGACAACGTTGGCGTGGCACTCAGGCACCGACCTTCCCCTGATCAGTCGCTGGAAGGCGGTAACGATGCCAGAGCCAGTAGAGCACCGGGATCAGCAGCAGGGAGACCAACGGCGCCGTGATCATCCCGCCGATCATTGGCGCAGCGATACGCTGCATTGCCTCGGAACCGGGGCCGCTGTCCATCAACAATGGCGACAAGCCCAATACCACGGTCAACGAGGTCATCGCCTTGGGCCGGACACGCATGACGGCGCCCTCGACAATCGCTTCCTTGAGCTCCTGCCGGTCCCGGGGCTGACGTTGATCCACCGCGTTCCGCACGTACATCAGCATGACCACCGCGAATTCGGTGGCCAGCCCGATGAGCAGAATGAAGCCCGCCGCCACGGCGACCGAAACCTCGTACCCCAGGCCGTAGAGCAGCCAGACCCCTCCCACGGCGGCGAACGGCAACGCCCCCATGAGCATCAGGGCCTCGGGGCTACTGCGGAAGCAGAGGTAGAGCAGCATGAAAATCAGCACCACGGTGACCGGGACCACGTAGGCAAGCCGCTCCTTGGCGCGCTCCATGTGCTCGTACTGCCCCGACCAGTGGATGGAGTACCCCGGCGGCAGACTCACCTGATCGGCCACGGCCCGCCGTGCCTCGTTGACGTAGGAGCCCAGGTCACGGTCGCGGATATCCACCACCACCCAACCGTTGAGCCGGGCGTTCTCGGTGCGGATCATCGCCGGTCCGTCGACGATCTCCACAGAGGCCAGTGACTCCAGCGCCAAGTGGGCTCCGTTGGGAGTCACCACCGGCAATTCCCGTAGCCGCTCCAGGGAGTCGCGCCAGTCCTGCGGATAACGCAGGTTCACCGGATAGCGCTCCAGCCCCTCCACCGTATTGGTGACATTCATACCCCCCACAGCCGCCTGGATGACCGACTGCAGTTCCATCACGCTCACCCCATGGCGCGCCGCCCGCTCGCGGTGAATGTCTACTTCCACGTAACGGCCCGTGGCGGTTCGGTCGGCATAGGCCGAGGCCGTGCCCGGTACGGTTTCCAGCACCTGCTCCACCTGCTGGCCGATCCGTTCAATTTCGGCCAGGTCGGGCCCGGCAATTTTCACCCCGACCGGGGACCGTATGCCGGTCGCGAGCATGTCGATGCGGGTCTTGATGGGCGGCACCCAGACGTTGGCCACGCCCGGAAACTGCACCGCCTCGTCCAATTCGCGGATGATGTCCTGCTTGGTCATCCCGTCGCGCCATTCATCCTGCGGCTTGAAGCGGATGACCGTCTCCAACATGCCAAGTGGTGCGGGGTCCGTGGCGGTGTCGGCCCGTCCGGCCTTGCCGAAGACGCGTTCCACCTCGGGTACCGAGGCGATCAGGCGATCGGTCTGCTGCAGGAACTCCCGCACCTTGTCAATGGAGACGCCCGGCTCCAGCGAGGGCATGTACATCAGGTCACCCTCGTCCAACTCGGGCATGAACTCGGTGCCCAGCTTGGAGGCCGGATAGATCATGGTGGCGGCCAGCAACACGGCTGCCCCCACCGTCACCCAGGGGTAGCGCAGCAGGCCATGCAGCACCGGCCGATAGCCGGCGATCAGCAGCCGGCTGATGGGGTGACGGGTCTCCGGGCGGATCCGCCCGCGCACCAGGTAACCCATCAGCACCGGCACCAGCGTGATCCCCAAGCCGGCGGCCGCGGCCATGGCGTAGGTGCCGGTAAAGGCCAGGGGCTTGAACATCCGCCCCTCCTGCCCCTCCAGTGCGAACAGTGGCAGGAAGCTCACGGTGATGATCAACAATGCGAAGAACAGGGGCCTCCCCGTTTCCCTGGCAGCCAGGGAGACGGTTTCCCAACGATCAGCGTTGGGCGATGCGCGCTCCAGCCTTTTATGCAGGTTCTCCACCATGACGATGGCCGCATCCACCATTGCCCCGATGGTGACGGCGATACCGCCCAGGGACATGATGTTTGCGTTGATCCCCTGCTGCTGCATGATCAGCAGCGCAGCCAGGATGCCGATGGGCAGGCTGACAATGGCCACAAGCGCCGAACGCAGATGCAACAGGAAGACCAGGGACACCGCCGCGATGATCAGGAACTCCTGCACCAGCTTGACAGAGAGGTTCCGGACCGATGCCTCGATCAGCGTGGAGCGGTCGTAGGTCTCCACGATTTCCACGCCCTCCGGCAAGCTGCCCCTGAGATCGTCCAGCCTCTCCTTCACCCGCTCGATGGTGGCCAGGGCGTTCTCGCCGTGGCGCATGACCACCAGGGCGCCGACTGTCTCGCCCTCACCGTCCAGTTCGGCGAGCCCGCGTCGGGCCTCCGGGCCCTTGCGGATTTCCGCGACGTCCTCCAGCAGCAGCGGGGTTCCGTCCTCGCTGGCCCCCACCGGGATGTGACCCAGGTCGCGCAGGCCGGTGAGATAGCCACGTGAGCGCACCATGTACTCGGCCTCGGCCATCTCCACCACCGAACCGCCCGCCTCGCGGTTACCGTCCTGAATCGCCTCTCGGATCTGGCTCAGGGTCAGGCCGTAGGCACGCGCACGGTTGGGGTCCAGCACCACCTGGTACTGGTTGACCATGCCGCCAAGCGTGGCCACCTCGGAGACACCGGACACCGACTGAAGCTCGAATTTCAGGAACCAGTCCTGAATGGAGCGCAATCGGGCAAGATCATGTTCACCGGTGCGGTCGACCAGGGCGTACTGGTACACCCAGCCCACCCCGGTGGCGTCCGGTCCCAGCGCCGGACGGGCATCACCGGGTAAGTCGGGCGCCACCTGGCTGAGGTACTCCAATACCCGCGAGCGCGCCCAGTAGGGA
>NZ_JALPKO010000012.1 GCF_023195885.1 Methylonatrum kenyense
ACCGATCATCGGCCGCGCCTTCTACGCCGGCTTCCGCTACGACTTCGGCGGCTAAGGAAACGCTGATCGATTCGCTCCCCGCGACTGCTCGCAACGGAGTCTGACCGCCACAGGGACCGTGGCACCCCTCTCTGAATATGGTCTTCTCAGAATCCGGAACGAAGACTGGCGAAGGCATCGGTTTCGTCGGTAACGGGGTCCGGCATGTCTGCCGCCGACTCGCCCACCAGGCCGGCGAAGTCGTACAGCGAATCGTCGGCCAGATGCGAGGGCCGGACATTCTGCAGGCTGCGCAGAATGATGTTCAGCCGCTTCGGCTCATCCTGCTCCCACTGCCGCAGCATGCGCTGGATCTCCGCCCGCTTCAGGTTCTCCTGCGAGCCGCAGAGATTGCAGGGGATGATCGGGAAATCGCACAGTTCCGCATAGCGCTCCAGATACCGCTCGGGCACATAGCTCAGCGGCCGAATTACAACATGCTGACCGTCGTTGCTGCGCAGCTTCGGTGGCATGGTCGCCAGCTTGCCGCCGTAGAACATGTTCAGGAACAGCGTCGCGATCAGGTCGTCCCGGTGGTGGCCGAGCGCGATCTTGGTCATGCCCAGTTCAGTGGCCGCGGCATACAGGGCACCGCGGCGCAGGCGTGAACACAACGAGCACATGGTCTTGCCCTCGGGCACCACACGCTTCACCACGCTGTAGGTGTCCTGTTCCAGGATCCTGTACCGCACCCCGCGGCTTTCCAGGTATTCAGGCAGGACGTGCTCGGGCCAGCCCGGCTGCTTCTGGTCGAGATTGACTGCGGTCAGCTCGAAGCGCACCGGTGCGCGGTCGCGGAGCAACAGCAACATGTCCAGCAGGGCATAGGAGTCCTTGCCGCCGGACAGGCAGACCATCACCCGGTCGCCATCCTCGATCATGCGATAGTCGCTGATCGCGTTGGCGGTCAGGTAGGTCAGGCGTTTTTCGAGATTTTTCAGATTCATGGATCTGATCCAGGCAACGGGCTGATGCGGCCCGCTGTTATACCACCCGGGTCGCAAGGTCCTCAATTGGCGCGCTGACAGGCCGGCTCCGTTGAACGGGCGTGATTGCCCCGAGCTACCGGCTGCGCCACTATCTGCCGAGAAACCGTTGATCCGCCGCCCATCCGGTGGGCCAGGACACGCCCTAGCATCGGCATCAGACAAACCCTTCACCAGGGCCCGAGACACCCGCATCCGTGAACCCCCGGCATGGCTGACCGACAAAGTTCCGAGTTCTCAGCGTGGCATCCCGGCCTGGAGGCCGACCTTCCCGCCCGCTACAAGCCGCTGGAAACCATCCATCGATCGGCCAACGTCGCGACCAGCCTGTCGGACATCCCGGAACTGATGGCCCTGACCGGGCTGGAAGAGGAGGAACTGGTTACCTTCCGGGCCGAACGGCTGGTGCTTCACGAACTGATTGTCCAGGTCACCGCCGATGTCGTGGTTCTGGAAGGCGAGGAAGAGGAACTCCTGGGCCAGCACTTTCGCGGCATAGCCCTGAAGATCCTGTCCGACTACCTGGCCCCTCACCTGCCGGCATTCCAGCAGGAGTTCGATCAGCTTTACGAGCAAATCCACGACCGCGTCGGCGTTATTCTTGCCGGGGCTTTCGCCCCGGAGCCGGCAACGACAGAGCCCGAGCCACGGTCCTGGTTTGCACGCTGGTTCTCCCGGCGCCGCCCCCCTCGCCCGCCCGCCGACACACGCTCCATCGAGGAACGTCACCTCGACCTGACCCAGGAAATCAAGGAAAAGGGCCTCGCGGCGGAGGACAAGCTGGAACGGGCCATCTTCAAGAGCGCGTACCGCGTGCTGAACGCCATCGGCGGCACTCAGGGTCATATCGGGGTGGACCGGGAACTGCTGGCCACGCTGATTACGCGGCATGTGTGCAACGACTTCGGCAGCCGTCACCTCGGCCGGCAGATCGCGCCCCATGTGGAGCGGGCCATCGAGGTCGAGGGTTACGAGCGGCTCCCCTGCGCCAGGGAACCGGTGCTGATCAGCCTCAAGGGCGCCTCCGCCTCCGGCAAGAGCTCACTGCGGCCCTTCCTCAAGGGTTTCCTGCGCGACCTGGGCATTCAAGCGAACGAGTATGGCACCGTGTCACCCGATATCTGGCGCCGCCTGCTGCTTGACTACGAGGCCTTGGGCGAGGCCTACAAGTACGCCGGCCGTCTGGCAGGCAAGGAGGTCAAGCTGGTGGATGCCAAGCTCGACCGTTACATCCGTGACAAGGCCGAGCGCGACCAATCCATCCCCCACCTGCTGATCGACCGCTTCCGCTTCGATAGCTTCGCCATGGAAAAGGTGCCGCAGCTGCTGGATGCCACCTACGCCAAGTACATCGCCACCATGTACTTCTATTTCATCATCACGCCGCCGGAAGCGACCGTTGAGCGGGGCTGGGAACGCGGGCTGACTCGCGGACGCTACAAGGCCGTGGAGGATTTCCTGGGGCACTGCGTCGAAGCCTACGACGGCATGCCGAAGTTGCTGTTCAAGTGGCTGGACAGCCCGCAACCCCGTCTCGAATACCACTTCCTGGACAACAGCGTGGCCAAGCACACCCCGCCGACCACCATCGCCCACGGCAATCGCGAGGTACTCCACATCCTGGATCCGCTGGGCCTGGTCGACATCGATCGTTTCCAGAAGATCAACATCCACGCCACCCGTCCCGAGGACGTCTATCCGGACGACCACAGCCTGGCCATCGCCAGGAACTGCACCTTCATCAGGCAGTGCCTCGCCAAAGTTCCGGCGGTGCGCTTTGTCGACACCGACACCGGCCGGACCTACCTGCAGACCTCGGCAGGCCGCTTCTCGGTGGTGGATGCCGCGATCCTTCGGCAGCAGCGGCAGAATAACGAGCTGGCCGAGCTTTTCACCGCCATCGGGGCGCCGGAGACCTGAGGACGCACTCGTCCATTTCCCAACCTATGGTCAAGTCCGCAGGAAGCCGACTCAGAAATTACGGGTTGTTGCCTGCGAGGGCTCGCCGCGCCGCACGGTGACGGTTTCGACGTTATCGAGCAGCTCATCCCGGATGGCGTCATCCTCTTCTTCCGGATCGTCATCCAGCGCGTTGCAGGTGTAGGAGATCTGGTAATCGCCGCTACGCAGCGGAGGGGTGATGTAGTTGCCATCGGCATCGGTGGAGACGACCACCACCGGATCATTCTCGGAACCGGCCGGGCCGCGAATATCGCGCACACTGGCATCCTCGCGGAACACGTAGACCGCGCGCTGGTCCAGCTCCGCATCGCTACAGGCAGCCACGTTTCCTTCCACATACCCCGCCTGGTCGAGCCGCACCACATAGCCGGCCGGACGAAACGCATAGGACACCACGCTGCCGCCCTCCCGCTCGGGGAGCAGCGCCGACAGGGTATTGATCACCAGAACCAGGTCGTTGCCACCGGCGAGCCGGACGCTGTACCGGGACTCGAAGGAGGCGTTGCCAATTTCCAGCGGCAGGCCATCGACTTCCGAGCCCGGCGGCTCGAACCCACTGATGGCACGAAGCACCAGCCCGCGGTAACTGCCGGTCGGCAGATCGAAGCCGGTACTGATCAGCACACCGCCGGAGGTCGGGTCAACGAGTATATCCGGTTCGGTTTCGGCAAACTCCAAACGCTCGGTGGCGGCACCACTGCGCTGGAAATCGACGCCGTCCAGGGTTAGCAGAAAGCTGTTGTAACCGCCCGCATCCGCAGCCAGCACGCTGATGGACGCCGACCCGTCCCCATTGCCGCCGCCGTTGTCATCGTCATCGCTGCTACCGCCAAAATTGCCGATTTCCAGCCGGCAACCGCCCAGCAGCAGGCTGGCAGCAACGAGGGGGATCAAGAGGACGTGCCTGGGCATGAGAAACCCCGATGGATCCGATTATCTCCTCAGAGTACCGAACCCATCGGGGCCTGTCAGGCGAGATGGAAGGAAGCGGGATTAAGCGTCTTATTCCCCGTTTTCTTCGTCTTCACCGTTCTCCTCTTCGTCTTCTTCTCCCGGATCTTCAAAGTTTTCCGTTGGGAAATTGACAACCGTTGCCTGGCCGGCTTCCACTGGGGCAGGTGACCAATCGACGAAGTCGATAGGAGTATCCCTTTCAGCATCATCCGAATCCGCGTCGAACGTTAACGCTACAGTGTAATCGCCTTCCGGAACAAAACCCGCTGAATAGAAATATCCCCAAGTCTCACCGTTCGACTCTTCATCCTCGATGGGCATGTACCTGACATTCGCCGTCGTTATCGGATTACCGTCCAGGTCTTCCCCATCCTCATCAGTCCTGATGTTGAGAAACTCAACGTCGTCTCCGATGCCTTCATATACATACACTGCTGCCCCTGGGCAGATGTAGTGATTTTTATCCTCATCAGGGTGCGGCATACACTGCTCGACGATCTCGTTGGGAATGATACTCGCGTCCACCTGCCCTCGAATTACGCCTACATCAGCGTTCTCGATGATTCGAATACCCGTCCTCCGCAATCTGTGGAACCCATCCCACTGCGTTCCTACCCCACGAGTAATCATCTTACGAAGATCAAAATCGGCCGTTAGGGCCAAAACGCCACCTGGCGGGACGGTAAACGACCCTTGCGTTTGCACCCCCGCCGGTTCACCACCTGGGATGGCCAACCGTTGCTCAGGTTCGTCCGCGAATCGGATCACCGAGGTGGTGACTTGACGATTTTGAGGGGGACCACTTTGGGATTCATCCGGCTCAATCAGAAACCGGATTTGGTTGTATTCACCGGCAGGAACTTCTTCGCCGACGAACAGCGCTTCCGATTCCTCACCCTGCAACGCAAGAAGATCAATCTCGCGAACCGATTCGAACTCGATAAGTTCCTGTCGACCGGACGGACCCCGCAATTCCACAGCCGTAAATCTCAGAAAAACGTTGGTTGCATTATCGATTGGGCCATCGGTCACCGCCAGACTAAGCTGCCCGGTTTCACCGCTACTACTACTGCTTCCGCCACTGCTACCGCTGTTACAGGCAAGCAAGGTCGCACTGGCGGCAACCAGGCCGAGCAGGCACAGACGTTTCAGATTGATCGTCATGAGAACCTCTCTATCGTTCGACTGTTACGAGGGCGCCGCTGTGAAGGGATTGTTTTGGCGCGCACGATTCAACGATAGATGAAGTTCGGACTGTTGATGGAGTGTGTATTTGGCGACAGTTTCAAGGTTGACGGCGACCCAAAGTGGGCAGGATGACCACCCGATCGCAGCGAGCACGGAGCGGCGTGGGAGGAGAAGGTTTTTCTCCGGCGCTGTTGGCGCGAAGCGTCGTCACGACGGAAAAAAGCTTGTCCTCCCACGGCACGGGGCCTGGGGGTCGTCGCGATAACGTGGGGGCCAGTGCAAGGTTTCGTCTGGCCTGACGTGCCTGCGGCCCAACAGGGCCAGCCGAAATCTTCCACTGCCCCTACCAGACTGAGAGTGGTTGCGCTGCCTTACCCAGCAAGCGCCTGATCAATGTCCCAGAGGATGTCATCCAGCGTCTCGATGCCCACCGACAGACGGACCATGTCCGGGCTGACGCCGGCGGCGATCTGCTGCTCTTCGTTGAGTTGTCGGTGGGTCGTGCTGGCAGGGTGAATGACCAGCGTCCGCGCGTCGCCGACATTGGCCAGATGACTCAGGAACTGGCAGCGCTCGATGAAGCGCACGCCGGCCTCGTGGCCACCCTTTACACCGAAGGTGAACACCGAACCCGCGCCACGCGGCAGGTACTTCCGCGCCAGCGCATGGTACGGACTGTCCGGCAAATCAGCGTATTTCACCCAGGACACCTTCGGATGCTCTGCCAGAAAGCGTGCCACACCCAAGGCGTTTTCGCAGTGCCGCTCCATGCGCAGCGGCAGCGTCTCTATGCCCTGCAACAACAGGAAGGCATTCATCGGTGACAGGCTCGGCCCCAGCGTGCGCAGCGTCTCCACCCGCGCCTTGGTGATAAAGGCGAAATCGCCGAAGGTCTCGTAGAAACGGATGCCGTGATAACCCTCGGACGGTTCGAGCATCTGCGGGAACCGGCCGTTGTCCCAGGGGAACTTGCCGGACTCGACAATCACCCCGCCGAGCGTCGTGCCGTGCCCGCCCAGGTACTTGGTGGCCGAGTGGACCACGATATCCGCACCATGTTCGATGGGCCGGCACAGATGCGGACTGGCCAGCGTATTGTCGATGATCAGCGGCAGACCGGCCTCGTGCGCGACCTCGGCAATGGCCTCGATGTCCAGCACGTTGCCGAGCGGATTGCCGATGGTTTCGGCATACAGGCAACGCGTCCGGTCGTTGATCGCGGCGCGGAACGCCTCGGGATCATGCGGGTCGACGAAGTGGGTGGTAATACCCATGCGCCGGAAGGTGACATTCATCTGGCTGTAGGTGCCACCGTACAGCGTGCGCGCCGCAACGATCTCGTCGCCCTGTTCGCACAGGGTCAGCAGCGCCGTCATCTGCGCCGCCATGCCCGAGGCCACCGCCAGACCGGCGCGACCACCTTCCAGGGCCGCAACCCGCTCCTCCAGCACCGCGGTCGTGGGATTGGTCATGCGGCCGTAGATATTGCCGAAGGTCTGCAGGTTGAACAGGCTGGCGGCGTGGTCCGGGCTGTCGAAGACGAACGACGTGGTCTGGTAGATCGGCACCGCACGCGAGCCGGTGGCCGCATCCGGGATCTGCCCGGCATGCAGGCAAAGGGTTTCGATGCCGAAGTCGCGATCCGCCATGAGGAGTCCAGTTCAGGGTGTCAGCTTACGGTACCGAGGGGCCGCCGTGCGGAAATCACGCCGGTGTTGACGCCCATCCAGTTGAGGCCACCGAACAGCCGGCCATGCTCAATCTTGACGCAGCGGTCCATGACCACTTGCAGGCCGGCCGACGTGGCGCGTTCGGCCGCTGCCCGGTTGCAGACACCAAGCTGCATCCACAGCACGCTGGCGCCTGACGCAACAGCGGCGTCCACCAGCGCCGACACCTCCTCGCTGCGCCGGAACACATCCACCATGTCCACCGGCTCGGGGATGCTGGCCAGATCCGGATAGCAGGGCTCGCCCAGCACCTCGTCGTAACCCGGATTGACCGGGATGATCCGGTAGCCGTGATCCTGCATGTACTTGGCCGCGAAATAGCTCGGCCGGTACCAGTTGGCCGACAGGCCGACCACCGCAATGCGCCGGCAGCGCTGCAGGATATCGCGCAAACTGTGAATATCATCCACCGACATGGTTCAGAAGCGCTGCTTCTCCATCCACGGAATGATGCGTTCGAACGCCTCCTCGATCTTCTCCATGGAGGTGGAGTAACTGATCCGAAGCGAATTGATGCAGGATTCCCCGAAGGCATCGCCCGGCACCGTGCAGACACCGGTCTCGCGCAGCATGTTAAGCGCAACGGTATTGGCGTTCACATGCTCCGGCAGCGAGGGGAACATGTAGAACGCGCCCTGCGGCCAGTAGCCGGTCATGTGCGGCGTGTCCGCCACCAGGTGCACCAGACGATCCCGACGGGCAGCGTAGTCGGCCACCATGCCATCGATGCAACTCCGGCCCCCGCGCAGCGCGGCCACCCCGGCCCACTGCGCCGGCGTGTTGGCCACCGTGGTCGTGAACATGTGGTAGCGACGCAGCTTCTTGATCGCGCCCTGGCTGGAGATGATCCAGCCGATGCGCAGTCCCGCCATGCTGAAGGTCTTGGAGAAACTGGACACCACCATGATGTTGTCCAGGTCCACGGCGTGCCGCAACACGCTGGGGTATTCCATGTCGTCCAGGATCAGATGGTCATAGACCTCGTCGCTGAACACGTAGATGCCGCGATAGGCGCATTCCTCGCAGATCGCCTCGATGGTCTCCCGCGGGTAGATCGTGCCGGTCGGGTTGCTCGGTGAGTTCAGCACCACGCCATAGGTGTTCAGATCCATCGCATCGATCACTTCCTGGGGATCGAGTTGATGTCCGTGTTCGGCGCGGGTCGGAATGTACTTGACCTCGCCACCGTTAAGCCGGATCAGCGGTGCGTAAAGCAGGAAGGTCGGATCCGCACAGATGAATTCACGCCCCGGCGCCGAAGTGGCGGTCAGCGCCAGATACATGGCCTCGGTGGCACCGGTGGTGATGAGGATGTTGTCCTCGGTGATCGTGCGGCCGCTGCGCTCTGAATAATAATCCGCCACCGCACTCAGCAGTTCGGGCAGCCCGGCATCCATCGTATAGCCGGTATGTCCGGCCTGCAGCGCCTCGACATGGGCCTTGATGATGTGATCCGGGGTTGGGAAATTCGGCTGGCCGATGGACAAATGGATCACATCGTCCATCTCGGCGGCCAGATTGACCATGCGCCGGATGCCGGCGACCGGAATGGCGCGCAGCGAAGGAGTCCAGGTGGCCTCCTCCATCTCCTCGACTTCCGTCAGATCGGCTTCCAGTGGAGTCACTGCCATCGCCCTGCCCCCGTTTCCGCTTGACCCGTGCTCCAGCCGACTATGTCTGCGCACCGCGAGGGGGTCAAGCATGCGCATTCAGGCGACGCAGCGTACCCGCGATTGTCCACCGAGGCCGGGCCCCGCCTGCATTTGCGCACTTTGAAAATCGCATATTGACGCTGCTCGCAGGCGCTCGGTAACGTCGGCCGACGGAAACAGTCACGTCGCTGGGGGAATGGGATGACCGATCGACCGCGCATCGCGATTGTCACGGCGGCGGGGGAAAGCTGGCCACCGGGCCTGGACCCGCTGCGGGGTCAGGCCGAACTGATGCTCGCCAACGACGAGCGCAGCCTGCGTGAAGCGCTTCCAGAAGCCGATATTCTGATGGTCACCGACTTCCGCACGGACCTGCTGGAAGACTGCTGGCCGGAGCAGCACCGCATTCGCTGGATCCATGCCACCAGCGCCGGCGTCGATGCATTGATGATCCCGCCCATCCGGCACAGCGACATTCCCGTGACCAATGCCCGGGGCATTTTTGACCGTCCGATTGCCGAGTTCGTGCTTGGCCTGATCCTGTGTTTTGCCAAGGATTATCCCGGTTCGCTGCGCTACCAGGCGGAGCGCGCCTGGGTCCATCGCGAGACTGAGCGCATCGAGGGCAAGCGGGCGTTGATCGTCGGCGCCGGCTCCATCGGCCGTCAGATCGGCAAGCTTTTGAGCGCCGTCGGTCTGGCGGTGACCGCGATGAGCCGCTCGGCCCGGGAAGGCGACCCGGATTTCGACCGGGTGCATGCCGCCGAGCGGTTCCAGTCACTGCTGCCCGATGCCGACTACGTGGTGATCGCGGCGCCCCTCACGCCGGACACCGAGGGCCTGTTCGATGCTGATGCGTTCTCACGGATGCAGCCAACGGCACGCCTGATCAACATCGGTCGCGGACCGATCGTGCGGACCGACGATCTGGTGGCGGCGCTGGACAGCGGTGAAATCGCCGGTGCCGGACTGGACGTGTTCGAACAGGAGCCGCTGCCGGCGAATCATCCGCTCTGGGACATGCCCAACGTCATTCTGTCGGCACACATGGCCGGCGACGTGATCGGCTGGAAGGAGGCGCTGAGCGAGCAGTTCATTGCCAACTTCGAGCGCTGGCAGGCCGGCGAGCCACTGCACAATCCGGTGGACAAAGAGCGTGGCTACGCCGCGCGCTGATGGCACAACGACGCCACTTCATAGGGGAATGACGAGGCATGAACGGAAACACCCAGGTTGCCGACATGACGGCCATGGAAATGCTGCGGGCGTTCCGGCGCAAGGACCTCTCGCCGGTGGAGGCCGCCGAGGCGTGTCTGGCGCGGATCGAGACCTACAACCCGATGGTCAACGCCTTTTGCCTGGTTGATCCGGACGCCACGCTGCAGGCAGCGCGTGAATCCGAGGCACGCTGGCAGAAAGGTGCCCCGCTGGGCCGGGTGGACGGTGTGCCGACCGCGATCAAGGACGTGTTCATGGCCCGGGGCTGGTTCAACCGCAAGGGTTCACATGTGATCTCCGATGATCCTGCCACCGACGACGCGCCGGCCATCGCGGCACTGCGGCGCGAGGGCTTCGTGCCGGTGGGCAAGGTCACCACGCCCGAGTTCGGCTGGAAGGGCATTACCGACAGTCCGCTCTGTGGCATCACCCGCAACCCCTGGGATCCGGACAAGACGCCGGGCGGCTCCAGCGGCGGCAGTTCGGCGGCAGTGGCCCTGGGCATGGCGCCGCTCTCACTGGGCACCGATGCCGGCGGCTCGATTCGCATCCCCGCCGGTTTCACCGGCATTTACGGTCTCAAACCCACCCAGGGCCGCTGTCCCATCTGGCCGCAAAGCCCGTTCGGTGCATTGGCGCATCCGGGACCGATGACTTGGACCGTCGAGGACAGCGCACTGCTGATGAACTGCATTGCCAGTCCGGACCCGCACGACACCACGCTGCCGGAAACCTGCGAGGACTATCTGGTCGGCCTGTACGGCGGCGTCGCCGGTCTGCGGATCGCCTATAGCCCGAATTTCGGTTACATCAACGTGGACCCGGAAATTGCCGAGTCCGTACGTCGTGCGGTCGGCATGTTCGAGGAAATGGGCGCGATCGTCGAGGAAATCGACCCTGGCTTCAGCGATCCGCTGGATGCCTTCGGCGTCCTGTTCTATGGCGGTGCGGCCAACGCCATGCGCGACCTGTCGGCCGAGCAGCGTGCGCAGATGGATCCGGGCCTGGTGGAGGTTGCCGCCTGGGCCGAGAAACTCAGCCTGCTGGATTACCTGGGGGCGCAGAATGAACGGGCGGCCCTGATCGAACACATGAACCTGTTTCACAGCCGCTACGATCTGCTGCTGAACCCGGCACTGCCGATTCCGGCATTCAAGGCCGGCCTGGAGGTGCCCGAGGGCTGGCACAATCCGCGCTGGCCGAGCTGGACCCCGTTCACCTACCCGTTCAACATGACCGGGCAGCCCAGCGCGTCGGTGCCCTGCGGCTTTACCAGTGCCGGCCTGCCAATCGGCCTGCAGGTCACCGGTGGACGGCACCGCGATGCGCTGGTGCTGCGCGCATCGCACGCCTATCAGGCCGTCAGCCCGCTCACCGACCGGCGGCCGACGCCGAATGCATGATCCTTACACCGCGACCCGACAGGACTTAAGCCGATGATCGAATCTCCACTCCTCCCGCATATCCAGGGCTATATCAACGGCGCCTGGGTCGGTGCCGACGGCGAACGCTCGGTCAAGGTGCACAACCCGGTGAACGGCGAGGTTCTGGCCGAGATCCCGAACATGAGCGCCGACCAGACCGACGAGGCGGTTGCCGCCGCACGCGCAGCGCTGGCCGAGCCGGCGAGCCTGGCCCAGCGCCGGGAATGGCTGGAAGCGATTGCCGCCGCACTGGTCGACAACAAGGAGGAAATGGGCCGGATCCTGACACTGGAACACGGCAAGCCCTGGAAGGAAGGCCAGGGTGAGGTGGAATATGCCGCCGGCTTCTTCAGCTTCGCGGCGAAAAACCTTGATGCCTTGAAATCCCATGCCCTGAGCGAGAAGCCCCGCGGCTGCAGCTGGATTATCCACTACCGTCCCGCCGGCGTGGTGGGCCTGGTCACGCCATGGAACTTCCCCGCCGGCATGATCGCGAAAAAGCTGTCCTCGGCCATTGCTGCCGACTGTCCCAGCGTGATCAAGCCGTCGAGCAAGACACCGCTGACCATGATCGCCCTGTTCACGCTGCTGGACCAGGCGGTTGGTTTGCCGAAGGGCAAGGTCAATCTGGTGATGGGGTCTGCCGGACCGATCGGCGATACCCTGCTGCAGCATCCGGAGGTGCGGGTGGTCAGCTTCACCGGCTCCACCGAGGTGGGCAAGGACCTGATCCGTGGCTCCGCCGAACAGGTCAAGAAGCTGTGCCTGGAGCTGGGCGGCAATGCGCCGTTCATCGTGTTCGACGATGCGGATCTGGACGCCGCCGCCGATCAGCTCATGGTCAACAAGTTTCGCGGTGGCGGCCAGACCTGTGTCTGCGCCAACCGCATTCTGGTCCAGGACAGCGTCGCCGACGCCTTTGCGACGAAGATTGTCGAGCGGGTCAAGCGACTCAAGGTCGGTGACGGCATGCAGCCGGACACGGACCTGGGACCGCTGATCGACCGGGCCGGCTTCGAGAAGGTCCGCCGCCATGTCACCGATGCTCTGGCCCAGGGCGCGGAGCTGGTGGCTGGCGAGGTGCCAGAGCCGCTGGAACATGACTGGGGCGGCTTCTACCCGCCGACGGTGCTGAAAGGCGCGACCAGTGACATGGCCTGCTGGAAAGAAGAAACCTTCGGCCCGCTGGTACCGCTGGTGTCGTTCGGCGATGAGGCGCAGGCCATCCGCCTGGCCAACGAAACCGAATACGGACTTGCCAGCTACCTGTTTAGCCGCGACGAGGCACGCGCCGAACGGGTCATTCCAAGGCTGGAATTTGCCCATGTCGGCCACAACACCGGCACCGGCCCGGCGCCCGAAGCGCCATTCGGCGGCATGAAGCAGTCCGGTTTTGGCCGCGAGGGCGGGGTTGAAGGGCTGTTCGAGTTCATCGAACCGCAGACCGTACCACGCGGTGACTGACGCAGCGGCCGGGCCCGGCGCGTCGGCAAGCCGGACCGGAGGCATCTGTCAGCTAAAGGTTCGCCGGCGCTCCAGGTAATCATCGACAAAGGCCTGCAGGCGGGCCTGATCCAGCGGCTGCAATCCGCTCAGCAACACCCGCTTGGTGCCGTGGCCGACCGTCTGACCGCCACTGTGCACGGTGAAACGCAGGTGCTCTTCGCCGCGACGTCCGTTGACGTCCAGCGTGGCCTCGGTCAGGTCCATGGACACGTCGTCGGCCACCGGCCCGGTCAACTCGAAGGCCATGCTGTCGTAGATCACCAGCGGCCGGTCCGGGTTGAACATCACACCCTGCTCACGCATCAACGGCTCGAGAAACTCGGGAAAGTTGCGCCCTGAAAACGCGGAGTACCGGCGCACAAAGGCCTCGGTCACCGCCGCATCACGAATCCCCTCACCCTCCCGTTCCACATCCAGATAGGTGCGTCCCTCGGCATCCGACACCTGCAATTGATTGCCGTCATCCGCCGAAAGGCGTAACGGCAGGTCGCCGGTCACCATGCCCCGGAAATAGAAGGTCATGCGTGGATACAGGCCGTAGTGACCCAGGATCAGGGCGAACAGCAGATCTCCCGGCACGCAGTAGCGGCGTGCCCCCGGATCGTGGATCGGGTTGAAATCACCGGCAATCTCCTTGGCGAACCGGCTGCCCTGTCGCTCGGATATCCGGACCAGGTCATCCGTGATGTTGTGATAACGGTCGAGAAACATGCGCGGGGCCTTCCCTGTCAGCGTATTCCAGCGCCAATGGTCGACGAAGTCGCGGTCAGTTGGAAGTCGACCAGCGGTGAAAGGGTAAACCCGGTCATGGCAATCATGACAACGGCCGCAGCGGGAACACTTTGGGAGACCATTACCCTCCCTGGTCCTGCACCGGGACATCCCGACTCAAGGGTTCGTCCTCGGCCGGCCAGACACCCCTGCCGATGGCAACCCGGCCGGAATAGACCAGCCAGCTCTGCCGCGCCTGGCGCGGCAGGCTGTGCACGAGAGGCAGCATCGCCTCGGCATTGTCCGCAGAAACAGCCAGTACCGGATTGCCACCTTCCGTGCGCATGGTCCAGGCGCTCGCTGTGCCGCGCCCGGCCATTTCGGGCGGCTGCGGATCCAGTCCCAGTTCCTCGAGCAGCCCGGCCACCGCGTCGGTGCTACCGATTACCGCAAACGGTTCGTCCGCCAGCAAGGCAGTTTCACCATTGTCGATCCGACCCTGGCCACCGAAAAGCCGCCGCGCCAGACGACCACTCATCGCCTCCACGTCCTCGTCACCACCGGCGGCGATGGTCACCAGAGGTTCGTCCTGAAGCGTGAGATCTCGCAGAATCGGTGGCGCCTCGTTCCGGGAAAGGCGCCGGAACACGTCACTGTCCGGATCGATGATCACGCTCTGCGGGCGACCGGACGCGGTCAGTGAAAACGCCTGCTCCGGGTCCGTCAGCTGCACCTCGAAACGCTGCCGCTCACCGCTCTCGAGCACCACGTCCACCGGCAGATCAAGCGAAAAAGCCGGTTCGGCCTGTCGCAGCGTGAACCCGACTTCATAGTCCCCGTTGTCCAGCGGACTGGCGCCGACATCGGCTATATCCAGTTCTGGTGCACCCGGATTGTCCAGCCATTGGGAGAAGAATTGCCGTAAGTCCCGCCCGGCTGCCCGCTCGAAGGCTGAGATCAGGTCGGGCCAGTCGGCCTGCGCGAAACGATGGTTACTCCAGAAGCGCCGCAGCCCGTCCTCGAAGGCGTCATCGCCGAGCTTCTGCCGCAGCATGTGAAACACATAGGCCGACTTGCTGTAGCCGACTATCAGACTGGGGTCACCCCGCCGCGAACGAAAATCGGCAATCGCGAAATCCCGTCCCTCGGGCAGGGCCGCATAGTCCCGCAGCCAGTCGCGCCGCATCTCCCGTCCGCCGTTCTCGCGGTGCCGGTTGGCCATCGTGTGATCCGCCATGTAGGTGGTCAGTCCTTCGGACCAGTTGCCGCCGCCGTCGGCAAGCAACACGCCGTTACCCCACCAGTTGTGCAGGATTTCATGCGCCAGCGACTGTACCGGGAAGAACGGCAGCGGCAGCACCCGACGGCCAACGTAAGTCAGTCCCGGGTAGCCGAGGCCGACGCCGATCGGCGCCGAAACGATGGCGAATGCACTGAAGGGATACTCGCCGATGACGCCGGCGAACTCGTCGATGTACTGGGCGGACAAGGCCATGTACTCGCGGCCGAGGTCGCGCTGATCCGGCTCCAGGTAGGCACGCAGGGTCAAACCGTCGTGGTCCTTTTCCTGGATTTCCCACGGTCCGGCGAACAGCGACGGGGCCCGATGCGCGCCTTCGGTGACGAATCGCGCGCGATAGCGGCTGTTGCCCTGCTCTTCTGCCAGCAGCCGCCCCGCCACAACCGCGACATAGGGTGCACCCACCTCGACCTTGATCAGACTCGCCCCGGATTGACCGTCAAGCCCAGGGAACCAGGCGCTGCTGCCGGGCAGATAAGCACCGTCCTCGCCGGCCAGCGGCCGGCCTCCTACACCGCCCCGACCGGCACCCCGAAAGCTGCCCAGCTCGCCCCGCCAGCCGATCTGCAGCCATTCCGCCTGCGCCGCTCCGCTGATCTGCCAGTGCCCGCGGCCATTGGCACGACCCAGCTCAAGCCGATTGCCGCCCTCGTCGAAAACGGCATCCGGACGCAAGCCCTGGGACAGGCTCAGATCAACCGCTTCGGCCCCGTCATGCCGGAACCAGCCTGCGCCATGAAGCTCACGCGCTGCCGGATCCAGCATCACCGAAAATCCACGCACGGCCCCGGCATCGCGGATACTGTCCAGATCGGGCGGTTGCTGGGCAACCGAGGACATCGGTACCAGCGCGAAGATGAACAAGACAGTGGCAAGGACTGCACGGCTGGCACGGCGAAAGGAGCGGCACGGCACAATGCTGGCGACGGCTGACAGCACGGTGGACCTCGCGGTTTGGGGACAAAGACTGAGACGGCGAACCGGCCGTCGAAGTTCATGCGGCCGATTCAGTCCGGGTTAAGCAAGCGCCGGGCAATCTGTCAGCGTTCACAGAGAAACCGGGCCCGCGGGCTCGCCAGAAAAACGCTCAGGAGTTGGAACAATGAAAACGCGAAACCTGCTTCTTTCCGCTGGTCTCCTTGGTGCCGCACTGGCGCTGCCGTTTACTGCCGGGGCGTATGATTCCCGCGTGCATTACGCCGATGTCACCCAGGTCATTCCGATCAAGGAAATGCAACGGGTGTCCTACCCGAGCCGGGAATGCCGCGATGAACAGGTTGTGCATCGGGAAGGCGGCTTGCAGGGCCGGGGCGGCATGCTGGTGGGTGGCGCCGTCGGCGGCCTTGCCGGCAGCCGCTTCGGCGGCGGTCGCGGGCAGACTGCGGCCACCGTTGCCGGCACGCTGCTGGGCGCTACGGTTGGCGACCAGCTGACGCGGACACCCGAGCGCTCGTACACCACCACCGAGCGCGTCTGTCACAATGTCGACCGCTGGTACGATGAGGAGCGGACTGTCGGCTATCGGGTACAATACCGGTTCCGCGGCGATACCTACTGGACGGAAATGGATTACCACCCGGGCGACACCATCCGCGTCCGGCAGGACGTGACGCCGCTCGGTTAGGCAAACGCCGAGTGCGGCACAGGGAGTCGGATCGAGACGTGACTGCGAGCAGCTTGCTACGGCGACGCGTGACGCGCTTTCTGGGCCGGGTCCTGGTTGTGGCCGCCGTGCTGGCCGGACTGCCGGCGGCCGGGCTCGCCAACCCGACCCACGCGCCCGCGATGCAGCCCGGTCAGCTGATTCCGGCAAGTGACCGCATGAGCCTGAGCCAGGCCACCCGCATGGTGCGCGAGGAAACGGGCGGGCGGGTACTCTCGGCGGAGGAAGTGCAGCGTGGCAACCGCACCGTCTACCGGATTCGGGTATTGATGGGCGAGGGCCGGGTGCGCGTGGTCGAGGTTGACCCACGAAGCGGAAGGATGCGTTGAATCATGCGCCTGTTGCTGGTGGAGGATGAACAGGAGCTGGCCAGCCAGCTTTGCAAACGGCTGCAGGACGAGGGCTTCGTCGTGGATCATGCCGCGGACGGACCATCAGGACTGCATTTCGCCACCGATTACCCCATTGACCTGGCGATTGTCGATCTCGGACTACCCGGCTTTTCCGGCCTGGAACTGATCCAGCGGCTGCGCGCCGATGGCTCCAGACTGCCGGTCTTGATCCTGACGGCGCGCCAGGCCTGGCAGGACCGCGTTGCCGGCCTGGAGGCCGGAGCCGACGATTACCTGGGCAAGCCGTTCCGGATGGAGGAACTGCTGGCACGGGTCAATGCCCTGTTGCGGCGCGTTGGTGGCTGGGCGCATCCGGTACTGGAAGCCGGCCCGATCGCGCTGGATACGCGCAGCCAGACGGTCAGCCTGGCTGGCAAGGCACTCGATCTCACCGCCTACGAATACCGCTTGCTCGCCTACCTGATGCACCGACCCGACGAGGTGGTATCCAAGTTGGAGCTGACCGAACACCTGTATCCGGATGATGCCGACCGCGACAGCAACGTGATCGAGGTTTTCATTCGCCGCCTGCGGCAGAAGCTGGATCCCGACAATTCGCTGCACCCGATCGAGACACTGCGCGGCCGCGGCTACTCGTTCCGGCTTGGCACTCCCCACCGTTCATGAATCATTCGCTGCAGCGGCGGCTGCTGATCGTTGCCAGCCTGGTGCTGGCAGCCTTCCTCGGTACCACGGGTTTCGCCCTCGACCAGGCCTTCCGCACCAGCCTGATCCAGGCACAGCAGGACCGGCTGCAGGGCTTCCTGTACACCGTGCTTGCCGGCGCTGACGTTCGCGAGGGTCAACTGCAGGTGCCCGGTGACCTGCCGGAAGGACGCTTCCACCAGATCGGTTCCGGGCTCTACGCCGTGGTGCTGGACGACCAGGGGCGTACCACCTGGCGCTCCCGTTCGCTGATCGGCCAACGGCTGGACCTGGACCGGACGCTGCCGCCCGGCGAGCGGGATTTCTATCGCGCGGAACTGGACGGCGAACGGCTTGTGGGCCTGGCCTACGGGCTGTCGTGGGAAGACCCGGAAACCGGTGGCGGCGACTTCACCCTGCATGTGGCCGAGTCGATCACCTTCCGGCTGGAGGAACGCGCGGCCTACCGCCGCAGCCTGTGGACCTGGCTTGGCGGCGCCGGTGCCGGCCTGCTGGTCGCGCAATTGCTGGTCCTGCGCTGGGGGCTGCGACCGCTGCGGCGCGTCACCCGCGACCTGCAACTGATCGAGCGCGGCCGCAAGGACACGCTGGAAGGCAATTACCCACGTGAAGTCCAGGGCCTGACCGAGCGGCTGAACCAGCTGATTTGCTCGGAGCGGGAACGGACCACTCATTACCGGAACAGCCTGGCCGACCTGGCACACAGCCTGAAGACGCCGCTTGCGGTGCTGCGCACCACGCTGGAGTCGGACAGCAGCCAACCGCCGTCGCCACAAACCATGGAACAGATCGAGCGAATCCACGAAACCGTGGATTACCAGCTTGGCCGCGCTGCCCTGGCCGGGCCGCCACACTTCGGCGAAAGCACCCGGGTCCAGCCACTGGCGAGACGGGTCATGGACACGCTGCCGAAAACGCGGCCGGCGGGCCCACCGGCCACCACCTTCGACTGCCCCGGGGAGGCACGCTTTCCCGGTCCCGAAGGCGACCTGATGGAGATCCTGGGCAATCTGGTGGATAACGCCTGCAAATGGTGTGATGACCGGATCAGCCTGCGCGTGGACTGGCAAGCCCACGGACGCGGCTGGCTGCTGACCCTGCAAATGGAAGACGACGGCCCGGGCGTTCCGGAATCGGCCCGCGAGCGCATCCTGCAGCGTGGCCAGCGTGCCGACGAAACCCGCCCCGGCCACGGCATCGGGCTGGCAATGGTCAGCGAGCTGGTGGCCAACTACCGGGGCAAAATCCAGATTGACCGGTCCGACCGTCTGGGTGGCGCACGGTTCACGCTGACCCTGCCGGTCAATACCTGAACGGCAGCCCGCCTCCCCGCCAGCCACCTGCTTTTTTGTGATCATTTCAATTTGCAGCCGCGATAGGCACACTCTGCTTCTGCCGCTCCGTGACAAGCCCCGAGGCCCATGCTTGAAGCCGTCCGAAAATCGCTAAACGACTTGCTGCAGCAGGTGGACGCAGACGAACTGCACCTGGGCCTGAAGGGGCTGGAGAAGGAGAGCCTGCGGGTCACTGCGGACGGCTCGATCGCGCAGACACCGCATCCGGCGGTTTTCGGTTCGGCCCTGACGCATCCGTGGATTACCACCGATTACTCGGAGGCCCTGCTCGAATTCATCACGCCGCCGGCATCGGAACTGCAACACGGCCTGCAGTCCCTGGACGAAATCCACCGGCATGTCCTGTCCCATCTGGACGAGGAATTGCTGTGGACCAGCAGTATGCCCTGTGTGGTCCGCGGTGCCGACAATATTCCGATTGCCCGCTACGGCGACTCCAATATCGGCCGGATGCGGCATATCTACCGGCGCGGACTGGACTGGCGCTACGGCCGGGCGATGCAGGCGATCGCCGGAATCCATTTCAATTATTCATTCAGCGGCCCGGTGCTGCGGGCGCTGCAGGCGCAGCGCGGCCACCGCGGGCCGATTCGGGATTTCAGTTCCAAGGCCTATTTCGGCCTGATCCGCAATTTCCAGCGCTTCGGCTGGCTGATTCCGCTGCTCTACGGTGCCTCGCCAGCCCTGTGCCGCTCCTTCGCCGGCAACCAGGAACTGGGCTTCAGCGAATTCAGTGACGACACCCTTTACGAACCGTACGGCACGTCGTTGCGGATGAGCGACATAGGCTACAAGAACAAGGCCCAGGCCGCGCTGAACATCTCCTACGACAGCCTGGAGAGCTACGTCGCCAGCCTGAGCCGGGCCATCAACACCAGCGATGCGGAGTACGAACGCATTGGCGTGCGGGTGGAGGGCGAATACCGGCAGCTGAATACCAACGTGCTGCAGATCGAGAACGAATACTACAGCTTCATCCGGCCGAAGGCGGTGGCCCGCTCCGGCGAAAAGCCGACGCTGGCGCTCCAACGCGCCGGGGTGGAGTACATCGAGGTCCGGGCGCTGGACCTGAACCCGTTCGAGGCCATCGGCACCAACGTCGAGACACTGCGGTTCGTCGAGTGCCTGCTGTATCTTTGTCTGCTGCGCGACAGCCCACCGATCAGCCCCCGCGAACTGGGCGGCATCAACCGCAACCAGGGTCTGGTGGCGCGTTACGGCCGTGACCCGGACCTGGTGCTGCAGCATCAGCGGGATGCGCAGCTGCCACTGCGGGACTGGGCCCTGTCGCTTCTGGACGAGATGGCCCTGGTGGCCGCCGCGCTCGACAGGGGACGGACAGGCTCTCCCTACGCCGAGGCAATCGACAACGCCCGGCTTGCGGTGGAGGATACGTCCCGCACCCTGTCGGCGCAGGTGCTCGCGCAGATGCAGCAACGTGAGGAGGGATTCATCGAATTTGCGCTGGCGCAATCCAGGCTGCACGCCCGACAGCTCAAGGCACGGCCGTTATCCGGGGAACAGGAAGCCATATTCACGGCCACGGCAGCGCAATCGCTGAGCGAGCAACATGCCATCGAGGCCGCCGACGAGCTCAGTTTCGAGGACTATCTTGCCCGCTACATGGAGCAGGATGCGATTAGCGCACCGGAATCAGTGCCGTAGCCGCTAGCTAGGCCGTTCCGACCCGCACCTCGATGCGCACCGACAAACCACCCTCTGCCGACACGCCGAGCTGCATGTCACCGGCGTAAAGATCCACCAGTTCGCGGACGATCGCCATGCCGAGGCCGGAGCGGGACCGTTCGCTGTCGACCAGCTTACCGCGATCCATGGCCGCCCGGCGCTGCGCCTCGGACATACCGGGCCCGTCGTCCTCCACCAGCATCCACAGGCGACCGTCCCCGGCATCCACCGTCAGGCGGACCTGCGTATTGGCCCAGCGAACCGCGTTTTCCAGCAGATTCCCGGCGAGCTCCTGCAGATCATGCGGGTCCACGGACACCCGCAGGCGTTCATCGATCTTCGCATCCAGCGTCACACCCCGGCGTTCGGCCATCTTGCCGAGTCCGTCAAGCACCGGGGCCAGCGCGGTGGTCACCATGATCTGGCCGGAGAAACCGGCGGAGCCGGCAGCCGAAGCCCTTGCCAGATGGTGCCGCACGGCCTCGTCGACCCGCTTGAGCTCGCGCTCGAAACGTCCCTGCTCTCGCTCCGGAAGCTGCGCCAGTTGGGTCCGCATGACCGCGAGCGGGGTCTTGATCGCATGTGCCAGATTGCCGGCCGCATTGCGGCCCCGCTCGATCAATCGGCGGTCCCTGTCCAAGACACGATTCATGGTCTCGGCGAGGCCACGAAGATCCGCAGGCAGGCGCGTATCCAGCGCCGCCCGCTGCCCGGTTTGCACTTCGTGCAGGTCCGCACGCATGCGTCGCAACGGTGCCAGCCCCCAGCGCAGTTGGACGGCAATCAACAGCAACAGCAATACGCCAAGACTGGCCAGGGAAATCAGCAGCAGGCGCCGGAAACCGGCCACTTCCGCCTGCACCTCGGTGGTCGGCCCGGCGACCACGACCTGCAAGGGCTGCGGGTAATCCGGCAGCCGCAAGCGGCGCTGCACCTGCCGCACCGGCTGCTCCCGTGGCCCCATGGCATCGCCGGCCATGACCTCACCCGAGACGCCGCCGGCAAGCGGCGGCAGATCCTCGTCCCACAGCGAACGTGACGACAGCAGTGGACCCTCCGGGTCGGATACCTGCCAGTACCAGCCGGAGAACACCTGCTCGAAACGGGCATCGCCCAGCGAACGCGACAGGTCCAGCCGGCCATCGGCGTCGGCCCGTATCGCACTGGATGTGACGTGGAGCATGGCCTTCAGACGCTCGTCAAAGGCCTGGTTGACCGCCGACTGAAAGGCGAGCGACAGGGCAATGCCGGCCAGCGGCAGGATCAGCAGCACGAGCAGCCATGAGGCCAGCAACAGGCGTGCAACCAGGGGCCAGTGCTTCATGAGCCGGCCGCAGTCGTCGGACCGACCACCCGGTAGCCACGGCCGCGCACAGTTTCGATCAGATCCGACCCCAGCTTGCGCCGCAGCCGGCTGATCTGCACATCAATGACATTGGAATCCGGCTGCTGGTCCCGCTCGTAGACGTGCTCCACCAGCTCCAGGCGGCTGACCAGCCGCGGCATGGCGTGCAGCAGGTATTCCAGCAATCGCAGTTCCTGCGCGGTGAGACTCACCGGCAGGCCGGACTGGGTCAGCACGCCGGTATGCGTGTCCAGCGCCAGGTCACCCACACGCAACACCGGGTGCGCGTGTCCATGCGCACGGCGCAGCAGCGCACGCAGGCGGAACAGCAGCTCACCGGTTTCGAAAGGCTTGGTCAGATAGTCATCGGCACCGGCGGAAAAACCGGCCGCCTTGTCCGACCAGCGGCCGCGGGCGGTCAGCACCAGCACGGGCAGATTGATGCCCTGCTCCCGCCAGCGGGACAACCACGCCGTGCCATCGCCGTCCGGCAGCCCCAGGTCCAGCACGATGACATCATAGTGCTCGGTGGCGATCAGGAAATCGGCCTCGGCACCGGTAGCCGTGTGATCCAGCAGCACACCGGCTTCGCTCATCGCCTCGCCCAGGGCCTCGGCCAGTCCCAGGTCATCCTCGACCAGCAGGATCTTCATGCCGCAGCCCCGTGCCGGCCGGACGGCCTGATCAACGGTCGCCTAGCGGGCCTGATCACGCCGCATCTCACGGATATTGACCCCACGGATGCTACGCAGCTCGCCGCTTGCCGCATCGAACAGGAATTCGACACGCTGGCCACTGGGACCCAGCAAGTCGATTTCATACACCAGTTCATCATCATGGACTTCCAGTTCCACCTCGATCACCTGCCCCCGGTAGCGCTCGTCGAGCCAGTCGAGGATCGTTGTCAGCGGCACGATCCGGCCCTCGGCAACCGCCTCGCGCAGCTCCGGTCGGGCCTCGTCCGCGCCCAGCGGAGCACCAACGAGGCCCGTCGCCAGACAGCATGCCATACAGAATCGAAGGAAATTTTCCATGCGCCTAGGGAAACACTGATTTATTCCCGCGTCTGCGCCCGAGACCGGTTTTGGTCATCTGGCAAGGCGCGGTGCCGGTTCGGTAGCCCGAGCTACCGGGCCGGTGGCGTAACACAGTCAGGGGCCAAAACCGGCCGGGCCCTTCGGGTTGGGCCGCATTTTCCCGACTGCTGCGTTGCGCTGCTTGACCGCAGAACGACTGCGGCGCTGCACAGCGCGCCTTGCCTCGGAAAAAATGCGGACTCCAACGCAGGCGCGCGAATAAATGATTGTTTCCCTAGAGTGTCAGCAGACAGATGAATCGGTTATGAACAGGGTATTCAGATCACGGCAAGACGGGGTCTGTTGAAATAGGCGCCGTATCCCGAGATCCGGGACGCATCGACCTAGTCCCCAATGCCTGATGGAGGCCCCATGTACAAAGCATTCACTACCGTGATCGGCGTCGCCACCCTGCTGACAGGGGCCGCCATCGCACAGACCGATATCGGCGACTTGACCAATGACGACACGGTCACGATCCGTGGCGAGGTGACCAGCGTCTGGGGCAACGACTTCGTGCTGCGAGACGACAGCGCCGACATCCTGGTGGAGGCAGGCCCGACCTGGTACCACGAAATCGGCATCGAGGCCGGCGAGACGCTGGAGGTGACCGGGCAGCAGCACGGCGAGCGGTTCAGCGCGTTTACCATCGAGCGGCCGAATGGCCAGTTGATCCGCGTGCGGCCGGAGTCGGGCCAGGCGCCCTGGGCAGGCCGCCGCGAGGCGGCACCGACGGAGGATGCCGCCGAGGCCGCGCCCGCACCACCGGCGGAAGCCGGACGCACACCCGGGGCCGAAGCGCCGGAACAGGCACCGGCCGCCACGCCGCAGCACAGCTATGGCATGAGCCGCGAGGACGTGGAACGGGCACTGTCCATTGCGCTGGACTACGGCTTTGTCACGTTCGACGAGGTGGAATACGAGGGCGATGGCATCATCGAGGTCGAGGGCTGGCTGGAGGACGGCTGGGAGGCGGAAATCGAGATCCATATCTCCAGCGGGGAAATCGTCAAGGAGAAGCGGGAACGCTCCAGCAGCGGCCCGGGACTCAGTGCCGACCAGATCCTGCAATCCATGGACGTGGCCGCAGCCGAGGGCATGGTCCGCTTCGACGAGATCGAGAAGGACGGCAGCAACGAGATCGAGGTGGAGGGCTGGGACGCCAGCGGCCGGGAGATGGAGATCGACATGGATGCCCAGACCTTCCGCATCCTGAAAATCGATATCGACTGAGGTAATGACTGCGCCGATGAGCCTCGGGCAAGGAGGCCATCGGCGGGTTGTCGCTCAATGGCGGTCCGGCAGCGTGATGTTGAGTTCCAGGACTTCGCAGTCGCCCTCGCGATCCAGCTGGATCTGGACCGCATCCTGATCCACCTCCACGTAGCGGCGAATCACTTTCAGGATCTCGCTCTGCAACTCCGGCAGATAATCCGGTCCGCCACGAGTGGCCCGCTCCCGGGCGACAACAATCTGCAAACGCTCCTTGGCAACATTGGCGGAACGCTTCCTCTGGGATCGGAAGTAATCGAGAAAGCTCATCGCATCAACCTCCGAACAGGCGGCCGAACAGGCCTTTTTTCTCAAGCTGCAGGAAGCGATGCGGGCGATCCTCGCCGAGGAATCGGGCAACCGAATCCTGATAGGCCTGACCGGCATCGGAGTCTTCTTCCAGAATCACGGGTACACCGGCGTTGGAGGCGTTCAGCACCGCCTGGCTTTCCGGAATCACGCCGAGCAGGTCTATGGCCAGGATTTCCTTGACGTCCTCGACACTGAGCATCTCGCCCTTCTGCACCCGCTGCGGGGAATAGCGGGTCAGCAGCAACTGTTCGCGGACCGGCGGATCACCGTTCGCCGCCCGTCGGGTCTTGCTGGCAAGGATGCCGAGCACGCGATCCGAATCGCGCACCGAGGATACCTCGGGGTTGGTGACGATGATTGCCTCGTCGGCGTAGTACATCGCCAGCAACGCGCCCCGTTCGATGCCTGCCGGGGAATCGCAGATGATGTAATCGAAGTCCTTCGACAGTTCGGTGAGCACCCGCTCGACGCCTTCCTCGGTCAGGGCGTCCTTGTCCCGGGTCTGCGACGCGGCAAGGATGAACAGGTTGTCGACCCGCTTGTCGCGAATCAGCGCCTGGTTCAGGCTCGCCTCTTCGTGAATCACGTTAATGAAGTCGTAGACGACCCGGCGCTCGCAACCCATGATCAGGTCCAGGTTGCGCAGTCCCACGTCGAAGTCCACCAGCACCGTGCGATGCCCGGCCTTCGCCAGGCCCGCGCCTATCGCGGCACTGGTCGTGGTCTTGCCGACCCCGCCCTTGCCGGAAGTGACGACAACAATCTTTGCCACGTTCATGTCCTCCAGATGGAAATTCCCCCGGCAACCCGGCCGTTTCCGTCCTACAGTGCCCGGATGTCCAGGCTGTCCCCGTCCAGCGCAATCTGCACGGCCTTGCCGCGGAGCGCATCCTCGAACTGCTCACTGACGCTGTAGGTCCCGTTGATCGAAACCAGCTCGGCCCGGAACGACCGACAGAAGATGCGGGCACCGGTGTCACCACGAACACCAGCCAGGGCGCGCCCGCCGAGGCTGCCGTAAATGTGGATGTGCCCGTCCGCCAGCACCTCGGCACCGGGACTAACGGCGCTCATTACCACCAGATCACCGCCCCGCGCGTAGATCTGCTGGCCGGAGCGCACCGGCTGCGTCACGATCATGCCGGCTTCGGTTGCCACCGCCTTCGGCCCGGACTCGTCGCCCGTCTGCCGGCGCCTGGACTCACCGCCGGCACTGTCGCGATCAGCAGGAAACACGGCCAGGCCGGCCGCTGCGGCCGCCTCGCGCCAGTCCTCGCCACCGCCACGGATGCCCACGGGAACGAACTGACGGGCCTGAAGCAGGCCGGACAACCCGGCGAGATCGAGGTAGAGATCGCTGTCGGCAACAGCCTCGACATCGAGAATCACGGGCAGAAATCGGAAGAAATCCGGGGCTTCCTGCACACGGCGATCCAGTTCCCTCGCCAGCACCTCCACTGAGGGATCCAGCAGCCGAAGCACGGTCAGGGTCATCATGCGACCCTTGAGTTCAAGTACCGGTTTGACTGCCTGTGCGCCTGCCATTGTGCCCCTGTCGCGGTAGGCCGGTGACCCCCTCACCGGTCAGAAAGCCGGGATGATGACATAGAGGATGGGTCGCTGGATACGGCGGATTCCAACGGTAGCCGAATGGCGACAGTCAGGCCGCCGGCATCATTGTTCCGCGCCTGGATCGTGCCACCGTGGCTGACCACCGCCCGGCGTGCGATCGCCAGTCCGAGTCCGTGGCCGCCAGAGGTCCGTTCCCGGGCCGCCGAAACCCGGACGAAGGGCTCGAAGATCGAGTCCAGTTCGGCTTCCGGAACTCCGGGGCCGAGGTCATCGACCACGATCCGAACCGCATTCTCCTCACGTCGCGCGGAGACTGAGACCCGGCTCTTCGGCGGGGTATAGCGCACGGCATTGCGGATGACGTTGTCCAGCGCCGAGCGCAGCAGGCCCGAGTCGGCCTCCTTCAACAACAGCGCGTCCGGCACATCCAGCACCACATCACGATCCGTCGCTTTCGCCTCGAACACGGCGTCATCACAGATGCTCTGCAACAGTGCGCCGACATCCACCGTCTCGCGCTCGCCGGATGGAAGTCCGGCATCCAGTCGCGCCATGGCCAGCACCTGGCCGATCAGTTCATCGAGTTGTTCGATGTCCTGCTCCAGGCGCTCCAGGTGGGTATCGTCGGCCCGGGCACCGTCACGCCGGACCAGTTCGAGTGCCACCTGCATTCGCGCCAGCGGCGAACGCAGCTCGTGCGATATATCACGCAGCAGGCGGGTGCGCCCCTCCAGCGCCTTCTGCAGCCGCGAGGCCATCCGGTTGAAGTCGCGGGCCAGGGCGTCCAGTTCATCACCGCCGGTTTCTCGAACGGGCACGCGTGTTTCCAGCTCGCCGTCAGCGAGCCGCCGGCTTGCCTCCCGTACCCGGTGCAGCGGCCGGCTGAGCTGGGCCGCGAACAGTGCCGAGACACCGGCGGTTACGCTCAGCGCAATCAACAAACGGACCCAGAGCGGCAGGTCGAGCAGGCCCAGGCGACTGCGCATGGCCACCAGGCGACCGGGCTCCCAGCCTTCCAGGTCCACATCCAGGATGCGGTAGACGAAACGGTCCGTCTGACCGATCGCGCTCTCGCCGGGTTGCAAGGGATGATCCAGTGCCTGCCGCAATTCATCGGGCAAGCGCCGGCCGTCCTCCGGGTTCTCCTCGTCACGCAGCAGGGTCAGGCGCATCGGCTGCTCGCGGGAGGCCGCACGCAGGAAGCCGACCACTTCGCCCTCGCCCTCCTCGCGGTAAAGGCGCTGAATCTCCGAGGCGTAATCCTTCAATTCAGCTTCGTCGGGCAGGCCGGTGTCGACCATCCAGAAGCGCTGCGTGATCATCAGCGCGGCGCCCATGGTCAGCAGCGCCAGCCAGAACCAGAAGAACAGCTTCTGGAACAGACTCCCCATCAGCCCCCCGGAGCATCCGCGGTGGAATTCGCGGTGATGTACTGGTACCCACCGCCACGCACGGTCTTGATCCGCAGGCTGCCGTCGGCGAACGGCCCGAGCTTTCGGCGCAAATTGCTGATGTGCATGTCAATGCTGCGGTCGAAGGGCTGCAGCGGTCGACCGAGCGCCTCTCGACTGATCCGGTCCTTGTCCACCAGTTGCCCGGCCTGGGCAATCAGGCAATGCAACACATCGAACTCGGTGCCGGTAAGGTCAATCGATGCCGAACCGACCCGAACTTCCCGGCGGCCGCTGTCAAGGCAGAGATCACCGACTTCGAGCACCGTGGATGGTCCGGCTTCCGCTGCCGCCTGGCCGCGGCGCAGCAAGGCGCGGATACGCGCCACCAACACCCGGGGGTTGCAGGGTTTCGGCAGGTAATCGTCGGCCCCAAGCTCCAGGCCGACCACGGTATCCACATCATCACCGCGGGCAGTCAGCATCAGCACCGGCACGCTCTGGTCACGGCGCAGTTCGCGCAACACCGCGAAGCCGTCACGCCCGGGCAGCATGACATCAAGGACCAGGGCGTCGTAACCGCCGGCCGTGGCCATCCGCAAGCCGTCGTCACCGTCGTAGGCACTGTCGACCTCGAATCCGTCGCCGCCGAGATATTCGGCCAGCATGGCGTTCAGTTCGCGGTCGTCATCCACCAGCAGCAGGCGCGGCATCGATCCACCTCCGGTTCCGCAGGCGCGGTAAGCACACCGCGTGTCTGTCAGCGATTCTGCCACAGTGCCCTGCGCTGCATACGCAGATTGACATTTTCTTACCGAGCTTTGCCCGTTACTGACCCATTCCGGCCGAGGCCGCGTCTAGGCTTGAAACGTCGCAAGCAGAACTGACGCAGGGAGTACCACATGAAACGCTCGATTCTGATTTCCGGCCTGATTCTTGGTCTCGGACTGAGTGGGCCGGCGCTGGCCGATGAAACCGGTGAACGCGGCTACAAGGACCGCGGCGACCGGAGCGGCCATATGCAGCGCTGGACGCGGCAGCTGGATCTGACCGAAAGCCAGCAGGAACAGCTCAAGGCGACCCGCCAGTCCTACGGACCGGAGCTGCGCAGCCTGCATGGCGAGATCCGCGAACAACGCGAGGCGCTGCGCGCCAGCAGCCGCGACGGTTTCAACGAGGAGGCCGCCCGCAGCAGCGCCGACCGCCTCGGTGAACTGATGGCCGAGCGCGCCTTTCTGCAATCACGGATGCGTGCCGATGTCGGCGAAATCCTGACTGACGAACAAAAGGCGAAGATCGCTGAACGTCGCGAAGCCCGGGCCGAGCGCGGCAACAAGGGCTGGCGTGGCCATGGCCGACACCGGCACAACGGCTGACCCGAACCTCTTCTCCGCTCTCCGCTTTCGGCCCGCGCCCTGCGGGCCGTCTTTTTTTCCGGCGCCCCGGCCAGCCTACTGTCGGTACCAGCGCCCGTGGGCGGGGGCCGCATCCGCCTCACTGCTGCGGAACGGGTTGATATCCAGGCCTCCGCGGCGCAGGTAGCGGGCTTCGATGGTCAGCCGATCCGGCGTGCACAGGCGGTGGATGTCCACGAACATCCGTTCCACGCAGTGTTCGTGGTAATCCTGGTGCTGGCGAAAGGAAATGATGTAGCCCAGCAATGCCGCATGGTCGATGGCGGGTCCGGCGTAGCTGACCGCCAGCGTGCCCCAGTCCGGCTGACCGGTCACCGGACACAGGGAACGCAGCAGGTGACTGTGCACGCTCTCCTCCACCGTGCCACGGCGTTGGTCCAGGAGCAGAAGCTCCGGCGCCGCCTGGTACTCCCGGACCACCAGCGCGATGTCATCCAGGCACTGCCCTGGCGGTGCCTGCAATGGCAGGTCGCCGGCATCGGGCGCAACCAGTTCCACTGCCACCCTGGCGCCGGCTGCGGCCGACAGGTCACGGGCAATCACTGCAGCTACGTCGTCGGGGTGCTCAAACCGTTCCTGATTGAATCCGTTGAGATAAAGCTTCAGCGACTTGGATTCGACCAGGTTCGGTGAAGCCACCGGCAGCTGAAGCCGGGCTCGGGCGACCCGCGGCTTGCCACCCGGCTCCAGCCAGGACACTTCCCAGGCATTCCAGACGTCACAACCGGTAAACGGCAGGGATGCAGTCAAGCCAAGTCCTGCACGAGTGTCCCCACGGGGAATGGGGAAAAGCAGACCGGGATCGTAGACACAGGCGTATTCCACCGCCTGACCAAGGGGGTTGTGGCGATTTTTGCCAGCATGCTCACTGCTCATCCGGACCTCGAGGCTGTTCGTTGCAGACAGGCTGCCCCCCCCCCCGGAGATACCCTGCGAATAAAGCCTACGCAACCTCAGCCGTGGCCTGCTCCTCGGACAACGGACCGTTGCAGTAGTGCACCAGTTTCCAGTAGCCGAAAATGTTGGCGTTACGGACGTCCAGCCGACGGAAGTCCTCCATTTCCGGCAGGCTGTCCAGATCCATGTCCGGACGGAAACCGAGCATCCGGGACAACGGCCGCAGGCCTTTTTCCAACCCGCGCAGCAGCGGGTTCCTGGAAGCGAAGTGATTGATGATCACGATATCACCGCCTGGCCTGCATACCCGTCGCATTTCGTCCACCAGCTTGTCCGGATTCGGTACGACCGAGGCGACGTACATTGCGACCACGGCATCGAACGATGAGTCCTCGAACGTCAGCGCCTCGGCATCCATCTCCAGCAGGGCTTCCACCTGATCCAGGCCCTGGTTCTCCACGCGCTCGCGTGCCTTGGCCAGCATTTCCGGCGAGACGTCGATCCCCACCACGCGGGAATCCTCCGGGTAGAAGGGCAGGGACAGACCAGTGCCGACCCCTACCTCGAGCACACGCTGGCCACCCTCGATGTCGAGCACCTGCATCGCGAGTTTTCGCCCCGGAGCAAATACCGGACCGAAGATGCGATCGTAATGCTTGGCGTATCGACGATAACTGCTGCGGATTGATTCGAGGTCCATCGGGGCTCCCGGGCTTATTGGAGTTGTCTTGCTAAGGAAACGCTGATCCATCCGACCGAACCGGAACCGCGAAGCGCCGGTTGACCATAAGCGATCTCGCACACAGATACCGCAGGGTATCAGTGTTTCCTAATCTACCGAAGCGAGCGTGCCTTGCAATGCCACCGCCTCAGCCGCGCGTCTCCTTCAGCACATCCTCGAACACATCCATCGCGAAATCGATCTGCTCGCGGGTGACGATCAGCGGTGGCAACCAGCGCACGATCTGGCCACCGTAGGCGCCGCAGCGAATCAACAACAGGCCGCGCTTCTCCGCCGCCTTGAGGACCCGCATGGCGCGGTCGCCGTCGGGTTTGCCATCGGCACTCACCATCTCGGTACCGATCATCAGCCCCTTGCCACGCACATCGCCGATCTCGGGGAAGGCCGCCTGGATCTGGTCGAGCCGCTGCCGGAGATGCGCGCCCTGCTCGGCGGCATTCTCCACCAGACCCTCCTCTTCGATCACGTCCAGTGTCGCCAGCGCCGCGGCACAAGCCACGGCGTTGCCGCCGTAGGTGCCGCCCTGGGAGCCCGGGAAGCCTTTGCCCATCAACTCCTGATTGGCGCCCATGGCGGACAGCGGGAAACCGCTGGCCAGGCCCTTGGCGGTGATCACGATGTCCGGATGCGCACCATAATGTTCGTGAGCCCAGAACTTGCCGGTGCGACCGTACCCGGACTGGATCTCATCGGCGATCAGCAGCAGCTTGTGCGCGTCACAGCGTTCACGCAGGCCCTGCATGAAAGCCGTATTGGCCGGCACATAACCCGACTCACCCTGTACTGGTTCAACCAGCATGGCCGCCGTCTCGCAAGGCGAGCTCTGGGTGGCAAGGATGTTGTCGAGTTCGCGCAGGCAGAAGTCCGTGGCGGTCTTCTCATCCATCTGCAAGCGATAGGTATTCGGGAAAGGTGCAACAACGACACCACCCATCATCGGCTGCAGACCGGCGCGCAGACCGACGCTTGAGGTGGTGACCGACAAGGCGCCCATCGTGCGGCCATGGAAACCGCCCTGGAAGGTGATGATATTCGGTCGCCCGGTCGCATGCCGTGCCAGCCGCAGCGACGCTTCCACCGCCTCGGTGCCGGCATTGGAGAAGAACAGCGAATCGATGTCGCCCGGCATGCGTTCGGCAAGGCGCTCGACCAGGGCCAACATCGGCTGATGCTTAACGATGGCGTACTGGCCGTGGACCAGCTTGCCCGCCTGCTCCTGGGCCGCCGTGACCACCTTTGGGTGGCAGTGACCGGTGGCAGTAACGCCGATCCCGGAGCTGAAATCCAGGTAACGCTTGCCTGCGGTGTCGTGGATGTAGGCGCCTTCCCCGTGGGACACGACAATGTCGCTGGACTGCTTCAGCAGCGGCGACAGGTGCCCGGTCTTGTCACTCGGCGTATTTGCGCCGCCATCATGCTTCGGGTTGAACGCCATCTCACACCTCCAGGTCACATCGCCGCCGCCTGCAGGTACTGCCTGGGCGGCTGGTCCGGGTGCCTCGCACACCGGGCAGGATTCGGCAGTCTACACCCCGGTCTTTTTGCGCTTCAATGCAGCATTCCAGGCGAGATCAAGGGAATCACTCAGTGTTTCCCAAGGCCCGCTGTCACGCGGCTGCTCCGGCCTCCGCCAGGCGCGTTACCGCATCGGCGATCTCCGTGGTAGAGCGCGGCGTCGTGCCGTTGTCTCGCAGATCCGCTTCGACCGCATTACGCAGCACGGTCGCGCAGCGCTCGGCTGCCGGATCCTCCTCGCCCATCCAGTCCAGCATCATCGCCGCGGTCAGCATCATCGCCGCCGGACCCGCCTTGTTCTGACCTGCGATATCTGGCGCACTGCCGTGGGTCGGCTCGAACATCGGTGGCTGCGAGCGGTCCGCGGGATTCAGGTTGCAGGACGGCGCCACCCCCATGCCGCCGCACAGCACGGCAGCCAGGTCGGTCAGGATGTCGCCCTGCAGGTTGCTCGCGACCACGACGTCGAACTGCCAGGGCGCGGTAACAAACTTCATGCAGGCGGCATCCACCAGTTCGTGATGCACGGCGATATCCGGGTAATCCGCGGCAACGGCGGCGAAGGCCTCCGTGTACATCTCGCCCCAGTATTTCAGGGCATTGCGCTTGGTAATCAGGCAGACCTGGCCCTGGGCCTCACCGCCGCTGGCAAGGGGAAACCGCCGCATCGGGCGTGAGCCGTTGCGCCGCAGCGTGGCCCGCGCCCGGGCCCGCTCGAATGCGTGTCGAAAGATGCGTTCCGCCCCGGACCGGGTGAACACTTCCATCTGGGTCGCAACCTCTTGCGCGCTGCCGGGCCGCAGCCGTCCGCCCTGACCAACGTACTCTCCCTCGCTGTTCTCGCGGATCACCAACATGTCCACGTCCCGGGCGCGGGGGTCCTTGAGGTATTGCGGCGCGCCATCCAGAAGTTTTGCCGGGCGCTCGCAGGCCCACTGGTCGAAGCCCTTGCGGATATCAAGCAGTGGCGCCAGGGATTCGCCATCCGACAACAGATAGCGATTCGGATCGTTGCCCGGGCCCGGGTCGCCGAGCGCGCCGAGCAACAGGGCGTCGTGCGTCGCAAGCGTCTTTTTCCAGTCTGCAGGCATCATCTCGCCATGGGCCTGATGCCAGGCATGCGATGGCCAGTCGTAAGGCGTGAGGCGCAAGGCAAGGCCCTGTTGCTCGGCAAGCCGTTCCACCAGCCCGGAGGTCACCGCCATGACTTCCGGCCCGATACCGTCCCCCGGCAGCACGGCCACTGACCATTGCCTGCCCTGCTGTTGCACATCGGTCATGCTCGGCTCCTCGCCTCGAGAAATTCGGCTACCAACCGGGTTCACAATCGACGACCGGCAGACGGAATTCAAGCGGCCGGCTATTTGGTACAATTCAAGCTATTCCAGTCCTGGAGCAGGATGACCCGTAGCGGTCTCGAACACCGAAACGAACAGTAGTCGGTGATTCCCCAGGTGACAGTGATGCGCCGGATGGCGCAATCAGCGGAGGCAGACATGTACCACCCACGCGGCGAACCCGTGGTATTCAGCCGTGACTGCGAGGCTGTGGTAATCCCCGCAGGTGATACCGGCACCATCCCGGCTGGCGCCGAAGGCACTCTCACGCAGGCCCTGGGCGGCAGCTACACCGTCTACCTGCAGGGCAATCTTTTCCGTATCGCCGGCAAGGATGGCGACGCCATCGGCCAGGAAGCCGCACAGGCGCCGGAACTGCCTGACGGCGCAACGGATGGCGATGTCGAGCAGCTGATCTGGGACCAGCTTCACACCTGCTTCGACCCGGAGATCCCGATCGACATTGTCGAACTGGGCTTGGTCTACAGCTGCGTCGTGCGCAAGGAAGACGACGGGCAGCGGGAGGTGGACATCGAAATGACCCTGACCGCGCCGGGTTGCGGCATGGGGGAGATCCTGGCCAGCGACGTGCGCAGCAAGGTCGAGATGGTCCCGACTATCCGCAAGGCCAACGTGGAACTCGTGTTCGACCCGCCGTGGACCTCGGACATGATGTCGGAAGCCGCCCGCCTGCAGACCGGGATGTATTGACCATGCCCCGCGCCTGGCGCCTGACCGGTTCAGGCGATGTCGACGTGCTGGCGCTTGAAGAATTCGAAGTCCCAGCCCTGGGGCCTCTGGATGTGCAGGTCGGTGTGCATGCTGCCGGTCTCAACCGCGCCGACATCCTGCAGCGCCGGGGCATCTACCCGGCACCAGCCGGCGCCCCCGCGGACATTCCCGGCCTCGAATACGCGGGGAGAGTCGAGGCAGTTGGCGCACGCGTCACGCATCGAAAACCCGGCGACCGGGTCATGGGCCTGGTCGGTGGCGGCGCCTATGCCGAACAGCTGGTGGTTAACGAACGCGAGACGATCGCCATCCCGGCCGGACTGTCCGATACCGACGCGGCTGCCACCACCGAGGCCTTTCTGACCGCCTACCGCGCGCTGTTCATCGAGGGTGGCCTGAATGCCGGCGACTGGTGTCTGATCCGAGCCGCGACCTCCGGCATCGGCATCGCCGCCATGCAGCTCAGTCGTTATTTCGGGTGTCGCAGTATCGGGACCGGTCGAAATCGCGAACGCCTGGAAGCCGTCGCCGGCTACGGCCTCGATGCGCTGGCCGTGGACGGCGAGGACACGTTGTCTGGTCTGGTGGCAGAACACGCCGGCGACGGCGTTGCGGTGGTGCTGGACCTGATCGGCGGCAGTGGTGCCGTCAAGGAAAACCTAGCCAGCCTGCGGCCCGAGGGCGTGCAGGTTCTGGTCGGCCTGATGGCCGGCCCCAAGGACCAGATCAACCTGGCTCCGGTGCTTTTCCGACGACTGACACTGCGCGCCATGACCATGCGCAGTCTGCCCCTGGAGCGCCGGATCGAGCTCGCACAACTGTTTGAACGAAGGCTAAGTGCCGCGTTCAGCAATGGCGCCTTGCGACCGGTGGTCGACACCACCCTGCCATTCGAACAGGCCAGAGAGGCCCAGCAACTGATGGAATCCGGCCGCCACACCGGCAAGATCGTGCTGCGAATGGACGGGCCGGGAACGCACTGATCCGTAGCAAGCGCTAATCCTTGAGAACGTAATCCTTGAGTACAACGGCTCGCACCTCCGAGCCCTGCTCGAAGGTGGTGTGGATCATTCCCACACCGGGAGCAAACACGCTGCGCGTGTAGAGGTCATCACCGAATTCGAAGGTGTAAACATAACAGTCGAAAGTGCCTGCGGGCACGGTCATCGGTTCCTCGCAGGCCTCGTAGTCAACCACCAGGCCGTCATAAGGATACCAGTCCGGAGCCGTTGCCGGATCCGCCAGCGCGACCATGTGTCCCGGCGCCTCATCCCGCGGTTCGCTGTTTGCCTGCCACTGCTCCGGCCCGACATTGCGCAGCCAGTAGCCGTAACCGAATTCCTCGTAGCGGTACCAGGTCTCGCCGTCGACGGTGCGGCTTTCGGTAACGAGGGCCTCCATGGTCACCGAGGGATCATCCTCGGAGATGAAAATCCAGCGGTTGCCGTCGGCCAGCGGCAGCAGTGGCTCTGCCTGGACCAGGCCGACGGTCGCCAGCAGAACAAACGCGGCCGACATCCGCAGCGGTGTCATACGGATCATGATTGCTCTCGCTCGTCAGGCTGCTCTGGAGTGTGATGGCGCGTGACCAGCCGGTCCAGCTCGTCGGCAAAGGCCTTGCGTTCGGACGTCCCCAACGGTGGCGGGCCACCGGTTTGAACGCCGCTGGCTCGCAGCGTTTCCATGAAGTCCCGCATGTTCAGCTTCGCGCCGATGGACTGTTCGGTGTATCGCTCCCCGCGGGGGCTGAGCACAAAGGCCTTCTTCTGCAGGACCTCGGCGGCCAGCGGGATGTCCGCGGTGATCACCAGGTCCCCGGCCCGGGCACGGCGGACAATCTCCTGATCGGCAACATCGAAGCCGGAGGCGACCTGCAGCGACTGAATCCACGGTGAACGCGGCGCCGGTATCGGCTGGTTCGCAACCAGCGTCACCGGCAACTGGCGGCGCCCTGCCGCGCGAAACAGGATGTCGCGAATCACCACCGGGCAGGCATCGGCATCAACCCAGACATGCATCAGTCATCGTCCCCCGGTGGGTTTACCGCGTCATCGCCGCAGACCTGGTCCCGTCCGGCACGCTTGGCCCGGTAGAGTCGGTGGTCAGCCAGCGCAATCAGCGCATCGGCCGTCACCTGGCCCGGCGCGAATTCCGAAGACGCGGCAACGCCCGCGCTGGCCGTCAGGCGGAATGTATTCCCGCGCCAACGGCAGACCATGCTGCGCAGGGCATCGATATAGCGGGACGCGGCCTGTACGGCCTCGTCGATCGTCACATCACCGATCAGCACGGCGAACTCCTCGCCACCATAACGCACCACGACATCGTCACTACGCTGATTCTGCCGCAGCGTCGTTGAAACGCTGCGCAGCAGGGCATCGCCGGCCTGGTGCCCGTGGGTGTCATTGAATTCCTTGAAATGATCGAGATCGACCATCGCCAGCGCAAACGATGGGACGCCGGCCTCGCCATCGGCGATCAGCTCCTGCAGCCGCGCATCCAGATAGCGGCGATTGTACAGCCCGGTCAGCGCATCGGTACGGCTCTCGCGAAGCAGGGCGCGGTCCGTCCGGTTGCGCTCCAGGGCCTCGGTCAGCAGGCCGGCCAGGGTGAGCATCAGATGGGATTCCTCGCCGGAAAACGCCTGCGGCTCCAGGTAATCGAAACCCAGGAACCCCGAGACACGCCCCTGGTGTCCGATCGGCACGCACAACAGCGCACGGATGTCCTGCGAGCCGAGAAACTGTTTCTCGGCGGCGGCCTCCTCAGGTAACTCATTCAGCTCCGGGATCATCAATGGGTTGAAGCGATGAATCCGCTCTCTCATCTGGCTTTGCCACCAGGGCATGTCAGCCACCACCAGATTCTGGCATTCATCGAACACCGAGCGGACGCCAGCTGCGCACCATTCATGGGTGTTCGTCATGATGCGTCCGCCGTCCAGGAACCGGAAGACATAGGCACGCTGCGCACCCATCAACTGACCCGCCTCACGCAGCAAGTAGTCGATGCCGGCATGGATGTCATTGACGCTGGATTTCAGGAACAGGCTGGAGACTTCGGTGGAAAGACGCTGAACACCGTCCAGTCGCGCCCTCGCCTGCTCGTAACGCTTGCGTTCGGTAATATCGATGACCGTCCCGGCCAGCGCCGGCCGACCCTCGTAGACTGCCTGCCGGACCACGGATTCGACCCAAACAACCCGGCCGTCCGGCCGTACCAGCCGATCCTCGAAACGCCCTCCCTCCAGCTCGCCATCCATGATCCGCTGGACCCGCTGACGGACGCGTTCGCGATCCTCGGGATGCACATAGGGCAGGAAGGAGTGCCCCACGAGTTGCGAGCGGCTGACGCCAAACAGGTCGGCCATGGCGTGGTTGACCGCCCGGGTCTTGCCATCGACGCCGATGAACAGGCCCACGGCCGAGCTGTCGGCCAGGGTTCGGAACAAGGCTTCCCGCTCCTCCAGCGTTGCGGTCTTTTCGGCAACCCGCCGTTTGAGTAGTCGCTGGTCACGGAACAGCACCGCCACCGCAGTTCCCAGGACCAGCACCGTCAAAAGGGGCCAGAGCCATCCCGGCACGACCTCGACTGTCTCGGTCCGCACCCAGCGCTGGGCCGAGCGACGAATGCCCTCGTCACCCAGGTCCGCCACCGCTGCATCGATGGAATCACGCAGTGCCGAATTGCCGCCGGCAACGGCAAACTTGAGTTGTTGCGCGTACAGGCGGGTCATCGGCCGGAAACGGGCCGGATCACCATGCCGGTCCAGCAGGTAAAGCGCGACCGGATAATCGGCGGCGAAGGCCTCCAGTTCGCCATCCATCGCCGCCCGGACCATCGCGTCGTTGTTCTTGAAGGACTGGAGCCGGAGTTGCGGATACTCGCTACGCATGAACTCCCGTTCAAAGCTGCCGTCGACGACTCCGACCGGCATCCCGGTCAACTCCTCCACGGATTCGACCATCAGATTGCCGATGACGAAGAGGTAGGTACTCAAGGGCAGCAAATCAGCACCGAATTCGAGAAACCTCTCCCGCTCGGGCGATTGGAACAGGCCGCCATGCACGTCCGCGCGTCCGTCCCGCACCGCCTCGATCGAATCACCCCAGTCCACCAGCAGGAACTCCACCGGTCGATCGAGTTGCCTGCCGATGTCCTGCCAAACCTCAATCAGCGCACCCTGCGGTTCGCCCCTTTGGTCTTCAAAAGCAAATGGTGGCCAAGCGTGATCCTGCGCCACAACCAGCGGCTCCGGCTCGTCGGCAACCGCCAGCGGCACCGGTGCCAGGACCAGGAGCGGAACCAGCAACAGCAGACCGAGCCGGGGCCAGCGCTGCCGAGCGCGGCGCCTGTCGGGGGCCAGCCACAGGACCGTGGTCATGCTGCCACACCCGCCGCATGTCCGGAGGCCCAGGCCCACTGGAAATTGTGCCCCCCCAGATGCCCGGTGACGTCGACCACTTCACCGATGAAGTAGAGGCCCGGGTGTCGCCGGCATTCCATGGTCTTCGACGACAGGGCGTCGGTATCGACGCCGCCGAGCGTGACCTCAGCGGTGGCATAACCCTCGGTACCATCGGGCCAGACCTGCCACTGCTGGCAACGCGCGGCGATTGCGGCCAATTGGCGATCGCCGATTGACTCCAACGACGTGTCCGGCAGTCCTGCACGGATCCATTCGGCTGCAACCCGGCGGGTGAGAAATGCCGCCAGGGTATTTCGCAAGGTTCGTTTCGGCCTGGCCGCACGCTGCTGTCGCAGGTAGTCGGCCAGGTCTCCGCCCGGGTAAAGATCAATTGCCAGTGCCTCGCCCGGCTGCCAGTAGCTCGACGCCTGCAACACGGCCGGTCCGCTCAGCCCGCGATGGGTGAAAAGCAGTGCTTCACGAAACACCTGCGAACCGGCACATACTGCGGCCCGCAACGCGACGCCGGACAAGGTGGCAAGTGGTTTGCGTTCGCGCTCGGGCAAGGTCACGGGCACCAGCCCGGCTCTGGTCGCCCGTACCGGCAGGCCAAGAGCCCGGGCAAGTTCGAGGCCAAACCCTGTCGCACCCATGCGCGGGATCGACAAACCGCCGGTGGCGACCACCAGGGATTCGCACGCGATCGCGCCACCCGGACCATGCAGATGATGGGGCGGCCCCAGTTGCTCGACGCTCAGCGGATGCCGGGTTCGAATGGTGACGCCGAGCTGGCGGCATTCCTGAACCAGCATCTGCAGGATGTCCTTTGACGAACGGTCGCAGAACAGCTGGCCAAGTGTCTTTTCGTGATAGGGGATGCCGTACCGTTCCACCATGGCGATGAAATCCCACGGCGTGTAACGGCTCAGCGCCGACTTCATGAAATGCGGATTGGCTGAAAGAAAATTATCCGGCCCGCAATGCATATTGGTGAAATTGCAGCGCCCGCCACCGGACATCAGGATTTTCTTGCCAACCTTGTTCGCATGATCGGCAACAAGCACGCGCCGTCCGCGCTGGCCTGCCACCAGACCACACATCAGTCCGGCAGCACCGCCGCCGATGATGACAAGATCAAACTGCTCCCGCACACGGCCGCCGCCGCCCATCACGCGTCCCATCTCTGCTCAACGTCATATTCACATGAAATCAAATCGTCCGCATGCAACGTCGGGCACGCCGATGGACGTCAGGTCATGGTCGGATTATTCAATACGGTCGATGTACCGCCAACGTACTACATCACTTTTTCGACATTTTCCAAAAACCCCCCTGACAAACGCTTGATCAAAAGGAAAAATCCGGAACGGATTGCTCCTCGAGCTTCGAAACCGTGACCAGGCCACCGCAGCGAGCAAAACAATTCTGACTCCTGCGGGCTGGCTAATGACGGCACGATAAGGCCAGCGCGCCAACACCCATGCGGCCGCATTTCGGGACTCACCTTGACAGCGCGATGGAAGGCCTCGCCTTATCTGGCGGCGTTACGGAAACACTGATCTACTCGCGCATCCTGGGTCGATTACGGGGAATGCGACGAAATCACGGTAACCGCGACTATCGGAATCACCCAGCAAAACGGAACCAACAGTCCACACCCGCTGTTCCAGCGTTCCGCCATGGCCATGTATGCCGCGAAGAACGCCGGCAGCGACCGAATCAGCGCGTCGGGTCCCGACTGATAGCGGCATGAGCCGGTACACTCTGCTGCGTGAGCAAGCAGCTGGAGTCACTTTTGATCCCATCGAACGCGAGCGCGGAACGCAGAAGCCAGTGGCTCGGGCTCGCCCTGGGACCGCTGCTGGCCGCACTGGTGTACTGGCTGATACCGGACGCCGACAGCGGAGGCCTGGAACCGGCCGGCCGCGCAACTGCTGCGGTCGGTGTGCTGATGGCCACCTGGTGGCTCAGCGAAGCTTTGCCGCTGCCAGCGACTGCGCTGCTTCCGCTGGCACTTTTCCCGCTGCTGGGCATCAGCAATTCCGCCGATGCCGCCGCGCCCTACGCCAGTGACGTCATCTTCCTGTTCATGGCCGGATTTCTGCTCGGCCTGGGCATGGAACGCTGGGGACTGCACCGTCGTGTGGCCTTGCGCATCATCGTTGCCGTTGGCACCGCGCCAAAACGCCTGGTCGCCGGGTTCATGCTGGCCGCCGCAATCCTCAGCATGTGGATCTCGAACACGGCGGCCACCATCATCCTGTTGCCGGTAGCCGTGAGTATCGTCCGCATGCTGCAGAATCCGGCCCAGGACGATCAGGCCACCGTGGCCCGGTTTGCCACCTGCCTGGTTCTGGCCATTGCCTACAGTGCCTCGATTGGCGGTGTTGGCACCCTGATCGGCTCGCCACCGAACCTGGTGGCTGCCGGATTCCTCGAACGCCAGCTCGACTGCAGCATCGGCATGTTGGACTGGATGCGCTTCGGCCTGCCGCTTGTCGTCGTGTTCCTGCCCCTGGCCTGGGCCTATCTGGTCTGGTTTGCCTTCCCGTTGCGCATGCACCATGCGAGCGGCGATACGCAGGTTCGCCAGCAACTCGACCTGCTGGGCCGGATGAGTCGCGGAGAGAAAGTCATCAGCTTCGTTTTCGGACTGACCGCGCTGGGCTGGATCCTGCGACCGCAATTGAATGCCGTGCCCGGCCTGGAGCTCCTGAGTGACGCAGCCATCGGCATGATCGGCGCGCTGAGCCTGTTTCTGATCCCGGTTCATCGCGGTGCACGCGCCATGGACTGGGATACCGCATTACGCCTCCCCTGGGGCGTGCTGCTGCTGTTCGGCGGTGGCCTGAGCCTCGCCGCGGCCATCGGCAGCCACGATGTTGACCTGTTCATTGCCGGAGGCATCCGCGCGCTCGGCGACATTCCCCTGTGGGCGCTTCTGCTGCTGGCCGTGACGCTGGTCAAGTTCATGACGGAGCTCACCAGCAACACGGCGATCGCAACAACGTTCATTCCGGTGCTCGCGGCAGTGGCCGTCGGCATGGGCGCACCACCGGAAATGCTGGTCATCGGCGTCGCACTGAGCGCCAGCTATGCCTTCATCATGCCGGTGGCGACACCACCGAACGCCATCGTCTTTTCATCCGGATACGTCAGCATTCGACAGATGGCGCGGGCCGGGCTGGGACTGAATATCCTCGCCATACCGCCGGTGGTCCTGGTGGCCTGGCTGGCGGCGCCGGGTCTATGCAACTGAACAGCGCATATCGGCAACCCTACTGGGTTCGGTTCCTCCCCGATAATCCGGGGCCCCTACGGCGGCCGGCACCTGAGCAGCCACGGATTGGTCACGAACAGTAACAGGTCACATTGCATCGCCAGATTGCTCATACTCTGAAGGGACAGGGCGTTAGCGTGGCGCGGCGTACGCGCCGGTGCATTTCCGGCGAAAGGGTGGCTTGTCGGCTTATGCGGGACGATCATCGCGGCAAGGTCCGTCGGCCGCGCTTGCTCATTCTGGATGATGATGCGTCGACCGGTGGGAGGATTCAGGAGATCGCCCTGTCGATGCATATCGATGCGGTCCAGACCATGAGCCCGAAGGCGTTCTTCGAGCTGGTGCAAACGTGGACGCCGGACCTGATTGTCCTCAACCCGGAAATGCCGCAGGTCGACGGTGGCGAGCTCATTGATCGGCTCGCCTCGAACGGCTGCGGCGCCGGCCTGATTTTTACCGGAGGCTCAGGACAACGGCATCTCGAGGCCGCCGAGGATGCAGCCAGGGCGCACGGACTCTCCATAGCCGGGGTACTGCCCAGGCCGCTTGTGGCCAGCACAGCACGAGACCTGCTGATCAAGTCCGCGGCAGCAGCAGGGCTATCGGAAGCCGCACCGAAAGCACCAAAGCAAGCGCCGCAGGCCATGCAGGCACTGGCGGATGATCTTCGACAGGCATTGGCGGACGGGGCGATCCGGATCGTCTGTCAACCCAGAATCCATTGCCATTCCGGCGTGTTGATCGGCTTCGAGGCGCTGGCCCGGTGGCGGCACCCTGAACGGGGAGTCGTTGATCCTGAAATCTTCATACCACTGGCAGAGAAGCACGGCCTGATCGATGAGCTCACCGGGCAGGTCGCTGACCAGGCCTTCCAGTGGCTGGCCGGTTTCACAGCGCCGGAGACAATACGGCACTGCGGCGATATTGCGCCTGGTCGCGTGTCCTTGACCCTGAACATCTCGGCCTGCTCGCTGGACAAGCCGCTGCTGTTTCAACAGCTGGTCCAGCGTTGTCGTGATCTGCGCCTTGAGCCCGGCCGGATTGTACTGGAGCTCACCGAGAGCCGCGCCATGCAGGATGCCGATACCATCGTCGACACTCTCAGCCGGTTGCACCGCAACGGCTTTGATCTGACGGTCGATCATGTTGGCGCCGGTCATTTGTCGATTGCGGGACTGGTGCGCCTGCCATGCTCCGAAATCAAGATCGACCGGCGAGTCGTGGTCGATGCCGCCGAATCCGCCGAATCCAGGGCTATCATCCGTTCGCTGGTGGCGCTGGGGCACAGCCTCGGCGTGCGGCTGGCCGCCGGAGGTGTTGGCAACGCCGACACGCTGGATTTTCTGCGCGAGATGGAATGCGATTTCGCTCAGGGCGATCACATTGCACCCCCGCTCGAGCCCAATGCCGTCATGGACTGGTTCATCGAGCGCGAGCGGGGTCGGGAAATGGATCGGCTGGCGGCACTGTACGCACTGCATCTGCTCGACACGCCCGCGGACCATCGTTTCGATCGGATCACGCGCCTTTGCCGGCAACTGTTCGGAGTCCCCACGGCATTGATCAGCCTGGTGGACCAGGATCGCCAATGGTTCAAATCCCGCAGCGGCCTGAATACCCGTGAGACACCGCGCACCGTGAGCTTCTGCAGCCATGCGATACAACAGGCGGATCCGCTGGTGGTGTCTGATACCAGGCAGGATCCGCGCTTTCGCGATAATCCGCTGGTCAGCGGACCACCGGGCATCCGCTTTTACGCCGGACAGCCATTATCCCTCCCGGGCGGCGAACGCCTGGGAACGCTCTGCCTCATTGACTACGTGCCGCGACGGCTGACCGCGGATGATCTCGGGCAGCTGGCGATCCTGGCTGGATTGGCGGAACAGGAGGTTCTTGCCAGCCGGGCGGATAACGCGCAGGACAACGGCATCTGCGATCACGACACGCTGCTGGCCAGAACCGACAGCGCCCTGACTCTTTGCACACAGCTGGACCTTCAGGCAATCGCCATTCGGGTTCGTCCCGACTCACGCGACCTTGCCAGCGCCGGCCAGAGGGGGCAGTCACCGGAACTGATCGCCGCATTCGAGAGACTGTTGGCCGACACCCTGGAGGTGGCGGATGTGATCGGTTGGCTGGACGAGGAACAGCTACTGGCCGTCATTCTTGGTGCCGACCGCTACACTGCCACTGAGGCGCTGACCCGGCTGGCGGAAGCGATGGATCGGTGGAATCGCAGCCGTGATCAAGACGTACCGGTCGTCGAGTGTCTGCTGTCGGCAGAACGCCTACCCACGAACCGCCAGTTGTGCGCAATTGACGCCCTGCGCTGCGCATCGCTGCTGGCGGAAACGCGGGTCAGCAGTTGAGAAAACACGGATTGATTGGCAGTCCTGCCTGCTGATCGGATCAGGCCACGTCGCTCCGGTGTTCCTCCTCCTTCTGCAGCGTATCCGCCAGTCTGTGCAAGGTTGCTCGCAGCGCGGCCAAGTCCTGCCCGGTAAGACCGGTTGCGTCGGCGACAGCGCGTTGAATGTCGGCGGTGCATGGCTGCAGCTCCTGTCCCGCGGCAGTCAACCGGACGAGTACCGTGCGCTGGTTGTCTTTCGGTCGTACCCGCCGAATGAGACTCATTGACTCAAGCCGTTTCAGGATGGGGGTCAGCGACGACGGATCCAGGTTAACCCTGGCCGCAAGACGACTCGCCGACAGGCCATTTTCTTCCCACAAGGCCAGCATCACCAGATACTGCGAGTGATTCAGGCCAGTCGGTTCGAGACGCCTGGCGAACGTCCTCGTGATCGCACGACTGGCTCGACACAGCGCAAAGCAGAGCTGCTCTTCGAGCAACAGGTTGCGGAATTGCGGTGTTGTCTGATTGTTCATGGCTTCTCCAGTATTGCGCTAATTTGTTTTGTGTCTAATCTTTTGCCGTTAATTATTTGACTTCTTTGGCAAAGCTTCACCGGCCCGGCACGAATGATTACCCCCGCGCGAATGAATCGTTAAGGAAACACTGATTTATTCCCGCGTCTGCGCCCGAGACCGGTTTTGGTCATCTGGCGAGGCGCGGTGCCGGTTCGGTAGCCGTCGCTACCGGGCCGGTGACGCAACACAGCCAGGGGCCAAACCGGCCGGGCCCTTCGGGTTGGGCCGCATTTTTCCCGAATGCTGTGTTGCGCTGCTTGACCGCAGAATGACTGCGGCGCTGCGCAGCGCGCCTTGCCTCGGAAAAAATGCGAACGCCAACGCAGGCGTGCGAATAAATCAGTGTTTCCTTAAACATCTCACTTCAAAGCTTAGTATCTCGTCGCGCGGCAGTTGACCGCCATCCATTGCGTTGCAGACACTGAGCTGCTAATGCAGACAACGACGGAGAGAAGCCGATGGCCCCACGACGGATTCGCGGCATTCAACTCAGCTTCGCGCTGATCGCTTTCCTGCTCCCGGGTTTGGCCCTGGCGGAGGCACCCCGGGAGATGATCGACGACGCCCTGGGCAGCCTGGAAATGCTGGCCGCGCAGATGGCCGAGCAACGCGACGCCCACGGCGACCAGTACCAGCAACAGTTTCGCGACGGCTATGCCGAGCTTATCGATGACCTGAGCTACCACCTGGAAGCCACCGGTAATGCCACGAGCAGTCAGGTCGACGACTTCCGCAGCGATGCCGAGGCAATCGGCCGGGAGCATGACCTGCTGGACTGAGCCGGGGAACGGCTGACTCTTGCGTTCGCCGCCGGCGGTGGCTGCATTTTCCAGCCGTTCGCTAGTGTTCGGCTGGTGCAATGGCGCGACTGAACCCCAGCGCTTCCGCGTCCTCAACGTCATCGGCGCGGATGCGCGCAAAATGCCGGGCCGCATAGATCGGGCAGTCACAGCCCATGCATACGGCCTGTCGTTTTTCGCTGCGTTCGAAAACGCGGATGCCGGCTTCCTCCAGCATCGCCAGGCTGTCCGGTACCGGGTATTCCTCACGCGGCTCGCATTGGCGGCCGCCAGAGAACTCCTTCGCCACCCAGGCATAGGTCCCCTCCAAAATCGGCGGGCCGTTGGAGCTGGCACAGGCCATCAGCGCCACAACAACGCCGGTCAGGCCCAGCGTTCGCGCAAAGCGCATCCAGCCTCCGCCTGCAAGCCTTATACGCTCCACCCACCAGCCTCCTCTGCCCGGATCAAGAAAAAGCGAATCTGCTGCATTCTCCGCACTCCGAATCTTTTAGGTAATTCCTAACCAACTTGTACCAGAGTTGGTTGAATTGTTTCGGCGTCAATCG
>NZ_JALPKO010000013.1:0-7500 GCF_023195885.1 Methylonatrum kenyense
TTCAGTGTTTCCTGACGTTTCCCTACCGTGCACCCTTGCCGAACAGCACAACCTGGATTGTGTCCAGAAGAATGAGGCAATCCAGCGCCAGACTGTGATTCTTGACGTAGTAAAGGTCAAATTGCAGCTTCTCCCGCGCGTCCTCAATCGACGCGCCGTAGGGGTACCTGACCTGCGCCCAGCCGGTAATCCCGGGCTTGATGCTGTGCCGGGTATCATAGAACGGAATCTGCTCGCGCAATGCGGCAACAAACTCGGGGCGCTCCGGCCGTGGTCCGACAAAACTCATTTCGCCGCGGAGCACGTTAAATACCTGCGGCAACTCGTCGAGACGGAGTTTGCGGAGGAAACGACCCAAGTGGGTGATGCGATCATCATCCGAGCTCGCCCAGCGGGCCTTGCCGTCACTCTCGGCATCGGCGCGCATACTTCGAAACTTCAGGATCCAGTAGAGTTTGCCGTTCTGACCGACACGCTGCTGCCGATAAAGCACCGGTGTCCCCATGGTCGCAAGAATTGCCAGGGCAACGAGCAGCATAATCGGGCCCGCGATCAATAGCAGGACCAGGCTGGAAACGATGTCCAGCGCACGTTTCGTAAAGGCGCGAACGCGGCTCTGGCGGAAACCGGTGCCGAAAACCAGCCAACTGGCGTTCAGAGAGTCCAGCCGGATCTGGCCGATTTGACGTTCGAAAAACGAGGACAGGTCGGTGATGCGAATACCCGCCAGTTTACAGTCCAGCAAGGCCTGCGTCGGCATTCCACCGCCACGCCGTTCCCGTACGCCAACGACAATGTCCGTGACCTGCTGCCGCCGGGCGAGATCGCAAAGGTTTTCGTTTTCGGGACAGGGAAGAAGAAATCGTTTGGGTACGGCATGGGCGGTTTCTTTCACGGGCACAAAACCAACCAGGTCGAAGGTCATCAGCCGCGAATCCCGGCGGGTTAGTTGCTCGATCACACCGGCGCGCGAGCCGCTCCCGACCACGAGAACCCTCGGCCGAAGCCAGGGCATTTTTCGGAACCGCAAAACCACGGCCCGCTCGGCAACGATAATCACAAAGCCACCAAGGGTTGCCGCGGTGAGCACCTCGAGATTCACGCGCGGTGGCTCCATATACAGAATCTGGAACCCGACAAACAGTGCCGCACCGACGAACATGGCCGCCGGCAGGCGAACGATCATCCCCTGCCAACCTTCCGCTCCCGGTTGGGCATAGAGACCAAACGCGGTCATTCCGAACACGATCGCCGCCGAAAGCAGGCAGGAAATCAGCAGAATGGAGTTACCGGGGTAACGAACACTGTCGGTGTACTCGGCGGACCCGAACAGGGCGAGACCGATCAGGACCGAAAGCAACAACCACTCAAGCCCCGCAACCAGCAGGGTGTTGAGTGGAACGTAATCATTCCAGATCCGGACCATGCAGCCACCTCGCGTCCACGCGCAGTCGCAGGTCCGGCATCACCGGATCACGAAGCGTGCAGCCCGCCCTATCCCGGACAAGGGATACGCGCATGGCGACGGGAATCCTCGAGGAAAAATCACTCGACGGGAGCGGCCACCCTTGCACGTCCTGCCATCCCAGTGCCGACCATATTTGCCTGGGATCGACCCTTGAAACTCCGGGCAAAACGCCAACAGTCAGATTCTTTTGTCTGCGGCAATCACCTGCACATCCAGGCGGCGTCCCTTCCTTTCCGAGTGAAATCAGTTACCAGATGCTATCGGAAGACTATTGCCGCTACTTGAATAGTTAGCAGGAGACCGGCCATGCCGCAAGCTGGCGGCCGATGATCGGAAAGAATCGGGGAGCCGACGGTATATCCGCGGTTTGGGAATGGAGCTGGCGACAGGAGTCGAACCCGCGACCTGCTGATTACAAATCAGCTGCTCTACCAACTGAGCTACGCCAGCCTTGTCAGAATGTGCCTATTCCGAAGCCGTAGTTTCTCCCGGATGACGACATCAGGGCAAGGCGTCGCTGCAAGCTTCGGCAGTCCAGCCATAGCGCGAGAGATGCTCGGGCGCTTCCTCGGCTTGCAGGACCAGATGGTAGCCCGGCTCACGGCTTCGGCGAGGAGACACCTGTGCGTCAAAGCCCAGTGCCTGGACGCGACGGCTCACTGACTCGGCATCCGCCTGGTCGGCATGCACAGCAATCGACACCATGTTCGACGGATCACCGCCAGTCGCCAGTGCCGGACCATCAATCCCGGCTTCCTGCAAGCGGCGAAGTTCGCGCCTTGCCGATTCCAGGCTGTCCGTCGATGGCAGATGCACACGCCAGCCGTCCGAGACCTCCTGGTAGCGGACGACGAAGGTGTGCGGTATATCCAGCCGGAATGTGGCAAGCCGCGCCTCCACCTCCCGACTGAAGGCCTCGCTGACCAGGCAGTCGCCAACCAGGCCCGCGCCATGGGAGATTGCGCGCAACGAATCGCTTTCCGGAGGCTGGTGCGGAGCCTGCGGGGCCTGCAGGTCCCGGTACAGCATCCCGAGCAGGGCAAGGTTGCCAAGCAGGAGTAAGAAGACCGCCGCGCGCATGACCTTACCTCATGCCTCGGAATCGCCGACCGCTGCGGCAAGCCCCTGCAGGACAAGGTCCGGGCAATGCACCGGTTCCAGTACCGACAATGCCTTGAGCAATACCGGTGCATCGCCGCCGGTCAGCAGAAGCCGGGGCCGCTCGGGTGCAAGCCGTTCGGCGGTATGCCGGTGAAATTCGCGAATTGCGGCCAGGCATGCCTGCAAGACACCGGCAGCGACCGCTTCACCGGTTGATCTGCCGAATACCGGCGTCCGGTCTGAAGCGTCGTGGTGGCCAACACCTGCCGTATGCAGACCCAACGCCTCCCGCATCAACCGCATGCCGGGCACGATCTGGCCGCCGAGGTGGTGCCCGTCGGCATCCAGGGCATCCAGGGTCAGGGCGGTGCCGCAGTCGATGATGCTGCAGGGCGCCAGTCGCTGTGACATGGCACCCAGCAGTGCCGCCCAGCGATCCGCGCCCAGGGTATCGGGCTGGCGATAGGCATTGACCACTCCCGCCCGTCGATGGCGTGCATTCAGTTGAAAAACCGGGGCCTGCCAACGGGCTTCGGCAAACGATCGAATATCGGCAGTCAGGTCCGCCGGGCCGACATTGCAAATCCAGATGGCCTCGGGCGGTGTGTGGCGGATCCAGTTGTCGTACAGACCCGCCGGTAAGGCACCGTCATGCATCCACGGCGCCTGTGACTGAAGTTCCGCGCCGCTCAGCCAGGCGGACTTGAAGCGGGTGTTACCGATATCCAGCAGAAGAATCATGCGCGACTCGCACGAACACTGACGTCACCACTGGCCCAGGCGGAGCGGCCCTCGGCGTCGTCGACCAGCAACCGCCCCTGGGCATCGACGCCACGGGCAACGCCCTGGCGGGAGACGTCGCCAAGATCAAGCCTGACCGGCCGGTTGCGCAATGCATCCCGCGTCTTCCAGCGTTCCCGGAAAGCGTCGAAACCTTGCTGCTCGAAGACCCGCAAGTCTTCTGCCAGCCCGGTCAGCACGGCAACGGCAAGGTCGTTCCTGTCGGGCAAGATACCGCTTTCGGAGCGGATATCCGTTATGGGCTGTTCGATCCCGTCCCTGACGGCGGTCGGCAACGCGAGGTTAAGCCCCAGGCCGATAACAACCTCGCAGGGACCAAGCGGGTCTCCCGCCAGTTCCACCAGTATCCCGCCGACTTTCCTATCGTTCAGCATGACATCGTTAGGCCACTTCAGCGTGGTCGGGATCTCAAACTGCTGCTCCAGGGCATCGGCTACCGAGAGGCCGGCCGCGAGACTAAGGCCTGAGAGGCCGGCAACAGGCTCGGCGAAGGACCAGCGGGCGGAAAGGCAAAGGCTGCCTCCATAGACGGCGGTCCAGCTCCGCCCGCGCCGGCCGCGACCGGCCTGCTGCAACTCCGCGAGCAGTGCCCGCGGCGCTGCCTGCCTGCGAAGGCCTTGCAGCAGTTCGGTGTTCGTCGAATCAACCCGAAAGGCGACCTCTACCATGCCAGCAAACACACAGCCGTTGACCCCGAGCTCGGCATTGATTCCCTCCGCGGACAGAGGTTCGAAGGGTAAGCGAAGCCGGTAACCCTGGCCCTGACTGGCCTCGAACTCAAGGCCATCCCGACGCAATTGGCGGATGTGCTTCCAGACCGCCGTGCGGCTGACGCCCATGGCGCGGGCCAGGGTTTCACCGGAGTGCCAGTTGCCATCGGCCAACCGGGCAAGAAGCGCATGCGTCCGGTCCATGGATCAGTCGAGTGGCAGCGTCGAACGTCGGAAAAAATGCGACAGCACACGGATCATGGACCAGTGGTCCCGGGTGCCTGCACTTTCCCGGGCGCTGTGCATCGACCACATGGCATTGCCGACATCGGCGCACCGGATCCCGAGGCCGGCGGCGGTGATCGGACCGATGGTGCTGCCGCAGGGCAGATCGTTCCGATGCACGTAGGTCTGCCAGCACACGTTCGTTTCCTCGCAAAGCAGCTGGAACGTGGCAGCCGCGCCACCGTCGGTCGCATAGCGTTGATTCGCATTGACCTTCACCACCGGTCCGCCGTTCAGGTCCACCTGGTGCTGGGCGTCATGGAATCGCGCGAAATTCGGGTGATGGGCATGCGCCATGTCTGCCGACAGGATCAGGCTGGCTGCCAGGGCCCGTTGGTGGTCCGTCCCGGCGATGCCAAGCGCCTCACCGATGCGCAGCAGGGTATCCGCGAGAAAGCTGCTGTCGGCGCCCTTGAAACTGCGGCTGCCGATCTCCTCATGATCGAACAAGGCGATCACCGAGACACCGTCAAATGCGGATTCAGATTCTGCTTGCAGCAACCCTTCCACGGCAGCATGACAGGAGCCCAGATTGTCCAGTTGGCTGTCGGCGAGGAACTCTTCCTCCAGGCCGAAGAAGGCGCCCGGCTGGCCATCGGTCACCGCCAGTTCCCAGGAGGCAATCCGCTCCGCATCCAGTTCCAGCTGCTCGGCAAGCCACTGGCGGAATTGCTGATCCGGCGGCAATTCGTCGCGCAGGGTACCGAGCACCAGCGGCAGTTCTTCCTGTAGGTCGAATTTGAGCCCCTCGCTGTTGACACCCCTGTTGAGATGAATTGCGGGGTTGGGCAACCGCACCAGGGGCCTGGGGCTACGCAGGAGGTGTGGGCGCAAACCGTCGCCATCGCGCGCCATGACGCGTCCCGCAAGCAGCAGGTCGCGATCGGCGAATGTGGCAAGGATGGGCCCGCCATAGACCTCAACGCCAAGTGAGGTACTACTGCCGCGCGGGTGCGGTGCCGCCGGCTTGACCCGAAAACCTGGTGAGTCCGTGTGGGCGCCGACGATGCGGAAGCCGGCCTCGGCCGGAGAGCCGCCGCCCACCCGGAACGCGATGATCGAGGAATCATCCCGGGTCACATAGCGGCGGTCACCGGCCTTCAGCGCCCATCGGTCGCGCTCCGAGAGAGGGCTGAAGCCGCCCTGCTCAAGACGTTCGCGACAGCTGGTGACCGCATGCCAGGGGCTTGGACTGGCATCAATGAAACGCAACAGATCTTCGGCACTGCGCCGCTCGGCATCGGACACCGCCATCATGGACTCCCAATTCCAGCAATCAGGCGCCCATATTAGGGAAACACCGATTTATTCGCACGCCTGCGTTGGAGTCCGCATCTTCCCGAGGCCACGCGCGTTATGTGGTGCGGCCGTCAATGCTTACCATTGCTTTGGTTCGTCCGCACACCTTCCCTGCCCGAAAACCTGTGTTCCCCCGCCAACAAATCACACCGCGCGGATCCGCTGCGCTTGATCCGCCCTACGCGACCCCAAGCAGCCCCGGCGTCTCGTAGGGTGCATTAAGCGAAGCGAATGCACGCGGTGTCAGGCGTCTCGGCAAGGTCACTGTACGTTAGGGACGGCAACCGGAATGCCGCGCGGTGTGATCCGGCTTGATCGTGGCAACGGGCTCTCGTTTACCGCCACGATCACCGCCGCCTTGGCAATTGTTTGGTCCGAACACCTTCCTTGTCCGAAAACCTTTGTTGTCCTCTGCCCTCAACCGGTCTCATCGAAATCCAGATTGCCGTGTTCGCGAACGAAATGCTGCAACACCAGCCTGAGTTTCGCGGCATGTGCCGGCTTGTTGTTGCGCCGGGCATCCTCGATGTCATCGACGATCATGCGAGCAATCCGGGCCTGTCCTTCCTCGGTGTGGACCAGATAAGCGCCCATTTCCGCGGCCACCATCAGATCCGTGTGTTCATGCTCGGCGATGGCGGCGACCTCATCGGGCGTCAGGTCCGCCATGTCAATGCAGTCTTCCAGGGTTAGCACGATCGTCCCTCCCGCGGGTTCGACCCGCCGTGGGTTTCACGAACCCTCAGTCTAGACCGTACCGCCCACGACGCTCATGACCTGGGTCAACGAAAGCAAAATCCGACCATAAAAAAACCCCGACACGTCTCCGTATCGGGGCTTTGGTGTAGGCGCCTGGCAATGACCTACTTTCGCACGACAGCGAGGCCGCACTATCATCGGCGCTAAGCGGTTTCACTTCCGAGTTCGGAATGGGATCGGGTGGTTCCCGCTTGCTATTGTCGCCAGGCAAACTGGCTCACGTCTGAACAACGGCTTTCGCCGCCGTTCGTGAATTCTGGAAAGTTGCTGTATCAAGGCATGTCGCCTTGCAGTCACTGCTGAACACCAACTACTTGGGTGTTATATGGTCAAGCCGCACGAGCAATTAGTACTGGTTAGCTTCACACATTACTGCGCTTCCACACCCAGCCTATCAACGTTGTAGTCTTCAACGGCTCTTCAGGGGCCTCAAGGGCCCAGGGAAATCTCATCTTGGGAGGGGCTTCCCGCTTAGATGCTTTCAGCGGTTATCCCTTCCGGACGTAGCTACCCGGCAATGCCACTGGCGTGACAACCGGAACACCAGGGGTCCGTCCACTCCGGTCCTCTCGTACTAGGAGCAGCTTCCCTCAAATTTCCGACGCCCACGGCAGATAGGGACCGAACTGTCTCACGACGTTCTAAACCCAGCTCGCGTACCACTTTAAATGGCGAACAGCCATACCCTTGGGACCTGCTACAGCCCCAGGATGTGATGAGCCGACATCGAGGTGCCAAACTCCCCCGTCGATGTGGACTCTTGGGAGGAATCAGCCTGTTATCCCCGGAGTACCTTTTATCCGTTGAGCGATGGCCCTTCCATACAGAACCACCGGATCACTAAAGCCTGCTTTCGCACCTGCTCGACTTGTCAGTCTCGCAGTCAAGCACCCTTTTGCTTTTGCACTCATAGCGCGATTTCCGACCGCGCTGAGGGTACCTTCGCGCTCCTCCGTTACTCTTTGGGAGGAGACCGCCCCAGTCAAACTACCCACCACACATTGTCCCTGACCCAGATAATGGGCCTAGGTTAGAACCTCAAACATACCAGGGTGGTATCTCAAGGGTGGCTCCACC
>NZ_JALPKO010000013.1:12500-30039 GCF_023195885.1 Methylonatrum kenyense
ATCCCGCAGGTTGCGCACCTCGGCCAGCGGGCGGAAGCTCAACAGCTCGAAATAGCGCCACATCAAATCATCGGACACCGACATGACCTTGCCGAACATCTCGTCCGGCGGTTCCTGGATACCGATGTAGTTGCCCAGGGACTTGGACATCTTCTGCACGCCATCCAGACCCTCGAGGATCGGCACGGTCATGACCACCTGCGGCGGCTGGCCATAGCTGTGCTGAAGCTGGCGGCCGACCAGCAGGTTGAATTTCTGATCCGTGCCCCCGAGCTCGACGTCCGCCTTCAGCTCCACCGAGTCGTAGCCCTGGATCAGCGGGTACAGGAACTCATGGATCGCAATGGACTGGTTCGCCGCGTAGCGCTTGTGAAAGTCGTCCCGCTCCAGCATCCGGGCAACCGTATGCCGGGAGGCGAGCTGGATCAGATCCGCGGCGCCGAACTGGCCCATCCAGTCGGAATTGAACACCACGCGGGTCTTGGCCGGGTCGAGAATCCGGAACACCTGCTCCTTGTAGGTCCGCGCGTTTTCGGCGACGGCCTCCCGCGTCAGCGGTTTGCGCGTCACGTTCTTGCCGGTGGGGTCCCCGATCATGCCGGTGAAATCACCGATCAGGAAATACACCTCATGACCAAGGTCCTGGAATTGCCGCAGTTTGTTGATCAGCACCGTGTGCCCGAGATGCAGATCGGGAGCGGTCGGGTCAAATCCCGCCTTGATCCGCAAGGGCCGGTCCAGCTTGAGCCGCTCCAGCAGTTCCTCTTCCACCAGGATTTCATCTGTGCCGCGCCGCAATTCGGCCAGCAGATCGTGGCTTGTCACCGCAAAAATCCCTTGAATCAATGAAAATGGAGCCGAGAGTCTACCGGAAAGCGACATGCCAGTCCGCGCCCACGGCGTTGTCGCCTCGCGATGCAGGCCTCAGACTGCACCCAGTGCCGGACAAATCGGGGACACCCATGAATCACGCAATTCCGCCCGCGGAGCATTATGTCGGATTAATGACCGGCACCAGCCTGGATGCCGTGGATGCCGCGCTGGTGCGCATAACAGGCCACCGCATTATCCTCAACGGCAGCCAGGCGGTGCCACTGTCCGATGAGTTGCGCCGGCGGATCGCGGCGGTGACCCCGGACACAGCACTGCGGGAGATCCTGAAACTGGATCACCAGCTGGCGCTTCGCTATGCGGAAGCCGTCACACGGCTGCTGCGGGACGCCGGGGTCGACCACTCGGATATACAGGCCGTCGGTTGTCACGGCCAGACGGTCTGGCATGAACCGGACTCCGAAACCCCGACATCGTTGCAGCTCGGAAACCCGTCACTGCTGGCGCAGCAACTCGGGTTGACCGTGGTCGCCGATTTCCGTCGCCGCGACATCGCCGCCGGCGGCCAGGGCGCGCCGCTGGCACCCGCCTTCCATCATGCGATGTTCGCCAGCAAGACCGAGCCACGCGTGGTCGTGAATCTGGGTGGCATGGCCAACATCACGCTGTTGCCGGATGCCACGCCAGAGCATATCGGCGGCTTCGATACCGGCCCCGGCAACGTGCTGATGGATGCCTGGATTGATCGCCACCAGGCCAAACCCTTTGACCGCCACGGCAGCTGGGCCGCCGGCGCGGCGGTCGATGGCAAGCTGCTTGATATCCTGCGCGCCGACCCCTATTTCGCGGCCGCGCCGCCCAAGAGCACGGGCCGGGAGTACTTCAACCTGGACTGGCTGGACCTGCGCCTGGACCTGCGCCCGGACCTGGACCCCCGGGTTGTCCAGGCCACGCTGTGCGAACTTACCGCCGGCACGATTCGCGACGCCATCCGCAAACATGCCCCCGACAGCAAACGCGTCCTGCTCTGCGGTGGCGGCACCCACAACCGCCACCTGTGCAGCCGCATTGCCGCCGGACTCCCGGAGCTGAAGGTCGAATTCACTGACGACCACGGCGCACCCGCCGACTGGGTCGAAGCCATGGGCTTCGCCTGGTTGGCCAGAGAAACACTGGCGGGCAGGCCGGGGAATGTGCCGGCGGTGACCGGGGCGGAACGGGCGGTGGTTTTGGGGGGGGTATACCACCGCTGAAGCGGCAGGACGCGGTTTTACGTTTTACGTTTTACGTTTTACGTTTTACGTTTTACGTTTTACGTCAATAGCTTAAAACATTAAACATTAAACGACCGGGTTACACGTTAAACCGCCGCGCCAGGCGCGACGTTAAACGCCAAACGACGACCCACAGCCACACGTCGTTGTCGCGTTCGGGTTGCGGATCACGAACTGGGCGCCCTGGACGCTTTCCACGTAGTCGATCTCGGCGCCCATCAGGTACTGGACGCTCATCGGGTCGATCAGCAGGGTGACGCCATCCTTTTCCATCGCGGTGTCACCATCCTCGACGTTCTCGTCGAAGGTGAAGCCGTACTGGAAGCCGGAGCAGCCGCCGCCCGAGACGTAGACACGCAGCTTTAGCGCACTGTTGTTTTCTTCCTCCAGCAGTTCGCGCACTTTGCTGGCGGCACTGTCCGTCACGACCAAGGGGTTGTCGAAATCGAACTCTGCTGCGGCTTCGCTCATGTCTGCCTCCGGCTGACGTCGTACTCGTTTACTGAATGCAAGTATACGTGCAAGCGATTCTCATTTCGATGTTGGAAGTTTTCAGGCTTCAGTTTTCAGTGTTCAGACAAACAAAGTTGCCTTTCGTCTAGCCTGAACGGTCCCTGCTGGCTGGGAACCGTTTGCGAGATGCGGGCGATCTTCACGAAGCCGCCTGGTGTGTCTGAAAACTGAAAACTGAAACCTGAACACTTGTGTCCCCAAACCTTTCAAGGCAACACCGCCATATCATCCAACCCCGCCGTCTCGTCGAAGCCCAACATCAAATTCATGTTCTGCACCGCCTGCGAGGCTGCGCCCTTGCTGAGGTTGTCGATTACCGACAGCACCACCACGGTGTCGCCGCCTTCGGGCCGGTGCACCGCCACCCGGCACATATTGGTGCCGCGCACCGTGCGGGTTTCCGGATGTGATCCGGCCGGCATCACGTCGACAAAGGGCTCCGCCGCGTAGCGTTGCTCGAACAGGGCCTGCAGGTCACCGGCCTCGCCGGTCAGGCGCCCGTACAGCGTTGCCTGCATGCCACGCGTCATCGGCACCAGGTGCGGCACGAAGGTTAGACCGGGTTGCCGGCCAATCATTCCGGCCAGGCTCTGGCGAATCTCCGGCAGGTGACGATGGCCGGAAGCGCCATAGGCGGAGAAGCTCTCGTTGGCCTCGCACAGCAGCGTGCGCACCTGGGCCCCGCGCCCGGCACCGGACACGCCGGACTTGCAGTCCGCGATCAGCCCGTCGGTGGCGACCATCCCCGCCTCCAGCAGCGGCAGGTAGCCCAGCGCCACCGCGGTCGGGTAGCAGCCCGGATTCGCCACCAGCCTGGCGCCGCGAATGCTGTCGCGGTTGCGTTCCGGCAAACCGTAAACCGCTTTCGCCACCCAGTCCGGGCAGCTGTGCTCCATGCCGTACCAGCGTGACCAGACCTGGAGATCCTGGAGCCGGAAATCGGCACCGAGATCAACCACCCGTGTACCCGCATCCAGCAGCGCCGGCGCCATTTCCATCGCCGTGCCGTTCGGCGTTGCGAAAAACACCAGATCACAGGCGGCCAGGCGATCAACATCCGGCTCGCTGAACGCGATATCGAGATGCCCGCGCAGCCCCGGGAACATGGCGTCCACCCGCGTCCCGGCGTTGCCACGCGAGGTAATGCAAACCAGTTCCGCATACGGGTGCCGCGCCAGCAGGCGCAGCAACTCCATGCCGGTGTAACCGGTGCCGCCAACAAGTCCGATCTTCAACATAAGGATCTCTGAGAAACAAAGTTTTCAGTGTTCAGTGTTCAGACAAACAAAGTTGGCTTTCGGCCAGTTTGAGCGATCACTGCGGGCTGGGTGCCGTTCGCGAGATGCGGTCGATCTTCACGAAGCCGCCTGGTGTGTCTGAAAACTGAACACTGAAACCTGAAAACTATGTGTACTTTCTGCCAGAATCGCATCCTACAACAGACACCCACCTCATCGCAGGGGGGCGCGGGAACCGAATCGTTCACACACAGGTCTTTTCAGCATGAGCAAGCGCAGGGACATCTTCATCGGCATTGCCGCCATCGTCGTGATCGCCGTGGCGGCTGCCATCTGGTTCGTGCCGGGCTCCGGCGAGCGGGCACCGGACGTCACCTTTACCACGCTGGACGGTGAGGAAATTCGCCTGTCCGACCGCGCCGGAAAGCCCACGCTGATCACGTTCTGGGCCACCACCTGTGCGACCTGCGTTCAGGAGATGCCCTACCTGAAGGCCATGTACGAGGAACTCGGCCCCCGCGGCCTGGAGATCATCGGCGTGGCGATGGATTACGACCCGATCCGCGACGTCGAGCGGCTGGTGGATGCTCGCGAGCTCAACTACAGGATCACGCATGACAGCGACGGCGAGATCGCCAGCGCCTTCGGCGGCGTGCGTCTCACGCCGACCACCTTCCTGATCGGACCCCGGGGCGACATTGTCCAGCGCCGTCTGGGCCTGATTGACATGGAGCGCCTGCACGAACGCGTCAGCGGCATGCTGCCCGCCGAATCCTGAACCGCGAAGGACCGCTTCATGCTGTATCTCTGGGTCAAGGCATTCCACATCATTGCCATGGTCACCTGGTTCGCGGCCATCTTTTACCTGCCGCGACTCTACGTCTATCACGCCATGGCCGAGGACCGCCCGAGCCGGGAACGCTTCAAGATCATGGAGCGCAAGCTCTACCGGGGCATCATGAACCCCAGCGCCGCCATCACGGTGCTGCTCGGCATCTGGCTGCTGATCCTCGCCCCCGGCTGGCTCGGCCAGGGCTGGATGCACGCCAAACTCGCCCTGGTCCTGCTCCTCCTCGGCTATCACATCTGGTGCGGCCAGATCCTCCGCACCTTCCGCGACGACAACAACACCCGCAGTCACGTGTGGTATCGCGTCTTTAATGAGGTGCCGGTGTTGTTGCTGGTGGCAATCGTCATCCTGGTGGTGGTGAAACCGTTTTAGGGAAAGTTTTCAGGCTTCAGTTTTCAGTGTTCAGACAAACAAAGTGACATTCCGCCAGCTTGAGCGGTCACTGGGAGCGAGGTGCCATTCGCGACGTGTCGTCCAGCCTCACCAAGCCGCCTGGTTTGTCTGAAAACTGAACACTGAAAACTGAACACTTAAATGAAACGCCAGCCTTACGCCGGCGTTTCTGTCCCAAACACCAACCCCTCTTCTCCGGCATCGACGACGATGCTGTCGCCGGCGGCGTAGTCGCCTTGCAGGATGGCGTTGGCGAGGCCGTTTTCGACACGGGCCTGGATCACGCGCTTCAGCGGGCGGGCGCCGTAGACCGGGTCGAAGCCGGCCTCCGAAAGTTTCTCCAGCGCTGCGTCGGTGAAGCGGATGGCCATGTCCTGCTCCTTCAGCCGGTCCGACAGGTAACGGGTCTGGATCGCGGCGATGGCCTTGATCTGGTCGCGCTGCAGCGGGTGGAACACCACCACGTCATCGACGCGGTTGATGAACTCCGGCCGGAACTGCGTGCCGACAATCTCCATCACCGCATCCTTCATCGCGCCGTACTGCTCCTCGCCGGCCATGCGCTGGATCACGTCCGAGCCCAGGTTCGAGGTCATCACGATCACGGTGTTGCGGAAGTCGACGGTGCGGCCGTGGCTGTCGGTCAGCCGGCCGTCGTCCAGCACCTGCAACAGGATGTTGAACACATCCGGATGCGCCTTTTCCACCTCGTCCAGCAGGATCACCGAGTACGGCCGACGGCGGACGGCCTCGGTCAGGTAGCCGCCCTCCTCGTAACCGACATAACCCGGGGGCGCACCGACCAGCCGGGCCACCGCGTGCTTCTCCATGAACTCGGACATGTCGATCCGGACCATGGCCTCCTCGGTGTCGAACAGGAAGGTGGCCAGGGCCTTGCACAACTCGGTCTTGCCGACCCCGGTGGGGCCCAGGAACAGGAACGAGCCGTTCGGCCGGTTCGGATCGGACAGGCCTGCACGGGAGCGGCGAATGGCGTTGGCCACGGCGCCGACCGCCTCCTGCTGTCCGACGACGCGGGCACCGATGGCCTCCTCCATGCGCAGCAGCTTTTCCTTTTCCCCCTCCAGCATCTTGGACACCGGAATACCGGTCCACTTGGCCACCACCTCGGCCACCTCCTCGGCCGTGACATTGTTCCGCAGCAGAGTCTTCTCGGTCGTTTCCGCATGGGTGGCGGATTCCAGCCGTTTTTCCAGCTCCGGGATGCGGCCGTACTGCAGCTCCGACATGCGCGTCAGGTCGCCGGCACGGCGGGCGGTTTCCAGCTCCTGCCGGGCCCGCTCCAGTTGTTCCTTGATGCCGGTGGCGCCCTCCACCGCGGCCTTCTCGGCCTTCCAGATTTCCTCAAGGTCGGAATATTCCTTCTCCAGCCGACCCAGTTCCTCGTCCAGCACCTGCAGGCGCTTGCGCGAGGCCTCGTCGGATTCCTTCTTCAGCGCCTCGCGCTCGATCCGCAACTGAATCACCCGCCGCTCCAGCCGGTCCATTTCCTCCGGCTTGGAATCGATCTCCATGCGGATCCGGCTGGCGGCCTCGTCCACCAGGTCGATGGCCTTGTCCGGCAACTGACGGTCGGTGATGTAGCGATGCGACAGCGTGGCCGCGGCAACAATCGCCGGGTCAGTGATCTCCACCTTATGGTGGACCTCGTAGCGTTCCTTCAGGCCACGCAGGATCGCGATCGTGTCCTCGACGCTGGGCTCGTCCACCAGCACCTTCTGGAAGCGCCGCTCCAGCGCCGCGTCCTTCTCGATGTACTTGCGGTACTCATCCAGCGTGGTCGCGCCGATGCAGTGCAGCTCGCCCCGGGCCAGCGCCGGCTTCAGCATATTGCCGGCGTCCATCGAACCCTCGGCCTTGCCGGCGCCGACGATGGTGTGGATCTCGTCGATGAACAGGATCACCTGGCCTTCCTGCTTGGCCAGGTCGTTCAGCACCGCCTTCAGCCGTTCCTCGAATTCGCCGCGGAACTTCGCCCCGGCAATCAGCGCGCCCATGTCCAGCGACAGCAGACGCTTGTTCTTGATGCCCTCGGGCACCTCGCCATTGATGATGCGCTGGGCCAGGCCCTCGACGATGGCGGTCTTGCCGACACCCGGCTCGCCGATCAGCACCGGGTTGTTCTTGGTCCGCCGCTGCAGCACCTGCACGGTCCGCCGGATCTCGTCATCGCGGCCGATCACCGGATCGACCTTGCCCTGCTCGGCGCGCTCGGTCAGGTCAATGGTGTACTTCTCCAGCGCCTGGCGCTGCTCCTCGGCGTTGGGATCGTTCACGTTCTGGCCACCGCGCACATCGTCAATGGCCTTCTCCAGCGCCTGCTTGCCGACACCCGCCTTGCGCAGCATCTCGCCCAGCGAGCCCTTGTCATCCAGCGCCGCCAGCACGAACAACTCACTGGAGATGAACTGGTCCTTGCGCTTCTGCGCCAGCTTGTCGGTCAGGTTCAGCACGCGCATGAAATCCTGCGACGGCTGCACGTCACCGCCCACACCTTCCACGGTGGGAATCCGCTCCAGGCTGCGGTCCAACTCGGTCCGCAACTGATTGATATTGGCCCCGGCCAGGCTCAGCAGATGGCGCACACCACCCCCCTCCTGATCCAGCAAGGCCCCCATCAGGTGAACCGGCTCAATGAACTGATGATCGCGACCCAGCGCCTGACTCTGCGCATCCTGGATCGCCATCTGAAATTTTGTCGTCAATTTGTCGAGGCGCATTGGGTTGGCTCCGAATTGTGTCTGTCGTTGTCAATTCAGATTGGGGTATGGGGCGGGATTAACAAGCGCTTGGATCGATGGTGGAAGGCTTTATGTGTAACGTTTTACGTTTTAGGAGGAGTGCGGACCGAGACGGATAGCCTTTGCAGCATCGCTGACAAATGCTCTGCCTCTCGTCTTAGATCCCGCGCTGTGACTTCCGGAAGAATGCCTGCCTGGGAGGCGATGAAGAGCTGGGTTCGGAGTTCTGCGGAAGACCCTTTCGCAATCCGCAGGAAGCGGATGAACTCCCTTGGCGATCCGCGTTCAGCGCCTTCGGCGATATTTGACGCAATGGAAACCGCGGACCGGGTCATCTGGTCTTTCAGACCGAGATCACGGCACGACGAGAGCTCGGCATACAGGGTCACGGAAAGCCGACAAGCCCGCTTCCAGACCTCAAGATCCTGGAAAGATTGGTACGCCATCACCCCTCCTTGGGTTTCTGTGCGTCGTCTTTCGTAAAACCTAAAACTTCAAACCTAAAACGGCTTGCTCATTCAGCAAGCCAAATAAACGCCCCCATCCTCCCAGTTTCCTCCCCCTCCCTCCGATAAGAATAAAACCGCTCGCTTTCGTTAACCGTACAAAAACCACCGCCGCGGACATCGCGTACGCCGAGGCCGTTGAGGCGGCGGCGGGCCAGGCGGTAGAGATCGGCGTACCAGTGGTCGCCATCGCCGGGGAGGAAGGCGGCGGTGCAGCCGGGATCGCGCTGCAGGAAGGCGTCGCGGACTTCGGGGCCGACCTCGAATGCCTTCGGGCCGATGGCCGGGCCCATCCAGGCCAGCAGTTCGGCGGAGGGGCAGCCCATCGCGTCCACGGTACGCTCCAGGACGCCGTTGAGAAGGCCGCGCCAGCCGGCATGGGCGGCAGCAACATGGTTACCCTGCCGGTCGCAGAACAGCACCGGCAGGCAATCGGCAGTGAGCACCGCGCAGACCCGCCGGGGTTGGTCCGTCCACGCTGCATCGGCCGCGGGGGGAGCGTCGTGCTGGTCGTGGGCGGCCACGACGGCGGTACCATGCACCTGGGTCAGCCAGACCGGTTCAGCCGGAAGACCGGCGGCGCGGGGCGGCGATTCACTGCCGTCGCGCCAGTGCCTCGCGTCACCCGCCTTGCGCGTGCTGACCAGCGCCCGCACGTTGGCCGGCGCCGGCCAGAACGGGCGAATGAATCCCGGAGTCAAACCATCCCAAGCTGATCGTGGGTCCGCAGAACGCATAGCACCTGTTCCAGGTCGTCGGGCCGCGAACTGTCCCATGTCATCGTCTCTCCGGTGGCCGGGTGAACCAGTGTCAGCCGTGCCGCATGCAATGCCTGGCGTCGCAAGCCACCCAGGGCTGCACGCACTGTATCGTCGGCGCCCTTGGGTAGATGCGGGCGCCCCCCGTAAACCGGATCCCCCACCAGCGGATGCCGAATCCAGGCCATGTGCACACGGATCTGATGCGTACGACCGGTTTCCAGGTGCACCCGCAGCAGGGTGTGCGCCGAAAACCGCTCGGCAATCCGGTAATGCGTCACCGCCGGCCGACCGCCCTGTTCGACCACGGTCATCCGCTTGCGATCCTTCGGATGCCGGTCAATCCGCGCCTTGATCGTGCCGCCAGCGGTAAAGGTGCCATTGACCAGGGCGTCATACTCCCGCCCCACGGTCTTGTCCTGCAGCTGCTGCACCAGGGCGGCATGCGCCTGCAGGGTCCTGGCCACCACCAGCAGCCCCGAGGTCTCCTTGTCGATGCGGTGGACAATGCCGCAGCGCGGTATCGCCTCCAGCACCGGCGCATGATGCAGCAGCGCATTCTGCAACGTGCCATCCGGATTGCCGGCGCCGGGGTGCACCACCAGCCCGGCCGGTTTGTCCACCACCAGCAACTGCTCGTCCTCGTAGACCAGGTTCAGCGCGATGGCCTCGGGCTCCACCTGCACCGCGCTTTCCAGTTCGGCATCCAGCCGTACCTGCTCGCCGCCGCGCACCGCATCGCGCGGCTTCGGGCTGCGGCCGTCAACGGTAATACGGCCGGCCTTCAGCCATTGCTGCAAGCGGCTGCGGGAGAACTCCGGAAACAGGCCGGCCAGTGCCTGATCAAGGCGCTGGCCGGCCGATTCCGCCGGCAACTCGCCCTGGCGCTCGATCCTCTCAGCCATGCACGCGGCCCCTGTCCTGCCGTGTGCAATCCACGGTCCTTCCTCTACAATAGCTGATCACTCATCGTCCCATGTGGTCTGACTCTGTTATGAATTACGCGCGACTGCTTTCCATTCTGCTTCTGGCGCTGGCCGTGACGGCCTGCTCCTCCTCGGGTTCGCAACGCGGCAGCGGCGAACGCGAGCAGTCGGCGGAACAGATGTACGAACAGGCACAGCGTCAAATGAACCGTCGCGACTATTCGGGTGCCGCCGAGACGCTGGAAAACCTGCAGGCCCGCTACCCGTTCGGCCCATACTTCAAGCAGGCCCAGCTTGATCTGATCAATGCCTACTTCCAGCAGGAGGAAATGGGCTCGGCGATCGCCGCCGCCGACCGCTTCATCCGGCTGAACCCGCGCGACGAGCATGTGCCCTATGCCATCTACATGCGCGGCCGCTCGAACCTGGAACGCGGCAACGACCTGCTGACCCGCACCTTCGGCATCGACCGCCGCGTGCGCGACCCCTCACCGCTGCGCGAAGCCATGAACGACTTCATGCGGGTGGCGGAAAACTACCCGGACTCCGAATACGCCAACGATTCCCGCCAGCGCGTCAGCCAGCTGCGCCGTGACCTGGCCCACCACGAAATGCACGTCACCCGCTGGTACATGAAGCGCGGCGCCTACGTCGCCGCCGCCAACCGTGCCATGGGCGTGGTCGAGAACTTCCAGGGAACCCCCCAGGTCCAGGAAGCCCTCGGCATCCTGGTCGACGCCTACGGTGCCCTGGAAATGGACGACCTGCGCCAGGACATCCTCCGCGTCATCGAGGAAAACTACCCGGATCATCCGAGTTTGCGGGATCGGAGGCGGTTTTTGCCGAGACTTGGGATGGAATAAGGGAGTTAGTTTTCAGGCTTCAGTGTTCAGACACACACCTTATTGGAATCGATGTGGTGGTCTTCTTGTGAGCATCGGAGTAGCCCAGGGGGAAGACGGCTCAGCAACAAACTTCCAGCACAACGCAGCGCCCCTGAAACCTGAACACTGAAAACTTAGCTCTCTATCTTTGTCTGAAAACTGAACACTGAAAACCGAAAACTTTATCTAACTCCTAAATCGCTTCCTCATCCTTCTCCCCGGTCCGAATCCGCACGATCTGTTCGACTGGCGTAATGAAGATCTTGCCGTCGCCGATCTTGCCGGTCTTGGCGGCGTTGACGATGGCCTCGACACAGCGGTCGACCTGGTCGTCGCTGACCACCAGTTCCAGCCGGATCTTGGGCAGGAAGTCCACCACGTACTCGGCACCGCGGTAGAGTTCGGTGTGGCCCTTCTGGCGCCCGAAACCCTTGACCTCGGTCACGGTCATGCCGGTGGCGCCCACCTCGGACAGGGCCTCGCGCACGTCGTCCAGCTTGAAGGGCTTGATCACGGCCTCGATTCGTTTCATTCCTGACCCCTGTGTCTGTCGGTTTCGGTATCCCCGGCGCTCCGCTACCAGGAGCGATAGGCCGAGGTAATCGGAAAACGCCGCTCGCGACCGAAGGCCTTGCGGGTGATCTTCACCCCCGGGGCCGCCTGCCGACGCTTGTATTCGCTACGGTGCAGCAGGCCGACCACCCGCCGTACCGTGTCTTCGTCAAACCCGTCGGCGACAATCGCCGCCACGGATCGGTCCAGGTCAATGTACCGCTGCAGGATAGCATCCAGCGTTTCGTAGGGCGGCAGCGAGTCGGCATCCTTCTGGTCCGGCCGCAGCTCGGCGGTCGGCGGCTTGTCGATGATCCGCTGCGGAATCACTTCCTGCCGACGGTTGCGCCATTCGGCCAGCCGAAACACCGCCGTCTTGTAGACGTCCTTCAGCGGCGCAAAACCGCCGCACATGTCGCCGTACAGCGTGGCGTAACCCACGGCGTATTCGCTCTTGTTGCCGGTGGCCAGCACCAGCTCGCCGAACTTGTTGGACAGCCCCATCAATAGGGTGCCGCGGGCCCGCGACTGCAGGTTCTCCTCGGTCAGGTCCGCCTCGCGGCCGGCAAATGCCGGCGCCAGCACGTCCATGAACGCCTGAAAGGGTACATCAATGGAAATCGAGCGGTAGTGAATGCCGAGCCGGCGGGCGCAGTCCGCGGCGTCTTCCAGGCTTTCATCGGAGGTGTAGCGGCTCGGCATCATCACTGCATGCACCTGCTCCGGGCCCAGGGCATCGGCCGCCACCGCCGCCGCCAGCGCCGAATCGATACCGCCCGACATGCCCAGCAGCACACCGGGGAAGCCGTTCTTGCGCACGTAGTCACGCAGGCCGCGCACCAGCCCCCGGTACATCAGCTCGTCGGCATCGGGCAGCGGCGCGATTTCGCCCGCTTGCGCGCGCAGGCGGCCGCGCTCATCGGCGGCCAGTTCCACCAGGCACCGGGAATCCTCGAAGCAGGCGCCGCGCACCCGCAGCTCGCCGTCGCTATCGAAGGCACAGGAAGCACCGTCGTACACCACCTCGTCCTGCCCGCCGACCAGATTGACGTAGACCACCGGCAGCCGGGCCTCGCGCTGGCGCGCCTGCACCACCGCCTGACGCTCGGCGAACTTGTCCTCGTGATACGGGGAGGCGTTGATGTTGATGATGGCTTCGGCCCCGGCATCGGCCGCCCAGCGCACCGGCCCCGGATGCCAGAGATCCTCGCAGATGGTGACCGCCAGGTTGTGCTCGCCGACCTGAAACACCAGCGGCGATTCGCCGCTGTCGAAATAGCGCTTGTCGTCGAACACGCTGCGGTTGGCCAGGTGGTGCTTGTGGTAGATCCCCAGCACCGAGCCGTCGCGGAAGGCCGCCGCCGAATTGTACAGCCGCCCGTTTTCCCGGTGCGGAAATCCCACCACCACGGTGATTCCGCGCACGCCGTCACGGACCTGGGTCAGGGCCTCGCCGACACTGAAAATGAAGTCGTCCCGGTACAGCCAGTCCTCGGCCGGATACCCGGTCAGGCTCAACTCCGGAAACACCACCACATCGCCCCGCAGCCGATCCCGCGCATCCACCGCCGCATCCAGCACCTGCCGCGCATTACCAGCCACGTCGCCCACCCGCATATCGAGCTGGGCCATGATGATTCGGAGTTTTCGCATTAGCTCAAACGTTTTAGGTTTTATGTTTTACGTTTTATGTGTGGGAGGGGAGGCAACGACCAAATTGCTGCCACACCGTTTTGGAGGGCCCCGGCTACTTAAAACTTAAATCGTTAAACCTAAAACCGGGTTTGCTCGTCAAACGAGCAAACCCTTCATCGCCTTCCCAATCTCCGCCGGCGACCGCACGGTCGTAACACCCGCCGCGTCGAGGGCGGCGAACTTGTCTTCGGCGGTACCCTTGCCACCGGAGATGATTGCGCCGGCGTGCCCCATGCGCTTGCCGGGAGGCGCGGTGACGCCAGCGATGTAGGCCACCACCGGCTTGTTCACTTCGGCGCGGATGAACTCGGCGGCCTCTTCCTCGGCGGTGCCGCCGATCTCGCCGACCATGACGACGCCCTCGGTCTGCGGATCGTCCTTGAACAGGCGCAGCACGTCGACGAAGGACATGCCGTGAATCGGGTCACCACCGATACCGACACAGGTGCTCTGGCCGAGGCCGGCGTCGGTGGTCTGTTTCACCGCCTCGTAGGTCAGGGTGCCGGAACGCGAGACGATGCCGATCCGTCCGGACTTGTGGATATGCCCAGGCATGATGCCGATCTTGCACTGCTCCGGCGTGATGATGCCGGGGCAGTTGGGGCCGATCAGGTACGTGTCGGGTAGTTGCTCCAGCACCGCCTTGACCTTGAGCATGTCCAGCACCGGGATGCCCTCGGTAATGCACGCGATTACGCGGATGCCGGCATCCGCCGCTTCCAGGATCGCGTCGGCGGCGAAGGCCGCCGGCACGTAGATCATCGAGGCATCGGCGCCGGTGGCCTGCACCGCATCACGCACGGTGTTGAACACCGGTCGCTCAAGATGCGTCTCGCCGGCGCGGCCCGGGGTCACGCCGCCAACGATGTTGGTGCCGTAGGCAATCGCCTGCTCGGCGTGAAAAGTGCCCTGCTTGCCGGTAAACCCCTGAACAATCACCTTGGTGTCGCTGTTGACCAGAATGCTCATTCGCTAGACCTCGTACTCGAATCCGGTGTCGGGTGGGGATCGCGGTTCAGGCCGCCTTGCCCACGGCGGCAACCACCTTGGCGGCGGCGTCGGACAGATCGTCCGCGGCAATCAGGTCCAGGCCGCTTTGTTCCAGCAGCTTCTTGCCCTGATCCACATTGGTGCCTTCCAGCCGCACCACCACCGGCACCTCGACGCCGACTTCCTTGACCGCACTGATGATGCCCTCGGCGATCAGATCGCAGCGCACGATACCGCCGAAGATGTTCACCAGGATGCCTTCCACCGAATCGCTGGACAGAATGATCTTGAACGCTGCCGCCACGCGCTCCGCGGTCGTGCCGCCGCCCACGTCCAGGAAATTGGCCGGCGAGCCGCCATGCACCTGCACCACATCCATGGTCGCCATGGCCAGGCCGGCGCCGTTGACCATGCAGCCGATATTGCCGTCCAGGGTGATGTAGTTCAGGTTGTGCTCCGCCGCCTCGACCTCGGTGGCGTCCTCCTGCGAGGTATCGCGCATCTCGCCCAGGGCCTTCTGGCGGCCGGTCTCCACGGCGTTGTCATCCACATTCAGCTTGGCATCCAGCGCCAGCAGGGTGCCGTCGCCGGTGACGATCAGCGGGTTGATCTCGATCAGGCTCAGGTCCTTGTCCAGGAACAGGTTATAGAGGCCCTGCATGAATTTGGCGAGCTGCCCCACCTGCTTGCCCTGCAGGCCGATGGCGAAGGCGATCTGCCGGCACTGGTATCCCTGCAGCCCGGCCGCCGGATGCACCGCCACCTGGGCGATCTTCTCCGGCGTGTTGGCAGCGACTTCCTCGATGTCCATGCCGCCCTCGCTGGAGGCCATGAACACGATCCGCTTCGAGGCCCGGTCCACCACCGCACCCAGGTAAAGCTCGGACTGGATATCCAGCCCCTGCTCCACCATCAGCGTGTTGATCGGCAGGCCGCGGGCATCGGTCTGGTGCGTCACCAGGCGCTGGCCCAGGATCGAGTCCGCATAGGTCCGGACCTCCTCCAGGCCCTTGCAAACCTTGACGCCCCCGGCCTTGCCGCGGCCGCCGGCATGCACCTGCGCCTTGACCACGAAAACCTCGCCGCCAATATCACGCGCCGCCTCCACCGCCTCCTGGGCGGAACGGGCCACACGGCCTTCGGGAACGGGGATGCCGTAATCGGCGAACAACTGCTTCGACTGGTACTCGTGGAGATTCATCGCGCTACCGTCTCCAAAGCCGCCTCGGAAAGTGCCCGCATTCTGAACGATGCGCTGCAACAAGGCAAAGGCACGCGCCTTTGCCTTGCGTTTTACGTTTAACGTTTTAGGTTTTATGAAAAATTGGCGGCAACCCGGCCATCCGAGGCGAGAGCGACCTAAAACGTTAAACATAAAACCTAAAACCGTTTAAACGGGGACAGTCCTTGCCTTCGCATCGGTCCCCCGCAACACTAGACAACGCTTCTTAGGACAACCCGAGGCAACCACCAACCCATGGGCCGCCTTCTTTTTCTTCTGCTGCTTGGCCTGCTCGCCCTCGCCCTGTGGCGCTGGCTGGTGCAGAAGTTCGGTGCCAGTGACAGGCGGCAGTTGCCGACGGATCTGGTGCAGTGCCGGGTGTGCCACAAGCATGTGCCGGTCAGTCAGGCGGTGGCCAGCGGCAATGGCTGGCGCTGTCGTGATCATTCGCCGGACGACGACCAGTCCTGATGGCAGCGCCTTCCGCCCAGCGGTGGGATGGCTCGAATGGCGGCTACGGCCCGGATCTGGTGTCGCCGCTGGATATCACCGTACGCTACGGCTGGCAGCCGTTCCGCTTGCTCGCGCTGTACCGGCTGCTGGTGGCGATCATCCTGCTCGCCACGCTGTTCGCCGGCGTCGAATCCCTGCTGCTGGAGCCCGAGCAGCCACTGCTGTTCAGCCAGCTTGCCGGCGTGTATTTCCTGGCCATGCTGGCACTGCTGGTAACCGCGCAGCTGGTGCAACGGCATCTGCTCACCCAGGTCACGCTGCACACCATCACCGACTGCATCCTGCTCGGCCTGCTGATCTATGCGGTGGGGCTGGAGGACAACGCGCTGGCGCCACTGCTGCTGGTGTCGGTGACCGGCAGCGCGGTGCTGGTGCCGCTGCGGCTGGCGGCGCTATACGCTGCTGTCGGCTCGCTGGCGCTGCTGTTCCAGCACCTGATGCATTACCTGCAATTCGACGAAATGAGCGTCGGCTATACCGCCGTGGGGCTGCTTGGTGCCGCCCTGTTCCTGGTGGCGCTGCCGGCCAGCGCGCTGGGCAAGCGCACCCGCGCCAATGCGCTGCTGGCGGAACGCCGGGGCGTGGATCTGGCGAACATGGAGGCGCTCAACGGCCATATCGTCGAACGGCTGCAGGACGGCATCCTGGTGGTGGATGGGCAGGACCGCATCCGGCTGATGAACCGCGCCGCCTGGATCATGACCGGACGGCCCACGGACACCCCGACACTGGACCTGGGCGCGCTGGCGCCGGAGCTGCGCAAGGCCGTGCAGCTATGGCGCGAGGCCGGCACCCCGGACACCGTCGACCTGGTCATCGGCCCGGACCGAACCGCGGTGCAGGCGCATTTCCGGCCGCTGGGCGCCGAGGGCGCGGCACTCTGCGTGCTGGAGGACAGCGCCGAAATGAACGCCCGCGTGCAACAGGCCAAGCTCGCCTCGCTGGGGCAGCTCACCGCCAGCATTGCCCATGAAATCCGCAATCCGCTGTCCGGCGTGGTGCATGCCGGGCAATTGCTGGCCGAGGGCAACGACAATCCGGCGGATCGCAGGCTGCTGGACATCATCCAGCGCCAGAGTCGCCGGCTGAACGGCATCGTCGAGGACGTACTGCGCATGTCGCGCCGCGACCCGCCGCAGCCCCGGCGCATCCACCTGAAACCCTGGCTGGAGGAATTCGCCGACGAGGTCAGCCAGCAGCAGAGCCTGCACGGCGCGCGGCTGGATATCGGCAATGTGGATGACGAGCTGGTGGTCGGCATGGACAGCAATCACCTGCACCAGGTGCTCAGCAACCTGGTGCAGAACGCCGTCAGACACGGTGACGCCGGCCACGAAACCCGCCTGCGGCTGGCCACCGGCCACGACCGCGCCGGCCGGCCCTGGCTGGAAATCACCGACAACGGCCGCGGCGTGCCGCCGGAGCAGGCCGAACGCCTGTTCCAGCCCTTCTTCACCACCTCCGAGGCCGGCACCGGCCTGGGCCTGTACCTGTGCCGCGAACTCTGCGAAGCCAACGGCGCGAGGCTGACGCTACGCACCACCCGCCCGCAAAGTGCGTGTTTTCGGGTGACGTTTGCCCGTTCGGCATGAGCCGGCGGAGGTTTTAAGGGCGAACGTTTTAAGTGTTATG
>NZ_JALPKO010000014.1 GCF_023195885.1 Methylonatrum kenyense
CTAAAACGTTAAACGTTAAACCTCGAAAACAAAGCGAGGACCTATGGGCTTCAAATGCGGCATTGTCGGCTTGCCGAACGTGGGCAAGTCGACGCTTTTCAATGCGCTGACGCAAAACGAGATTCCGGCCGAGAACTATCCGTTCTGCACCATCGATCCGAATGTCGGCATCGTTGCAATGCCGGATCCGCGGCTGGATCAACTGGCGGCTATCGTCAAGCCGCAGAACGTGGTGCCGACGACCATGGAGTTCGTCGATATCGCGGGGCTGGTGGCCGGTGCCTCGAAAGGCGAGGGGCTGGGCAACCAGTTCCTGGCCAATATCCGCGAGACGGATGCCATCGCCCATGTGGTGCGCTGTTTCGAGGACGATGACGTGCACCACGTGGCCGGACATATCGATCCGCTGTCGGACATCGAGGTGATCAACACCGAGCTGATGCTGGCCGACCTGGAGACCACCGAAAAGGCGCATCAACGGGTCGAACGGCAGGCCAAGTCCGGCGACAAGGAGGCGGTGGCCCGGCGGGACCTCTATGCGCGGGTCCGCGATCACCTGGCCGACGGTCGGCCGGCGCGCACGCTGGAACTGGACGAGGAAAAGCGGAAGCTGCTGCGCGAGCTGCATCTGCTGACCGTGAAACCGGTGCTGTATGTGGCCAATGTCACCGAGGATGGCTTCGATAACAATCCCCTGCTCGACAAGGTCCGCGAACTGGCCGCCGACGAGGGCGCTAACGTGGTTGCACTCTGCGCCGCCATCGAGGCCGAGATCGCCGTTCTGGACGATGCCGAAAAGCGCGAGTTCCTGGCGGAATACGGTCTTGAAGAACCGGGGCTGAACCGCCTGATTCGCGCCGGCTATGATCTGCTCGGCCTGCAGACCTATTTCACCGCCGGCGAGAAGGAGGTCCGCGCCTGGACCATCCTCAAGGGCGACACCGCACCGAAGGCGGCCGGTCGCATCCACACCGATTTCGAACGCGGCTTTATCCGCGCCGCGGTCATCGGCTTCGACGACTTCATCAAATACAACGGCGAGGCCGGCGCCAAGGACGCCGGACGGCTGCGACTGGAAGGCAAGGACTACGTCGTCCAGGAAGGCGACGTGATTCACTTCCGGTTTAATGTGTAGCCCGGCGCCTTGCGCCGGGAGTTTTCAGGTGAGCAGTTTTCAGTGTTCAGACAGGGCGGCGCCGGGACACCGTCGGGTACTCAGGCCGCCCGCGTAGGGTGGAACAAGCGAAGCGGTTCCACGCGGAAGCACGGCCGTTCGGACATGTAACCCAGCGCTCGGCGCCGGGAGTTTTCAGGTGAGCAGTTTTTAGTGTTCAGACAGTGCGGCGCCGAGACACCATCGGGCCCTCAGGCTGCCCGCGTAGGGTGGAACAAGCGAAGCGGTTCCACGCGGAAGCACGGCCGTTCGGACATGTAACCCGGCGCTTTGCACCGAGAGTTTTCGGGTGAGCAGTTTTCGGTGTTCAGACAGGGCCGGGCAGTGATCGAGCCATCTCGGAGTGGTCTTGCACTGTCTGAACACTATCCTCACCGCCCGCCGTCTTGACTTGACCCGGCCTACCCCGGACAATCCTGCGCTCTGCAGGAATCGATCAATGGCTACGTAGCTCAGTTGGTTAGAGCATCGCACTCATAATGCGAGGGTCGGTAGTTCGAATCTACCCGTAGCCACCACCTCCCCGCGCGTTCTCCGTCTGCCCGTACAGATGGTCAGCCGTTTCCGATTTCCGTTGTCAGAGCCGTTCCAACGCCAGCGCGATGCCCTGGCCGCCGCCGATGCACAGGGTCACGATCCCGCGTCGTTCGCCGTTGCGCTGCATGGCGTGCAGCAGACGTGTGGTGAGCACGGCGCCGGTCGCGCCGATGGGGTGACCGTGTGCGATGGCGCCACCTTCCGGATTAACGATGTCCGGGTCCATGCCCAGTTCGCGCAGACAGGCGAGGGCGATGGCCGCGAAGGCTTCATTGATTTCCACGCGGTCGATATCAGCCAGTGACCAGCCGGCACGCTGCATGGCCTGCTGAACGGCCGGCACTGGACCAATGCCGAAGTAATCCGGATCGACGCCGCTGATGCCGAAGGCAACAAGCCGTGCCATCGGGCTCAACCCGTGCGACTCGGCGAAGGCGCTGTCGGCGACGATCATCGCTGCCGCGCCGGAATTCAACCCCGGGGCATTGCCCGCGGTGATCGTTCCGTCCTTCCGGAACGCCGGACGAAGACCGGCCAGTGATTCCTCGGTGACATCTCCCCGGTTGTGCTCGTCCCGCTGGAACAGGGTCGCACCCTTGCGGCCCTGCAGTTCGATCGGAACGATTTCGGCATCGAAGTGCCCGGCTTCCTGGGCACGGGAGAATTGCTGCTGTGAGCGGGCTGCCCAGCGATCCTGGTCCTGCCGCGAGATGGCATGGCGGCTGACCAGGTCCTCGGTATGCCAGCCGGCATGTTTCTGGCTGAAGGCGTCATTCAGGCCGTCCATCAGCATGCTGTCAAACAGGCTGGTGTCACCCATTCGTGCGCCCCAGCGGCCCTGCGCCATCAGATATGGCGCCTGGTCCATGTTTTCCATGCCGCCCGCAACGGTGCAGTCGGTCATGCCGCTCCAGATCTCGAGCGCCGCGCTGACAATGGCCTGGGCACCCGAGCCACAGACGCGGTTGACGGTGAGTGCCGGAACCTCGACCGGCAGGCCGCCGGAGACGGCCGCCACGCGCGCCGGGTTCATTCGGTTGCCGGCCTGGATCACGTTGCCCATGATGACCGACTGCACGGCGTCGCCGGACAGTCCCGCCCGTCGCAGGGTCTCGCCAATGACCGTCGCGCCCAGCGTGGTGGCGGGTGTGCCCTTGAGGGAGCCGCCGTAGGTACCGATCGCGGTACGAACCGGATGGCAGAGGAGAGCGTCGCGCTGTGTCATGGTCCGTGTGTCCTTGATTGCCAATGAAATGAACGCAAGCAGGCCGATACGTCGTTGACCGACGGAGCGGCCACCGTACGTTGCCGGATGACCAGATCCGGTCCCGCGCGGATGCGTTGGAGTCCGCATTTTTCCGAGGCAAGGCGCGCTGCGCACGAATCGTAGGGTGCATTAAGCGCAGCGAATGCACGCGGTGTGATCCGTTACCATGGTGCCAAGCCGCGCTCGGTCACCGCCGCCGCCAATACCTTTCCCGGCCCTGGTTTGTCCGAACACCTTCCTTGTCCGAAAACCTTTGTTGTCGCTTAGCCGATCACACCGCGTGGGTCCGCTTCGCTTGACCCACCCTACGCTTCTACGGAACCGGCACTGCGCCCTGTCAGATGACCCAGACCGGTCCCGCGCGCAGACGCGGCAATAAATCACTGTTTCCCTAGGAGCGGAACCGATCCATTGCGTCGCGGAAGGCCTGGTTCATGTCATCCCAGGCCTCTTCCATGCCCTTACGGACGCGTTCCCAGGAGTCCTCGCTGGCCCGCTGCAATTCCTTCAGTTGGGCCTCCGCCTCGTCGCGCCGGGCGCGCAGCTTCTTCAACTGCTGCTCGTAATTCGTCTGCATGTCGGCGCTGGCCTGACGCGATTTTGCCTCCAGCTTGTTGAGTTCTGCATTCCATTCGTCCAGCTTCGCCTTCATCTTTTCCACGTAGGCATCACGATCGCTCATCAACGGATCTCCCTGTCACGGTGTGATTGCCCTTTCAGAGTAGATCATCGGGGTGGGGCGCGGAGATCCTGCGGCCAACGCGTTACACTCTCCAGCAAATCAGGGAATCAAAGACTTTCCGGAGCAAGCGCATGTATGCATTCGTCCACTGCCGGGTTTCCGACTACATGAGTCGCAAGCCGAAAACCGTGACCGCGGAGACGCGCCTGGGGGATGCCCAGGCGATTTTCGAGGAGCACCGCTTCAACGGCATGCCCGTGGTGGACGACAGGGGCGGCATGCTGGGTATGCTGACCAAGATGGATGTGCTGTCCGCGTTCACGCTTGAGCCGGGCAGCATCATCCCGCCATACGCGGAAATCATGGATTACAAGGTTGGCACGGTGATGAGCCGCGATGTGGTCAGTGTACCGCCTGATGCCCATCTCACGCGCGTGCTGCAGCGGCTGGTCAATCTGGGTGTGAAAAGCTTCCCGGTAATCGAGGGCCGCACCGTGGTGGGAATGATCGCCCGCGAGGACGTGTTGCGCGCCTTGCGTGAAACCACGCGATAACGCCGTCAAGGGCGGCAGGGATGTGACCATGGATGCCGAGGCCCTTGCCGCCCGCAATTACCCCGAGCTCGCCCGGCAGCTGAGCCGTGCCCAGGCGGAACGCCGCGAGGACGACGAGGTTTTCGAGGTCGAGAACCTGCTGGAGGATGCGGTCGCCGCCCGCGCCTCGGACTTGCACCTGGATCCGCGTGAAATCGGCTGGATGCTGCGCATGCGGATCGATGGTGCGATCGTCAACGTCCTGCCGGTCGACGCGGGCCCCGGTCTGCGGCTGATCAATCAGCTCAAGACCATGGCCGGACTCGACCCGGTTGCCACCTTGCGGCCGGAGGAGGGGCGTTTCAGCTACCGGCTGGACGAGATCGACCTGGATGTGCGGCTGACCCTGGTTCCCTGCCTCAACGGCGAAAAACTCGCGATCCGCGTGCTCCGGCCGATGGGAACCTGGCATACCCTGGACGACCTGGGCTTCCCGCAAACCGAGACCGACATCCTGGAGAACTGGCTGGATGCGCCGGTGGGCATGCTACTGGTGACCGGGCCCACCGGGGTCGGCAAGACCACCACGCTGTACACCCTGCTGCACCACATGCGGTATTCCTCGCGGCACATCGTCACGCTGGAGGATCCGGTGGAATACGACATCGACGGTATCAACCAGATTGCCGTCAACAATCAGGTCGGCCTGTCCTTTGCCGAGGGCACGCGCTCGCTGCTGCGGCTGGATCCGGACTGCCTGATGGTGGGTGAAATCCGCGACCAGGTTTCCGCCCGCGCCGCCGGCGACGTGGCGGCCACCGGCCGGACGCTGATGGGCAGCCTGCACAGCCGCGACGCGGTCGCCGCCATCACCGTAATGCGCAAGTTTGGCCTGGACGATGTGGAAATCGCCTCCAACCAGGAGATCGTTGTCTCACAGCGCCTGGTGCGCCGACTGTGCCCGCATTGCCGGGAGTCGACGCCGATCGGCGCGGTGGATCGACGCTATCTGGAACGCCTGGACCGCGCGCAGCCGGAAACCGTCTGGCATGCGCCGGGCTGCGCCGCCTGTTCCGGGCTCGGTTATCTGGGCCGGACCGCCGTGTTCGAGGCCTGGTCGCTCGGGGTGGAGGATCATGGCCTGATCCTGGAGGGTGCGCCGGAACAGGCCCTGCGCAAGCATCTGGCGAATCGCGGTCATGCCTCGTTGCTGGACAACGGCCTGCGGATGGCGGCGGAGGGTGTCACCACGCTGGGGGAATTGCGCCAGGCCGGCCTCGGCATGCGAGGGCAATGAAATCTTGTGGAGCTTCGCACTGCTTCGGAAAAATGCGGAGTCCGCCGCAGCCGTGCGAATAAATCAGCGTTTCCCCGGATGAGGGAATGGATAACCTTGTTGCGATTTGCTTTTTGTAACTCCAATCATGTCAACGGCCATCGGCTATTTAAGGTCGACGGTGTAACAGGTGGCGGAGCCACGCAGGCATATCTCACCATTCTGGTTTTTCACGGCGACATCGAGGGTGCAGATTGGCTTGTCCCGACGCACCGATTTGACGACAACCTGCCCGGTTATCGTGTCTCCGATCCGGACCGGCAACAAGAACTCCAAGGTCATGTCCAGAAACACCGAGCCAGGGCCTGGTAAATCTTCGGCGACGATCGCGTTTAGAATGCCGGAAGTCACCCCACCCTGTACGACAAGGCCGCCGAACTTGGACTTGCGAGCAAGGACTTCATCGTAGTGAAGCGGGTTGCGATCGCCAGTGATTTCCGTGAAGAGCTCGATGTCGCGCATGCCGATGTCCTTTTGACGCTCAGCGTGCGCTCCTACCTCAGGCATTCCATACTGGGTTTTCGACCAGCCGTTAATGTCGGGCATTTCTCCTCCAGTTCAGCGTAACCTGCAGTTTCAAATATATCTAAATCTCAGCCCTCCATAGCAATTACCGGTTCGTTTCCTGTTTACGCCGGCGAGTAATTCGATTTCCCGAAGCTCTATCCTAGGAAAACCATCACACCGCTCCGGTAGAAAATCGATGCCGAGCTCCGAGGTGGCAAGGCCCGGAATCGATAGGTAGACCGTTCGGTACACTATAGCTGGCGCGCGGAGTCTGTCAATTTGGCCCTCGACTGATCTGCTGGGGTGAGAACGTCGATGCGCGACCGAGGTGTATGGCGCCTGGCTTCGCGGAAAGCAGTCTTCAGACGGCGGTCATTGGCGAGGAACCCGCGTTCCGGACAACCACATGGCGGCGGTTGCACAGGTGATGGAAAGGTTTCAACCCCCCCCCTGCCTTTCCATCAAGGCGGTCAGCCGCGGGCGTTCTTCCCGATTCTGAATAAGGCCTCCACGCTGCCCATGGGAGACCGTCCTCACTGCCGACAACGGTATCTGCGCCGGTCCCTCGTTCCGGCCAATGAATCACTGCCGGGAAATCCAAGCAAAACAGTTTCAAGGCAACCAGGCTGGCGACTCCGCGCCCCGCGAACTTGCGGTTTACAGGGCCCGATCAACGCCTTGCGCGTCGTTCACCGTCTCCCCGGAAGCTTGCAACTATCACATGCTGATGAAGCAGACCGGTCGGTCTATGTCTGTCGACATGGGGCCGCGCTCGGCCGGCCGCCCTGTCTTCCGACAAGGGTGGTGTTACAGATAATTAAAACTCAAAAACCATAGTAAAAACAATACGTAGGAGGTCATTTCTTGACCTTGGCAGCGTGTTCTTAAGCGGTGGCGGCGGCCGTTCATAAAGGGCTTGACGGCCATTGTCGGCTTTGCTAGGTTCGACTGAACGGTCGACACAAAAAATCAAACCGGTGGTGTTCGGCCCAACAAAAAATGAATCCGGTGCTGTTTGGCTCGAAGCGACCATGGCGCGCCCCAGCGAAGCAACGGGGTCCTGTCTCTCGCCGCTGAGCGAAACAATCAAAAAAGCGGCCACTAGAAGTGCTGCTGGAGGAGAAGAGAAATGTTTTTTGGGATCGGGTGTACCTGTGATGGGTGCGGTGCCATGTCCGTGGGGCGCCGCCTGAGTCCTCGCATAACGCGATTGCTGCGGCCGGCAAGCTTATCCGCTTCTCGATGATTGCGGGTAACCCCCGCGTTTTGTGACAGGAGTTAGTCATGACGCCCGATAAAGATCCATTCAGCTACATGTTGGTAGACCCCATCGAGGAAGTTCTCGATGCTGCGAGGCGCGGGGAGCCGGTCGTTTTAGTCGATAATGAGGATCGCGAAAACGAAGGCGATGTTGTTATCGCTGCCGAGTTTGCAACGCCGGAAGTTATTGCCCTTATGGCGCGACGCGCTAGCGGGTTGATCTGTCTTGCGTTGACCGAGTCCCGCGCAACGGACATCGGGCTTTCACGCTGTAACGACCTCAGTCGCCATTGTCCGAATCAGACCGCGTTTACCCAGTCCATTGATGCGAGTTATGGCGTTACCACGGGAATCTCGGCGGCTGACCGGGCGCACACCATCGCCGCGGCAATCGACCCTGATCAGGGCCCGGACAGTTTTTGCTCGCCTGGGCACCTGTTTCCCTTGCTTGCCCGGCGCGGAGGGGTTCTCGAGCGGCCTGGCCATACCGAAGCGGCGGTAGATATCGCGCGCCTCGCCGGCTTAACAGCCGCAGGGGTTATCTGCGAGATCATGCTCGATGACGGCAGTATGGCGCGCCTTCCGGATCTTGTCCGCTTCTGCGCGGAGCATGATCTGCGCCTCGGCACAATTGCGGATTTGGTCGACTGGCGGTTGCATCATGACCGTCTTGTGATTCGGCGGCATCAGCGCGGTCGTCATTTTACCTACGATGACCTGGTCTGCGGTGGTCGTCACGTCTTCTCGGTTCCCACTGAATTCAGCGGCCACGTTCCACTCGTGTTCGGCGGTATGCCGACGATTAGCGAAGTCCGTGCTGGCCCCCCTGGTGCCGCTTACTTGCAATTGTCTGAGGTTTTTGCACCGCAGCCGGGGCGAGCGCCAAGTGATGTCGCCGTTGCTATAGCGGCGCAGGTTCTGAGGGATGTTGGTATCGAGTCGGTGCTCGAGATCGATCCGTCGCAAAGGCTCGATCGCTTGCAACGCTATGGAATAGGGACTCGTTACGCCCAACAGCCCAATGCCCAACCCCCGTCGCAGGAAGGTGGCTCGGTGAATAGGCGGCGCCAGACGGCTGCCGCGGTCGATTCCACCGGGGGGCTGGTATGAACAACCGTCAAGTCCTTGACGTCATTCCGTCTTCGCCTGTCATGGGCCAGGTTCTTCACGGTCAAAAGGTGGGACGGAGGTTGGGGTTCCCGACGGCGAACCTGAGTCTTGCAGAGGCCGATGGGCCGCCTTTCGGGGTTTACGCTGTACTTGCCCGTGTGGGTGGGCACTGCTATGCCGCCAGTGCTTCCTGGGGCAGGCGGCCGCACTTCGATAATGGTAGACCGTTGCTTGAGGTGCATCTCCTTGACTTCGAGGGCGACCTTTACGGTTGTGATCTTGAGGTTGAGTTTGTAGCGAGGCTGCGCGGCGAGCAGATTTTTTCATCCACTGACGCGCTTATTGAGCAAATAGCGATAGATGTTCGTACCACGCGATCGATTCTGTCCAATATTGGCGCTTTTATGTAAAACCGAAAGTTGAATAAAGATGTTTTACCAACCGGCGAAAATTCGCATCTCGAAAAATCAGTCTTGTTCTCCCGCGGGGTTCAGGCGGATTTAGAGTTTTAGTGGGCGTTTTGCGAAATATGGTTTTGCCAAAAATTTAGCTGGCAAATTTCGCAATTATTAAGTTCGTATCCGAAGGAGGACGAAATGAGTAGTAAGAAACGAATCATCTTGAACGCGTTCGATATGACATGCGTTACGCACCAGGCAGCGGGTATGTGGCGGCACCCAAGGAGTCAAGCGGGCCGTTATAACGACCTCGATTACTGGACGAATATGGCGATCGAGCTTGAAAGGGGCCATTTCGACTGCCTGTTTATCGCCGATGTGGTTGGCGTCTACGACGTTTACCGGGGATCAGCTGAAATGTCGCTTAAGGACGCAGCCCAGGTTCCCGTCAACGATCCGTTCGGCGCGATCTCGGCCATGGCGGCAGTCACCAACCATGTTGGTTTTGGCGTTACTGCAGCGGTGACGTTCGAGCACCCGTATCTGCTCGCGCGTCGCATGTCGACCCTTGATCATCTGACCAAGGGGCGCGTCGCCTGGAACGTGGTCTCGTCATACCTCAACAGTGCTGCGGTCAACATGGGTATGGGTCAGCAAATGGCTCATGACAAGCGCTACGACTATGCCGACGAGTACATGGAAGTCATGTACAAGCTCTGGGAGGGGTCCTGGGAAGAAGGCGCCGTCAAGCGGGACCGTGAAGCAGGTGTGTTCACCGATGGCTCGAAAGTCCATCCGATCAAGCATGAAGGCGAGTTTTTCAACGTTCCGGGCTTCCATCTGTGCGAGCCGTCGCCGCAGCGTACGCCGGTGATCTTCCAGGCTGGTGCGTCTGGTCGGGGCCGCGAATTTGCCGCGCAGAATGCCGAAGGCATGTTTGTCCTGACCAACAGTCCCGAAGCGGCCGCACCGGTTACCGAGGATATCCGGCGGCGCGCGGTGGAAGCGGGGCGGTCAGCGGACTCGATCAAGATCTTCACCTTGCTCACCGTTATCACGGGTAAAGATGACGCAGCGGCCGAGGCGAAGTTCAACGAGTATCTCGAGTACGCCGCGCCGGAAGGGATGCTTGCCCTGTATGGCGGCTGGACCGGCATCGATTTCTCCCAGCTCGATCCTGATGCGCCGCTTGAGGCGGTGCCCAACGATTCGCTGCGCACGACCCTCGAATCCCTTGTGGACGCCAACGACGGTACCTCCTGGACTGTGCGTGACGTGGTCTGGCGTCGTTGCATCGGCGGCTTGGGGCCCTGTGTGGTCGGCGGACCGCAAAAGGTTGCCGACCTGCTCGAGCGCTGGGTGGACGTCGGTGGAATTGACGGCTTCAACCTGGCCTATGCCGTTACCCCCGATACGACCAGTGATTTCGTCGACTACATCGTTCCCGAGCTGATCCGCCGTGGCCGAGTTCAGACCGAGTACAAGCCCGGTACGTTCCGCGAGAAGCTGATTGGCAAGGGTCCTTACCTCGACGAGTCTCATCCCGGGGCGAAATGGCGCGAGCATTTCGTGGGCAAAGAAAGTGTTGCCACGAATACAAAACCCTCGGGTTTTGAAATCGACCTCGCTGAACTGAAAGACGGAACCAACGGGTGATCTGAAGTAGTTAAGCCCTTTTAATCGGGGACTTCACCGCCCTGTCCTGCCGGCCTTCTGATAACTGAAGGGAGATTATCATGGCGCAGAATGCTGACTGGACGGTGAAGTTCCCCGATCTTGGAGTGAATGTGAATCTTCCGCGAGAGACATCGGGCCAGAAACAACGAATCGAACGCGCAGCGGCTGAATTGTTTGCCCGGCACGGCTACGGATCGGTTGGTGTTGCCGAGTTGTGTGATGCGACCGGCATGGGGCGCGGAACCCTTTATTATCACATTAAGAACAAAGAGTGTGTTCTATTCAATATCGCTACTGGTTACATGCGCAGGCTTAACGAGGGCGCAGCACAAATTCTTGAAAAAGACCTTGAGCCAGAAACGGCCATTCGTGCATTAAGTCGGCTTTTTATGCGCGTTATGTTCGACGACCGGAATGAAATGACGGTGTGTTTTCGTGAGCTGCACTCCTGTACCCCGGAGAATCAGGTGGAGATACATGATTTGCATCGAGAATACCAGGACTTTTGGTTAAAAGTTATCCGGAAAGGGGTAGATCAAGGGCGGTTTCGCGAGATCTCAAAAGTGAAGCTAAAAGGACTCCTGGGGATGTATTTTTATAGCTTTCTTTGGGTCAATCCGTTCGGTTCGAATAGCGCCGACCAAATCGCCGAAGAGTTTTCACAGCTAGTTGTGTCGTCATTGTCCCGCCTATAGGCCTGTTTGACGCAATGGCGAAATAATTAACACGGAAAAATATTGCCCACGCGGCAAAATAGGTGCACCCGTGTTTCTTTAAGAATTCCGCGCTGCCTTTGCTGAAACCCCTACACGAGGCTTCATGCATTGACCGCGAGGCGCGCTCCAGCTAGACCGCGATAAAAAAAACAATAAGTGCGCATATAAAAACCTCGCTCTGCAATATTGATTGCTAGGGCAGCATTGAAGGAATGAGGTACTAGTTAATGCAGAACCGAGAAATAGTCGCTGAGTGCGGCGATCGGGACGTGGTCGTGGCTGAAGATGGTCGTTGGGCCGCGCTCGGGATAATATGTGCCGGCGTTATTTTATCAATGTCACCGTGGTTTTCAGCCACAGCCATCCTCCCGGAATTAATGACGCATTGGAGCGTTAGCGATGCAATGGGAGCATGGCTGACGAACGGTGTGCAATTAGGCTTCGTCATCGGCGCGCTCCTGGCCAGTATTACAGGGATTTTTGATATCGTTCGACCGCACCGCCTGATCGCAATATCAGCGCTACTCGCAGCCCTTTTAAACCTCGCCTTGCTGATTGCGCCCTCGGGCGAAATTGCCGTGGCACTTCGGGTCCTAACGGGTGTCGTCCTGGCCGGCGTATATCCGCCAGCAATGAAGTTGATTACCACATGGTTTGTACAGGGGCGCGGCCTGGCCTTGGGCTTGGTAATAGGTGCCTTAACCGTCGGTTCCGCTTTCCCGCATCTGATCCGTGCGCTGACACCGGGTGTGAACTGGCAGATCGTCGTTTTCGGCACGACGGCTATGAGTTTTATGGCCGCCTATCTGTTCCACGCCTTCGGGCGGGAAGGGCCGTTCTCATACCCGCGTGCGCCGTTCCATTTCGCGCAGATAGGAAAAATCCTGAAAGATCGCGGCGTGATGCTTGCGAACGTCGGGTACTTCGGTCACATGTGGGAACTTTATGCAATGTGGGGTTGGTTCCTGGCATTCTCCGGCGCCGTGCTCGCGGCGAATGGGATTGAAACCGAGTCGGGCGCTTCGTTGATAACCTTTGGCGTCATCGCCTGTGGGGTTGTCGGCTGTGTCGCTGGTGGTTGGTTGGCAGATCGCATTGGGCGTACAGGGACGACCGCACTCATGATGGGCGTCTCCGGGACCTGTGCCCTACTTATCGGCCTGACATTCAATGGCCCACTCTGGCTTTTCGTGTTGATTGCAGTGATTTGGGGAATTTCCGTGATTGGCGATTCCGCCCAGTTCTCGGCGGTCGTTACAGAGGTGGGCGATCGAAGCCTGGTCGGAACCGCATTGGCGTTTCAAATGGGTGTCGGTTTCGCACTCACCGTAGTGGCCATTCAATTGACGCCCTTGTTCGCGGAATGGGTCGGTGGATGGCAGTGGGCGTTCCTACTGCTTGTTCCAGGACCATTGATTGGAACAGTCGCGATGCTGATCCTCCGCCGGCTACCAGAGGCAGAAAGAATTGCACAAGGCCGTGGTTAGAAAGTGTTTTTGAACTCGGGCATTCCATTTCGTCGAGAAAGAAAAGGTTGAAACAGGTTGTTAAACGTTTAGAGAAACAGCGGAGGTATAGGTAGACCCGGTAAATTAGCACGCAGTCAAAGTCGGTTTCGAAAAACGGCGCTCGACCTATCTGGGAGCGTCTTTTCCAAGGGTTCGGATCAGTGTTCGGTTAATCACCTGGAAACCGGGCATAGGGGAGCTTTGTGTCATTAACCCTGCGGAGCCCGAAAAAGCACTCAAATATCCAGCTTAAAAAATACAGAAAACAAATTTTAATCATTGTTAAAAGCGAGGAGCGGAAGGGGAAATGAAGACCAAAACAGGCATGCGCTTTTTGGAGGATGATCGGCGTTCCAAGCAGTTTTCGCGACCGTTAACTGCAACGGTCGGCTCCTTGGGTCTAGCGTTGACGGTTATTGCAAGTCCCACTGTGGAAGCAGGGCCAACCATTGAGATGGGCCCTAACCAGAATATGAACCTGATGTTTGCATTTCGCGGCGCTTTCACGGCTGTCGAGGACGGAGCACCGTCGGGCGACGACTACTCGAAGGACTTCACTGCCGAGAATACGAGGTTGTACATCTGGGGGGATGCGGGGGAAAGACTTGGCTACACGTTCCATGTCGAGCGCGACGCCGAGGGCAGCCTCCAGATTCTGGATGCAATCGCTCAGTTCGAGCTTTCGGATCCGATTAACATCTGGGTCGGAAGGTTCCTGCCGCCCTCTGATAGAGCCAACCTGGCTGCACCCCTTTTTCCCGTAACGTTTAACTTTCCCGCCGTCCATGCGTTTCCCTCAGAGTTTGCAGGCCGGGTTGAAGGGGCAATGTTATGGGGGAGTGATTCAGAGGGTCGGGGGAAATATTCCGTCGCTGTATCGGATGGTATCGGTTCAAGCTCGGACGGGCCGAACCAGCGAGATCGTTTAATGTATTCGGGGCGCCTCGAATACAATTTTTGGGATGGGCAGCCTGGATATTATCCGATGGCGTGGTATGACGGCGCAAAACGGATTCTCGCCTTAGGCGGCTCGGTCCGGTACCAGGAAAACGCGGCGGGAACGGCAGATGACAGCGGGGACTTCCTCGGATGGAATGTTGATTTCCGCATTGAATATCCGTTCGGTGACGGAAGTTCCTTCGATTTTGAGGCCGCATATTACGACTATGATATCGATGACATTGCCGATCCGAATTTGATCCAGGGTTCAGGGTATTATTTAAGTGCTGGATACAAGTTTCCCCAAAAAATCGGGATCGGCTTCGTAGAACCCCGCATAGATTATCAGAACTTTGATAGAAGCCGGACGAACGTTTCCGAGACTCGAGGAACCTTCGATCGGTTGGACGTCGGTTTCCGTTACCTGATTAGGGGACATAACATCCGCGTCGATGTGTTCGGCTCCAGGGAAAATCCGGGACCAAGTCAGGATCGAATCAATTCGTTCACAACACGCGTGCACTTTGTATTTTAAACGTAGGTCAGGTTTGTCGCCTTTGAATTTAAGTCACTGAACGAAAACGAACCAATATTAAGACGAGGAGAGGGGAAATGGCAGATTATGCGGGCGTTGCGCTGTTGATTATCGGTATGAACGTGTTTTTGAACGCGTTGTGGCTTCAGGGGAAGGTTCCTGGTAAGGATGTTGGCGTTTTTAATTTGCTTGCCGGGGCTACCGGGGTGGCAGCCTCGTTCTGGGCGGGTTGGCTCCACGGCAATTTTGCCATGAGTGCGGGGTTTTTGCTGTTCTCCTTCACCTTTATTTGGGTTGGTGTTAATGCTTTGCGCGAGCAGGAAGATCAAAGGGCACTCGGCTGGTATTCTTTCCTCGTCGCCCTGGTGGCCATTCCTTATGCGATAGTCAATTTCAACGCCGGATTTTACGGTTGGGCTATAGAGTGGATTATTTACGCGGTCTTGTGGTTCTTGTTCTGGGTTCTTCTTGGTCTGCAACGGAGCGCAGCTCTCAAGCCGGCTATTGCAATGGCCTATGTCACCGGGACGGTCGTTATGGTAACCGGTTACTTGTTTATCAACGGCTGGCAGGAGCCATTCTACCTGTAAAGTGAGTAATGCCTCGCTGCTTTTGTAATAACGGATGATCTGTAATACAGAGGTGGCGGGGCGGTTCATTTACCGTGAGGAAAGTATAATGAGCAATGTTAACTATGTGTCGCAGGAATCTATAAAACAGTTTGCCGGGAGTTTCCCGACGGGCGTTGCGGTTATTACGGTGGGGTCCGGTAATGGCCAATGTGTTGGGCTCACCATGAATGCGGTCACCTCGCTTTCGGTGGACCCGGCGAAATATATAATTTGCGTTGACAATAATTCAAATACGCTCGAGGAGATTCGGAAGCAGGGGCGATTCTGTATCAACTTTCTTTCTTCCGATCAGAAGGATGTGGCGATGCTTTTTGCGAGCAAGTCAGCGGAGAAGGGGGAGAAGGTCGACTTCATGCTCAGTGAGCTCGGCAACCCCTTGATCAACGGTGCCCATGCTCATGGCGAATGTTCTGTGGAAGAGTATGTCAACGGCGGGGACCATACGATTATCGTTGGTGGTGTAGAGCGTGTCGACGTGTTCGAGAATGGACCACTTCTTTATTATAGAGGAAAATTCTCGGATCTTTCCTGAAACTAAGTGTTTTTAAGATCACCAGGGGTATGTTTTGCCCAAAATATATTTAATGAGATGTGCGAGATGAAAACGGTAATTGTTGTCGGGAATCCGAAGGCGCAATCAAAAACGGCCAGTGCTGCAATGGCCTTGGCGGCGGCGTTGGGTATTAGTGATGATGAGATTACGCTGTATGATCTTCCTGCGTTGGGCGTTGATCTCCTTGAGTGGGGTAACTCGAAGGTGGATGCTGCAGTAAAGGAATGCGCTGACGCGGACCTGCTTGTGGTGGCCAGTCCTACTTATAAGGGTTCCTTTACCGGTCTTACAAAGCTGTTTTTGGATTGCATGCCGTACAAGGGGCTTTCTGGGGTTATGGCGATACCGCTGATGTTGGGCGCGAACGAGAGGCATGCAATGGCGGTGGAAATGCACCTTAAGAGCGTCCTTGTTGAATTGGGTGCTGCGTGTCCGACCGAGGGCCTTTATATATTGGAAAAGCAGTTCGATGAGAAGGAAATTTATTCTGATTTTTATGAGAAATGGAAATCGTTCTTGAGGAAACACTGATTTATTTCCGCGTCTGCGCCGGGGATCGATTTTGATCATCTGGCGAGGCGCGGCGCCGGTTCGGTAGCCGTGGAGCTACCGGGCCGGTGACGCAACGCCGCCAGGGGCCAAAACCGGCCGGGCCCTTGGGCAGGGGTGTGAATCGAGCAGCGTTTTCCTAACCGTTTCCTTAACGGTTGGTTAACTGTATTGAGCACACCTGGCGGATGGTCAGGTAAGTGTTTGGAAAGGCAGGTGCCAGTTTCCTTTCTGGTTTTGCCAGGGCATTAATGGACCAGTCTGGCTAGAGACTTCTTCAGCTGGTCCATTCTTTTTATTCAGGATTGTTCGATATCTGGCTTCGAGTCCTTCGGATCGGGCCGCATTTTTCCCCGCTGCCGTGTCTCGCGCCGAAGAGCGCGGTGCGCTGCACCGTAACCAGAACCGAGGATAGGGGTTTTCCAAGGTCGCTTAACGGCTTGGCCGGTCGTGTTGGCAAAGTCTGTCAAGCGGGCGAGGGTGGCCGAACAAGTAACCCTGCATTAGCTGACAGCCCGCGCGACCCAGGTATTCGCGTTGCGGCGGTGTCTCCACGCCTTCTGCAACAAGGTTCATGCGTAGCCCGTGGCCAATCGCGACAATGGCGTTGACGATGCTGGTTTCCTCGGAATCCGTACCGCTGCCATTGCCGATGGCATGGGTGAAGCTGCGGTCGATCTTCAGTGTTTGTACCGGCAGTTTTTGCAGGTAGGCCATGCAGGAATAGCCTGTGCCGAAATCGTCGATTGCAATCCTGATGCCGCGCCTGGTTAATGCCTTGAGCTTACGCACCGTCTCGTCGTTGTCACTCATCAGCAGGCTTTCGGTGATTTCCAGATCCAGCATGTCGTGCGAGAACCCTGTCTCGTGCACGATTTCCAGCACCGAATCCACGAAATCTTCCCGTTCCACCAGGATCGGCGACAGGTTCACACCCAGCCGCAGCCTGCTGCCCTGCTCGTGCAGGGCCTGCATTTCGGTGGTGGCAAGCCGCAGGCTTGCCCGGTCGAGCTGCACGATCAGGCGGGTTTCTTCGGCCAGCGGGATGAAATCGGCGGGCGGAATCAGTCCCCGTTCCGGATGCTGCCAGCGCACCAGCGCCTCGACTCCGACAATGCGCTGACTGATGCCCTCGACCTGCGGCTGATACAGCAACTGGAATTCATTGTTTTCCAGCGCCCGTCGCAGACCCTGCTCCAGTTCCAGGCGTTGTGGGGTCGGGCCCATGTCGGGTGCGAACACGCGCACACCGTTGCGGCTGACCACCTTTTCCCTGTACATCGCGATATCCGCGTTGCGGATCAGGGCATCCAGCGTGTCTCCACCCCGCGGGTAGACGGCAATGCCGATGCTGGCACCGACGATTAGCTCGTGCTCGGCGACCTTAAACGGCGCCTCCAGGCTGTCCTGAATCTTGTTCGCCACCTGCACAGCCGCACTCTCGTCCTGCAACTCGGTCAGCAACAGGGTGAATTCGTCGCCGCCGAAGCGGGACAGCGTGTCACCCTTGCGGATGCAGCCCTGCAGCCGTTCCGCCACCAGTTGCAGCAGGCGGTCGCCCATGGTGTGGCCCAGCGAGTCGTTGATCACCTTGAATCGGTCCAGATCGATGAACAGCACGCCGATGTGCGAGTCGTTGCGGTTGGCGTGGGCGATGGCGACCTCGACCCGGTCCTTGAACAGGGCCCGGTTCGGTAGACGGGTCAGCAGGTCATGGTAGGCCTGGAAATTGATGAAGGCCTCGGATTCCTTGCGTTCGGTGACGTCCCGGGCGGTGCCGTAAACCAGTGACTGGTCGCCATCGGTTCCATCCTCATGACCGGCCGGCGGCGTCGGCCAGACCGCCACCTCGAAGTGCAGGGCGCGCCCGGCATCGGCGCTTTGAAGCTGCAGTTCTGCGGAACGCACCTCGCTGTGCGGGCTGATGGCCTGTTCCAGAAAGTAGCTTGCCTTCTCGTGTTCGTCGGGATGAACGATGTCGAGAAACGGCTGGCCGAGCAGGGCCCGCCGGTCGTGACCCAGCAGGTCACCGATGCGCGGATTCAAGAACCGGAAGCGGCCGGACGGGTCCAGCACGAACACGATATCCGGGGAATTGTTGACGATCAGCCGGTGTAGCCGTTCCGAGCGTTCCAGCCGTCGCCGCATCAGGTGGTTGCTGTCGGCCAGCGACTTTCTCTGCAACGCGTTGCCGACCCGGGCCAGCAGTTCCTCCGGGCGATAGGGCTTCTTCAGGTAGTCATCGGCCCCGTGATGCAGCGCATCGGTCACGTCGTCAGCGGAATTCTGGCCGCTGACCACGACCGTCAGCACCTGCAGTTTCCGGTCACGGATAAAGCGCAACACGTCCAGGCCGTCCACGTCCGGCATGCGCAGGTCGAGCAGCAGCAGGTCGTAGGCGTTGCGTGCCAGGTGCTCGATTGCCGACTGTCCGCCGGTGGCGCAATCCACCGGAAAGCCCTGCGTGCTGAGCAGCGTCCGCATGCTCTCCAGATGAGCAGGGTCGTCATCGGCGAGCAGGATGCGGACCGCCGCCAGATCCTGCGTCGAACGATCAGGACTGCCGCCGATTTCGCCCTGTAGCGGGCGTGCCGCTGCGTCGTCAGCCATCAGTCATCTTCTTCGATTGGCAGCAGCAATTCGAACCGGGTGCCGTTGCCGCTGCTTTGCACAGTCATCGTGCCCTGCATCTCGTCGACCAGCCGCTTGGCAATGCTCAGCCCCAGGCCGTTGCCGTCCTTTTTGCCCGATCTGACCGGGGAAAACCGTGCATCGCGCACATCCCGGGGAAGTCCCGGACCATCATCACTGACAATAATCCGCCATTGTCCGGTGCCCTCATCCGGCGCCATGGTCTCGGCAATGAGTTCGATCCGGCCGCCACCGTCCAGGGCCTCGGCGGCATTCTTCAGCAGATTGGTCAGCACCTGTTGCAGTGGGTCTGCCTGCCGTCGGAGTCTGGGCAGGTCGGCGTCTATCCGGCTATCCAGCTGTATGCCGCGGGGCTGGCAAAGCCCGCTTTCCACCCGCGTGGTCAGTCGCTGCAGCATGTCGGCGGCCGGTATCGCCTGGTCCGCCTCGCCGGATTGCGGATCCCGCAGGCGCAGCAGGATCCGCCCGACGCGGTCGATTTCGTTGCGGATCTGCTGCACGTGGTCCCGGGCTTGGGGGTCGTCCTGAGGGCTGGCGTGCAACACGGCCAGGTAGTTCTGAATGATGCTCAGCGGATTGCTGGCCTCGTGCAGCACCTCACGAATCTCGGACCGGTCCACGGCATCGTCGCTTCGGTCCTTTTTGCCCCGTGCATCGGGAGCGCTACGAGCCAGCTCGCGGCACAGCGACAGCAGGAACGGCATGCGGTCGGACAGCTCTGCCTGACGGGATTCGGGAATGCCCAGCACCAGCACGCCGCGTACCTGTTCGCCCTCCATCACTGGCAACCGCCAGAGCGGCTGGTCGCCCAGGCGTGTCCGAAGCTGGCGATCGACAACGGGTGGTGGCCCGTCGTTATTCGTCGCCTGGTTCGTCTGTGGCCTGGCTGCCAGCAGGCAGTCGGCAACCAGGCTGCGGCCGGCCTCGGCGCGGATGCGGAACAGCGGTTCTTCGGGTTCGTCGGCATCAAAGGCAAGCAGGGTCTCGCCATCGTCACTCAACCAGAACGGCAATGCATGCCGCAGGCCCAGGGTCAGGCTCAGGCAGCGTCGTGCGGCCTGGCTTACCTCCGCCAGTGAGCTGCTGGCGAGAAGGCTGCTGCGAAACTGATCGATGCTGCTGATATCGCGGACGCGTTCGCCCAGCGCCCGCCGGGCCTCGCCCTGAAGGTCCGCAGACCCGGCGGAATCGTCGTTGGTCGGTATGCCCAGCGACTCCGCCAGGCGCTGCACATCGTCATCGACCCGGCGACGCAGTTCCCGCACCAGCCCCTCATTCAGTCCAAACAGGCGGTCGGCCCTGGCCAGAGCCGAACCGAAACCAGCGGCCTTGTCGCTTGTTTCCGCCGCCACCAGATGCGACACCAGGTTCATCAGCCGGACCAGCGGCTGCGCATCCTGCACCGCCTCGGTGGATTCGAGCTGGAACCGCACCGGGTCGCTGATCGTCGGCGACAGCCCCCAGTCCTCCACCAGCGCGGCGCCCACCGCTGCGTAATCCTCTGCGAACTGGTTGCGTTCCGCCTCCGCCAGTGCCTGATTGTCATCGTGCAGTGCAAGCAGCGCACCGTATTCCACCGGCTGCTCGCTGAGGCGGGCGAGTTTCCCCAGTTCGAGCAGCAGTCCGCAGAGATACGCCTGCTCCGGCTGCGGGTAACGGGTGAGGTTGGCTATGACCTGGCCGAGGTTGGCGGCCAGCAGCGCGCGTCGCCACAACTGCGGCAGGAAGGCGTCCTCGAAGGTTTCGAAAAGCCGCTGGATCGCGGCGGTCATGGCGACGGTCTTGACTGCCTGCGGGCCGAGCAGCACCAACGCCCGGCCGATGGAATCGCAGGCACGGCCGCGGAAGTACATCGGGGAGTTCGCAGCTGCAAGCAGGCGGGCCGTCAGCGCATTGTCGTGCTGCACGGCCTCGGTCAGTTCGCGGAAGTCCGCGCCATTCTCCTCCTGAACCGCGTCCAGCACGCGAATCAACGCCTGTGGCAGGCTCGGAATTCTGTCGGCCAAAAGGCGCGAATCCGCCATTCCCTTTCCCTGGCACGTGCCCGGGCCAGTGGAAAAACGGGTCCGCTCTGTCGCCAAACCCGGCCCGCCCTGGCCCTGATTCTTGAATCTCCCTCCAATAAAGAGGAAAGTCCATGAATATCGGCAATTTTTTAGTTGTACGTCTTGTCGACTATACGTTGCTCGACCGATCGATGCCAGCGATTGCGGCATTTCGCCCGAGCCGTGATTTCCGGCCTGTTACCAGGAGAGGTCTTGAACACTTCGATCCCGCAACGCAACGTCCTGCTCGGCGATACCGCGAAGGGGCGGACGAGCGCATTGCAGGTCATCACGGTAACCAGTGGCAAGGGCGGTGTCGGCAAGTCCAGTCTGGCAGTGAACCTGGGCATCACGCTGGCTCGCCAGGGGCGTCGGGTCTGTATCTTTGACGCCGATGCCGGGCTCGCCAACGTCAACATCCTGCTTGGCCTGCCGCCCGAGCGGGGCCTTGACCGGGTGCTGGCCGGCGAGTGCCCGATCGAGGACGTCCTGCAGGACGGGCCACACGGCTTGCGGGTGGTCCCGGGTGCCAGCGGTATCAGCGACTGCGTGGCGCTGGATGCAGTACATCAGCGCCGACTGGTCTCCGAACTTGCGCGCATCGAGCAGGATTTCGATTACCTCTTGCTGGATACCGCGGCCGGGGTCAGCGAGACGACGCTGGATTTCGTCAGTGCCGGGCACCGTATCCTGCTGGTGATTACACCCGAGCCCACGTCCCTGACCGACGCCTTTTCGCTGCTCAAGCTCAGCCTGCGGCGGCAGGTGGTGCGCTGCGATGTCGTGGTCAACATGGTGCGCGACGGTCAGGAAGCGAGGCAGATCTACCAACGGTTCGACGCTGCCGTGCGCCGGTACCTGAACGCGGAAATGCGCATGCTCGGATTCGTGCAGCGGGACGAAAGCCTGCGTTCCGCGGTGGCCCTGCAGCGTCCGGTGGCGTTGTTCGCTGATGGCGATCCCTCGCGTCGCCCCTTCGAGCGGCTGGCGGACGGGCTGGAACAGACGCCCGCCGGGGTCGAGCGCACGCAGTCATTCAGCCGCTTCTGGTTTCGCCGCTTCATGCGTCTGCGGGATGGCGAGGCCGACGTCGCCCAGGCGGTGGAGCTTGACGCCGCGCCGCGCCGCGAACACCCGGCGTCGACTCCGGGCCCGGAGTCCGCGATCCAGACCGGCGAATCGGAGTCCGAGTCCACGGCGGATGGCCCGTCGCGGGCGGCGGTAATGGACAAGGCGGCAATGCAGGTGCATCGCCACCGGTTGCTGCAGGCGATCGAGGCGGCCGGGGATGCCGAGACGGTGAAGGCCTGTCTGCGTGAGCTGATACAGGCCGCCAGCCGGCGGTTTGGTCCGGAGGTGGCCGAAGACCTGCTGACAACGGCCGACGACGGGCTTTCGTTCTTCCCCGATCCCGAGGAGCCGATAGCGGCCCCCGATCCAGGCCCCGATTTCGCCTCGCCGGCCGCGCCGGCGGAGCGGCAGCTGAACGTGCTTGCCGAAACGCCCGAGCCGCCGGACCCGGCGTTGCCACCTCCGGAGGACTCCGCATTCGACAGCCGGCGCTTCGGTGCCCAGGAAGCGCTGGCCCGCCGCCTGCGCGAACTGGATGCGGGCACCAGTGTGATGGATTTCATCCGCCGGCTGGCGCCTTAAGGAAACGCTGATCGATTCGCACACCTGCGCCCGAGACCGGTTTTGCTCATCTGGCAAGGCGCGGCGACGTTTCGGTAGCCCCCTTACCCAAGGCAAGGTGCTTCTGACCAGAGGCGCAGGGTGGGTCAAGCGAAGCGGACCCACGCGGTGTGATCTGTTAGCGGGACAACGAAGGTTTTCGGACAAGGAAGGTTTCGGACCAGACCAGGCCGGGGCGCAGCTTGGCCGAGGTGCTCACCGAACGGCGTATGCCACGGTCGCGACGGATCACACCGCGTGCATTCGCTGCGCTTAATGCACCCTCCGCCTCGTGCTGCGGCACTGCGCAGCGCGCCTTGCCTCGGAAAAAATGCGGACGCCAACGCAGGCGTGCGAATCGATCAGCGTTTCCTTAAGGCAGTTCCTCGAACTCGGGTTCCGGTTCAATGGGTTCCGGTTCGATCGGTGCACGCCGCGGCGCGGGCTGGATGACCGGTCCGTCCGGGCGGGCCTCGCCGGGGAAGCCGACATCAGCCAGATCCTCCAGGAGATCCCTGGCCGTGTCCCGCGCGGCGTGGGCGAATGCAGAGTCCCGTCGTGCCGCACCGCTGGGCGATTCGCTCCAGGCCGTGGTGTAGGCGTTGTCATAGGAGCCGACGAAAACCGGGGCCTGGCTGCGCGTGTCCACAACCGTAAGGCGCGAGCGCAGGCGCACGGTCATCGAGGCGCCGATGGTCGGAGCGTTCACTTCCCGCAGGTCCAGGTCCAGCCGGTAGCGGGTCTCGCCCCGCGCCTGCTTTGCGCCGGCCTCCTCCAGCGCCTCGCTGACGTGGCGGCGGAAACGGTCATGGCGGCTGAAGTCCTCGAAATCGCGGAAGCGGATTGACGGGTCGGTATCCACCTGGCCCAGGGTGCCGCGCAGCGGGCTGTCCGATGGCAATGCCGTCATCGGTGGTGGCGGCTCCGGTTGCGGCAATTCCGGCGTCGCGCTGCAGGCGGCCAGCAGCAGGGCAGCAGCGGCGACAAGCGCGGCGCGTCGTGGCAATTCAGAAGGTGACCAATACAGCGGCATCGAGATGACCCGTTTCGGCAGCAAACGTCGCGGAATTGTACTCCAATCGGGGACACCCACGGATTTTTCCCTGACGGCCATCTCTTCTTGCTTCCGAAGCCTTGGGCGTCCGTGCGGTTGACGCGAATAACCGCGCAGACCCTGCGGTTTGACCTGGATCATGAAGCCTGTCAGCGACCTGCCTAAACTGGGCCCAGGAATGGTCTGCGGGAATGCTGGGGGTAACCACGTGGGTGACATCTGGGTTGTTGTTGCACAACAGGGGCAGGCGCGCCTTTTCCACCGCGAGAAACGTTTCAGTCCGCTGCGGGAGCTGGACACCCTGGTCCAGCCGGAGGCGCGGCTGCATGCGCAGGATCTTCAGTCCGACAGGCCCGGGCGAGCCATGAATCGGGCACGCGGTGGTCGTACGGCGCTTGAGTCGTCAAGCGACCCGAAACGTGTGGAGGCCGAGGCATTTGCCCGGCGACTGGCGGAGCGCTTGCATGAAGGACGGACCGCTGGCGATTACCAGAAGCTGATCCTGGTGGCGGGGCCGGCCTTTCTCGGCCTGCTGCGCGAGGCTCTGGACGCGGAGACGCGCCGATGCGTGATGAAGGAGGTACGCAAGACCTTGCACGAGGCCAGTCCAGCCGAAATCCAGGCCACCGTGGATGCGGAGGACTAGCCATTATTGCGGATCACCTTTCCGGCCGCCTTGATTCCGGGAGCGCGAGGTAAAAGCCGGTTGGTTCGCGAATGTGTCTGTCCGTTACTACACTGCTATCCGTCATTGAGCCGGTTTACCGGCGCGTCGTAAGCGGCGAGTCGCTGCTGCCGTTTCCGTCAATTGGTTAAAATGCTGATGTTTTGACGCAAAGGAGGTCACGCCATGCCCAAGTATGTCATCGAGCGGAACATCCCGGGAGCCGGCGATCTTTCGGATGAGGATATTCAGGGTATTTCGCAGAAATCCTGCGGGGTGTTGAAAGAGATGGGGCCGCAAATCCAGTGGGTCGAGAGCTACGTGACGGACGATAGAATCTACTGCGTTTATGTGGCGCCGGACGAGCAGTCGGTTCGGGAGCACGCCGAGAAGGGCGGATTTCCAGCGGATCGCATCTCCGAGGTAAAACGTCGGATTGATCCCACCACGGCCGAGGGTTGATCCTCCAACGTACGGTGTATCTTAGGGCGTCTGAGGGCGCCCAGGTGTTCTGTCCGCACAAGGGAAAAAGGGGTTCGGCGGCCGCCGAACCCTCCTGGTTACCTCAGGAAATCTGAGGGTGTCCCCGATTAACCAACGGGATGGGATTCAGGTCCACGTACACCATGCACGAGAAGAGGGCCTGTTCGTCCAGCAGGGCCTGCGATTCGAACCTCCCCTCCCAGAAACGACCCGTGCGCGTTCCCTTTCCGCCTCTGTGGCGATCCCCTCTTTTTCCAGACGCTTAACCAGCAGTGGAAGGTGGTGCAATTTCTGCCAACGGCGCATCACGGCCCGGTCCGGCAAACGCTCTGCCCGGACTGCGTCGATCCGTAGCACCAGGTGGTAGTGATTGGACATGATCGCGTAGGCGCACACTTCAATGCAGAAGATGCGGGTCAGCGATGCAAGGCGGTCAAGGAACCACTGCCGGCGGTGCCCATAGTCCCGGCCGGTAACCGGATCGTGGCCGCAGAGGAAGGCGCGCCGGATGCAGCGTCCGATGCAGTGGTAGTAGGGCGTGGTTGCGGGATCGACCAATGCAGAACGTGCTCGGGTCATCTCAGCCTCCTTGCCGATGACGGACCTTTACGGGTGGGGGCGACCGCCGTGATGCTTGAAGGCAGCGCCCGTTAGAAAGCGTAGCTAATGGTAGGGAAATCGGGGACACCCACGGATTTTCATACCAAGATTCCGGATCGGTAAGCGAGCTTCGCAGTGAATCTGAGGGTGTCCCCAGCTACCTTCGCCACTTTCGCACTGGCGGGATGCGAGCGACGAAAAAGGGGCCGGCAGCTGCCGACCCCTCTTGGGTTAGACCAGGAAGTCTGAGGGTGTCCCAGTCTTACCAGACTTAGCGAATCACGCTGCGGAGCCGTGTCGCGCCTGCCATAGGTCGTAGTCGAGTTGCATGCCTGCCCACAATTCGGCGCGTCCCCCATTTTCGACCCCCAGCCACCGTTCGATGCGCAGTGCCATTGCAGGAGAAACGGCTGCATGTCCGTGCAGGACGCGAGAGAGCGCTGCGCGACTCACACCAAGTTGTCGAGCCGCTTCCGCGACACTAACGCCACGCGCCGGCAGAACATCCTCACGCAGAATCTCGCCAGGATGCGGCGGGTTATGCATGACCATGGAATCGTCCTCCTAGTGGTAATCCCGATAATCAACCAGGCCGGCATTCGCCCCGTCGAATCTGAAAGTCAGTCGCCAGTTCCCGGACACGCGAATTGCCCAGTGGCCTGCCATGTCGCCCTGCAAGGCGTGAAGAAACCAGCCCGGAATATTCATGTCATCCGCACTTTGTGCGCGATCGAGGGCAGCCAGTTGCCGGGAGAGCTTGCGCGCATGATCGGCATTGATTCCAGCCTTCGAGCCCGTCTCGAAAAATCGACGCAGTCCCTTGTGTCGGAAATCAACAATCACTTTCCGACCGTATAGCGATACGATACACCTGTCAATCGGGGGGGCGGCGAAAGAAAAGGGGCCGGCGGCTGCCGACCCCTTCTTTGGGTTAGGTCAGGAAATCTGAGGGTGTCCCAGACTTATCATCCGTCTTCCGTTTTCGGGACCATTCGTCCCTGAAGGTTAAGAAACCCTGCCGCGAGCAGGGTCGCTGCCAGCAGCTCCAAGGATTCCTCGAACAGATGATCCGTCAGTAGATAGCCGAGGGTGTGCGAGTACGTCTCCGAGGCCTCTTTCCACAGCTCCATTCGAGTCAGTGCTTCGGACCATGCCGGCAGGTCCGCAAGCTCCCATCGATCAATTACCCAGTGGCCTAACCGCTCTTGCCAGTCACCCAGGCTTCGGAGTGCCGAGGAAAAGCCCGCAAGGCCGTATAGCAGGTAACCCATGGTCAAGAGTTGGAGGCCCGTATCCTGCAAAATTCCGCGGAGCCAGAAATACAGAAATCCAGATGCCATCATCGTCGCGAGTAGACTGTAAAAGGACAACTCCCAGGTAACCCGGTACGTTCGGGGAATATCGTTCTCCGGCATACCGAATAGAATCGGGAAGTAGTGATCTACGACAACATGCCTGAGGTTCAGCGAATCCTCGATCAGCATCAGAAACAGACCCACAGTCAGTAGGCCGGCAAACGCGTAGGCGGTGCGAGCGCCTGCGAGCCGATAACGCCAGGAGGCGGCCGCCATGGCAACGCACGCCGCGCCGATCAGCAGCCATTGCAGATTTTCTGCCGGGCTGGCCTCGCTGAACAGGGCGTACCAGAGCAGCGGCAAAGGCTGGAGCTCATTAGTCACCCACTCCTGTGCATCGTTGATGTTCAGGAAGTCGATGATGATCACGAGTGCCCACCCAACCAGCAGGTAGACCAGGCCGAAGGCGAGGGCGATTCGAGCAAGCCGTGTCATTAACGTGATGGTTTCCGATACATGGTGAGACGGATCATACCGGCTCTTTGCTAGAGGAAATGAGCAATGTCTCCGGCTTTACCGCTCTCGCCTCTGGCGGGATGCGAACAACGAAAAAAGGGGCCGGCGGTTGCCGACCCCTTGGTTTAGTTCAGGAAATCTGAGGGTGTCCCAGATTACCCTGAGGGTGTCCCAGATCCTTCCCATTTGGGTTAAATCAGAAAGTATGAATCTGTTCCAGACTAAGACTTGCCCACTAGTGCATTAACTTCCATCAGGACGACAGGCGGAAGGGAGAAATTTAGAGTCCAGTCCGTCACATTCCCACTTGCGAATCTGGCCACCAGCTGTTGATTCTTCAGCGGTCAGAGTCATTGTGTCACCAGAGTGTACGCCGCTGTTAAAAGTGATGGAGATTACTCCGTCGCCCGTAAGTATGGCACCACCAGCAGCAAAATAATTTCCCTCAAGGGCAGCGAGATTTGCGTCAATCTCAGCATCGTCACCTGCACCTGGGAGCTCATCATTTTCCGACAAGTAAACTGCGATATCCGCCCGTACACCTGATGTTGCAGACAAAGCCTCGGACGCTTGAGCCCGACCTGTATAATCCTGATAAGCCGGAATAGCAATCGCCGCCAAAATACCAATGATCGCCACCACGATCATCAGCTCAATAAGCGTAAAACCCTTCTGTCCTTTCATCGTGTTTACTCCATTAAACTGGCCCGAGAGCCTTAATTACTGGTTTCTTCTTTCTATAGCGGTACGCAGTCCGCCCACCTCTTGTGATCTACGCCTCGACTACTGCAGCCCCCGTGCCAACTCGCCGAAATCCTGTCGCATCAGGTGTTTTTGCCACTGCCTGTCGCCCTGCGGTGACGTAGAGCGGCAGCTGCCAGGGTTTTGTCCATGATGAAGGTGCCGTTTTACGGCAGTCGGCTGGTGCATTGAGCGCCCAGAGGACTGGGCTCCTGCCGTGGGTTCCCGGTTTTGTGATCCATGGCACAGTTTCTGCCCTGTCCTGCCGGTGATCGACCAATAACAAGACAACAACACGGGTGGAACGGCCCATGCGCCAGCGGGGCAGCACGCTGCTGAATACAATCCTGATTCTGCTGATTATCGCGTTGCTGGCGTCGGTGGCGGTGCCGACGTGGCAGGCCAGTCGGGCCGCGGGGCAGGTTGAGGGTGGGGTGGTAGTTGGGTTTTCGGACAAGGAAGGTTTTCGGTTTTCGGATTAAGCAATTGCGCGCGAGCGCGCTTAGCCTTGGTCCGTCGACCTTTTTTGTCCGAACACCTTTTTTGTCGTCATTCCGCTTGTCCGCGTGGATTCGCTTTGCTTAATCCACCTTACGGTGCCCGACGAAATCGTGGCGTCACTCCATCTCCAGCTTCTTTAGCTTGTAGCGCATGGCGCGGAAGCTGATGCCCAGGAGCTGGGCGGCGGCGGTCTTGTTGTTGTTGGTCTTTTCCAGTGCCTTGGTCATGACGCTGCGTTCGATGTCTTCCAGGTAGCCTTCGAGGTCGAAGTCGTCGTCCGGGTCGGGGGTGAGGGCCTGGCCGGGCAGGGTCTGGACCTGCTCGTGATCGGGCAGTTGCAGGTCCTCGGGGGTGATCTGCTCGCCCTCGCAGAGGGTCAGGGCCCGTTCCAGGATGTTTTCCAGTTCGCGCACATTGCCCGGAAACGGGTAATGGACCAGGGCGTGCAGGGCCTGCTGCGACAGGCCTGGCGCATTGTGGCCGTTGGCCAGTCCGGTGAGCACGTGTTCCACCAGCATCGGGATGTCCTGCTGGCGTTCGCGCAGGCTGGGCACATGCAGGTTGATGACATTGATGCGGTAGAACAGGTCCTGGCGGAAGCTGCCCTCGTCGACCAGCGCCGATAGATCCTTGTGGGTGGCCGAGAGGATGCGCACGTCCACCGGGATTTCCTGCTGGCTGCCCACCGGCCGCACGGCCTTTTCCTGGATCGCGCGCAGCAGCTTCACCTGCATGTGCTGCGGCAGTTCGGCGACCTCATCCAGGAACAGCGTGCCGCCGTTGGCGGCCTGGAACAGCCCTTCCTTGTTGGCGGTGGCGCCGGTGAAGCTGCCCTTCACGTGACCGAAAAACTCGCTTTCCATCAGCTCGGTGGGGATGGCACCGCAGTTGATCGGCACGAACGGTGCGGTGGCGCGCGGGCCCTTGTCGTGGATGGTGCGGGCGACCAGTTCCTTGCCGGTGCCGGATTCGCCGCTGATGTAGACCGGCGCCGTGCTGTGCGCCAGCTTCGCGATGGTGTTGCGGATGCGCTGCATGGCGGTGGATTCGCCCAGCAACGTGCGGCCCGAGCGGCGCTGCCGCCGGTCCTGCCGGCTGATGCGCATGGCATCGTTGACCAGCCGCCGCAGGATGGTCAGGTCCACCGGCTTGGGAACGAAGTCGAAGGCACCGGCCTTCAGCGCCTGCACCGCTGCCTCCATGCTGCCATGGGCAGTGATCATGGCCACCGGCAGGTCCGGATAGTGCTGCTGGATGTGGCCGACCAGGTCCAGGCCCGAACGTCCGGGCATCTGCATGTCGGTCAGGCACAGGTCGAAGTGCTGCTTCGCCAGCAGGCTTTCCGCCTCTTCCGCGGAGCCCGCACTCACGGCACCGATCTCCATGCGCTCCAGCGTCATGCAGATCAGTTCCCGGATATCCGGCTCGTCATCGACAACAAGGGTTTTGGCCGGGGAGTGTTCGGTCATGAGTGCCCTCGGTTTTTTCTGATCTTCATATTGTGGCATGAGGGACCGACTCGTTTTAGGTTTTGAGGACTGGTTTTATGTTTTAGGTGTTAAGTTTTAGGAGAGCGCGGCGATTCTTCTCGGCTTGTTGCCCGGAGCCTTGCAGTCAAAGTCGTCGTCCGGCGCCCCTCTCTCACTTAAAACGTTACACGGTGGTCTCAACCGGTCGATGCAACACCATTCTATCTGAGGCGATAGGAGGATGTT
>NZ_JALPKO010000015.1 GCF_023195885.1 Methylonatrum kenyense
CACTTTGCCATAGCCGGACCATCTTAGATCCGGTACAACTTGATTAGGAATTACCATCTTTTATGCTATGACCGATGTCTCGCAACTATCCGGATATACCGTGCGCCACTGCCCAATCTCCCGTTTTTCCGCCACCATCGTTCTGGTCACTGTCGGCAGCCTCGGCTGGGGCAGTGCGTCGGCGAACACCAGCGGCTCCAGCGAGATGATCCGCGTCTATGAAGCCTATGCGGTATACAAGATGGGTCGATTCGACGAGGCGTTCGACATGTACAAAGCGCTGGCCGAGGAAGGCAGCCCACGCGGCATGCTCAATTTGGCGCACATGTACGCCCAGGGCGAAGGCGTCGAGCAGAACCCGGAGCAGGCCTATAACTGGTATCGGCAAAGCGCCGAGGCTGGAGATGCCACGGCGATGCTGGAAACTGGCGAGGCCTACCATGACGGCCGTGGTGTCGCCGCGGATTCCGGAAAAGCCGACCGCTGGTTTCTGCGCGCCGCGGAAAACGGCAACAGCGAGGCCCAGTGGCTACTGGGCAAACGACTGCATGCCGCCGGCAATGAAACCGAAGGTCTGGAGTGGATTCGTATAGCTGCGCAGGAGGGCGGCCAGATGGATGCGCGGCGCTTCCTGTCCGCATTGCAGGAAGCCGATTCCGGTGCCGAGGCCGTCACCGAAGCGCAGCACGATGCCCTGCTTGCGACGCTCGCGCAAATCGACGCCGCGGCACAGAATCGCGATCCGGCCGGCATCGTCGCGCCAATCCAGGCCGATGCGCGGATCCGGGTGCGTCTGCCGAATGGGGCCGGCTGGAACGAGATGGATCGCGATGCCTTGAAAAACCTGTGGCAAGCGACATTCGACCAGGTGCAGGGCTACGCGTACTCCCGCAGCGACCCGGAACTGTCCCGGGTCGGTGATGCCGTGGTGGCACAATCCCGAATCCACGAGAAACTGACTGGTGCCGACGGTAGCAGGCAGCTCGAAATTCGCGAGATTGCCCACTTCGAAATAAATGGTGATCACGCGGAAATTCACCGTCTGCAACTGGATATCCGCCGGCTCGACTGACCCGCCAGACGAAAAAAGGCCCCGTCCTGCGACGGGGCCTTTTCATACCGCTCCGGGCCCGCAGGCCCGAATCAGCTGATTCAGATACCGCTCACGGCAGCCGCAGCGACACCCTTCGGGGTCTGCTGGGTTTCAAACTGCACGCGCTGGCCTTCGGCCAGGCTCTTGAAGCCGCTGCCTTCGATGGCGCTGTGATGGACGAACACGTCCTTGCCACCATCTTCCGGGGAAATGAAGCCAAAACCTTTGGCATCGTCGAACCACTTCACGGTTCCAGTCATCATGGGCGTCTGCTCCTTTGATGTTTCAGATATATAGTCGAAAGCACGCCGTTTGCTACGGGGCCTTCCTTCGTGCAGGTCTTCTGAAGAACGATCTCGGGAGGGACTGCCTTGCGGGAGTGACTGCCGAACACGACAACAAAAAAGCACTGCAGGACGGACACTACCCTCCTTTTCCCGGGAATACCAGCATTAATCACGACGCACCGGCCGGCTCCCGTCCGCGGGATTCATCGCGGGGGTTGGCTACCGATAAAGCGCAAGCTCCCGCGCGGAACGCACCGGATCCGGATCCCGCCAGGTTTCGACCGCTTCGATCCGCGTCAGATAATGGGCCGGCAGGCCATGCTGCCTTGCACCCATCAGGACATGGGTCCGATACCAGTTGTACGGCCGCAAGGCGGGATCGATATCGGTGGCAACGTACATCTGCGCCCGAACGGATCGCCCGTCAGCGGTTACCAAAGGCACCCGGGCCTCTTCATAACCGCGGCCCAGACCCTCGAATTCGTCAAGCAACGGCTTTTCGGCGGCGGCCAGCTCGAACAACAGTCCATGAACCCGGTCATCCGGATCATCGGTCCGGAACGCGTCACACTTCGCGGAGCCATCAACGCGGCTGGCCTTGTGAAACAACAGCCGGTGCCCGGTCAGGGTTGCCACGGCGAGGGGCCGCGCCGACGGCGTACGGGCACGCAGCCGTTGCAGTGACATATTCGAACCGTAGGCGAAGCAGTACATCTCTGCCGCTATCCGTATCGTCCCGAATCCTGGCGCCACGCGTCCATCGTCAACCGCGGCAGGATCACCTTGGCCCAGGCTGCCTGCTTTCCCTGCACCGACAAGGCCGCATAGGCGGGGCTCGTCGATGGCAGCCGGTGCGTATTGAACCGCGGCCGAATCAGCAGCGGCTGAACGCTGCGGCGGAAACTGCGCTCTGCCTCCGCACCATTGAAACAGACCAGCTCGATGCCGGGATAACGCCGGAACAGTGCCGGGAAATCATTCGCTACACGGGACCCGCTCTGGATGGCGCTATCGGCGCTGCCGGGACGGACGCAGCAATGCAGCACGTCCCACAGGCCGATGCCGGCTGCCTTGAGTGCCGTCAGGCGGTTGCGATAGGGCAGTTCCGGCTCGAACCCCAGCAGGGCGCCCATGATCAGCCAGAAAGCATTCCGCGGATGCGCATAGTATTCGCCCGCCGACAACGAGCGCACCCCCGGCATACTGCCCAGAACAAGCACACGCGGGCGTTCGCCCATGACCGGCGGAAAACTCCAAACGGTGCGTTCCCGATCGCCCGTCACGGCTGTTTTGACACGCGCGCTAGCGCGCCGCCGCCAGGGCCTGTTCGACGTCCTCCAGGATGTCATCAATGTGCTCGATGCCGATGGCGAGCCGCACCAGGTCTCTTGGCACTCCGGCCTTTTCCAGTTCCTCGTCATTGAGCTGGCGATGGGTGGTGGTCGCCGGATGGCAGGCCAGCGATTTGGCATCGCCGATGTTGACCAGACGCGTTATCAATTGCAGTGCATCGATGAACCTCGCTCCGGCCTCGGCGCCGCCCTTGATACCGAAACTCAGGATCCCGGAGGCCATGCCGCGGTGCATGTACTTCTGCACCAGCGGGTAGTCCGGGTTCGACTCCAGGCCCGCGTACTTGACCCAGGTTACCTGCGGATGCCCTTCGAGATACCGCGCAACCGCCAGCGCATTCTCGCTGTGGCGATCCATGCGCAGCGGCAGGGTTTCGATCCCCTGCATCAGCTGGAACGCGGCAAGCGCCGACAGCGCGGCCCCGGTATTGCGCAGCGGCACCACCCGGGCACGGCCGATGAAAGCGGCCGGACCCAGGGCTTCGGTGTAGACGACGCCGTGATAGGACGGATCCGGCTCAACCATCATCGGGAAACGATCGCCGTGCTCGGCCCAGGGGAACTTGCCGGAGTCGACGATCACGCCGCCTACCGTGGTGCCGTGACCGCCCATGAACTTGGTCAGCGAATGCACGACGATATCGGCGCCGTTCTCGATCGGACGCCACAGGTAGGGAGTCGGCACCGTATTGTCCACCACCAGTGGGACACCGTGCCGGTGAGCAATCTCCGCCAGCTTTTCGATGTCGGCCAGCTCCCCCGAGGGATTCCCTACCGTCTCGCAGAACAGCATCCGCGTGTGTTCATCAATATGCTGTTCCAGCCCGGAAAAATCATCGTGACTGGCGAAGCGCACCTCGATCCCCTGCGCCGGCAGGCTGTGGGCGAACAGATTGTAGGTGCCGCCGTAGAGCTTGCTGGTACTGACGATGTTGTCACCGGCACGGGTGATGGTCTGGATGGCGTAGGTAACGGCCGCCATGCCGGATGCGAGCGCCAGGCCTCCGATCCCCCCTTCCATCTCGGCCACGCGTTGCTCGAGGACCGCATTGGTGGGGTTCATGATTCGCGAATAGATGTTGCCCTCGACCTTCAGGTCGAACAGATCCGCGCCGTGCTGCGTGCTGTCGAAGGCGTAGGACGTGGTCTGGTAGATCGGCACGGCCACCGCCTTGGTGGTCGGTTCCGGGCTGTAGCCGCTGTGAATGGCCTTGGTCTCGATCCGCATTGCCTTACTCCCGAATTGTTCTGCTTGCTGGGCGTCAATCGCATTATTCGCAGAACCGTAACCCGGGGATCAAGTATCCACCAACGTTCCCTCGCAGTGTCTCGAAAAGTAAGGCCGCCGCCCCTCGGCCGAGGGGCGGCGGCCTTCTGTCTTCCGGATCAGAAACGGTAGCCAACACCGAGTCCGGCCACCACCGGGTCGATCTTCACGTTGCCAACCCGTTCACCACCCAGTCGGGCCCGGGATTCGATGTTGATGTAGCGCACCTCGGCGTTGACGAACCACTCGCGGGTGAGGTGGTAATCCATACCCGCCTGGAAAGCCACTCCGGCGGAGTTTTTGAGGCTGAGGCTGGTGTCGCTGAGTGCACCGCGGGTCCGGGTGTTGTAGACGAAGGTGTAATTGAAACCGATGCCGGCATACGGCCGGAAATCGCCCAGGTCGTTCAGGTGATACTGCAGACTCAGAGTCGGCGGCAGGTGGTTGGTGGTTGCCACGGTGCCAAGCCCCTCGGCCCGGATGTTGTGGCGAAACGGCACCGCGACCAGCAGCTCGACACCCACCGAGTCCGTCACCATGTAAGTCACGGTGCCGCTGGGACGGGTGTTACTGCCAACGTCCAGTTCCACGGTGCCATCCAGGATTCGGCCGTTGCTGGAGCGCGGCTCGACATGGTGAAAACCGCCACGGACCAGGATATCCCCGGCCTCCAGCGATGCATTGTTGGCGAACGAGGAGCCGCTCCAACCGGTGGCGGCGAAACAAACGACCAGTGCTGAGGCAATCCTGCGAGTGTTGCGCTGTGTCATTGGTGTATTGTCCTTTCCTGATTAACCTGGCGCGTATCTTTTCCCAGCGCCGGGTCGCGCTTTTTGACGCAGATCAACACCGCGTTAATCGCAGGCCGAAAGACCGTCCGGCCAGGGATCCGATCACCACCCGACCAACCCGGGCGCACGGAGCGTGCCGCCGGCTGCTAGCTTGTGAGTAACCGCGGTTGATCGATGGAGGAGGACTGACGTGATGCACGCACTGGTTCGATGGCCCCTGCTGCTCGCCTGCCTGACCGTGACGCCACTGGTACTCGCCGACGACTACGCTGCGGGCGAGAAAGCCTACGAGGACGGTGACAGCACCGCTGCCCGGGAATACTGGAAAAATGCCGGGGCGGCCGGCAACCTGCGCGGTTACTACCGCTTGGGTCAGTTGTACGAGGATGGCCGGGGCGTTCCCCAGGATCATGCGGAGGCGCAGCGCTGGTATCGCAAGGCTGCGGAACAGGAACACGGCCCATCCCAGCTTCGACTCGCGTTTCTGTACGAATACCCGGTCGGACAAGCGCCCGACTACAAGGCGGCGGCAGACTGGTATGAGCGTGCCGCGGAACAGGGCCTGCCGGAGGCACAACACAATCTCGCCAGCGTTTACCAGAACGGCCGCGGCCGTGACGCCGATCCGGAGCGGGCCGTGGATTACTACCACCGGGCCGCCGAACAGGGCCATCTGCCGGCAAAGCTTGCGCTGGCACATGCCTACAGCGAGGGCCTCGGCGTCGAGGTCGACCTGGCCGAGGGCTACAAATGGGTACTGCTCGCCTCCGATGAAGGCTTTCGCATGGCACGCCTGCTGGAAAGCACGCTGGCTCGGGAGCTGACCGAGGAGCAGCTCCGGGACGGACGGCGGGCTGCCGAACGCTGGCGTCAGCGGCGTGCCACGGGACGCTAGGGAAACGCTGATTTATTCCCGCGTCTCAGCAGGCCGCCTCGGACACCCGATCCAGGCGCAGGTTTCTGTATCGGTGGCCATGCAGTAGCAGACCGCCAACCGAGCCGGATTGATCGCGAACAACCTGCATGGAGGCAAGGACCCGATGGCTGGTCTGGAAATGATCATTCACGGTCGGCCGGAACCGCTCCGGCCGCGGCAACCAGCGGCAGTCCAGCAACAGCCCGCCGTCGCTCACGGTCAGGCGATAACTGCAGTCCAGCTCTGCGCTGTGGTACAGCCCCGCCAGTTCCGCCAACCGGTCGTCTGACGGACGGGTCCGCGCGGCCCTTTGATAGGTGCTGACGCGAGGCGCGACCGCATCGGGACGAACTTCCTCGATGGCGGTCACCCGGCCGGATGCATTCCGGCACGGGCGGTAGTAGCCGCGTCGCCTGCCACCGGTATCAAAACTGCCATCGTTGCGCACCGTCACTGGTTCGTCTTCACCCAGACGGTCGCTGAGCCACAAGCCATCTCCTTCACGCCGCAGCGTGAGCATGTGTCCGTCGGCGCCGAGATAGTGGCCGGTCAGGTTGGAAAGCTGCCGGGGCGACGGCCGCGACCGCAGCGGTTCGGAGGAACCGCCACCCGCCGCCTGGCCACAGCAGTACAGTGTCACGGCATCGGTCAGTTCATCCTGATCCACGGGCGTATTGGCCAGCAGAACAACACCCAGGGACAGTTTCGGGATCCAGGCGAATGCGGCGACGAACCCCGCATCACGGCCGCGATGATAGACGGCCTCATGGCCGGCAAACCGATGACGGTACAGGCCGTGGCCGTAGTTGACCCGGTGGCTGTCACGCAAATGGCCCGGTTGGCCGAGCCGGCGCATCAGCTTGACCCCGCCCACCACCGGCTCGTTGAAGTTGCCAGCCCAACGCAACATGTCCTCCGCCGTGGTGCACAGCCCGGTGGCGCCGACCGTTTCGTAGTTCAACGGCACATGCCGCCAACCGGTGCCATTATCCCGGCGATGGTAGGACGCGGCGCTGTTCCGCACGATACGTCCGGCATCATCGCAGAAGAAGGTCCTTGTCATGTTCAGCGGGCGGAATATCCGCTGTTCGGCAAACTCCGGGAACGACTGGCCACTGATTCGCGCCACCACCTCCGCAAGCAGGGTGTAGCCGGTATTGCAGTACTCGTGGGCAGTGCCCGGTGTGAAATTCAGCTCGCGCTGCGCCGCCACCAACTTGCGAATCCGGGCCTGGGTCAGGACATCACGACGGTCATGGCCGGCCAGCACCAGCATCGGCCACTGGTCGCGCAGACCGCTGGTGTGGTGGAGCAGATGACGCAGCGTGATTCGCGCGCCGAAATCCGGCACGTCTGGCAAGTAACGGTGGATATCGTCATCAAGCCCCAGAGCACCGTCTTCCTCGAGCAACCCAATGGAAAATGCAGTGAACTGCTTGGCCAGGCTGGCCGCGTGGAACACCGTGCGCCCGTCAATCGGCTCACCGGACTCCAGGTTCGCGGCGCCGTAGCCGGCCAAATGGAGTGTCTCCCCGTCACGCACTACAGCAAGCGCAATGCCCGGGGCATCCGATCTCCGATAGCGGGAAAACAGGCCATCAATGGCCGGATGCCGGACCTCGGGACCGGTCGGCGGTGACGGCGTCGCGGCCTGCGCCCGAACCGCCAAACCGGCCGCCGGGACCTGCCCCGCCGCTGCCAGGGCGGCGCCCGTTGCGGTAAGGCGCAACCACGCCCGCCGCGTCATGCCCATGCCGACTGCCCCCGCCGAGATTGTTGTTCTCAAGGCAAGTGTAGGAAAAGCGGAGGCTACTGCCCGACCTGATCATCACTGAACGTCTTGTGCGTGCCGTCGCAGAACGGCGGATTGGCGGTGTGCTTGCACTGGCACAGGAAGGCGTCGCCGTCCTTCTCCGCGGTAAACATTTTCGGCGTCAGGCCTGTTCCCTGATGCGATCCATCACAGAAAGGCTGAGATTCCGAGCGGCCACAGACACAGAACGCATATTGTTTGCCGTTCTTCAGGCTCACCCTGGCGGGCTTGTTGTCGGCGATGATGGGTTGGCTCATACGATTCTCCTTATCGGGCGCATCTACTGGACGAACCTGGCCGGTCGGTTTCAACTGGCGAGGTTCAATCACCTCATTCAAACCTACAACACCTGGCGAAAAAACCCCGTTCACGGATAATGGCGCCATTCACACTCACGCACCGTCAGACCCACAGGCTGTTTTCCCATGACCGAACAACCACCCATTGTCATCTCCGAACAGGATCTGGAACGACTGGAGCGCCTAGTGGAGTCGCTATCCAGCAAGCCGGTGCCTGGCCTTGAAGAGCTTGAAAACGAAATCAGCCGGGCCGATGTGGTTCCCTCGTCGGAAATCCCGCCGAATGTTGTAACCATGAATTCCACGGTACGCTTCCGCGAGGTGGACTCGAACCGCGAGTTTCAGCTGACCCTGGTCTACCCCAGGGATCAGGGCGTCGATGGCAGCACCATTTCCGTTCTCGCGCCGGTTGGCAGTGCCCTGCTCGGCCTGTCGGAAGGAGCAACCATCGAGTGGCCAAAACCCGGCGGTGGATTCCTGCATGTGACCATTGAGGAGGTCATCTACCAGCCGGAGCGGGCCGGCAATCTGCATCGCTGATGCAGGCAGGATTCTCCGCGGCTCCTGAATGATCGCAACGGTCCCGGCGACCCGTGCCTTGCACGGGACAGCCGGGTCCTACCACTGCGCCATCACGTCCGATACGCCATTGATCACGAACTGCACGGCAATCACCGCCAGAATCAGGCCGAACAGCCTGGTCACGATATCCTTGCCGGTTTCTCCCATGACCCGGACCAGGTAGCGGGAATAGACCATGCTGAAATAGCAGGCACCGCTTGTGAGGACGATGGCGAGGAACACCAGAATCAGGTGCCAGGGCGTCGGCGCCTCGCTGGTCAGGATCATGACCGTGGCGATCGACCCCGGCCCGCTCATGAACGGAATCGCCAGCGGGATGACCGCAAGATCCTGCGCAAGTCGACCGGTCCGGTGCCCTGACATGTCCTCGGACGAGGCCACCTCCTCGCCCTCATCCTGGGCGCGCCGGATCATGCCCATCGCGATGCCGAACAGAATGATCCCGCCGGCGATCCGGAATGCCTCCAGCGTGATGCCGAACAGGGTGAAGATCACACCACCGAGCAATGCGAACGCGAAGAAAATGCCGGCAGCAATCAGCGTTGCACGGCGGGCAAGCTGCTCGCGGGCCGCGTCGGTGGCCCGCGACGTCAGGGACAGGAAGGCAAACGCAGTGGTCAGCGGATTTACGATAACGAACAGCGCCGACAGCGTGATCAGCCAGTACTCGAAAAGCCCCGAAAACACGCAATAATCCTCCTGATTCAGCCGGCCGTCGGGCTGGCCTATACACCACCGCTGGAGACCCACCATGACCCAGCCGATTCCATCTCTCTTCGGACCAGTCACCTTGCAATCCGGCGACGTCAGTCAACCCTGGTCCTGGTGGTACCAGTGCGCACCGGTCACCATCAATCAGATGAAGACACCGAGCCCGCAGACCGAAACCAGGGTCGTTCGCGATGCCGCCAGCTACGGACGCCAGCTCGGGCGCATGCAGGATGTGCTGACCGTCCTGATCTCAGGTCTGGACCGCAGGACACTGGATGAGGCTGACAGGGCGGCACTCGGCGAATACCAAACCATGATTGACGAGGTCGCCGCTGCCAGGACCGGACTGCACGCGGCGAATGCGGCCAAACTGATCGCCACACTTGAGCACTGGAAACGAACACAGCCCGCACTCTTCCACGACCTGCGAGACGATTTGCAAGCCGTGTTGGCAGAGAACTGAGGCTCGTCGGGACAAGCGCTCCGGCGCGGCCGGTCAGGCGATGGAGTTCACCACGCCACCCTCCACACGCAGGGCCGCACCCGTTGTCGCGGATGCCTGCGGGGATGCCGCATAGACCACCATATTGGCAACCTCCTCCACGGTCGCCGCACGCTGGATAATGGAACTGGACCGATGCTCCATCACGAACTGCTTCGCCGTTTCCTCCATCGACAGACCCGACTCCCGTTGCGCGTCCTCAAGCATCCCCTGCACACCCTCGGACAATGTCGGCCCGGGCAGCACCGCGTTGACCGTCACGCCGGTCCCGGCAAGCCGCTTGGCCAGGCCGCGAGACACCGCCAGGTTGGCGGTCTTGGTCATGCCGTAATGGATCATGTCCTCGGGAATGTTCAGTCCCGATTCCGACGACAGGAACACGATCCGTCCCCACTGACGCTTCACCATGCCCGGCGCGTAGGCACGGGACATGCGAACGCCGGACAGTACGTTCACATCATAGAAGCGGATCCATTCCTCGTCGGGGGTTTCGAAGAAATCCTGCGGCCCGAATATCCCGAGATTGTTGATCAGGATATCGGCATCGGGTTCGCTTGCGACGAGGCTCTCGCAACCCGCCGCCGTGCTCAGGTCCGCCGCATGCCCGCGAACCTCGGCGCCCGGCACGGCATCCTGCAACCGCTGCACCGCCTGATCCACCGCCTGCTGGCGGCGCCCGTTGATCACGACGGAAGCACCGGCCCCAGCAAGCCCGCGGGCGATCGCAAAACCGATACCAGCCGTCGAACCGGTGATGACGGCTGTCTTTCCGGTCAGGTCAATCCTCATGGCGTCCTCCATGGGTGTAAACGGCGTCAATTACTCAGCACACCGAGGCTCCCATGATTTGCCGTGGAGTCTCAACGCTGGAGCCGATGCTTGCTGTCAGCAGCGTGCCTGGCACGTTGCGCGCGGAAGCATTTCGTTTCGGCGCTTGATCCGAAAGCCACGTCCAGTCGATTGCAACCGATCAGGCATAATGCGAGCTGCCACAACCAACATGATTCGACCCGCCGAGGCAGGCAGCCGTGCAATTACCCATTCTGATCGATTCCGGCAGTGGGGAGACACTGCAAAATCAGATCATCAGGCAGATGCAGGCCCTTATTCGCAACAAGCAACTGCGTCCGGGCAGCCCGGTACCGAGCTCGCGCGAGCTGAGCAAACAGCTGCATGTCTCCCGAAATACGGTTGCCGAAGCCTACGCAGACCTGGTCGATGAGGGCTATCTGTGCAGCCGCCGGGCGATCGGCACCTTCATCAGCGACACGTTCCCGGAAGACGCCATCGCTGCACGCCCGGGCCACTCGTCATCGCGAAGCCCGAGTCACCGGCGCGCTGTCAACCTCCCCCTCCCCTACACCGGCAGGGGGAAGCCGGGGCTGCACAGGCCCATTGACCGCGCCCTGAACCACGACTTTTCGCTCGGCAAGGTCGATTCCGGGTCATTCCCGGCCGGGACCTGGCGTCGACTGACCCTGGAATGCCTGGGCGGCGCCGCGGAGCGGATCAGCGAGTACAATGACCCGGCCGGTCTTCCCGAGCTCCGCCAGTTGATCGCCAACTACCTGGGTCCGGCCCGCGGCATGGTGGTGTCCCCGGAACAGATCCTGATCGTCGGCGGCTGCCAGCAGGGCATGAACCTGGCCGCCCACCTGTTCCTGGGCACGAACACGCCCGTAGTGGTGGAGGCGCCCTGCTACCGCGGCGCCGCCTTCCTGTTCGAGAGTTACGGTGCCCGCATAATCCCGGTACCGGTGGACGACCATGGCCTGCGGATCTCGGCGCTACCGGATCAGGGTGCCAAACTCGCCTGCATCACGCCCTCGCACCAGTTCCCCACCGGCGTCACCCTGTCCATGGACAGGCGTCTGGCCCTGCTGGACTGGGCGAGCAGACATAACACCTATGTGCTGGAGGTCGATTACGATGCCGACTTCCGATACGAGGATTCCCCCTTGCCATCGCTGTATGCGCTGGATCGTGCAGCCTGCACGCTTTACATGAGTTCGTTTTCCCACGCCATTGGGCCAGGCCTGCGCCTGGGCTATATGGTCGTACCACGCAACCTGATCCAGGCTGCCACTACGATCAAGGCGCTGACGGACAATGGCCAACCGTGGCTGGAGCAGGCGATCCTTGCCCAGTTCATCCGCGAAGGCGGTCTGCTGCATCATCTGAAACGCATTCGCCAGACCTATCGATTGCGCCGCGACGCACTGATTGATGCCCTGCACCATTATTTCCCCGGCAGCCGGGTTACCGGCGCCGAAAGCGGCAGTCACGTCGTCTGGCACCTTCCGCCGGGGCTGCCTCCCGCGGAGGATTTGAAAGCCATCGCCCATTCCTGTGGGATCGGTGTCTACCCACTTGACGACAGCCCGTCGTGGTTCCACCAGGACATGGCGGATCGCGACCGGATTCTGCTGCTGGGGTACACGGTACTGACCGAGCAACAAATCAACGCGGCGATGGGCGTGCTGCAGGCCGCGCTGGCAGATCAGGACCGAATTGACCCGGCCTGACCGCAAGTTGACTCCCGACTGGCACCACGACTATTTCCCCAGCTGGCCCTAACGCCAACTCGGCACGCTTTCTAGGCTCAGGAGTGTTCATTCTCCGCAAATCCGTGCCGTATCCGTCGTTATTGCTCCGGGAGAGATACCATGTCCGTTCATGTCAGCGAAACCAAGGTTGTCCGTGGCGCCTGCCCGCATGACTGCCCCGACACCTGTGCCTTTCTGTATCACGTGGAGGACGGAAAACTGGTGGAAGTGACCGGCGATCCGGACCACCCCATGACCAGGGGCGGGCTCTGCGTCAAATTGAAGAACTTCGCCGAACATCACTACAACCCGGATCGCCTGCTCTATCCGATGAAACGGGTGGGCGCGAAGGGGAGCGGACAGTTCCAGCGCATTTCCTGGGACGAAGCGCTTGCCGAGATCAAGAGCCACTGGACCGACATCATCGAAGAACACGGCGCGCAGGCAATCATGCCCCACGTCTATCTGGGCCATCAGGGCACGCTTAATGGCCTCACCTCCGGCGACGCCTTCTTCAACCGCCTCGGCGCCTCGGTACCAGAGAAGACCTATTGCGAATCCGGTTCCTCCACCGCCTGGATCATGACCGTCGGCCCCACCGGTGGCCTGGATCTGGAGAGCCTCGCCTATTCGAAGTACATCATCGTCTGGGCCATGAACATGACCAGCACGAACCTCCACGCCTGGCCGTTCGTGCTGGAGGCGAAGAAGAAGGGTGCCAAGGTGGTCGTTATCGATCCGGTCCGGACCCGCACCGCGAAGCAGGCGGACTGGCATATCCCGATCAAGCCCGGGACCGACGCGGCGCTGGCATTGGGCATGATGAACGTGATCATTGCCGAAGACCTTTACGACAAGGATTACGTGGAACGCCACACCCTCGGTTTCGAGGAGTTGAAGGAGCGGGCGGCCGACTATCCGCCGGAAAAGGTGTCCGCGATCACGGGGGTTCCGGTCGAGGACATACTTGCGCTGTCCCGCGAATACGCTTCCACGCAGCCCTCGGCGATCCGTCAGGGGGTTGCGCTGGAGCGCAGCCGGGGCGGCGGTCAGGCAATCCGCGCCATCACCTGCCTGCCGGCATTGGTCGGCGCCTGGCGTCACGTGGGCGGTGGCACTGTCGAAATGCCAATCTGGGAGTTCCCGACCAAGTTCGATGCCATCTGCCGGCCAGACTGGATCAAGCCGGGCACCCGTGTGGTGAATGAACTGGATCTGGGACCTGCGCTCACCGGAGAACTAGATCTCGATCCGCCGATCAAGTCGCTGTTCGTCTACAACTCGAATCCGGTCTCCCAGGCGCCGGATCAGGCCAAGATTATCGCCGGCCTGAAGCGGGAGGACCTTTTCACGGTGGCCAGCGAGCTGTTCATCAGTGACACGGCCCGCTATGCAGACATCCTGTTGCCCGCAGCCATGCAGGCCGAGCAATACGACCTGATGGTGACCTGGGGCCACCTGTACATGACGCTGAACCAGCCCGCCATCGAGCCGCCCGGTGAATGCCTGCCCAACGTGGAGATGTTTCGCCGGCTGGCCAAGACCATGGGTTTCGACGACGCCTACTGGGACATGAGCGACGACGAAATGCTGGAGGCGTTCTACGACTGGGATTCGCCACAACTCCAGGGCATCACGCTCGAGAAGCTCAAGGAAAAGGGCTACATGCGGCTCAACGTCGGCGATCCCGACAAGCGTGCACCGCATGCCGAGGGCAATTTCAAGACGCCATCCGGAAAATGCGAGTTCAAGGCGAGCGCAGCCGAGGACGGCAATTTCGTGGTACCTGTCTGGCGCTCAATGTACGAGGGGGAACAATCCGGCGAGCCGGTCGATCCCCTGCCAGATTACCTGCCGCCCTACGAATCGCCGGAGTCAAATCCGGAACTGGCAGCACGTTATCCTCTGAATATCGTGTCGCCCAAACCCCATGCCTTCCTTAATACCCAGTACGGCAATGAAACCGTGCAGCAACGCCGTCAGGGTGAACAGGTGGTTCTGCTTCATCCGGACGACGCAACGGGTCGCGGCATCGAGGCCGGCAGTTACGTTCGGGTGTTTAATGACCGCGGCTACTTTGAGGGACGCGCCGAGCTTACCGATGACATGATGCCCGGACTCGTCATGGCGAACGTCGGTTACTGGCCAAGCCTCACCCGCACCGGGACTTCGGTAAATGCCATCAGTTCCGGTCAGCACTGCTGTCTCGGGCAGGCCGGGACCTATTGCGACAACCTGGTCGAGGTCGCTAGGGTCTGAGCCCGGCGAGGGCAAGCCCCCGGGAAACACGGCTTTATTCCCACGGCTGCGTTGGAGTCCACACTTTTAGAGCGTTCCCTTCCGGACGTCCGGAAGGGAACCATAATCAGCGTTGGAACCTGCATACAGGTCAGCTTCGGAGCAATTACACCTGAGCCACTGAGGTACTACCATGCCCCATGTTGTCACCGACAATTGCCGCCTGTGCCGTTTTACGGATTGTGTCGAGGTCTGTCCGGTGGAGTGCTTCCATGCGGATGAGGAACACACCTATATCGACCCGGATGTCTGCATCGATTGCGGTGCCTGCATTCCTGTCTGCCCGGTGCGCGCGATCTACGACACAGAGGACATGCCGGACGAATTCATCCCCTGGATTGCAATCAATGCCGAGCGCGCGGCCGAGTTGCCGGTCATCAGCGCCAAACAACCCGAGCTGCCAACCGCCGCCGAACGCCAGAGAGAACTTGGGTTCTGACGCCTGGTGAGCCATGGCAACCACAGACCATTCGGATAATACCCTCAAGATAGCCGTCGTCGGCAGCGGACCCAGCGGCTTCTACGCGGCGGAGGCGCTGTTGCGCGCCGATCTCCCTGTGCAGGTGGATATGCTGGAGCGCCTGCCAACACCGTTCGGCCTGGTGCGCAGCGGTGTCGCGCCGGATCACCCCAAACTGAAAGAGGTCATCAAAGTTTACGACCGCATCGCCCGCAACCCGGAATTCCGCTTTCTGGGGAACGTCGCGCTCGGCGAGGACCTCACCGTCGACGAGCTGCAAGCCAACTACCACGCGATTGTCCTGGCCTGTGGCGCGCAATCCGACCGGCGCATGGGAATCCCCGGGGAAGACCTGCCCGGCAGCCACACGGCAACCGAGTTCGTCGGCTGGTTCAATGGTCACCCGGACTACCGGGATCTTGCCTTCGATCTGGACGGGGAGGTCGCCGTGATTGTTGGCCAGGGGAATGTCGCTGCGGATGTCTGCCGCATCCTGGCCAAACCGGTGCGGGAACTCCGCAGCACCGACATCTCCGAACACGCGCTGGAGGCACTCGCACAAAGCCGGATTCGGGAGATTCATATCGTCGGACGAAGGGGCCCAGCGCAGGCGCGGTTCACGCCCCGGGAACTTCGCGAACTGGGAGAGATCCCCGACTGCGTGACGCTGGCGAATAGCGACGACCTGCGGCTCGGACCACACTGCGAGACCGAAATCGAAGACCCGCAGAACGGCAACGCGGGGAAGAACTGTGCCTTGTTCCGCGAATTCGCTGCAAATCAGACCGGCGACGCGCGAACGCAGGTCCGCTTCCACTTCTATCGCAGTCCTTCCGAAGTGCTCGGCAGCAACCGGGTTACCGGACTGCGCCTCGAACGCAACCGGCTTGATGGTCCCGCCTTCGCCCAGGTGGCCCGGCCCACCGGCGAGACAACGACGCTTGACTGCGATCTGCTGTTTCGCAGCATTGGTTATAAGGGCGTGCCCATTCCAGGCCTGCCTTTCGATGACGTCCGCGGCATCGTTCCCAATCAGGCAGGGCGCGTCGCGGTGAATGATCGCACGGTCCCCGGGGTCTACGTCACCGGCTGGCTGAAACGCGGACCCAGCGGCGTCATTGGTACCAACCGCGCTGACAGTGTGGAAACCGTGAAGCACCTGCTTTCCGATCTGGCAGACGCACCGGCTACATCAAAGCCCGGGCACCAGGGACTTGAAGAACTGTTAAGACAGCGTCGTGCCGAACAAGTCAGTTACCAGCAATGGCTGCAGATCGACGAGGCAGAAGTAATGCGGGGCCAGCCCCGCGGCAAACCACGCGAAAAATTCACTCGTGTACGCGATATGCTGGCCTGCGCCGGTCGCAAATGACCGCGAAGGCCAGCGCAACCTGCCCCCAAGCCGTTATAGCGTCATGCCCTGGCGTAATGAACGATCATTGCTCCCTTGAACGCTGCGCCAAGCTGCCCCGAAGCTCCCGCAGCAGCAGGATTTCCTCCAGCGGCGCCGCCGATAATGATCCCCACCGCCATGTCCACCACGTTGCCACGTACCGCGAACTCCGCGAATTCCTTGAGCGCGCACCCTGCCCTCCATCGCGGCCGTGAGTAGACGGCCCACAATGCCGAAGTCGGCCAGGCGAATGGCGGAAGTGCAGTCCTGATGCGGGCCGCCACCCAGATCCCCCGGTTTTCTCGGTATCCACCATCAGCATAACCCCTGAAACAAGAACGCCCCGGCGGCACATGGCCAACCGGGGCGCTTGATCCAAGGCGTCGGGAGCTTCAGCTGGCCAGCAGCTTGTTCACCCGCTTCACGAAGCTGGCCGGGTCGTCGAGCTGGCCGCCTTCCATCAGCAGGGCCTGATCGTAGAGGACCTGGGCCCATTCCTCGGTGCCGGCCTGGTCGTCGGCCGATTCCAGGCGCTTGATCAGGACGTGGTCCGGGTTGATTTCCAGCGCCGGCTTGCCGGCCGGGAATGGGTGGCCGGCAGCCTTCAGCATGCGCTGCATGCTGATGCCGAACTCGTGCTCACTGACCACCAGGCAGGCCGGTGAGTCGGTCAGACGCTTGCTGACACGGACATCGTCCACCTTGTCGCCCAGCGCAGCCTTGAGCCTTTCCACCACCGGCTTGAGTTCCGTTTCGGCCTTTTCCTGCTGTTCCTTCTGCTCCTCACTCTCCTCGCCACCGAGCTTTTCCAGGTCCAGTTCGCCCTTGGCGGCCGAAACCAGTCGCTTGCCGTCGAACTCGTTCAGGTGGCTGATGGCCCACTCATCCACCGGATCGGTGAGCAGGAGCACCTCGACGCCGTGCTTGCGGAAGACCTCCAGGTGCGGGCTGTTCTTCGCCGCACTGAAGCTCTCGGCGGTGACGTAATAGATCGCCTCCTGGCCCTCCTTCATCCGCGACACGTAATCCTCCAGCGTCACGGTTTCGTCAGCCGTATCGGTCTGCGTTGAGCTGAAGCGCAGCAGCTTGGCGATGCGTTCGCGGTTGGCGAAGTCCTCGGCCGGGCCTTCCTTCAGACAGCGGCCAAAGGTCTTCCAGAACTCCTGGTACTGCTCGGGTTCATTCGTCGCCAGCTTCTCCAGCGCGTCCAGCACGCGCTTGACCGAGGCACCGCGAATACGGTCGATCAGCTTGTTGTGCTGCAGAATCTCGCGGGAGACGTTCAACGGCAGATCATCGGAGTCGATCAGGCCACGGACGAAACGCAGGTAGCGGGGCATCAACTGATCGGCATCGTCCATGATGAACACGCGCTTCACATAGAGCTTGACGCCGTGGCCACTGTCGCGATCCCACAGATCAAACGGCGCGCGCTTCGGGATGTACAGCAGCGAAGTGTAGGACTGGTTGCCCTCGACCTTGTTGTGCATCCAGGTCAGCGGCTCGTCGAAGTCATGCGCAACGTGCTTGTAGAACTCCTTGTACTCCTCGTCAGAGATCTCGTTTTTGGCCCGCATCCACAGCGCATTGGCCTTGTTGACGGTTTCGTCTTCCGGCGGCTTCTCCGCTTCCTCATCATCACCCGCCTGCTCCGCAGGCATGCGGATCGGGATGTCAATATGGTCGGAATAGGTGCGGATGATGCCGCGCAGCCGGTAGCCATCGGCGAACTCGACGGCATCGTCTTTCAGCTGCAGCACGACCTCGGTGCCATGCTTTTCCTTGCTCACCGGCTCCAGCGTGTACTTGCCATCCCCGGATGATTCCCAGCGCACCGCCTCGTCCGGCGCACTGCCCGCCTTGCGGGTGGTAACCGTTACCCGCTCGGCGACGATGAAGGCGGAGTAGAAACCGACACCGAACTGGCCAATCAGACGGGCATCCCTGGCCTGATCGCCGGTCAGCTTCTCGAGAAAGGCGCGCGTGCCGGAACGGGCAATCGTACCCAGGTTCTCGATCACCTCGCCGTGATCCATGCCGATCCCGTTATCCGAGATAGTCAGCGTCTTCGCGTCCTTGTCGAACGTGACACGCACCGCCAGTTCGCTGTCCCCTTCCAGCAGGCTCTCGTCCTGAAGCGCCTGGAAGCGCAGTTTGTCGGCAGCATCGGAGGCATTGGAGATCAGTTCGCGGAGGAAGATCTCCCGGTTGCTGTAGAGGCTGTTGATCATCAGGTGCAGCAGCTGCTGCACCTCCGTTTGGAACTCGAAGGTTTCCTTCTTCTGGGTTGTCGCACTCATCGCGATTCCTCGTCATGAACAGGTACGAAACGCGGGATTTTCAGAGGGATGGGTATGGCGGGGAGGGATTTCAAGGAAAACGCGTTTTAGGTTTGAGGTTTTACGTTTTAGGAAACCAAAGAGCGCGCCATGCAGCGCGCCCTTTAAACCTAAAACCTGACACGTAAAACGTCGCGTCATGCGCGACGAGGGAAGCACTGATCTATCTCCGCACGTGCGTTGGAGTCCGCATTTTTTCCGAGGCAAGGCGCGCTGCACAGCGCCGCAGTCATTCTGCGGTCAAGCAGCGCAACACAGCAGTCGGGAAAAATGCGGCCCAACCCGAAGGGCCCGGCCGGTTTTGGCCCCTGGCTGTGTTGCGCCACCGGCCCGGTAGCTCAAGCTACCGAACCGGCACCGCGCCTTGCCAGATGACCAAAACCGGTCTCGGGCGCACGGGCGCAGATAGATCAGTGCTTCCCTAGAAAAGATCCGGCGTCTCGACCGCGTCCCGGTTTGTTGCGTTGACGTCGCGGGAGGCGATCCATTCACCGGTGACCATCTGCTTGTAGTTCATGCCCGGGCCGACCATCGGATAGACGCTGGCCTCGCCGTCGATCATCACTTCCAGGAAGGCCGGGCCGTCGAATTCGACGAAGGCCTTCAGGGCCTCCGCCACATCGGCCTTCTGCTCGACGCGGCGGGCAAACGGGAAGCCGTCGGACTCGGCCGCCTTGATGAAATCCTTGCGGTGAAGGGACTTGTCGCTGCCGGAGAAATTGTCATTGAAATAGAGCCGTTGCCACTGGCGGACCATGCCGTCACCCAGGTTGTTCAGCAGCAGGATCTTCACCGGTAGGTTGTAGTTGGTCACGGTTTCCATTTCGCCCAGGTTCATGCGGATGGAGCCATCGCCGTCAATGTCGATGACCATCTTGTCGGGGCAGGCGAACGCGGCGCCGACGGCTGCCGGCAGGCCATAGCCCATCGTGCCCATGCTGCCGGAGGTCAGCCAGAGGCGCGGCTCACGGAAGTCACAATACTGCGCCGCCCACATCTGGTGCTGACCAACCCCGGTGCTGATGATGGCCTGGCCGCCGGTGAGCTTGTTCAGTTCCTCGACCACGTAATGCGGCTGGATCAGCTCGCTGTCGCGGTCGTAGTTCATCGGATGATTCTTGCGCAGCTGGTTGACGTGCTTCACCCAGGCACTGAAATCCTTGTCGAAGCCGTTATCCCGACCATGGCTCAACAGTTGCTGCAGACTCTTGCAGGCCTCTCCGACATGCGCCCAGTCCACCAGCCGGACCTTGCCGATCTCGGCGGCATCGATATCGATATGCGCCACGTGCTGGGCCAGTGGCGCGAACTCCTCGATCTTGGCCGCCACGCGGTCATCGAAACGCGAGCCCACGGCGATCAGGAAGTCACAGTCTTCCACCGCGTAGTTGGCATAGGCCGTACCGTGCATACCCAGCATGTGCAGCGACAATTCATCGGTGGTGTCGATGGAGCCGAGCCCCATCAAGGTGCTGACAACCGGGATATTGAAGGTCTTGGCAAACTCGGTGAGCTCCACGGCGGCATTGCCGTTGATGACGCCGCCACCGACATACAGCAGCGGCCGGTTGCTCTGCTCCAGCAACTCGAAGAACTGCCGGCATTTGCGATCCGACAGACGCGCGCCTCGCAGGCTGTCCATGCGCTGGCGATAGCCACGGATCTCCAGCAGGCCCTCGCCGAGGAATTCGCCGACCCAGTTCTGCATGTCCTTGGGTACATCCACGACCACCGGACCCGGCCGCCCGGAGCGTGCCACTTCGAAGGCAGTGCGGATCGTGGCCTCGACCTTCTCCGGCTGGGTGACCAGGAAGATGTGCTTGGCGCAGGACCCCATGATGTTGACGATTGGCGCCTCCTGGAAGGCGTCGGTCCCCATCGCTCCGGTGGGTACCTGGCCGGTAATGACCACGATGGGCGTGGAGTCGGCCATGCAGTCTCGGACCGGGGTGACGGTATTGGTGGCACCGGGACCGGAGGTGACCATGCAGACACCGACCTTGCCGCTGGCACGGGCATAACCGGCCGCCATGAACGCCGCGCCCTGCTCGTTGGCGGGCACGATCAGCTTGACCGGATCGTCCTCGGAATCACCACGGTGTGAAGCGTTGTACCGGAAGATCGCGTCGTACGACGGCAGGATTGCGCCACCGCTATAGCCGAAGACCGTGTCCACACCTTCGTCGGCCAGCACCTGGATAATCATCTCGGCGCCACTCATGGTCTTGCCGGCCAGAGGGTGTTGCTGGGTCTTCTGCTGCTTGTTCATTGCTGGGAAACCTGTGGGGTTACGGGGGGCAAACATGCTGAAAAACAACCCCGTATAATACCGGCGCGAGTGCATACGGGACAAGCAAAATGGTGCAGTGCCTCATCACGGCCGCCGGCCACCGCGTGCATTCGCGCTTCGCTGGAGGGAACCCTGCCCTGTATGTGCGCCTGCGTTGGTGTCCGCATTTTTTCCGAGGTAAGGCGCGCTGCGCAGGCCGTAGGGCGGATCAAGCGCAGCGGATCCGCGCGGCGTGATCCGGCTTGGCCGGACCCCGAAATTGCCGGATATGCAGCGTCTCGATCGGGGGCGGAGCTTATTCTTCCGGCTTGAAATCCAGCGAGACGGAATTGATGCAGAAGCGCAGGCCGGTGGGTTCGGGGCCGTCGGGGAAAACATGCCCGAGGTGGGCCTGGCACTGGCTGCAGTGCACCTCGTCGCGGCGCATGCCCATCGAATGATCGGCCTGCACGCCGACCGCCCGCTCATTGACCGGCTGGTAGAAGCTCGGCCAACCAGAGCCGGAATCGTATTTGGTCTGTGAACTGAACAGCGGCTGCCCGCAACAAATGCAGGCAAAGGTTCCGTTTCCCTTGAAGCCGTAGTACTCGCCGGAAAAGGGCGGCTCGGTGCCGTGCTGCTGGGTCACGCGGTACTGCTCTCGCGTTAAATGTGCGGTGTGGTCACCGACATCACTGGCGTGTCTGGCCATGGTTGTTCTCCTCCAACCCGGTTCTGCGCCTAGGGGACCACTGAATTACTCCCGCGCCTTGCCAGATGACCAACACCGGTCTCGGGCGCAGAGGCAGGAATCAATCAGTGTTTCCCTAGGACAATAGGACCGCCGCTGCCGGACTGTGTTCAACCCCTGATTGGCGCGGCCACTCCGGACGCAGTATTGCGCACCTTGGGCAATTGCGAAACTCGAATGGCCGAATCGCTTACAATGCGGGCCGAAACCCGCTGAGATGGTGCAACATGAGTGAAATCATCCTGATCAATGTCTCCGGCCAGGATCAGCCGGGCCTGACCTCCTCGCTGATGGGGATTCTGGCGGAATACGAAGTGGACATTCTGGACATCGGCCAGGCCATGATTCACGACACACTGTCGCTGGGAATGCTGGTCAAGGTGCCGGAAGCGGCCAGCATGTCACCGGTCCTGAAGGACGTCCTGTTCCACATTCACGACAAGGGCATGCAGGTCCGCTTCACGCCGGTCAGCGAGGAGCAGTACGCGAACTGGGTGGAGGGCGCCGGCCGGCCGCGCTACATCTTTACCCTGCTTGGCCGCCGCATCACCGCCGACCACATCGGTCGTATGGCCAGCGTGATCACCGAGAACGACCTGAACATCGAGGACATCGTCCGTCTGTCCGGCCGGGAACCGCTGTACAAGAGCAGCGGGCAGCAAAGCCGCGCCTGCATCGAGCTTACCGTGCGCGGCCAGCCCGTGGACCTGGATGCCATGAAACAGCGTTTCCTGGAAATCTCGCAGCAGTTCGATGTCGACATCGCGTTCCAGGAAGACAGCATCTGGCGTCGTAACCGGCGGCTGGTGGTGTTCGACATGGATTCGACGTTAATCCAGCAGGAGGTTATCGACGAACTGGCCGATCGGGCCGGCGTGGGTGACGAGGTCCGCGGCATCACCGAACGGGCAATGCAGGGGGAACTGGACTTCCGCGAGAGCCTGCGCCGTCGGGTGGCGCTGCTGGAGGGACTGGATGAATCGGTGCTGGAGGACGTGGCCGAGAACCTGTCCCTGACCGAAGGTGCGGAACGGTTGATACGCACGCTAAAGACCTTCGGTTACCGGACCGCCATCATTTCCGGTGGTTTCAGTTATTTCGGGCGCTACCTGCAGCGCAAACTGGGCGTCGAGTATGTGCATGCCAATGATCTGGAGGTCCGTGACCGCAAGGTGACCGGACGGGTAACCGGGCAGATCGTCGATGGCGAACGCAAGGCACAGTTGCTGCGTGAGATTGCAGCGGCCGAGAACCTGGCGATGGATCAGACCATTGCAGTCGGGGATGGCGCCAACGATCTGCCGATGTTGCGCCTCGCCGGGCTGGGCATCGCCTTTCGCGCCAAGCCGCTGGTCAAGCAGAACGCCCGCCAGAGTCTGTCGGCGCTGGGCCTCGACGGAATCCTCTACCTGATCGGCATCAAGGACGCCGAAGCCGCCGACGAAGTGGTCCGGCAGAACGACGCATCGGCACGCAACTGAGGCCGCGACTCACCGAGGCGTCTGGCCGTCCTCCTGCCGCCCGGCACAGTCGCAGACAAAAAAACCCCGCACGACCATTCGGTCGGCGGGGTTATCCGAATTGGTGCAAACGGGCATTCGAGGACGCAGTGAACGATTCCTCAAGGGAAACGCTGACTTTTTCCCAAGGGTGGGGCAATCGACAGGACCGGCTTTTGGCCTCTCCTACCGGTTGCTCCATCAAGGTGCGTTTTGCCTTGAGTGTTCCGGAGCGGTGAAACCGGGGATATGCCCGGCTTACACGCGCTCCTTGATACGCGCCGCCTTGCCCTGGCGGTCACGCAGGTAGTAAAGCTTGGCCTTGCGCACGTCACCGCGGCGCTTGACCTTGATGCTTTCGATCAGCGGGCTGTAGGTCTGGAAGACGCGCTCCACACCTTCGCCGTGGGAAATCTTGCGCACCGTGAAGGCCGAGTCCAGACCGCGGTTGCGCTTGGCAATAACCACGCCCTCGAAGGCCTGCAGCCGTTCGCGGCCACCTTCACGCACCCGCACCTGGACGACCACGCTGTCGCCGGCACCGAATTCGGGGATCTCCCGGCCAGCGGCCGCCATCTGTTCCTGATTCAGTTCGTCGATGATGTTGCTCATTGCTCTCTATCCCCTGCCGGCGCGAGCGCGTCAGCGCCCGCCATCACGATGTTCGTTGATAAAATCCTGCAACAATGCCTGGTCCGATGGATCCAGCTGTCGTTGCGCCATCAGCTCCGGGCGTCGCAACCAGGTGCGCCCCAGCGCCTGCTTCCGCCGCCAGCGCGCGATGGCCTGATGATCGCCACTGAGCAGCACTGCCGGCACGGTCATTCCATCAATCGTTTCGGGTCGCGTGTATTGCGGATAATCCAGCAACCCGTCGGTAAAGGAATCGTACGCCGCCGAATCCTCGTGCCCGAGTGCTCCGGGCAGCAGCCGCGTCACCGCGTCGATCAGCGTCATGGCGGGCAATTCACCGCCACTGAGCACGTAGTCCCCCACCGAAATCTCTTCGTCCACCTCGGTGGACAGCAGCCGTTCGTCGATCCCTTCGTAACGGCCGCACACCAGCAGCAATCGCTGCCGCGCCGCCAGCTCCTGAACCAGCGCCTGGTTCAGCCGACGGCCCTGCGGGCTCAGGTACGTGACCCGGGCCGGCTCGGGCGCCGCGGTCCTGGCGCGGCGGATCGTGCTGCGCAGCGGCTCGACCCGCATGACCATGCCCGGCCCGCCGCCATAGGCCCGGTCATCCACCGTCCGATGGCGGTCGGTAGCATCATCGCGCGGGTTCCAGTGGTTCAGTTGCACCAGCCCCTGATCCACCGCCCGGCCGACGACTCCGACCCGCGCCACCTGCTCCACCAGCTCTGGGAACAGGCTGACCACATCGATGCGCATGGTCAGAACTCCGGATCCCAGTCCACCTCGATCCGGCGGGCCCCGAGATCCACATCCAGCACATACTGCTCGAACACCATCGGGATCAGGTGTTCCCGCTCACCGCGCACCACGAGCACATCGTTGGCACCGGTTTCGAACAGGTGATCCACCTGCCCCAGGGCCACGCCGTCCGTTGTGACGACGTCGAACCCCTGCAGGTCGGACCAGTAAAACTCGTTATCGGCCAGCGGCGGCAGTTCATCGCGGTGCACCGCGATGTCGCAACCAACTAGACCGCGGGCAACATCCCTGTCGTCGAGCCCCTCAAGACTCACGACGACACCCTTGCCCTGCAATCGCCCTTCCAGCAGCTTCAATGTCTGCCAGTCCTCGCCGCGCCGCACCTGCCAGTTCGGATACGAGAGGATATTCTCGCGCGGCTCGGTGTGCGACATGACGCGGACCCAGCCACGCACACCGAAAACGCCCATGATGCGGCCGATGACGATCCGACGGTCAGCGGTCGCGCTCACGGCAACACCTGCCTCAGGCAGCGTTTTCCTGCTGCTTGGCGTACTGCTTGACCAGGTGCGCGACACGCTCGGACGGTTTGGCGCCGTTGGCGATCCAGTAGTTCACGCGCTCCATGTCCAGACGCAGCGGTTCGTTCTTGGCCTGACCACCCGGCAGCGGGTTGAAGAAGCCCAGTCGTTCGATGAAACGACCATTGCGCGCATTACGGCTGTCCGTCACGACCACGTGATAAAAAGGACGCTTCTTGGCGCCGCCTCGAGCCAGACGAATGGTAACCATGCTCTTGCTAACCTCTTGACGATCCGCAGCCCACGGAGAATGCGGGCGATTTAGTGAATCGCGCATTGTACGGAAAACCGCAAAACGTTCAATGTTTAATCTCGTGAAACACTGTTTTGTTGCCGCGTCTGCGCCCGAGACCGGTTTTGGTCATCCGGCAAGGCGCGCTGCGCCGCGCGCGAGCCACTCCCTAGCCCGGTGCGTCAGGGCGGTGAATCCAGCGATTCCTCAGAACTTCATGCCCGGCGGCAGACCGCCGCCCGGGGCACCGGGGCCACCCATGCCCCCGAACTGGCGCATCATCTTTTTCATGCCGCCCTTCTTGAACTGCTTCATCATCTTCTGCATCTGCTTGAACTGCTTCAGCAGACGATTGACGTCCTGCACCTGGGCACCCGAGCCCATGGCGATGCGTCGCTTGCGCGAGCCATTGATCAAGTCCGGCTTGCGCCGCTCGACCGGCGTCATGGAATTGATCATCGCGATCAGGCGGGCCACTTCCTTGTCGTTGACCTGCCCCTTCACCTTGTCCGAGATCTGACCCATGCCGGGCATCTTGTCGATCAGGCCACCGATACCCCCCATGCCGCCGATCTGGCTCATTTGCTCGCGAAAATCCTCCAGGTCGAAACCCTTGCCGCTCTTGAGCTTCTTCGCCAGCTTGTCGGCCTGATCCTTATCGACGCCGCGTTCAACCTCTTCCACCAGGCTGAGCACATCGCCCATACCGAGGATGCGCGAGGCGACCCGCTCCGGATGGAACGGCTCCAGTGCCTTGGTTTTTTCGCCGACACCGAGAAACTTGATCGGCTTGCCGGTGACATGGCGGATCGACAGGGCCGCACCACCACGTGCGTCACCATCGGTCTTGGTCAGGATCACGCCGGTGAGCGGCAGCGCCTCATTGAAGGCGGCGGCGGTATTGACTGCGTCCTGGCCGGTCATGCTGTCGACCACGAACAGGGTTTCAGCCGGCGTGATCCGGGCGTGCAGCGCCTTTACCTCGTCCATCATCGCCTCGTCGACGTGCAGGCGACCGGCGGTATCCACCAGCACCACGTCGTGATACTGCAGGCGCGCATGCTCCACCGCGGCGCGGGCGATATCCACCGGCTTCTGGTCGCCGCTGGACGGGAAGAAATCCACCTCGACTTCGGCCGCGAGGGTCTTCAACTGATCGATGGCGGCCGGCCGGTAAACGTCACAGCTCACCACCAGCACCTTTTTCCTCTCGCGCTCACGCAGGTAGCGCGCCAGCTTGGCGATGCTGGTGGTCTTGCCCGCACCCTGCAGCCCGGCAACCATCACCACCGCCGGCGGCCGCACCGACAGATCCAGGGCGTCGTTCTCCTCGCCCATCATGCGAACCAGCTCGTCCTTGACGATCTTGACGAAGGCCTGGCCCGGAGTAAGTGACTTGCTCACCTCCTCGCCCAGCGCCCGCTCCTTGACGTCCTTGACGAAGGCTCGGACCACCGGCAGCGCGACATCGGCCTCAAGCAGCGCCATGCGCACTTCACGCAGGCTGTCCTGAATGTTGTCCTCGGTCAGCCGGCCCTGGCCGCGCAGGCGGCGGACGACACCATCGAGACGTTCGCTCAGGTTGTTGAACATGGATCCGCGGACCTCAATGCAAGTACAGTTGTTGAGGAAACACTGATCTATTCCCGCGTCTGCGCGGGAATAGATCAGTGTTTCCTTAAGGCCAGCAAGGGTACCTCAGCTGGCGCACGGTCGAAACGGCCGCCGGCTTTGACCGCCCCGGCATCTGTGCCATGATCCGACGTCTGTTGGGCTCTCCCGACGACTCGATTCCGTCCATGGAACACGTCACACTCATCATACTTGCCATTGTGCTCTACCTCTGTGCCAGCGGCGCCTTCTCGCTGCGCCTGGCACGCCAGGGGGATTCACCACCAGCCGCGCGAACCGCCGCCCTGGGCATGGGGCTGCTGGCGATCGCGGTGCATGCCGTGGTGCTCTGGGGGCAAACAGTCCTGCCACAAGGTCTGAATCTCGGCTTCTTTACCGCCGGATCACTGGTCACCTGGCTGATGGCGGCACTGATTCTGATCGCCGCACTGCGCAAGCCGGTGGAAAACCTGGCAGTCGTCATCCTGCCGATCAGTGCCGTCGCCCTGATCCTGTCGACGGTTTTCGCACCGGCCGCGCCCACCGGCGGCAATGTGCCACTCGGCCTCGAGGCGCATATCCTCAGTTCGATTCTCGCCTACAGCCTGCTCAGCATCGCGGCGTTGCAAGCACTGGTGCTGGCCTATCAGGACCACCATTTGCACAACCGCCACCCCGAAGGCCTGATTCGCCTGCTGCCACCGCTGCGGGTCATGGAGACGCTGCTGTTCCAGATGCTCTGGCTGGGCTTCGGCCTGCTCACCCTATCGCTGGTTACCGGCGCGATTTTCCTCGAAGACATCTTCGGCCAGCACCTGGTGCACAAGACCACGCTGTCTATCGCCGCCTGGCTGGTGTTCGCGATCCTGCTGTTCGGACGCTGGCGCTACGGCTGGCGTGGACGGACTGCGATTCGCTGGACGCTGGGCGGCTTCATCGCGCTGATGCTGGCGTATTTCGGCACCAAACTGGTGCTGGAACTCATTCTTTTCCGCTAATCCCTGCTGCAATGCCTGCTGCTGATCCACAGATCCGGGAGAACAGGCCGTGAGCGACATGCCAATCGGCGTCATGTTCGCGCTGCTCGGTCTGCTGGTGGTGCTGTCCGGCTTCTTCTCCAGTTCGGAGACGGCGCTGATGACACTGAACCGCTACCGGCTGAAACACCTGGCCAAGGCGGGGCATCGCTCGGCCCGCCTGGCGGCCCGCCTGCTGGAGCGCCCGGACCGGCTGATCGGCGTCATCCTGCTGGGCAACAACTTCGTCAATATCCTCGCCGCATCGCTGGCCACGCTGATCGCACTGCGCCTGTACGGCGAGGGCGCCATCGGTGCGGCCTCGCTGCTGCTGACCCTGGTGATCCTGATCTTTGCCGAAGTGGCACCAAAAACCATGGCGGCGCTGCACCCGGAGCGGCTGGCATTTCCGTTTTCCTGGCCCCTGGCCGTGCTGCTGCGGGTGTTCTACCCGGTGGTTTATGTCACCAACGGCATCGCCAACAGCCTGCTGAAGCTGTTTCGCGTCTCGCCGGATGACGCCAATGACTCCTCGCTCAGTCGTGAGGAGCTGCGCACCGTGGTCAACGAGGCCGGCGCGATGATCCCGCGGCGACACCAACGCATGCTGATCAACATCCTCGATCTGGAGAAGGCAACCGTCGAGGACATCATGGTGCCCCGCAATGAAATTGTCGGCGTGGACCTGGACGATGACTGGGACGACATCGTCAATCAGCTCAGCAAGAGCCAGCACACCCGGCTGCCCGTCTACCGCGGCAGCATTGACGAGGTCCAGGGGCTACTGCACCTGCGCAGTATCGTTTCCTCGCTGGTCCGCGGCGACCTGGACCGCGAGCGACTGCTGGCCGCCACCCGCGAAACCTACTTCATCCCGGAAGGCACGCCGCTGCAAACCCAGTTGCTGAACTTCCAGCGCAAGCAACACAGGATCGGCATGGTGGTGGATGAATACGGCGACATCTTGGGCCTGGTCACGCTGGAAGACATCCTCGAGGAGATCGTCGGCGAGTTCACCAGCGACCCCGCGGCCGGTTCACGCCACCTGCGACCACAGGAAGACGGCAGCTTCCTGGCCCAAGGATCAATCAGCGTCCGCGAGCTGAATCGCCTGCTGGACTGGAACCTGCCCACCGACGGCCCGAAGACACTGAACGGGCTGATCATGGAGCACCTGCAATCCATCCCCGAACCCGGCATCAGCCTGATCATCCACGGCTTCCCGGTCACCATCGTGCAAACGCGGGGCAACAAGGTCAGGACGGCGCAGATACAGATTAGAAAGAAGGGTGGTCTCAACTGGTCGATGCAACACCATTCTATCTGAGGCGATAGGAGGATGTTGCGATGGGACGCAGGCGACGGACTGGGTTAACGGCCGCTGACAAAGCGGAGCTTTGGAGGCGGTGGCGGCAAGGACACTCGGTTAGCGACATTGCGCGGGCGCTGGCTTGTACGCCGCCGGCCATTCATCGGATCGCGGCTCTACACGGCGGTATCACCCCGACGGTTCGCCGGCGTTCGACCCGCGTGCTGAGTCTCGCCGAACGCGAAGAGCTCTCGCGTGGCCTGGCAGCCGGTGAGTCGTTGCGGTGCGTCGCCAGGCGTCTTGGCCGTGCACCCTCGACGCTGTCTCGTGAGCTACATCGCCATGCGCGCGGTTGCCGTGATGGCTATCGGGCGACGACAGCCGACCAGCGTGCCTGGCAGAACGCCCGGCGGCCAAAGCCCTGCCGACTCGTGCAATATCCAAGG
>NZ_JALPKO010000016.1 GCF_023195885.1 Methylonatrum kenyense
CATTAAACCTTAAACACGGGGATTCATCCCCGCTTGAGCGCCTCAATCCTCTCTTCCAGCGGCGGGTGCGACATGAACAGGCGGGACAGGGTGCCGCGGCCGCCGTTGATGCCCATGGCGCGCATTTCGTCCGGCAGGTGCGAGTCCTCGCTGCCGCGCTTCAAGCGTTCCAGGGCGGCAATCATTTTCTCGCGACCGGCCAGCTTGGCGCCGCCGGCGTCGGCCCGGTACTCCCGGTAGCGAGAGAAGGCCATAACGATGGTCGACGCGGCGATACCGAGCACCATCTGGGCGATGAAGTAACTGATGAAAAAGCCCGGTCCATGGCCGGATTCGCTCTTGAACACGGCCCTGTCGACGAACCGCCCGATGATGTGGGCAAAGAACACGACGAAGGTGTTCACCACGCCCTGCACCAGGGTCAGCGTCACCATGTCACCGTTCGCGATGTGCGCAATCTCATGACCAATGACCGCCTCGGCCTCGTCGCGGGTCATGCCCCGCAGCAGGCCGGTGCTGACCGCCACCATCGAGCTGTCACGCCGGGCACCGGTGGCGAATGCATTGATTTCCGGCGCGTCGTAGATCGCCACTTCGGGCATGCCGATGCCCTCGCGCTTGGCGAACTGCCGCACGGTGCCCACCAACCACTGTTCCACCTCGCTACGCGGGTTCTCGATGACCTGGGCACCGGTCATCCGCTTGGCCATGGATTTCGACATTGCCAGGGAAATAAACGAGCCGCCGAAACCGACCACACCGGCCACGATCAACAGGCCGACGAAATCGATGCCACCGGTGGCCTCGTCCACCGTGGATACGCCAAAGACCGAATACAGCACCATCAGAACGATGCCGAGCACTGCCATCACGGCCAGGTTGGTCAGAATCAGCAAACCAGCACGTTTCATTGAAGGAATTCTCCGTTGCGTTAGGGAAACACTGATTTATTCCCTAAAAGTTCCCGAATCTGCACCTGAGATAAGGTCGGACGGCGTTCGGTTCAATACAATCTGGAATCAGGCCGACTGGACACTGTCCACGCGCTGGAAACCCCGGGGCAGCATCGTGCCACGGCGGCCGCGGGCCCCCATGTAGGCTTCCAGATCCGCCGCCTTGATGGTCAGGTGACGCTTGCCGGCCCAGAGCGTAACGGCCCCGTCGCGCGGCACGGCCGCCACTCCCACCAGGGTCTCCTCGCCGGCCTTGAGGGCAATGATCTTGTTGCCCTTGCCCTTTGCCAGTCGCGGCAGCTCGGCCAGCGGAAAGGCAAGCAGCCGGCCGCTACTGGCCACGGCCACCAGCAGATCCGATGCGGGGTCGCTGACCGGAGCCGGTCGCAGGACCGCGCTGCCCCTGGGAACGGTCAGTATTGCCTTGCCGGCCCGGTTGCGGGACAGCAATTCGCCCAGACCGGTGACAAAGCCGTAGCCGGCCGTGGAACCAAGTACCAGCGGCAACTCATCGGCGCCGGCAAGCACATGCTCGAAGCGTGCGCCGGAGGGCGGATTGAGCCGCCCGGTCAGCGGTTCACCCTGGGAACGCGCCGAGGGCAGACTGTGCGCCGGCAGCGCGTAGGCGCGGCCGGTGGAATCCAGAAACACGGCCTGTCGATTGCTGCGCCCACGGGCGGCATCCAGGAATCCATCCCCGGCCTTGTAGTTGAGTCCGGCGGCATCGACATCGTGACCCTTGGCGGCACGCACCCAACCCTGTTTCGACAGCACGATCGTTACCGGCTCACTGGGGATCAATGCCGTTTCGTCCAGGGCGCGGGCAGACTCACGCTCCACCAGCGGCGAGCGGCGGTCATCGCCATAGGTATCGGCATCGCGCCGCAACTCCTCGCCCACCAGTTCTCGCAGCTTCTGCCGTGAGCCGAGTATCGCCTTCAGCTGCTTGCGCTCGCGGGCGAGTTCGTCCTGCTCACCGCGGATCTTCATTTCCTCCAGCTTCGCCAGATGCCGCAGCTTGAGTTCCAGAATCGCCTCGGCCTGGGTATCGCTCAGGCCGAAGCGTTCCATCAGCACCGGTTTGGGCTTGTCCTGCTCGCGGATAATCGCGATCACCTCGTCGATGTTCAGATAGGCGATCAGCAGGCCTTCAAGGATATGCAGCCGGGCCTCGACCTTGCCCAGGCGGTACTCGAGACGGCGACGCACGGTATTGGTGCGAAACACCAGCCATTCCGACAACATCTCCCGCAGGTTCTTGACCTGCGGCCGGCCGTCAAGGCCGATGACATTGAAGTTCACGCGATAGGATTTCTCCAGATCCGTGGTCGCGAACAGGTGTGTCATGACCTGCTCGATATCGACCCGATTGGAGCGTGGCACCAGTACGAGGCGCGTCGGGTTCTCGTGATCCGACTCATCGCGCAGATCCTCGATCATCGGCAGCTTCCTGGCCTGCATCTGGGCCGCGATCTGCTCCAGCACCTTGCTGCCGGACACCTGGTAGGGCAAGGCGGTGATGACGATATCGCCATCCTCGCGGACATAGCGGGCGCGGCAACGAACGCCGCCGTTGCCCTTCTCGTAGAGCTTCTGCAGCTCGTCGCGCGGCGTGATGATCTCGGCATCGGTGGGGAAATCAGGTCCCTGCACGTGCTCGCAGAGGGTGGCCACCGAGGCTTCCGGCTCGTCCAGCAGCCTGATGCAGGCGCTAGCCACCTCACGCAGATTATGCGGCGGGATATCCGTGGCCATGCCCACGGCGATGCCGGTGCCGCCATTAAGCAGCACGTTCGGCATCCGTGCCGGCAATACCGATGGTTCCTCCATCGTGCCGTCGAAATTCGGCACCCAGTCGACGGTCCCCTGCCCCAGCTCGGCCAGCAGCACCTCGGCGTACCTGGCGAGCCGCGACTCGGTGTAGCGCATCGCCGCGAACGACTTCGGATCGTCCGGCGAACCCCAGTTGCCCTGCCCGTCCACCAGCGGATAGCGGTAGGAGAACGGCTGCGCCATCAACACCATGGCCTCGTAGCAGGCCGAATCGCCATGCGGATGAAACTTGCCCAGCACGTCACCCACGGTGCGCGCGGATTTCTTGTACTTGGCCAGCGCCGTCAGGCCCAGCTCGGACATCGCATAAACGATCCGCCGCTGTACCGGCTTCAAGCCGTCACCGATATTCGGCAACGCCCGATCGAGAATCACGTACATGGAGTAATCCAGATACGCCTTCTCGGTGAAGTCGCGGAGCGGGCGGGTTTCGAAGTCGGAATAACCGGGCTTGGAAATCTCAGTCAACGGTCACGACCTTCTCAATAATCGTTTTACGATTAGAGTTTTACGTTTTAGGTTTAACGTTTAACGAGGACCTAAAACTTAAAACCTAAAACGTAAAACATTCGAAATTAAACGCCTTGCCGACGCGCCACCTTACGGCAGAACCTCGGCAAGGTTGCCTTTACTCTCCAACCAACTCTTCCGATCCGCGGCTTGGCGTTTGCCGAGCAGCATGCTCATCAGGCGCTCGGTTTCTTCCGGTGAATCCACCATCAACTGGACCAGCCGGCGGGTGTCGGGGGCCATGGTTGTCTCGCGGAGCTGGATCGGGTTCATCTCGCCCAGACCCTTGAAGCGGGTCGTGGCGACCTTGCCGCGAATCTTCTCCGCCTCGATCCGGTCGAGAATACCCAGGCGCTCATGCTCGTCCAGCGCATAGAACGTCTGCTTGCCCACATCCACGCGGTACAGCGGCGGCATGGCCACGAACACGTGCCCGGCCGCCACCAGGCTCGGGAAATGCCGCAGGAATAGGGCACACAGCAGGGTCGCGATGTGTGCCCCGTCGGGGTCGGCATCGGCCAGAATACAGACCTTGTTGTACCGCAGTTTCGACAGATCATCGGAGCCGGGCTCGATGCCGAGGGCCACGGCGATGTCATGCACTTCCTGCGAGGCCATCACATCGCCCGGATCCACCTCCCAGGTATTCAGGATCTTGCCGCGCAACGGCATCACCGCCTGGAACTCCCGGTCCCTGGCCTGCTTGGCCGAGCCGCCGGCGGAATCGCCCTCCACCAGGAACAGTTCGGAGCGTGCCGGATCCTGGGCACTGCAATCGGCGAGCTTGCCCGGCAGGGCCGGCCCACTGGTGACACGCTTGCGGGCCACTTTTCTGGAAGAGCGCAGGCGGCGATTGGCATTGGAAAGCACCAGTTCGACGATGGCCTCGGCGGCGTCGGTATGCTGGTTCAGCCACAGGCTGAAGGCGTCCTTGACGATTCCGGAGACGAAGGTCGCGCACTCGCGCGACGACAAGCGTTCCTTGGTCTGGCCGGAGAACTGCGGATCCTCCAGCTTGACCGAGAGCACATAGCTGGCGCCTTCCCAGACGTCCTCCGGCGCAATCTTCACGCCCCGTGGCAACAGGTTGCGAAAATCGCAGAACTCGCGGATGGCATCGGTCAGACCGGTCCGCAGGCCATTGACGTGGGTGCCGCCCTGGGTGGTCGGGATCAGGTTGACGTAACTCTCGGTAACGCCCTCGCCACCCTCAGGCAGCCACAACACCGCCCATTCCGCGGTTTCCGTACGGCCGCTGAGACTGCCGGTGAACGGTGCCTCGGGCAGCAGGGGCAGGTCCACCAGCGCACTGGCGAGGTAATCACGCAGACCATCCTCGTAGTACCAGACCGTTTCCTCGCCGCTGACCTCCTCGCGGAAAACAACTTCCAGCCCGGGGCAAAGCACCGCCTTGGCGCGCAGCACGTGGCGCAACCGCGGCAGGGAGAACCGCGGCGAATCGAAGTAACTCACGTCGGGCCAGAAGCGCAGCGTGGTGCCGGTGTTGCGCTGGCCGACACTGCCAATCACTTCCAGGTCCGAGACCTTCTCGCCGTCGGCAAAGGCAATCAGGTACTCCTTGCCGTCGCGCCGCACCTTGACCTCGAGCCGCTTGGACAAGGCATTGACCACCGACACGCCGACGCCATGCAGGCCGCCGGAAAACTGGTAGTTCTTGGCCGAGAACTTGCCGCCGGCATGGAGCCGGCTGAGGATCACCTCGACGCCGGGTGCGGCCTCTTCCGGGTGCATGTCCACCGGCATGCCGCGCCCGTCATCGCGCACTTCCAGGCCGCCATCGGCCAGCAGGGTGACGACAATCTGCCTGGCGTGGCCGGCAATTGCCTCATCGACGCTGTTATCGATGACTTCCTGTGCCAGGTGATTGGGCCGGCTGGTATCGGTGTACATCCCGGGGCGCTTGCGCACCGGGTCAAGGCCCGTAAGGACCTCGATTGAAGCGGAATCGTAGCGACTGGCCATGCGGCTCCGAATAGTCTCGACAGGCGGATGGGTGACCGGCAGGGCATGTTCTGCACGGTGTTGGCGCAGTACTGTAACCGCTGCGGCGTGGACACGTCACTGTCAGCCGGCGGCCGGATTGACCGCCCCCGGGGCCTGGGGTAGGTTTCCCGGCCTTTCTGCCGGCGTACACTTTCAGTGTTTGCTTAAAAGGGTGCCAACATGACGAAAGCCGAGGAAGCCGAACAGCCGGTTGATTTCGAGCAGGCGCTGGCGGAGCTGGAGGCTCTGGTCGAACGCATGGAAAGCGGCGAACTGTCGCTGGAAGACTCGTTGAAATCCTTCGAGCGTGGCATCGCGTTGACTCGCCAGTGCCAGAAGGCCCTGAGCGAGGCCGAACAGAAAGTCGAAATCCTGACCGGCAAGAATGGAGAGGATGGTGTCGAACCCTTCACCGCCGACAACCGCGACTGAGGCGCTGGAAGCCTGGCTCCCCGCCTACCGCCAGCGGATCGAGGCGGCCCTGGACGCCATTCTGCCGCCAGCAAGCACCCTGCCCTTCACCCTGCACGAGGCCATGCGCTACGCGGTTCTTGGCAACGGCAAGCGACTACGGCCGGTGCTGGTCTATGCCACCGGAAACGCGCTCAAGCTGGACTATCGCCGCCTGGATGGCCCGGCGGTGGCCGTGGAACTCATTCACGCCTATTCCCTGGTGCACGACGACCTGCCGTCGATGGACGACGATGACCTGCGGCGCGGCAAGCCGACCTGCCACAAGGCCTTCGACGAGGCCACGGCCATCCTGGTGGGTGATGCGTTGCAGACCCTGGCATTCCGCTCGCTAGCCGAAGGCGACGCCGCCGATGCCGATGCCGGAGCCCGCCTGCGCATGGTCGCAAGCCTGAGCCTGGCCTCCGGGTCGCGCGGCATGGTTGGCGGTCAGGCCATGGACCTGGCCGCCGAGGGCCAGGAACTCAGTCTGGCGGAACTCGAAGACCTGCATATCCACAAGACCGGGGCCCTGATCCGCGCCAGCGTCATGCTCGGTGCCCTGTGCCGCAGCGATGTCGACCGCGAACTGCTGGAGCGGCTGGACCGTTACGCCAAGTGCATCGGACTCGCATTCCAGATCCACGATGACATCCTGGACGTGGAAGGCAGTACCGAGCAGCTCGGCAAGGCAAGCGGCGCCGACGTCCAGCATGAAAAGGCGACCTATCCGGGTCTGCTGGGCCTGCAGGAATCCCGGGAACACGCGGAATTGCTGATCGAGCGGGCGCTGCGCAGCCTGGAGCCGTTCGACGAGGATGCCGACTGCCTGCGAGCGATTGCCCGCTACACCATCGAACGGCAGCACTGATGCCGTCGCCGGTCACCGCAGCGCCATGCAGCTGATCCTCATCCGCCACGGCCAGGCCCGCTTCGGCACCGACGATTACGATCGGCTGAGCGACCTTGGCCGGGAGCAGATGCAACGGCTGGCCGACCACATGCGTCAGTTGCCGGAGCGGCCAGGCAAACTGCTACACGGCAGCCTGCAACGGCAGCGCGAGTCGGCGAACCTGTTGCGCGCCGCCTACTCCGGCAACGACACACCGCCGGCGGTGCACTGCGATGCCCGGCTCGACGAATATGACATCGCCGGCGTGTTCTGGGGTTATCTGGACGATGTGCTCGCGGCACGACCGGCGCTGGCACCCTACCGGGACAGCTTGAACGACAATCCCCAGGTATTCGAGGCGGTCTACCGCGACGTCATGCGGACCTGGCTGGCCGACCCGCACCCGGACTCCCGCGGCCTGCAAAGCTGGGCCGCATTCCAGGCCCGGGTGCGGGACGCGGTCGCGGCACTTGAGGCTGGGCAGAGGCCGAACGGACCGGTGATCCTGGTCACCTCCGGCGCCGTGGTTGCATCACTCGTCGGCCAGGCCCTGGCGCTGGATGGCCAGGCGATCCTCGGCCTGAACCGCGAGCTATACAACAGCAGCATTTCCCGGCTGCGCCTGGGCGGCGACGGCATGACACTGAACATGTTCAATGCCGTGCCGCATCTGGAATCGGCGGATGCCGAACGCCTGCTAAGCAGGCGATAATCCGGACCATGAACCGACATACCTCGCCTTCCATCCTGATCGTCGGTGCCGGCGCCATCGGCAGCCTTTACGGCGCCATTCTGCACCGGGCGGGCCTGCCGGTATCGCTGGTGGCACGTTCGGACAGCGGACTAATCCGGCGACGGGGCGTGCGCGTCGACAGCACTGATCTCGGCTGCCTCGACTGGCACCCGGAGGCGGTCCATGCCGACACGACATCGATTCCGGAACCGCCTGACATCCTGCTGCTGACGGTGAAGGTGCTGGATGATCTTGACCGGGTGGCGCTGATCCGCCCGGCGGTCGGTCCGTACACCACGATTGCCCTGATCGAAAACGGTCTGGACATCGAGACACCGATACGCGACGCCCTGCCGGACAATCCGCTGATCAGTTGCATTGCCTTCGTTGCCGCCAGCCGCACTGCGCCGGGAACTGTGGAACACAAGGCCTACGGCCGGCTGGTGGTGGGCAACTACCCGGCCGGTCTGAGTGTTACGGCGCGAGATTTCGCCGGCTGGATCGAGGCCGGCGGCCTGACCGCAAAACTGACCGAGGACGTGATCACCGAACGCTGGCGAAAGGCGGTCTGGAATGCGGCCTTCAATACGATCTCGGTTGCCGGCGGCGGCGTCACCACCAGCGAAATTCTGGCCGCACCGGGTGGCGAAGACATGATGCTCGGCCTGATGCGCGAGGTCTGTGCGGTGGCGGCCGCGGCCGGTCACCCCTTACCCGCGGAACTACCGGAGAAAAGCCTGGCCAGCACGCACAATATCCGGGATTACTACACCAGCATGGCGCTGGACTACCTGCAGGGTCGCCCGCTGGAACTGGATGCGATCACCGGCAACGTGCTGCGCACGGCACGGCGGCTGGGGGTACCGGTGCCGTTGTTGAGCAACGCCCATGCCCTGGCACGGCTGCAAGTCACGCGAGCCAGCCGAGGCTGACACTGCACCATCTCATTCCGCCGGCTCCCGTGGCATCGCCACCAGGATCGAGCACTCCAGTTCATCCAGCAGGGTCGTGCCCACCGAACCATGCCACCAGCGGGCCAGGCGCCCTCTGGGACGGTGGCCCACAACCACCAGGTCAACGTCCAACTCCCGTGCCAGGCGGCTGATTTCCAGCACCGGTTCGCCGATGCGTCGGTGACCGTTGACCGTCAACCCCTGCTCGCGCAGCAGGCGGACGCCTTCGTTCAGAACACCATCGATACGTGCGGTCTCGTCATCCAGCAGGTGTTCCGGGTAACCCGCCTCGATAAAGCCGTAGGTCGACGGAATCCGCACCACCGCGAGCAGATCCACCGTGGCCTCATTCTGCCGGGCCACCTGTGCGCCCTGGGCCAGTGCCTGGCGACCGCCCTCCGAACCGTCGAAAGCCATCAGGATACGTTGGTACAAGCGTTCCATCGTGCTCACCCCCTGTCAGCCGACACCTCGACGATACCAGTATGCTCCCTGCCGCGGCCAAACTCCGCCCATCCGCGGCGTTCCTCGGGTAAGCTCTGCGGCCATGATCACCGACCCGCTGTTTTACCTGCTGGCCGTCATTGCCGTACTGATTACCGGCGTCTCGAAGGGCGGCTTCGGCGGTGGCCTGACGGTCCTTGCGGTACCGCTGATGGCGTTGGTGGTTCCCCCATTTCAGGCAGCGGCCATCATGCTGCCGATACTCTGCCTGATGGATCTCACAGGCCTGGCCGCCTACTGGCGTCGCTGGGATCCGCGCAGCCTGCGCATCATGATCCCAGGTGCCCTTGCCGGCATCCTGCTTGGCACGTTGACCGTACGCTGGATTAGCGAGGACATGTTGCGCATCCTGATCGGCCTGATCGCCCTGGCCTTCGCGATCAACCACTGGCTTGGCGGCAAGGAGCGTTATGCCGGTTATCGCCCAGGCGGAATCATTGCCGGCCGCTTCTGGGGCGCGATGACCGGCTTCACCAGTTTCGCGGCCCATGCCGGTGGACCTCCAGCGGCGATCTACCTGCTGCCGCAGCGCATGGACAAGACACTCTTTGTCGGCACTACGGTGGTCCTTTTCACGCTGGTGAATTACGTCAAGCTGATCCCCTACGCCTGGCTAGGACAGCTTCATCTGGCCAACCTGCTCACCGCCCTGGTACTGCTCCCGCTGGCACCACTCGGGATCCTGCTCGGCGTCTGGCTGCACAGACGGGTCAGCACGCCTTGGTTCTACCGTATCTGCTATGTCCTGCTTTTCATCACCGGCCTGCGACTGCTCTGGCATGGCGGTGGCAACGTGCTGGGGTTACGCTGAGCCGATCGCCGGTCTGGAACATCACGATGCCCCGCGCAAATGCCATTGCCCTGCTGCTGTTCGTCGCCCTCGCCACGGGCTGGCTGGGCCAGGCGATGATCGGCTCGCCGCAGCCGGACGGTGCGCCGACGGACCTCTGGCTGCCGCTGCAGGTGCAGGCACAGCACGACGGTGAAACCGTCCACCTGCGCCTGCGCTGGCCCAGCCGGCACGAGCATCGCTTTCACGACGTGCTGCGTTTTGACGGCGAGAACTGGCAGGCGATCGGTGCCGATGATTATCCCGAGTTGTTCGGCGAGGAACGCGTCGCCATGCTGCTGGACGACGGTGGCGTGCCGGACTTCGCCCGCTTCGGCGGCTATCTGCTGATCGGTGACGGCACCCGTTTCATGCCGGGTGCCGCAAACGAGGACGCCGTCGCCGAACACGCCTTCCTCGGCGGCGAGCTGGGACTGACGGACATCCGCAAGCACCTGCCGGACACCCGCCTCGGGAGCTGGGATGCGCCGGTTTCCGCAGCCAACCTGGAGGCACAACGCGAGGCCGGCTATTTCCTCGACCTGTGGCACTGGCGCGGAGATCGGGGCGGACCGGCCGACGTCAGCGACGACCTGCACGTCGCCGAGCACCGCCACGGAGACAGCGGCCGCTCCGCCTACAGCACAAACTGGGACGACGACGCCGAACAGCCGCGCTACATGTTGGACCCCGATCGGCACGGCACAGCCGGACTGCGCTGGCAGGACCTGGAGGAGGACAGCGTCGACTGGTCCGCCAGGCCCTGGCTGATCGAGGACACGGCGGTGGCATTCGACCCGGAACACGACTGGCAGGAAGGCGACACGCTGCCGCGCCGCGTGCTGCGCGAACCGGAGGGCTCCCGCGCCGCGATCATGGCGAAAAGCCGGCTGCGGGACGGCTGGCGCGAAGTGATCCTCAACCGGAAGCTGGATACCGGCGAGCCGCTGGAAGACAAGACCCTCAGGCCCGGTGGCAGTTATACGGTGGCTTTCGCGGTGCACAGCGATGGCGCCACCGGCCGCCATCACCACGTCTCGCTGCCTTTCAGCCTGGCGCTGGAACGGCCGGCGGATATCACGGTAACGCGCATGGACGGCGACACCCCGGACTGGACCGAACCGGACCGCACAATCACGCTGTTTTACCCGGGGCAGGTCAACTGGCCGCGCATCACCGGCTCCGGCCACGCGGGCGCCGACGCCGTGGCCCAGGGTATCCCGGTTCGCGCCCGCCACGATGAACACAAGCTCGCGCTCTACGGGCTGGAGGCAGAGGCCGAGACCGCGGTTATCTGGAACTGGGCAGTGACCCTGCTACTCGGCCTGGTCCTGCTCGGCATCCTGCCCTGGAGCCTTGGCCGCCTGGACGACAGGGAGCCGTCGGCATGACCGGGCTGCACCACATGCTGGTCCACTTCCCGATCGTGCTCTGGCTGGCCGCAGCCGTCCTGCTGCTGGCCGGCTGCGCCGGGCGCGCGCCGGCATGGAGCAACCCCGTGCTGCGGCTGATCCTGCCGCTGGCCCTGGCCTTCGCGATCGCCGCCCTGGTCACCGGCATGCTGGCCTGGTCGCCCCAGGCGATTCTCGCCAGCCCGCTTGGGCGCAACAAGCTGGCCTTCGCGCTCTGGCTGGTTGCCTGCTGGGGCGTACTGAGCTGGCTGCACTTCCGCCATGGCGAGGCCCTGTTCAGGCCGGGCCTGCGACTGCTGACCGCCACGCTGAGTGTCCTCGGCGTGGTCCTGCTGCTCATCACCGCCACCCAGGGTGGCCTGCTGGCCGGCGTCTCCGCCGGCGTGCCGGAGCTCCTGCGCACCCTAGGCTTCGAGGTCTACACCACGATCCGCCAACCCTGGTGGGCCCTGCTGGTGCTGCTGGCAGTGCTCGGCGCACTGGTCACCCTCGCGCGACGTTGATCTCACGAAAGCGATGTTCGTTCGGTGCGGCTCCGTGAGTGTCTGGGCCAGTGCAAGGTTTTTCTTGGCCTGACGTGCCTTCGGCCCAACAGGGCCAAGAAAAAACTTCCACTGTCCCTACCAAGCTGCGAATGACGTTGCTTCGTTCGGACGAGAACCGCGCAGTCCGACAGCCGCGGGACCAAGATGCCGGTTGCCACTTAGTGCCGTGGGAGGAGAAGCTTTTCTCCGGACCTGTTGGAGTCGAGGAAGCACTGATCTATTTCCGCGCCTGTGCCCGAGACCGGTTTTGGTCATCTGGCAAGGCGCGGTGCCGGTCCGGTAGCCGTAGCTACCGGGCCGGTGACGCAACACAGTCAGGGGCCAAAACCGGCCGGGCCCTTCGGGTTGGGCCGCATTTTTCCCGACTGCTGCGTTGCGCTGCTTGACCGCAGAACGCTGCGGCGCTTCACAGCGCGCCTTGCCTCGGAAAAAATGCGGACTCCAACGCAGGCGCGGAAATAGATCAGTGCTTCCTTAGGTTCGTCAGTCCGGAGAAAAACTTGTCCTCCCTTGGCACGGGGCCGAAAGCTGCTCCGACAGCATCCGGGCCAGTGCAAGCTAGCGGCGGGCGATTACGTCATGGACGGGACGGAGCGACTCCACGTGCCGGAGGATGACCTGGATGACGGTCATCAGCGGCACCGCCAGCAGCACACCCACCGGCCCCCACAGCCAGCCCCAGAAAAAGATGGCGAGAAAGATCACCACCGGATTCACCGACAGTCGGTAGCCGTGAATCCAGGGCTCGATGAAAAAGCCGACGATGGTGTTCAGCAACAGATAGCCGGCCGGCACTGCCAGCACCCAGACCAGGGATTCCAGACTGGCGGCGGAGACGATCAGCAGCAGCGCCACCGTCGCCACCACACCGAGGTAGGGTACGAAACGCAGCAGCGCCGCAAGCAAGCCCCAGACCGCAGGCGAGGGCAGGCCCACGGCCCAGGCCATCAAGCCGGTGAGGATCCCCACCGAGCCGTTGCTAAGGGTAATCACCACCAGATAACGCCCGATCTCCCGCTGACAGTCGCGCACCATGCGCAGCGCCGTGCGTCGCCGTTCCCGGCTACGGAGTTGCTGGGTGAAATTGATGATCAGGCTGTTGCCGCTGACCAGCAGGAAATAGCTCAGCGCCAGCGCCAATACCACCGCGACCCCGGTTTCCTGCGCATTGACCATCAACTGGCCGCGCCAGGATTCCGACTCCAGCACCACCGGTGTCGGCTCCTGCTCGTCCGCCCCCTCCTCGCGCAGTTCCTCCATGGCCTCTTCCACCTGACGCGCGGAATCGGTCATCGAGTCCAGCGCCTCGCGCAGGCCACCGTCCTGTACCATCAACCGGGCAAGCCCGTCGGGCGCCTGCTCGGCCCAGTCCAGCATCGGCTGCGCCGTCATCCAGGCAGTACCGGCCAGCAGCGTGACAAACAGGGTCAGCGTGATGAGCGCGGCGACCACGCGATGGATGCCGCGGCGGGCCAGGGCCGTGACTGCCGGTGACAATAGCAGACTGACGAGTATCGCCAGTGTGATCGGCAACACCACCTGGTGCGCCAGATACAGGGTATAAAGAACCCCAAGGGCGAACAGCCCGTGAACCGAGATCCGCAGCGGGTCGCCCGGTGGGAACCATTTTCTGGCGGCGCCTCTGGTCGGCTCCATCGTGTGCTCCGCTATCACTGAAAGGCTGATCCGTGACCGTCATCCAGTGCATCGATCACCGGGCAAATTGGCGGCTCCGCCGCCTGTCGGGCGCCATCGTCGCGCTGCTCGTCCTGCTCCTGGCCGCTTGCGAGCAGCCTGACGATGAGCTGGACCAGCCGCCGGCCGACCCAATCGAACGCAGCGCCCAGGACCGCTTCCATCCCGACACCTTACGCCAGGGCGGGCAGCTTGTGGTGGTCACACGCAATGCACCGACCACCTATTTCATCGACCGGCACGGTCGACCGGCCGGCCCGGAACACGATCTGGTCCGCGATTTCGCCCAGGCGGCGGATCTTCGCGTGCGTTTCATCCGACGGAATTCCGTGGCGGAAATCCTGCGGGCACTGGAGACCGGCGACGCGCACCTTGCGGCGGCCGGCCTGGTCGTGACCGAGGAACGCGAACAGCGGTTTCTGGCCGGCCCGGCCTATCAGGAGGTCACCCAGCAGATGGTCTGCCGGCGCAATGGCCGGATCCCGGGCTCGCTGGACGACATGGATGGTGTGCGCCTGGCGGTGGCCGCGGAAACCAGCTATCAGGCGCGGCTGCGGTACCTGCGGGACAACGCGCACCCTGAGCTGTCCTGGATCACCGACCCACAGGCCAGCACCGAAGCACTGCTGCATCGGGTCTGGGAACAACAAATCGACTGCACGGTGGCGGACTCGACCATTGTCGCGCTCAACCGCCGCTACCTGCCGGAACTGGAAGTTGCCTTCCCGCTGGGCAATCCGGAGCCGCTGGTTTGGCTGCTGCCCGAGGCGGCGGAGCCGCTGAGGCAGGCACTGCTCGATTGGCACGAACAGGCGACGGCCGCCGGCCGGATCGAACAGTTGCTGAAGCCCTATTACGACCACGTCGACCTCTTCGACTATGTCGATGTGGCGCGTTTCCGCAATCGCATCGAAAACCGGCTGCCGGAGCTGGAACCTCATTTCAGGGAAGCCGCCGAGCAACACGGCCTGGACTGGCAGATGCTTGCTGCGGTGGGCTATCAGGAGAGTCACTGGGACGCCGCGGCCGAGAGTCCCACCGGTGTCCGCGGCATCATGATGCTGACCCGGGCCACGGCCGAGGAGCTCGGCATCGGCAACCGCACCGATCCGGTCCAGAGTATTCATGGCGGCGCGCGCTACCTCGCGGACCTGCGCGAACGCCTGCCCGAGAACATCAACGAGCCGGATCGCACCTGGTTCGCGCTCGCCGCCTACAATATCGGCCTGTCACATGTCCGCGATGCCCGTCGCCTGACATTGGGCCTGGGCCGGGACGGCGACAGCTGGGCAGCCGTCAGCGAGGTCTTTCCGCTGCTGGCGGAACCGGAGTACCACCAGAACCTGCCATTCGGCTACGCCCCAGGCAACGTCCCGGTGCAGTACGTGCAACGCGTCAGGAACTATGAGGACATGCTTAGGGAAATGATGGAGGAATAGTTTTCAGGTTTCAGTGTTCAGTTTTCAGACGGTGCAAACTGGCAACGCCTACCTCGAAGCCGGATGTTTGTCTGGAAATTGAGACCGGGAAATTTTCAGACGCTGCAGACCCGCAAGCCGCCCATCGAAGCCGGATGTTTGTCTGAAAACTGAAACCTGAACACTGAACACTACTCTCCACTTCCAACCCTCACTTCCCGATAGGCCTCACGTTCCTCCCCCGTCTCGTCCCGCCAGTGCAGTCGCAATTCGCCGTCGGCGCGTGGCGCAAGCCGGAAGGCGAGATAGGGGTTGGCCGAGACGGCGGCGTGGAACCGGGCCGACAGCACGGTTTCGCCGTCGAGTTCGGCGGAGAAGTCCTCGATGATCCGCCGCGCCACGGGCTTGCCGTCGGGTCCCTCGCGGAACCCGGTCTCCATCGGATGCAGGATCAGTGTCCGCACCTCGCCGGGCTCGCCGGCACCCGGGAACGGATCCGGGACCGCGACGCGCGGCGCCCCCATCGGCGCGTCCACCGGTTCATCGCTGCGCGCCAGGCAACCACTGTTGGCAACTCGTACGGGCTGTTCGGCAGCCAGGAAGCGGCCCGAGGCGTCCCTCGCCAGCACAAGCACCGTCTGGCTTTCGTCGAGCCGGATCCGGGTCGAGAAATCCGCGCGCCCCAGCGCCGGATCAAGCCGCAACCCCAGCACATCCGGGTCCGGATTGCCCAGTGCGTAGACCCGGATTTCGCGTATCGGCGCCTCGCTGTTGCCCAGCTCACCGCCGCGAATTTCAAGCGGCACCGACATGCCCTCCTCGGAAACCAGCGGCAATTCGATCCGCAGGCCGCCGGACGCGGGCTCCTCGCCGCCAAGCCAGTCGCGGGCAGCGTCCAGTTGCTGCCAGGCGGGCTTTTCGGCCGTCACAACCGCTGCCGGCAACAGGAGGAAGGCCAACAACATGGCTAGCCGGTGCAGCGTCCACCCCATTTCAAGCACCCCAGATCGCATGGCTCATTGCGGCATACCAGTCACGGGCATGCTCCGCCTCTCGGCGGCGAAATTCCTGGCTGGCCTGCAGCGGACTGACCCCGCCGGACACCTCCTGGATCTCGCCATCCCTGAGCCGGTACTGACCGCTGATGGAAATGGCGTAATCGGAATCGATCAGGCTGAAGCAGGTATTCAGCCAGGCGGGTTCCGGCGGTTCCCGACCTGCCAGCGAAGCCAGCACGGCCGCTGCCGTTACCCCGGCCTGGGAATGGGCACAGAACGCCGATTTCGGCATCGGTGCCGCTACTGCTGCATCGCCAATGACATACACATCTGGCACCAGTCTGCTTTCGAAGGTACCGGCTTTGACCGGCGCCCAGCCCGAACGATCGGTCACCCCGGCCTGGCGCGCGATGTATCCGGCCTGCTGCGGCGGAATGACATTGATGACGTCCGCCTGATGCCGATTGCCGAAGGCGGTCTCCACGATGCGCTGGTTCGCATCCACCCGCACCACCTCGCCGTCGCCGGAAAAACCGACCCATTCTATGCGCTCACCGTAGACCTCCCGCCAGCCCTGCTCGAACAGCGCCTGCTTGGAGAATGCATCCTTGGCATCCAGCAACAACACCTTGGCGCGGGGCTTATGCCGGCGGCAGTAATGCGCCACCATTGCGGCCCGTTCATAGGGGCCGGGCGGGCAGCGATAGGGGTTATCCGGGATCACCATCAGGAACAGGCCATCGTCGTCCATCGCCTGCAGCTGGCGCCGCAGCAGCCGCGTTTGAGGGCCGGCCTTCCAGGCATGGGGCAACCGCTCCGCCGCCGTCTGGTCATAGCCCTCCAGCGCATCCCAGCGCATGTCGATTCCGGGTGACAGGATCAGGCGGTCGTAGCCGAGCCGTGTGCCATCCACAAGCCGGACCTGGCGTCGCTCCGGATCCACGGCGCGGGCACTGCTGCGCACGACGCGGACACCGTGCCGGCGCTGCAGGTAGCCGTAATGATGTCCCAGCGAGCCGAAGCTGCGCAGCCCGCCCAGGTACAGATTGGAGAACGGGCATGTGCGGAAGACTGCCGACGGCTCCACCAGAACGACTTCGAGGTCCGGCGCGAACTGACGCAGTGCCCGCGCCGCCGCTGCGCCGCCGAAACCACCACCAACCACGACGACCCGCGCACGCGATGCGCTCCCACCCAACGGCAGGCCCGCGGCGGCCAGGCCCAGGGTAGCGCCGAGCCCGGCTAGCAGGCGACGACGGGCCTGGTCGGTTTTCACTGCTCCTGCTCCGCAAAGTGGCGTGCCAGTTCGGCCAGTTCCTGGTCCGAGTAACCGCGGGTCAGACGGTGCATGCTGGTGGATTCGGCAGGATCCTCTTCGGCGTAGCCGCGCAGCAATTGCAGCAGCACATCGGCATCATGGCCCGCCAGCGGCGGGATCGAGGGATCCCGGTCCGTGGTGGCCGCACCGTGGCAGGCGATGCAGCCATGCGCCAGCGTCGCCACCGGCACCCGCTCGGCGAAAGCCACACCGGGAAGCAGGGCCAACCCCAGGGCCACGGCCCCGAGTGCCCCTTCGGTGGTTGCGGCCGCTGCCCTTTGCCCGCCTGAGTTACCCGTTCTCATGGTCCCTCTCACTCGATCAGCGTCGGAATACTGCTCAGATCCAGATCATCGGTGGTCCGGATGCCGCGGGTCAGGGCCTGGCACTGACGCAGGAATTCCTGCATCCCGGCGGTCCGGTACTTCTCGCGATGCCAGATGAAGTAGAACTGCCGGCGCAGGTCCAGCTGCGGCGTGATCAGTGGCACCAGATCGCCGCGGCGAAACGCGTCGCGGAGCGCCAGGCGGGAAATGCAGCCGATCCCGAGACCGGATTCCACCGCCCGCTTGATGGCCTCGGTGTGCTCCAGCTCCAGCCGGATGTTGAGCCGGTCGGGAAAATCCCGCAACGCATAATCCAGGGTACGACGGGTGCCGGAACCCTCCTCACGCAGTATCCAGGCCTCGTCGAACAGCTGCTCGGCACTGATCTGGCCGATATCGGCCAGCGGGTGATCCGGCGAACAGAACACCACCAGCTCGTCCTCGATCCAGGGGGTGACCTCGACATCGCGGTGACTGCATTCACCCTCGATCAGGCCCAGGTCCAGCATGTAGTTGGCGACCCGGTCGACCACGGTGTCCGTATTCTGCACATGCAAGCGGATGCGGCTCTCCGGGTGCCGCTGCATGAAAGCACCCACCAGCAATGCGGCCAGGTAGTTGCCGATGGTCAGGGTTGCCCCGACCTGCAAGGCGCCGATGCCCGCCTGCCCGCGCAGCGTCTCCTCCACCTCGACGGCGCGATCCAGCAGCGCCGCAGCGCGCGGCAGCAGGTGCTGGCCCAGTTCGTTGAGCCGCAGCCGCTTGCCCAGGCGGTCGAATAACTGGCAATCGAACTGGCGCTCGAACTCACCCAGCGACGTGCTGGTGGCGGATTGCGACAACGACAGCTGGCGGGCGGCCCGTGACACGCTGCCGGCCCGCGCCACTGCAACGAAGATCTCGAGCTGTCGCAGGGTATATCGCATGCCGGTTCTCCTCCTTTTGCCGGCCGGTCAGGCCGCCTTGGGATCTGATCGAGTCCGATCCGCATTGCCGGTTCTTTATATGCCAAACGAATATACGTTATTCGAAATATCCATTTAACAGATAACAAACCGGGCCGTAGACTGCACAGCCATGAATTCTGGAATGGAACTGAGGTAACGGATCAATGAGCTCTCTCGGTACGGAACGTGTTCTGAGCGTACACCACTGGAACGATTCACTGTTCAGCTTCCGCACCACGCGGGACGAATCGCTGCGGTTCGAAAACGGTCAGTTCGTGATGCTAGGTCTGGAGGTCGAGGGCAAGCCGCTGCTGCGTGCCTACAGCATTGCCAGCCCGAATTACGAGGAGCATCTGGAATTCTTCAGCATCAAGGTGCCGGATGGCGCGCTGACCTCGCGTCTGCAGCATATCGAGGAAGGTGACGAGATCATCACCAGCCGCAAGCCCACGGGCACGCTGTTGCTGGAGGACCTGAATCCCGGCAAGCATCTGTACCTGCTGAGCACCGGAACCGGCCTGGCACCGTTCCTGAGCCTGATTCAGGATCCGGACGCCTACGAACGGTTTGAGAAGGTCATCCTGGTTCACGGCGTTCGTACCATCAGCGAGCTGGCCTATCAGGACTTCATCAGCAACCAGATCCAGGACAACGAGTATTTCGGTGAAGAGATCCGCGAAAAACTGATCTACTACCCGACGGTGACCCGCGAGCCGTTCCGCAATCGTGGCCGCCTGACCGACCTGATCAACAGCGGCAAGCTGTTTGAGGACATCGGCCTGCCGCCGCTGGATCCGGCCGTCGACCGTGCGATGATCTGCGGCAGCCCGGCGATGCTGGAAGACACCCGCACGCTGCTGGACGACCGCGGCTTCACCATCTCGCCGCGTATCGGCGAGAAGGGCGATTACGTCATCGAGCGGGCTTTCGTCGAGAAGTAACGCGACACCGCCCGTCGGTCCCTTTCTTCTCTCTCACGGCCGCGACGGCGTATCCGCGTCGCGGCCGTTTTTCGTCTTCCATCCAGCGGAGCAACCATGAGCGATAAGCACGCCGTCGAGCGCGAAAGCATGGAATTCGATGTCCTGATTGTCGGCGCCGGCCCCGCCGGACTGGCTGCTGCCATCCGGCTGCGCCAGCTCGCCCAGCATGCCGGCGACGAGGAATTATCGGTCTGCGTGATCGAGAAGGGCTCGGAGGTGGGCGCACACATACTGTCCGGTGCGGTGATCGAAACCCGCGCCCTGGACGAGTTGCTGCCGGACTGGAAGGAACGTGGCGCACCGCTTAATACGCCGGCGGGCGATGATCGCTTCACACTGCTGACCGAGAAGCGTGCACTGCGGCTGCCGACGCCGCCATTGATGCACAACAGCGGCAACTACATCGCCAGCCTGGGCAATGTCTGCCGCTGGCTTGCCGAGCAGGCGGAATCCGCCGGTGTCGACATCTTCCCCGGTTTCGCAGCGGCCGAGGTGCTGTACGACGCCGGCGGCGCGGTGAAGGGCGTCGCCACCGGCGACATGGGTGTGGAGCGGGACGGCAGCCGCGGGCCCAATTTCGAACCCGGGGTGGAGTTGCATGCCCGCCAGACCTTCTTCGGCGAGGGCTGCCACGGCTCATTGAGCAAGGAGGTGATCGCGCGCTTCGACCTGCGGGCCAACGCCGACCCGCAAACCTATGGCCTGGGCATCAAGGAACTCTGGGAAATCGAGCCCGGGAAACATCAGCCGGGCAGCGTCATGCACTCGATAGGCTGGCCGCTGGACAGCCGTACCTATGGTGGTGCGTGGCTGTATCACCTGGAAGACAATCTGGTCTCGGTCGGTTTTGTGGTCGGTCTCGACTACCGCAACCCGTACCTGTCGCCGTTCCAGGAAATGCAGCGTTTCAAGACGCACCCGGAGATTCGTGGCCTGCTGGAGGGCGGCCGCCGGATCTCCTACGGCGCCCGCGCCCTGGTGGAGGGCGGTGTGCAATCCCTGCCGCGACTGCACTTCCCGGGCGGCGTGCTGATCGGCGATTCCGCCGGCTTCCTCAACGTGGCCAAGATCAAGGGTACGCACAACGCGATGAAATCCGGCATGGTCGCTGCCGAGGCCGTTTACGAGGCGCTTCGGGCCCATCCGGAGGGCCAGCCCGACGTGGCGGCTTACGAGGATCGCCTGCGTGATTCCTGGCTCTGGGACGAACTCCATCGGGTGCGCAACATCCGCCCGGGTTTCGCCCGCTTCGGCCTCTGGGGTGGTCTGGTCAATGCCGCCATCGACAGCTACGTATTCCGCGGCAAGGCGCCGTGGACCTTCCGCAACCATGCCGATCACGAGCAGTTACAGGAAAAGGGCAAACACCGGCCGATCGACTATCCGAAACCCGATGGCAAGCTGACCTTCGATCGCCTGTCCTCGGTGCAGCTGTCCAACACCAACCACGAGGAAAACCAGCCCTGCCATCTGCAACTGAAGGATCAGTCCGTGCCGGTACAGGTGAATCTGGCGCGCTTTGATGCCCCCGAACAGCGCTACTGCCCGGCAGGCGTCTACGAAATCGTGGAAACAGACGGCGAACCGCAGCTCCAGATCAATTTCCAGAACTGCGTGCACTGCAAGACCTGCGACATCAAGGATCCGACCCAGAACATCCGCTGGGTAACACCCCAGGGCGGCGATGGGCCGAATTATCCGAACATGTAACGCGGCGCTCCGCGCCGCGTCGTTTTACGTTTAAGGTTTAAAGGTTTTACGTAAAACATAAAACTTGAAACGTAAAACCAACTGAAACCTAAAGTTTCTCGGTCAACTGCGGTACCACCTCAAACAGATCCGCCACCAGTCCATAGTCCGCGACCTGGAAGATCGGTGCGTCTTCGTCCTTGTTGATGGCGACGATGACCTTGGAGCCGGACATGCCGGCCCAGTGCTGGATGGCCCCGGAGATGCCGACCGCGATGTAGAGTTCCGGCGCGACGACCTTGCCGGTCTGGCCGACCTGGTAGTCGTTCGGTACGTAACCGGCGTCAACCGCAGCGCGGGAGGCACCGACGGCGGCTCCGAGCCGGTCGGCCAGGGCCTCGAGGATGCGGAAGTTCTCGGCGCTGCCGAGTCCGCGACCGCCGGAAACCACGACCCGGGCGGCCGTCAGCTCGGGACGATCCGACTCGGTCAGCTCGCGGCTGACGAAGCGCGACAGGCCGGCATCCGCCGCCGGCGCCAGCTCCTCGATCGTGGCCGAACCACCTTCCGCCGGCGCCTTGTCGAACGCGGTACCGCGGACTGTCAGAACCTTGACCGGGTCGCCGGCCTGCACGGTTGCCAAAGCATTGCCGGCGTAGATCGGGCGAACAAAGGTATCCGGCGACTTGACCGCCATGATGTCGGACACCTGGGCGACGTCCAGCAAGCCGGCCAATCGCGGCATCACGTTCTTGCCCGTGGTTGTCGCCGCAGCCAGCACATGACTGTAGGCATCGGTGACCACAGTCTGCAGCAGCGCCGCCAGGTTCTCGGCCAGCGGTTCCGCGTAATGCGCCGCCTCGGTCAGCAGCACCTTGTCAACGCCCTCGATCTTCGCTGCCTGGTCGGCCACCGCGCGACAGGCCTGGCCGGCCACCAACACGTGCACGGCTTCACCGAGCTGGCCGGCGGCGGTAACCGCCACACGGGTCACGTCGTTTAGGCTGTGATTGTCATGTTCCGCGAGAATCAGGCTGGTCATGGTCAGATCACCTTCGCTTCATTCTTGAGTTTCTCCACCAGCTCGTCGACGCTGCCGACCCGGACACCGCCCTCACGCTCCGGCGGCTCTGCCACCTGCAGCACCTTCAGGCGTTGCTCGACCGTGACCCCCAGCTCTTCCGGGGTGACCGTCTCCAGCGGCTTCTTCTTCGCCTTCATGATCGCCGGCAGCTTGGCAAAGCGCGGTTCATTGAGCCGCAGGTCGGCCGTCACGACGGCAGGCAGGCGCAAGGCAACGGTTTCCAGCCCGCCGTCGATCTCGCGGGTGACCAGCAGCTCCTCACCGTCCGGCCTTACCTCGGACGCAAAGGTACCCTGAGCCCAGCCCAGCAATGCCGCCAGCATCTGCCCGGTCTGGCCGGCATCGTCGTCAATGGCCTGCTTGCCAAGGATCACGATACGCGGGGATTCACGCTCGACCAGGGCCTGCAGCAGCGTGGCCACGGCCAACGGCTGCAACTCGGCATCGGTCTCGAGCAGCATGCCGCGGTCGGCGCCCATGGCCAGGGCGGTGCGCAGCACATCCTGGCATTGCGAGCCGCCGATGGTGACGGCAATCACCTCGTCGGCATGACCGGCTTCCTTGAGCCGAACGGCCTCTTCCACGGCGATTTCGTCGAACGGGTTCATCGACATCTTGACGTTGGCCGTTTCGACATCACTGCCATCGGCCTTGACCCGGATCTTGACGTTGTAGTCGACAACCCGCTTGACGGGGACAAGAATCTTCATGCTGGCTCCATCGAAGAGTTCGCACCGGTGCCGCAGGAAACGCGGCGGCGGCGGGACCCGAGGGGATGCTGACGCCCTGTGCATGACGCCGGTGGCGGAGCGGGCGTAGTACCTCAGGAAAACAAGTGTTTGCGATGGCCGCGAAGCTTAGGGAAAGCGCGGTTCCTTGGCAAGCACGGCGATCCGGCCAGTCATGTTATTCTGTTGCAAATCAGTGTTCATGGCCCAGCTTCATGTCCGAAGACATCGTCACACCGTTCCGTAGCCATCCGCACAACCACCAACGTTGCGTGGCCGATGCCATGGCCCTGGCGGAAGAGCGTTGCGGCCGGCGTGGTGTCCGCCTGACGCCGATCCGACGCCGGGTCCTGGAATTGATCTGGGGTCGGCACGAGCCCGTCAAGGCCTATGACCTGCTCGATCAACTGCGCGAGGACCATCGTGGAGCCGCACCGCCAACGGTCTACCGGGCACTGGATTTCCTGCTGGAACAGGGCCTGATCCACCGCATCGAGAGCCTGAACGCCTACATCGGCTGCGGCGACCCCAGCCACCCGCATCTCGGTCAGTTCCTGATCTGTGATCGTTGCAATGCGGTGGCGGAAATGGACGACAGCGACATCCGGGACCTGCTGGCGCGCAAGGCGGCAACCCAGGGTTTTCACGTCAACTGGCAGACAATCGAGATCAACGGGGTTTGCCCGAGTTGCCGCGCTGTGCCCGAATCCGTGAGCGCAGGCGATGACAGCGACTAGGGAAATGCCGATTTATTCCCGCGTCTGCGCCCGATACCGGTTTGGGTCATCTGGCTCAGCGTTTCCCTAGGTGCAAGGCCCCGGCAGACCATTGCTGCTGATCAGCAATCCGCCTATCGTCACGCAATCGGACCGGTTGGCAGCGCCCCCATCACTACCCGGCAGGCCAAGCCGAATGACGGACATCTTCGTTATGACAGTGTGCAGAACTGCCCGGACCACCTTGCTCGGGCTCATCGCCGCGGCCGTGATTGCCGCACCGCCGTTGATCGCTGAACCCCTGGACCTCATGGATACATTTCGGCTCGCCGAAAGCCAGGATCCGCGGCTGCGGGCGGCCGAGGATCGCTTCCGCGGCACCGAGGAGACACGGGCCCAGGCGCGCGCACTGTTCCTGCCCGAACTCAACCTCGAGGCCGAGTCAGCCTACAACTGGGACTCGACCCGGTTCGGCGGTCAATCCCGCCGGAATACCGATTACGAGAGCTGGAATGCCGGCCTTGTGGCACGACAGCCATTGTTCCGCATCGAGAGCTTTTCCGCCCGCCGGCAGGCCGATATCGTCATCGACACCGCGAGCCTGGAAGTGGCCCGGGCGCGGGAAGAGCTGGCACTGCGAACCAGCGAAGTCTATTTCGACATCCTGCTGGCCCAGGATCAGTTGGCAACGGTGGAGGCAGAGCTGGTGGCCATCGAGCGCGAGTTGCAACGCGCCCAGCGGGCACTGGAGGTCGGCACCGGGACGGTCACCGATGTCAACGATGCCCAGGCCCGGTTCGACCTCGTGCAGTCGGACCGACTGCGGGCGGAGAACAACCTCTCCATTGCCCGCGAGAATCTGCGCCGACTGATTGACCGGCCGGTGGGCGAGTTGATGAGCCTGCAGGATGACTTTCGCGCGGATCCACCGGAACCGGCCGATGCGGCCGCATGGGCGCGACGGGCCGAAGCCAACAACCTGCAGGTGCTGATCGCCGAGCAGGGCTTCGAGCGGGCCCGCGAGGAAGTGGAGCAGGAACGTGGCAGCCGCTACCCGCAGGTGGACATGGTGGCCCGCCACGGTCGCAGTTATCAGGGCGAGGTGACCGGCGGCGGAGGCGGAGCCGCGGCAGGCCAGCAATTCGGCGGCGCCCTGCGCAGCGAGCAGACATCCATCGGCCTGCAACTGACCATGCCGCTCTATACCGGTGGCGCCACAAGCTCACGGATCCGCGAACGGCAGGCGGAACGCGATGCGACCTTCAGCGATACGCTGGACGCAAAGCGCTCGGCGGCCATCGACGCAGAATCCACCTACCTCAACCTGGTCAGCAACCTGCGTCAGATCGAGGCCCTGGAACAGGCGCTGCGCTCGATTCGCAGCACCGAGCAGTCCACCCAGCGGGGTATCGAAGTCGGACTGCGCACCACACTGGACCTGCTCAATGTGCAACGCGAGCGGTTCGAAACCGAGCGGCAGCTATCCGAAGCCCGCTACAGCTATCTGCTGAACTATCTGCGGCTGCTGGCCGCGGTCGGTGCCGCGGCCGACGACACCGGTATTCAGGACGTGAACTTCTTTCTGACGCGGGACCCCGGGCCCCGGGACATCCCCGACCCGGCCGAGCTGGACGCCCTCGATGAACCGACGCCGAATCCGGAGACCGATCCGGTGAGCGATAACGGATGATGTCACCGCGGCTGTTGTTGTTCCTGATGCCGTTGCTTGCCCTTAGCGGTTGCGCGAGCCTCACCGGCATCAGTCAGGACGAAGCCTTCGAGCGTCCGCCGCAGGCGGTGGAACTGACCGAGGTGCCATATCACCCGCAGGAGGCATACCAGTGCGGACCGGCAGCGCTGGCCGAGGTGCTTGGCTGGAGCGGAATCGAGGTCGAACCCGAGGAACTCGAGCCGTCGCTGTTCATCCCCGAGCGAAAGGGCACGCTTCAGGTGGAATTGATCAGCCAGACGCGACAGCGCGACCGCGTGCCCTACCAGATCGACGGCAGTTTCGACGCCATCATGCAGGAGCTTGAAGCCGGCAATCCGGTGCTGGTTTTCCAGAACCTCAGCCTGCGCTGGTTCCCGATCTGGCACTATGCGGTGATCGTCGGCTATGACCCGGAGGCGGAACGATTCATCCTGCGCTCGGGCGAGCACAAGCGGCTGGAAACCAAACTGGACCGCTTCCGCCGCACCTGGGACCGCGGCGACCGCTGGGCGATGGTTGTCACCCGTCCGGACCAGTTGCCTGCAAGCGCCGATGCGAATCGCTGGTTCCGCGCCGGTGCCGATCTGGAACAGACCGGGCGCAGCGACAGTGCACTGCGGGTCTTCGAAACGGGTCGCGAGAAATGGCCAGAGCATGCCGGCTTCCACCTGGGGCTGTTCAACCTGCACTTTGCGGCCGGCGAGCTGGAGGCCGCCGAGGATGCCATCCGCTTGGGCCTGACCGAGGCCGAAGGCAATCATGGCGTGCTCTGGAACAATCTCGCCGGCCTGTTGATGCACCGGCAGGACTGGGATGCGGCGATCGACGCTGCCCAGCAGGCCGTGGCATCAGGCGGCCGGTTTGCCGACAACTTCGAGAGAACGCTGGAGCAGACCCAGTGCCGTGGCGACCAGGACTGCCTCGACCAGCTGGCCAGACAACAGGAGGATTCCGAGTAATGGACAAACAGACGCAAACAGAATTGGAAGCCGCCGCGTTCCGCGCCCTGGTGGCACACCTGCGTGAGCGCAAGGATGTGCAGAACCTGGACCTGATGAACCTGGCCGGCTTCTGTCGCAACTGCCTGTCGAAATGGTACCTGGCCGCGGCCGAGGAACGCGGCATCGAGATGGACTATGAACAGGCGCGCGAGATCATCTACGGCATGAGCTATGCCGAGTGGAAGGACACGTATCAGCGATGACGCTGATTTCCGCCGCCGCCCTGGCCGACGCCCTGGCAGCAAACCCCGGCTGGGTGGCGTTTGCGCTGTTCCTGCTGGTATTCGTCGAAGCCCTGATCGTGGTGGGCTACCTGGTGCCGGCCGCGACGGTGCTGTTCTCGGTCGGCGCCCTGGCCGGCAGCGGCATTGTTTCCTTCCCGCTGGCCCTGGCCGGCACCGCCGCCGGGGCCGCCCTGGGCGGCACGCTGAACTACTGGGTGGGAAGCCAGCTGCAGCACCGGCTGGACAGACTCTGGCCCTTCCGCCAACACCCGGCGCTGCTTCAGCGAAACCGGGATTTCGTCCGCCGCCATGGCGGCAAGAGCGTGTTCTTTGCCCGCTTCAGCAAGCCGTTCCGGCCAACGGTATCCGCGGTTGCCGGCGCCCTGGGCATGGACCGGCGGCGCTTCGCCCTGTTCAACCTCTGGGGGGCCATGCTCTGGTCCTCCGCCTACCTGGGCGTCGGCTTCGGCCTCAGTCATTCAGTCGATTTCTCGCCGGCCCAGGCCATCATCCTTTCGCTGATCCTGCTCGGAATCACCGGCTCCGGCATGCTGCTTCTGGCCATATTGCGGCACAGGCGACTCAACCCCCGGGAACGTTGATCCATTTCTCCGCCTGATCCAGGCCGCTTTCCAAACCCTGCCGGACACACTGTCAACACCCTGCCGACCCGGCAGGCACCGTCATGTTGCCGTTGACGAAAACAACACGCCGTCTCGACAACACCACACGCTCGGACCATGTGCCACCCATTACCTGGCTTGGCACTAGCACTGTTATGTTATACTGTATCATTAAATATTCGCATACCTACAACACGCAAGAGGGCACTCATGAGATCGCAAAAACTCCTGACCCCGGGTCTGAGCGCACTCGCCGTCGCCGGGCTCGTCGCGGCCAATCACGCGGTGGCGCAGGATGAAGGGCGTGGCAGCCAGCTGGTGCTGTCACCGGTAACGGTGACCTCGGATCCGTTCGGCGACCGCTCTGTGGATGACCTGGTGTCATCCACCACGGTGATCAGCGGT
>NZ_JALPKO010000017.1 GCF_023195885.1 Methylonatrum kenyense
ACGGTAGGCCTGTTCCGCCGCTTCCACGTTATCGGCGGATCCGGCCAGGAGGCGCTCCGTGAAGCGCTGCTCCCGCTCGCGAAGCCGCTGCCAACGCGCCTGCTGGCTGCCCAGGGCCTGATTCAGGGTACGCCGCTGCAGCTCGCGATCATGCTCGGCCGCATGCGCCTCGCGGCGGCTGGCGGCCACATCCCGATCCTGGCGATTGCGTGTGAACAGAGGCAGATCAAGCATCAACATCGCGGAGAGGCGATCCGGGTCGCGCACATCCCGGGTAGCCATTCCGTAGGTGACCTCCACCGACCACTCCGGCCGGTAAGCCTGACGAGCCAGGTCCACCCCGCGACGTTGGTCGGCAACCACCAGGTCCTCGGCCTGCAACAGGGGATGGTGATCAATGCCACTGTCATCCGGCATCCCCAACTCCGGCAGTTCGTCAGGGAAAGGACGTCGGGCGGCCTGGGAGCCGATCCAACGGGCTAATGTCGCCTCGGCCTCCGCCTTTTCCGCCCGGGCTGCGGTCAGCCGATCCTCCAGTCGGTCCAGCTCGAGCTCGGCGCGGATCACGTCCTGACGGGAGACCCGGCCGGCAGCCAGTGCCCGCTCGGTAATCTCGAGCAGCTTCTCGAAATGGCCGCGGTTGATCGCCAGCAACGTCACGGTTCGGCGTTGACTGTAGAGCCGCAGATAGGCCTGCCGGACCGCGTTGAGCGCCGCCCGTTCGGCCTCATCACCACGGGCGTTTTCCTGCCTCGCCTGCAGGCCCTCGCGCTCGCGGCGGAGACTGCGGGTCTGGCCCCGGGGAAAGGTCTGGCGCAAGCCAAGCCTGAGCTGCGTCATGTCGTCCCCGTCCAGCCGCGGGCGGTTCGCAGGAAAGTCCATCAACTCGGTAATCAGCATCGGGTCGGGAAGGGCGCCAGCGGCGACGGCGGACTCTTCACGGGCGGCAGCCCGCTCGCGGTAGCCGGCAACGGCGGGTTCTTCCTGAAGGGCGAGATTCTCTGCCTCTTCCAGGGTCAGAGGGGGCTGTGCCAGCGCCAGTACGGGCGCGGCCACCAGCAGAAGGCCAATTTGCAGGACCAATGGCCTGGGTCTGTTTAGCCGGAGCATTCGGATATTCCTCGACCTGGGGCCGTAACGGGCCCGCGTTCGTCGGGTGGCGTTGCGGATCTCCCGCCACCGTTACGTACGGTCAGCAGCACAACCTGGCGGCACCGGAAATGAGCGCAGCACACGGCTGCACGGTGCTCAGAAGGGAAGCTGCCGCCCTACAATCAGGCGAGGAGTAGTCTGGGAGGTCGGGGGTCGAGCGCGGGAACGCGGGATGGCGGCTGCCCGGCAGGCATGACTGTCAAGGCTGGCAGGAGCCGAACGGGATTGGAAACGTCAGTGGCCAGGGCTGCTACGCAAGTCACGCAGGCGGCACAACTACCGGACTTGCCGCCAGCAGGCAGCTGCCCACACAGATCGCCCGCATCGCCAGACGTGATTTCCAAGGCACCAGCACTATCATGCGTGCCATGGGCATCGCTCCACGCATGGTCCTGGGGGAGCAGGATCAATGCCACGGCGAGTAGCGAAACAATGAAATATGCAAAGCAGGAGCGCGCCATGATCGAAGTATGGCACAAGCCACGCGGCGCGCGATTGATTGAGGTCAAGAGCCGGGCTCTGCCACTCGCGGTTCTGCGGCCGACCTCGGAGCAGGAATCGCGCGTACTGCGCTAGGTACTGGCGGCGGAGGCCCGCGAGGACGTGACCGATGGCCGGTGGCAGAGCGACCCGCTTTCCGTTAGCACGTTGCGCTACTACGGCATAAAGTCCGTGGACCCGGTGATGTCCAATTCGATCCCTATTCGTTCCTGCGCCCAGCGACTACCCTTTCCATTAGCCGGGAAGGTCGGAACCATGCCGCAGGGTGCAAGAACGCTGAGCAATATTCTCAAGGAAATCACCCAGACCGGCGTCGACAGGGAGACCATCGAAGTCAGGGCAATCCTGGCGCCTGTCGGGCGGCGCTCCGTTGCCCTGCCCCCCCGTGTGTTTCTATTTCCTGCTAACCGGCATCGTGCTTTGAAATGCGCAAAAACATGATCAGGAAGGATGCGGGCACATTAGGTGACATGGCCAGAAACGCTCAATTCGAGGATCTGTTCGCCACGCCCGTTTTCTCCCATGTACTCCGGAATGTAGAGACGCTGAACACCGAACTCAGGGAACTGATCCTTGAGCGGGAACGCACCACACCGTCCATGGCAAAGAGCAACCAGGGGGGCTGGCAATCCGCGCCGGATTTCTTCCGCTGGAGCGAACCGCCGGTGGCCGCAATCGAATCCTTTATCGGTCACGCGATCAGCATCGCCACATTACGCGTGACGGCGCAGCCCGAGCTGCAATTCGGGGTCGAGCTATACGGGTGGGCTGCGGTGAACCGCAAGGGCCACTACAACACCACCCACGTCCATCCGATGGCCACCTGGTCGGGTGTGTACTACGTGGATCCAGGGAACGCATCCGAAGACACCCCCAGCGCCGTCCTTGAATTTGCTCATCCCGTTACGGCTTCGGTGATGACTTTCTTCCCCAATGTGCTGCCTTCCGCGCGTGTCGTGAAGCCGCGGGCAGGGATGCTCATCCTTTTCCCCTCCTATCTGCAGCACAGCGTACGCATGTACCACGGCGAATCACCGCGAATATGCGTTCCGTTCAATGCGCACATGGCAATGGTCGGCAAAGGACACGGTCCCACCCCCGCAAGTTGACAGCATTCTGAGTGCTGCCTATCTATTCAGAAGACGTTGGTGTCCTTTGCTGAAACGCAATCCGGGCTGGCGGGCGAAAAAAGGGGACACACGTCATGGCCGTCATTCGGGGGAGAAATGACGAAGCTTGAATACGACAGCGGCTCGCTGCGCGTCGAGAACAAGAGAGGTCTGTGCTGGCAGGTCGACAAGGCGCCGAAGCCGGATTTCTCATTCGCCTTCGACGCGGTGAGCGTCAACGACGAGCACGCTCTGCGCCGCGTCGGGACCAGCGTCCACGCCCTTGCCGACACGGAACTCGAGGAAGTAAAGAGCTTTGTCGAGCGGTTGCAGCCGCCCGCTAAAACCACATTGCAGAAGCAGGTCGTCATGGACCTTCGCGCCTTTGCCCACGGACTGATCAATTCGGTGGTGACGCCGCTCGAATACGACGGCTTGCTAGACGTGATGATCACCGGAAGGCAGGATTCCACCGACCTCTACGCAGAGGAAGCGCGACGGGTGCTGACATATGTAGATGCGGTCTGGAATGCGTACCACGGGCTTGCCGCACAGATTCTCAATACACCCGAGGCACAGCTGCGCAGCGCGCGCGAATATGCTGAACAGATGCCGTTCCCACCTGAGTTGGAACACTTTTCCAATGTCGTGCCGGAGAACCTCTTCCATGGTCCGCGAAATCCGGATTGAGACACCAACACCAGCGGAGGCCGACTTCTCCCACATCGTCAACCGGGTACTGGTATTCGACGATTTCTACTCCGCCACGCAACTACTGCTGCTCCAGCGCTGGGCGCTAGAGTCGCCGCACTGGATGCTGAACAACGCGGTGTACGACACCAAAGGCCGCATGCAGCACCGGATCTGGGGCGCGTCCTATATTCATACCTGGAAGCAGGGTGGATGGCCGGCGCTGCCGCCGACCTTGTTTGCCGCCATGGCGACCCTCTTCCGCAGGCTCGGCGTGGTATTCCCCGACGTGGAGTACATCGGCCTCAACGGACAACTCCGTGGTCAAGATGCATCAATGCATACGGATTGCGCGCGCGATGCGCCGGATCAACTCTCAATTCTCGTCTATATCGGTGAGGATACCGACGGTGATCTCCACCTATTCGACAAGGACGAGCAGAAAAAGCAGGTGGAGCAAATCGCCTTTCGCCCAAACCGCGTCGTTGCCTTCGACGGATCAATCCCGCACCGTGCATTGGCCCCCACCGATCACAACTTCCGCGTCTCCGCCATCGTCCGCGGCGGCTACCGGAGCTGGGTGCCGGGCCCTGCACCGCTTTGGCACCCGGAGCCGGCGGCGGTGAGCAATGAAGGATGACAGGAAAATTGCATGTTAGCGAAGGCCGATCAAATCGGGATGAACCTGCCGGAAACCCTGGCCGACGTGTTTGAGCCCGAATGACCATGTCAGCAACGGAAAAACCTTACTGACGCGTACCCGAGTGCGGCGGATGGCTATTCAAGGGGTCAGTCGTCGGATGCCGAAGTCGTGCGTCCAACGAGTACCGCAAGCAGAAACTGTTCCTGCGTCTCATCGAGGCCCAGATCCTGATTGATCAGTGTGTCAAACACGCCGCCGAACGGCCGGGCGCCAAGCCCCAACGCCGTTGCGGCGAGGATCAGGTTCTGAGAAATGTGGCCGGCCTCCGCCACCATCATCCTGTATCCACCCTCGCCGTACTTCCGCTCATGGCGGGGGAAGTATCCGGCGAGGCAGATCATCACTGCTCCGGCCGCTACCATGTCCCGCTCCATGGGCAGCGCCGCGGAGGCGAAACGGTCAGGGTCAATTTCCGACCCCACCATTTCCAACATGCTGTGATCGGGCCGGTAATGGTAGACGGCCGGCTTCAGTCCCTGGACACGAAAGACGACCGGATAGATTTCCACCGCATAGAGTGCCCCGCTCGAGGGGTAAGAACGAAGCGCGGCACTGCGTCCGGCATGCGACAGCGTGCCCGTAACGCCACAGGCGGTGTGGAGGATGGCATCGATCTCAGTGCGGTCCAACGTCCCGGACTGGTAATCCCGGCGTGAGCGTCGCGAACGTGTGAGGGCGTGGAAATGGACCAGTCGCTCGGGAACCGATTCGGAAACCGTTATTGGCGATCCCCCAGGATAGCATCGGTACCCTCCGTCCGTGGCCAGCTCCAGCACCTCCGCGCCTTGAAGGCCACCCGCAGGCAGGACACCTTTCCTGGTGGTGAAATGAATGAATCGGCCCAACGCCCTGCCGGAAACGTCGATGACGCCGATGGTCGCCAGGGTTGCGAGCAAGCGAGCGCCAGACGCTCGTTCCCCTTGATCAATTTGCGCGAGTATGTCCGCGACCGGACGCGCACCGTCCATAGCCCGAAGCAGGCGCCAGAGGAGACCCGAACTTCCGTGGACCGCCACTTCCCGGCGGATCCGCCGCATTATCGTGCAATCGGGGCATCGTTCCACGACCGGCTCCAGCAGGGGCAGTCGGAAGCAAATCGCACCCCACTCGTTCACGGTGGTCTGCGTACAGGGCAGGAGCAAGGGCCGCGCGGTTTCGGGTAACACGGCCAGTTCACCGCTCCACCGAGTGATCCGCAGTTCACGGCGACCGTCGATCAACAGGCTCGGTTCAAAAACGTATTCCGTCGTCTGGTCTTCCTGCACTGTTATTTCGAATTCCTGCGACGCACCCATGCTGCCGGCGACAACGCCCCGATCATGGTGCACGTGATGACTGCGGTCCGGACGGGCGCCGCTGCCCCTGGTCGCTACCTGGCCTGGTTGCCCGATTTTGTCACCGCATCCCTGCGCCTGCAGGATCCGCCTGGTTTGATCAATGATTTCCGCCTCAATGGCGGGGTCGCCGATTTCCCGAGAGAGTTGCAGCGCCTCACGATTCTGCGCCAGGGCCTCGTCGAGATCATCCTGGGCAAGCGCCAGAGCGGCAAGTCGCGCGATTTCTTCGCTCTGCCCCCGCAGGTCTCCCAGCTCCTCGGCAGCTTTCAGGGCTGCTTCATGGTTCATTCGCGCGTCCGCGTATTGACCGATAGCCTGCTGCGCATCACCCAGTTTCGACTGCAGCGTAGCGCGAAGCCCCGTTGCGGCGTCACTCGGCTCGACGCCCTTGGCGATTGCAAGCGCTTCCTGCAATAGTCCGGCCGCCAGTTCCGGGCGGCCTCCCATCTGGAAGCACTGCCCCAAGCGCCCCAGGAGTAAGGCCTTGCCGCAGTTCCGCGAGTGACCAAGGCGTATGAGGGCGGCGACGATCTCCGGCGCATGTCGCTGCAGCTGGCGATAGGCACGGCCTAGCGATTTCAGTGACGACCGCTTTTGTAAGTCCGTGGTCAGTTCAGCCTCCTTGTCGCAGATTTTCGCGAGGACGCCGTAGTTTCTCCACAGTTCGCTTGCCGTCGGGTCGAAGTCATGGATATTGGAGATCGCCTGTTCGACAAGCCGTCGCGCCTCCTGAAGTCGACCCGGCTGATCCTTGAGCAAATCGGCAAGGTTGCCCAGTTGTCTCCCGAGTAAAGTCGGATTTGCCCGCGTCTGCTCAGCCTTGATGGCCTTCCGCAGCCACTCTTCCGCGGTTGCAGGTTTGCCCACCTCGCGGTTTAGCGTCGCCAGTTGCGCCCAGGTCTGAACTGCCCCTGCCAGATCCCCCTGGCCCTCCCGCATGCTCGCGGCCCGCCGATAGTGATCGTCTGCTTCGACCAACTGTCCCTGTTCCCGGGCAGCGTTTCCAAGCTGGTGCCAGATCAGGGCCTCCATCGCAGGCTCGTTGAGTTGCTGAATAGTCTCAAGCGCAGTGTGATACCTCTCCTGCGCCTCCCTCGGCCTGCCTTCCGCCAGCGCAAGCGAACCAAGTTGGCAAAAGTTGATGCCCTGGCCGCGAAGGTTCCGTTGGTCTTCGGCAATTCGGATCGCAGTGTCGTAGGCAGTTCTTGCTTCCGTGAAACGACCGGTTGCGCGGCACGCGTCACCCAGGTCGGAAAGCACCAAGCCATAGAGGGCTCTTACCGTGTCATTCTGCTTGAGTTGCTCGATGCTCCTCAGGGCATGCTTGATTCGAGCCACCGCCTGATCGAGGTTCCCCTCAAGATACGCGCAGCGACCCAGGCGATTGAGGATTACGGCTCGGGTATAGCTGGGCCCCTGCGCCAGCGACCGAAGCATGGCGCTGAAGTGGTCGTCGGCCTGTTCAAGGCGACCTTCCGCCAGCAAACGCTGGCCATGTTCGATTTCAGCGGAATACGGTAAATGAAATGTGTCCTCACAAGGATCACGGATCGCGGAATACGGCGCGCGCGGGTGAGCGCGCGGCTTCTTTCCTCGTCGCATTTTGCCCATGTGCTCCACTCCCACTCCGGGCAGAAAACGGGGAGTTGTTCTCGCATGAAAACCGGGGTGCCGTTACTTGGAACGACACCCCGGTCTTGCCTGTGCTGCGCGGATCAGCCGCCGGTTCCCGGAGAAGCGCTATAGACTCCGACGTTGTCGGGACCGATGCAGCAAGATGGCAGGTAGGCCGGCCTGTAGGGATTACCCTCGCTGTTTAGGCCCTCGTTGATGGCATTGGGGTTGGAACCAGTGGCCGGACCGTTGATCTTGGCCAGAACCCGCTCCCGAGCCAATTCGATCTCGTCTAGCAACTTATCGATATCCACTCCGACCAGTTGGCCTCGCCACTTTTTCACCTTACCGGCCACGAACACTGTATCGACGTGGCTGGTATCCATCATCGTTACCACTGTGCCCGGCACATTGTTCATAGGCCAGGTACTCGGACTGCGCGCGTTCAGCAGAACGATGTCGGCTTCCTTCCCGGGCGTAAGCGTACCGACCTTATCACCAAGGCCAGCCGTTACCGCGCCTGCGTAGGTGGCCATCTCGATGACCTGATGGCTGGTTAGCAGGAATGGAAGGGACGAGGGATCTTCCACACCGCCGGTCATCGGCGAGGGGTCGCCCTGCAGGTTCAGTGGCAAGGCCCGTTGATGAATCAGCGCCCGCTGGAGCGCAAACGCGTTGCGCATGAGAGAAAAGGGATCCGGCGTGTTATTGGTATCGACGTCGGCACTCAGGCTGGGCAGGATACCCCGGTCAAGGCATGCCTGAAACGGCGGCATGCCGTGCCCCATCTGCATTTCGGTAATGTTTGCAATCGATATGTGCACACCGAATTCTGCGCAGATATCGTATGCCTCCGGTGTGAATCGGGCGCAGTGAATCTGCTCGATATGCCGTCCCTCGTTGGCAAATTGCTCGAGCAGGTCCTGGTTCTCGATCAGATTCTGGCCAATGCTGTTGTTGTGGTTGACCACAACCGCGTCAAATGCGCGAGCAAGCTCCCAGCCCTCTCTGGGGCCACCGGTATGGCCCAGGGTTACCAGTTGATCGTCCGAATTGAACCATTCCCTGCGCAGGCGCCCGAGGCCATGAGTCTCGTTGCCGATCGCCCCGGGGAACTCATAGCCCGGAGTATCCGAACGTCCACCCGCATAGGCAAACAGCGTGCGCCGACCAGAGTCCATCAGACCCTGAATCATGGCGTCGGTATGTTCCGGAGTATGGGAGTTCTGCGAAGTGTCGACACCCGTGGTGACGCCCTGGTTGATCTGGCTGACGGAGGCGAGGAGTTCACTGATATAGTTATCCTCTGGGTCGTAAGGAGAGCGCCCGATATCCCAGATAGGATTGTCCGCGGAACCCATTCGGCCCGTCGTCCATATCGCCTGGACCACCGAGCCGTAGCTTTCCTGCGGCCACAGTTCTCCGGTGAAGCTGGCCTGCGCGGCCCACTGGAGGTTGCCGTCCGCGATTATGCTTCGCTGTATCGTCTCGTACTGGTGGTGGTGCGTGTCGATGAACCCGGGCAGTACAACCATACCCTTGGCGTCCACGACGAATGCCGCAGACGCCGAGATGTTGGGTCTGACCTCGACGATCTTTGAGCCCTCGATCAGGACATCGGCAACCTCGAAATCACCGATTGTCGGATCCATGGACATTACGGTTCCACCCTTGATCAGGATCAGATCCGCCCTGCCTGGAGGTATCCCGGGAGGCCCTCCTCTGGGCGGACCACCGGGAGGGCCGCCGCCCCCGGGGCCGCGGCCCTGACCAGGCGCCGCCATGGCCAAGCCTGTCAGTCCCTGGCTTACGAGCGCGCCTGCGACGAGTCCGGCCGATCCGGTCTTGATGAACTGACGCCGGGAGATCCCTTGTGGCGGATCGGCATCGTCCCCTTTATTTCGCGTATCCGGTGAAAGGTCCGCCTCCAGCCGCTCTTCGGTTGATGGGATATCACGGTTGTCGGGGTGGTTCGAATCCCCGGAATGATCCGGAGGCGTTTTTTCTCTGGACATGGTATCTACTCCCCACTGGGTTAACGCGCCAACAAGTAAGCGTCCCTGTGATTGGTACCGTAGCGTTGCAGTGGAAACGGAGTCTTTCGGAAAGTTTTGTCGCTTGTCAGATTTTTCCAGCCGCTGCTGGCAACAGGGAGTGGAGATACGTTTCGACAGGTTTTCACGACCGGTGAAAGAGAAAGCCATGGGCTAAGGAAACACTGATTTATTCGCGCGTCTGCGCCCGAGACCGGTTTTGGTCATCTGGCAAGGCGCGGTGCCGGTTCGGTAGCGGTAGCTACCGGGCCGGTGGCGCAACGCCGCCAGGGGCCAAAACCGGCCGCGGTCTTCGACTTGGGCCGCATTTTTCCCGATTGCTGCGTTGCGCTGCTTGACCGCAGAATGACTGCGGCGCTGCGCAGCGCACCTTGCCTCGGAGAAAAATGCGGACTCCAATGCAGGCGTGCGAATAAATCAGTGTTTCTCTAACGGGAAGATGTGGCGAGAGTAATTGCTAGCAGGGAGTGTAACTCCCGGGACGTCAGATATTTCGCTGATAATTCTTCGGTGTTTTTCCCGTAACCCGGCGAAACAAATCGGTGAAATGACTCTGGTTTGAAAAGCCGAGGTTGAGAGCGACATCGACGATCCTCAACCGGTTTTCGTCAAGTAAGCGTTTCGCTTTTTCGATGCGTCGTCGAATGACATATTGATGCGGGGTAAGCCCTACAGCTTCGTGAAAAGCGTGGCAGAAATGCTGGGGACTGAGATCCACTAGCCCGGCGAGTACGCCCAGGGTCAGGTTGCTGCCGAGATTGTCGTCAATGTAATCAAGGATCTGTTGCGTGTCTCTATGCGGAAGCCCAGAGTGTGGAGGCTCGCCAACGCTGCCTCCATTCCGGCAGTATCGACACGCGAGGAACGATACGAGGGCGATGGACAGCGATTGACTATATAGACGACCAGTTGGACAACCCGCGCTTATCTCGTCCGCCATGATACGCAGGAGAGTTTCCAATTTTCTGTCGATCAGTGGCGCCTGATGCTCGAGCTCGGCCGTGTCGAGTGGCCTTTCGTTTCGGAAATTCTCCCTAACCCAGTGTTCCTCGAGTTCCACCACCAAAAGTTCGGCGGAACCAGCCCAGGATATGGGCGCCGCTTCGTACCCGCGAGGCCAGATACTGATGCTGCCCTGCCTAATCGTGATTCTATGATTGACGCCTTCCGAGCAGTACTTCAGACAGACTGTTCCCCGAAGCGTCAATGCGACGTGAGCGATGGATCGTCGCAGCCGCTGCATCGGCTGAGTCTTAGTTAATCGCGTCCGTTGGGTGGGTGGTCCTCCCCATGGGAGGCCAACGCTCGAATTAATGGTTTTCCCCTGCTCCGAGGGCGAGCCATATGAGCCCGTGGACAATGATGTGGACAAAACCATCTCCCCCAAGAAGCGGTTGACCGCCTTCCTTTACTCCCGCCGCATAAACGACAGCCAGCGGGCCTCGCGCCCTTTCCATCAAATCGGATTCAGAACCCCTGCCTTTGAACAAGGCAAACAGGCAGTCTCCCGTCCAGCCAAGGGATGGCTCGACGATTTTTTCGGTTGCCTGAATTTCCCCTTGGCAGTATAGAACGCTTCCAGAGGGCTGCGTGCGTGAGGCCGGACTCAAGTTGCGAACCCTCCGGCGCTGTCTTTCTGAAAGAGACGTTTTTAATCGGGCAAGGCTTGGGTGAGCGGATGCCCGGAAGCGGGGCAGGATGAGTTGTTATCTTTTGCCGTAAAAAGATAAGACATCGCAGTCCTCCACTGCGATGCGTTCGGACATTAAGCTGCGTTTGAGCTAGTCACAAGGACGGCCCTCTGACCCTTACACATTCTTTTTGGTCGCCTTAGAACGGAATATCGTCGTCGAAGTCGTCCATCGGTGGTTCGGCCTGGCTCTGGGCGGCCGGCTCGCGGCGCGGCGCCGAACCTTCCTGTGCCCGGCCACCGCCGCTGTCACCCATGCCACCACCACCGCCGCGGCCATCGAGCATCTGCATTTCGTTGGCGACGACTTCCGTGGTGTAGCGGTCCTGGCCGTCCTGGCCCTGCCACTTGCGGGTCTGCAGCCGTCCTTCCACGTAGACCTTCGAGCCCTTGCGCAGGTATTCGCCGGCGATCTCGGCCAACTTGCCGAAGAACACGATGCGATGCCATTCCGTGCGTTCCTGCATCTCACCGGTCTGGCGATCCCGCCAGCTCTCGCTGGTGGCAATCCGGATGTTGGTCACCGCGGCACCGCTGGGCGAATAGCGTACCTCGGGGTCCACCCCCAGATTGCCGATCAGCAGTACCTTGTTAACTCCGCCCCGCGCCATGCGAACCTCCACAGTCCATCGTTAAACTTTACGTTGCAGCATACCACCCGATTCGGCGAGATGATTAGGGAATAAGTCAGCGTTTCCCTAACCGCCCGCCTGCCCTTCGGCAACCTGGTCCGAGGCAGCGTGATCCGGAATCCGGCCAAGCCGACTGGCTCCGATCAACCAGACCAGCACGCAGACGCCGCACAGCAGGAAGACGCCCTCCGGACCGGCCAGGCCCAGCATCAGCCCACCAAGAACGCCACCGACGAAGGCACCGGCAAACTGGCAGCTGGCGTAGACCCCGAGTGCGGTCCCCTTGAACCGCGCCGGCGCGTAGCGCGACACCAGTGACGGCAGCGTTGCCTCGAGCAGGTTGAAGGCAACGAAGTACAGCCAGAACGGCAGCAGAAACAACCAGCCCGCGTCACTGGTGGCGAAAAAACCGACGAAAGCCAGTAACAGTCCGGCAACGGCGCAACGGAACACCAGTCGTTGCATGCCATAGCGCTCGCCGACAAGGATCGCCGGGACCAGGCCGGCAATGGACAGCAATACCACAGCGATATAGACCATCCAGTGCTGTTCCACGGCCAGCCCGAGGCTGTCGCGGAGCACCAGCGGCACGGCCAGGAAAACGGCCGTCAGTGCCAGATGCAGGGTAAAGATGCCGGCGTTCAGGCGCAGCAAATCGCGGTTATCCAGCACCTCCCTGACCTGGCCGAGCACCGGCAGGGTCTCGCGCTGGCGCGACCGGTGGTCCGCATCCGGCACCACCAGATACAGCATGCCGATGGCCGCCAGCGCCAGCACGGCAGTCACCCAGAACACCGCCGACAGGCCGAAGTGGCCGGCAATCAGCGGCGCCGCCACCAGCGCCAGCAGGAAGGCGCCGCCGACACTCATGCCGATCACCGCCATGACCCGCGTGCGCCGTTCCGGACGGCTCAGATCGGCCGCCAACGCCAGCACCGCCGCGGCAATCGCACCGCCGCCCTGCAGCGCCCGGCCGATGATGACCCCGACGATGTGGTCGGCCAGCGCCGCGATGACACTGCCGAGCACGAACACCAGCAGGCCGGCCAGGATGACCGGCTTGCGACCGAACCGATCCGAGGCAAGGCCCATCGGTATTTGCAGCACCGCCTGGGTCAGGCCATAGACACCGATGGCCAGGCCGATCAGCAGAGGCGTGGCACCGGCCAGCTCTGCGCCATAGATGCTGAAGATCGGCAGCACCAGGAACAGGCCGAACATGCGCAGACCAAAAATCGACGCCAGACCGGCCGTGGCGCGACGTTCCAGTGCATTCATCGACGCCGGCCCCGGCGGCTCGTGGGAACAGGGTGGAACACGGTCAGAATCCTCGGCAATGCCAGAAAGGGCGGCTATCTTACCAGCTCGGGTTTGATCTGCCGGCACCACGGGGCCTCGACCGTACTCCTCCCGGTAAACAGTCCGGATGGCGTCAGTCCTGCAAGCGCACCCGCCGCAACAGGATCGAGTTGCCGATCACCGACAACGAGCTGGCAGTCATCGCGATCACGCCGATCATCGGGTGCAGCAGGCCGAATGCGGCAATCGGGATCGCCGCGATGTTGTAGCCGCTGGCCCAGACCAGATTCTCGACAATCTTGCGGAATGTGGCCCGGGACAGGCAGATGGCCTCGACCACGCCGCTCAGTTCGCCGCGGACTAGGGTGATGTCGGCGGCCTCGACCGCGACATCGGCTCCTGCACCGATGGCAATGCCCACATTGGCCTGCTTCAGCGCCGGCGCATCATTGATGCCGTCGCCGACCATCGCCACGTGATCGCCGAAACGAGCCTGCAGCGCGCGGATTGCGTCCACCTTGCCTTCCGGCAGGACCCCGGCCTGCACCTCGTCGATGCCCACGTCCTCGGCAACAGCGCGGGCCGCGCGTTCGTTGTCCCCGGTGACCATGACCACGCGGAGGCCCAGCGCATGCATGCCGCGAATGGCCTCGGCGGACTCGTCCTTGACCGTATCGGCCACGGCAATCACGCCCTGGGCCTCGCCATCGGCGGCCACCAGCACCGCGGTGCGCCCCCTGGCCTCTAAACCATCCAGTGCCTGTTCCAGGGTATCCAGGCCCTTGACCCCGGCTTCCCGCAGCAGCGCCGCGTTGCCGATCATGACCGGCCGGCCATCGACCCTCGCCTCGACGCCATGGGCCGCCAGCGAGCGAAAGCCCTCCACCGCCACAGGCTCGACCCCGCGCTCCCGGGCGCCGTCGACGATGGCCCGCGCGATCGGGTGTTCGGAGGCGTTCTCGACCGAGGCAGCCAGATGCAGCAGCGTCTCCTCGCTGACCCCGTCGGCGGCCTCCACCTCGGTCAGTTCCGGTTCACCGCGGGTGATGGTGCCGGTCTTGTCCAGCACCATCACCTTCAGGTCCTTGGCAGTCTGGATCGCCTCGCCCGAGCGAATCAGGATGCCGCGCGAGGCGCCGACACCGGAGCCCACCATCAGCGCGGTCGGTGTCGCCAGGCCCAGGGCACAGGGGCAGGCGATGACCAACACCGCGACTGCGGCAAGGATCGCCAGGACCGGAGTTGCCGCCTCCGGATTGACCCAGGGCAGGAAGCCCGCGCCCCAGTCCAGGATCGGCCTGAGGCCATCGCCGAACAGCAGCCAGACGATCAGGCTGGCCGCGGCAATGACCAGCACCAGCGGTACGAAACGCCCGGTCATGCGATCGGCGAATTCCTGGATCGGCACCCGCGAGCCCTGGGCCTGTTCCACCAGACGGATCACCTGCGCCAGGAAGGTCTCGCTGCCGACCTTGGTGGCACGCACCCGCAGCCGGCCCTCCTGGTTCATCGTCGCGCCGATGACGTTGTCGCCGCTCGCTTTGTAGACCGGCACCGACTCGCCGGTGGCAATGGACTCGTCCAGATGGCTCTCGCCCTCGATCACCTCGCCATCGGTGGGGATCTTCTCGCCCGGTCGTACCACCATCACGTCACCCGGCTGCAACTCGTTGATGGCGACTTCCTGCTCGACGCCGTCGCGCTCCACCCGGGCGGTCTTTGCCCCCAGGGTCAGCAGGCGGCGGATTGCCTGCGAGGCCTGCCCCTTGGCGCGGGTCTCCAGGTACCGGCCCAGCAGATGGAAGGTCATGATGGTTGCGGCCATCTCGATGAACGAGGTCATCGGGTAGATGAACCCCACCAGGCCAATCAGGTAGGGCGGCAGACTGCCCATGGAAATGAGCACGTCCATATTGGCCTCGCGGTTGCGCATTGCGCGCCAGGAGGCCCGGTGCGTGGCAGCACCACCAGCCAGAAAAACCACCGGGAAGGCCAGCACGGCGACAATCAGCAGATAGCCGGGGATCGGCTGCCAGAACATGTGCGGCATCATCAGCAGCATGATCAGCGTGGTCGGCACGCCGGCGATCCACAGCCGGCGGCGGGCCGCGTCCAGATAGGCCTGCTCCAGCGCCGTATCGTCCAGCGCCTCGTCGTCAGCGCCCAGGGTCTCCACCGCTGCGACGTCGTAGCCGGCCCCCTCCACCGCGGTCTGCAGCGCGCCCTGATCCGGTCCCTCGTCGGCCAGCGTGACCGTGACGTGGTGATTGCCGATATTGGTATCGATGGACGCAATACCGGACTGCCGCTCCAGCGTCCGGCGAATGATCCCGGCGCAATGGTCCGAGCCCATGCCGGGCACCACCAGAACCACCTGCCGGCCAGGGTCGGCCGCCTGCTGTGCCTCAGTGCTCATGGCTACGCTCCTCGTCGTCGGCGTGATCGGTGTCAGCCTCATCGGCGTGCTCGTGGTCCGGGTCGTCGGCGTCGTGCTCGTGCTCGTGCTCGTGCTCGTGCTCGTGCTCGTGCTCGTGCTCGTGCTCGTGCTCGTCAGCATGATCGCCGTGACCATCATCTTCATGCGCGTCATCACCATGATGATGATGGTCATCCGGGTCCGGCAATGACAGCACGCCGACGCCGTGCCGATAGACCAGCTCACCGCCGTAGAAGCCGGTAGTTGCCAGCGGGGCCGTGGCCAGTGCCAGGATCAGCACGAAGGCCGTGCTCTCCCGGCGACCGAGGACGACCTGGCGTAGCGACCAGACGGTGAGCACGGCGAACACTGTCGCCGTGATCAGCGCGATGTTCCGGTGCGTGGTCATGACCTCGTGCGAAGCCGCGTCATGCGGCACGGTGTTGTAGGCATACCAGCCGGTGAGCAGCGTGCCCACCGTCATCAGCATGCCCAGCCAGAGATTCAATCGGCCGGCCATGCGGAACGCATTGCGATGGGCGCTGCGCGGCAGGGTCAGCAGGTAGAACAGCGCGCTTGCACCAAACAGGCCGATCGTGAAATGCACCAGGATCGGGTGCCAGTTGGGGATGATTTCCGGCATGACGGGACCTCCTCAGTGCTCGTCGTGGTTCTGGCGACCGCCGTGACCGTGATGACCGCGGGCATTGCGGTCCGGTTTCGGCAGGCGTTCGGATGAAGAGCTGGCGCGGCGGCCCCGACGGTGCGGGCTGCCGAAGTCCGGATCACGACTGACCACCCGGGCCACGGTGCCCTCCGGATGGCGGTACCAGCCCGGATCACTGAAATCCCCCGGCTCCAGGTCATCGCGGACCTTGACCAGCGTGAACATGCCGCCCATGCCGATCTCGCCGAAGGGGCCCTCGCCCATCATCATCGGCAGGGTATTGCGTGGACCCCGCATGTGACCGCCATCGGTGTGCGACTGATGGTCGGCCATGCCGTGTTGACCCATGCCCATGTAGCCGGGCAGCAGCCGCTGGATCTCCTCCTCGAGGCCGCTCTGGTCCACGCCCAGCGGGTTCGCCAGCTCGTGGCCCATCGGGTTCATCGTGTGGTGGCTCATGTGGCAGTGAAAGGCCCAGTCGCCGGACGGCGCGATGAACTCGATGTCCCGCGCCTGGCCGACCGCGACGATCTCGGTGGTCTCCGGCCGCCACAGTTCCCGCGGCCAGCGCCCGCCATCACTGCCGGTTACCTGGAAGGTGACGCCGTGAACGTGCATCGGGTGGTTCCACATGGACAGGTTCGCCATGCGGATCCGCACCCGTTCACCGCTGCGCGCAACCAGCGAATCGATGGCCGGGAACACCTTCGAATTCATGCTCCAGAGTTCGAAATCCACCATCACCGCCGGATCCGGCCGTTCGGTCCCTGGGTGCAGCGCCCAGTTGTGCAGCAGGATCGCGTAGTCCCGGTCCACCGCCTCGATCTCGCCCTCCTTCGGGTGAATGATGAACAGGCCCATCATGCCCATGGCCAGTTGCACCATCTCGTCGGCGTGGGGGTGGTACATCTGGGTACCGTGCTGCTCCAGCGTGAACTCGTAGGCGAAAGTCTCGCCCGGTTTGATCGGTGCCTGGGTGACACCCTTGACGCCATCCATGCCGGACGGCAGGTGGATGCCGTGCCAGTGCACCGAGGTTTCCTCCGGCAGGCGGTTGGTGACGTAGATCCGCACCCGGTCCCCCTCCACCGCCTCGATGGTCGGGCCCGGCGTGGTGCCGTTGTAGCCCCAGCACTTCGCGATCGAGCCCGGCGCGAACTCGTGCTCGATCTCCTCGGCCACCAGATGGAATTCCTTGACCCCGTCCTTCATTTCGTACGGCAGGGTCCAGCCGTTCGGCGTATGCACCGGCATGTAACCCTGCTCGGTCCGTTCACCGGGCGTGGGCTCACCGGCGTTGTGGTGGGCGTGCCCGGACTCGGCCAGGACCCGGCTCAGCGTTGTTGCCGGCAGCAGGGCACCGGCGGCCATCAGCAGATTGCGGCGTTTCATCAGTGGTGCCCTCCATGCCCGTCGTGGTCGTGGTCGTGGTCGTGGTCGTGGTCGTGGTCGTGGTCGTGGTCGTGGTCGTGGTCGTCAGGATGATGCTCGTGCTCATCATCCTCGCCATGGCCGTGATCACGGTGCATGTCCGCATGGGCGCCGGGCGGATACTCCAGCCCGCTGGTATCGAACACGGCGTCTTCGTCGATGGCGGGGAGATCAGTGCCCACCGCATGGGCCAGGCGAGCGCGGGTCTGCCAGTAGGCGTCCAGTTCCTCGACGGCGCGCCGCCAGGCCGCGAGCTCGTCCTGCTTGCGCGCCAGCAGGTCGAACACATCGTCGAACATGAAATTCACCCGCTCCTGGGTGAAATCGATGACCTGCTCATGCGCCGGCAGCAGCTCGTCCCGGAACAAGGCGAAGCGGCTGGCATGCGTATTCAGTTCCAGCGTCAGCTGCCGAACCTCGCGAATAACGTCCTGGCGCATCTCCTCGCGACGGGCCTCGCCGTCGGCCAGCCGGGCATCTGCCCGCGCCTGAGCCGCCTGATTCTGGTGCAGCAGCGGCAAACCCACTGCAAGCGTGGCGCCATAGAGCCGCGTGCCGTCCTTGTCCCGTTCGAAGGCAATCCCGGGTTCGATATCGCCCAACCAGCGGAAACGCCGTGCCAGGGCCACGCCCTCGGTAACCCCCTCCAGCGCCATATCCAGCGCGCGAAGATCCAGGCGGTTGTCCAGGGCATCACTGATCAGCGCGTCCCGATCCGGCTCGGTGTCCGGCAGTGGCAGCTGTGACGGCAGGGACCAGTCGGCGGCATGTTCCGGCAGCCCCATCAGGGCGGCGAGGCGGGCCCTGGAGAGGTCAACCTCCCGCTTCGCGTCCTCCTGTGCCATCGTCGCCTCGGCGGCCCGCAGACGTAGCCTGGCCAGATCCAGGTCGTTCATGTTGCCGGCTTCGTGGAACCGTTGGCCCAGCCGGTAAGCCAGATCGGCGGCCCGATACTCCAGTTCATGCACCCAGGCGGCCTGCTCTGCCGCCACCACGGCGAACCAGGCACGTTCGGTATCGCTGGCCAGGGCCAGCAGTGACTCGGCCAATTGCAATCGGCGGGCCTGCCAGTGGGCATCGGCGATGTCCAGGCGGGAACGTCGCATCAACAATCCGGCGATGCCCCAGCTCAGGCCGAGGCTGGCCTTGTTGCCGCCTCCGCCCTCCGGGCGCAGCAGGCCCAGGCTGAGCCGCGGGTTGGAGACCTGCGAGGCCTCGACGACATCGGCGGCGTCCAGTTGCAGTGCGGCATAGGCCCGCTGCATGCCGGGGTTGCGCCAGAGGGCCTGGTGCACCGCCGCCTCGCGATCCAGTTTCCCTTCGGGCAAGGGCAGTTCGGATTCCGGCAACGAGACACCCGCCGGGTCGAGCGCCTCATCCAGGGGCTGGTCTTCCAGCGATGGCGGGGTCGCCGCACAGCCGGCAAGCAGAACGGTCGCCAGCAAAGCCGCGACCAGCATTCGACAGGACATCTGAAAACTCCTGATCCGGAGGGCCGGTCGCCTCGCACGGCGGCCGGCAGCAATCAGTTAGAACGCTCGCAACGAGCGCGCCAGCGATTGGGGATCAGGCGGAGATCGGTGGTCGGAAGGGATGAGTTACGCGAGCAGGCTGACGTTCGAGCGGTGGCTCGGAACCATCGTTGCCGAGGCTGCGATCGACGGTCATCCGGTCTGCCGGCGCAGCCTGGCAGTGGCTGCACTGACCGCAGGTGGAGGAACACTGGCTGGCGCAGTCGTCCCCACCGGGATCCATCACGCCATGCCCCCCGTGCTCGTGCTGGACATCGGCAGCCATGGCGGCCGATGCGGTCAGGTCCAGCATATCGGCGTGGGATGCGGACAACGGCATCAGCGCGGCGGCCGCCAGGAGGCAGGCCACGATCACGCCACAGATGCCGTTCTTCCAAGTCATTGCATGCATCCCGGAAACACTTTCATTTAAGGAAACACTGACGTATTCCCGCGTCTGCGCCCGAGACCCGTTTTGGTCATCTGGCAAGGCGCGGTGCCGGTTCGGTAGCTTGAGCTACCGGGCCGGTGGCGCAACGCCGCCAGGGGCCAAAACCGGCCGGGCCCTTCGGGTTGGGCCGCATTTTTCCCGATTGCTGCGTTGCGCTGCTTGACCGCAGAACGACTGCGGCGCTGCGCAGCGCGCCTTGCCCCGGAAAAAATGCGGACTCCAACGCAGGCGTGCGAATAAATCAGCGTTTCCTTAGGCGTTCTGTGCGTTTTCCATCGCACTCTTGCACAGGGTCTGCAGTTCGCCGCTCTCGTACATCTGCAGGATGATGTCGCAGCCGCCAACCAGTTCACCGCCGACATAGAGCTGCGGGATCGTCGGCCAGTTGCCGAATTCCTTTATCCCCTGGCGAATGCGCTCGTCCTCCAGCACATTGACATAGGCATACTCGACCTCGCAGCCGGCCAGCGCCTGCGAGGCACGCATCGAGAATCCGCACTGGGGGAACTGCGGCGTTCCCTTCATGAACAGGATCACCGGATGTGCCTCGACCTGCTGCTTGATTGCCTGCTGTACTTCATCCATTCGGAAATTCCTCTTGGCACCCCGTCGAATGGGGCACGCGTTGCTCCCAGATTCGGCAATTGTACCTGAAATAACCCGGTCACCGGGAACGCCCCCGCGTTGCAACCGTCCCTCCCACTGTTAGACTTTTCGATTCGATCAGCTTGCAGTTGGTCTCCTGCCGTCGACTACAGCATGGCGACTGGCGGGTGACCGGATCATCGACGCATCGAATTTCATCAACGCAAGGAGTGAATGATGAAGCACGAACTCCCGAAACTTCCCTACGCCATGGACGCGCTGGCGCCCAACGTCTCTGCAGAGACCCTGGAATACCATTACGGCAAGCACCACCAGACCTATGTCGACACGCTCAACAAGCTGATTGACGGCACCGAATTCGCCGACATGAGTCTTGAGGAAATCGTGCAGAAATCCTCGGGGCCGCTGTTCAACAATGCCGCCCAGCACTGGAACCACAACCTCTACTGGCGCTGCATGTCGCCGAACAGCGGCAAGCAGCCGGAAGGCAAGCTTGGTGAACTGATCCAGCGCGACTTCGGCGACTACAACAGCTTCGTCGACGAATTCACCAAGGCCTGCGTCGGCCGCTTCGGCTCCGGTTGGGGCTGGCTGGTCCAGACGCCGCAGGGCAAGCTCGAGATCACCTCGACGCCGAACGCCGAGAACCCGGTTACCAGCGACAACACCGCCCTGCTCGGGTGCGACGTCTGGGAACACGCGTACTACATCGACTATCGCAACGCGCGTCCTAAGTACGTCGAGGGTTTCCTGGAGATTGTCGACTGGGACTTCGTGGCCTCACGCCTGACCGCATAGCGGCTGAGCGACTTCTGCGGCCTTGGCAGGGTCTGGCGCCCTACCAACTGCCGCTTTATACTCGTGTTCTTCCGGCAGCGCCGTTTGTGGCGCTGCCGTTTTGCGTTTCTGGGAGACGGTAATCTTGCAGCAACAGGCCCTGATGCAGACCTATGGCCGCCTGCCGGTGCGCTTCGTGCGCGGCGAAGGTGCCTGGGTCGAGGATGACAGCGGTACACGCTACCTGGACGGCCTCTCAGGCATCGCGGTATGCGGGCTCGGTCATGCCCATCCGGCGGTCGCCGCGGCAGTGGCCGAACAGGCCCGGACCCTGGTGCACACCTCCAATCTGTATCACCTGCCACTGCAGGAAAAGCTCGCCGCCAGACTCTGTGAAGTCAGCGGCATGGACCGGGTTTTCTTCTGCAACTCGGGAGCCGAGGCCAACGAGGCGGCGATCAAGCTGGCGCGGCTTTATGGGCATAACCGGGGAATCGACGAGCCGCGCATCCTGGTGCTGGACAATGCCTTCCACGGCCGCACCATGGCGACCCTGACGGCTACCGGCAATCGCAAGGCACAACAGGGTTTCGAACCGCTCTTGCCCGGCTTTACCCGGGTGCCGTTCAATGATCTGCCGGCGATTGCCGCAGCGCTGGCCGAAGATCCGTCCATTGTCGCCGTGTTGCTGGAACCCGTTCAGGGCGAAGGCGGGGTTCGGGTGCCGGGCAAGGGCTACCTGGACGGCGTGCGCCTGCTTTGTGACCAGCACGCCTGCCTGATGATGTGCGACGAGGTGCAGACCGGCATCGGCCGTACGGGTCGTTGGTTCGCCTTTCAGCACAACAGCGCACGCCCTGACGTGCTGACCTCGGCCAAGGGACTGGGCAATGGCGTGCCAATCGGTGCCTGTCTCGCCCGTGGCGCGGCAGCCGACACCCTGCAGCCCGGCAGCCACGGTTCGACTTTCGGCGGCAACCCGCTGGCCTCGGCGGCTGCGCTGGCCGTGCTGGAGACCCTGCAGCGCGAGCGGCTGACCGAACGGGCCGAACAACTCGGCCGGCATCTGCTGGACGCATTTCGCCAGGAACTAGCGGACCTGCCCGGTGTGCGCGATATCCGTGGCAGGGGCCTGATGCTGGGTATCGAACTGGACCGGCCCTGTGGCGAACTCGTGGCCGAGGCGCTGGCGGACCAGCTATTGATCAATGTCACCGCCGGCCAGACCATCCGCCTGCTGCCACCGCTCATCCTGAGCGACGCGGAGGCCGAGCAACTCATTCGCCAGATGGTCCGGCTGGTACGCCGGTTCCTGGCCTGATCAACGAGGATTCACCGCATGCAAGCGCGGCATTTTCTTGCCCTGTCCGATCTGGACCGAGGCCAGCTGGAATTCCTGGTGCGCCGGGCGCGCGAGCTGAAGCAGCTGCAGTACGACGGCACGCTGCACCAGCCGTTGCGTGGCAAGGTGCTGGGCATGGTATTCGAGAAATCCTCCACCCGGACGCGGGTCTCGTTCGAAGCGGGCATGGCGCAGCTTGGCGGCAGCGCGATCTTCCTGTCGCCGCGCGACAGCCAGCTCGGCCGTGGCGAGCCGGTAGAAGACACCGCCCGTGTGCTGTCGCGGATGGTGGACGTGATCATGATCCGCACCTTCGGCCATGACATCCTGGAACGCTTCGCCGCCTACTCACGGGTGCCGGTGATCAACGGCCTATCCGACAGTCATCACCCCTGCCAGCTGCTGGCCGATATTCAGACCTACATCGAGCACCGGGGCTCGCTACAGGGACGGCGGGTGGCCTGGATCGGCGACGGCAACAACATGTGTCACTCCTACATGGAAGCCGCCGCACTGCTGGACTTCGAACTGGTGATTGCCTGCCCTGAGGACTTTGACCCGGATCACGGCCTGATGCAGCAGACCGGCGGCCATGCACGGATCGAACGCGACCCGATGCAGGCGGTCCATGGGGCAGACCTGATTATCACCGACGTCTGGGCGAGCATGGGCCAGGAAGACGAGCAGACGACCCGGGAGGCGGCATTCGCCCCCTATCGTGTGACTGGGGATATGATGGCGCGGGCGGCTGATGACGCCCTGTTCATGCACTGCCTGCCGGCGCATCGTGGCGAGGAAGTGGACGCCGAGGTCATCGACGGGCCGCAGAGCGTGGTCTGGGACGAGGCCGAGAACCGGCTGCACGCACAGAAGGCCCTGCTGGAATGGCTGCTGCTTAACGAGGATTGAGTTGGTGCAGGAAAGCGTCGCAACCGAGGTCCGATTCAGGCTGGACGGCGACGCCGCCAGGGACAGCGATGTGCTGCTGGAACTGCGGCGCGTCGATCTGGACGTGGCCGGCGAACCGGTGGCGCGCGGTCTTGGATTCCGCATCCGGAGAGGCAACATCGCAGTGCTGCTGGGTCCCAGCGGCTGCGGCAAGACCACCACGCTGCGGACCATCGCCGGTTTTCATCCGGTCTCGCAGGGCGAGGTGGAACTTGCCGGCCAGGTCGTCTCCACCCCGGACTCGATGGTCGCCCCTGAAAAGCGCCGCCTGGGCATGGTGTTCCAGGACAATGCCCTGTTCCCGCACCTGACCGTACGCGAAAACATCGCCTTCGGCCTGCATGGCCGGCCGCCCAACGAGCAGCGCCGGCGGGTGACGGACCTGCTCTGCATGATCAATCTGCCGGACATCGGCGACCGCTTTCCGCATGAACTCTCCGGCGGCCAGCAGCAACGCGTGGCGCTGGCCAGGGCAATGGCGCCGCGACCGAGCCTGATCCTGATGGATGAGCCGTTCTCGAGCCTGGACGTGGAACTGCGCGAACGGCTGGGTACCGAGGTGCATGACATCCTCAAGGCCGAGGGCATCACTGCGGTGATGGTGACGCATGATCAGCGGGAGGCCTTCGCGATGGCGGATCATGTAGGCGTGATGCGTGACGGCCAGATCGTGCAGTGGGACACGCCGTACAACCTGTATCACGAACCCGTCGACCGCTTCGTCGCCGAATTCGTCGGCCAGGGACGCTTCGTGCGCGCAACGCTGCTCGACCACGAGACCCTGGACACCGAGGTCGGGGTGATCAAGGGCAACCGATCCTACGGCTGGGCCAAGGGCACACCGGTGGACGTCCTGCTGCGGCCGGACGACGTGCAGCCGGATCCTGAGGCATCACTGCGCGCCACCGTGGTGAAAAAGGCCTTCACCGGCGCCGAGACGGTGTACACGCTGGCGCTGGCCAACGGCACGCGGATCCTGTCGCTGTTCCCCAGCCATCACAACCACGAGCCGGGCGAGGAAGTCGGCATCCGCATCGACGCCCAGCACCTGGTCGCCTTCCCTCACGACAGCAATACTGTCGAATCGGGCTGATTGCGTTACCCATAGCGCGGATCCAGGACAGCGTTCGAACCAGGAAAGGCTCCGGTAGTCAGTGGTGCGCCAGCCGTAGGGTGGGTCAAGCGAAGCGGACCCACGCGGTGTGATCTGTTGGCGGGACAAATAAAGGTTTAACGTTTTCGGACAAGGAAGGTGTTCGGAAGAACCAGGGCCGGTGTGGACGTTGGCGTTGATGGTAACCGGGAGTCTGTTGCCAGGATCATGGCGGATCACACCGCGCGCATTCGCTT
>NZ_JALPKO010000018.1 GCF_023195885.1 Methylonatrum kenyense
ACATTAAACGTGCCTCGCTTACGCGAGGCGCTTGTATTTAATGCGATGCGGGTTCAGCGCCTCGTCGCCCAGCCGCTTTTTCCGATCCGCCTCGTACTCGGAATAGTTGCCCGGGAAGATCGTGACCTGGCTGTCGCCCTCGAAGGCCATGATGTGGGTGGCGATGCGGTCCAGGAACCAGCGGTCATGGGAGATCACCACGGCGCAGCCGGGGAACGTCAGCAGTGCCTCTTCCAGGGCCCGTAGGGTTTCCACGTCCAGGTCGTTGGTGGGTTCGTCCAGCAGCAGCAGGTTGCCGCCCGCCTTCAGCAACTTGGCAAGGTGGACGCGGTTGCGCTCACCGCCGGACAGGTCGCCGATGTACTTCTGCTGGTCCGAGCCCTTGAAGTTGAAGCGGCCCACGTAGGCGCGGGAATTGGTTTCGTAGCTGCCCACCTGGATCATGTCGAGTCCGTCGGAGATCTCCTCCCAGACCGTCTTGCTGTCGTCCAGCGCATCCCGGCTCTGGTCGACCACCGCCAGTTCCACGGTGTCGCCGACCACCACCTCGCCGGCATCGGGTTTTTCCTGGCCGCTGATCAGGCGGAACAGGGTGGTCTTGCCGGCGCCGTTGGGGCCGATGACACCGACAATGCCGCCCGGCGGCAGCGCGAAGTCCAGGTTCTCGTACAGCAGTTGCTCACCGAAGGCCTTGCGCACGCCGTGGAACTCCACCACCTTGTCGCCAAGCCGGGGGCCGGGCGGTATGTAGAGTTCCTGGGTTTCGTTGCGCTTCTGGAATTCCTTCGACTGCAGCTCGTCGAAACGCGCCATGCGCGCCTTGCTCTTTGCCTGGCGGCCCTTCGGATTCTGCCGCACCCATTCCAGCTCTGCCTTGATGGCCCGATTGTGCGAGGCCTGCTGCTTCTTTTCCTGTTCCAGGCGTTTTTCCTTCTGCTCCAGCCAGGAGGAGTAGTTGCCTTCCCAGGGAATGCCGTGGCCACGGTCGAGCTCGAGGATCCAGCCAGCCACGTTGTCCAGGAAGTAGCGATCATGGGTCACTGCCACCACGGTGCCCGGGAACTCGGCCAGGAAGCGTTCCAGCCAGGCCACGCTTTCGGCATCCAAGTGGTTGGTCGGTTCGTCCAGCAGCAGCATGTCGGGGCTCGACAGCAGCAGCCGACACAGGGCCACCCGGCGGCGTTCACCGCCGGAGAGCTTGGTCACGTCCGCATCCCAGGGCGGCAGGCGCAGCGCATCGGCGGCCTGTTCCAGTTTGCGGTCCAGTTCCCAGGCGCCGGCCGCGTCGATCTTGTCCTGCAATTTGCCCTGTTCGGCCATCAAGGCGTCAAAGTCGGCATCGGGTTCCGCGAACTGCGCCGATACGTCGTTGAACCGGTCCAGCAGGCCCTTGATCTCGGCCACACCTTCCTCGACGTTGCCACGCACGTCCTTGTCGGGATCGAGTTGCGGCTCCTGCGGCAGGTAACCGATGTTGATGCCGGGCTGCGGCCGTGCCTCGCCCTCGATCTCGGTATCCAGCCCCGCCATGATCCGCAGCAGTGTGGACTTTCCCGAGCCGTTGAGGCCGAGCACCCCGATCTTGGCACCGGGGAAGAAGGACAGCGAAATGTCCTTCAGGATTTCGCGCTTGGGCGGCACAACCTTGCTCACCCGGTTCATGGTGTAGATGTATTGGGCCATTGCTGATCACGTTCCGTCTCTGTGGAGAGCGCATATTATCCAGATGGCCCGAGCCGCGGGCAAAGGAAACACCAGACTCCCTGCGTTCCGTCGGCAATCGATTGAATCGTCGACGAAAAAGTTTCCAATGTAGATCCGGTATCGAATGGCGGGATTGTTAATTCCGTCACCGTAACCGGGCATCGGCTGTTTGATACTTACCGACCTAAGAATAAAGGCACGCCGGCCTGTCCGTCGGGCTACCGAAGGCGCGGCGTGTTTTCGGTGCGGCACGAACCTGAGGTGCGCACCATCCCGCAAGGGGGAGGAGGTTGCGTGAACGAGCAAGAATTGCAGCAGGCCCTCGGTTTGAGCGAGCCCTGGCGGATCCTGCGTGCCGAAACCGATGCAGCCAGTCGCCGCGTCGACGTCTGGGTCAGTGACCAGCCACCGGCGCCGGGCTTGCTGGAGCGACTCGGCTTCGGCAGCCGACGGCCGCGCCTGGTGCGAGGCGACGGCGAGCGGGTCTGGCGACATTGCAATATCGGTACGTTCCGTTGCTTTATCCACACCAGTCATAGTCCCTCCAGCACGCTTTCATTCCTCGGCTCGGCCGGGGCGCCGTTCACCAATGCCATGGCCATGCAGATTTCGGAACTGCTGGGCAGCGGCGCCAGTTATCGCGCGGTCTGCGCCGTGCTCGATCTGGATTTCAAGGACGTCTGGCAACTCAAGCGGCTGGGTGAACGCGAGGGTCTCAGCGTCGGCCGTCAATCGGGCGCCGACGGCGCCGAGGCCGAGGTGGCGCCCACCACGGCAGTGCCCGATCTTGCCGATCCGGTCTGGGACCGGCTGGTTTCCGGTGAACTGAATCATGCGGTGAAGGCGCTCAATCTGCGCTTGTTGCTGTCGCGCGTGCAGTCGCAACTGCGCGGCGTCGAGGACAGGGAGATGCGCGAGATCAAGTATCGCGAACTGCGTCGCTTCTTCGTCAACAACGAACGCGGCCTGAAGCACGAGCTGGATCGACTGATCAGCGCGGCGCGCTAGGGAAACAGTGAATGTATCCCCTGGGAACGAAAAACGAGGAGAAGCAGAGGAGTGAGGGCATGACGGTAGGGACTGCGGCGAAGAGCTGCCTGATGACACCGTCAGAGGCGGCGGACCGCATCCGCGGCGGCGAATGGCTGGCCATCGCCGGTGACCGTGAGGCATTGCAGGACCTGCCCCCCGGCAACTGGATCGGCGGCAGCATTCCGTATTTCATGGGGCAGGACGGCGGCGAGACCAGTCGCGACAAGGTCCATGTGACGCCGCTGCCGGTGGGCGGTGGGGCGCCGACGCTGCGGCGTTACGCCGTGGGCGATCTGCACCGCCTGTGTCTGGATGGCCCAACCAATGGTTACACCCTGCTGATTCTGCCGGCCATGTCCACGGTGCACGAGTTGTTCTCGCGCAAGGGCCCGGAGTTCGAGGACATGTTTCTCAAGCCGCTGCTCGGCTGGGTGGCGGGCTTTCACCTGGATCACGTACTGGCGCCGGTGGCGGTGGACGGCACCAGGGCCGAGTTCCTCGAAGACATGGCGGTGGCGCTGCATGTGCCGTTGCCGGAGGACCAGTTTGCCGAGATCGGCATCGTCAATATCTTCGAACAGGGTGATGGCGACGTGATCCGGTTTCCCGATGCGAGTTTCGAGGTCGGTGATTGCCTGATCAATGGCGAGCCGGCAAACCTGGCGCATTACCTGCGTGACCAGGCCGTCGACACCCGTTTGCCATTGGTTGCCGATTACTGCGGCAGCAGCCTGAATGTCAGCATCAAGGACAGTCGTCCGGAGGAGGGCGCGGTGTCCCTGTATGCGCCGGTCTTCCCGGATACCGACTACCGCCTGGCGCGGCCGGTGGACGATTACGTCAGTGCCTTCGAGCAGGCCCTGCCGCCCGAGGGACGGCATTCGGCGCTGAGCTTCAACTGCGTGCTCAATTACCTGTATTCCGGCCTTGAAGGCAAACAGACCGAGGGCTTTGACGGGCCCATGACCTTCGGCGAAGTGGCCTACCAGCTGCTCAACCAGACCATGGTCTACATGGCCGTGCGTCGGCTTGATTAAGCGCTCAGTCGCTGTGCCGGGGGCCGCGGGCCGGCTTGCCGATGGACTCCAGTTCCGCCCATTCCTCGTCAGTGTAGAGTCGCGAGCGGGCAAGAAAACGCAGGCCTTCGGGCGATTCCAGCGAAAAGCCGCTGTCTCGCCCGGGGACCACATCGATAATCAGATGGGTGTGTTCCCAGTAGTCGAACTGGGCACCGCCGATATAGAACGGCTGCCCGGCAATCTCGCCGAGGTAGACGTCCTGTGCCCCGATCCGGAATTCTTTGCGCGGGTAGCACATCGGTGCACTGCCGTCGCAGCAGCCGCCGGACTGGTGAAACAGCAGTGGTCCGTGAATTGCGGCCAGTCGCTCGATGAGTTCCGTTGCGGCGTCGGTGACCGAGACGCGGGTTACCGTATTCATGCAACCTCCGGGAAAATGACGGGAGGCCCGGGAGGCCTCCCGTCTTGCCTGCCAGGAGTTCAGAAGAAGCCCATCGGGTTCTCGTCGTAGCTGACCAGCAGGTTCTTGGTCTGCTGATAGTGGTCCAGCATCATCTGGTGATTCTCGCGACCGATACCGGACTGCTTGTAGCCACCGAACGCCGCATGGGCCGGGTACATGTGGTAGCAGTTGGTCCAGACGCGACCGGCCTGGATGCCGCGGCCCATGCGATAAGCGGTGTTGCCGTTACGCGACCAGACGCCGGCACCGAGCCCGTAGAGGGTGTCGTTGGCGATGCTCAGGGCATCGTCGAAATCGCTGAACCGCGCGACCGAGACCACCGGACCGAAGATCTCCTCCTGGAACACGCGCATCCTGTTGTGGCCCTCGAAGATGGTCGGCTGCACATAGTAGCCACCGGCAATCTCGCCCTCGGCCTCGATCTGCTCGCCGCCGATCAGCACCTTGGCGCCTTCCTGCTTGCCGATATCGACATAGGACAGGATCTTTTCCAGCTGATCCCTTGACGCCTGGGCGCCGATCATCGTGTCGGTGTCCAGCGGATTGCCGACCTTGATACGGCGCGTGCGTTCGACGGCGGCCTCCATGAAGCTGCCATAGAAACTGTCCTGGACCAGAGCCCGTGACGGGCAGGTGCAGACCTCGCCCTGGTTCAGCGCGAACATGGCAAAGCCTTCCAGGCTCTTCTGGCGGAACGCGTCGTCGGCGTCGAAGCAGTCGGCGAAGAACACGTTCGGCGATTTGCCGCCCAGTTCCAGGGTCACCGGAATCAGGTTTTCGGTGGCGTACTGCATGATCAGACGGCCGGTGGTGGTCTCGCCGGTGAACGCGATCTTCGCGATCCGCGGGCTGCTCGCCAACGGCTTGCCGGCCTCGACGCCGAAACCGTTCACCACGTTGAGCACACCGGGCGGCAGCAGGTCACCAATGAGTTCCAGCAGCACAAGGATCGAGGCCGGGGTCTGCTCCGCCGGCTTCATCACGATGCAGTTGCCGGCCGCCAGTGCCGGTGCCAGCTTCCAGGTCGCCATCAGCAGCGGGAAGTTCCATGGAATGATCTGGCCGACCACGCCCAGCGGTTCGTGGAAGTGGTACGCCACGGTGTTGTGGTCGATCTCGCTGATGCCGCCTTCCTGGGCGCGAATCGCGCCGGCAAAATAGCGGAAATGATCCACCGCCAGGGGCAGATCCGCAGCCAGTGTTTCGCGCACTGGCTTGCCGTTGTCCCAGGTCTCGGCCACGGCAAGCGTTTCCAGGTTCTGCTCGATGCGGTCGGCGATGCGATTCAGGACCAGCGCCCGTTCGGCGACCGAGGTGGTACCCCAGCCGGCCTTGGCTGCATGCGCCGCATCCAGCGCCCTGTCGATGTCTTCGGCGGTCGAACGGGGAATCTCGCAGAAGGGTTTGCCGTTGACCGGGCTCGGGTTCTCGAAATAGCGCCCCTGGACCGGTGCGACCCATTCGCCGTTGATGAAGTTACCGTAGCGGGATTTGAACTGGACCTTGGCGCCGTCCGTGCCGGGCTGTGCGTAACGCATGATGGATATCTCCTCCGCAACCATATGCTGGTGAATGTTCGCCAGCGGACCTGCTGTCGCCGGCGTGCAGTCCCTGTTGCATCCCCGGTGCCAGGAGATGAAAGCAATAAAAATCAGGTGGTTGAATGTGTTTCGCCGGTGAATCCGGGACACTCCGTTGCAACGGTCACCCGGGTCATGGGGCGGGGTGTCATCGGCGTTGCTGAAGGGGGATACGGTGTCGGTGCATGCGCCGGTACAGCGTGTTGCGGCTGACACCGAGGTCCTGCGCTGCCTGCCGGACGTTCCAGCGTTGGCGCTGCAATGCGGCGAGGATCTCGGCTCGTTCCGGGGCGTTGTCCAGAGGGGGCGAGCAGGCTTGCTCCACGTGGTCGCGGCGGACCGCTTCAGGCAGGTCGGAAAGGCCGATCACATCATCGCTGCACAGTGCGACGGCGACCCGCAGCACATGCCGGAGCTGGCGTACATTTCCGGGCCAGTGGTAGCGGATCAGGGCATCCATGGCCTGGCCGTCTAGGCATGCCGGAGTATCCCTCCCGGATTCCTCCATCAAAATGCGCCCGATCAGTCCCGCCAGATCATGGCGATCCCGAAGGGCGGGCAGATGAATGCTGAAGCCGTTGATTCGGTAGTACAGGTCCTCCCGGAACCGGCCCTGGGCCACCGCCTGTTCCAGGTCCTGGTGGCTGGCGCTGAGCAGGTGGAACGCTACCTTGCGGGGGGTGCTCGCACCCAGCGGAACTACCTCGCCAGTCTCCAGCACACGCAGCAGCCGCGTCTGCAAGGATGTCGGCATGTCGCCGATTTCGTCCAGGAACAGTGTGCCACCATCGGCTTGCAGCAGTTTGCCGTTCATCCCTTCGCGTAGCGCTCCGGTGAAGGCGCCTGGGCGGTAGCCGAACAGTTCGCTCTCGATCAGTTCCGCGGGGATAGCCGCGCAGTTGAGGGCGACAAACGGTTGCCGTGCGCGGGTCGAACAGGTGTGAACGGCTTGGGCCAGGACCTCCTTGCCGGTGCCGGTTTCTCCACCAATGAACAGCGGAATGTCCCGGTCCAGCAGGCGACGGAGTCGGCCCAGTTGTTCCTGAAGGACCGGTTCGGGCCCGGCAAGTACTCGGTCGAGGGCATCACTTGCAGGCGACGGAACTGAGGTCGATCGGGCCGCTGGAGCGTGCAGACGAAGGCGGACCGGATCGTTCCCGAAACTGGCCTCGCGCAGTCCATCATCCTTCCCGGACAGCGATACGAGGTTTTCGAGGGACACGCCTGTCAGGTCCTCGAAAGAGTTGCCGATGACGCCTGCGGCAAACTCCAGGCCGAGTTGACTCAATGCGCTGGCGTTCGCGGCTCGGATCCGTCCATCGCCGTCCACGGCCAGCAAACCCTGTTGCAGCAAGCCGACGAACTCGGGACGGGCATGAAAAGCGATGATCCAGTGCTCACGGCAACTGCGCAGCAGATGGGCGTTTTCGATGCTGCGGGCGGCCATGTGCACGAGGCCCATCGTGCGTTCCCGCTGTTTCGGGGAAATTCCGGGGTTTAGCGCCGATGCATCCAGTACCGCCAGCAGCTCGCCGTCTCCGGCGCGGATCGGCGCGGCGGCGCAGGACAGCCGAATATTATCCGCAAGGAAGTGCTCATCGGCATGAATTAGTGTGGCCTGGCGACGGGTAATGGCGGTACCAATACCGTTGGTCCCTACAGCAGACTCGCTCCAGTCGGCGCCAGGTGCCAGGCCTGCACGGCGAAATCCTGGGTCCGGGACCTGATCCCCGGCCCGGTGGAGGATGCAGCCGTCACGGTCGGCCAGCAGCACCGAAAAGCCGCCTGCCCGGAGTTGTTCCTGCAACCGTGCGATTTCCTCGAAGCCAAGTCGGTGCAGAGCCTCCAGTCGTTGCCGCCGCCGACGCAGCTCCGGTCCTTCCAGGTAACGTGGTTCGAGTTTCCGGTCCGGCCGCAGACCGTGCTGGGCAAATGAACGCTGCCAGGATTCTGCAACCCGTCGTTCGGGGTTTCCGGCGGAGGCCGGTGAATGACCGTCTGTCAACTGCTTCAGAATTTGGCAGACCTGCCGTGCGTGCTGAAAGTCCGGGCGCAGTGCGTGGGGCATGATGCTGCTTCTCTGAGGCTTGCATACGCGTTGAATCCGCCAAACATTATAAATAAGTATTTCATATACGTCATTATGTTTCTGTTTGCACGTCCTATCTGCCTGGAGGCCGGTATTGAAGCGTTTTGACAGATCGCCCGGGGTCAGGCGTTGAAACGGACGCTGCCGGTGGCCGCCAGGTCATATCCACCCATGGCTGCGGCGCGCTCGTGCAGCGCAGCGGATGCGGCAAAGCGCAGCAGTGCCTGTACCGGCGGTTCGAAATAGCTGCGGCGACGCATCGCAAGGTCGAATGATTCGGTGTGCAGGGGCAGGAAGTCGAGGCCATGGCGTCGTGCTGCGGCCTCGACCCCCAGTCCGCAATCCGCCCGCGCTTCACGCACATCCAGCGCCAGGTCATCTTCTCCCAGTGCCGTATGGCTGGCGTTGCGCACAGCTGCCACCTCCAGGCTCAGCTTGCCGAGCAGCCAGCGCAGGAGGGAATCGGCACCGGCGCCGGTCTGCCGTCGGACCACGGTCACATCGTCGCGGAACAGGTCATTCAGGCCCTGGATGCCTTTGGGGTTGCCGGGTGGCAGCAGCAATCCCTGGCGGCGCCGTGCCCAGTGAATCAGCACCAGGTCGCGCAGCCCGCCGAGTCCGCAGCGCAGCGGATCGTTGCCCGCGCCGGTCTCGGGATCGGTGATGTGCAGTCCGACAACCATGGCACGTCCGTCGAGCAGACGCTGGACACCGTCGCCGCTGCCTCGGCAGAGGCTCGCGAGATGGCTGTCCGATTCCCGCAGTGCCCATTCCAGCAAGGGATCGTGGCTGCCGGCGAAGATCTCGGGGGGCGGCCGTGTCGCCGCGGTGTCCGCCTCGAGGTGATTATTCAGCCACAGGTCGACGGCCTGCCGCGGAAACAGCAGCTTGCCGGTGATCCGGGTGCAGGGAATGGCCTGCTGCCTGACCAGTTCATAAATCTTGCGTTGGCGGAGCCGCAGGTAGTCCGCCACCTCTGTCGTAGTCATTAGCTCGTGATACATCATGCCGTTTTCCGGTCTTTTCCTGTTCTGATTACGAAAGGCGGTGCACCGTGGTACGTGAAGCTGCATCATGCGCTTTCATTGTTGAAAGCGGCAAGGTGTCGGCTCTGCTTGAGGCAAGGCCGAATAACGGGAGTGGCAGGTGGCGGCAGGGAATCCGTTCGCGATTGCGCTGGAACTGATACTGGAGCGTGATCCGGTTCTGCTGGGTATTGTTGGACTGTCGCTGCAGGTCAGTCTGACTGCGGTCGCCATTGCCGCGCTGCTCGGCCTGCCGCTGGGTGCTGCCATTGCCCTGTTCCGGTTTCCCGGCCGCGGGATTGCCGTTGCAGGCCTGAACGCCCTGATGGGATTGCCCCCGGTGGTCGCCGGGCTGATGGTCTATCTGCTGCTGTCCCGTGCCGGGCCGCTCGGTTCCTGGGGGCTGCTGTTCACGCCCACCGCCATGGTGATCGCACAGACCCTGCTGGTGTTGCCGATCATCGCTGCACTGTCTCGCCAGGTGGTAGAGGACCTGTGGGAGGAGTATCGCGAACAGTTGCAGTCGCTGGGGTCGAGTCGGCTTCGGGCCATTCCGACGCTGCTCTGGGACGCCCGCTTCTCGCTGGTTACAGGGGTGCTGGCCGGCTTCGGGCGCGCCAGTGCCGAGGTCGGTGCGGTGCTGATCGTTGGCGGCAATATCGACGGGGTCACGCGGGTCATGACCACGGCCATCGCGCTGGAGACCAGCCGTGGCGATCTGCCGCTGGCGCTGGCCCTCGGCATCGTCCTGTTGTTGCTGGTGATGCTGGTCAACGCCACCGCCTATCTGATCGGCGAACAGGCGAAGCGGAGGCTGGGATGAACGACCTGTCCCGTCCCGATGCGCTGCTGCCGTTGCGCGTGAGTGCACTCGGATTCCGGCATCGCGGCCAGTCGCTGCTCGACGGCGTGGAGTTCACGCTGGGTCCGGTCGGCCGCACCATCCTGCTTGGCCCGAACGGAGCCGGGAAGAGCCTGTTGATGCGGCTTTGCCACGGCTTGCTGACACCAACCAGCGGGCGAATCGACTGGTCGCTCGGGGGGGCGTCCGTGGCGTTTCTGCGTCGCCGCCAGGCGATGGTGTTTCAACGGCCGGTACTGCTGCGGCGCGGGGCCCTGGCCAATGTCCGGCATGCGCTGTCCCTGCAAGGCGTTGGCCGGGCCGAAGGCAAACGTCGGGCCGAAGACGCCCTTGAGCGTTTCGGCCTGTCGCCGCTGGCGCGGCGGCCGGCCCGGGTGTTGTCCGGGGGCGAGCAGCAGCGCCTCGCGCTGGCTCGGGCCTGGGCCCTTCGCCCGGAGATCCTGTTTCTCGACGAACCGACTTCGGCGCTGGATCCCGCCGCGACCAAATCGGTGGAGGATGCCGTGCTGGACTTTCATCGCGCTGGCACGCGTGTCGTCATGAGCACCCATGATCTCGGGCAGGCGAGGCGTCTGGCGGATGACGTGTTGTTCCTCTGCGGGGGTCGACTGCTTGAACAGACGCCCGCGACGACGTTCTTCGAACAGCCGCAAAGCCCTGAAGCAGCGGCTTTCCTGCGCGGCGATCTGGTGTGGTGATGGCTGCGCATACGCAAGCAGCGAGGGGATCCCGAATGCTCAAGAATCCCGGTAGGTCCCGATTCCGGCGAACGCTTGGCTGTCTGGTTCTTGCGGCAGGTCTGCTGTCGGCCACCATCGCGTTGGCCGGCAAGCCCCACATCACGCTGGCGTCGACCACATCCACGGAGCAATCCGGCCTGTTTCACCACATCATTCCCACGTTCACCGAGGCTACCGGCATCGAGGTGCGGGTGGTAGCAGTGGGTACCGGTCAGGCCTTTGCCATGGCCCGCGCCGGTGACGCCGACGCGCTGCTTGTGCATGACACCACCGGCGAGAAGCGGTTTATCGAAGACGGCTATGGCATCGAACGGCGGGAAGTAATGTACAACGACTTCGTGATCATCGGGCCGTCCGGTGATCCGGCCGGTATCGCGGATGCGGAAAGCGCGATTGATGCCATGCAGCGCATAGCGGAGGCCGAGGCAGCATTTGCCTCACGCGGCGACGACAGCGGCACGCACCGGGCCGAGCTTCGGCTCTGGCAGGAGGCCGGCGTCGAACCGGGCAGTCGCTGGTATAGGGAGCTTGGCAGCGGCATGGGGGCAACGCTGAACACTGCGGCAGCGATGGACGCCTACCTCCTTTCCGACCGGGCCTCCTGGCTGGGTTTTCGAAACCGGCAGGAACTGGTGCTTTTGTTCGAGGGCGACGAGGTCCTGTTCAATGCCTATGGCAGCGTGCTGATCGATCCCGAGCGGCATCCCCACCTGAAGCATGATCTTGCCGGCAAGTGGCACGACTGGCTGGTTTCCGAGGTCGGCCAGACCGCAATCTCTGAATACCGGATTGACGGTGAGCAGGTGTTTCTCCCGTACTGAGTCTGCAATCGGCTTGGTGGACGGTCTGCATGGGCCTGCCCAGGTCGAAATGCCGTCGCTGCCAACGGTCTTTATCCTCTCGGGCGCAGACGCGGGAATAAATCAGCGTTTCCTTAACGGTGTGCACCCTCAGTGGAAGACTGACGGTTCATGGCGCATCCGAAGGACCGTCAGGAATTTCCTGATTGGCCTTGGCGGGAGCATTCGATAGCATGCCGGCTTTCTTTCAATGCGGTGACAGCCTGATGATTCGCCTTGCAAGACCTGCGCCACTCCTTGCCGGGCTGTCCGCCACGGCCATTCTCGGCTTGCCGACGGTGGGGCAGTCCGTCGTGAGCGATGTGGACTGGGAGGTCTACGGCCGCCTGCATGCGGACCTGGCCTATCTGGACAACGGCGATGACTACAGTGCGTTCAATCTTGCCAGCCGGAGCAGCCGTATCGGCTTTCGGATCGGCTATGACGTGCTGCCGAACCTGCGCGCCATTGGCCAGGTGGAGCGGCTGATCGCCATCGACAGCAGCGATAGCACCTTTCCGGCCCGTGACACCTTTCTCGGTGCTGAAGGTACTTGGGGGCGACTGCGTGCAGGGCGTTTCAATACGCCACTCAAGGATGTGCAGCGGGCGGTAAATCTGTTCTCCGACCAGGTCGGCGATGCCCGCAATATCCTGCGCAACAACTACACGGACGCGAGCGGCGTCCGCCTGCAGGGTTTCGACGAACGCTTTCGCAACGGCATCAATTACGAGACGCCGCGCTGGCAGGGGTTGGGCCTCGCCGCGCATTACTCGCTGGAGACCGAGCCGGGCGGCAGCTCGGCCAACAACAATGCCAATGACGCCTGGAGTACCGCGCTGACCTATGTGCAGGGCGGCCTCACGCTGGCCCTGGCGCATGAGCGCAACAACAAGGAAGACCGGGACCTGCCGGACCGCTACATGACCCGGCTGGGTGCGGTGCTGGACCTGAATGCCTGGCGCTTCACCGGCCTGGCACAGCAGGCTGGGCGGCCGGACGACACCGCCTTTGGTCTTGGTGCCCGTTATTCAGTGACGCAGGAACTGCGGCTGAAAACCCAGTATTACCGGCTGGACGCCGACGACACCGATTTCGATGCACAGATGCTCGCAGTTGGCGCCGACTATGTCTTCAATCGGCATTTCACGGTCTACGCAAGCAGTGCGCTGATGGACAATGATCGTCTGCAGACCCTGACACCGTGGCAGCAGGGCAGCAATATCGACCGGGGTGGTGCGGCTGACAGGACCGGCTACGCGCTCGCCCTGGGTGCGATGTTCAATTTCTGATCGAGGCTCAGCCCCGGCCCCGCGTCCGGGTCTTGCCGGCTTTTCCGTTCTTCTCGATGAAGCCGTAGATGGCCCCGGCGATGTCCTTGCCGGTCGCGCCCTCGATACCTTCCAGGCCGGGTGAAGAGTTCACCTCCAGCACCACCGGTCCGTGGTTCGACCGCATGATGTCGACGCCGGCCACGTTCAGCCCCATGATCCGCGCCGCGCGCACCGCCGTTGAACGCTCCTCGGGAGTGATCCGGATTGCCCGCGTGCTGCCGCCACGGTGCACATTGGAGCGGAATTCACCGTCCTTGGCCTGGCGCATCATGCTGCCGACCACCTTGTCGCCGACCACGAAACAGCGGATGTCGGCGCCGCCCGCCTCCTTGATGTACTCCTGGGTCAGGAAGTAGGCGCGCAGGCCGCGGAAGGCATCGATCACACTCTCGGCCGCCTTGTTGGTCTCGGCCAGCACCACGCCCTTGCCCTGGGTCCCTTCCAGCAGTTTCACCACCAGTGGCGCGCCGCCGACCAGGTTGATCAGGTCCAGATTGTCGTCCGGCGAATAGCCGAAGCCGGTCACCGGCAGGCCGATACCCTTGCGAGACAGCAGTTGCAGCGAGCGCAGCTTGTCACGGGAGCGGCTGATGGCGACCGATTCGTTGACCGAGAACGTGCCCATCATCTCGAACTGGCGCACCACCGCTGTGCCGTAGAAGGTGATGGATGCGCCGATGCGCGGGATCACGGCGTCGCAGGCGGGCAGAACCTCGCCCTTGTAGTGAATCTCCGGGCGGTGCGAGCTGATGTTCATGTAGCAGCGCAGTGGATCGACCACCCGCACCGTATGACCACCCTCCTCGCCGGCCTCCACCAGTCGCCGGGTGGAATACAGCTGGCGATTGCGCGACAGGATGATGATGTTGAACGGTTCGCTCATGGCTGTCCCTTGGTACTCGCTGGTCAGGCAGGGCTGTTCGGGCCTGCCGGGCGCTTGCCCAGCAGGAAGGACTCGCCGGCATCGACGATCAGATGGCCGCGCATTGCCTGGCGTCCCAGCAGCATCCGGAAACCCATGCTGTCACGGTTGGTCAGGGTTATCTCGATCGGCCATTGCTGACCGCCCATGGCGATCGGCGTGCGAATGACCGGCCGCCGCTCGCGATGGCCGGTGGAACTGGTCACCAGGCGTTCGCCGACCAGACTGGCGATGCAGGTGACCGTTACGTCACTGCGCCGCTGCAGGGGATGCAGCTCGAAGCGAACCCGGTCGTCGTCGAGCCGGCGGATGTGGATCGCGTGCAGGCAGGAGGTCTGAGCCCCGGTATCCACCTTGACCTTGATACCATCCACGCCCAACTCCGGCAGCATCGCCCACTCCCGCCAGCCAATGACTGTTTTTCTTGCCGTCATCCGTGACTCCGCCAGGGGGTGTCGGGTGAAACCCGGTGCGCAAAGCAGTGCACTGGTCCACGCACTTGTAGTGGAAAACCGGGGCCGCTGCAATCGTCCGGAGGCGGTGTGACGAACTGTGCCGGTGCGGTCTCCGAACCACCGCTCGCGCGGATGCAGCAGCAGTGGCTATCAGGTATCATCCAAGCCCTTTTGAACGCGCCCCGGGGCAGCCTGTAGCGGGACTCCAACGCAGGCGCGGGAATGAATCAGTGTTTCCCTAAGCCCTTTGTTTGAGGACCTTGCATGTTCACGACTGACATGACCATCGCTGGCTTCGATCCGGAACTGGCGGATGCCATCGACCAGGAAACCCGTCGCCAGGAAGAGCATATCGAACTGATCGCGTCCGAGAATTACGCCAGTCCGCGGGTGCTCGAGGCCCAGGGCAGCGTGTTGACCAACAAGTATGCCGAAGGCTATCCGGGCAAACGCTATTACGGCGGCTGCGAGTATGTCGATATCGCCGAAACCCTGGCCATCGAGCGGGCCTGCAAACTGTTCGGTGCCGGCTACGCCAATGTGCAGCCGCACAGCGGTTCGCAGGCCAACGCGGCGGTTTACCTGGCGCTGTGCAAGCCGGGTGACACCATCATGGGCATGAGCCTGGATCACGGCGGTCATCTGACCCACGGTGCAAAGGTCAATTTCTCCGGCAAGATCTTCAATGCCGTGCAGTACGGCATCGATCCGGAAACCGGCGAGGTGGATTACGACGAGATCGAGCGGCTGGCCAGGGAACACCAGCCGCGCATGATCGTCGCCGGCTTCTCGGCCTATTCGCGGGTCATGGACTGGGCCCGGTTCCGGCAGATCGCCGATGCCGTTGGCGCCTGGCTGATGGTCGACATGGCCCACGTGTCCGGCCTGGTGGCGGGCGGCGTTTATCCCAGCCCGGTTCCGCATGCGCACGTCTGTACCACGACCACGCACAAGGGTCTGCGCGGCCCGCGCGGTGGTCTGATCCTGGCCCAGGACAATCCCGAGATCACGAAGAAATTCAATTCCCTGATCTTTCCGGGGACCCAGGGCGGCCCGCTGATGCACGTGATCGCGGCCAAGGCGGTGGCCTTCAAGGAGGCGCTGGAGGGTGATTTCCGTGCTTACCAGCAGCAGGTCATCGACAACGCCCGGTCGATGGCGGCGGCGGTGCAGGAGCGCGGCTACAAGATCGTCTCCGGCGGCACCGACAACCATCTGTTCCTGATAGACCTGATCGACAAGGGTGTGACGGGCAAGGCAGCCGATGCGGCGCTCGGCCGCGCCAATATCACGGTCAACAAGAATGCGGTGCCGAATGACCCGCAGTCGCCGTTCGTGACCTCGGGGCTGCGCATCGGTACGCCGGCGGTGACGACCCGCGGGTTCGGTGTTGAGGAATGCACCCGGGTTGGCCATCTGATCTGTGACGTGCTGGATGCGATGGATGGCGACGGCGTGGATGAGCAGGTGCTGGAAACGGTACGCGGCAAGGTGCGCCAGATCTGCAGCCGCCTTCCGGTGTACGAGGCCCACGCCCGCGTCCGATCGGTTGGTGCGTAGGGAAACGCTGGTTTACTCCCCAGTGGCAGGAGAGTCCCGGTATGCGATGTCCCTTCTGTCAGGCCCAGGATACGCGGGTCATCGATTCCCGTCTTGCGCGGGAAGGTGACCAGGTACGCCGCCGCCGCGAATGCACAAAATGCAGTGAGCGTTTCACCACCTTCGAGACCGCCGAGCTGGTCATGCCAAGGCTGGTCAAGCAGGACGGCACCCGCGAGCCCTTCGACGAAGCCAAGCTGCGTACCGGCATGCTGCGCGCCCTGGAAAAGCGCCCGGTCAGCACCGAGCGGATCGAGGGTGCCCTGCACCGGATCATCAAGCGCTTGCGCTCCGCCGGCGAGCGCGAGCTCCCCACCCGGCAGATCGGTGAGCTGGTCATGGAGGAGTTGCGCGAGCTGGACCAGGTTGCCTACGTGCGATTCGCCTCGGTGTATCGCAGTTTCGAGGACGTCAGCGCCTTCCGCGAGGTGATCGATGGCCTTGAGAAGCAGTCCGCTTCCGACTCGGACGCGGACCGGGATGGCGGGTAATATGTTTCCCGGTTCCGTTAGTCAGGGAGGGACGATGGCATGAGCGACACCTTCAGCCTCGGTGAACACCGTTGGATGGCCCGTGCATTGCAGCTGGCCCGGCGCGGATTGCTGACCACGCGGCCCAACCCGCGCGTCGGTTGCCTGCTGATCCACAGCGGCGCCATCGTGGCCGAAGGTTGGCATGAGCGCGCCGGTGGCCCGCATGCGGAAATCATGGCGCTGGAGAAGGCGGGCGCCATGACGCGCGGGGCTACAGCGATCCTGACCCTGGAGCCCTGTGGTCACCACGGGCGCACGCCGCCCTGCGACCAGGCACTGATTGATGCCGGCGTGCGCTCGGTCGTGGTGGCGATGGAAGACCCGAACCCGCAGGTGGCCGGGCGTGGTCTGCAGCGGCTGCGGGATGCCGGCCTCGGCGTGCGTCTGGGTCTGATGGAAGCGCAGGCGGAGGCCCTCAACGCGGGCTTTGTAACCCGCATGCGGCTGGGCAGGCCGCGCATTGTGGTCAAGCTTGCCAGCAGTCTCGACGGCCGCACCGCGATGGCCAACGGTGAGAGTCGGTGGATCACCGGCGGGGCGGCGCGTGCCGACGTGCATCGCTGGCGTGCGGCGAGTTGCGCGATTCTGACCGGCATAGGCACAGTGCGTGCAGACGACCCCCGGCTGACGCCGCGTGATGTTGACGGTCTGGACGACATGCCACCGCCTCTCCGGGTGGTGCTGGATTCGCGCCTGCGCATGTCCCCCCGGGCGGCGATGCTGCAACAGCCCGGAACGACCCTGGTGATAACCGCCAGCGATAACGCCGAGGCCCGTCAGGCCCTGGAGCAGGCAGGTGCCGAAGTCGCCCGGGTTGGTGCGACCGACGGCCGTCTTGACCTGACGGCGGTGATGCAGCTGCTGGGCGACCGGGAGATCAACGATCTGCTGGTGGAAGCGGGCGCCGAACTGGCCGGCGCGTTATTGCAATCCCGCCTTGCCGACGAGCTCGTACTCTACCAGGCACCGCATTTCCTGGGCGGCGAGGGGCGGCCACTGGTCGAGTTGCCCGGCCTGGAACACCTTGGCGATCGGGTACGACTCAAGCTGACCGATACGCGCATGGTGGGTGACGATCTTCGGCTGCAATTGCAGCCCGTAACCGGCGAGGCCTGAAATCACAATGTTTACCGGACTGGTTCAGGCCCAAGGGCGCGTGCGGCAGCGGGAGACCCGCGGTGGCGACGTTCGGCTGCACATCTCCGCCGGCGAGCTGGAGATGACCACGGTAGGCCTGGGCGACAGCATTGCCGTCAACGGGGTCTGCCTGACCGCCGTGACCCTGGACGACGCAGGATTTGCCGCCGACGTCTCGCTGGAGAGCCTCCAGCGAACGACGCTGAAAAACCTGGCTGCGGGGTCGCCGGTCAATCTGGAGAAGTCCCTGACCCTGTCGACACCCCTGGGTGGCCACCTGGTGAGCGGCCATGTGGATGCCATAGGCGAGGTGGTGGAACGACGCCAGGATGGTCGTTCCTGGCGGTTCGCCTTTCGTGTGCCGGATCGCCTGGCACGCTATATCGCGGAGAAGGGGTCGGTCTGCATCGATGGTGTCAGCCTGACGGTCAATGGGGTCGACGGGGCGGTGTTCGATGTGAATATCGTGCCGCACACAATGCAGGCGACAATCATCGATGGCTATCGGGTGGGTAGCGAGGTCAACATCGAGGTGGATCTTGTGGCGCGGTACCTCGAGCGCCTGGTGCAGGGGGACGCGGCAGCGCGGCCCGGCGGGGGGGTCAGCCGGGAACTGCTCGGCCGACACGGTTTCGATACATAGGGAAACGCTGACCGAGTACCAGACATGCGTTTGGAAGGATCAGTGATTCCCCGGGAGCAAGACACAGCATGGCCATGAACAGTATCGAGGAGATCATCGAAGAACTGCGCCAGGGGCGCATGGTGGTGATCATGGATGACGAGGATCGCGAGAACGAGGGCGATCTGGTGATGGCATCCAGCATGGTTCGTCCGGACGACATCAATTTCATGGCCCGCTTCGGCCGCGGCCTGATCTGCCAGACCCTGACGCGGGAGCGCTGTGAACAGTTGCGACTGCCGCTGATGGTGAACGACACGGATGGCCAAAAATCCACCAATTTCACGGTCTCCATTGAAGCGGCCCGCGGCGTGACCACCGGCATTTCCGCCGCCGACCGTGCGCGCACGGTGCAGGTTGCCGTGGCTCCCAATGCACGCCCGGAAGACCTGGTGCAGCCAGGCCATATCTTCCCGCTGATGGCCCAGCCCGGTGGCGTGCTGACCCGCGCCGGACACACCGAGGCAGGCTGTGATCTGGCGCGCATGGCAGGCTTCGAGCCGTCGGCGGTGATTGTCGAGATCCTCAACGAAGACGGCACCATGGCACGCCGCGACGACCTGCTTGCGTTTGCCCGGGAGCACGGCCTGAAGATCGGCACCGTTGCCGACCTGATCGCCTACCGGATCCGTAACGAGCGCAGCGTCGAGCGCGTTTCCCAGTGCGATTTGCCCACCGAGTTCGGTGCCTTCCAGCTCTATGCCTACCAGGACAATGTGGACAACGCGCTGCACTTCGCGCTGGTCCGGGGGCGCATCAAGCCGGAGGATCCGGTGCTGGTCCGGGTCCATCTGCAGAACACCCTGGCCGACAGCTTCGCCAGCACCGGGCCGTTGTGTGGCTGGCCATTGCGAAACGCGCTGAAGCAGGTGGCAGGAGCCGATAGCGGTGTGGTCGTGGTGCTGCGGAACAACGAGAATGACTCGGCGATCCTGTCGCGTATGCGGGACTATCAGCTGCAGGCGCAGAGTTCCGGTGAGCCGGGGATGGCCCAGTCCAGCAGTGAACTGCGGACTTACGGTATCGGAGCCCAGGTTCTCGCGGATCTCGGGGTCCGGCGCATGCGGGTGCTGAGTGCGCCGAAACGCATGCATGCGCTGTCCGGTTTCGGTATGGAAGTCGTGGAGTATGTCGACCCCGCCTGAAGTTTTCAGGTTTCAGTGTTCCGTTTTCAGACAGGGCAAACCCATTACCCGGTTGCCGTCGATTTGGCGAGGATGATTGTTCATGAACGTGATTGAAGGGGATTTCACCACCGAGGCGGTGCAGGGTCGGTATGCGATCGTTGTTGCCCGGTTCAACGCCTTTGTTGTCGAGAGTCTGCTGCAGGGTGCCCTGGATGCGCTGAAGCGGCACGGGGTGGCCGAGGACAGCATCGATGTCATTCGGGTCCCGGGAGCCTGGGAATTGCCGCTGGTGGTGGATCGGGCGGCGCGCAAGGATCAGTACGATGCGGTGATCGCGCTGGGCGCGGTGATCCGTGGTGGCACACCGCATTTCGAATACGTGGCCGGCGAATGTACCAAGGGCATCTCGCAGGCCTCCATCGAACATGATGTGCCGGTGGCTTTCGGCGTGCTGACCGTGGACACCATCGAGCAGGCGGTCGAGCGTTCCGGTACCAAGGCCGGCAACAAGGGGGCCGACGCCGCGATGTCAGCGATGGAAATGGTCAGCCTGCTGAAGCAACTGCATGACTGAGCAAGACCGCCGCCGCAAGCGTCACATGCCGGGCGCCCAGCAGCAGGCCCGGCAACGGGCCCGGCAACGTGCACTGCAGGCGCTCTACCAGTGGCAGTTGGGCGGCCTGAGCGCCTCGGATATCGAGCGCCAGTTCCTGCCTCCCGAGGAGGATATGCCGGCGGCCGACAAGGAGCCGCCGGCCATCGAGCCGGATACCGAGCTGGAAGATGCGACCTCGATGGATCAGGTCGATGTCGCTCTGTTTCGTGAATTGTTGCATGGCGTGCTGGAACGGCTGGAGGACTGGGACGCGCGTATCACCCCGCACCTGAGCCGTTCCATTGCCAGCCTTGATCCGGTGGAGCGCCTGATCCTGCGGATGGGCACTTACGAGCTGGTCGAGCGCCTGCAGGTGCCGGCCCGGGTGGTGATCAACGAGTGCGTCGAGTTGGCCAAGCAGTTCGGTGGCCAGGATGGGCACAAGTACATCAATGCGGTGCTCGACAAGGTCGCACGCAACGACCGCTTTCGTCAGACGGAGATTGCCGCGCGGGACAAGGGGCGAGGCTGACGCGGTGCCATGGCCCGCTCCGAATTCGATCTGATACGCCAATATCTCACCGGGCTCGGTTGCCGGCGGGAGGATGTGCAACTGGGGGTCGGCGATGACGCCGCTCTGTTGCAGCCCCCGGCCGGGCACCTGCTCGCGGTCAGCACCGACACCCTGGTTGCCGGCGTGCACTTCCCCGAGGATGCCCCGGTCGCCGCGATCGGCCACAAGGCGCTGGCGGTGAATCTCAGCGATCTGGCGGCGATGGCTGCCGAACCGGCCTGGACCACCCTGTGCCTGACCATGCCCTCGGCCGATGGTGACTGGCTACAGGCCTTTGCCACCGCGTTTGATGCACTGGCCCGGGAACATGGCGTCGCCCTGGTTGGCGGGGACCTGTGCCGTGGCCCGCTTGTGATTACCGTGCAGATCACCGGGTTTGTACCGGCGGGGCGGGCCCTGCGGCGGGACGGTGCGACCCCCGGTGACCATGTCGTTGTCAGCGGCTGCCTGGGTGATGCGGCCCTCGGACTGCGGTGCTGGCAGGCGGGCGAACGGGGTTCGGACACAAGCTCGCTGACCCGGCGACTGCATCGGCCGAGTCCCCGGATTCAACTCGGCCTCGCCCTGCGAGGCCGGGCCAGCGCGGCGATTGACCTGTCGGACGGCCTGGCGTCGGATCTGGGTCATGTGCTGACAGCCAGCGGCTGCGGCGCCGAAATCCAGGTGCAGGACCTGCCCTGTTCGGAGACGGCCGTGCGGTATGCCGGCGCGGTGGCCGCTCGTCAGGCGGCGCTGGCCGGTGGTGATGACTACGAATTGTGTTTTACCGTTCCGGAGCGCTTCCTGCCGGATCTTGCCGGCATCGCCGGAGCGGTCGGCACGCCGCTTACAGTTATCGGGCGCATCGTTGCCGAACCCGGTTTGCGGCTGCGCCGGGAGGACGGCAGTCTGGTGCCGGCAGCGCCCGGCGGCTACCAGCACTTCGGCGAGGAATAATGAGTGAGCAGCAGTCCCTGCACGGACGTGCCCGGCTGAGTCAGCCGGTGCATTTTCTTGCGCTGGGTTTCGGCAGCGGGTTGGCGCCGCGTGCACCCGGCACCTTCGGCACGCTGGCGGCGATCCCGCTGTACCTGCTGATCGCCGGACTGCCGCTGGCCGCTTATCTGGTACTGACCCTGATCGCCTGTGTTGCGGGTATCTGGATTTGCGGCCGGGCCGCCCGCGACTTCGGCGTGCACGATCACCCGGCGATCGTCTGGGACGAGATTGCCGGTTTCCTGGTGACAATGATTGCCGCGCCGGCGGGCGTGCTGTGGATTGTGCTCGGATTCCTGCTGTTTCGCCTGTTCGACATCCTCAAGCCATGGCCGATCAACTGGCTGGACCGGCGTGTCGGCGGCGGCCTCGGCATCATGCTGGATGACATTGTCGCCGGGGTGTTCGCTGCCGTGGCCCTGCAAGTGATCGTGCTGATGGTCAGCTAAGGATGTGCCGATGACCCTTCAGGCCATGCCATTCGTACCAGGCGAGGTGAGCGGCCGACTCCGCCACCGGCTGCGGGACGGCGAGTCGGATTGTATCCTGCTGTTGCATTTCGAGGATCTGGTGCCGCTGGAGACGCCGCCCGCCGGCCTGATCGTGATCGGTGGTGCGCCCCTGTCCCACCCGATGACCGAGCTCCAGGGCCTGGGTATCCCGACCGTGATTGTCAGCAGCCGGCAGGCCGAATACCTGCAGGAAGGCGAGCGGATCTGGATTGACGGGATTACCGGCGAGATCGGTCGTGGCGAGGTGCCCGACCCGCAGTCAGTCGGGGCGCACAGCAATGTGCCCGGGGAGCCGTTCCACACCGCGGACGGCCTCGCCGTCGAGTTGCGAGCCAGCATCACCGGCGAACAGGGTGCCCGGGACGCGCATGCCGTCGGCGCGACGGCGGTCGGCATGGTGCGCACCGAATACCTGGTGCCATCGCACGGGCGCATGCCGGACCAGGCCTTCTACGAGAAATCCTTTGCCGCTATCTGCGCCGCCGCCGATCCGTTGCCGGTAACCTTCCGGTTGCTGGACATCTCGGTGGACAAGAAGCCGACCTGGCTGGGCGAAGTGTCGGGCATGACCGGCCTGCTCGGTATGCAGGGCTCCCGATTGTTCGGCACCCGGCCGGTGTCCGGGCTGGTCTCGGCCCAGGCAGCGGCCCTGGCCAATGTCAGCCGCAATTATCCGCTGCGGGTGCTCGTGCCCTATGTGGCCAGCCCGGAGGAGTTCCGCCACTGGCGCAATCGGCTTCGGGCCTGGCTGCCCGACCGCATCCCAATCGGGCCAATGGCCGAAACCCCGGCCGCCGCCCTGGCCATGCCCGAATGGCAGCGCATCGCGGACTTCGTCTCGATTGGCTGCAATGATCTGATGCAGTGCCTGTTCGGCGCCGACCGTGACATTCCGGACGTTGCCGGTTACCTGGATCCCTATGCACCGACCCTGCTGCGGTTCCTGGATCTGGTGGCGCGCGCCGCCGGTGCCCGCGGCCTGGAACGGATCCAGCTCTGCGGCCTGCTGATGCAGATGCCCGGGGTCCTGCCGTTGCTGCTCGGCCTGGGGTTCCGCCGTTTCTCGATGGCGCCGAGGCTGATTCCGGCCATGTCCCGCGTGCTGGCACGGACCCGCCTGGGCGAGGCCGAGCAGCTTGCCACGACGGTGCTGGCGGCGTCGGACAGCGGTAGCGTCAGGGAGTTGCTGGGTATGGCGCCGGAGACCCGGCCGCCGACCCCGTGGGATCAGACCGGCTAGGGCGCAGAGGCGGGAATAAATCAGCATTTCTCTAAGCGCCACGACGCAAACACCGCTGTCTCCGTATACTGTCGCCTTTTTTCGGGAATATCCGAGGCCGTCCATGCTATCCGCCATGCGTCCATCCGTTCGTCAGCGCCTGGGCCAGTTCGTCGAGTCGCAGCCGGTCCAGAACTTCATCATTGCTTTGATCGTACTCAACGCGATCACTCTGGGCCTGGAGACATCCAGCACGGCGCAGCAGTATATCGGCGGCCTGTTGTTCTGGGCCGAACGCGCCATCCTGACCGTATTCGTCATCGAGATCGGACTGAAGCTGATCGCCTTCGGCCCGCGTTTCTTCCGCAGTGGCTGGAACGTGTTCGATTTCGTGATCGTCGCCATTGCACTGGCGCCGGAAACCGGGCCCTTCTCGATCCTCCGGGCCCTGCGAATCCTGCGTGTGCTGCGCCTGCTGTCCCAGGTGGAGCGGCTGCGGGTGATCATCGAGTCACTGTTGCGGGCGCTACCCAGTATCGGCTGGATCGCCTTCCTGCTGGTCCTGGTGTTCTACATCTTCGGGGTCATGGGCACCAAGCTGTTCGGCGAGAGCTTTCCCGAGTGGTTTGGCACCGTCGGTTTGACCATGTATTCGCTGTTCCAGGTCATGACCCTGGAGAGCTGGTCCATGGGCATCGCGCGGCCGGTGATGGAAGTCTACCCGCACGCCTGGCTGTTCTTCGTGCCGTTCATCCTGATCACCGCGTTTACCGTGCTCAACCTGTTCATCGGGATCATCGTGAACACCATGCAGGAGCTGCACTGGGAGGAAGAAGACGCCAAGCGCACCGAGATAGAAGGTCGGGCCCACGCCGAGCGCGAACGGATGGTCAGGTTGCTGGAAGAACTGCACGAAAAAGTGGATGTACTAGAGAAAAAGGGGCGGGAAGGGCGTTGACGCGCTTTCCCGCCCCTTTTTCTCGTTTTAGGTTTAATGTTTTAAGTTTTACGTAAAACCATTAAACCTAAAACG
>NZ_JALPKO010000019.1 GCF_023195885.1 Methylonatrum kenyense
ATTCCAATCTCCTTTCATCCATCGGCGGACGGCTTTTTTCAGCCAGTACCGCATCGCCGGTCACGTTTTCCGGACGCAGCCCGCCCCGCGGACGGCGCCAGCGCCATCCGTTGATGGTGTGCTTCAGGTTAAAGACGCCCGCCGAGCTCAGGTCGGCGGGGCGCCTGGCTCGTCTTAGTGCTGCACCGGCCGGCAGGAGGTGCCGATGGGGTGCATTTCGCCGTCGGGTGTCCTCACATCCTCGGTCGGAACGTAGTCCACCGGATCCTGCACGGTCGGGAAGATCAGCGTCAGCTCTTCCGGGATTTCACGACGCTCCGGGTTCTCGATACCCTGCTCAACCAGGTACGGATCCGTGAACTCGCCGTAGTCACCGGGCCGCACCTTGTAGGTGTGTTCCCGATCCCCGAATCCGGCATTGGCCAGATACTTGTCGGGGTCATCCCAGCTTTGGCCGTCGAGATTGGTGAAGTACTTGATGTCCACCAGGACCTTGTCGCATTGGGGCGTGACTTCCTGATACTGACTGGCCCAGCCCGAGCCCCCGGTGATCTCCGGGTAACGGCCCCAGTCGCCACCTTTCTCCGGACAGGCACCACCGTGTCCGAAGGCATCCCGGTCCGGGTGATGAACACCGTAGAGCGGAACCCCGATTCCCGGCTTCAAGTCTCCGTTGTCGAAGTGGAAGCGCGGGGTTCGCGTGAGTTCCGTCTTGACCGAGTCGCCACGTTCCTGCAGGAAATCGAAATACGGACCATCCGGCCGGACGTAGCTGAAGTCGTCGTTATCGTGGTTGTCATAGACAGCCACCAGGAACAGGTAGGGCACGTTGAAGAACGGGCGCTCCACCAGATAGTACTCGGAGTGGGTTCGGCTTTCGTCTACCGCCTGCCAGTTGACGTGGTACTCGTCCTCGCCTTCCACGCCGACGTTCACCCAGGTCCTTGCGTCCGGGAAGGTATCCAGCCGCAGCACGTTGGTGTAGTTCTCCGATACGCCCAGCCCGGCCCGCTCACCCAGAGGACCAAGTTCGTTGGCAGCCGGCTGGTTGAAGGCGAAGTTCATTGCCTGCTTGGCGTAGGGAAAACCGGGGCCGGACATGGTGCAAAAATAATTGGGCAGATCGATCGCAGCCATGTCGGCATACTCATCGCCATACTTCGGATGGGTGATCGGCAGGTCGATGAAATTCAGCCGACCATCATCGTTAACCTCCTCATCCGGAAAGTGGTAGCCGTCGAAACCCACCTCGGGAACGAAGTGCGTGTAGTTCTCCTCGATCTTGCGCAGGTTTTCCTCGTCAAGAACGTCCGCGCCTTCCGGCAGACCCTTGGCTCCGGGCTTCAGATACTCACGGACCATGCCGCTCTCCTGCACCCGCCAAAGCCCGTGTTTGCCCTCGCCAATCATCGTGAAGACCTGTTCCATGACGTTCACGAAACGGTAGGTGTAGTTAGTGTCCATGTAGCCGTAGTAAACCGGCAAATGGGGAATACGGGAGTGCGTCGTGTCCGGACGTCCCTCGCCGATGACGTCCGCCTGACCGTCATCCTCCGGTATGTACTGATCACTGGTGTAAAAGAATGGGTCACCGTCGGTCAGGTCCCGCAGGTCGACCTTACGCTCCTCTTCGGCGGCGATTGGGCTGGAAACCATGGCTATGCCGGCGGCCAAGGCCGTCGCCAGGCGTTTTGTCGCGTCCATCGTTCTCTCCTCCGTCTATAATTATAAGGCAGATCCGGAAACCAACCGGCGCGCCGGTCGATCCCTCGCTACCCCTCTCGCTGACCGCAATAGAATGAAAGCGCGTAATCGGCAGCGGAGAAGGTGACTGTGGTTCCCTTCGGGATGAACAGCACGTCACCGGACCCCGCGCTGGCGGTCGTCCGTCCGTCCGACACTTCCATCTCTCCCTCGACGACGAACAGCGCTTCGTCGTACGGGTAGGTGTACTCAAGCGGCTCGCCCTGCTCCATGCGGAACATGCCGCAGGTGATCGGCGCCTCGTCATCACCAGAAGTCACGAAATCATCCAGGAAGGTGTTATTCCCCGGCGACTCGAAAGGCGTCAGCTCCTTCTCGGCCACACCCGGCACGTGCTCCAGGCCAGCAGCCTCGGCGTGGGCCATTCCGGCAGCCGACAAACCGATACCGGCGATGAGTCCGAGGCCTACCAGGTGCTTCTGCATGTCACTCTCCACGATGTTGTTTGATGAAAGGATGCACTTCGGTTACGAGGCCGATTTTCCAGTAAAAGGACGCGGGGGGACATGACAGAAAACACCTATGCCAGGCCGGGATGCGGGAGGAAAAAACAGGGAGACACAGTCCCGGCGGGGACTGTGGACAGGGATCCGGGCGCGGGCCGCCATGCGCGTGGCACGGCCATGCCGGCATCTTCGTTAGCGATTCAGCAGGGTCCGGCTGGCGGCTGCCGAGGCAAGACGCGCTGCGGAGGGCCGCAGTCATTCTGCGGTCTTGCAGCGCAACACGGCATTCGGGAAAAATGCGGCCCAAGTCGATCAGCCCGAGCTACTCATTCGGCGCGCCCGAGATCATCCGGCACTCGACAGTTACCTCAACGCAGAAATCACAATCTCGGAAAACTCATCAGCGATCTGATCTGCGCTCATCGCCCCAAACGGATTAACCCAGAGAAAGCTGTAGAAGTACATCCCCAGAATCCCTTGCAACTGCACCTTTGAGAGACCGCGAAAGCGGCCAAGCTCGACTCCTTTTCTTATCACGTTTTCCCAGTAAACCTGGTAATCACGATGCAATCTGCGAATCTCGCTTTGATTCTCGGGGCTGCATGAGTGGAGCTCCCTGAAACAGACGGTCATCTCATTGCGGTCCTCGAACATGATTCGCATGAACAGTCTGCTCATGGCGCGAATCGCTACCTCCGGTTCGACATCAGCCTCCAGGATCTGGCTGGTGCCTTCGTTCATTTGCTGCATGTAACCGGTGGCGATGTCGAAAAGAATCTGTTCCTTGCTCTTGATGTGGTAATAAAGGGCCCCGCGTCCCAGATGCGTTGCGTCGCACAGTTCCGCGACGCCGACCGACCCAAACCCGTTTCGTGCAAACAGCTCCGCCGCGGCGCGCCGAATCCTGGACTTCTGCCCAGGAGTCGGCCGAGACAGGTTCACACTCACGCCGAGGTCGGGGAACTTCACCTTCCAAGTGTCGGCTTTACCCACAAAAATCTCCGATCTTTATGTAGACTCCTCAAGATAGGTTGATGATGCCACCGAATTGGGAAGCCCGGCCAGACCAGTTCGCGGGCCTTTAAGGAAATGCTGATCTATCCGCACGCCTGCATGGCGGGGTGCCGGTTCGGTAGCTTGAGCCACCGGGCCGGCGAGGCAACACTGCCTGAAGCCAAGACCGGTCTCGGGCGCAGACCTGCGAATAGAGCAGTGTTTTCTTTAATTTTGCGAATTACGCCCGCCGGAATCATTCCCGCGTACCGCGCAATGCCGATCCACGCTTCTGCATGCCAAGCGGCTCGAGGACATCGCCGCAGCGGGCTACCAGCGGGAACAAATTTCCGGGCGAGCACAGCGCGACGCACCCTGCTCCGGATCAATTGCTGCGGCAATCGCACATGCGCCCGATCAGCCGCCGAATTGCCTGTGGTAACACCCTGTGTCGCGTCAACCGAGCGAGTGAATGCGGTTTGGTTGACACAACGACAGCTCGCCTGGCCGCGCAGCGCCGAGGGCAGCCTCAATAGGGTCGTCCAGCATGTAACTGAACTCGCCCGGCAGGAAACATGGTTAACCCCAGACCATCGCGGAATAATGGGTCGGAGACGGCCGCCGAACGCGTTCGACTCGATATTTGGCATCGTAATTGAAGCCTCGACGAACCTCACACCGCCATGGTCACGGAAGACCGGACCTGCCAAGGCCTGAGCCCTCTTGACCAGGACTGGACCATTGGAATGCTCGTTCTGTCTGACAGGCCTTTCGAAACCCGACCCGACCGCCACATCGGAGACGAAGGACCTGCCGCCCTAGTCAGCCAATTTTCCAGCCAGTACATCGACCTTCTCGATTGCCGGCTCCGAGGCCAGCAGCTCCGAGGCACGAGCCATCAGCGCCGCCGCGACCTTGCCTTCAAGATGCGCCTGGCGCCCTTGCTCGTCCGGAAACGCGTCGAAAATACCGAATGTGCTGGGACTTAGCTGTAAAGCGAACCAGACGGTCGTGGCCGGCTCCTCCTCGACCAGCGGCAAACCATCCAGCAGGAAGCGTCGCACCTCTTCCTCTTTACCGGGCCGCGCCTCAAGGCGAACAAACAATCCACATTTAGCCATTCCACAACCTCCGTTTATGTACCGGTCCGTCCACTCTGGCACAGGCCGCCTCAATGTCAAGAAAGATGTTTTTCTTGAGAGATACCGCACAAGCTGCTCGTCGAATACGCGACATTTTTCTTTTTTTCAGTATGTTGTGAAATCCGCCCGAGGACGCCTCTCTGTCAGCCAGGAGGGAACACCTCTCCTGTTGACCACTGTCTGCCCGCGTTTTCGGTCACGATCGACCGACCGGTCCTACGTCGCGATTTCCGTCGGGACAAGGACGTCGAAGGTGCCCCGCCCGGGAGCCAGCTGTTCCTCGCTGATTCAAGGCGGGGACAGGGCCCTGTGATCCAGTTGACAGGGGGCTGCGCCGAGCCTAGTGTTGTACCATTCAGTCCACTAACCATGGGGCTCCCATTCGTTAGGCCGGTCCTGAAATCTCTGTCGAAGCTAAACGCGGGAGTGACGCGCTGCCGCTGGGCTGGGAATACCGATGCGTGCAGAGGACTGATGTTTGTTGCCGAGCGTCTGCTCGATCTGCTGTGCAAAGCCGCATCAGTGGCGCCCGGAACTGAAGTCTCCGAACCGGGCTTTTCTTGGCGGCACGGTAGCGGGCGCGTTGTGGTGACAACGGCGGACAGTGGCATGGCCGATCAGAAGGTCAGCGTGTGTGCCGCTCTGGCACACCGATACGGCCGACACAACCGCTCAGAGCAAGGCTTGAGTTTTGTAGTCGTAAAGCGACTGACCGGGACATATGAAAAATGAATGGAGCATGCGTATCTCCGGACAGGCATTCCGGCCGGTTGGCAAATCGCCATGCGGCTGGCGGCGAGCGCCAGTCACGTAGACGGGTTCCTGCCTCCGGCAGGACGCCTTCCGCATCGTCTCGGGCATTACAGAAAGGGCTCCTTTCTTGGCTTAGCAGGATTGGCAACCATGACTTCTAATGCTCGGTTTGGCCATCTCTACCCTGAAACCGACTACTCGACGCGCCCGCTTCAAGGTGAAGTCATCCACCGCGGGGAACCCGTACAAATTCCGACGCGGCATGGCACATTCACCGCTTTGGTTTACACCATTGGAAAAACTGGTATCGACCATTTGGCAATGATAATGGGCGATGTGAGCGGCAAGTCGTCGGTACTTACCAGATTGCACTCGGAGTGTTTGACCGGGGATGTCTTTGGCTCCTATCGCTGCGACTGTGGAGAGCAACTAGACCTAGCGCTTCGGCGTATTTCGGAAGAAGGGCAAGGTATTTTGTTGTACCTGCGCGGTCACGAAGGTCGTGGAATTGGTCTGGCGAATAAAATACGCGCCTATGCACTGCAGGAAAAGGGCTTTGACACGGTGGACGCAAATCGTCACCTGGGTCTACCTGATGATTTACGCGAATACCGCTCGGCAGCTTCTATTTTGAGTGATCTCCGCGTTCCGTCGATAAGACTGATAAGCAATAACCCAAAAAAGTTCAAGGCCTTGGGGCAATTAGGAATTTCGGTAGATGGGCGGGTCAGATTAACCATACCAATGCGCGAAGAGAACGAGCGTTATATCAGGACGAAACAAAAAAGACTTGGACACTATTTAGAACAAGGGGAGTAGTTTAAGAAACTGACGGGAATATTTCTTTTAGTCGGAAATTCACAAGCTCCCGTCGAAGCCTGAAAGCTAGTCACCAGACCTTTTGTAACAGATGCGCAAACAAAACCTTAATCTTAATACGAATAACAACAGTAGAACTGTTGACCCTGAATGACAAATTCACGATTTAATTAAGCCAGGAGTACGCAATGCTAGGGAAACGCTAATTTAATCGCAGGCCCGCGTTGGCGGCCGCATTTTTTCCGAGGCAAGGCGCTGTGCAGCGCCGTAGTCATTCTGCGGTCAGGCAACGCAGCAGTCGGGGGAAATGCGGCCCAAGTCGAAGAGCCCGGCCGGTTTTGGCCCCTGGCGGCGTTGCGCCACCGGCCCGGTAGCTACCGCTACCGAACCGGCACCGCGCCTTGCCAGATGACCAAAACCGGTCTCGGGCGCAGGCGCAGGAATAGATCAGTGTTTCCCTAGCCGTCTGCCACTTGATGATTTCAGGACCAAACAACTAGAGACGAGGAGGAACAATGAACGATCAGGAAACCAAGGCTGGCGTCGCAACGCGGAGCGCCGTCGAAGAACTGGAGCATCCTCGGGACACCCCGCCGAACCAGTCCCTCATTGGCGTGCCAGAGCCTTCCCCGCAGGCCCCGACCGAGGCAGCGGATACCGATATTGCATCGATGGAGCGGAGAGGGTTCCTGCGTCGCGGTGCGGCGGTGGCCGGTATGGCGTTAACCGGTGGTTTGGGTGGCTTATCCGTCGCCCAGGCGTCCAGCAAGCTGGCAATTCCGGAGAGCATGAAGCGCCTGGGCGATCCGATTTCCGAAACCAGTTACGGCAAGCCCATTTCTTTTGAAGACCATGTGGTTCGCAGGAGAAGCGATGTCGTGGTCAACCGGCAGAACTGGTCTGACTGGAGTATGACGCCGCTGCAGAATCAAGTGGGCACCATTACGCCGAACGGTCTTTTTTTCGAGCGCCATCATGCCGGCATTGCCAGAATCGACCCGGCGGAACACCGTCTGGCGATTCATGGCCTCGTGGAGCGTCCGCTGGTCTTTACCATGGATGAGCTGATGCGCTTTCCATCGGTATCCAGATTTCATTTCATGGAATGCTCCGGCAACGGCCTGACCGACTGGGACGAAGCTGGCTCCAAGACGGTACAGCAAAGCCATGGCTTGCTCTCCAGCTGTCAGTGGACCGGAATCCCCTTCTCCGTGCTGTTAAACGAAGCCGGCGTGAAACCCGAAGGGAAATGGGTGGTACTGGAGGGCGGAGACGCGTCCGGTCATCTGCGCTCCATTCCAATGGAGAAAATCATGGACGATGCCATCGTCGCGTATGGCCAGAACGGCGAGATGCTGCGCGCCGAGCAGGGCTATCCCATTCGGGCGTTTTTGCCTGGCTGGGAAGGCAATACCTGCGTCAAGTGGCTAAGACGCATTGAAGTGGTAGACGACGCACAGCATATACGTGGTGAAACGGCCCGCTATACCGACCCAATGCCGGGAGGGAAGTGGCGTCAGTTCAGTATGGAGATGGAGTGCAAATCCGTCATTACCTACCCGTCAGGAGGAATGCGCCTCAACGGTGCCGGTTATTATCAGATTCGCGGCTTTGCCTGGTCGGGTAACGGCAAGATCACCCACGTGGATGTCACTTTTGATGGCGGCGTGACCTGGCATGAAGCGAAGGTCGAAGGCCCTGTGCTCGACAAGAACTTGACCCGCTTCACTCTGGACTGGAAATGGGATGGGCGCCCCGTGACCATGGCCAGCCGCGCGGTCGACGACACCGGTTACGTGCAACCCACCACCCAGCAACTTGCCGAACAGCGCGAAATTGTTGGTTTCGTACAGCACCATAACGGGGTTTTCCCTTGGATCATCAATGAGCACGGGGAGGTGCGCAATGGTATCGCTTAAGGCCCGCCTGATACTTGTATTCGTCGGTATGGCTCTGGCGCTTATGGCCGTTTTTCAAATCCATGCCGGGTCCGAAGACGAACGCTATGGCTTTGGCACGGAGGTCTCCGATGGCGATCTAGCGTTATGGGACATCACCATTCATACGCCCAGCGGCAAGGGGTTGCCGGAAGGCGAAGGCACGGTCTCCGTAGGAAAACGCGTCTTCGAAAACCAGTGCATGGCCTGTCACGGGGCAGAGGCAGCGGGTGGCGAGGAGTACATGTTTGACACCATGGTCGGAGGGATCGGTTCCATGGACGAAAACCCGCGGGTTCTGACGCCAGGCAGCATGTATCCGTATGCGCCAATCCTGTTTGATTATGTTCGTCGTGCAATGCCCATGACCAGCCCGCAGTCACTGACGGCAGACGAGGTATACGCGGTATCGGCCTACATTTACTACCTGAATGGACTGATCGACGAAGATTTCAAGATGAACGCGGAAACAATGCCCGAGATCGAAATGCCCAACAGGGATGCTTTTTTCGTTGATGATCGTCCCGACGTCAGTGCCGAGCGCTGTATGGAGAACTGTGAACCCATCGGCTCGATTGCCAGGCAATAACAGCAGCAAGTGAAACGACATGCGTCGGGGTACCAGTGAGGGTACCCCGACGTTGTTTCAAGCCGCTGCCAAACTCACTCCGTGAGTGCGCTCATCGCGTGCAACAGCAGCTCGTGGGTGGAATAGGAGTTACGCATGGAGTTTGGTCCGGTCAAGTCTGAGAATGCGCGGGACGGAATCCTCGCGCACAGCAGGAAAGTGGGTGGCAAGACGTTCAAAAAGGGCCGCGTGCTGAATGAGGACGATGTCACGTTATTACGTCGGCACAAGGTGAGAGAAATTGTGATCGGACGCCTGGAGCCGGGCGATGTGCATGAGGACCAGGCAGCAGATGACTTGACGGCCCGCATCCGGGGGCCGGGTACTGTCTGCAATACTGCGTCGACGGGGCGGTGTTACCTATTTGCGGAAACCGATGGCCTGCTTGTCCTGGATGCGGAGCGGCTGCGATCGATCAACCACATCAGTCCCGAGGTGACAATTGCCACCCTTCCCGACTTTACCCCGGTGAGCAAAGGTCGCACGCTCGCCACCATCAAGATCATCCCCTTTGCAGTGGCTCGTTCGCTGTTGGACCGGGTGGCGGCAGCGACAGCAAAAACGGATGGCCTGCTGTCTGTGCACCCGTTCGCCGGGCTTCGCGTCAACCTGATCCAAACGGTGCTCCCGGAGACGCGCGTCTCGGTGTTGGATAAAACGGTCCGGGTTATTCAAAACCGCCTGCAACCGCTGCGCTGTGAACTGGGCAACGAGTGGCGATGCGCACACGATGAAGTGCGACTTGCGGCGGAAATCACGCAGGCGCTGCACGACCAGCCCGATCTGCTGCTGATCATTGGCGCGTCAGCGATCGTTGATGCTCGGGATGTCATCCCGTCCGCTATTATCAGGGCGGGCGGCGAGGTGGAGCATGTGGGTATGCCGGTGGATCCCGGTAACCTGATCCTGCTGGCACAGGCCGGAACCTGTCGCGTATTGGGACTGCCCGGTTGCGCCAGATCACCCAGCCTCAATGGCCTGGATCTGCTGTTACAGCGCTTGGCAGCCCGCGTGCCGGTGACCGCCGAGGATATCATGGCCATGGGTGTAGGCGGGCTGCTCAAGTAGCGCGTTCTGCCTACTGGTACCAACGAACCTGAAAGGCAAATTCAGCGGCCACGCAAAACGGTCATCCCGGCGCTTGAGCTGCGAACACCAATCCTGATCTCGCAACCGTCTTGCCCACCAGGATCGGCCCCGGTGAGAGACGTTTCCCGGGACCGATCTGATAATGATTAGAACCAGATCTCGCACTTCTTGATCAGCTCCGGCAGGGTTTTCGCGTCGAGCATCAGGCGCGCATTTCGCAACTGGTTCTCAATGGTCCGATAGGACTTGCCGAGCTGTCTGGCGATTTCCTTGCAGCTCAGCCCCTCCGCGGCAAGCCGAATCGCATCCAGCTCGGACTCCGTCGGCTTTCTGAGCGTATTGCCGGAATCCTCATTCCAGTATTCGTGGATCCCGATCAGCGGCCCCAGGAATTCCGTGCAGAATCCGTGCACGAACTCGAGCTCACCGCTTTTCCACTCATGCTCTTCACGCACGTAATCGATGCAGGAGATGCCCACGGGCCGACGCCCCAGCGTCAACTGCTGAAACACAATGGACGTGGTCTGGATGCGTTCGAATTCCCCCATGGAGTCTTGAAACAGCGGGGTGTCCCGGACGTTGGTACAGAACACCGGTTTCGGTCGCGCCCAGGCCGTGCGCAGCGCGGCGGCGCGATTGGAATAGGCGACGCCATCACAGTTCGGCGCCTCGACAGCCTCGTTGTAGTAGAACTCCTGCGGCGCATAGACCGGATCTACCGGCGTCAGGACGCCAGCGTCAGCACGCGATGCGCCGAGTTGCGACACCATATGTTGCAGACCCAGGCGCAACATTTCGCGGGAATCATCCAGATTCAGGATCAAATGAGCCGCACAACTCAGGGTTTCCGGCCGGAAGGCCCGCCGGTTTCTGTCGAGAAAGTGCCGTTTCAGCGCCCGAATGGACGGAGGTCTCTCGGTGTAGTCCAGCATGTCACACTACCTCGACCGCAATACCTGCCGTCCATGGTCTGAACACTCGCTGTCCAGCTTGCCAAGGGCCGTACCAGTCCACACGTGCAAGGTCGGTGTGCCCTGAACCAGGCACCGGTACGCAGCGATTGACTCCCATTTTCCCCCTTCCGCGAAGGAAACGCCAACAAGGCAGACAGCCGGCCCCTGCGGGCCGGCTGTCTGCCTCCTGATGCTGCCGGGCCGCCGGCCGATAGCCATCGGCGGCGGCGGTCAGCCTAGTCCGGCGCCGTGCCGGGACTGGTCTCGGCGCCATCGTCGAACTGTTCCAGGTACTCCAGCACGGCTGGCCGGTAGTCAATCAGCCCCTTGTACTCCGCCAGCTCGTCCGGCAGCGTCCTCAGTACCCGGGGGAAACGTCGGGCCCATTTCGGCACCGTGACCAGCTCTTCCATGCTGATCAGGTAGCAGCGGATGCTGAACAGGATCGCGTTGCTCCGGGGCAGGCGGTAGAGGGTCTGGAGCTCCACCCGCAGGTGGGCCTTCTCGCCTGCGTTCTCCGGCGTGACCGTGGACCGGTCGATCCCCCACTTGTGATAGTTCTCGGGTGAGGTGTCCATCCGCGGATTGATGGTCATGGTCCAGTTCAGGCGCCGCACCGGACGTTCCACCTGCAGATTCAGCAGGAACTTGAGCGCCCGGTCGAAGATGCCCATCTGGTGGGCCTTCGGCACGGGACCATGCCATTCATACCAGTTCATCCCCAGGTCGAAATCCAGCGACCAGTCCGCCTGACAGGTGACCATGCCGCCATCCATGTAGAGCATGTTGTCGCGCTGCCCATGCAACGTGAAATCACCCTGGACCTGACGCGTGATGTACTCGAAGGGTTCCTGCGGCAGGGTACTGGGGTCGCCGAAGACGAAGCTGTCCCGGATTCCGAGGGGCCGGTTCTCCCAGGTCCAGCGGTCACCCTCCTTGCTCAGCGTGAAATGCTGGGGGTAATCGGCGGCCAGCGACTCCATCAGCAGCTCGAGCGTGTCCCACTGGGCTTCCATCATGTACGGCAACACCTGACAGCGCCCCGGATCCTGCTCCAGCACGAGTCGCCGTTCCTCGGTCTCCGACAGGTAATGCTCGTCGATATCGAATCGCGGCGCGTACACCGATCCGACCGGGCCGCCGTTATGCGGCTCGATGTTCACGGAATACATGTACTCGTCTTCGTGGAACGGGAACGGGAAGCGACGAATCGCCTGCGGACTGTTGCTGTAGGTGAAGTCGTCGCGGAAGCTCTCCGCGGACTTGATTGGCGGTGTGGCAATTTTCATCGGTGCGGCCATGTCATGAACTCCCGGTCGTTGCTTGCCGGCGTCCGGGACCGCCAGATCCGGCGGCCCGTCGCGCGGATTCAGGTATCAGAGATCGAGAACGACGCGCTCCGAGCGGGCCCGGGACACGCAGATCATCATCCGGCTGTTGCTCTGCTTGACGTCGTCCGGCAGGAAGTGGTCGTTGTGCTCGATTTCGCCCTCGACGACGGCGGTCTCGCATTCGCCGCAAACACCGCCGCGGCACAGGCAGTTGGGCTGCAAGCCGGCATCCTCCAACGCTTCAAGGACGCTGGACGCGCCAGGCACCGTGATCTCCATGCCGCTTTTCTGCAGCACCACACGGAATGGCTTGCCGACCGGCGGCGCGGCGAATTCCTCCCAGTGCACGTGGCTATCGGCCCAACCCAGCTCGAATGCCGCCTCGTTGACCGCCTCGATCATGCCCTTCGGTCCGCAGACATAAACGTGCGTCCCCAGGGGCTGCTCGCCGAGCAACTGGGCGGGTTGCACGAACTGGCCGGCACTTCCATCGTAGGCGGTCAGCCGGTCCCCACACGCCGCTTCCAGCTCGTCACGAAAAGCGGCGTTTTCCTGGTCACGGAAGGCGTAATGCATTTGGTAATCCGCACCGGCGCGGCGCAGTTCGTGCAGCTGCGCCATGAACGGCGTGATTCCGATACCGCCGGCAATCAGGATATGACGCTCGGCGAGCGGGTTAAGCGCAAACAGATTGGTCGGCGGAGACACTTCCAGGGTATCGCCCTCGGCAACCTTCTGGTGCATGAAAAGCGAACCGCCCCGCCCGTCGTCATCCCGGCGCACCGAGATCTGGTAGCGCTGCTTGTCATCCGGCGATCCCATCAGCGAATAAGGATTGTGGTGCGTCCGCTCCTCACCCCGCATCGTGACCACCACATGGCTACCGCCGGAGAACCCGGGCAGGGTGCCGCCGTCGCTTCGCTCCAGCGTGAATCGGCGAATCATCGGGGTTATCTGCTCGATCCGAGCGACCCGGACTGGAATATTGGCTTGACCGGTCATCGGTAGGTCTCCTCGATCGGTGGCAACTCACCCGGGGCCTCGGCATCAACCCGAACCGACTGGTAGGCCCCGTGTCGGCGCGAGAAGTGGTCACGGACGGTGACATGCAGGCCACAACCCGGGCACTCATAGATATTGGTGGTGACGCCCTCGACCCGCGTCTTGCAGTGCACGCACTGCGCGGGCCGTGCCAGGGAGCCGCAACGCTCCACATGAACCTCCTCCTCGCTCATGCCGCAACTCGCACCAACAGCCGCCATGCGCCAGATGAAGCCCTCGCCGCCGGCCACGTAAAGCCGTGTGCCCATGCTGGCGTTCTCCAGCTCACGACGCAGAGCGTCCGCGAGCTGCGCATCATCGAAATGGATCCGGGTCTGCTGGCAATCCAGCTGCATCAGGCGATCGGAGCCGTCAGGGCCGTCACTGCCGGCCAGGTAGTGAATGCTGCAACTCGCTTCATCCGGAAGCTTGTCGTGCAGCCTGGCCAGGGCCTCGGCCCCGGCACCTTCGGCCACCATCAGGTGGAAGCGTGCCGCCACATCGGGCTGCAGCGGACGATAGATTGGTCGGCTTCGAATGCCGTCCTCGGGAAATTCGTAAATCGGCATGACGTTAACCCTCAACTCGGTCGGCAACGGTAAGGACCGGAGACCAGGCAATCGCAGGCCCCCGGCCCATCGTTGGTCAACAGCCATTGACCCCCGGAATCCAGCTGGTACCGGCCAGCGGCACCCCGGCCATCGCCGCCGCCTCGACGTTCATGGCCACCAGGTCCTCGCGTTCCAGGTGGTGAACGTTGGACTTGCCGCAGGCCCGGGCCAGGGTCGTCAGCTCCATGTTCAGGGTCTGGAGATAATTCCTGACGTGCTTTGCACCCATGTCCGGCTGCACGCGCTGCTCCAGCACCGCGTCCTGGGTGGTGACACCCACCGGACACTTGCCGGTCTGGC
>NZ_JALPKO010000002.1 GCF_023195885.1 Methylonatrum kenyense
GCTGTCCTCTCCTGCCAGTTATCCGATGGATGCACAGTCGCCCGGCGGGCCTGTTGCGTTCATAATAGTAATGCAACGTGAATGCCAAGAAACAAACCAGGCCTCGCACCACCGCCTGGAGCGGTCTGGCAGGCGGCGACCACTCCGGCCTGTCACCGACAAACACCATGTTGACGATGAATCTTGAGACAATGTGTTTCATTGACGGGACGCGCGGGACAAAGTGTCATACTTGGCCGCACTGCCGTGTTGACGGCATTGTTCCGGTAGACTGCGCATGCAGACGGGGCGCCGTGACGCGCCATCACGGCCTGCCGGCAGGCCCATCGACTCCCAAGGACTGATTACGGCGTGACTCAGCGACCACTGAAAATCGAAGACACCAAGACTCTGGCGAATCGGCACTCGCACCAGAACCGCAAGATGGAGTTGGAGCAATACATCGGCAGCGTGCTCCGTGGACGGCGCGTGAATCAGTCACTGACCATCGCCGAGGTGGCAGAACGGGCCGACCTGAGCCGGGGCATGGTCAGCAAGATAGAAAACGGCCAGGTTGCGACAAGCCTGGATTCACTGGCCCGCATTACCGCGGCGCTGGGCATGACCCTGTCACAGCTGTTCCGCGACTACGATTCCGCGGAAGCTGACGCGCAGCTGGTCAAGGCCGGTTCCGGACTGGAAGTGGTGCGGATGGGTACGAAACGTGGCCACACCTACCACTTGCTGGCGCATCACCGGGGCCACCATAAGAACTTCGAACCATTCCTGATCTCGATGGACGACGAGAGCGAGGCATTCCCGACCTTCCAGCACGAAGGCACCCAGTTGATTCACATACTTCAGGGCCGGATAGACTACCGCCACGGCAAGCGGGTTTACGAACTTGAGGAGGGGGACACCTTCACGTTTGACGCCCGCGTCCCGCATGGCCCGGAACGGCTGGTGCGGGTACCGATTCGCTTTCTGGCCATCACCATTTTCGGCAACGTTGATTAGTCCGACTCTGCCGGCAAGGCACGCACGACTTCCAGTACCGAATCACGCTCGGTAAACATGACAAAGCCACCGAACACGGCGAGGACCAGGCCAAGCAGAAAATTCCAGTCGGGCATCTGCAAGGTGAATGCAGCGACGAACAGGACCGTGAACACCGCATACAAATCGCCCACCGCCTGGCCGCGCCCCACGCCGATCAGCGGGAACGACCGGTACCAGGTCACCTGGCCGAATGCGAAACTGACGCCGGCAAGCAGCAACATTGCCACGGTGGTCGGCGTCGACAGGGCCTGGATGACCAGGCTCAGAACCGGGAAGTCGGTCAGCAGGATCACCAGCGGCAGTACCAGTACAAGCCAGTAGGCGGCTTCGGCGGTAAAGCGTATCGCCAGGCCTGCATCCGGGTCCGACACGTCCATGACCCGACCGGCAATGGCACCTTCCACACCCCAGCCAATCGCTGTCATCGCACCGCCAAGATAGCCCAGCCAGGCGCCGGTTCCGGTACCCGAGAACTCGGCCAGCAAACCGGGACCAAAGATCGTGATGCCGCCTGCAATGATGATGAAGATGCCGATGGCAGCTCGCAGCGTGATCTTCTCGTGATACCAGAGCCGGGCCAGCACGGCACCAACAATCGGATACATCAGTCCTGCCACCGCGGCGAAAACCGCACCGATGAAACCCATGGCCAGGAAGCCGCCGAAAAGCGCCATCGGTCCGCCGAAGAAGGCAGCCACCATGTACCAGGAACTGATTGACCGCACCTGGCGCACGGTCCGCCGGTAGTCCGGAATCTTGCCGAGTACGCCAAGCCACACGAAGGCGAACAACAGCATGGTCAAGGCATTCAGCGCGGCAATCACCGTCGCCGTGAGCAGGAACATCGACACGGTGCCCTCGCGCCCGCTGGAAAACGCCGGCTCGAACCAAAGGGCGGTGGCCGGGATATACCAGGCACCGGCCAGGACAGCCGACCAGAGCGCCCAGATGAACCCCCAGCGAATGCGGCCGGCGTGATAGCGGGACCTGGCACCCTGCAGGGCCGCGTCTTCGCCCGACGAGGCGCTCATTGCCAAGCCCTAAGGTTGCCCCGCAAGGCGGCCGCGCCATCAGCGAGAGGCGGAAGTGCTGCGATACTGAACCTCACAGGCGATACGCGAAGGTGCGTGCCTGATACAAGGCCAGGGCGCAGAGTAGTCCGATACTGATCACGGCAAGCCAGGGTGCCGCCGGGTAGGCCCAGAATTCGTTCATCGTTCCGTCTCCTTGCCTGGCATTCGCGTTCTGGCCAGACCGGTGTCCAGCAGCCGTTGGCGACCAAAGGCATTCAGGCGAAACCGGAACAGGATACGTCCGCGCCCGAAATGACCATCGTTGTCGATGGCCTCGTCGACACTCTCGATCACGCCGCTGGCATGCAGGTCCACCAGTGTCAGCCGGATCACGCCGCGCCAGTAATCCCCCGAAAGCGCGTAATGCCGTTCGGCCAGTCGGGCCAGTTGCCAGTCCCACAGGCCATGGTCACCGACCTCGTCGATCCGTTGCAGGAGCCAGCCCTTGATATGCAGGTGCGGCACGAAGCCCTCCATTCGCCACTCCGGCGACGCATCGTTCCCAATCATGCCATGCATGGCATGTGCCGACTTCTGGTGCAGAAGGCCGAATCGTACCCGCAAGGCAGATGCATACCGATTCGGACACGACGACCGCGAGCAGGTTGCTGTTTCTCTAAAGGCAAGGTTTTTGCACCACAGGAAGCCGTCGTCTCTTTTCTGCACGACAATCCGACTTGCAACAATGATCTGGAGGAGCACCGATGAGAAAAAACCACCCGATCCTTACTCGTGGTCGACAGGCCGCCCTGGGCGCGACGCTGCTGCTCGCCGGGACCGGCATCGTTCAGGCCGAATTCAGTGCCAACATTGGCGTGACCAGCAACTACATCTTTCGCGGCCTGACCCAGACCGACGACGGCGCGGCCGTCCAGGGCGGGCTGGACTATGGCCATGAATCGGGCGTCTATGTTGGCGCCTGGGCCTCGAATGTGGATTTCGAAATTGAAGGAAGCAATTTCACCGGTTATGAGCTGGACGGCTGGATCGGCTTTGCCGGCGCCTTCGAGCAGCTCAACTACGATCTCGGCTACATCTACTACGCCTATCCCGGCAGCCGCGACCTTAAGGACTCGGACTTCGGCGAGATCTACCTGAATCTGAACGTCGACATGCTGACTGTCGGCGTGTTCTACGTCACGAACGCGGAAAGTGAGGTGCGCGAGCAGTTCAAGGACGCGGTCTATTACTACGCCAATCTCGACGTACCGATCACGGAAGACTGGTCGGCAGGCGCCACGCTGGGCCGCCAGGACTTCCGCAGCAGCGCGCCCGAGGATGACTACACCCACTGGCAACTCGGCGTGACCCGGCACACCGATATCGGGGATTTCACGTTTGCCTACGATCAGACGGATCTGAGCGGCAACGACGGTGATGCGAAGGTCAGTGCGAGTTTCGTCATGACGTTCTGAGGAAGATCCGGGACTGCGATGGAACCCCTTCCATCGCAGTCTCCAACGCGCTGCCCGTCGCAACACTGCGACCCGTTGCAGCAAACCGTCCCACGACTGCGACGAGATCAGGTACCGGAGCGACGTTCCAGCACCTCAGTGACATCGCAGACAAAACCCTCAATGGCGATCACCGAACCGCGCGCGTCGTACACGCCGTTACCCCGGTCCCAGACCCATTTGACGCCGCCATCGGCACCGATGATGCGATAGGTGGAGGCGAACGGCTTTCGGGCCTGGACGCCCTGTTGTACTTCCTGCCAGACCCGCTCACGGTCCTCGGCGACGATCAGGTCCCCGTAGGCAACGGTTCGGCTTTGCACCAGTTCCGATGACAGGTAGCCGGTCAATTCGACACAGCCATCACTGACGAACTCGAACATCCAGTCCGGCTCATTGCGGCAACGATAAGCCATGCCCGGCAGGTTACTGAGTAGTCGGGCCAGGGCCTGCTGACTTGAACTGAGCGTGTCTTCGGTACGTTTCCGTGCGGTGATATCGGTGATGAACCCTTCCACGGCCACGATCCGGTTGTCGGCGCCATAGACCCCGACCCCCTGTTCCCAGACCCACTTCTCGGCACCGAGCGCAGTACGAATGCGGTAACTGACCCGAAACGGCCGGAATTCGCGCAGTGCCTGCTGGATGTCGTTCCAGACGCGGCCCCGATCCTCCGGGTGGATCAGCTCCAGATAGGAGATCTCGCGATCTTCGAGCAACTGGTCCTCGTCGTAGCCGGTCAACGAGCGACAACCGTCGCTGATGAAACGCATGGTCCAGCTTGGCGTGTTGTCCGACCGGTACAGCACGCTGGGCAGGTGACTCATCAACTCCTGCAGGCGATGGGCATGTTCAGTGGTTGCTTCGGTGACCAGTGCGCCATCCGGCAGGAGCATCCAGATCTGCGGCCAACGCCGCCCGGGCTCCAGGTTGCGCACCCGCAGCTCCAGGCGCACCCCCTGGCCGGCAGCGGACCGGCAGCGGACCAGCTTCCGGCTTCCACTGTCCGACAGCGAGGCTTCGGGATCGACCAGGGGCGCCGACTGCAGGGGCTCGAGAAGCTGATCCGGTTTCCGGCCCCGGATTTGCGCGGCCCGCACCCCGAGCAAGCGGCACGCCGTCTCGTTGCCGGCAAGAATCCCTTCCGGTCCCACCAGCAATGCCGCCCGCTCCGCCAGATCAAGCAGGGCCAACCGCGGATCCTGTCCGCCTTCAGTGGCTTGCTCACTACGCGCTCGTTTAACGGCCATCGCCCCGTCGACTCACTGTAAACACCCCAGCCGCATGCGTCCGCCGGCACATGGCCGTATCGGCAGCACGATGTCCTCCGGCCCAGGCAGTCTGACAAATCGGAAAACAATGCGATCCGCCAGGGAAACGCTGATTTATTCGCAGACCTGCGTTGAAGTCCGCTTTCTTTCCGAGACAAGGCGCGCTGCGCAGTACCGTAGTCGTCCTGCGGTCAAACAGCGCAGACACGGGATTAAACCAGCGTTTCCCTAAATGCCGGCAGCTGCTATTCAAAGTGTTGCCGCAATTCCTTGCTCACTTCAAACATGTCGCCGACGACGCCGTACCGTGCCACGTTGAAGATGCCGGCGTTGGCGTCCGAATTGACCGCAATGATGTTCTCCACGTGCTTCATCCCGGCAAGGTGCTGCACCGAACCGGATATCCCGAGGGCCAGATACAGCTTGCAACTGCTCGCCGTCTTGCCCGAGTATCCGACCTGACGCGCTTTCGGTAGCCAGCCTGCATCGGCAATCGGGCGCGAACAACCAAGCACCGCCTGCATCTGTTCGGCCAGTTCAGCGAACTCCTCGACGTTATCCTCTTCGCCAACGCCGCGTCCGATGGACAGGATGAACTCTGCGCCGGGAATATCCACGCCCCCCTCGCTGGGCGGATCGATGAACTCCAGGTGACGGCTGCGCGCCGCGGTTTCGGGGACCGACAATTCGGTCACCGTTGAATCGGCAGCCCCCTCGGCGGCCGGGAAGGCGCTGGGACGCAGGGCGAGAAGAACGCGATCCCGCCCGGGAAATTCCAGCAGGGCATGGGCCCGTTCGCCGTAGGCGCCGCGAACCGCGGTGACTTCACCAGCGTCCACCTGAATGGCGAACACATCGGTCGCGAACCCGGCGTCCGCTTGCACGGCGAGTGCCGCAGCATAGCCCCAACCATCAACGCTGTGCGGGGCAAGGATCAAGGAGGGATCTCGCTCGCTGACCGCCTGCATGGCGGCCGCCACGTGCAGGTCCGGCTGGAACTCGTCGGCCGTCACCGGCAGCAACAGCACCTCGTCCACCCCGTCCAGTCGGGCGCCCTCGGCGAGCGATGCCGGGTCGCGCGCAATGATTGCCACCGACACGGCACCGCCGACGTCGTTCTTGATCGCCCGCGCCGCGCCGATGAGTTCCTGCGTCACCGGACTCAGGACGCCGCGCCGTTGCTCTGCAATAACCAGAATTCCCTGTGCCATGACTAGCCTCCCATGACCTCTTTGACGATGGCTGCGATCCGCTCGGCCTGCTGTGCCGGCGTGCCCTCGATCATCTCCGCCTGCCCCTTTTCGGGCAGGTACATTTTGCGAACCCGCGCCCCGCAGGCCTGCTCGCCAACGTCCTGCGCCTCCAGGCCCAGGTCCTCCGGCGTCAGTTCCTCGACCGGAAGCGAACGCGCCTGCTTGATACCCCGTAGCGACGCATAGCGCGGCGTGTTGATGCCGAGCTGGATGGTCAGTACGGCCGGACAGTCGATTTCGAGACGCTGGCGCAAGCCCCCCTCGAGCTCACGCTCCACGGTGGCAGTCGCCGCCCCGGGCGAGTAATCCAGGGCAACCACCACCGCCGCATGCGGCCAGCCCATGAAGGTCGCCATGGCGACCCCGGTTGCCGAGAACCCCAGATCCGACGACTGCGTGCCGGCAAGCACCAGGTCAGGAGTCTCGCGCTGGGCAACGGCGGCAAGAACCCGGGCAATGACCACTGGGTCGGCGTCGCCAAGCTCGTCGTCCCAGACACGAATCGCCCGATCCGCCCCCTTGGCCAGACAGGTCCGCAGTGCATCCTCGGCGTCGTCATCGCCGACCGTCACGGCAACCACTTCGATACCGTCGTGGGACTCCTTCAACTGCAGCGCGGTCTCCAGCGAATAGTCATCCCATTCGTTCAATTGCAGGTCGACGAAGTCGGGATCGACATCGCGGCCGTCGTCGCGCAACTCGAAGTCGTCCTCGACGAGGGCCGCCTGCTTTACGGGTACAAGAATCTTCATGGTCATACTCTCCTTCCGGTCGGCGTCGCCGACGAAATCAATCAATGGCTGGCGGCCAGGGCCCCCAGCCGCTTCCACGCGATGAAGCGAATCCGCGGCTCGGGGTCGCCGGCCAGCGCCTCCAGGGTCGCGAGGGACAACGCGTCACGCTGCGACACGACAAAGCGGTTCAACGGATAGGGGTCTGTCGCCAGCGGTGCGAGTACCGCCGCAGAGGCGGCCGGGTTCTGGGCCACCGCACGCCGGACATCCCGGTCGTCGTGCATTGCCAGCCCAGCCAGCCGTTCCGCCGGGGTCGACGGGTTTGCGGCGACCGCACCGAGTACATCCACCTCCGTGTCGTCAGCCAGTCGCGCCAGAACCGACGGGTACAGGTCGGCGCGGCCGGCGGCTCCGGCCCGCACCCAGGGGTCGGCGTCCGCCGCGAGTCGCGCCAGCATGAACGCGGATGTTGCCGGATTGCGGCTCACTGCCCGGCGGACCTCGGCTGCCGCGGACTGGGCCAAGCGCTCCAGCATTTGTCGCGGGCAGCACGGATTGCGCGCCACCCAGCGCTGCAGCCAGGCACCCGGTTGCCGGGCGAGGCTGTCCAGCCAGGACGGGGGCAGATCCTGGCGCCGAGCCAGGGCGATCCGAACGCGTTGCGCCGGATCCGCCTGGAATCGGTGAAGCAACTCCACCGGCGTGGTTGGTGCTTCCGCCACGGCCGCCCGAACCCTTGCGTCGGAATCCCGGAGCAGGCGCCACCGGACCGGTTCGGGCAATGCCGGATGGCCAGCAGCGCGGCGTCGCCATAGCGCATGCGGGGCATGCGCTGCCGCCGCCAGCAATTGCCGCGGGCATGTTGCCGCACGCAGCAGTTCGGCCTGCACGTGCCGGTCACCACGCTCCCAGATCCTGGCAAGCAGCGCCGTGCTCAGATCGGCTCGCGCAGACAGCACGCGCAGCACCGGCATCTCCCCACGCCCGGCAAGCTCGAGGAGCAGGCCGTGTCCGGCCCCGGGATGACCCGCCGCAGCCACGCGCGTCGCCAGCCTGCCGTCCGCCACCAGGCCCGGAAGCGCATCCGTCGGTGTACGGACATGCGCCGCCAGCCGCGGACCCACATCGGGGTCGGCGCTACTGTTGTCGAGAAGCCGGGCGATGACCGGTGCCGGCGTTGCCGGGTTGCCGGCCAGGCGACGTTGAACGGCACTATCCTGCCAGCCTCCGAGCTCTTCCAGCAGGCAAGCCGGCGAGAAGCGCATGCCGGCGAACACCAGGCCGGTCGCCCGGTCAGGCAATGCCATTCGCAGCAGACGGTGATCGGCAAAATCCGGATGGGCCGCAAGCAGGCCGGCCGCAGCATAGGCATCCGGCCTTGCCAGCAGACGCCCGATCAGTGTCTGCGGTTCGACGGTTTCGCCGCCCATGACTGCCTTTCCGGATTCCAGCGCACGGTCCGCACCCATCTCAGGCCGCCTCCGTCGCTTGTTTATCCAATGCGAGTGCTTCGGCGACCAGTTCATTGAGCTCCTTGACCACGAACTGTCCCTCGTAGCCAGCCGTCTTCAGGGCATCCTCGAACATGGTCAGGTCCTTCGGGCAGGCGACCACGAACACTTCCAGACCCTCGATCCGTGCTGCCTCATGCATGCGGTTCTCGGCGGGCTTCTCCTTGCCCGGCGGATCCGCCATCCAGATACGGCCGCCACCGGCTCCGCAGCAGAAGGAGTTCTCGCCGGAACGCTCCATCTCCACCAGATCCAGGCCCAGTGCCTGCATCACGAAGCGGGGGGCATCGAAGCCGCGGTTGAACCGCCCCAGGTGGCAGGGATCGTGGTACGTCACGCGGTAACCGAGCTGTTTGGAGAACTGCAAGCGGCCCTGCTCGATCAACTGTTTCAGCAGCGAAGTGTAATGGTAGATCTGGTATTGACCGCCGAACTGCGGGTATTCGTTGCGGATGGTGTTCAGGGAGTGCGGATCGGTGGTGACCACGCGTTCGAATTCCGCCCCGTCCAGGCTGGCGATATTGTTCTCGGCCAGTAGCTCGTAGAGGCCTTCCTCGCCGACCCGGCGGACGTCGTTGCCGGCATTCTGCTCGGCGTCATAGAGGATGCCAAAGTCCACCCCAGCGTGCTCCAGGATCCGCGCGAAATCACGGGTCACCGACTGGTTGCGCGGATCGAACGAGGCGTAGTCGCCGACGAACCAGAGGAAATCCACCGGTTCCTTGCGCGCGTCCTTGACCGGAAAGTCCAGCTCATCGGCCCATTTTCCGCGCTTGCGCTTGGCCTCGCCGAAGGAATTGCCGCGCTTCTGGATCTTCTGCAGCGTGCCCTGGAGCATCGGATCCATCTCGCCCTGCTCCACCAGCCAGCGACGCATCTGCACGATGATCGGCACATGCTCGATTGCCACCGGACAGATCTCGACGCAGGCCATGCAGGTGCGGCACGACCACAGGGTCTCCGCCCGCACCTGGTTGACCCCGTCGCCGTGGACCACCAGGCCGTCGGCGTCGACGGTCCTGCCCTCGATCTGTTCATGCGCGAACTCGCGCAGAGTCAGGATCAGGTCGCGCGGCGACAGCGGCAGACCGGAGGCATTTGCCGGGCAGGCCTCATGACAGCGGCCGCACTTGGTACAGGCGTCCAGGTGCAGCAGGTGCTTGCGGCTGAAATCGGTGATCTTTCCGTAGCCGGCGTCCTCGCCGTCTTCCGGCAATTTCGGCAGGCGTTGCGCTGCCAGCGGATCACGCAGCATCAGGGAACCGCCGGCGGTGAAAATATGCTTGACCTTGGTGAACGGAATGACGGCAATGAAGGCCAGTGCCAGTACCCCGTGGAACCACCAGGTAGCCGTCCGCAGCACACCGGCGCCTTCGCTGCTCAGGCCCAGCCCCGACAGCATGTAGGCGATGCTGGTCCCGACCGGGGTCCACCAGCGGTAATCCCAGACCAGCGGATCGTCGATCAGCCACAGCTTGCGGCTGCCGTTCAGCAGAAAGCCGGTGATGCCGATGATCACCAGGGCCCATAGGAAGGCCCAGTCCTCGATCCGGTAACGGCTGCGGTCGGCGTCCGGCTCACCGGGCTCGCGGTCGGGGCGGCGGTAGTCCAGCTTGGGCGGCTTAATCCAGCCGCGGCGAACCATCATGTAGACGAGGCCGACGATCAGCGCCAGGCCGGCGAGGTCCAGCGTGAGCTGGAATAACAGGTAAAACTCGCCGTGCCAGAACGACAGGCCCAGTGGGCCGAGGATGTCGTAGTCGATGAAAATCAGTGACGTGCCGATGAAAAGCAGCGCGAAACCGAAGAAGATGGCGGCGTGAGCGCGTCCCGCCGCGGCGTCGCGACGACGCAGGGTGCGGTGGCTGAGCATGGTCACCACCAGGTCGCGGGTGCGTCGCGCCAGATCCGCCCAGGAGCCGTCGGCAACACCTCGGCGGTATTTGCGGATCTGCAGGTAGCAGCCCCAGGCGAATACACCCAGGGCGAGGAATCCGAATATGTAGAAAAGAACGATGCCGCCGGTAGAAAAGTTCTGGAACAGTTCCCGGGTCACGTCCGTCGATTCATGGGCCGGATTGATCATCTCGCTGCCTCGCCAGGGCCAAGCTCGGACCCTTTGTTCTACTGACTGGCAAAAGGCCGCTGCGGGAGGCCGACGGGCGGCATCCCGCAGCGGAACGGCTTACAACCGGTAGATCAGTTCGTGGCTCTGGCCCGGGATATAGGCGGCACCCCAGGCATGTACCTCGCGCTTGTAGGGTTGCGGGTACTGCGGGTTGGGGTCCTCGATTTCCCGTGCCAAGCGCTGGCCGGTGAAAGTGGCATCGGCAATCATGCGCGGTGCCTCGGCATCGCCGATCAGGTAGACGGCCTTGACGCCGTTGTCGTCCCATTCGTCCTTGCGGGCCTTCAGCTCCCGGAAAAGGCCATCCTCGGAATGGCGGCCGGTGACCAGGATCACGGTGTCGCACTCATGCCACTTGTGGGTGCGGTTTTCCTCGCGCGGGAGGTTGCCCGGCCCGCGGTACTGGCGCTTGTAGCCATCACCCCAGAGGTTGAACAACTCGACCCGGCCGGGCTCGATCCGCGAACAGGCATGATCACTGATCACCTCGATGCCCAGTTCGTGGATCAGTCGGTGCATGTTCGGCGCCTCCAGCGTGAAGTGCATGTAGGAGCCAAGATCGACCGCTGATGCCACGGTCACCTCATGACCCGCGCGCGCCAGCTTTTCCGCCAGGCTCGGAGCCATGAAGTAGGTGTCGTGATTGAGAATCATCACCCGCTTGCCGATCGGCTTTTCACCGGCGAAGACCTGCTCCGGCGTCAGGCAATGGGGCTGGCTGGCATCGGCACCCGGGATCGGCGCGTGGGACAGGTTGTTGGTGCCGTCGGTGTTCCAGGACGAGCCGGTGGCAATGACCACGCGCTCGGCACCGTACTGCAGCACGTCGTCGGCGGTCAGGCGCTTCTGGCCCAGGGCCAGTTGGCAATCCTTGTTGCGCTTGACCAGCTTCTGCAGCTGGGTTTCGCGGTAATCCCGGTGATAGCCCCATTCGGCCAGGCCCGGCAGCGTGATGACGTCGTTCACGTGACCACCGACCTTTTCGGCGCTGTCCACCACGTGCACCGTGTAGCCCCGCTCCATCAGCACACGGGCGCATTCGGCGCCGGACGGCCCGGCACCGACCACAAGCACCGTGTCGTCGGAACCGGCCGGCTCGAACTTCTCCGGGTGCCAACCACGGCGGTACTCCTCGCCGGCGGTGGCGTTCTGGGTGCAGATCATCGGCGGGCCGCCGATCTCCCAGCGCGAGATGCAGACATTGCAACCGATGCAGGTACGGATATCGTCGATCCGGCCCTCCTCGATCTTCTTCGGCAGGAACGGATCGGCAATCGACGGTCGCGCGGCACCGATGATGTCGATGATGCCGGAGTTGATGACTTCCACCATCTTCTCCGGATCGTAGAAACGACCGACACCCAGCACCGGCTTCTTCGTCGCCTGCTTGATGTACCGAATCCAGTCATTCTGGTGGCCGATGCTGTAGAAGCGGGAGGGACCGGCATCCTCGCCCCATTCGGCGATGTCACCGATGTTGACGTCCCAGAAGTCGACAAAGGGGTCGGCAAGCTCGATGAAGCGCATGCCGTCCTCTTCCACCTGCACGCCGTCCTCCCCGTAGAGGGTGTCCACGGCAAAACGCGCTGTGACGGCGCAGTCGGCGCCGACCGCCTTGCGCACCTTCTCCAGCGTCTCGACCCAGAAGCGGGCCCGGTTCTCGACGCTGCCGCCATAACCGTCGGTGCGCCGGTTGTAATACGGCGAGAGGAACTGCAGCGGCAGATAGGAATGGGAGCCGTAGACATAGACAATGTCGAAACCGGCGTCGCGGGCACGCAGTGCGGCATCCACGTAGTACTGCTGGACCATCTTGATGTCATCCAGGTCCATTTCCTTGCAGTAGGTCAGGGCTTCGAACTCGGAGGCATACTGGATCGGGCCGCGCGGGGTGGCGCGGCTCTCCATGCCTGGCGCATGCGCACCGCCGTACCACATCTCGATACCGGCGAGTGAGCCATGGGCATGCACCGCATCGGTCATTGCCCGCAGGTTGCGCACGTCACCTTCGTCCCAGATGCGGGCCGAGATGCGCATGGTGTCGTCCGACTCCGGGTGGATCGACGCGTACTCGGTATTCAACGCGCCCCAGCCGCCCTCGGCTTTCAGGCTGCGGTGGGCCATCTGGTAGCCCGGCCGGTCGGTGCCTGCTCCGATGCAGTGCGGCACCTGATAAAAACGGTTACGGATTGTCTTCGGTCCGAGTTGAACCGGTGTGAACAGAATGTCGTAGCGTGAATCGCGAGCCATCGTTTTCCTCCCGGGCGCATCGTCGGCGCCTGAACTGCTGGGTTGTGCGGACGGGGCAGCCCCGCCCCGTTTTCAGGACCTGTGCGCCGGTTGCACCGCCGCCAGGCCTGAGGATGAGTCGGTAACCGGCACCCGCTGCAGCCCGGGCGGCACCTGCACGGGCAGGTAGCGATCCCAGTGCAGCTTGTCAGCGGACCAGCCAAGCTGAGCGGCCGCATGCAGCAATGCCTCGATGAAAGGAATTGGTCCGGCGCAATAAAGGTGTGCACCCGCCCCCGGTCGGCCGATCACGGCGCGCAGGTCCGGCCGGCCCTCCCGCAGCGTGTCGTGGAAACGGACATGCTGTTGCAGTTCCTCCGCCAATTCGGCTTGCAACACGCTGGCAGTGATTCCCCGGCCGACCCAGCACATCCGGACGCGGCATTCGGTCGCCAACAGGACGCGCGCCAGCGGCAACAGCGGGGCGATGCCGAGACCGGCACCAATCAGGCGCACGGATGCCGGCGCCAGATTGAGCGGCATTCCGTTGCCCGGCCCTTCCAGGGTCAACCTTTCATTCAGCCGCGGCGTTCGCTGCTGGTCGGATCCAGCCGTCCTGTCCGCGACCAGGATCTGGTAGCGCGACACCTGGGGCTGGGCCGCAATGGAAACCGGCACCGCGGGCCCGGCCCTGCGCGATAGGCGAATGTGGTCGCCAGGACGTACCGCCGGTAACGGCGACAGGTCCGGCTGTTCCAGAGTGAGACGCCGCACCTCGGGCGCAACGCATTCGCTCGCACAGACCTTGACGGTGATCGATCCGGGCATGACGCCACCTCCACCTGATGCTGCAACGACCGCCGGCATGCAAGCCGGGGGCGTCTGGCTGGTTTCGGTTGGGAGGTAGCACCGCCTGTGCCAGATCAGGGAAATCCGCGCCAGTCAACGGTTCGCGGGTCGTTCGGAAGGAGTGAACCGGGTGTGTCCATGCAGCAGATGTCGCAAAAGAGGGAATTACCAACTGGAAAAGTCCCACTAATGCGACATTTTCGCGTTCCTGTCGGGAAACGGAATCGTACGACGAAAGTTTTTTGCATATATTGAATATTGTGTCATATTTGCATGGCAGTGAGATGTCGAAAGCGGGGTGCGATCCACGCGTCCCGAGACAGCGAGGGCGAAACGGCATTCCGCCCTACAACAATCACTGCGGGTCAACGCCAATGGCAGTCACCGAACAGCGGAAGGACAGCAGTTCCAGCGTCCAGTCGATAAACGGCCGCCGCAGCGCCGCCTGGGTCCGTTGTCGCGAAGAACTCGGGCTTGAGACGGACATGCGTCCCAGCCAGACCTCGTTGAGCACCGAACAGCTGAAACGCCTGCAGGACCAGTTCGGCGAGATGTTCGAGGTGGCCAGGGCCGAAATGAACAGTCTGGCCAGGCGGCTGGCAGGAACTCGGTGCGGGGTCGCCATTGCCGATGCGAGGGGTACGGTCCTGCATTATCTCGGTGATCCCGAGTTCAATGCGCTGGCCGCCCGGGTCGGCCTCCGGCCAGGCACCGACTGGGGCGAAAAAACCCAGGGCAACAATGCCATCGGCAGCTGCGCCGCAATGCAGCGGTCTGTTTGCGTGAGCGGCGACGAACATTATCTCACCGCCAATCGCTGGATGAGTGGTACCGGAATTCCGGTGTTCAGCGGCGACGGACAGCTGGCTTTCGTGCTCGCACTGCTGACCGCGACGAACGAGCACGACAACCGGCAACCCTATGTCACGGCATTACTGGAGATGGCGGCACAGCTGATTGATCGCCGTGCATTCCTGAAGCGGTTTGCCAATCGCATGATCCTGCGCTTTCATTCCCGGCCGGATTCCGTTGACACCATCGATGGCGGACTGATCGCCATCGGCCGCGAACAACGCGTGCTGGGCATGAGCCAGACTGCCAGGAGCCTGCTCGGAGACGGCGCACCGGACAGTAGTCGCTATGGCGAATTGGGCGAACTGCTTAACCTGCAGCTTGACGAGCTGCCGGAAGGCAACGAGGAACCGGGCATCGTCTTCGATTCGCGCCAGGGACGACGTTTCTACGTCCTGCTCACCCCTCCCGCCGATCATCCGCAGGAATCACCAGCAAGCACCCAGACCACCGAAAAACCCGGCGACGATGCGGTCAACGCCGAGGACTACCTGGCATCGCTGGAACTGGGCGACCCGGCGGTGGCAGGCCATATTCGCCGGGCCAAGCGACTGGCCGGCGAGAATATCCCGATCCTGATCCACGGCGAAACCGGTACCGGCAAGGAGGTGTTCGCCAAATCCCTGCATCGGGCAGGTAGCCGGCGCGACGGCCCTTTCGTCGCGGTGAATTGCGCATCGATCCCGGAGACGCTGATCGAGAGCGAACTGTTTGGCTACAAGGGCGGCGCCTTCACCGGGGCCAGCCGACGTGGCAACACCGGGCGCATCGTCCAGGCCGACGGCGGCACGCTGTTTCTGGACGAGATCGGAGACATGCCACTGGCACTGCAGGCGCGCCTGCTGCGTGTCCTGCAGGAGCGCGAAGTCCTGCCACTGGGCGGCGACAAGGCCGTGCCGGTGGATCTCTGCCTGATCAGCGCGACCCACCGCGACCTGAGAGAATTGATCGCCGAAGGCCAGTTCCGGGAAGACCTGTACTACCGCCTGCAGGGTTTTACGCTGACCCTGCCGCCACTGCGAGAGCGGCATGACCGCACCGCCCTGATTGAACATCTGCTGGCTTGCAGCAGCGCGCCCGCGCAGCCACCGCGGATTGACCCGGAAGCCATGCGCTTGCTCGACGGTTACCACTGGCCGGGGAACATCCGCCAGTTGGTGACATGCATCCGCACCATGGTTGCCTTGCAGGAGGGGGGCTGTATCCGGGTGGACGACTTGCCGGCCGAGATCCGGCTTGGCGAAATCCCGCAGACCGCGAGCCGCCATTACGACGACGGCCTGGAAAGACACCAAGCGGGTGAGGAAACAGGGTCGGCATTGCGTCAGGCCGAGCGTGACACCCTTGTCACAACGCTGCGACAGCATCACTGGCACGTCAATGAGGCCGCGGAAACCTTAGCGATCAGTCGCAGCACGCTGTACCGCAAGATGAAACGCTACGGCATTTACCCGCCGCGCCAGAAGTCCCCGTTTGGTTGATCGGCAGCCGTCGAACAGCGCTTCGATGCAAGACGGTGGCGGCCCCCAACCCCGCAACCTCAGCGCTGGTGACGCGCTGCCAGTTCCACATAGTGCGCCGCCGAATAACGCAGAAAAACCTTCTCGTCCTCGGTCAGCGGCCGCTTCTCGCGGGCCGGACTGCCAATGTACAGATGACCGGCGCGAAGGTGTTTGCCCGGCGGCACCATCGAGCCGGCACCGACAATCACTTCGTCTTCCAGTACGGCGCCGTCCATGACGGTGGCCGACATGCCGATCAGGCAACGATCACCAATGGTGCAGGCATGGATGACCGCATTGTGGCCGATGGTCACGTCTTCGCCGACAAGGGTCGGAAAGCCCTCGGGGTTCATGCCCCCGGCATGCGCAACATGGACGATGGTACCATCCTGCACGTTGGTTCGGGCCCCGATTCTGATGTAATTGACGTCGCCGCGAATCACCGTCATCGGCCAGACCGAGACCTCCGAGCCAAGCACGACATCCCCTATCACCAGGGCAGCCTGATCCACCCAGGCTCCCGCCTTCAGCGTCGGCGATATTCCTTCAAATGCGCGCAGCATGGCTCTCTCCCGTTCCGCGGCACCTGCGCTTGCGCAGGCAACCATATCACCTTGGATCATGCCCGATTGATCGTCATTGTAGGGAGAGGGTAACGGCTGCCAGCCGAGAGATGTACCAGCCGGGGCAGGAAACCTGTCGCCGGCAAGCCGACTCCATTAAGCCGGCACGCCATGGCATCATCATCACAAGGCACTGGCGAACGATGGAATTCGCCGGTAACAGAACGCACAGGAGTTGCAATCATGACCAATCCGCTCCTCGACAACGAGGGCCTTCCGGCCTTTTCCGCGATCCGCCCCGAACATGTGGAACCGGCGATCGACGCGCTGTTGGCCGAGAACCGGGAGCAACTCGAGGACCTGCTGGCGGGGACCGACGAGCCCAGCTGGGAGACGGTGGTGGAACCGCTAGAGGCAATGGATGACCGCCTGAGCCGGACCTGGTCGCCGGTCAGCCACCTCAACGCCGTGATGAACAACGACGCCCTGCGCGAGGCCTACAACGCCTGCCTGCCAAAGCTCACCGCATATACCACCGAAATGGGCCAGAACAGCGCCCTGGCCAAGGCTTACAAGGCCGTGCGCGAACGGGAGGATTTCGCCAGCCTCGGCGCTGCGCAACGCAAGAGCGTGGAAAACGCGATCCGCGACTTCCGTCTGTCCGGAGTCGACCTGCCGACCGACAAGAAGGAACGCTACCGCGAGATCGCCAGTCGCCTGTCGGCGCTGTCCGCCAAGTTCGAAGAAAACGTGATGGATGCCACCAACGCCTGGCAGAAGCACATCCACAACGAGACCGAGCTGGCCGGGCTACCCGAATCGACGCTGGCCGTTGCTCGACAGGCGGCGGAGCGCGAGGGCACGGACGGCTATTTGCTGACCCTGGATTTTCCCTGCTTCTTCGGCGTGCTCGCGCACTGCGACAACCGCGCCCTGCGCGAGGAGATGTACACCGCCTTCGGCACCCGCGCCTCCGACCAGGGACCCCACGCGGGCCAGTGGGACAACAGCGCCATCATGGAGGAGATTCTCGCCCTGCGGCATGAAAAGGCGCAGTTGCTCGGCTTCTCCAACTACGCGGAACTGTCACTGGCCACCAAGATGGCCGAGTCCACCGATCAGGTGACCGGTTTCCTTGAGGACCTGGCAGCGAAGGCCCGGCCCCAGGCGGAACGGGAACTCGCGGCATTGCGCGACTACGCCGCCAGCGAACTGGGCCTTGAGGAGCTGCAACCCTGGGACACCACCTGGGCGACGGAGAAATTGCGCCAGGCCCGCTACCAGCTCTCGCGGGAGGACCTGCGACCCTACTTTTCGGCGGACCGGGTCATGGACGGCCTGTTCCAGGTGGTGGAACGGCTGTACGGCGTGCAGATCGTCGAGAACACCGCCAGGGTCGACACCTGGCACGACGACGTGCGGTTCTACGAAATCCGTGACCCCGACGGCAGCGTGCGCGGCCAGTACTATACCGACCTGTACGCGCGGGCGAAGAAGCGCGGGGGCGCCTGGATGGACGTCTGCCGCATGCGCCGGGCGCACGCCGGTAAGACGCAAATACCCGTGGCCTATCTGACCTGCAACTTTACGCCCAGCGTCGCTGGCAAACCCTCGCTGCTGACCCATGGCGAGGTGGAGACCCTGTTCCACGAGTTCGGCCATGGCCTGCATCACATGCTGACCCGGGTGGACTGCGCCGCGGTCTCCGGCATCGCCGGCGTGCCGTGGGACGCGGTGGAACTGCCCAGCCAGTTCATGGAGAACTGGTGCTGGGAGCGCGAGGCGCTGGACCTGTTCGCGCTGCACGTCGAGACCGGCGAGCGCATCCCCGATGATCTCTACCAGCGCATGCAGGCCGCGAAGAACTTCCAGTCCGCAATGCAGATGGTGCGGCAACTGGAATTCTCGCTGTTCGATTTCCGGCTGCATGCCGACTACGATCCAGCGGCAGGCGCACGGATCTTCGAGACGCTGGATGCCATTCGCGACCAGGTCTCGGTGATGAAACCGCCGGCCTGGCATCGCTTTCCGCACAGCTTCGGCCATATCTTCGCCGGCGGCTATGCGGCCGGTTACTACAGTTACAAGTGGGCCGAGGTGCTGTCGGCGGATGCCTTCTCCCGATTCGAGGAGGAAGGCATTTTCAACCAGCAGACCGGGCGGGATTTCCTGGAAAACATCCTGGAGAAGGGCGGCTCCGAGGATCTGATGGACATGTACGTCGCATTCCGCGGGCGCGAACCGCAGATCGACGCGCTGCTGCGACACAACGGACTGGCCGCCTGAGGGGAGAGCATTGATGGCCGATTATCCGCGCAAGGATGACTGCATTTTCTGCAAGATCGTCGCCGGCAACATCCCGGCGGCCGTGATTCACGACGATGACCGGATCATGGCCTTCATGGATGCATTTCCGTCGTCCAGGGGCCACGCCCTGGTGATCCCGAAGGGCCATTACCAGACCATCCTGGAGATTCCGCCGGATCTGCAGACCGCCTGCAGTCTGATGGCCCAGCGTATCGCCCGCGCCGCCGACCAGGTGTTCCGTCCGGAGGGCATCAGCATCCTGCAGTTCAACGGCGAGGCTGCCGGCCAGACCGTGTTCCATTACCACCAGCACATCATCCCGCGCTGGCAGGAGAAGAACTGGAGCGTGCACGGCAAGGAGCAGGCCGATGCCGCCGAGCTAAAGGCCCAGGCCGAACAGCTGCGCGCCGCTCTGGCATGAAGCTCGCGACCTGGAACGTCAATTCGCTGAAGGTCCGGCTGCCGCATGTGCTCGACTGGCTGACCAGCGAGCAGCCCGACCTGCTCGGGCTGCAGGAAACCAAGCTCACCGACGACAAGTTTCCGCTTGAAGCCATCGAGCAGGCCGGCTACCGGGTCGCGTTCAGCGGCCAGCCCACCTACAACGGGGTTGCGGTGCTGGCCCGCGAGCCACTCAGCGACATTGTTACCGACATTCCCGGCCTGGATGACCCGCAGCGCCGGGTCCTCGCCGCCACCATCGGCAAGCTGCGCTTCATCAACCTGTATGTGCCCAACGGCTCGGAAGTCGGCTCGGACAAGTACGCCTACAAACTGGACTGGCTGGCACGGCTGCGGGACTGGCTGGCCGAGGAGACCATGCGACACCAGCAACTGGCGGTGGTCGGCGACTTCAACATCGCGCCTGCGGATGCCGACGTGCACGACCCCGAGGAATGGCGCGGCAGGATCCTGTTCAGCGAACCGGAACATGCGGCGCTGGAGGCCCTGCTGGAGCTGGGGCTGCACGACACCTTCCGGCTGTTTCCGCAGGAGGACGCCGTGTTTTCCTGGTGGGATTACCGGATGAACAACTTCCGCCGCAATCGCGGCCTGCGCATCGACCTGATCCTGGCCAGCGAGGCATTGAAGGCGCGTTGCGAGGCCTCCTGGGTGGACCTTGGACCACGCCGCCTGGAACGCCCGTCGGACCACGCCCCGGTAGTGGCCCGCTTCGCCGCCTGACGGCCGGCGGCCTCGCGTTTCCAGGCTGCGGTTCACTGGTGATTCTCGGCATCGCCGACTATCCTCAGAAGTGGGGTATCCGTGCCCCGTGCCGCTTCGGGAGGCATGCGTGCGATGCGTATCGTGCCATGTACCGTTGCTCTTCCCCCGACGACCGACTCTTCCGAGTCCGCCGCCGATAGGGTCCACTTGGGTCCACGCCGGCAAACGGCCCAGCCACAGGGCCAACCACCCGACCAGCACAGTTCACAGCACGCTCCGCCGACGTGTGCCTGGGTTCCGCGCAGGGCCGCGGGCTTCCCGACGTTTCGACAACGGTGGAGGGCTTGTCATGAGGATGACGCGCTATTTCTTCATCAGTGACGACCTGGACGATCTGGAGCGCCTGGAAGAGGAACTGGAACGATCCGGCATCGTCACGCCGCAGATTCACCTGCTCACCCTGAACGAATCCGGTGCGGAGGACCACCATCACCTGCATCAGGTAACCGCGTTCATGAAGCGCGATGTCGTGCATTCGACCTTGATCGGGGCCGCCATCGGCCTGTGCCTGGCGACGGCGATCCTTATTACCGCCGGCCTGACCGGCTGGCACCAGACCCCGGCGGGCTGGATACCGTTCGTGTTCCTGGCGGTCATCCTGCTGGGATTCTGCAGTTGGGAAGGAGGCCTGCGCGGCATCGACACGCCGAATGTGCATTTCCGGCATTTCCAGAATGCGCTGCAGGCGGGTCGGCATGTCTTCTTCGTCGACCTGGAGGACGGCCAGGAGGCTATCCTGCAGCGACTGGCGAAACGTCACCCGTCGCTGGAGCCGGCCGGCACCGGACCGGCGGCGCCACACTGGGTGGTGTTCTGGCAACACCGGTTGCAGCGGTTCTTCGCCGACACCTTTCCATAAAAGCCACCCCGGTTGCCGCGCCGATGCGCGATGACCGGGCTGCCGGGAGGCGCCGGTAACCGGCTGTCTCCCGGCTTTGACAAGACTGGCGGGGGATTCGACCCATGATCCTGGCAATCGTCCTCGCACTGATCGTCATCGGTTCGGTCGCGTTCCACTTCGTTACGCCCTGGACCGTGTCCGCGTTGGCGTCCAACTGGAGCTCGATGGACGCCATGCTGCAGGTTTCCTTCGCCATCACCGGCGTGGTGTTTGTCGCCGTCAGCCTGTTCATGGTGGTAGCGCTGATCCGCTTCCGCCATCGGCCAGGCCACCGGGCGCGTTTCGAGCCGGATAACCGGCGGCTCGAATGGTGGCTGTTAGGTGCAACCACCGCTGGAATCGTCGGCCTGCTCGCCCCGGGCCTGATCGTCTACGCAGATTTCGTGCGCGCACCGCCGGACGCCATGCAGGTCGAGGTGGTCGGCGACCAGTGGCGCTATGGCTACCGCTTTCCCGGCGCAGACGGTCAATTCGGCGCTGCCAACGTACGCCACGTGCGCGGCGACAACCCGCTGGGTCTGGACCCGGACGATCCGGCAGGACAGGACGATATCGTGATCCGGGGCGGTGACCTGAGACTTCCGGTGGACCAGCCCGTGGAGGTTCTGTTGCGCTCCAACGACGTGATCCACGGCTTCTTCGTCCCCCAGTTCCGGGCCAAGATGGACATGGTTCCCGGCATGGTGACGCGATTCTGGTTCACCCCGACTCGCACCGGCCGCTTCGAGGTGCTCTGCACACAACACTGCGGCGTCGGCCATTTCAACATGCGTGGCGCGGTGGTGGTGAAGGGGCAGGAAGACTTCGACGCCTGGCTGGCAGACCAGCGTACCTTCGGCGAGCAACTGGCGATGCTTGAGGATCCGGAGATCGATGCGCAGGTGATCCGCGGCCGGAACCTCGCCGAACAGCACGGTTGCGTCGCCTGTCACAGCGTCGACGGCAGCCGCCAGATCGGTCCCACCTGGCTCAATCTCTACGACAGCGAAGTAACCCTGGCCGACGGGTCAACCGTTGTCGCCGATGCCGACTACATCCGTCGCTCGATCACCGATCCCGGCGCCGAACTGACTCAGGGCTTCCCGCCGGTGATGCCGGCCTTCGATCTGGACGACGCCGATCTCGGCGCCCTGGTGTCCTATATCCGCAGCCTGGCGGAGGCACCGGAGGACCGGTCGGAGCCGGAGGAGATGCCACACGAGGCACAGGCACCGGGTGATGGGGAAGAACCGGCCCGGGGCAACACCGACTGACTCCCGTTGCGCCCGTGCGCTGACGCACGGGCGTAGCCTGTCTGGCAACGAGGCAAGTGGCCATGGCCTACAGCGCAGCAGCCGAGACTCACGAGCATCACGAACCGCAAAGTTTCGTGACCCGGTACATCTGGAGCCAGGACCACAAGGTCATCGCCATCCAGTATTCCCTGACTGCGATTTCCGTGGGTCTGGTGGCGCTGGTGCTGTCGGGTATCATGCGCATCCAGCTCGGCTTCCCGGATTCCGGCGTAGTCGATGCCGCGACCTATTACCAGTTCATGACCATGCACGGCATGATCATGGTGGTCTACCTGCTCACCGCCCTGTTTCTGGGCGGCTTCGGCAACTATCTCATCCCTTTGATGCTGGGCGCGCGGGACATGGTGTTTCCGTACGTCAACATGCTGAGCTACTGGTTTTACCTGCTGTCGGTGATCGTGCTGCTGGCCAGCTTCTTCGTGCCCGGCGGCCCCACCGGCGCCGGCTGGACGCTGTATCCGCCACAGGCCATCACGCCCGGCACCCCGGGGGCCGACTGGGGCATCATCACCATGCTGGTGTCGCTGGCGATATTCATCGTCGCTGCCACCATGGGCGGGCTCAACTACGTGACCACGGTGCTGCAGTGCCGCTGCCCGGGCATGACGCTGATGCGCATGCCGTTGTCGATCTGGGGCATCTTCATTGCCTCCATCATGGCCCTGCTGGCCTTCCCGGCCCTGTTCGTGGCCGCCGTGATGCTGATCATGGACAACACTCTGGGGACCAGCTTCTTCATGCCGGCGGTCATCGCCATGGGCCAGCAGCTCGACCACGAGGGCGGAAGTCCGCTGCTGTTCCAGCACCTGTTCTGGTTCTTCGGACACCCGGAAGTCTACATCGTCGCCCTGCCCGCCTTCGGTCTGGTGTCCGACCTCATCAGCACCCACGCGCGCAAGAACATCTTCGGCTATCACATGATGGTATGGGCCATTGTTGCCATTGGCGTGCTCAGTTTCTTTGTCTGGGCGCACCATATGTACGTCAGCGGCATGAATCTGTCGTTCGGCTATTTCTTCGCCATCTCCACCCTGGTGATTGCCGTGCCCACGGCCATCAAGGTCTATAACTGGATCCTCACGCTGTGGCGGGGCGACATCCACCTGACCGTGCCCATGCTGTTCGCCGTCGGCTTCATCATCACCTTCGTGGTGGGCGGCCTGACCGGGCTGTTCCTGGGCAACGTGGTGGTTGATATCCCGCTCGCAGACACCTACTTCGTGGTGGCTCATTTCCACATGGTGATGGGCGTGGCACCGATCCTGGTGGTGTTCGGCGCCATCTACCACTGGTTCCCGAAGCTCACCGGCCGAATGATGAACGAACGCCTGGGCCAGCTGCATTTCTGGATCACCTTCCTCGGCACCTACGCCATCTACTTCCCCATGCACTACCTGGGAGTGCTGGGCATGCCGCGGCGCTACTATGCCTACGAGGACTACGCGTTCATCCCCCAGTCGGCGCATGATCTGAACACCTTCATCACCGTGGTGGCGCTAGCGGTTGCCATCTCCCAGGTCCTGTTCCTGGTGAACCTGGTGTGGAGTGCCTTCCATGGCAAGCCGTCCGGCGACAACCCGTGGAACGCCGCCAGCCTGGAGTGGCAGACGCCGGATACCCCGCCAAAACACGGCAACTGGGGCGCCTCCGTGCCGGTGGTCCATCGCTGGCCCTACGACTACAACGTGCCCGGTGCTCCCCGCGATTTCATTCCGCAGACCGACCCGCGACCGGAAACCGGTGAACCGCACGGCGGGCCCGGTCCGCAGGAGGGCAAGGCATGAGCTTCTGGGCGCAACACGCCCCGGGAAGGGGCACCATTGAACCCGCCTGGGGCAACCGCCAGCCCTGGCAAGGACCGGTGGACCGGTCCCGGGTCGCCCTGCGTGGTCTCCTGCTACTGCTGGTGCCGCTAACCTCCATGTTCGGCCTGGTGGTCAGCGCCTATTTCATGCGCCGTCATATGGGCGACTGGCAGGCGGTGCCGCTGCCCTGGCAGCTCTGGCTCAGTTCGGCACTGCTGCTGGCCAGCAGCGTGGCCTTCGAGCGGGCACGCCGGATCACGGCCCCTGCCCGGCTTGCCGAGTTGCAGGCAAATCTTGCCGCCGCCGGTCTGCTGGCGCTGGGTTTTCTTGCCACGCAGGTATGGTCGTGGCAGGCACTGGCCGGCCAGGGATACGCCCTCGCCGGCAGCGCCGGTGGCAGCTTCTTCTATCTGATGAGCGGGCTGCACGCGCTGCACCTGGTCTGCGGGATGGTCGCCTGGCTCAAGGTGCGGACCGCCGCGCGGGTCGGCACCGAGTTGGCCACAGTGCAGCTCTACGTCCGCCTGTGTGCCATTTACTGGCACTTCCTGCTGGCCGTCTGGCTGGTGCTGTTCGCAACCCTGCTGAGCGGGTAGCGAGGCGAGGAAATCAACGATGACAGACTCGACCGCTCAACAACAGGGAACCAGCGACCCGCCCCGGTCCGGCTGGCAGCGCGTGGTGGACGACTGGTCCGCGGACCGGCAGACCTTTCCCCGGGTGTCCTGGGGAAAGACCATGATGTGGATCTTCCTGCTGAGCGACACCTTCGTCTTCGGTCTGCTACTCGTGGGCTACATGGCGGTTCGCCTGACCACGCCGCAGCCCTGGCCGGACACCAGCGAGGTGTTCGCCCTGACCGTGGCCGGCGTGGAACTGCCGCTGCTGCTGATCGCCATCATGACCTTTATCCTGATCACCAGCAGCGGCACCATGGCCATGGCAGTGAACTACGGCTATCAGCGCCGCCGAGGGCTGGCGGCTGCGTTCATGGGGCTCACCGCGCTGCTTGGCCTGAGCTTCGTCGGCATGCAGGCCTTCGAGTGGACCGATCTCATCGGCAAGGGAGTGCGACCCTGGGACAACCCCATGGGCGCGCCCCAGTTCGGCGCCGCCTTCTTCATGATTACCGGTTTCCATGGCCTGCATGTATCCATCGGCGTGGTGCTGTTGCTGATCATTGCGCGCCGGGTGCTGCGCGGCGACTACGACCGCAGCGGCAACTACGAGGCGGTGGAGATCACCGGTCTTTACTGGCATTTCGTGGACCTGGTGTGGGTCTTCATCTTCGCCTTCTTCTACCTGCTCTGAGGTGGCGTCATGACAACCGCACAGGGACAGCAGCATCCGATCAGCCTCTACCTGCAGGTCTGGGGCTGGCTGTTCGTACTCAGCTTTTTTTCCTACCTGGTGGACTACAACGACCTGCAGGGCTTCTGGCGCTGGTCACTGGTGCTGCTATTCATGAGCATGAAGGCCACGTTGATCGTGGCGGTGTTCATGCATATGCGCTGGGAGCGCTTGTCGCTGATCTACGCCATCCTGGTGCCACCCCTGGCCATGCTTACCCTGATCCTGTTCCTGGCGGCTGAAGGGGGCTATATCAGCGCGTTGCGCGCCGCCTACCCCGGTTAGTTGACCGTTGTCGACGGTATCCCGCCCCGGCTTGCCACTTGAGTCCGACACCGCATAACGGCAGGCCGGCTCAGAGGATGAAAGGGCATTGGACTGGTAGGCTTGGGATATGAACCTTGCCTGCCACGAACGGGACCTGCGTATCGAGCCGACTGCCTTCGGTGAATACCTGAAAACCGGCCGCGGGAGAGTGCATGCGGCAGTGCCGGCAAGCCGTATCGAGTGGCCGGCGGACCAGCCGCCAATCCTCCCCTGTTGCGACGACTAAGGCCGTGGCCTGGCAGAACACGCCACGGCCCCTGCACCTTGGTCTGCTGATCGCCTTGCCGCTGATCGCGGCCAGTCTCCTGCTTACCGGTCCAATGCCACAGGATCCGGGCTATCACGACTTTGCCGACCAACGGCCGGTTCTGGGCATACCCCACGGCCTGAACGTGCTCAGCAACAGCGCCTTCCTGCTGGTTGCGGGCCTCGGCTTCGCCAGTCTGCGCCGCTGGCACCCGCCCCACGGCAAGGACCGCCTGCCCTACCAGACGCTGTGCGTCGGTCTGATCGGCGTGGCACTGGGCAGCGGCTACTACCATCTGGACCCGGACACGCCGCGGCTGTTCTGGGATCGCTTGGCCATGGCCGTGACCTTTGCCGCCCTGTTCGCGGCGGTACTCAATGAGCGCCTGCCGGCCGGCCACGCGCCGAAGCTCGTGGGCGGACTCTGCACGCTGGCCGCACTCTCGGCCGGCTACTGGCTGGTCAGTGAATGGCTGGGACGCGGCGACCTGCGCCCTTACCTGCTGGTCCAGGGAATCCCGATACTGCTGACGCCGGTACTGGTGCTGTGTTGCCGGTCACGCCATCCCGCCAACGGCTGGCTGCTGACCGCCGTCGCCCTGTATCTGGTCGCCCTGGCTTTCGATCTGAGCGATGCCGGGGTCTATCAGGCAACCGGCGGCACCGTCAGCGGCCATACGGTGAAACACCTGGTGGCGGCGCTGGCCGCATTATGCGTGGTCCTGCGACTGCGACGGCTTCCTTCAGGTTAACAACGGAAGCCAACCACCCATCGTTCTGACATCATTGTCACCCTCGAAAACCCGGGAGACAGGCATGGCGGCAGTACAATATCGGGATCTAAGGGACTTTCTGACGATGCTGGAGCAACGCGACGAGCTGCACCGGGTCAGGGTGCCGGTCAGCCCGCGTCTGGAGATGACCGAAATCTGCGATCGCGTGCTGCGCAGCGGTGGTCCGGCGGTGCTTTTCGAGAAACCGGACGGCTACAGCATGCCGGTACTCGGCAACCTGTTCGGCACGCCGCATCGGGTCGCGCTGGGCATGGGTGCCGACAGCACCGATGCGCTGCGCGATATCGGCAAGCTGCTGGCCTTCCTGCGCCAGCCGGAGCCGCCCAAGGGCTTTCGCGATGCCTGGGATCAACTGCCGGTGTTCAAGAAGGTACTGAGCATGGCGCCGAAGACGGTGCGCAAGGCGCCGTGCCAGGACATCGTGCTGGAAGGCGATCAGGTCGACCTGGGCCAGATCCCGGTGCAGACCTGCTGGCCCGGCGATGCCGGACCGTTGATCACCTGGGCGCTGGTAATCACGCGCGGGCCGCACAAGTCGCGGCAGAACCTGGGTATCTACCGCCAGCAGGTGATCGGCCGCAACCGGGTCATCATGCGCTGGCTGGCCCATCGCGGCGGGGCACTGGATTTCCGCGAATGGCAGCAGGCCCATCCGGGCAAGCCGTTTCCGGTGACCGTGGCCCTGGGCGCCGATCCGGCCACCATCCTCGGTGCCGTGACACCGGTGCCGGACAACATCTCGGAATACGCCTTCGCCGGGCTGCTCCGCGGTAGCAAGACCGAACTGGTGGCCTGCCAGGGCTCGGATCTGCAGGTGCCGGCCAGCGCCGAAATCGTGCTGGAGGGCCATATCCATCCGGACGATATGGCGCCCGAGGGTCCGTTCGGCGACCACACCGGCTACTACAACGAGGTGGACCGCTTCCCGGTATTCACCGTCGAGCGCATCACCCACCGACCAGACCCGATCTATCACAGCACCTACACCGGTCGGCCGCCGGATGAGCCGGCAATCCTCGGGGTCGCGTTGAACGAGGTGTTCGTGCCGATCCTGCAGAAGCAGTTCCCCGAAATCGGGGACTTCTATCTGCCACCGGAGGGCTGCTCCTACCGCATGGCGGTGGTCAGCATGAAGAAGCAGTACCCGGGCCACGCCAAGCGCGTGATGCTCGGCGTCTGGTCGTTCCTGCGCCAGTTCATGTACACAAAGTTTGTGATCGTGGTCGACGAGGACGTCGACGCCCGCTCCTGGGAGGACGTGATCTGGGCCATGACCACGCGCATGGACCCGGCCCGCGACACGGTGATGATCGAAAACACCCCGATCGACTACCTGGACTTCGCCTCGCCGGTCTCCGGCCTGGGTTCCAAGGTCGGCTTCGACGCCACCAACAAGTGGCCCGGCGAGACCCGCCGGGAATGGGGCCGGCCGATCGCGATGGACGACGAAACGAAGGCGCTGGTCGACCGGCGTTGGGGGGAATACGGAATTTAGCGGGCCGTTGGGCCCGCGTGTTACGTGTTACGTGTTACGTGTTACGTCAAAAGCGTCGTGTTCCTCGCGCCTCGTTAAACGTAAAACGTAACACCTAAAACGCGCTGTAAATCAGCGCTGCGCCAGGACCACGCCGCGCTGGCAGAGGTCGCGTAGGGTTGCCATGCCGCCGGCGATGACTTGTTCGGTTTGCGCATGCCCGAGTGTCTCAGCGATCGCGGCGAGGTGTTCGTCGGCACGCAGCGACGGCGCCTTGTCGATGTGCTCGAGCAGCATCGCGGTCACGGCATTCATCTGCATGACCCGCACCGCCTCTTCCCCGGCCAGTTCCCGATAGACGATCAGGAAGGTCGGCGCTGCCGGCTCGGCAGGGAGTTCTCCGGGCGTCAACGCATGCACCGGGTACTGGTAACTGAGCGGATAGGCCAGCGGGGAGACAAGCAGCCGCCGGGGGCCGATCGCCTGGTTGTCGGGCGCTCCGGCGGCCGAAAGGTCAGGATCCGACTGCACATACAGCATCATGCGCAGCCATTCGAAATGCGCGAGCTCCAGCAGGAACTGCGCCAGGGGCTCGCCGTGCGCATCGCGGGCCTCGGTCTGCAGATAGTCGAGGAACTCCTCCGCCGACTCGAAGAACTGCGGTTTCCGGCAGCGATGCAGGACGAAGAAACCGCGGACCAGGGCGTGCCATTCCGCCTCGCCGAAAAACGCGCGAACCGCGGAGAAGGCACGCGACATGTAGCTGTCGATATTGTTGAACACCAGCCGCTGGTAGACCGCCATGCGCGAGGGGTCGACATCCGGCGGGGATGCCACCCGTTCCGGATCGCGAATATTGGCGGTGAACGCGTGCTGCAGGCGACGAAAATCCATCGCCGTCAGCGACCTCCGGCGCCGGCCGTCGCGGTGCCCTGCGCCTGCGCCTGGATCGCCTTGATCCGGGACACTTCCTGCAGCAGGACCGGCAACGGCGGGAAATTGAAATCCCGCTCCAGCACGGTGGGAAAGACCCCGAAGCGCCGGTAGGCCTGCTGCAGCAGGCCCCAGACCGGGTCGATCACGTCGGAACCGTGGGTGTCGATGCGCAGTCCGTCGTCCTCTTCGTGATGGCCGGCGATGTGCGCATAGGCAATGCGCTCGCCCGGGATCCGGTCGAGGAACTCGATCGGGTCATAGCTGAAATTAATGCTGTTGACGAAGATGTTGTTGACGTCGAGCAGCAGTTCGCAGTCGGCCTCGTCGAGGACCGCGCAAACGAAATCGATCTCGCTCATCTCGGCGCCGGGCGTGGCATAGCAGGAGACGTTCTCTACCGCGATGCGCCGCCCGAGGATGTCCTGCGCGCGCCGGATGCGGCGGGAAACGTAATCGACCGCCTCTTCGGTAAACGGGATCGGCAGCAGATCGTACAGCGCGCCATCGTCTCCGCAGTAGGACAGGTGTTCCGAGTAGTAGCGGATACCGAACGCGTCAAGGAAATCCCGCACCTGCACCAGGAACGCCTCGTCCAGCGGCGCCGGCCCGCCAAGCGACAGCGACAGACCATGGGAGACGAACGGGTACTGCTCGGTCAGGGCCCGGAAGCGCTTCGCACGCGCGCCACCGATACCGATCCAGTTCTCGGGCGCAACCTCGAGAAAGTCCGGCCGATCGGATCCGCCCTGCGCCAGCGGCGCCATCAGTGCCCGCCGCAGTCCAAGACCCGCGCCATGCACGGGATACTGCCTGTCGTGCATGGCGCGGCGTGTAGCCTTAGCCGTTGCCACAGCTTCCTTCACCACAGCTACCCTCGGCGTCCTTGTCATCATCGCCGCCGCAGCTCCCCTCGCCACAATTGCCCTCGGCCAACTGATCATAACTGCTCGGGTTCTTCAACTCGTCGGCCTGGAACGGATTGCCGTCAGCCATTGCAGTGGCGGCGAACGAGCAGGCCGCGAAAGCGGTCCCCAGCGCGATGGCCAGCGGTTTCTTCGTTGCCTTGGTTCCCATGCTGTCCCTCCTCGGGTTTTCGGTCACGTGGTCCACGAACATCGTGAACGTCTCAATCCCGGTGCCTCGTCCATTTGTCTACGCGGAGCGACGAGGATTGGTTGCATATTTGCTTCAGGTTTACGCTAGTCCGGCCACCGTCACCTCACCATTGGTGATAGTACGTAGGCGCCAGGTTACGCGTCTGGCCAGAAGCAGGTTGCCCTGGGTAGTGGAGCTACCGAACCGGCACCGCGCCTTGCCAGATGACCAAAACCGGTCTCGGGTGCAGACGCGGGAATAAGTCAGCGTTTCCTTCAGTATGACCCTATAATCGCCATACCATGATCCGGTTTGTCCACCTCCATCGCTGGTCCATGCGTTGCCTGTTGCTGGCGGCTCTGGCCTTCGTGTTGCAGCCTTTGGCGCATGCAGAGCATCGGCTGCTTATGGCCTTTCCGGAGTTGGGCGCCTGTCCGTCGGAAAGCGCCGCTCACGGGGCGCACGACGATCATGACCATCATGCACACGCAGATCATGCCCAGCATGACCTGACGCCGATGCCGATCTGCTGTGACTGCACCTGCTGCAAGCTCAGCGAGACGGTCGCCGAACCAACCTCCGGGCTACCGCCGACACTGGCGGCGGCGCAATCGGCGATGCCGGCGCCGAGCCGAAACGAACCGCTGCCGCCGGACCCGTCGTTCCTGCGCCCCCCGAGCCAGGCCTCACCGCTCTCCTGACGGACGTCGTCGTCCGGCCCGCCTCGTGCCAACAACGGCCCTGAGCGCCCGCGCTACCCAGCGGCGGGTGTTCTGCGCCTGTCGGGGTCATTGGCGGGTCGCGGATAGCCCGTTTCAGGAGAACACCAACAATGAACGCTCATCGTTACGTGAGCCTGTTGCTCGCCGGCGCCCACCTGGCGCTGTCACAGGCCGTCACGGCCGACACCCATCACCTGCAGCTCTCGCCGCTTGCCGTGGAGTCGACCGGACCACTCGGCACCCTGCCGAGCGAGCAGGACACCGCCCGCGAGCTGCGCACGATCCCCGGCGGCGCGACCCTGGTTGACGAAGACCGGATCCGGCGTGGCCGCGCCGCCAACCTCGCCGACGCCATTGGTGACACCCCGGGTGTGTTCGCCCGCTCCCGCTTCGGCGCCGACGAACTGCGCCTGTCGATCCGTGGCTCGGGCATCTCGCGCACCTTCAACACCCGCGGCATTCGCCTACTGCGCGACGGCCTGCCGGTGACCGAGGCCGATGGCAACACCCGCACCCAGCTCATCGACCCGCTGACCGCCCAGCACCTCGCCGTCTACCGTGGCGCCAATGCCCTGGGTTTCGGTGCCTCGACCCTGGGCGGTGCCATCGACCTGGTCTCGCCCACCGGCTACAGCGTGTCGCCGCTGAGCCTGCGCGCCGAGACCGGTTCCTTCGGCTATGCCCGCGCCCAGGCCCGGGCCGGCTGGATCGCTGAGGACGGGCTGGACGGCGTCGCCGCGCTGACCGTCGGCCGCGATGACGGGTTTCGCAGCCAGGGTGGGCAGCAAACGCTGCGCCTTTACAGCAATCTGGGGATCCAGCACGACGAGGACCGGCAGACCCGTTTCCACCTGGACCTGCAGGACAGCCGGGTCGACCTGCCTGGCTCATTGACCCGCGCCGAGTTCCGGGACGACCCGCGCCAGGCCGATCCGGCGAATCGCGACGTGGATGCCGCCCGCGACCTGCGCCTGGGCCGGCTGGCGGTGCAGCGCGGTATCCGCACCCGCGGCGATGACACGCTGACCCTGGGGGCCTTCGTCCAGCACCTGCGCATGGACCATCCGCTGCCGTTCGCGCAGATCGACAGCAGCCAGGACGATGTCGGGCTCAGCCTGCGGCATCGCCTGCACGGCCAGCTGCTGGGACTCGACAATCGCTTCACCTGGGGCGCGCTGGCGGTCACGGGCCGTGAACGCAACGAGCAGGAGAATCGTTTTTCCGGTGTCGTGACACGGCGGCTGAACAGCGCGTCGACGCTGGAACTCTATGCCGACAACCAACTGGCCCTTACCGCCCGCACCACGCTGGTGACGAGCCTGCAGGCGAGCTGGGCCGATCGCGAGGAGGATGTGCGCACTGACAACGCCGCTGAAGGACGCCGCATCTACCGTGGCCTGAGCCCGCGCGTCGGCCTGCTGCACCGGATCAGTGACGACATCCAGCTGTTCGGCAACCTGAGCCGCAGCCTGGAGCCGCCGATCAACGGCGAGCTGGTCAGCGAGGACGGCTCGCTGGTGCGTCAGCAACGGGCCGATACCGCCGAGATCGGCCTGCGCGGCGCGACCGCCCGCGCGTCCTGGGAAGCGGTGGCCTACCGCGCCTGGCTGCGCGATGAAATCCTGGTCTTTCAGGATCCGGACAACCCCGGCGACACGCTGACCAGCAACGCCAACCGCACCATCCACCAGGGCCTGGAACTGGCCGTCCGGTGGCGGACGCCACTGGCGGCGCTGGGTCGGCCCGACGATCGGCTGACCACCTCGCTCAACTACACGCTGAACGATTTCCGCGGCCGCAACGATTCGCTTTGGAACAACAACCGCATCCCCGGGGTGCCCCGCCACGTCGGCCGTATCGGCCTCGAATACCGGCATGCGGGCGGCTTCCATATCGGCCCGAATGTGCAGTTCACGAGCCGGAATCTCGTCGATTTCGCGACTAGCCAGAGTGCGTCCTCCTATGCCCTGCTCGGCATGCTCGCCGGTTACGACAGTGGCGACGGCTGGCGACTGTTCCTGGAAGGACGCAACCTGACCGATCGCCGGCATGCCGAGACCACCAGCATCGTCGCCCGGGCGGACAACGACGACCGGCTCTACAATCCGGGCACGCCGCGCGCCGTCTATGGAGGTGTGCAATGGGACTGGTAACACGACTGCTACTACTGCTGGCACTGGCACTTGCCGGCTGTCAGCAGACGGCCGAGCCACCCGAGCCGGATCTCCACCATCTGGCGGAAACCGACCATCCTGTGGTCAGCCTGGCCGTTACCGCCGATCGCGACCGGCTGCATGTGGCATGGGCCGAGGAACAAGCCGACGGCGCGTATTTCGCACGCCACAGTCACAGTGAGGACGGTGGCGGGAGTTGGAGCGACCCGGTGACCATCGACACCGATCAGCGCGCCCCGAGTCGTGTCCATCGAAGCAATGATTTGCGCATTGCCGCGCACGGAGATCACCTGCTTGTAGTCTGGCAAACCCGTGGCGACGGCTTCGCCGACAGCGGTCCGATGGTGATGGCCGAATCAGAGGATGCGGGCCAAAACTGGATGGCGACTCCGCCACCGGCCAACGAGGAGGACAGCCAGGCCCACGGATTCTTCGGCCTGCATGCCGACGCTGAGGGAACCTGGCACCTGGCCTGGCTGGACATGCGCAATGGGGCGCAGGGGCTGCGCTATGCCCAACGCCCGCCAGACCTGCAAGACTGGAATCTGACCCACACGCTGGATCCCGCCACCTGCCAGTGCTGCTGGAACACTGTTGCGTCGGCCGATGACCGACTCTGGGTGCTGTACCGGGCGCTGGACCCGCGCGACATGGCGCTGGCGAGATCCGAGGACGGCGGCGGATCCTGGCAGCTCGATGGCGTGGTCGGCGGGTTCGACTGGGACGTGGACGCCTGCCCCCATGTTGGCGGTGACCTGGCGCTCGACAATGGCACGGATCCACGGCTGCATGCGCTGGTCTGGACCGGGGAGGAGCAGGCTGCGGGCGTGCATTACCTGCACGCCCCGGCCGACAACACCACGAGTTGGTCCAGCCCCCGCCGCCTCGGCGGCACCGAGGCCGGGAACCCGGCCCTGGTCTCGACGGACGCTGGCAGTCTGCTGGCAGCCTGGGACGAGCACAATCGCATCCATGTCGCCACCAACAATAACGGTGACTGGCTTGAAGCGACTGTGAGCAGCGAGGACCGACGCGCCAGCCATCCCTTGCTGACCACGACCCGACACGGCACGCAGGTCTTCTGGACCGAACGCGATGCGGACGGCCAGCGGCGCTGGGCCATGGCCCGGCTGCCGGCCGAGCGGACACGTGAAGCCGAGTGAGTCCAGACCAGTGCGAGCCACGTCACTGGTTGGGCTTCGAGTCTGGGGGCGGGAGACGCAGTCGCGGGACCGCCATGAACGCATCCATTCGCGCATGACGGCCGTCATGGCGGTTGGCACCGAGTGCCGGGGGAGGAGAAGGTTTTTCATCGGACCTGTTGAACCGCAGGTTCGTCAGTCCGAGGAAAAGCTTGTCCTCCCCCGCCATGGGGTCGGAAGAATAGGTGCCTCTCCTTAAACACCTCGCCGAAATCAGCGACAATCACGAAATGAGCTACCGCATACGAATAGAACCTAGTGGCCACGCCTTTCTCGCCGAAGCCGGCGAGTCGGTGCTCACCGCGGCCTTGCGCCACGGACTGGCGATCCCCTATAGCTGCCGCGGTGGCACCTGCACCACCTGCATGGGCAAGGTTGTGGAGGGTGAGATCCGTTACCCGGGAAACCGTCTGCCGGAGGCACTGGACGAAAAGGAGGATGCCGTCGGCCAGGCGCTTTTCTGCCTGGCCGAGCCCGCCAGTGATCTGGTGATCGAAGTCCGCGAAGTGCGGGATACCGTGGACATCACGCCGCGCAAGCTCCCCTGCCGTGTGGCAGACATGACCCAGCTCAATCACGACGTGATGCGTCTGTTGCTGAAGCTGCCGGATCAGGACCGGCTGCAGTTCCTCGCCGGACAATATGTGGACATCCTGCTGCGGGACGGCCGCCGCCGCAGTTACTCGCTGGCCAACGCGCCACACGACGACGCGCTACTGGAACTCCATGTACGCAATGTCGGCGAGGGCGCCTTCAGCGGCCATGTCTTCGGGGAAATGCAGGAAAAAGCGCTGTTGCGGCTGGAAGGACCGTTCGGCCGCTTTTTCCTGCGCGAGGATTCCGACCGACCGGCATTGTTCGTCGCCGGCGGCACCGGCTTCGCACCGATCAAGGGCATTCTCGAACATGCCTTCGCGGCAAACCTTTCGCGCCCACTGCACCTCTACTGGGGCGCGCGGACCCGCCAGGATCTGTATCTGCCGGATCTTCCGGGCCGCTGGCAGGCCGAGCACCCGAACTTCAGCTACACGCCCTGCTTGTCTGAACCGACACCGGACGACAACTGGGACGGCCGGATCGGACTGGTGCACAATATGCTGCTGGCGGATTACCCGTCGCTGGCCGACTACGATGTTTACATGGCCGGTCCGCCCGGCATGATCGCGGCGGCCCGCCGGGATTTCATGGACCACGGCCTGGACCCGGAACACCTGTTCGCCGACCCCTTCGATTACGCGCTGGACGGCGAGCTACCCGCATGACGCCGGAGTCGCTCGCCCTGCAGGACCGGCTGCTGCCCGGTGTCTCGCGCACCTTCGCGCTGACCATTCCCCAGCTTCCCGAGGAGCTGCGGCCCGCCATCACCAATGCGTATCTGCTTTGCCGGATCGCCGACACCGTCGAAGACAGCACTGAAATGGCGCCCGATCAAAAGGAACTCCATTACGGGCGCCTGCTGACGGCGCTGGACGATGATAGGACCGCGGACGCCTTCGCCAACGCCCTGCTTGAAACCGGCATGATCCGGGATCCGCTGGAGCGGGAGCTGATCGGCGAAACCAGGGGCGTGCTGACCGCCCATCGCGAGCTGCCGCAGCCGCAGCAAGATGCGCTGCGAACCTGCCTGCGGACCATGTGCCACGGGATGGCCCGGTTCGAACACGAAAAGAATCCCAACGGCCTCGCCGATCGGGCCCTGTTGCGGGATTACTGCTACGTGGTGGCCGGCTGTGTCGGTGAAATGCTGACCGAGCTGTTCGTCGACGCAAATCCACGGCTGGCGCCACAGCGTCGGGAATTGCGGGACCTGGCCGTTGCCTTCGGCCAGGGTCTGCAAATGACTAACATCCTGAAGGATGTCTGGGATGACCGCCGTCGCGGCATCTGCTGGTTGCCCCGTGACGTGTTCCGGGCGCACAGCCTGGATCTGGAAACAGCGGAGCGCTGGCACACGCTGGAATCGTACCGTGACGGCATCCGCTTCCTGGTTGCGGTTGCCTACCGGCACCTGCAATGTGCCCGGGATTACACCTTGCGGATTCCAGCGGAGGAGACTGGTATCCGACGATTCTGCAGCTGGGCCATCGGCATGGCGCTCTACACCTTGCGCAATATTGCTGCAAACACCGGCTTTACCACCGGCGAGCAGGTCAAGATCTCGCGCCGGCGGGTGCGTCTGATCGTGGCAACGTGCAATCTGTCCGCCAGCAGCGATAGGCTGTTGCAACTGGCCTTCCAGATCGGTAGCCGAGGCCTGCCTCAGGTCAAAGAACAAGAAATCGGCCGCTTGCGAGCCGGGGAGAATCACGCATGAACTCTATCGGTCGCGCCCCGACTGCGCTCCGTCTGTTACTCGTGATCGTTGCCATGACGATGATCACCGCCTGCGCCAGCACGCCGCCAACGCCCAAGGAAGAGGTGTACGACCCGCTGGAGCCGATGAACCGCAGCATCTACAGCTTCAACCAGCGTCTCGACCGGTTCGTGGCCGCACCGCTGGCAAGGGGTTATGTGCGGGTAACACCCGAATTCATGCGCGACGGGGTAACCAACTTTTTCCGCAACGCCCGCTATCCGGGAACAATCGTCAACGGGATGTTCCAGGGCAAGTGGGGGCAGAGCGGCCGTGACTCGGGACGCTTCCTGATCAACTCCACGGTAGGCGTACTCGGTCTGTTCGACGTCGCCCAGCATGTTGGCCTGGAGCGCAACCAGGAGGATTTCGGCAAGACCCTGGCCGGCTGGGGCGTCTCCGAGGGCGCACACCTGGAGATTCCCGCGCTGGGGCCGAGCAACACCCGAGACGTGCACGACATTCCGGTGAGCACGGCCACCAATGTCATCACCTATCTGGGCGGCTGGACCGTGGTGCTGCCGTTCTACGTACTGGAGGCGGTTAACACACGCGCCCGCCTGGACACCGCAGCCCGCTTCCGCAGCGAAGCCGCCCTGGATGAATACGTGTTCACCCGCGGCGCCTACCGCAGCCACCGCAACAACGTGATCTTCGAAGGCAGCCCGCCGGAAGTGGATCCGTTTGATGAGTTGGAGGATTGGTAACGCGGCCTTTTGGCCGCGAGTTTTCAGTGTTCAGACTTCAGTTTTCAGACGGGGGGTTGGCCCTATCTGAAAACTGAACACTGAACACTGAACACTGAAACCTGAACACTCCTCATCAAATCTCCGCCAATAATCTCCCGACCATCCCCTCCGCCTGCCGGAAATACCCCCCGCCAAACAGATTGCCGTGGTTCAGCACATGGTAGAGCTGGTACAGGTCGCGACGGACCGGATAGCCGGGGTCGACGGGCCAGGCACTTGCGTAGGCCTGGTAGAACGGATCGGGAAAGCGGCCGAACAGTTCGCTCATGGCCAGATCGCACTCACGGTCACCGTAGTGGGTGGCCGGATCGAAGAGTACGCCGTTGCCGGCGGGGTCGAAGGCCACATTGCCGGACCAGAGATCGCCATGCAGCAACGAGGGAACCGGCCGGTAGCCATTGAACAGGGCGGGCAGTTGTTCCTGCAGTCGACGGCCTGCGTCGATTAGCTGGCGGTTGCCCCCGCCGCCTGCCGCCAGATCGAGCTGGAAGCCCAACCGCTGGTCCGCAAAGAAGCGGCACCAATCCGCGTCCTGGCGGTTGGGCTGGGGCGTCGAACCGATGGTGTTGTCTCGATGCCAGCCGTGGGTGTCGGCCGTCTGCCGGTGCATTTGCGCCAGACGCTCCCCGAGGCCAGCCCAGTCACCGCGGCCGCGCAGATCGATCCACTCCAGCGCGATATAGCTCTTGCCATCGGCCAGGCCGTGCGTGATCACCTGCGGCACCCGGATACCGTTGGCGTCGGCCATCGCGGTCAGGCCTTCGGCTTCGGCCTCGAACATGTCCAGGGCATCGGACCGATTGGTTTTCACAAAGACCGCGTCATCGCCGGATTCGAGTCGCCAGGCCGCATTGATGCTGCCCCCGGAAACCGGTGTCGGACGAGCTGCGCGGAAATCCCTGCCCAGTGCCTCGCCGATCCGCTGTTCGATCTCAGACCACATGGCCTGCCGTCTCCTCTACTGGCTGCCGCGCGACCCGTTGCACCCAGGCCAGGGCCCGTCGCCGCAAGGCGGTCGGCAGGCAAAGCGCGTCGATCCTCTCGGGCGCGGGCGGCGCAAGTTCTATCGACCGCTGCTGCGACCAGTCCACCGGCACCTGGCAGTGAATCGTCGCCAGGCGCCGCGACAGATAGGCCTGATCCCGATGCGCCTCGAGCAGCCGGGCAGCGCGGGCCGCACCGCGCATCGGCAGGCCCGGCACCTGATCCAGTCGGGCATAGATCCCGTCCAGGCTGCCCAGCTCCCGCAACAGCACGGTTGCCGTGCGCGGGCCGATGCCCGGCACTCCGGGGATGTTGTCCACGCTATCACCGGCCAGCGCCAGCAGGTCGGCGACCTGGTCCGGACGCACGCCAATCTCCCGGAGAACGCCATCGCAGTCCAGATTACGCCGGCCGCCGGCGTCCCAGAGCCGATCACCCGGCTCCAGCAGCTGCGCGTAATCCTTGTCCGAAGTGAGAAACCGCATGGCGAAGCCGTGTCGGCGAAAATGCCAGGCCGCGCTGCCGATCAGGTCATCCGCCTCGTAACGCTCGCTGCGCAAGGCCGGCAGGCCGAGCGCGCGCGTCAGTTCCTGACAGATCTTAATCTGGCGTTTCAGGTCTGCCGGCGCCTCGAGCCGGTTGGCCTTGTAGGCCGGGTAGAAGTCATTGCGAAAACAGGTGCTCAGACTCTCGTCGAAAGCGGCCAGGGCGTGGGACGGCCGCGAGCCGTCAAGCAGGTCGAGCAGGAAGCGCCCATAGCCGTAAACGGCATTGGCCGGCCGACCTGCCTCGTCCCGCAGACTGTCATCCACCGAAAACCAGGCGCGGAAGATATAGATGCTGGCGTCGATCAGGAAAAGCGGCGGCATGGGGGAATTAAGCCACGACTGATCAGCCTCAAGCGGTTTCCTCGCGTGCCGCCTGCAGCCCGGTATCAGCGGCATCCTCCAGCACACTGCGGCCGGTCAGCCGGTTCACGGCGCTGAGTACGGCCCGCAGCGAGGCAGTGACGATATTGGCGTGCCGCCCCACCCCGTAAAGCGACGTACCGTCCGGTCCGCGCACCTGAACATAGGCGACCGCTTCGGCGCTGTCACCGGCGTTAACCGCATGCTCGTTGTAGTCGGTGACGTGCAACTCGCAGCCCGTGTGCGTGCGCAAGGCCTGCATGAAGGCGTCGATCGGCCCGGTGCCCTGCCCGGCAACGTGATGCTCGTGCTCGCCGTCTCGCAATGTCGCAGTCAGCGTATCCTGACCCTCGGCCTCGGAACTCTCACTGTAGTTGACCAGGGACAGCGGGCTGGTGACTTCGATGTATTCGGCGCGGAACGCATCCCAGATTTCGGCAGCGGTGAGCTCGCGACCCGTACGGTCGGTGACCTTCTGAACCACCTGGCTGAACTCGATCTGCAGCCGCCTCGGCATGACCATGCCGTAGTCCCGCTCCATCAGATAGGCGATGCCGCCCTTGCCGGACTGGCTGTTGATCCGGATTACGGCCTCGTAGTCGCGCCCCACGTCCTTGGGGTCAATGGGCAGGTACGGCACTTCCCAGATGTCCTGCGTTTCCTGAGCCGCAAAACCCTTCTTGATCGCGTCCTGATGCGAGCCGGAAAACGCGGTGAACACCAACTCGCCGGCGTAGGGATGCCGCGGGTGCACCGGCAACTGGTTACAATACTCGGCCAGTTGCACCACCTTGTTGATATCCGAGAAATCCAGTCCCGGATCGATGCCCTGGGTGTAGAGATTCATCCCCAGGGTGACGATATCCACGTTGCCGGTGCGCTCGCCGTTACCGAACAAGGTTCCCTCGACCCGGTCCGCACCCGCCATCTGGGCAAGTTCCGCGGCCGCCACCGCCGTGCCCCGATCGTTGTGCGGGTGCACTGACAGGATGATGCCGTCTCGCCCGGCAACATGCCGACCAAACCACTCGATCTGGTCGGCATAGACATTCGGCGTGGCCATCTCCACGGTGGCCGGCAGGTTGATGATCGAACGCTGGTCAGGCGTGGGTTCCCAGACCGCGTTCACCGCGTCGACAATCTCGACCGCGAAATCCAGTTCCGTGCCGGTGAAACTCTCCGGCGAATATTCGAACTGCCACTGCGTCTGCGGCTGCGCCTGCGCCAGTTTCCGGACCAACTCCGCACCGCGCACCGCGATGTCGACGATCCCGGGCTCGTCCATGCGGAACACGACCCGCCGCTGCACCGTCGATGTCGAGTTGTACAGGTGCATGATCACCGATGGGGCACCACGCACTGCCTCGAAGGTACGCCTGATCAATTCCGGACGCGCCTGGGTGAGCACCTGGATGCTGACACCCTGCGGAATCATGTCCTGTTCGATCAATTCGCGGCAGAAATCGAAATCAGTCTGCGAGGCAGCCGGGAAGCCGACCTCGATCTGGGTAAAGCCCATCTCCACAAGGGCCCGGAACATGCGGCGCTTGCGCTCGCCGGTCATCGGCTCGATCAGGGCCTGGTTGCCGTCCCGCAGATCGACCGAGCACCAGATCGGCGGCTTCTCGATACGCACGCCGGGCCAGCGGCGATCCGGCAGATCGATGGGCGGAAAGGCCCGGTACTTGGTATGCGGCTGCTTCAACATGTCGCGGGTCCTCCCTGCTGCAGGTTCCCGTCGACGCGAATTGCGCAACCGGGGAGCGCCGCACGGCGTCCGGCCACGCTGTACCTCGGGTCAAGGGCCCGGGTCACAGCGAAAACAGTCAGGTTCAGGTGTTTCATCTGGGGCAGATCCGTGTTCGGAAAAGAAAACGAGTGCGAACGAAATGGCGGCCCGACCTCCCTCAGGAAGCCGGGTGAGTCAGTCGCAGAAGCTCGTTCAAAAACACGGACATAATCATGTTCTCAAAGTACGCCTCGCAATGGTGCGTGGTCAAGCGTAAGGCTCGGCCGCCTCGACCACGAAGCGATCCCGCAGGCGACTGCTGCGCGGGAAATGGGCGCGCAGAAATTCCATCTGGTCGGCCAGGATACGACGGCCCTTCAGATACACGTACTCGGCGTGGGTCGGCGTGAACGGCACCGCCAGCAGTGCCATACCGGCCTGTTCAGGGGTGCGTCCGGCCTTGTCGTTGTTACACCGCTTGCAGGAAGTCACCACGTTGTTCCAGGTGTCCTGACCACGCTGGGAGATCGGCGTCACGTGATCCCGCGACAACTGGCTGTTGCCGAAGCGTTCACCGCAATAGAGGCAGATGTGGTCATCGCGGCGGAACAACGCCTTGTTGTCCAGCGGCGGCGTGTAGCCGGCATGGCCCTTCAAGCGGGCCTGCATTGCGCCCTCGGTGGCGATGATCGAATTGAGGTCAACGATACTGCGGAGACCGGTCCGAGCGGAATAGCCACCACGCATGCGATAGAGCAACGTTCCGCAGGTGTAAACAACCTGGCCCAGATGATAGAGACGGACTGCCTCCTCGCAGTTGATCCATTCCAGCGGCATGCCGGAAATGTCCGTTCGCAAGATCTGGTTGCTGGTAAGAATCACGCCTGGCTCTCCTGTCTCGCAGCGCATCGCCACCTGGCGCCTGCGCCCTGTCCGGGGGAGCCCGCATCCTCCGACGTCCTGTCAGATACCGACTCCGTTATTTCCCCATCGCCTCGTTGCGTTACCCCGTGTTGATTTCTAAACCCTTTTATTCCAGAACCCTTTATAAAACGCAATTTTTTCAATGTGATGACCGCTGCAGCAGGAGCGCTGCCGGAACCGGCGCATGGGCACCGGCTTTGAAAATTCGACCGCCGCTTTTATTCTAAGTGCCGTGCCGCGGTGCAGCATACGTTTTTTCTGCCACGCTCGCCGGATATTGTCCGTCTTGGCCACCGGGACGACATTCACCTCGCTCCGCCCTACACTGAGGCGGTGCGTGCCAACAACAACTCCGGAGGACTGCCGATGCCGATCACAGTCGCCGTACCCAAGGAAAGCATGCAGGGCGAGCGCCGTGTCGCGCTGGTCCCCAGCCTGCTCAAGCAGTATGAAAAACTCGATGTACAGCTGGTTCTGGAAAGCGGTGCCGGTGTGGAAAGCGGCTTCGACGACGCCGATTACGAAGGCGTGAAGATCGTCAAGTCGAGCGACCAACTGTTCAAGAAAGCGGATGTGATCCTGAAGGTTCGGCCACCGACCGTGGAGGAGGCAGGCAAGTTGCCGGAAGGGGCCGTGCTGATGGGCTTTCTTGCACCCCATGAGGGCGACACCCGGATCAAGGCGTTGCAGAAGAACCGGATCACCGCCTTCTCGATGGAACTGGTTCCTCGCATATCGCGCGCCCAGGCCATTGATGCACTCTCCTCGCAGGCCTCGATCTCGGGCTACAAGGCGGTGCTGCTGGCAGCCAATCTGAGCCCGCGGCTATTCCCGATGTTGACCACCGCAGCCGGCACCATCAAGCCGTCCCGGGTGGTCGTGGTTGGCGCCGGGGTCGCCGGGCTGCAGGCCATCGCCACAGCCAAGCGCCTGGGCGCCATCGTCGAGGCCTACGACGTGCGCAGCGCCACCAGGGAGCAGGTGCAATCGCTGGGTGGCAAGTTCATCGATACCGGCGTCAAGGCCGAGGGCGAGGGTGGCTACGCCCGCGAACTGACCGAGGACGAGCGGAAGCAGCAGGCCGAGGTGCTGGCCAACCACATCGCCAAGGCGGATGCGGTCATCACCACCGCCGCGATCCCGGGCCGCGAGGCACCGAAGATCATCGACAAGGCGACCGTCGAGCGCATGAAGCGCGGCGCAGTGATTGTCGATCTGGCTGCCGAAACCGGCGGCAACTGCGAGTTGACCAAGGCGGGTAAGGACGTGGATCACAACGGCGTGATCATCCACGGGCCGAAGAACGTACCCAGCGCCCTGTGTCAGCATGCCAGCGAAATGTACGCCCGCAATCTCTACAACCTGCTGACGCTGATCGTGAAGGACGGCGAACTGGCGCTGGACTGGGAGGACCAGGTCCAGGCCGACAGCTGCCTGACCCATGATGGCGAGGTCAAGCACGGCCCCACGCGTGAACGCCTGGAAGGAGACAAGAAATGATTGAGGGATTCACGGCGCTCTATATCTTCATGCTGGCCGCGGTGGCCGGCTATGAGGTCATCTCCCGGGTACCGGTGATTCTGCACACACCGCTGATGTCCGGCTCCAACTTCATCCACGGCATTGTCGTGATCGGCGCGATGATCGCGTTGGGTCATGCCGACACACCGCTGGAACAGCTGATCGGCTTCATTGCCGTGCTGCTGGGCGCGGGCAATGCGGTGGGTGGCTATGTGGTCACCGAACGCATGCTCGAGATGTTCAAGAGCAGCAAGTCGGAAGCCAAATAAGGGGGGCCGGGCATGCAGACAATCATTCAACTGAGTTATTTCGTCGCCGCGGTCCTGTTCATCGTCGGCCTCAAGGGCATGAGCTCGCCGAAGACGGCGCGCACCGGTGTGCTCTGGGCCGGGGTCGGCATGATCGTGGCCACCGCAGTCACGTTCTTCTATCCGGGCATCACCGGGGTCAGCAACTATGTGCTGATCATCCTGGCGCTCGCCATCGGTGGCGGCATTGCCTGGAGTTCCGGCAAGAAGGTCGCCATGACCGACATGCCTCAGATGGTGGCCCTGTACAACGGCATGGGCGGCGGCTCGGCAGGCGCCATTGCCGCGGTCTATCTGCTGGCGGCACAACGCGACCTGGTCGACAGCGGGCTGCAGTCGGTGCAGCAGCAGATGGGCAGCGATGTGGCCGTGCTTGCCGTGCTCGGCGGCATGATCGGCACCGTGGCCTTCTCCGGCTCGCTCATCGCCTGGGCCAAGCTGGACGGCCGTTTCAACCGTAATTCCCTGGTGCCGGCCCAACAGATCGTCAACATCGTGCTGTTCGCAGCGCTGGTGCTGACCGGCATCTGGGTGCTGTTCACCGGCGGCGTGTTCCCGATTGCGCTGTTCTTCCTGCTGGCACTGACATTCGGTGTCTGCATGACGGTTCCGATCGGCGGTGCCGACATGCCAGTGGTGATCTCGCTGTTCAACGCCCTGACCGGCCTTGCTGTCGGCTTCAAGGGCTATGTGCTGGCCAACCCGGCGCTGATAATTGCCGGTACCGTGGTCGGTGCCGCCGGCATGCTGCTGACGCACCTGATGGCCAAGGCAATGAACCGCCCGATTAGCAATGTGCTGTTCAGCGGCTTTGGCACCACCGGTGCGGCAGATGGCGACGGTCCGGAAGGCGAGATGAAGGACGTCGGCGCCGAGGACGCGGCCTACATGATGGCCTATGCCGAGCGGGTCATCATCGTGCCGGGTTACGGCATGGCAGTGGCTCAGGCCCAGCACAAAATCTGGGAACTGGTGCAGTTGCTGCAGGCCCGTGACGTGGAGGTGAAATTCGCCATCCATCCGGTGGCCGGCCGCATGCCGGGTCACATGAACGTGCTGCTGGCCGAGGCTGGTGTTCCCTACGACATGATCTTCGACATGGAAGAGGTGAACGAGGAGTTCAAGATGACCGATGTGGCGCTGGTCATCGGCGCCAACGATGTGGTCAACCCGGCCGCCAAGAAGGACGAAAGCAGCCCGATCTACGGCATGCCGATCCTGGACGTGGAGGATGCGGAAAACGTGCTGGTGATCAAGCGCGGTCGCGGCACCGGCTTCTCCGGCGTCGAGAATGCCCTGTTCTACGGCGAGAACACGCGCATGGTGTTCGGCGACGGCGCCCAGGTGGCGAACAAGATGGTGGCTGCGGTCAAGGAACTCTAGACGCCTGCTCGTTCCCGCGACATACGACGCCCGACGGCAATCCGTCGGGCGTTTTTTTCGCCAACCACCCAACCGCCAGGGAACCCCTGACGCAGGTGCGCTGGTGCGAGTGCTCAGCCCACACGTAGGGCCAGGTCGAAACTGCGGATGATATCCAGGCCATCGTAGTCCGGCAGCGCCGCACTCAGGATCGCGCAGAGACGTTGCCGGCTCTCGATATCCGGTGAACATGGCAGGGCGAGGAGGTAACGCGCCAGGGCCGAACTGGCATCCGCCAGTGGGTCGGAGGCAGGCACCCGCGCTCCCGGTCTGTCCGCAAGGGCGAGCACCAGGCGTTGCTCGATGCGCTCGGCATCCAGTTCCCGCGCCAGCAGGCCTGTCCGCAGTTCGGCCAGACCCGGCACCGGATCAGTCCGCAGTCGCGCCTTCAGGGCATCGCGTGCCTGTCGCAGCGGACGTAGAACGTCCACCTGCCAGCGCCCGGATTCAGCCGCAATTTCCGCCGCCGCGGACGGCCGGATGGCGCCACGGCCATCGACGGCCAGCAGGATCAGACTCAGCATTGCGGTCACACTCAGACCCAGCCGGTCCTGGCAGAGCAGACAATGTTCGGCCATGCCAGGCTGCTGATACAGGTCGACCATTTCCTGCCAAATACCGTCGTCTGCCATTACCGTTTCGCAAGTCCGCATGTTGGGTTATTCACACAGCCGGTTCGGGTACGCAACCTTGCGTGGCGACGCGAACCTAATCAATACGCAGAAACGAACCCGAAACTGTTGTTTTAATAACCTTTTTTCGACACGCACGGTCAAACCGGAGATCCATGCCTGACAGGATGCCGTTGCGGGCATCGGGGCTGAATTTCTTCCACAGACTTATCCACAGGCATGCGCGCGACGAGGCCGATGGCCGACATCCAGTCCACAAACACAATCGGTTAGGCTGCACGGCGTGAGCAAACCTTCATCCATTCTACAGGTCGCCGTCCCCGGCCCCTTTAGCGGCCCGCTGGACTATCTGCCGCCATCAGGCGATGGCCCCGGCCCGTTGGCCGGTGCCCGCGTTCGCGTACCCCTGGGGTCGCGTCGCGAGGTCGGCGTCATCACTGGATTATCCGAATCAAGCGATCATCCGCGAAAGCGGTTGCGGCCGGCGATTGAGATCCTCGACCAGAGACCATTGCTGGACGCGCCCACGCTGGGCCTGGCGCAGTGGGCCGCCCGCTATTATCACCACCCGATCGGCGAGGTCCTGGCCGGCTGCCTTCCCACCAGCCTGCGGCGCGGCCAGTGGCCGTCGGCGCCATCAGTCAGTGCCTGGCGCATCAACGACGATATTCCGGAAGAACAATGTGCACGGCAGGTGCAACGGTCGCCGCGTCAGGCCCAGGTGCTGGCCCGCGTGACTGCCTGCGGCGGCGCGGCGACTATCGGGGACTTGCAGGATCTTGATGGCGACTGGCGTGGCGCCATTCGACATCTGGTGGACAAGGCGCTGCTTGAGCCGATAAGCGAGTTCGAGGCCGCGACATACCCCACCGAGGCGCCTGAGCTGAACGATGAGCAGCATGCGGCAGTCACGGCAATCTGCGCCGCACTGGATAAACACGCGGTTTTCCTGCTTGACGGCATCACCGGCAGTGGCAAGACCGAGGTTTACCTGGCAGCGCTGCAGGCAACGCTGCGCGCTGGCCGCCAGGCCCTGGTGCTGGTGCCGGAGATCGGTCTGACACCGCAACTGGTGCAGCGCTTCCGTCAGCGGCTGGGTACCCGCCTGGCGGTGATGCACTCCGGTCTTTCCGACGGTGATCGCGCAAGGGCCTGGCTGGCCGCCCGGGACGGTACCGCGGACGTGGTCATTGGCACCCGTTCGGCACTGTTCACGCCGCTGGCGCGGCCCGGCCTGCTGATCGTCGACGAGGAGCATGATCTGTCGTTCAAGCAACAGGACGGCTTCCGTTATCACGCCCGGGATCTGGCGGTGGTCCGCGCGCACCAGCTTGGTGTTCCGCTGGTGCTCGGTTCTGCCACGCCGTCACTGGAAAGCCGGCACAACGCGCAGCAGAGACGTTATCGGCATTTGCAGCTGAACCGCCGTGCCGGAACGGCCAAACCGCCTGCAGTCCATCTGCTGGATCTGCGCGGCCAGCCTCTGCAGGCCGGGCTATCGCCGGAACTGATCCGCCAGATGCACCGGCACCTGAACGACGACGGCCAGGTGCTGCTGTTCCTCAACCGGCGTGGCTACGCGCCGGTGCTGCTCTGCCACGACTGCGGCGGTATCGCCGAATGCAGCCGTTGTGATGCGCGGCTGACGTACCACCGCGCGGCCAGCCGCCTGCGCTGCCATCACTGCGGCTATGAGCGGCCGGTGGACACCCGTTGCGGGGACTGTGGCAGCACCACGCTGCAATCAGTCGGTCAGGGCACCGAGCAGCTGGAGTCCATGTTGCAGACCCTGTTTCCGGAACATGCAGTCAGCCGGATAGATCGCGACACCACGCGCCGCCAGGGCGCGATGGAGGCGCTATTGGACGACGCGCACAGCGGCCGCTCCCGCATCCTGCTTGGCACCCAGATGCTGGCCAAGGGCCATGACCTGCCGGATGTCAGCCTGGTCGGCATCCTCGATTGCGATCAGGGCCTGTTCGGTGCCGACTTTCGCGCCACCGAACGCATGGCACAGCTCATCGTTCAGGTGTCCGGCCGCGCCGGACGCGCGGAACGCGCCGGCGAGGTCCTGCTGCAAACGCATCACCCGGAACACCCCTTGCTGGTGCGTCTGCTACGCGACGGTTATCGCGCCTTTGCCGACGATGCGCTGAAGGAACGGCAGTTGATGGGTCTGCCACCCTGCGGCCATCTGGCCCTGCTGCGGGCCGAAGCACCAACAGCCGGGCCACCGCGCGCCTTTCTCGAGCAGGCCCGGGGCCTTGGCGTTGGACTCGCGGGTCCCGGTCTGTCACTGCTCGGGCCGGTGCCGGCGCCGATGGAACGGCGGGCCGGCCGCTTCCGGGCCCAATTGCTGGTGCAATGTGGCGACCGCCCGACCATGCAACGCTTCCTGTTCAGACTGCGACCAGGGCTCGCCGATCTGCCGCTGGCACGCAAGGTCCGCTGGTCGCTGGACGTGGATCCGCAGGACATGCTCTGAACCATCCTCGCGAGCACCCGACGCTCATTGGATGGGGCTAGGGAAACACTGATTTATTCCCGCGTCTGCGCCCGAGACCGGTTTTGGTCATCTGGCAAGGCGCGGTGCCGGTTCGGTAGCCGTCGCTACCGGGCCGGGGACGCAACGCCGCCAGGGGCCAAAACCGGCCGGGCCCTTCGGGTTGGGCCGCATTTTTCCCGAAGGCTGCGTTGCGCTGCTTGACCGCAGAATCACTGCGGCGCTGCGCAGCGCGCCTTGCCTCGGAAAAAATGCGGACTCCAACGCAGGCGTGCGAATAAATCAGTGTTTCCCTAGGCGGCCGCCCCTTGAATCCGCCTGTTCACAACGGATAATACCGGTCCACATCCGCTACCGATCCCGCCACATTCATGAAAAATCAGATTCACGACCTGCTGCACGGTGCAGTCCAGCAACTGACCCGCGATGGCCTATTGCCTGAAGACACGCAGGTCGCGATCCAGGTGGATCGGACCAAGGACAAGGCCCACGGCGACTTCGCCGCCAATACAGCGCTGATGCTGGCGAAACCCGCGCGGCGCAAGCCCCGGGAGATTGCCGAAGCGCTGGTTGCCGCGCTGCCGGAGAGTACGGCGGTGGACCGCGTCGAGATTGCCGGCCCGGGGTTCATCAATTTCTTCCTCAGCAGGGATGCCGCGTTCCAACCGGTGCGTGACGCGCTGGACCAGGCCGAACATTACGGCCATGCCGAACCGGGCAGTGGCCAACGGATGCTGGTGGAATTCGTCTCCGCCAATCCCACCGGCCCGTTGCATGTCGGCCACGGTCGTGGCGCGGCCTTCGGTGGGGCGCTGTGCAATCTGCTCGCCGCCGCCGGGCATAGGGTGCACCGCGAATACTATGTAAACGATGCCGGTCGGCAAATGGACATCCTGGCCACCAGCGTCTGGTTGCGGTACCTGGAAGCCCGTGGTGAATCGATTCGCTTTCCGGACAATGGCTATCGCGGCGATTACGTGCGCGGGATCGCAACCGCGCTCGCTGCCAGCGACGGGGACCGCCTGCGGCACCCCGCAGCCACTGTAATGGCCGATTTGCCGGCCGATGCCGCCGACGGTGGCGACAAGGAAACGCACATCGATGCACTGGTTGACCGCTGTCGCGGCCTGCTGGGCGAGGAGGCCTATCGACAGGTCTTCGACCGCGCGCTGGACACGGTGCTGGACGACATCCGCGACGATCTGGCCGGCTTCGGCGTCACCTATGACGAATGGTTTTCCGAGCGTTCGCTGACCAGCAACGGCGCCGTCGACCAGGGGCTGCAGCGGCTACAGGATCGGGGCGAACTATACGAGCAGGACGGCGCAATCTGGTTCCGTTCCAGCACCTATGGCGACGAGAAGGACCGCGTTGTCCGGCGCGACAACGGCGCTATCACCTACTTTGCCTCGGACATCGCCTACCATCTGAACAAACTGGACCGGGGTTTCGACCAGATCATCGACATCTGGGGCGCTGATCACCACGGCTACGTGCCCAGGGTCAAGGCCGCATTGACTGCGAGCGGCGCTGATGCCGGCAGGCTGGACGTTCGGCTGGTCCAGTTCGCGATCCTGTATCGCGGCAGCGAGCGCATGCAGATGTCGACCCGCTCCGGCCAGTTCGTGACACTGCGTGAGCTGCGTGATGAAGTAGGTACGGACGCGGCCCGGTTCTTCTACGTCATGCGCAAGCCCGAGCAACACCTGGATTTCGACCTGGAGCTGGCGAAGTCGCGCTCGGCGGAGAATCCCGTTTACTACGTGCAATACGCCCATGCCCGGATCTGCAGCGTGTTCCGGCAACTCTCGGAAAAGGGCCTGCAGCACGACGAGGCGCAGGGCCTCGCCAACCTCGAGCGACTGGACAATGAACGCGAGCAGGCCCTGGTGACCGCGGTCGGCCAGTATCCGGAACTGATTCGCACGGCCGCGCTGGCTCGTGAACCGCACCAACTGGCCCACTACCTGCGTGAACTCGCCAACGCCGTGCATACCTATTACAACGCGCATCAGTTCATCGTCGACGACGCGGCACTGCGTGACGCCCGGCTTTGCCTGGTGGCATCTGCGCAACGGGTGCTGCGAAACGGCCTCGGCGTACTCGGCGTCAGTGCCCCCGAGGCAATGTGAATGGCGGCAAGCAAACGAAGAAAACCGGCGAAACGCGGTGCGCAGCCCCGCCGCAAGTCACGCAGTCGCGGCAGCGCACCCGCCTGGTTCTACATGCTGCTGGGGTTCGTTCCCGGGCTGGTGATCGCCTGGATGGTGCACAACTACCATGTCGGCGAGGATCCTGAGCAGCTCGCGGACAGCGAGCCGGTCACCCAGGCCGACGACGTGGCCACCAGCCGCGATGATGACGACCGCCCCCGGTTCGAGTTCTACAAGCTGCTTTCGGAATCGGAGGTCGTGGTGCCGGACGAACCGGTGGAATTGCGGCGACGGCCCGACGAAGAGGAAGAGACAAGTCTCGGCCTGGAAGAGCAACCGGTTCCCGAACCACCGACGGCGGAGACGGACGACGATCCACCCAGCGAGGAACGCGAAACGGCCGAGGCCCAACCGGAAGCCGAGGACGTCATCCAGTACCTGATCCAGGCCGGCTCGTTCCGAAACCAGGAAGACGCGGACCGGCTGCGCGCCCGGATGGCGCTGATGGGGGTCGAGGCCGAAATCCAGAGCGTGCAGATCGAGGGCGGCGAAACCTGGCATCGCGTGCGCGTCGGCCCGATCACCGACCGCGACCGCGCCGACCGCGTCCGCGCCCGCCTGGAAGAGGAAAACGTCAGTAGTATTTTGTTGCGTACCCGCGGTTGAACCGCGGGTACGCGTTTTACGTTTAATGTTTAAGGTTTTACGTTGCTTAAAACGTTAAACGTTACACCTAAAACGCGCTCTGCCATCCGTCAGAGCGATTTAATATTTCCATTCTCGAACAGCGCGCGCTTGGCCCGGAACAGCGCCGAGATGTCCTCCTCGCCGAAGCCTGCCTCCAGCAACCGTTCGTAGTGCTTCAGGGTCATTTCGATGACCGGCAGCGCAACGCCCAGGTCGGCGGCCATGCGCTTGCAGATGGACAGGTCCTTGTGATGCAGGGCCAGCTTGAACCCCGGTTCGAATACGCCGTCGACCATGCTTGCGCCGCGTTTTTGCAGGAACCAGTTGCCGGCCGCGCCGCCGCCGACCACCTCAATGACCTTGGCCATATCCAGGCCCGAGGCCTGACCGAAGGCCAGCGCCTCGGTCACCGCCTGGTTGATCCCGGCGGCCATGATCTGGTTCACCGCCTTGGTCGCCTGGCCGCTACCCGCCGGCCCCATGTGCGTGGTCTGCTTGCCCATGGCCCGGAACACCGGCATCAGTTCCTCGACCACCGCCGCCTCGCCGCCCACCATGAACACCAGTTGACCGGCCTCGGCCCCCTCCCGGCCGCCGGAAACCGGCGCATCCAGGAACCGTGCACCGGCACCGCCAACCATTGCCGCCGCCTGTCGCGCGCTGTCGACGGCAATGGTGGAGCAATCGACAACGGCCTTGCCCGCGGAAAGCCCCGGTTGCAGCGACTGGATCACCTCCAGTACATCGGCATCCCGGGACACACAGGTCAGGATTACCTCGCAGCGGCGGGCAAGGTCGGCAGGGTCGGCGGCCGGCGTGACGCCGAGTTCTGCGGCCAGTGCCTCAGCTCGCGCCCCGGTCCGGTTCCAGACCGCGGTGAGCAGGCCGTTGGCGGCCAGATTGCGCACCATGCCGGTGCCCATGGCACCGAGACCGATCACTCCCGTTTTCATTGCCAACTCCGTATTGCTTGTGACTCAGGGAAACGCTGATTTATTCGCACGCCTGCGTTGGAGACCGGTTTTGGCCCCTGGCAGCGTTTCCCTCGGATTTCAGGGACGTGTTTAGGGCGTTGCCAGGTAGGTGTAGGCGTCCAGGCCCGCCTCCAGTTCTGCGAAAAACGCCTCCTGCTCCTCGGCTGTCAATTCGGCCGCCTGCACCCGTCGCCGGTAGCCGTCCAGCAAGGCATCACGCTCGAAATGTACATAGCGCAACACCGAGGCGACCGTGTCACCGCGGGCCGGTTCGCTCAGCCGGTAGCCATCGGCGCTGAGTTCCAGGTTCACTGAATCGGTGTCGCCGAAAAGATTGTGCATATCGCCCAGGATCTCCTGATAGGCGCCAACCAGGAAGATGCCCAGTCGATAGGGCTCGCCCGGTCGATAGGGCGGCAACGGCAGTGTGCTCTCCACACCCTCGCCATCCACATAGTGGCGAATGCAGCCGTCCGAATCGCAGGTCAGATCCTGCAGCACGGCGCGACTCTCGGGGCGCCGGTCCAGCCCGGCCAGCGGCAGGATCGGGAAGACCTGGTCGATGGCCCATACATCCGGCATGGACTGGAAGATCGAGAGATTGCAGAAGAGCTTGTCCGCCAGCTTCTCGTTGAGTTCGTCCATGACCTCGCGGTGATTGCGGGCCCTGGGATTCAGCAACGGCTGCACGCGCCAACAAGCCAGGCGATAGAACTGCTCGGCCTGGGCCCGCTGCGGCAGGTCCAGTACACCGTGCACATACATGTCCTGGGCATCCTGCAGGCCGTGCACGGCGTCATGATAGAGCTCCAGCGGCGAACCGCTGTGCTCGCCCCGGGCACAGCGCCAGAGATCCTGCAGGATCTGCGGTGCATCGGGTGCCGGGGCCACCGGGTCGCCGTCACTGCCACCGCTGTCGTGATCGATGACATTACTGATCAGCACTGCATGATGGGCAGTGAGGGCACGGCCCGACTCGGAGATCAGGTCCGGTTGCGGCAGGCCCTGTTCGGTGCACAGCTCCCAGACTGCATGCACGATGTTGTTGGCGTACTCGCCGACGCTGTAGTTCATCGAGCAGTAATTGCGTGACCGCGTGCCCTCGTAATCAACGCCCAGGCCGCCGCCGACATCGAGCACCTGCACCGGCACGCCCAACCGATGCAACTCGGCATAATAGCGCGCGGCCTCGCGCATGCCGCGGCGGATATCCCGAACGTTGGGGATCTGGGAGCCCAGATGGAAATGCAACAGGGTCAGGGTGTCCAGCGCATCCTCGGTCCGCAAGCGCTCGACCACCGACAGCGCCTGCGCCGCGGTCAGGCCGAATTTCGATTTCTCGCCACCGGTGTTCTGCCACTTGCCGGCACCAATCGAGGCAAGCCGCAGACGCATGCCGAACCGGGGCCGAACACCCATGGCCCGCGCCTCCCGCAACACCAGGTCCAGCTCGGAGCGTTTCTCCAGCACGATGAAGACCCGCAGACCCAGCCGCTGGGCCAGCAGCGCCAGGCGAATATAGCCACGATCCTTGTAGCCATTGCAGACCACCAGCGAGTCGGGCGCAGCCATCGCCAGCACCGCCATCAGCTCCGGCTTGCTGCCGGCCTCGAGTCCCACCCGCTGGCCACCGTGGTGCAGGATGTCCTCGACCACGCGGCGCTGCTGATTGACCTTTATAGGGTAAACGGCCGTGTAGCTACCCCGGTAGTCATGCCGACTGATGGCCTCGGCGAAGGCATTGCAGAGGGTATCCACCCGGTCACGGAGCACGTCGGTGAAGCGCACCAGTACCGGCAGGGAGAGCCCCTGCTGCTGGAGCTTATCGGCGAGATCGGAAAGCACGATGCCGGACCGCCCCGCGTCCCGATCGGGATACGCGACGATGCGGCCCTGCTCGTCGATATCGAAATAACCGCCACCCCAGCGACGCACATTGTAGATACCGCGTGCCTGCGCAACGTCCCAGTCAGCCATGGCCAAGACCCCCCCTGTTCGCGGCCGCACATGGTATCACCGGCCACGGGTAGACAACGGGTGACAGGGCCCACCGGGCTTGGCGATAATCCGCCGCGTTCAATTCCATTCGGCGGAGCAGGTACATGGCACTGGATGACAGGCACTGGTTCAGCGAGCCGTTCGGCGACGAGGGCATCGCCTTCTCGCTGAAGATCCGGCGCAAGCTGCACGAGAAGCAGACCCCGTTCCAGAAGATCGAGGTGTTCGAAACAGAACGCTGGGGCAATCTGCTGGTGATCGACGGCTGCATGATGCTGACCAGCCGGGACAATTTCACCTATCACGAGATGATGTCGCACCCGGTGCTGTTCACCCATCCGGCGCCGAAGCGGGTGCTGATCATCGGCGGTGGGGACTGTGGCGTGCTGCAGGAAGTGCTCAAGCACCCCGGGGTCGAGCAATGCGTGCAGGTGGACATCGACGAGGGCGTGACGCGTGCGGCGCTGCAGTACTTTCCGGAGCTTTGCACGGCCAACGACGACCCGCGCGCCGAGCTGCGCTTCGAGGACGGGCTGCAGTACCTGAAGGACTGCGCCGTCGGCTCGCTGGACGTGGTCATCGTCGACAGTACGGACCCGGTCGGCCCCGCCGAGGGGCTGTTCGGCGAGAGCTTTCTGCGTGATGTCCATCGCGCGCTGACCGACGACGGCCTGCTGGTGCAACAGAGCGAGTCACCGATCCTGCATGTGGACAGCCTGATCCGCGATCTGCACCAGGCCATGCGTGGCGCCGGCTTCACGCGTCTGGCGACGCTGCAGTTCCCGGTGGTGAGCTATCCCACCGGCTGGTGGTCGGCCACCATGGCCAGCAAGGGTGCTGACCTGACCCGCTTTCGCGAGAACGACGCCCGCGAGGCAGATCTGGGGACGCACTATTACAGTGCAGACATGCATCGCGCAGCCCTGACCGCACCGCCGTTCTGCCAGCACCGCTTTACCGAGCAGTTAAGGAAACGCTGAATTATTCCCGCGTCTGCGCCCGACACCGGTTTTGGTCATCTGGCAAGGCGCGGTGCCGGTTCGGTAGCGACGTAGGGTGGGTCAAGCGAAGCGGACCCACGCGGTGTGATCTGTTGGCGGGACAACCAAGGTTTTCGGACAAGGAAGGTGCTCGGACACACCAAGGCCGGGATGCGCATTGGCGGCGGCGGTAACCGAGCGCGGGTGACCACCATGGTAGCGGATCACACTGAATTATTCCCGCGTCCCAGTAAGGGGCAGTGGAAGCTTTCGGCTGGCCCTGTTGAACGGAACGTTCGTCAGGCCAGACGAAACCTTGCACTGGCCCGGCAGCTATCGGAACGGCCACGAAAAATTCTAAGAAACCGTGTGCAAACGATCCGTACGCAGGCGCTCGCGTTCATCGAACAGGCGGCGACTCCCCGCCATCACCGCGGCCACCGTGCCGAAGCCCGTGCCCACGGTGATCGTGAACATCACCAGGATCTGATATTTCACCGCCAGCGCCGGCGGGCTGCCGGCCAGGATCTGACCGGTCATCATCCCGGGCAGGCTGACCACACCTGCCGCGGCCATGGCGTTGATGATCGGGATCATGCCGCTGCGCATCGCATCGCGGCGGATATCGGCAATCGCCTGGCTCCAGCTCTCGCCCAGCATCAGCCGATTCTCGATTAACTGCCGCTGGCGCCAGACGCCGTCGGTCAGACGATCTAGGCCAAGGGCGACACCGGTCATCGTGTTGCCGAGCATCATGCCCAGCAGCGGGATCGCGTACTGCGGAGTGAACCAGGGATCCGGACCGATGATGACGGTCAGCGTCAGCACGGTCACCGTGAACGATGACAGGAACATGGACACGGTACCGATACCGAAGGCCCAGCCACCGGACAGGCGCCGCTTCTGCCGTGCCATGACCTCGCGGCCGGCGATCAGCAGCATTGCCAGCGCCATCAAAGCCACCCAGTGCAGGGAACCCACCGAGAACAGGGCCTCGAGCACCAGTCCGATCAGCGCCAGTTGCAGCACCGTGCGCGCTGCGGCAATCAGAATGTCCTTGCCCAGACCAAGGCGCGCCAGATGGGCGACCGCGGCCAGCGCCACCACCAGCAGCGAGGCCAGTCCCAGCTCCCACCAGCTCAGCTCGATGACATCCATCAAGCCTGCTCCAGCGTGCCGTTACGGAGACGGAAGTGGCGCCGTCCGACACGCTCGATCTGCGCCTGATCATGGGCCACCCAGAGTACCGGCAGGCGACGCTCCCGAATCAGCTCCTGCAACCAGGTTTCCACCCGCCGGATACTGTCCGCGTCGAGGTTTGCGGTGGGCTCGTCCAGGAGCAGGGCTTCCGGTTGTCGGGCAACGGCCCGGGCCAGTGCCAGGCGCTGCTTTTCTCCGGAAGACAGTCGGCTGACCGACCAGCCCATGACGGCATCGTCAAAGCCGATCGGCGTCAGATCCAGTCGGTGCTCCGGGGGGAAGTGGGCGACCACGGTCTCGGCCCACCATTGGCTCTCGGCGGGCACCAGCATCACCGCGGCGCGCCAGCGGTGACCCGGAACCCGGCCCTGGACCAAGTCTCCGAGAGTGACTTCGCCATCATGGGGCTCGAGGTCGGCTACCGCCCGCAGCAGACGGCTCTTGCCGGAGCCGGAGGCCCCCGAAAGGCAGACGATCTCCCCGGGAGCCACGGTCAGGTCGACGCCATGCAGGCTCCCAATCCCGAGGTTGTGCAGGCGAAGCGGCGTTTTGGCGGGCACGGAACCATCCCTGGTGAAGAAAGACCCCGCATTGTAGGGGAGGCGGCCCGAAGCGGGAACCGGACAACAAGAAAGGGGCGCCCGTGGGCGCCCCTGGGTTTTCCACCTGTCAGAACCGGGGGATCAGCTCTGCTTGGTGAATTCCGGATAGGCTTCCATCCCGCATTCGGAGATGTCCATGCCCTGTGCTTCTTCCTCGTCGCTGCAACGCAGGCCCATGGTGGCCTTGATGATGCCCCAGACGATGAAGCTGACCACGAACATCCAGAGGAAGATCGCGACGATACCCGTGATCTGGCCGACGAAGGTGGCATCGCCGTTCCACAGCAGGACTGCCAGCACGCCCCAGATACCGCAGGTACCGTGCACAGAGATGGCACCGACCGGGTCGTCGAGCTTCAGCTTGTCCAGGAACACGATGGAGAACACCACCAGGACGCCACCAACGGCACCGATCAGGATCGCCAGGAATGTCGAGCCGACATCAGGACCCGCGGTGATGGACACCAGGCCGGCGAGGGCGCCGTTCAGCAACATGGTCAGGTCGGACTTGCCGAACATGGCACGCGATACCAGCAGCGCGGCCACCAGGCCACCAGCGGCAGCGAGGTTGGTATTCGCGAACACCAGCGCCACGGCGTTGGCCGAATCCACATCGGACATCTTCAGCTCGGAACCGCCGTTGAAGCCGAACCAGCCCATCCAGAGGATGAACATGCCCAGGGTTGCCAGCGGCAGATTGGCACCTGGAATTGCGCGAACCTCACCGTTCGGGCCGTACTTGCCCTTGCGCGGTCCAAGCAGAATGACACCGGCAAGCGCTGCGGCGGCGCCAGCCATGTGCACGATGGCGGAACCGGCATAGTCGGAGTAGCCCAGCGCGTCCAGCCAGCCTTCGCCCCAGCTCCAGTAACCCTGGAACGGATAGATGAAGCCGGTCATGACCACCGCGAAGGCCAGGAAGCTGAACAGCTTCATGCGTTCGGCGACGGCCCCGGAAATGATGGACATGGTCGCGGCGGCGAACACCACCTGGAAGAAGAAGTCGGACGTGTTCGAGTAGTAGATGTCGCCATCACTTCCCAGCACCTCGGCCACCGTGTTCTCGGCGTCCAGGCCAAGGGCAAAGCCGGGGATGAATCCGGTGGCGCCGCCCGCGTACATGATCTGGTAACCGACAAGGAAATACATGATGCAGGCGATGGAATACAGGGCCACGTTCTTGGTCAGTATTTCCACCGTGTTGCGGGATCTCACCAGCCCGGACTCAAGCATGGTGAAGCCCGCGGCCATCCACATGACCAGGGCGCCGGACATCAGGAAGTAGAACGTATCTAGTGCGTATGCAATTTCGATGGTTGCGTCATTCATCGTTGAGTCCTCTCAGAGAGCCAGTGCCCCTTAAAGCGCATCCTTGTCGGTTTCGCCGGTGCGAATGCGAACGGCCTGTTCCAGCGGAAAGACGAAGATCTTGCCGTCACCGATCTTTCCGGTATTCGCCGCTTTGGTGATCGCATCGATGGTGCCGTCGACCAGCTCGTCGGCAATCGCTACCTCGATCTTCACCTTGGGCAGGAAATCCACGACGTACTCGGCACCGCGGTACAATTCGGTATGGCCCTTCTGGCGGCCGAAACCCTTGACCTCGGTCACCGTGATGCCCTGAACGCCGATCTCGGAGAGTGATTCGCGAACGTCGTCAAGCTTGAACGGCTTGATAATGGCGGTAATGAGTTTCATCCCCTGTATCTCCCTGATACGCCGGTCCCTGGGAACCGTAATAGGTCGGCGGAGGTGGCAGGACTACAAGTGGGGACTACCACCCCCTCCAGCTTGATCGGGCTCTCGCCTATCTCCCAGGAGCTATTCAGGCATCATGGGACGTCGCGGGAGCCGACTCGGGGGAGCAAAAGCACGAGCTGTGCCACTTGTTGTTTTTATCGATAAAACATGATGTTATCGGATTATCCGGGTCGCTCTAGCAGACCCTTTCCGCAAAAGATGCACCGCCATGGTGCGTACCGCGCAATCGCGGTGCAGCGTATCAACGAGGAGCCGACATGCTTGATCCGAAAACCCTGGATGATCTGGCACGCCGTTTTAGCGAGAGCCTGCCGGAGGGCGTCCGTGAACTGCAGCAGGAGGTGGAACGCAATGTCCGCAGCAGCCTGCAGAGCACATTCAACCGGCTGGACCTGGTGACGCGTGAGGAATTCGACGCGCAAAGCAAGGTGCTGGCGCGCACCCGCAATCAGTTGGAGGCGATGGAAGCGCGGCTGAGGGCACTGGAAGGATCTGCCGACGGCGAGCAGACTGAGGAAAACTGAATCAAATGCGAACGCCAACACAGGCGTGCGAATAAATCAGTGTTTCCTTAACGATCACCATGAGGCCAGGGAGGGCGACTCATGGCACTTGCGATTACGCTTGGCCGAGCCGAATACGGCATACAGGCGCCACTTGTTACCATCGAAACCCATCTTGCCAACGGCCTGCCCGCATTCTCGATCGTCGGACTTGCCGAGACGGCGGTCAAGGAAAGCCGGGACCGGGTGCGTAGCGCCATCGTCAACAGTGGCTTTGAATTCCCGGCCCGACGGATCACGGTCAACCTGGCGCCGGCGGATCTGCCGAAACACGGCGGCCGTTTCGATCTGCCCATCGCGCTGGGCATTCTTGCAGCCTCCGGCCAGGTGCCGGCGGATGACCTGGAGCGCGTGGAGCTGGCCGGGGAACTAAGCCTTGGCGGACGCCTTCGTGGTGTATCCGGGATTTTGCCGGCGGCGGTCCAGGCCCGCGCTGCAAATCGCGAGCTGATCCTGGCGGAGCCCAATGCCGGCGAGGCCTCGCTGGTTCATCCGAATGGTTGTCGCGCGGCATCGCACCTGCTGGAAGTGTGCGGACATTTCGCAGGAGAAAATCCCCTACCGGTTACACCGCATTCCCGAATCGAGCCATCACCATCGAACGCCCCGGACCTGGCCGATGTGCGCGGACAGAGCCGCGCCCGGCGGGCGCTGGAGATCGCTGCCGCCGGCCGCCACAACCTGCTGCTCGCCGGACCTCCCGGCACCGGGAAAAGCATGCTCGCGGCGCGCCTCGCCGGCATCCTGCCAACGATGTCCGAGGTCGAACGCCTCGAGACTGCTTCTGTACATTCCCTCTCGCACGAGGGCTTTGCCGCATCTCGCTGGGGCTGGCGGCCATTCCGGGCTCCACACCATTCCGCATCGCACGTCGCCCTGGCCGGTGGAGGACGTCAGCCTCGACCCGGTGAAATCTCCTTGGCGCACAACGGGGTGCTGTTCCTCGACGAACTGCCCGAATTCAGCCGTCAGTCGCTGGAAATCCTTCGCGAGCCACTGGAGTGCGGAGAGGTCACCATCTCGCGGGCCGCGAACCAGGTGATTTATCCGGCCCGATTCCAGTTGATCGCCGCCATGAACCCCTGCCCATGCGGCTTTCTGGGTGATCCGGTCGAGAATTGCCGCTGCGCGCCGGAACAGATCAGCCGGTACCGCAGTCGCCTCTCAGGTCCATTGCTTGACCGCATCGATCTGCATGTCGAAGTCAATCGGTTGCCGGCTGAAGCGCTCCAGGACGCCAGTCCCGCAGAGCCCTCGAACACGGTTGCAGAGCGCGTTCGCGCTGCATATCAGCGGCGGATGACGCAATCGGGCAAGCCCAGCGCGGACCTGGGCGCGAAACAGCTGGAATCCGCCTGTGCCCTGGGACCGGCGGAAACGCAGTTCGCCCGGGGCGCACTGGAACAGATGCGACTGTCGGCCCGCGGCTACCACCGCTTGCTGCGAGTAGCACGGACGATTGCTGACCTTGGGGGAGAGGCACGTGTCAGCACGGAATCCCTGTCGGAGGCATTGAGCTATCGCCGCCTGCCGATGTCCTGAGCCAACATCTGCCGAAAGGAAAACGGACCATTGGCCTCCATGCCGCCGGTCCGTTAAGGGAGGAGCAGAACTGCGTCAAAGCTGGCTTAGAAATCCGCACCGACCATAAAGGCGAAACGACGACGGCTTTCAAGGTCCTGATCGGTGTACATGACGCTGAAGTCAAGGCCGACAACCTCGACACCGGCGCCGAATTCCCAGTACCAGTAGTCGTTGGTGTCGAACTCATCGCGCAGTGCATTCCATTTCGTGTAACCCGTGTTACCGAACAGGTAGACGTCGCTGTCCGGCACGTTGTAGGTGACGAACAGTTCCGGAATCGAGGCCGAGTCGCCGGACTTCAGGTAGTCATTGGCGTAGCTGTAATACAGTTCGACGTCGAAATCGTAGAAGCTGGTACCAAGACCGACGTAATACTCGTTGAAGTCCTCGTTACTCTCGGTCCGCGGGAAGATGTAGCGATAGATCCCGATATCAAAGGTCAGTCCGGGGTAGAACTCAACTTCGTAACCACCATAGACACTGGTTTCCAGACCATTGCCATCGTCACCGGAGGCAAGACTCGAACTCCAGGAGCCGAGGTAAAAGCCGGTTTCGTGCTCGACGGCGAACTCACCTTGCACGGCCGGACCCGCATCGGATTCCGTGAAACCCCGGAATAGGTAATCGGAGGTGAAGGTCAGGTTCCCGCTCCAGCTGAGACCTCCGCCAATTTCGTTGGCAGTGGCAGTCGTCGGGACGGCGGCGGCGATCAGGCCGGCGGCAGCAAGAGCAGAGAGCGTCTTTTTCATCTGAAGTTTCCTCTTCACGGATCGTGGACGGTTCAAGACTGTGCCGTTGTACGGATACAACGGCTGCCCCGTCGGTCTCTGCAGATGCCATGCCAGAACCCTAATTAATATAAAAAACATATTGTTATGAATTTTTAAGCTGTTGCTCAAACGCCACGCCCCGGAAACAACGCACCATCAGGGAGCGACCGGGTCGAACCCGCACCGTTGCAGCGCAACATGCCAAGTCGGTGTAACGGAATGGGTCAGGGCAGAGGGGCGACGCGAGGAGCCATCAGGCAAGAAAAAAGCCGGCGAGCAGCCGGCTTTGGAAAACCGCCAGGAAGGGGTGCCATTCAGTCGTCTGCGACGTCCAGTCCGGCCTCTTCAAGCATGTAGACCACCGCAGCCCGCACTTCCTCATCCGACAGGTCACTGTCGCCACCACGCGCGGGCATGCCGCCAATGCCGGTGATGGCATTCTCGACCAGCTCATCGAGACCGCCACGTTCGTCCATCAGCTCGACCCAACCGTCCTCGTCATCAAGGCGCAGCGCGTCCATCAAGCCGGCGTCGTGACAGGCCATGCAGACCGCAGCGTACACATCCTCGCCGCGCTGCACGTCGTCCGCCTCGTCCTCTTCGGCGACGTCGGTGTCGACATCCACGTCCTCGGCTTCTTCCGCCGCCGCTACAGCGGCTTCAGGATCTTCCTCGGCCTCCAGTGATACGTCGGCGGCGTCTTCATCGACCCGGACGGCACCGACACTCTGCAGCCGGCGCTCAAGCTGCTGCCGTTCAAATGCCTCACGGGCCTCGCGGGTAGAGGTATCAAAGGTGCCCATGAACATGGCCAGCGAAAACACGATCACGGTGCCGATCGTGAGCAGCACGCCGGCGATGATAAACTTACGAATTGTTGCGGATTCGTCTTCGGCCTGGCTCACGAGATCTCTCCCTTCATTATTGGTCACCGGCAATTGCCGACGGTAAACGGAAATCAGCGGCGAAGTATAGCCGCAAAGCCTTGTCCGGCAAAGCGAACCAGGCACATGCACCGCTGCCAGAACCACCCACCATCATGGACGCGAGCCCTCGATCAGGCTATCCTTGCGGCGTTTTTTCAAAGCGCCCGTAGCTCAGCTGGATAGAGTATCGGCCTCCGAAGCCGAGGGTCGCAGGTTCGAATCCTGCCGGGCGCGCCAGATTTATTGGGGTCTGTACCGGACACATGGGTTACAGATCATACCGAGCACATCGGTAACACTTTTGGCCCGAAGGGATTCTCGGCGGGTTCGACGCGATCCGCGTCCTCGTCGAAGAATCCCAGGTCATACTGCATGAAGCTGACGAGCCAGATCCTGTCAGCGACCTCTCGAATGCCCACGTGCTGTCCTGCGAATACGGTGCTCAGGCTGATTTTGCGTCTGCCGATGCAAAGCTGTCCGCACCGCGTCACCAGGATGGTGCGCTCGTGGAACGGGTACTCAGGCACGTTCGGCGGCGCGCAGGGACAACGCCGGAGCGGATCGAGGGCGGCCCGCAGGGCGAGGCGAAGCCGAGTCATCCTGCCGGGCACGCCACCCTCACGAAGTTGCGTTTCCTCAAGTTCTTCGATCTGCCGCCGATAGCCCAGTGAAAACCCATAAAGCAATGGAACTGCCGTGTATTTCTTCGATTTCGACTGGGCATTCGCCCTCGCCGGCCTGGCCTGGGGCCTGACGCTGCTACTGTCACTCCGTCTGTCGGACCTGTTCTGCGGGGTAATCCTGGTGGGTTGCCTGCTGGGGGGAATTTCCCTGTATCAGGATGCGGTGCATCACTTTGGTGACCGACTGGCCAGTGAAATCCGCGCGTCGCTCGGCTAACGGACTCCCCTCTGCCCCCGTTCCATGCCATTCTGGTGTCTTTATGTTCACACGGTGCCAGCCGCTCCAACCCGGGGGTTGAGATTCGTGAAAAAGCAGCAGCTTGCAGCGCGCCTGCAACAGGCCCTCGCTGGCTGGGAAGGGGCCGAGGACGAGCGGATTAAGCGCCTTGCCGGCGATATCGGCGTAACAGACCGGATGGTCCGGCGCTGGCTCGAGCGGGGAGAGATCACGCCGCTAATGCTGGCGGAAGTGGCCCAGGCCCTGGACGTCAGCAGCCATTGGCTGCTGGCCGGCGATGCACCCCAGGCCCTTGCCGTCTACGATGGCCTTGAAGCCATAGCGTGTCCGGGCCTGCCGCGCTGGTCGATGCAGCACCCTCCAATCACCGCCACCGGAGTGTTCGGCATGCGTTTGGATACCAGCCTGTACGAACCCCGTTATCGGCACAGCGAGCTGATTCTTCTCGACCCGCTGGCGACGATTTATCCCGGCGATGATGTGCTGTTGCTGCTGCAGGGCGAGGATGTGCCGGTCTTGATGGAAATGATTGGCTCGCGACCGGACGGGGTATTGGTCCGTGCATTGGATGATCGGGGCACCAGGGAACGCATACCCGACGAGTTCATTGTCGAACTTTGCCTGGTCCTGGGCCAGATCCGCCTCGCGCCGGATCAATTGCAGAATGAGGCAGACGACACGGAGACGACTGCCGAATTGGTCGATGATGACGTTCCGCCCAGTACCGGACTGCATTGATTTCACCGTGCCGGTAGGGTCCGCGCGACAGCTTGATGCCGTGCACGGAGGCGATGACGTTTGCCCGAGGTAAGTCCCCAGCATCTCAGCATGATCTACCAGATACAGGGCGTGTCCTTCCTGATTCTGGGCACCGTCGCGCTACTGCTTCCGCGGCAGCAGCTGACCCTGAAATGGCTGGCTCGAAACCTCTGGCTGCTGGGCCTGTTCGCGCTCATCCACGGCCTCGCCGTGTTCGCCAACTGGCATGGCATACAAGGCGTCTCCGCGTCGGTGGCGCTCGGCTACAGCGTGCTGCTGCCGCTGTCCTATCTGGCCTTGCTGGAATTTGCCCGCCGCGCGGTTGCCGACCAGGGCCTGGTCGACGGTCGTACCTCGCTTGCCCTGTATCCGCTGCTGCTGCTCCCCGCCGCTTTCCTGATGCTCGGCCAGGGTATGGATGGCGCGACCGTGGAATCGGCGTCGCGGCTCCTGCTCGGATTCCCGGCAGCAAGCCTGGTCACGGTGGCTTTTCTCGGCGGTGCGCTGATGATTCGGGATATCGACCTGCGACGTCATGCCCGAAACTGGCTACTTCTCGCTGCCGGCGGCACCGCCGTCTATGCCGTGGTGCTTCCAGTTGTTTCGATCCCTGCGAGCGGTCTGCTCTCAGGTCTGCCGGTGGAATCGACAGTCTCGGAGGGCGTTGGCGTTCCAGTCCGCCTGATCCGCGCGATCGCGATACTGGCCATCACGGGCGCGCTGTTCGGCCTGGTACGCGCCCTGAATAACCTGGGGAACCGCGAACTGACCCGCGTTCTCGACACCGTGCGCGGCTACGTCTATCGGGTGCGCAACGACAAGGACTGGAGCGCCATCTACATCGCAGGTGATATCGAGAGCCTGCATGGTCTGCCGGCATCGGAGTTTCTGGAAGGCCGGGCAAAGCTCGATGATCTGGTTCACCCGGATGACAAGCCCTGGGTCTGGAAGACGGTCCAGCAGGGGCTGGCGCGGGAAGGCCGCTATGAGCTGGTCTGCCGAGCGTTGGGGCCGACGGGCGAAATGCGCTGGATCCATGATCGTGGCCGCGGAATCTATGACTCCTCCGGCCAGCTGAAATATCTCGAAGGGCATATGGTCGATGCCACGGCACTGCAACAAGCGCGGGGCGAAGTGGATCAGTTCAAGCGCAGCCTGGACCAGGTGCTTGACGGCGTGCTGATCGTCGATCCGGATGATCTGCGTCTGACCTACACCAATGAGGGTGCATCGCACCAGACCGGCCGTGACGCGGCGACACTGCACGGCATGCCGTTATTCGACCTTCTTGCCGACCAGACGGAAGCCGACCTGCGACGCCTGATCCAGCCGCTGCTCGACGGCTCCGATGAGGCCCTGCGTTTCCAGACCGAACTGGACCGCCGGGATGGCGGGCGAACACCGGTGGAGGTGTTCCTGCAATACCTGGGGCGGGCCGAAGGGACACCCCGATTCGTCGCCATCGTGCATGAAATCAGCGCGCGGTTGGCCGCGGAAAAGGCCCTGAAACAGGCGAACAACAGGCTGGAGCAGGCGGAATGGGTGGCTGCCCTGGGGCACTGGGAACTGGATCCGGCCAGCGGTGTGATGATCTGGTCCGAGGAACTGCGACGGCTGCTGGACCTTACGGAACCGGCGACCATTGAACGTTTCCGGGCGGCGTTCCATCCGGACGACCAGCGGCTGCTCGACGAGGCGTTCGCCCGCTGCAGGGACGCGGGCCCCAAGGAAACGCTCACCTTGCGTGGCAGACCGAAAAATCAGTCACAGCAGTATTTTTCACTGATCACGCGCCATGTCGGCGGCAACGACGAACTGAGCCTGGTGGGCACGCTGCAGGACGTCACCGAACGCGAACAGGTGCTCGCTGAACTGCGGGAAGCCGAGCGCCGCGAGCGCAGGCTGCGGGATCTGGCGGAGCGGGAGCAAAGCCGCATGGCCGCCCTGCTATCGGGCATGAGCATCGGTATCCTGTTCGAGGACAGCCGCGGCCGAGTGGAATACGTTAATCCAGCGTTCCGCAACATGTGGGCGGTGGCGGAAACGGTCAACCTGGTGGGCAAACCCACGAGTGACGTGCTGGCCCATTCCACGCATGAGTTCGCCCGTCCCGACCATGCCTCTCGTTATGCGCTGCAGGTTCTCGACACCCACGAGATCAGCGAACGCTTCGAGCTGGATCTCCATGACGGGCGCATTCTGACCCAGTTGTCCTATCCGGTACATGGCCGGGAAGGCCAGGTCATCGGCCGCCTGTGGATCTACGAAGACGTGACCCACGAACGCCAGACCGCGAAGCAGCTGGTCTACCTGGCCGAACACGATCCGCTCACCGGGCTCGCGAACCGGCATCGGTTCCAGGAGCACCTGGAGCGGACGATACACACCTCGGGCCGCCTGGAGCAGCGCTTCGCCCTGCTGTACTTCGATCTTGACGACTTCAAGCACATCAATGACAACTTCGGTCATCGCGCCGGCGACACCGTGCTGGTGAGAACTGCCGGCGAGATATCGGCGCTGGTGCGCGGAGGCGACCTGCTGGCGCGCCTGGGTGGCGACGAATTCGCGATCCTGACCGGGCTCGGCCGCGGTGACCTCCCGCGTGAGCTCGCCGAACGCATCATCCATGCGGTATCCAGCGTTCCGCTCCGCTTCCGCGGCAGCAATTACCGGCTGACGGTCAGTGTCGGCATTGCCGTGTTTCCCGATCACGGACGCGATCCGGAAACCCTGGTGGCACACGCCGACGTGGCGATGTACCAGGCCAAGAAACAGGGCAAGAACACCTGGGCTGTCTATGACGCCAGCCAGGACCAGGCGCAGGCCGATCTACAGCGACTGTCCTGGGGGCGGCGGGTCGCCCTCGCGCTGGAGCGTAATCTGCTGGAACTGCATTACCAGGGCGTCTACCGGGTTCGGGATCGGCGGCTCAGTCATCTGGAAACGCTGGTGCGAATGCAAGATCCGAAGGATCCTGCGCGTCTGCTGATGCCGGGGCAGTTCATTCCGGTGGCGGAGAAGACCGGGCAGATCCTGGAAATCGACCGCTGGGTGCTGCGCCAGAGCATCCAGACGCTCTCGCGGCACGCCGATTTGCGCGGACTGGCCGTGAATCTCTCGGCCCGTAGCCTGGATGACACCACCCTGCCGCACTACATCCAGAGCCTGTTGCTGGAACACGGGGTCGAGGCCGGACGTCTCCTGATCGAACTGACCGAGACTGCGGCGGTGTCTGAAATGCAGGATGCCCAGAACTTCATCGAAGCGCTGCAGCGCACCGGCTGCCGGGTCTGCCTGGATGACTTCGGTTCAGGCTTCGCGACCTTCGCCTATCTGAAGTATCTGGCGGTCGACGTGCTCAAGATCGATGGCATGTTCATTCGCGACCTGCCCAACAACCGGGACAACCAGGCCTTCGTCAAGGCCATGATCGACGTCGCCTCCGGCCTGCAGAAAACCATTATTGCCGAATGCGTCGAGGACGAAGCCACGCTCCAGCTGCTTGACGAGATGGGCGTCAGCCATGCCCAGGGCTTTTTCCTGGATCGCCCCGCCGCGCATCACGCGAGCCTGGGCGATACGCGAAGGGCGCCGGATTAGGCTCTGCCGGCCCTCCGACGTCCGGCCGGGGGCAGGGCACCACTGATTCCGGCCGCTGCGCGAGGGAATAAGTTCAGTGTTTCGCTAGGGCCTTTTCAAAGCGCGTTCAGCGGGATCTTCAGATAGCTGCGGCCGTCCGACTCCGGCGGCGGCATACGGCCGGCACGGATGTTCACCTGGATCGACGGCAGGATCAGGCGCGGCATGCCCAGTGTTGCATCCCGCTTCGTCCGCATGGCGACGAAGTCCGCCTGGGTGGCACCGGCGCCGACATGGATGTTGTGCTCGCGCTGCGCACCCACGGTGGTCTCGAAGGCATGATCCCGTCGATCGTCCGGATAGTCGTGGCAGACGAACATGCGGGTGTTGTCCGGCAGGGCCAGCAGTTTACCGATGGAGCGGTACAGGGTCGCCGCATCGCCTCCGGGAAAATCGCAGCGTGCCGTGCCTGCATCCGGCATGAACAGCGTGTCGCCGACGAACACCGCGTCGCCGATGAGATAACTCAGATCCGCGGGTGTGTGACCCGGCGTATGCAGGACACGGCCATCCAACTCACCGATACGAAAGGTATCGCCCTCGCGGAACAGATAGTCGAAATCGGCACCGTTGGGCAGGAACTCCTTTTCCAGATTGAACACCTTGCGGAAGATGTCCTGCACCTGCCGGATGTGTTCGCCGATCGCAATGCGGCCCCCCAGTTGCTCACGAATGAAGGGGGCCGCTGACAGGTGGTCCGCATGGGCATGCGTTTCCAGCACCCAGTCAACCGTCAGATCCTTTTCGCGAACAAATGCGACGATCTCCTCGGCGCTCGCGGTGTAGGTGCGGCCTGCGGCATGGTCGTAATCCAGCACCGGGTCAATCACTGCAGCGTGACCGCCGTCATGATCGTAGACCGCATAGCTAAAGGTCTCCGAGTCCTTATCCAGAAAGGCCTTCACAGTCGGATTCATGTCGAAACACCCGTGAGTTGCTGGAGGATTGTCCCTGAATTTATTTGCACGTTATATATAATATGGATAATGATAACGGTGAGTTCAAGGACGGAGATGGCATGAGCACGCCGGAGATCGACATTCTCAGCATGCGTCAGGCGGCGCAGAGCGCGAGTGATCACCTGCGCGGACTGGCCCACCCCGATCGGCTGTTGCTGCTGTGCCAGCTCAGTCAGGGTGAAGCCTGCGTCAGCGAACTGGAGGACAGCCTGAATCTGCACCAGCCCAGTCTGTCGCAGCAACTCGGCGTGCTGCGCCGCCAGGGCCTGGTCAAGACACGCCGCGACGGCAGGCATGTGTACTACCGCATCGCCGATCCGAACACCCTTCGCCTGCTGCAAACCCTCTACAGCATCTTCTGCAACGGCAACGGAGCCGGAACATGAGCATCGACTGGACGGCCTTTACACCCTGGAGCGCCCTAGCGGGCGGCATTCTGATCGGTCTGTCGGCCAGCCTGCTGCTGCTTCTGCACGGCCGGATCGCCGGTATCAGCGGTATTGTCGGCGGTCTGCTGCAGGCTCCGGACGGCGATAACCGTTGGCGCATCGCCTTCCTTGGCGGCCTGATCGTGGCACCGCTGGTCTGGACGCTGGCTGCCGGGGCACCAACAATCCAGGTGGACGCCGGCTATCCGACATTGATCCTGGCCGGTCTGCTGGTGGGCTTTTTTACCCGCATGGGCGCGGGATGCACCAGTGGGCACGGCGTCTGCGGCCTGTCCCGGCTGTCACCGCGATCGCTGGTCGCCACGCTCAGTTTCATGGCCACGGGCTTTGCCACGGTCTTCGTACTGCGCCACCTGTTGGGAGCCTGAACCATGCCCATTTTTGCTGCATTCCTGATCGGTCTGCTGTTCGGCTTCGGCCTGCTGCTGTCGGGCATGATCAATCCGGCCAAGGTGCTGGGCTTTCTGGACCTTGCCGGCGACTGGGATCCATCCCTTGCGCTGGTCATGGTGGGCGCCATCGGCGTCGGCCTGATCGGCTTCGGTTTGTCCGGCAAACGCCGGCGCAGTGTCTTTGGTGAGCCGATGCGCCTGCCGACACGCCGCAACATCGATCGGCCGCTGGTACTCGGCGGTCTCGGTTTCGGCGTCGGCTGGGGGCTTGCCGGCTTCTGCCCGGGCCCGGCGATCACGGCCTTGGGTGCGGGTGAGTCCGGCGCCTTCGTGTTTGTCGCCGCCATGCTGCTCGGCATGTGGCTGTTCGGACTGTGGCAGCAGAAGCGGGTCCGGCAACCGTCGTAGCCGGCCTAATCCTGCGGAATGAGCCGGCTGCGGCCGTCCGCATCGATGGCCACAAAAGTGAACTGGCCCTCGGTGACCTGGATCATCTCCTCGGTCGCACGCGGCCGGCGCCAGGCTTCCACGGCAATGCGCATGGACGAGCGGCCTACGCGGACGATACGGGCATACAGGCTGACCTCGTCGCCCACCAGCACCGGGCTGATGAAACTCATGCTCTCCACGGCAACCGTGGCACAGCGCCCGCGAGCCCGCCTGGCCGCTGCATTGCCGGCGGCCAGGTCCATCTGGGCCATCAACCAGCCACCGAAGATGTCACCGGCGGGATTGGTGTCGGCCGGCATGGCAATGGTGCGCACCACCAGATCGCCGACCGGCGTCCGTCTGCTGGCCTCGTTCATCCCTGAGGTCTCCCGTCCTTGTGCACGCTGGAAAGATCCTCGTTCTCCAGCGCCGCCGCATCGTCCGGGACGGCGTCCGTATGCCGCAGGTGCAAATCGCGCTGCGGGAACGGAATCTTGATGCCGGCCTCGCGGAAGGCCTGATCCACGGCAAAATGCAGGTCGCTGAGGACCACCACGAAATCATCGGTATCGCCGATGAAACACCGGAGTTCGAACTCCAGCGCCGAGTCGCCGAACCCAAGGAAATAGACCACCGGCGGCGGCACCTTGAGGACCCGCGGGTGTTGTTCGGCGCAGCGCGCGAGAATACGCGCGACCTGCCGGGTATCGCTGCCGTAGGCAACACCGACCTTGAGTATCTCGCGGGCCATGCGGTTCTTGTGCGTCCAGTTGGTGACTGCCGTGGAAATCAATTCCGAGTTGGGCACGATCACCGAAGCCCGGTTGAAGGTCTCGATCTCGGTGGAGCGCACAGAGATGTGGCGCACCGTGCCTTCGTTGCTGCCAACAATGATCCAGTCGCCGACCTTGATCGGGCGCTCGATCAACAGCAACAGCCCGGCGGCAAAGTTCTCGACCACATTGCGCAGGCCGAACCCGATACCCAGGGACAGGGCACCGGCGACCAGCGCCAGGTTGGTGAAATCGAGACCCATGACGGACAGCGCCAGCAGGATACCGATGCCGACACCCAGGTAGCCCGTGGCGGCCGAAATCGAATTGCGGGCACCGTCGTCCAGCCGCGTGTTGGGCAGCACCTGATGGTTCAACCAGCGGCGTATCAGGTTGGTCACGAACACTGTCGCCAGCAACAGGCCGACAGCCAGGATCAGGTTTGCCGGCGACAGGGTGACGCCGGCAATCTGCACCCCGGAGAGGAAATCCCGCGTCCAGATCGCCAGCGCGATGGGCGGCACCCCGTAAAGTAGCAAGGCGATGTACAGCAACGGGATGAGGATCAGCACATTGGTCAGCAGGGACGACCAGAACACCAACGCCCGGACGGACTGCTCGGATGGCGGCGGACTGCCCGCCTCGCGGCGGCCGTGAAACGGCGAATAGCCGCTGCGGTAGAGCCGCTCCAGCCCCTCGCGGACCGCCGCAAAAAGCAGGATACCCAGGCCAACCAGCGCCATCGTCGCCAGCAGGCGTGTCTGCAGGAAATAACCCAATCGGCCGAAACCGGCCAGCGCCAACACCGGCGCCAGGACCAGCGCAACGCGCACCAGGGCACGCCCGCGATCCAGCAGATGCGGACTGTCTCCTTCATCCGATACGGGCTCCCCGGAAGGCACCTCCCCGTCAACCGGCGCGTCCGCTTCACTGACCGAGCCGCCTGCCTGGGAGGCGGCCACCGAATCAATCCAGTATCGGGGTGACAGCATCCACCACGACAGTCCTGCCACCAGTGATGTCTGGATCAGGAAAAACGCCGCCTCCAGCTCGTCGGAATGGACGCCGACCTCCAGCGAGAGCAGCAAGGTGGCAACGGCGACGGTGACGACGGCAAAGGTCGCCCGGATCGCGAACAGCAGCTGGTTGGCGTAGGCCGGCTCGACAGGCAGGATCCGCCAGGCAACAAGGTACGGGGAGAGCGCCGCGCGGCTGAGGCCAACCAGCATCAGGTATCCGGCAACGGCTCCGCCCACCACAATCAGCAGATGGCCGAAGAGCCCGGTCAGCACGTCCTGGGTCCAGAGCGAGGCGATCACCAGGCCGATGATTGCTGCCGGCACCACCGCGTTCGCCAGCCCGTCGCCGACCGCGGCAAGAATCCGCCGTGCGTAACTGGGCTGCAACTCCTCGGGATCCCGTCCCAGATGGCGAATCAGCCAGCGGCGAATCGGCCAGCCAAGCAGCAGGCCGATAATCGGCATGGAGAGGAGCAATACCAGCGCAACGGTGTCGTGCTCGTCCTGTCGCTGTTCCTCCCACCACTCCACCGGCGACCGCAGCACGATCAGACCCAACTCGGCACCCGATGAACCGGCCGCCGGCCAGATATCCGGTGATAACGGGGTAGGCACCCGATAGAGAATCTGCTGACGAAATCGGCGCTGCTCCCACCAGGCGATGTCTTCCAGCAGATCCGCGGCACGGCGCACGACCAACTCGATGCGGGTGACCTGGCCGGTGTAGGTACTGGCCGAGCGCTTGAGATCATCGCGCATGCGAGACAGCGCGGCGTCCTCCTCCGGCTCGTCCTCCGCGGGTGCCTCGCCCAACTGGTCCAACTGGCGCTGACTGGCCTCGGCGCGGCTGCGCGCACGGCTGCGTTCCTGGCGAGCCTCGTCGAGCACGCCTTGCAGATCCTGCCGGATCTCGCGCATGTCGGCCTGCTCGAAATCCGCCTCCAGGGCAGCCTCAGCCTCGTTCAGCGTCCGCTCCCACAGGTGCAGGCGCTGATCGACCGATAGCGCTTCGTCGGCCATGGCCTTCGGCGATGCACCCAGGGTAACGCCCAGAATCAGCAGGATGACCGTCAGAAAACGGAAGGAACAGATCGAGAACATGGTCAGGCAGGTGCCTCGCCGCCGCCGTATGCTGTTCGCATGGTAGGGAACCGCTGGCCTATTCGCACCCTTGCGATGGAATCCGCGTGTTTCCGTGGCAAGACGCACTGGACCAGGACCGAGTCATTTTGCGGTCAAGCAGCCTGAGGCTGCAATCGGGAAAATGCTGGCGGATTGGAAGGCGCCAGTAGACAGCGAAACGCCGGGAGGCAATCAGAGGATCAGTTCGGTACGGCCGTCATCGATATCGATGAGCTCCACGTCCGCGCCGGAGACACTGATGCCCAACAAATCGAGCAGGGGATTGACGATTGCGGAAACCACGAGATCCAACAAAGGCAGAACCACCCCGGACACGGTCTGCAGCAGCGGATTCAACAGCGAGCCAACGAGACCGGACCCACTGATGCTGAAATTCCCGCTCGCGGATCCGACAACGGAACCGCTCTGGCCCAACGACGCCGAGGCCAACTCCGGCAACTGGTCACGGCTGACGCCTGAAAACATCACTTCACCATCCGCCATGGCGGCGACTGGGAAATCACCCGAAATATCTAGCGTTAGTGTACCGCCCAGCAAATTGATACCGCTGCCGCCAGGCTCGATGACCCCGTCGGACGCACCGAGATCCGAAAACGTCCCGAGCTGCACGTCGACGGCGCTGGTATCGACCGCCAAGCCAACATCTAGATCGTCTCGCGCGATGGTCCGGCATCGGATTGAATCAAGCCTCGCGGAAGCGCTTGCCGCATCGACGGCGATATTCAGCGGAATCTCAATGACGGAAGGCAGCAGGAGAATGGATAAACCGATACTGGCATCCAAACCGAGTTGCAGGCGGACCTGCGCATTGCGTGCCTCGGCGAACGGCTCACCGGAAGGCGACAAGCCGGGCCTGCCAGCGGCAATCCTCGGTGGCTCGATCACCGCCAGTTGAGCCGTTGTATCGAGCCCAGCGAGCCCCGGCACACTCAGGGAGATGTCATCGAGATCCACGTCGACTGCGTTGTTCGCATTGGCAATCATCACCCCGGCAAGCAACAGATCCGCCGCACGAATGGTGGCATCGGATGCTGCGTCTGCCGCGCCGGAGTCGATCACCAGAATATCACCGAGGCGAAAGGTATCCGGCAGCGGGGCGAGTTCGACCGGACCGAGCAAGCCATCGATATCGGCCTGTGATCCACCGCCCTGCTCCAGTGCGCTCGCCATGAGTTGGCCCAACTGGCCAAGGGTCACATCGGCATCCAGCAGGCCGTCAACCGTTCCGGCTTCGGCACCGATTTCGATCTCGCCGACGCCCAGCAAGTCGGCAACGCTGACCTCGGCATCCGCAATCCCCTGATAGGAGACCGCCGAGAGGTTCACCGAACTGCCCAACAGGCCACTGAGCAGGGCATTCAACAAGCCGCTGTTGCTGTCATCGACGCGGGCAAGCCAGCTACCCACGGAAAACGTCGCCACCGGAACCCGCTGTGCCACCGCCGTTTTTTCAAGCGTCACGGTTCCCGGAAACAGGGCCCCAGCGACGATACTGCGCGGGATTTCCTGCCTGGCCTGCAGCAGGAACGCCTCGGGCTGGTCGCTCTCCGCGACGAACTGGCGGACGCCGTCGTCCCGGTCCATGAAACCGAACACCGCATTCATGACGGTTACCGGGTTGCGCAGGTCCTGGTCCACCAGCGCCGCCTCGACCTCGGCGGGGGCCGGATCCTGGCCCATGCTTTCGCCGGCACAGTATCCGTCGTGCATGGCGTACTGCATGGCGACCGTGTCCACGGCCTTCTGCAGGCGACGCTCCTCCATGTACCAACGACCAACATCCAGCACCAGTGCGGTAAACAGCACACCGAGCAGCAGCACGATGGCAAGGCCGATGGCCATCGCTCCGCGCTCGCGCTCTGCTCGATGGGCGACGGCGGACATCATCGCCGCGTCGCCCGCTGATCGGTATCGAAAAAGAGCTCCGGGATCGGATGCTCGAAACTGTCCAGATAGCGCTGGTAAATGCGGCTGCGGACACCCGATGGCAGGCTGTGGTCCGTGTCCGAGGCCTTCGCGCCCGAGGCCTGCAGCCGCAGCCATTCCCGGGTGTCCTCACCAAGGGGCTGCCGAGACTGCTTGGACAGATGCGGACTGTCGGAGTAGCCGCTGCGCGGCTCAGCGCCGGCAACCATCAACGGCAGCAACAGCACCGGCAGAATCATCCAGCGGGGGCTGGCCGACGACTTTTTCCTGATCGACATCGCTGCTCTCCTCAACGCGGATTTGGTGCAAACGGCAGATGCGACGCGGTGCCGCCTGCGCCCATCCGAACCGGGCAATCTCATTCACGCTCTGGCTTTCCGGATACCATTGAAATGCACGCCATCGGGCTATTTCTGACCGGTCCGGGGGCCCGTCGACCGCTGGCCGATGGTTTCCTCCTCGGACTCCTCTTCGATAACCGGCTCACTTTTCCAGGCCTCCTGCAAGGCCGGCAGTCGGCTGTTGATCCGCTGTACCAGCGCGCTGTCCACCTGATAGGCATTGACCACGGCCGCCATCTCGTCCATCGCGTCATCAGCCAGCAGCGCAAGTAGCAGGTTCGACAGGGCGCGTTCGTTCTCTGGATTCAGTTCCAGTGCGGTCTTCAGTTCGAAAATGGCCTGCCCGGTCTCGCCCTGCTGCAGCAAGGCATAGCCGTAGTCATTGCGGACCTGGCTGCTGGACGGATGCGCGTGTCGAGCCTGTTTCAGGCCATCCACCCCGATGGCCGGATCGCCGTGGTTCATGTGGAACAAGCCGAGTCCGTGGTGGGCGATGCCGTCCATGCAACTGCCAAGCAGTGATTCGTAGTCGGCCTTGGCCTCCGACCGGCCGAGGCGACGGTTGGCCTCTGCCCGCCAGTAGCGCACCGCGACCGCCTGCTCATCCATTTCGTCGAGCATGGCAAGTGCCGCGTGAAAGCGCCCCTCGCGCATTTCCTCGCGGGCAGCCGACAGGCTGACCCGTGCATCGGACTCCAGCGCGCCGTCACAATTGTTCAGATCCGAGGCCGTGTTCACGCGCTGCGAGCCCTGGTTCGAACCCGGGCCGTTAAAGGTCGCGGCACAGCCGCTCAGCAGCAGAGCGATACAGGGCAACACGACGAGGCCAGATACGCGTCTTGTCGTCATCCGGACAGATCTCCGAGTGAACCGACCACGGCGATGAAGGCCGGTCCTGCAAGCAGGATGAACAGCGCCGGAAAGAAGAACAGCACCATCACGACGGTCATCTTCCCAGCCATCTTGGAAATCCGCTCCTGCAACTGCTGGCGCCGGCGAATTTCGAGGATGTCGGCCAGTGACAGCAGTGAGCGCCTGGCCTCGCCCCCCTGCTGCAGAATCTGCCGCAAGACGCTCACCAGGTCGCTGAACGAATCCACATTGACGGATTCGTCCATCATCTCCAGCGCGTCGACAACGTCTTCCCCGTGGTCCAGGCGGGCAAACAGCTGGTCAAGCTCGTCGGCAATATCCGGGACCAGGCGCCGGCTGTCCCGCCGCACCGATGCCAGGGAACGTTCCACGGTCAGGCCGGCATCAAAGGTCATGATCATCAGGTGAATCAGCATCGGGACCTGGGCATCCATCCGCTGGCGATGCCGCACCTCGCGCAGGCGTCCGATCCAGACCGGCAGCATGTAGCCGAGGATGCCCCCGATCATCCCGAGGATCAGCAGCTGATCCATCGACTCGCCCCGCAACAGCCCGAAGGCCGACAGAGCAACGGCGAGCAGCGGCGCCATCAGCAGGCGCTGTGTGCGGACACGCTCCTCCAGCGTGGCCCCCTGCCGCTGTCGGCGTTTACTGCGGCGGGCCTTGCCGCCGAGCAGGCGCTCGAGGCCACCACCGGTCTCACCCCCGGCCCCGGGCCCGAATCCGGCCAGAATGCGGAAGCGACGGGCAACCGCTTCGTCTCGCGCCACCTGACCTCGCGCCACCAGCAGCAATGCCGCGCAGGCAAGCAGCAGCAGTCCGGCGGCAAGCAGCATCATACGGTCTTCACCATGCGCCAAAGCAGAAAACAGCCCAGCGCCTGCCAGGCAACCGAACCGATCAAGACCAGTTGCCCGGTCTCGTGTTCCCACATGTGCATCAGGTATTCCGGATTGCTGGCAAACATGTAGGCAGCCAGACCGACCGGCATCAGAGCCAGCACCAGGGCGCTGAAGCGGGTCTCCCCGGTCATGGCCCGCAACTCCCGCGCCCAGCGATCCCGCTCGCGAATCATGCGGGCAATGCTCTCGAGCAGGGTGACCGGGCTGCCGCCATAACGGGTATTGATTTCGATGCCCGCGGCCAAGGCCCGGAACGCCTCCAGTTCATAGCGATCGGCGGCGTCATGGAAGACCTCGTGCAGGCTGGCACCCATGCGTAGCGCGCGCTCGGCCGGGCTGAGCACCTCGGCCAGGGGCTCACGGGTGTTGGCGATGGCGGTCAGCATGGCACCATGCAGGCTGGCGCCGGTTCGCACGCCGCGGACCACCTGGTCCAGGAAGGTTGGGAACTGCGCGGTCATTCGCGCAGCGCGACGGCGGGCCTTGATCAACAGGGCGGCGTACAGCAGCACCGGCCAGCACACGATCCAGAACAGCAGGCCCGGCAAGCCCAGCCACCAGCTCAAAGGCACGGCACCGAGCAGGAAGGCCAGCAACAAGCCAAGCAAGAGACGCCCGTTCAGACGATAGCCGGCCCGCCGCAACAGGGGATTCAGGTGTCCCCGGCGTATCAGCCGTGCCTCGGCCTGACGAATGCCCGCACGGTTGAACACCCGGGCCTCAACCTGCTCCTGGTGCCGCCGCCACCTCGCTTTCAACAACAGGCTGGCACTGGCCAGCAGCAGCAATCCGGCGACCAGCTGTACGGCCACGATTACCATCGGCGGCCGCCTCCGAACAGCGGCTGGTGGCGCAGCTTGTCCAGGCTGGGGGGCGTCTCGGACATGACGAAACGATCCGCATCAGGGTCGTAGCGGCACAGGGAATTCACTACGTAATAGCCGTCGCGCACGTCCAGCACCTCAAGTACTTCGCTGACCAGACGCCGCCCGGAGCGCAGCCGCGTCACATGCACGACCAGATCCAGCGCCATTGCGATCATCCGGCGCAGGGTTTCCTCGGGGGTCTGGTGGCCGGCGAGTCCGACCAGCATCTCCAGCCGCAGTAGTGCGTCCTGTGCGGTGTTGGCGTGCAGCGAGCTCATCGAGCCGTCATGGCCCGTGTTCATGGCCTGCAGCAGATCCAGCACCTCGTCGCTGCGCACCTCGCCAACCAGGATCCGGTCCGGGCGCATGCGCAAGGCGTTGCGTACCAGGTCGCGGGCCTTGATCATGCCGCGCCCCTCGACGTTCGGCGGCCGCGTCTCCAGGCGCACGACGTGGTGATTCTTCAGCCGGAGTTCGGCGGCGTCCTCAATGGTCACGACCCGCTCGGCATCGTCGATCTGGCTGCTGATCATGTTCAGCAGCGTGGTCTTGCCGGTGCCGGTGCCGCCGCTGATCAGGATGTTGCAGCGCTCGCGCACCGAGGTCTCCAGCAGGCTCAGCAATGCCGTGTCCAGGGTGCCATTCTGCAGCAGATCCTCGGCCTGCATCAGGTCGTGACTGAACTTGCGGATCGAGACACAGGGACCGTCAAGCGCCAGCGGCGGGATGATGGCGTTGACCCGGCTGCCGTCGGGCAGGCGCGCGTCGACCATCGGTTGTTCCTCATCAAGGCGGCGGCCGATCGGCGCCAGAATGCGCTGCATCACTCGCAACACATGGTTGTCGTCAACGAACTCCAGATCCGTCTCCCGCAGCCGGCCCTCGCGTTCTATGAAGATCCGCTTGGCGCCATTGACCAGGATCTCGGTAATCCGGGGATCGGCCAGCAACTGCTGCAAGGGTCCGTAACCCACCAGTTCGTCCACCACTTCCTCGACCAGGCGATCGAGGTCGTAGCGGGACATGGCGACGTTGCGCTCGGCCACATAGGCGGCGCAGCGGTCAGCAACATAATCGGTGAGGTTGCCGCGCAGCCAGTTGCTGATATCGATGCCATCCTCTTCGATGGCGGCAATCAGGTGGCGGTGCAGATCGGGGCGCAGGTCGCGCTCCACCCGGTCGGCGCGTAACGTGAATTTGCTGGTTACGTCCGACGAGCTGGCCATGGTGTCAACCTCCCACCAGGGTCTGCTTCAGACGGGACAGGAGGCCTGTCGGAGCGGCAGGCCTGAACAACTGGCCGTTGAGACGACAGACGGCGCGATGGTAAGGCTCCCGCTTGTTTTGCTGGTCCAGCATCTTGCCGGTATTGCGCAACAACAGGCGTGCCTGTTCGTTAGCCGGCAGCACACCGGCCAGCGGCAAACCGAAGTTCTCGGCCAGGGCGTCCGCCCGCGGCGGCACGCGTTTGTCATAACGATCGACCAGCAGATGCGTCTCAGCCGGCAGTATCTCGGCATCGCGCAATTTGCGCAGCACCGACAGGTTCTGCCGACAGCTGCTGACCGACTGCTCGACAATCCAGATCAGGCGATCCGCATTGGCCAGCATCACGTGGAGGAATTCCGAATCGGGGACACCGCCAAGGTTGACGATGATGCGGCGGTAATAACGCCGCAACGTGCCCAGCAGCAGATACAGTTCGGCGGAGCTGACCTTGCCCAGGTCATCATCATCGGGCATCAACGCCAGCACACGCAGACCACCGTCCTGACGGGGTATCGCGCCATCCAGCATTTGCTGGTCCAGCCGTCGCAGATTAGCTACCGCGTCGAGAAAACCGAATTCGGGCTCGGTCCCCAGACAATCCACCACCTCGCCGGTCGGCATGCCCAGGTCGATCAGCAGCACATCCTCGGGCGGGTCGTTGCGCCGATGCGGCTGACAGCGGGCCAACTGCAGTGCAAAGGTCACCGTGTCAGTGCCCGGGCGGGCGCCATAGATCGCGGTGATGCTGGATTCGCTGCGACGCAGGTCCGTTGCATCGGTGGCGTCCGGCTCCGGCGCCCGGCTGGTGGCCAGGCGGCGGATCAGACCGGTCAGTTCACTGGTGCGACTGGCAGGGGTGATGAAGTCGCGGGCACCGGCACGCATGGCGGCAAGGACCAGGCCCGTCTCGGCATCGTCGGCCAATGCGACCACCGCCACCGCCGGTCGCGCCGCCACCAGACCCTCGATCAATGAAGCCTGTCGACCGATTCGATCCCGGTCCAGCTCGACAACGATCAACGACGTCGTCGTCGAGTCCAGCAGGCGCACCAGGTCCTCCAGCGACGGCTCCGTGGTATCCACCACCTCGCATTCACCCTGCAACGAGGTCCGCAACCAGTTCTGGTAACGGGCGGTCACGAAGGCGGCAAGAATGGTCTCCGCCGTCATGCCGCCACCCCGGCTTTCATTCCGCTGAATCCCTGCTGCATCCCCATCTCTCGTGTCTTCCCCGCACCCGCGCGAGCGGCGTCAATTCGAGAATCCCGGCCCGGTGTCGCTGCCCTCGATGGCATCCAGCCCCTGGAACATATGACGGAAGAAACCCGGCCGGTACTGGCGGTATTCCTCGCCTGGCAACGGCGGCAATTCGGCGTCGGAGCGCAATGGTTGCACCAGCCGGGGCGTGACAATCATGACCAGTTCCCGGTCCTCGGTATCCAGCTGCGAGGAACGAAAGAACGCGCCCAGGATCGGGATATTCGACAGCCCCGGTAAGCGGTCCATGCCGCCCGTGATTTCGGTGCTGATCAGGCCGCTGATGACAAAGCTCTCACCGTCACCCAGCGACACCGTGGTATCGGTGCGTCGGACCCGCAAGGCAGGCACCTCCACATCGCCACTGCTGACTGCGGCGGTGAAATCCAGCTCGCTGACTTCCGGTGCCACCTTCATCACGATGCGGTTTTCGTCCAGCACCGTGGGCGTTAGCGAGAGACGAACACCGAATTCCTTGAACTGGATCGTGACCGCCTCGCTGACCCCCGCCTGCACCGGCACCGGAAACTCGCCACCGGCGAGGAAGGTCGCCGTCTGCCCGCTCAGGGTGACCAGGCTGGGTTCCGCGAGCGTCGAAGCGAAACCGGAACTTTCCAGCGCATTGATGATGGATACGAAGGTCGTACGTCCGCCTCCGGCGCTGAAGGCGAAATTAAAGCCTCCTCCTGGGGAAACCCGGCCATCGAATCCGCCCGTGCGCCTACCGATCGGCGGCCCTGCTGATCCACTAATGCCGATGTCGCTAAGCACGCCGTCCGAGCCGAGCGCCGCCCGATTTCCTCGACGGCCGGCGAAAAACCTGCTGCCGGCCTCCAGCAGACGCTGCCGGCTGACCTCGACGATCCGGATATCGGCCTGCACCTGCGGAATGCCAGGACCCGGCTGCGCCGGGTCCGTCGCGCTGGCACCACTGGCCGCCAGGGCACTGGGTTGACTGACCAGCAGCAGCAGGCGATCCGGCTCCTCGGAGCAACGGGTCCAGACCATCAGGCTGGTGGCACCGGCACTGACCGCCGTGACCAGCAACTCCTGATCCTCGATCAGTTCCACATCGGCCACCTCGGCATCGCCAACGGCGATGCGACGAATCGGCGTCGGGTACTCCAGCGTGTCCTGCGTGCCGGCATAGAATTCCTGCACCCGGGGCACGTTTTCGGCACGATCACAGTCGGCCTCGACCGCCACGCTGGCAAGCATCAGGCAGGCGAGGGCAAGGCCGCCCAGCGGCAGACGGGGCATCAGCGTTCTACCTCCTGGCGGCTGGTTCCACGGTGAATGGAAACCGGGGATCGGGTCGGCGCCTGATTACGCGCCTCGGGTGTCGGCTCACCGCCCGGACGTGAATACTCGGAAGGTCGTGCGAACAAGGCCTCCTCGGTGAGGCCACCGACCACGACATCGTCCTCGGGCTGACCGGTCAGGGCCAGGCTGAGGCGGCCATGCTGCTGCGCCATCAGTAATACCGGAACGGCCTCGCGCTCCAGCGCCAGGACGGCGGTACGGGACCCGGTGTCCTGCTCACGTTCACCGTCGTCGTTTCGCTCAAGGGAAGGTCCGAAGCTGAGCACGGCGGCGTACTCGACCAGCACCCGGGAGGCGTCTTCCGATTCATCCTCCAGGTGTGCCAGCACGTCGACATGATCACCGGGCTTCAGCAGGCCGCCGACCGCGGCCAACTCGTCCACCGGCACCGCGAATGCCCGCTGCCCCGGCCGCAGGCGATCGGCCAGCGCATCCGGTGCGCGCAGCAAGTCAGTGGTGATGACATCACCTGCCTCCAGGTCTTCCCGCAGGCGATGGTCCACACCCTGGTCGCGCCCGCCGATGGCCGTTTCCGGCGCGTCATCCATGTGTTTCAGTTCCAGGTCATCCAGCAGCAACCGCGTCCCGGCGGTCAGGTCGCGGGCAAGCACGACCACCTCCCGCGCTACCGGCTCCGGCTCGGACGGGTCCTCGACAAGCTCGGGCTCTTCCTCGACATCCTCCGGCTCGTCGGTTTCCGGCGCTTCCTCGACCGGCACGGGCTCGCGCTCGACAACATCGATGCCGGTGTCGTTCTGAAGCCGCAGCCCGAGAACGATAAGGACGATCGCCCCGGTACCCAACAGCACAGCAAGGGCTGTAATGACTCGGCTGCTCATGCGAGTTTCCGTTTTGTGAAATCTCAAGCACCAACGGCTCCAGTCCGGGAACCGCTGGACAGTCGCGCATAAAGTGATTTCGCTTATTCGACGGTATCAACTGCCCGTGGTGCACGTTGTGACTGGCGTCACTAAATTCGGCCCGGTTTTCAGATATTTCTTGGTAAAACAAAGTGCCAGGGATTATGTACGCACAAAGAAAAGTGATGACGAAATCACTTCAAAAGCTTGTTTAAACTGAGGAGGTACAAAATGTTGTACGTTAAAATGCTTCGCAACACCCTCCGTCGTTTCGTGAAGGATGAGCGCGGGGCGAGCGCCATTGAATACGCCCTTATTGCTGCGATGGTGGCGATTGCACTTGTCACCTTTGTTCCGGAGATCAACGCGGCAGTTTCCGGAATTTTTGAACAGATCCGAGACGCTCTGCAGGGTACTGAGAGTTAAATTATCGAACAAGCGATTCACCAAAAAACCCCGATGGGGGCCTCTCTTAGGACGTGCTGCGCGTCCGTGCGAGACTTGCTCGCACGGAATCCGCCGCAATAGACTTCGGTGATTGGGTCTGACAGGTGACGGGCTGGCTCTTCTTATTGCTGACACTCACCCTGCTCATCTGCGCAGCAACGTCTGATCTCGTTCAGCGAAGGATTCCAAACACGCTGATCGCGAGCGCGGCGATTTTCTTATCAATATGTGCCTTCCTAGATCAGGAAGGCATCCTGCCTTGGGTGGGGCTTGCCTACGGATTGATTGGCCTTATGACCGCCTTGGTATTTACTCTGCCAGGCTGGCTTCTCAATAAAGTCGGTGGTGGCGACGTGAAACTGTCGATGCTGCTTGGAGCATTTCTCGGCCCAACGGGATACATTTTGTCGGTGGTCCTGGCATTGCCTTTCGGACTGATTTTCCTGGTTGGCCACCGCTTAGCCGCGAGACCAATTCCGGTGGACTTACCCGTGGGCGCCTTCCTGGCGGGAGGTGCCAGCGTCGTGCTACTGGTTGCCTCCTGGTCTACCGTCTGACGCGGGAATCGATCAGTGTTTCCTTAAGGAAACACTGATTTATTCGCACGCCTGCGTTGGAGTCCGCATTTTTCTCCGAGGCAAGACACAAGGGTGCATTAAGCGCAGCGAATGCACGCGGTGTCAGGCATCCCGGTGCGGTAGGCCCTCCCAGGATAAGTCGGGCCATGGGAGACCCGGGCAGACCGGCCGGCCAGGCCAATTCGATAACGGATCACACCGCGCGGGCCCGCTGCGCTTGACCCGCCCTACGCATCTGGCCAGGAGCAGGTTGCCTTGGGTAGTGGGCGGCACCGCGCCGTGCCAGATGACCAAAACCGGCTTCGGGCGCAGGCGCGGGAATCGCTCAGTGTTTCCTTAACCTCCGCGGTGCCACTTCTCGTAGGCCAGCGCAAGCTGTGTCCTGTTGTAGAGCCCGGTGGCTCGCAGGATCCGCGAGACATGCAGCTTCACGGTACTTTCCGACATGTCCAGTTCGCACGCGATCTGAAAGTTGTTCATGCCCCGAGCCACCAGCGATAGCACTTCTTTCTGTCTGGGGGTAAGCCGCAGGTCCTCCGGTATGCTGGAACCAGCATGGCCGGATTCAACATCCATGGCCGCACCAAGCGTGCTGCGCCCATTCAGGTTCTCCATGCGCTGATTGATGCTTTCTATGGCCGTCGCCAGTTCCTCCAGCCGCGAAAAAAAACCGGAATCCATCGCCAGGCGTTGCTTCTGCTCGAAATAGGATTGCTGCAGACGCCCCGCAATTTCCACCAGCTCATCCAGGTCCACCGGCTTGCGCAGATAATCGGCGACTCCCAGCCGGAGGGCCTGGATCAGTTCATCCTCGCCGCCGTGGCCGGTGAAGATCACGACTTCTAGCGGGCGACCGTCGGGCAGAAACTCTCCGAGATCCCGGATAAACGATAGGCCGTCCTTTTCCGGCATGCGCAGGTCAATCAAGAGCAACCCGATGTCCTCGTCGTCAGCGAGACGCTCGCGGGCCCTGAGTGGCGAGGTTTCGCCGATGCAGTCAAAGCCCTCGGCATTGAGAAACTCGGTCAACTCCTCGACAATATCCGCCTCGTCGTCGAGAACCAGCAACTTGCAGGGACCCGTCATGGGGCTGTGCCTCCTTCCTGATTTTCGTTTGCCGAAGGCAGCTCGATCTGAAATTCCGCACCGCCCCCGACGTTGCGTGCGGACAGGTGTCCGCCCATGTCATTGATCATCCCGTAGCTGATGGACAGCCCGAGTCCGGTTCCCTTGCCAACCTCCTTGGTGGTGAAAAACGGCTCGAAAATCCGCGGCAACAACGCATCCGGAATGCCTCCGCCGGTATCCTGCACGCGCACGGACAAACTGGATTCCGAGCCGAGTTGCGTCACGATTCGCACTTCGCCGGCAATGCTGTCCGGGTGGCTGTCTCCGGGCCCACTGGCCAGGATCGCGTCTTTCGCATTGAGCATCAGGTTGATCAACACCTGTTCAAGCTGCTCGCGATGACCGAACACCGGGGGTAAATCCCGCCCGGGCCGTAAATCCAGTGAGATACGGTGGCGCACGAGTTCGGGCTCCGCCATGTCCACCGCCTCGGAGACCGCCGCATTCAGTTCGAAGCCGGTCGGCTCGCGCCCGGAAGCCCGGCCGAATCGTCGTATGTTGTCGACGATCTCCGACGCCCGGCCAACCTGATCTTCCATGCGCTCCAGCTTGGCGAGAATCGCATCCGGATCGATCTCGCCACGGCCAAGCCGGCTACGGGTATTGCGGATGGTCAGGCGCATCACGTTAAGCGGTTGATTCAACTCGTGCGCGACGCCGGTCGCCATGACGCCGAGTGCTGCCATCTTGCCCGCCTGGATCAGCTGCTCCTGGGTTTCCCGCGGGCTGGTGTTGTCCTGTCCCACCGATTGCACTTCCTCCAGCAGTCCGTTGCTGCTGAAAAAGCCCCGATCGGTCCAGGCATACCAGCGTTGGCGCTGGTCCGACATCTGCTCGTTGATTTCGTACCGCACCGCCGGTTCCGCTTCAGTCAATGCGGAAAGCCGGCGCAGATGCGCGTCGCGGGCCGCCTCGGGCAGAAACTCCTGCCAGGACCGGCCCTGCATTGCCTCCGGCTCCAGTCCGAAATGCTCGGCACAGGCCTGATTGGCATAGGTAATCGTGTAATCGGCGCGGTAACGACAAATCATCGCCGGCGCATCGTCCAGCAAGCCGCGAAACCGCTGTTCACCATCATGCAGGGACGCCTGCATGCGGTACTCGTCGGTCAGGTCGGTACATATCGCGAGCAGATATTCATCACCATCCGGCCGCTGCTGACACACACCCTGCTCCGCGAAATACAACCATTCCTGCTTACGATTACGGATCCGATAACGCAGCCCGTAACTACCGCCGGGCTGCTGCCGCCGGCGTATCTGCATCAACCGTCCGAGGTCGTCCGGATGAATCAGCGACTCCACGGTGCCGGGCGCGTGCAAATCGCTTTGTCCACGACCAAGGCGCATGGCCAGTGCGGCGCTGACGGACTCCAGTTCCCAGCTTTCGCCGACCCGGCTGTACCGCTGCAACAGCAGGCCATCCGTGCCCTCCAGGTCCTCCGCGAGCAGTTCCTCACTGGCCTGTGCCGGCTCCCTTTCAATGGTCACGATGCCATTGGCGCCTGCGAGTGTCGCGACGCCTTGCCAGCGCGCGTATCCGGCACCGTCGGTCAAGGCGAGCCTGAATCGGCAGTCGATCACCTCGCCCGCATCGGCAGTGCGCAGTAATTCCCGCAGGGTTGCACGCGCTGCGCCTGACATCTGCCGCAGCGGTTCCGGCTCCCAATCTTCCGCGGACCGTTCCTGCTTGCGGAAGCTCTGCGTATCCCGCCGCCAGAACCAGTAATGGACACCTGGAACATCCACCGCCGAACGATGCACCGGCTGTTCCGAAAACAGCCGGTTCGTCACCTGACGCAGGCCGATGGCCAACTGATTCAGTCGTGGCGCTGGCGGACGCTGTCGCGCTGCATGCCAGGCGAGAATCAGAATCCCGAGCAAACCACCACGACCAGGCAGCGGGAATGCAACGGTGCCGCCGATGAAACCGGCGGAGAGTCGAACGCTCTCGCCTGACTGCAAGGCCGGCAAATGCCGCTCGGAGACGGGCGGCGGCGGCCGGCGCGAACCTTCCGGCGCATACAGGGCCTCTGCGACAAGGACATCGCGCGGCACCAGCCAGCCGTAGCTTGCGTCGGCCGATCGCGCCACGATATGCAGCACCTGGCCCAGGTCCGCCGGACAGTCATCGGCTGACTCGGCTGAGCCGAGCCAGTCAAGGCAGGCGTCAAGGGAGCGTATTTTCAGTTGAGTATCCGACATCGTCCGACGCAGGCCAGAAAGCATTGAATTGTGTGAGCCCTGTGGCGGATTTTGCTCGAAATATCGGGCATTTTGCGTGGACATGGGTCACAGTTGTGACCTGTCGGCTGCAGAGGATCTTGCCAATGGCCGTGCTCCGGACCACCCGCCCGAGAAACCGGACAAAGCTTCTTCAGTCAGGTGCCGTCGCCATTGAGTTCGCGCTACTGTTCGCGCTGGCGTTCGCGCTGTTCTACGGCGCCGTGGTCTATGCGGTCACGTTTCTGCTCTCGCAGAGCTTTGAGTCGGCCGCTGCCGAAGGCACCCGGGCAGCCGTGTCCGTGGATCGCGACAATCCCGACAACGGCGCCGGAAACTGCTCCGGTTATGCCGATTGCGTCAGCCAGGAGGCGACCAACGCGGCCCTCGAACGACTCGCCTTTCTACCCGCCAATATGCGGGAGCGGGTTGAAGTCGAACCGCAGTTGAATGGCGAGACACTGGAATTGCTGGTCATCATTCGTGACTATGGCGCGGCGCCTCCACTGCCACCGATACCGCTGCCAGGTCTCGGCTCGATCCCGCCGTTACCGGACAACCTGTCCGCAGTGAGCCGGATTCGGCTCTAAGGAAACAAAAAAAGCCGATCCGTCACAGCACGGATCGGCCCAGTCGGCTTCTAATTATTATTTTCCCCTCGTAACTTAGGAAGCAGGCATCAGAAATGGCGGTTATGCGACCAAACTTCTAGTTTTTTCATGCTCTAGCACTTCAGAATTCGCAAGGCCGAGAAGCCCCTCGACAACTCCCAGAATGGTATCTAGCAAACCGTTCAGGAACCCTAGTAGGCCGCCATCTACCTCGAGGAGGCCTTCAACTTCAGCTTGCAAATCCGCAATCACCGACTCCACATCGTCCGTATCTTCAAGGCTAAGCAGACCGACGACATCATTGAGAACGTCGTCCAACAAATCGACTTCAAATTGCTCCAAGATGCCCGTCAATTCATCCACTTCCTCAACGTTAAGGTCTAATAGCTGCACCAAGAGCACTTCTGTCGTATCGAGTGTTAAATCAACAATGTTATCAACCAGCGACAAGGCCTCCTCACCGCCGGTCAAGACAAGAAGCTCTTCAACTGCCATGAGAACCGTGCCGGCAATTTCTGAGAGGTCGTCAAACAGTGGCACGTCGAGCCCAGACGACTCGACAAGCGTCTCAAGTTCACTAAGCAAAACCTCTACATTTGCCATTGCGAGAACGTCGCGAATTGCGTCCGGCGTGGTAGTTGGATCATCAGCCGATGCCAGCAGATCGATCACGAGGTTGTCGATTTCGCCGAGCAACTCCATTGCGGCTGCATCAACCTCAGGGACTCCGGTTTCAAGGTTTCCAGGGTCATTACATGTGCCACCAGAGCCGAGCGCTAACAGAACTCCATTACCCAGGCGTTGATAGAAAGCGGCGATACGATTTGCTAGCTCGGCGTCTGCGAGAACTGCATCTGACAGGCCGCCAACGCTCGGGTCTTCCTCTATCAAAGCAATCAAAAGAGCGTCGCCGCCATCGACCAAAAGGTTGCTCGATTCTTCAATGCAGGCCACCGCTTCCGCCTCACCGTCCAGATCGTTTTCTCTGAGTGCAGCGATAAGTTCATCAAAGACTGTCTCTCCTAATAGAGCCTGCAGCGGATCCAAAGGGCCTGAAACGGGCTCCACGTTGATCAATTCTGTGCCACCTGGACCGCTCCCATCACCGTCGTCCAGCCCGTCATCTCCGTTACTGCTGCTACTACCGCTGCTGCTGCTACCGCCGCTGCTGCCACCACCACACCCGGCGAGAATCAGCGCGAATGCGAAAGCAAACAGGAGCCAGCGAACGTTTTTCACCTGTTGCATGAGTCCCATGACAAAATCCTTCCTGGTTCTGGACGCTCCGGGCTGCTGTGGTCCCGGGCCATTTGTTTTACCGTGAGGGCCGACCCTGGTTCGGAAACTGGAGCGGGCCGGAACCACGAGACTTTCAGGAAGTGAGACGGGTGCCAATCCAACTTACGGCGTACCACCAAATAGCATTCATCCGTTTTTCATGGGCTTGCGATTGTCCGGACTTCCGTTTTCGTGACACAGGTTTGGCCGGCTCGGTGTTTGGACGCCTGGCCGCCGGGTTATACGCCATGGTCGGATCCCCGGCCAAGGATGGTTCGCTGTGCCTCGCCTGAGCCGCGCCATTGCCGAGTTGCGCCCACTGCTGCCCACGCTGTTGCTGCTCTGGGGTCTGGGTGTCTACCTGCGACTGACCCTGATGGCAGCGGCGCCGCTGGCGCCGCTGATTCGAGCCGAGCTCGGCCTTGGCGAGTCCGCAACCGGCGCCCTGACGACCCTGCCCCTGCTGATGCTGGCAGCGGCGGCGATGGCGGGCTCTTTCATCGTTGCGCGGCTGGGGGTTCGCAACACCGCCTGGCTGGCCCTGTTCGTGCTGGCGGCCGCGTCGGCGGCGCGGGGCTTGTCGCCAAACCTGCTCTGGTTGCTGACCGCCACCGCAGTCATGGGTCTGGGAATCGCCGTGCTGCAACCGACCCTGCCAGCGATGGTTCGGGAACATTGTGCCGGGCGGATCGCCCTGGCCACCGCGATCTATACCAACGGCATGCTGGTGGGCGAAGTCATTGGCGCCGGCCTGACATTGCCCCTGGTGATTCCGCTCAGCGGGGGTAACTGGCGGCTTGCCGTTGCCCTATGGTCGTTACCCGCCGTTCCACTGCTGCTGGTCCTGCTGCGTCGCCGCGAACAGGCCGACAGGACAGCCACCGTCACGCGCCACATTCGGCAGTGGATGCCGCGCTGGCGGGAACCGTTGCTTTGGCGCCTTGGTTTGCTGATGGGCGCGACCGCTGGACTGTTTTTCGGCACCAATGCCTATATGGCGAGTATCCTCGAGGCCCGCGGCGAAGGGGACTTGCTGGCCGGCGGGCTCCTGTTGTTCAACACCGCGCAGGTGGTTGCCTCCGTGCTGGTGCTCGCGTTCGCCTGGCGCCTGGCGCTGCGCAGCGGGCCAATCATCGTCATGATGGCAACCGCCTCGCTGGCCTTGATTCCGTTTCTTGCGGCAAGCGGTTGGACGGCCCTGTGGTTCGGTTTCTTGGTCAGCCTGGCAAGCGGCGTCCAGTTGATCCTGCTGTTGTCCCTACCGCCAGCGCTGGCACAACGCGGTGAAACCGCGGCAATGGCAGCAGGCATGTTCACCATCGGCTACGGCGTATGTTTCGTCGTGCCGCTGCTCGGTGGCGCGCTTGCCGACAGCCTCGGGGAACCGCGCTTGGCGCTTGTGCCGGTTTTGGTCTTCGGGCTGATGATGTGCCTGCAGCCCGGCCGGCTGGCCACTGACATCCACACGGCATTGCAGATCAGGAATCAGCTCCATGGATGAGAGTCCACTCCATGTTCAAGTGCCAAGCAATTGTGAACGTAAGAAAAATTGGAGATACTCAGCTCCGGGAAGGTGGATGTTTCATCGTCAAACCCGGCAAGGACTAGGGCGTGCCGATAACGCCAACGGGCTGAAATAGCTCCAGCCTCCCGATGCAACGCGTCGGATTCGGCAGTGACGCCGAGTAGTCGCGAATCGCAAACAATAAATCCGGCTCGTGGTACCACTGCTTGGGGCCGCGAGCCGAAACAGGGCACCGCATCATGCGACATGACACGGCCATCCAGGCTCGGGACGACAAGAGCGGCGCATGAAGGATCGATCTGACCCGAACTCGGGCAATCGACCTGCCGATTCCGCCGACGAACTGCTGGCCCGACACTTTCCGGCCGGACACGAGACCTTATTGGTACTCACCGGCGAGGACGGCCGGCTACTCAGCATCGGCGGCCGCCCGACTGCCGCACTGCTCACCGCTCCCCGGACCTGCCTGCTGCCCGATCTTGTCCACGAGGACGACCGGACGCTGCTTCTGTCGGCGCTCCGCCGCTGCCGTAGTGGCGAGCGGGAATCCGTCAATCTGTCGTTTCGGCTTGCGAATAATGCCTCGGGTGACCGCGAGTTCAGCCTGACACTGCGGCGTCTTGATGATGACAACCTGATCGGGGTGGTCAACGATCCGGCAAGCCCTCCGGTATCACCGGCCAACCCGGCAGCCGCATCTGTGGATCCCGGGATCCATCACAAATTGCAGAACTACGCGGACGAACTCGGCAACCGACCGCTGGCCGACCTGCCCGAGGCGATTCGGGACAGTCTAAGCTCCGTCGGCCAGCATACCGGCGCAGGACGGGTGTACCTGTTCAGTCTCAAGGGCCCCCGGCATATCCTTCGCCGCTGCGCCGCCTGGCAACACCGCGACGCGCCGCCGCCCCTGCGGAAGGGGCCGCATAGCCTCGAAACGCTGCCCTGGATTCGCGAACGCCTGCGCCGTGGCCAGTCCGTCGTACTCCACGACCCGGATGAGCTGCCGGAATCCGCTGCCGCCGAGCGCGCCTTGCTGGCCCGAGAGGGTATCCGGGCATTCAGCATCATTCCAATCCGTCATACCGGCCTGTTACGGGGGTTCGTGGCGATGGACCGGTGCGTACCGGCGCACCCCTGGTCGGCCGAACAGCTGCAATTGCTGCAGTCCGTCGCAACCCTCCTGACAATGGCGCTGCTTCGGCAGCATAACGGTCGCAGCCTGCATCGCATGATGTTCTTCGACCCGATCACCGGGCTGCGCAATCGCGATGCACTCCGGCAACGCCTTGAGGACCGTCTGGAACGCCTGTCCGGACAAAGTTTCTCCGTCGTACTGCTGGATTTGGACGACGCCGACACCGTGCGCGACCTGCTGGATCAGGACGCGATGGACCGGCTGCTTTCGGTGCTGGCGGAACGGCTGCGGGATCAGCTGAAGACGGAAGAAATGGTCGCCCGCTGGGGCAACGACGGATTCATGCTGATTCTCGATAACGACCCGACCGGCGAAACCACGGAGCACCGGCTTGAGGGGATCCTGCATGCCCTGATGGCACCGGTCCTTCTTGCCGGCCATGCGCTGAACCCTGGCTTCAGTACGGGTGTCTGCCGCTATCCCGATGACTCCCGCCATGCGCCCGATTTGCTGCGTTTCGTCGAGCTCGCGATGCGGGATGCCCGCCGGCAGGGTCGCTGCCTGACCCGGCATTTCTCCAGTGTGCTGGAAACCCAGGCCATCGCGCGCAGCCGTATCCGGCAGCGGCTGGTGCTGGCAATTGAAAACGACGCCATGGAGTTGCACTACCAGCCATTGGTCAGTACCCACACCGGCAAGCTGGCGGGCGTCGAGGCGCTGCTGCGCTGGACCGACGCGGAACTGGGTGTCGTGCCGCCCCACGAATTCGTCGACATTGCAGAACATTCCGGCCTGATTCAGCCGCTCGGCGACTGGGTGTTACGGCGCGCCTGTCGCGACCTTCTGCGCTGGCAGGCTGCCGGCCTTCATGTGCCGCGGGTTGCGGTCAATGCCTCGCCGCACCAGCTGCAGGACGGTCATCTGCCGGACAAGATCCGCACCCTGCTTGACGAGTACGGCCTGCCCGGCGCGCGCCTGGAACTGGAGATCACCGAAAGCACGCTGATGGAACGCGAGCAGCGCGGTCTGGCCGTCCTTCAGCGGCTAAGGGCGATGGGCATTGGCCTGGCGATCGATGATTTCGGCACAGGTTACTCCTCGCTCGGCAAGCTCAAGCATCTGCCGGTGACGGTGCTGAAGATTGACCACTCCTTTGTCCGCGACATCCTGACCGACCCCAGCGACCACGCGATCATTCGCGCGATCCTGGCCATGGCGCGTCAGCTTCGCCTGCGGGTGGTGGCCGAGGGCGTGGAAACGCTGCAACAGCTGGAGCTGTTGCGCATCGAGGGCTGCGACGTGACCCAGGGCTATATTCACGCGCCGGCAATGAGTGCCGACGACCTGGTCGCCTGGTCACAACGCCAACGGCGGCCGGAATAAATCCGCGCCCCCCTATGGCACCAGGACCACGGACTCCGGCAACACCACGCGCATGCTGATCGGCAGATGATCGGACAGCGGATAGTCCAACACGGCTGCCTGTTCCACGGTCAGCGAATCCGAGACCAGGATGTGGTCGATGTTCCGCCGGGGCGCCCAACTCGGGTAGGTGTAGAGCGTCGGCAATGGTTCCCTCAGTGCCGTCGTATCCAGCAGGTGTCGTAATTCGCGGCTATCCGAACGGCAGTTCAGATCGCCCATCACGATCACGTGCTTCAACTCACGGACCAGGCCCGCCACATAGGCAAGCTGACGCATCCGGGTGCGTTGGCCCAGAGCCAGGTGCATCAGGATCAGATCCAGGTCGTCACGCGGCCCGCCGAAGGTAATATGCAATGCGCCACGGCCAGGAATCATGCCGGGCAGCGGGTGCTCGCGGATACGCAGTGCACGATAACGACTCAGCAGGCCGTTGCTGTGCCGCGCGAGGCGTCCGATTCGGCGATTGGTCTGATCGTGCCAATAGGGGAAGCCGGCGCGCTCACCGAGATAGCGGGTCTGGTTGACGAAGCCGCTGCGCAGGCTGCCGGCATCGACCTCCTGCAGGCCGACCAGGTCGAAGTCACCTACGAGGCCGGAGATCTGATCGATGTTCCTGGATCGTTCCGGATGCGGCACCAGGGTCTGCCAGCTGCGCATCAGGTAGTCCCGGTAGCTGCTGGTCCGCATGCCGGTCTGAATGTTGTAACTGAGCAAGCGCAGGGACTGGATGTCGGCGCCCGCGCCTTCACCGCCAATGGTGCTGCCCTGGGCGGCAACACCATTGACCATCGACTTTGCGGTCTCGCTCACCGGCCCGCCTGGCGCTCCTTCTCCACGAGGTAGTCGACGACGCGCAGCATCCGATCGAAATCGCCGGCCAGTTCCGTGTCGATGTAGTAACGGCCATTGACGCCCATCGACGGAGTACGCTGCACACCATGACGACTGGCCGAGCGTTCAGCGGAGCGCATGGCGCCATCCACGGAAAATCCGTTCCACTGCGCGCGGACATCATCCGGATCCACGCCCTGTTCCTCGAACAGCGCCACCAGCGAATCCTCGGTTTCCAGCCGCTGATTGTCGTTGTGGTAGGCGTTGAAAATCGCGCCGTGCATCACGTCGGTGACATCAAGGGCGTCCGCAACATGGTAGGCGCGCGCGAGATTTTCCCAACTGGGGTGGAAGACTACCGGGCTGTGCACCAGCTCGACGTCATCGTCCAGGGTTTCACTCCACTGCCCGACCATCGGGTAGAAGGCATTGCAGCCCGGACAGGCATAGGCGAAGAATTCCCGCACCTCGATCCGGTCCCCGGTGGCGGTGCGAGTCTCGGACGCCAGCTCCCGGTAATCCTGCCCTTCTTCGAAGCTCTGGGCTGCGGCGGTACCGGCCAGCAGCAGCGACACCAACAGCCCACCGAAAACCTTTTTCATCGTTGCCAGACTCCTTGTTGGTCCATCCGTCGCGCCATCGCCCGCGATCCCTGCTGCTTTGAACGCTGCGCGGCGCCCGGGTTCTGCCCCGGACGCCGGTGCTGACATTTCCTTACAACCTGCCTACAGCTCGCCGTAGGAATGCAGGCCCGACAGGAAGATGTTCACGCCAAGGAACGTGAAGGTCACGACGAACAGGCCGATGATCGCCCACCAGGCCATGGGCACGCCACGCCAGCCCTTGGTGAAACGCAGATGCAGCCAGGCCGCATAGTTCAGCCAGGTAATCAGCGACCAGGTCTCCTTCGGATCCCAGGACCAGTAGCCGCCCCAGGCCTCGGCGGCCCAGAGTGCGCCCAGGATGGTCGCGATGGTGAAGAACGCGAAACCCAGGGCGATGTTCTTGTACATCAGGTCGTCCATGACATCCGCCGAAGGCAGACCGCGCTCCTGCCACTTCTGCGGATTCCGCGCCTGGATCACGTAGGCCACACCGATCATCGCGGCAATGGCGAAGGCGCCATAGGCAACGAAATTGGTCGGCACGTGGATCTTCATCCACCAGCTCTGCAGCGCCGGGATCAGCGGCTCGATCTCATGCGCCCCCTGGGCAAAGTGGTACCAGAGCAGGAAGCCGATGGAGGCGCAGATGATCAGGCCCACGAAACCGCCCATGGCCCGCGTCCTGTACCGGTGCTCGTAATACAGGTAGATCAGGGCGGTGGTGAAGGCGAACAGCACGAAGACTTCGTACAGGTTGGTTACCGGGATACGCCCCACGTCGGGCGCAATCAGGTAGGACTCCCACCAGCGCACCAGCAGGCCGACGAAACCAGCGCCGCTGGCCAGCCAGGTCAGTGCGGTGCCGAGCTTGTTGAGAAACTCCGAGCGCAGCAGCAGGCCGGCGAAGTAGACCGGCGTTGCCGCCAGGAACAGGGCGCACATCCACATGATGGCGGCCTGGCTGGAAAGCAGGTAATTGAGGAAGAAATCCGACTGCCCGGCGGCCAGGTCCGGATACCGCGCCAGGGCAAACAGCGTGACCAGCGTAACCACGATGCTGAACAGGCGTGCCGGCTTCCACATCCAGCCCACGGCCACCAGCGTGGCCCAGCTCAGGTAAAGGATGCCCTGCTCGTAACGGTCCATCCAGGGCGCGAATTCCATGCTGGCGTAGATCGTGCCGGCCAGAAATGCCAGTGCCCAGAGCCAGTCGAAGGCCGACAGACGGCGGAAAAAACCGCGCTCGTCGAATCCGGCCTGCATTGTTTCCTGTGGCGTGCTCATGCTTGCCTACCTCATGCGTCGCCGGAGTCGCTCCGGTCCGTCGTTGATTCTGCCGCCCGCAGGCGCTTGTCGAATTCATCGCCAAGTGCAGCAAACTTGCGTTCGAAGCTCAGCGGATCCCGCTGGTTGGCCCCGGCCACCAGCAACATGGTGCGCTCGCCGTCCCGACGAATCCAGCACCAGACTCGCCGGTGAGACACGTAGAACAGCAGGAAGATTCCGGCCACCAGCAGCGCGCTACCGAAGTACACGATGTTCGCCCCGGGGGCGCGCGCAATCTGCAAACCGGTGGCCTGGCGGTGATTGTAGCTGTCCAGTTCCAGGAACAACGGTACCCCGTACTCGGCCAGGGCCGGAATGGTGCTCAGCGAATCCTGGAAGAAATGCTGGTCCGCCTCGTCCAGTTCCCGCTCCAGATCATCGCCGGCCGCTTCCCGCGCATCGCTGAAGGCCTCCCAGAGGGTTCGCTCCAGCACCAGGCGGGAGAACATGATCAGGCTTTGCTGGGTCGACTCCTCGCCCTGGTCGGCCATGCGCGCCTCCAGGTCGGTCATCACCGCGCCAAAGCCCTCGTCCAGCAATTGGCGCACCAGCTCGCGCCCTGTGGCGGCGACCTGGGGCACCAGTTCCTCCTGTGCCAGGCCGAACTCCTGCATCGCCACCCAGGCGCCACGTTCGGAGGCATCGCGCAGGCCTTCCTCACTGCTCAACGCATCGTGGAAGAACAGGAAGGTGTCCGGCCGATCATTGCGGTCAGCTGGCAGATGCAGGTAGCGGAATGGCTCCTGTGGCGTCGTGCGCATGCCGCTGAGGAAGAATTTGCGGCCGTCGATATCCACCGGACGCATGTAGTTGTGGAACTCGCGGGCACTGCCATCCGCGGCGCGCAGGCGGTACTCGAAGCTCGGCCCGAGCTCCTCCATTTCGCGATTCTCGGTGCCGGGCACACGCCGCGTGTTGAAGGTTTCGAATTCGGTCAGTTCCAGGGTCAGACCGCCGTCTGCAATCTCGATTTCCTCTCGGCTGCTGACCCGTTGCTCGATATCCAGCGGCTCTGCGCCGTCCCCCAGCAGGGACCAGCCTCGCAGATTCAGCGTCGAGCCGCCGTCACCGAAACTGGACTGGTAGATCGCGTAACCATCAATGATCAGCGGGTGGTTGACGCGTAGCGTGTGGTGAATGGGCTCGTCGATGTCATCGCCGGTAATGATCAGGTCACTTTCGAACAGGCTGGGCTCGCCGGTATCCCAGTGCTCTACCCGGAATTCCTCGACTTCGATGCGGAACGGCAGCTCCTGGACGATGTAACCATCTCGCAGTGGCAGAAACACGACCCGCGCGCCGGCACCTTCCGGGATGTTGACCATGCCCCGGAACGAACCACGGCCGGGCGGGATTCGGCTTTCTTCACCGATCTGCGAGACTGGAATGTTGCGCGTCTCCAGGGTCAGATCGCCGGTCCATTCACGGTATTTCAGCATCAGGTTGCCGTCGACCAGACCACCGACGCAGATCACCACGATCGCCAGGTGGGTCAGCACGTAACCGATGCGATTGCTGGATCCGGCCATCCCGGCCAGCAACACGCCGTGGCCGTGATCCTTCCGGCGCATGCGCATGCCGTTGTGCTTCAGCGCCCGGGCGGCGACTGCCTCGACTTCCTCGGGCTGCAGTGTGGTCTGCCATTCGCGGTGGTTGCGGAAGGCGCGCAGCGAGCGCTCCTGCTGATGCTCACGGAACTTGCCCATCTCCCGCAGCATGCCCGGCGTCTGCCGCACCAGGCACACCGACACCGACACGACCAGGAATGCCAGCATCGCCAGATACCACATGGCGCTGTACACGTCGTACAGGCCGAGGTTGTCGAAAACCTGGAACCAGAATGGACCGAACTTGGAGAGGTAGTCCTCGTAAGGCTGGTTCTGCTGCACGACGGTGCCGATCACGGAGGCGATGGCGATGGCCACCAGCAGCGTGATGGCCAGGTTCATCGATCCCAGGAAATTCAGCAGAATTACCGACGTTGAGCGCGTCTGACGCTTGCGGCCGGCAGCGCCTGCCTCTTGCGGAACGCTTGCCATTATCTATCGGTCCTGAGCGGTCAGTGCGGATCGGGGCGATCCGACGGGGCCCTGTTTCAGCACGACTGCTGATCACGACACCCTGTGTGGGGACAGCAAAACCGCCCGACGGTTCGTCGGGCGGTCAGAATTCTTTGGTTCTACAATCAGACGCTAGTTTTCTCGCCGATAAAGACCCTGCATGTAAGACGATACGGCCTCGATCTCCTCATCCGTCATCCGCTCGGCGATATCCCGCATCATGCGATTCGGATCGGTAGACCGTTCGCCGTCGCGGTATTTCCGCAGCTGGATCGCGGAATAGGTACCCTGCTGGCCCGCAATACGCGGGAACCCGGCGGCTTCCATGCCCGACCCGGCCGGGCCATGGCACGCCATGCATGCAGCAACGCCCTCGTCAGGCAGGCCGCCGTGATAGATGTCGCGGCCAAGATCAACCAGCTCGGGGTCGGCAGCGCCGGTCTCGGGTTCCTGGTCGGCGTAGAAAGCCGCCAGGTCCTTCATGTCCTGTTCGCTCAGGCCCGCAGCCTGTGGCGCCATCAATGCATCCTCGCGCTCACCGTCCTGGTAGGCCTGCAACTGCCGCACCGTATAATTGGCATGCTGCCCCGCCAGGCTTGGCCATTCCGGGTTGGCGCTGTTGCCATCCGCGCCATGGCAGGCGGCGCAGGACGCCGAGAGTTCCTGACCGCGAGAGATGTCACCTGCCGTGCTGACAGCGGTGACCGAAAGCGCGAAGCTTGCAAGGATGAGGCTCTGCCAGATCTTCATGGACACTTGAACTCCTGGGCGGCTATCACTGCCTTGGGATACAGCGCCCGAGCGGACGCGAGAGCGAAGTCAAAACGATCAGTTTTATACCAGCGCAGCCGAGAACGGTCAATTTGCAGGTATGCTGCGCACCCGGCTATCGAGCAAGAGTCTGTCGCCAATGACGAACAAACGCTATCACCAGGCCCGGTTCCTGATGAGTGCCGCGGACCTGTCCCAGCTACCGCCCGATCAGGGCCGCGAGATTGCCTTTGCCGGACGCTCCAACGCAGGCAAATCCAGTGCGCTCAACCGTCTTACCGGACAGAAAGGACTGGCACGGGTGAGCAAGACGCCCGGTCGGACCCAGTTGATCAACGTATTTCCGATCTCCGATACAGAGGCATTGATTGATCTCCCGGGATACGGCTATGCCAAGGTGCCAGAGCGTGTGAAACAACAGTGGCAGGCCCTGCTGCCGGTCTACCTGACGGAGCGACGCTCGCTGGTCGGACTGGTATTGATCATGGACAGTCGCCACCCGTTGCGGGACTTCGACCGGCAAATGCTGGACTGGACCGCTGCCGCGGGCCTGCCGGTGCATATCCTGCTGAGCAAGGCGGACAAGCTCAGTCGCGGTTCCGCCGGCAACGCGCTGCAGGCCGTTCGCAAGGAACTGGCACGCCGCGTTCCGCCGGTCAGTGTGCAGCTGTTCTCGGCCGTGGACGGACGCGGCGCGGAAGAGGCCTGGGCGGCGATGGACGCCTGGCTGGATCAGCGCTGAGAAAACCCGGATTACCGGGAACCCGGCGCCGTTTTTTTTGTCTCAAAGAGTGCGCCAGTGCCCGGCGCTGCCCGCTCCCTTCCCCAACGAACGAGCGGGCTTGATGCAGCCTCCACCCCAGAGGCTGCGAATGTTGGCCCTGGACTTTCCCCCGAGAGCCAGGGCCTTTTCTTTATCCGCAAAATGGTTGCTGCGCAGACGCGGGAATAGATTAGCGTTTCCTTGGCCTCAATGCGCCTCTTCCCAGTTATCGCCGACACCTACATCCACTTCCAGCGGCACCGTCAGCTCGGCGGCGTCAGCCATGATCCGGCTCACCCGATCCGCCACGGCATCCGTCTCGCCTGTCGGGACCTCGAACACCAACTCATCGTGCACCTGCATTACCAGCAGCACATCCGGCTCATCCTGATCGAGCCACGTCTGCACCTCGATCATCGCCCGCTTGATGATGTCCGCCGCCGTGCCCTGCATCGGCGCATTGATCGCCGTGCGCTCGGCATATTGCCGGCGCTGGGCATTGCGGGCATTGATTTCCGGCAGGTACAGGCGGCGGCCGAACGCCGTTTCGACGTAGCCCTGCTCACGGGCCTGCTCGCGGGTCCGGTCCATATAGGCGCGCACGCCTTCGAAGCGGGCGAAATAACGGTCCACGTAATCCTGCGCCTGACCCCGCTCGACCCCGAGCTGACGGGCCAGGCCGTAGGCCGACATGCCGTAGATCAGGCCGAAGTTGATCGCCTTCGCGGCGCGGCGCTGCTCGTCACTGACCTGTTCCGGCTCGCCACCGAAAACCTCGGCCGCCGTGGCCCGGTGAATGTCGCGGCCCTCGGCAAAGGCCCGGCGCAGCGTATCGTCGCCGGAGAGATGCGCCATGATCCGCAGTTCCACCTGCGAATAGTCGGCCGCCAGCAGTCTGTAGCCGTCCGCGGCGATGAAGGCCTTGCGGATTCGCCGCCCCTCCGTGGTGCGCACCGGGATGTTCTGCAGATTGGGGTCGGAGGAGGACAGCCGACCGGTAGCGGCAACCGCCTGATGGTAGGAGGTGTGCACCCGGCCCGTGTCCGGGTCAATCATCCGCGGCAGCTTGTCGGTATAGGTCGAGCGCAGCTTCGACAGGCCGCGGTGTTCAAGGATCAGTCGCGGCAGGTCGTAATCCACTGCCAGTTCCTGAAGCACCGACTCGGCGGTGGAGGGCTGGCCCTTCGGCGTCTTCTGCAACACCGGCAGCCCCTGGCGCTGATAGAGGATCTCCTGGATCTGCTTGGGCGACCCCAGGTTGAACGGCCCGCCGGCGGCCTCGAAGGCCCGCTGCTCCACCCGCTGCATGCTTTCCGCCAGTTCCCGGCTCTGCCCGACCAGGCGTTTCCGGTCAACTAGCACACCGTTGCGCTCCATGCGGGACAACACCGGGACCAGGGGCATCTCTATCTCGCGGTAGACGCGGCACAGGGACGCGTGCTGCTGCAGGCGCGGCCAAAGCGTCTGATGCAACTGCAGGGTGACATCGGCATCCTCGGCGGCATACGCGGTGGCCGAGTCCAGGTCCACCTGATTGAAGGTGAGCTGCTTGACGCCCTTGCCGGCCACCTCCTCATACTTGATGGTGCCGCGGCCGAGATACTTCAGCGCCAGAGAGTCCATGTCGTGCCGGGTGGCCGTGGAGTCCAGCACGTAGGACTGCAGCATGGTGTCGTGGGCCACGCCGCGCAGCGTGATGCCCGCGCGCGCCAGCACGCTCATGTCGTATTTCAGGTTCTGCCCGAGCTTTGGCCTGTCGGCATCCTCCAGCAACGGCCGCAACTGCTCGAGTACCGCTTCGCGGTCGAGCTGATCCGGGGCGCCCGGGTAATCGTGGGCCAGCGGGATATACGCCGCCTCGCCGGCGGTGACGGCCAGGCAGATGCCAACGATGTCAGCCTGCATGTAGGACAGGCTGGTGGTTTCCAGATCGAAGGCGAACAACGGCGCGACCTCGATCCGTTCGATCCAGGCGTCGAGGCCTTTCTGCTCGGTAATGGCCAGGTATTCGGTCGCCGGCTGGGCCGCGGCGTGTTGCTCCTCTGCCGCGTCCTCACCGTCCAGTAATTCCTCCAGCCAGCTGCGGAATTCCAGCGCCCGATACTGCTCCTTCAGCGCTTCCCGATCCGGTTCTGCCAGGGCAAGGTCGGCAACACGTTCATTGAGCGCGCAATCGAGCTTGATGGTGGCGAGCTGATAGGACAGGAAGGCCTGGTCCCGGTGCTCCTCGAGTTTCTTCGGCAGGCTCTTGGCGCCTCGAATCGGCAGCTCCGGCACACGGTCGAGATTGTCGTAGATCCGCTGCAGCGATCCGATCCCCTGCAACAGGCCGACCGCGGTCTTCTCGCCGACACCGGGCACACCGGGAATGTTGTCCACCTTGTCGCCCATCAGCGCGAGCAGGTCGATGACCAGTTCCGGGCCGACACCGAACTTCTCGACCACGGCGTCCGGATCAAGCACCGTGCCGCTCATGGTGTTGACCAGTGTGATCCGGTCGTCCACCAGCTGCGCCATGTCCTTGTCGCCGGTGGAAATCACTACCGCCTGGCCTTCGTCGGATGCCTGCCGCGCCAGCGTGCCGATCACGTCATCCGCCTCGACGCCATCCTCGACGATCAGCGGCAGGCCCATGGAGCGGATGACGTTGTAGAGGGGCTCCACCTGCTGTCGCAGCTCGTCAGGCATCGGAGGTCGCTGCGCCTTGTACTGCTCGAACAGCTCGTCACGAAATGTCTTGCCCTTGGCATCGAACACCACCGCCATCTGATCCGGCTGATAATCCGCCAACAACTTGCGCAGCATGCTGACCACGCCCCGGACCGCGCCGGTGGGCTGGCCCCTGGAGGTGCTCAGCGGCGGCAGGGCGTGAAACGCGCGGTACAGATAGGAGGACCCGTCCACCAGAACCAGAGGTGCCTTGCTCGTTGTCATGCCTTCCCTTGACCGCTTCGCAGAGATTCAATCCGGAAACAGCGTGACGTGCGCTCCGAGTACGCCGCCAACGCCAAGATCGGAACGGTAGCCGATGCGCGCGGGCGGGTCGACCAGGCTGTAGAATCGCGGCGGTCATCCGCACCCTAGGCAGGTAGGATAGCGGGAAAGGCCGTGATCAGCGGCAGGCAATTCGATGGGCGCACGCCGTTGCGGCGTTTCCGGGAGAACAGGATGAGCGGTAACGACAAGTACGCAGGACGGGGTCCGATCAATGATTCCATGATGACCCGCGAGTCCTGGAAGATCTTCCAGATCATGGCCGAGTTCGTCGAGGGGTTCGAGCGACTGGCACACATCAAGCCCTCGGTCAGCATCTTCGGCTCGGCCCGCACGTCCACCGACCATCCCTATTACCAGCTGGCGGAGGACACTGCGAAACAGCTCTCCGATGCCGGCTTCTCGGTGGTGAGCGGAGGTGGTCCCGGCATCATGGAGGCCGCGAACAAGGGCGCCCAGGCCGGCAAGTCGATCAGCATCGGACTCAACATCCAGTTGCCGATGGAGCAGGCCGGCAATCCCTATCAGGACATCGGCCTGAATTTTCGCCACTTCTTCTCGCGCAAGGTCATGTTCGTCAAATACGCCTCCGCCTATGTCGTGCTGCCCGGCGGCTTCGGCACCCTGGACGAACTCGCCGAGATCCTGACCCTGGTGCAGACTGGCAAGACCCGCCGCATTCCGATCATCCTGGTGCACAGCGAGTTCTGGGGCGGCCTGCTGGACTGGTTCCGCGACCGACTGGTGGCCGAAGGCATGATCGACGCCGAAGACCAGGAGCTGTTCAAGCTGGTGGACGATCCGAAAGACGTGGTCGATGCGATCTTCGACCATTACGAGGACCGCGGCTTCGAACCGTCGGCGAGGGAGCGGGAGATTTTGTTGGATTTGTGACCAGGCGAAGAAGGCTTCGCCTGGAGTTTTCAGTGGTTCAGGTTTCAGTGTTCAGGGGGTGCTGATCTGTAACGCCGAAGTCCCTCTCAGGGCTTGTCGGTATGTCAGGCCTGGTGCCTCCGTCTGAAAACTGAACACTGAAACCTGAACACTCCGTGTCGGCCCTAGCCGACCGGTTCCAGTTTCGCATACGCCGCCACCAGCCATTTGGCGCCGACGCTGCTGAAATTGACCTGCACCCGGGCGCTGGGGCCCTGGCCTTCGTACTGCAGCACGACCCCGTCGCCGAACTTGGCATGGCGCACCGGCTGCCCGAGCCGGAGGGCGCCGGGTTCGGGCTGCTGGTCGACCAGGCCGCGACGCACCGCCATTTGCGGCCGGGAGACGCTGACCCGCGTGCGGATCTGGTGCTGGAACTCCTCAGGCACCTCGCGCAGGAAGCGGGACGGCGCGCAGAAATTGTCACTGCCGTGCAGACGGCGCTTTTCCGCCCAGCTCAGGAACAGGCGTTCCCGCGCGCGGGTCATGCCGACATAGCAGAGCCGGCGTTCCTCCTCCAGGCGTTCCGGATCCTCGGCCGACATGCGGTGGGGGAACAGGCCTTCCTCCATGCCGGCGAGAAACACCACCGGAAACTCCAGCCCCTTGGCCGAGTGCAGGGTCATCAACTGGACGCAGTCTTCCCAGTCATCAGCCTGGCCTTCACCCGCCTCCAGTGCGGCATGGGACAGGAAGGCAGTCAGCACATCCATTTCGCCGTCGTCCTCCCATTCCTGCTCGAAGCCGCGGGCGGCGCTGATCAGCTCATCCAGGTTATCCAGCCGCGATTCCCCGCGATCGTCACCCTGCTTGCCGAACAACTCGCGCAGCCCGCTGCCCCGGATCACGGTCTCAAGCCGCTGGGCCAGTGGCTGGCCGTCAGCGGATTCATCCAGGGTATCGATCAGCGCCAGGAACTTGCCCACCGCCGTCGCGGCGCGGGCCGGCAACAGCCGCTGCTCATGGGCCCGCGCGGCGGCCCGCCAGAGGGTCAGCCCCTCGCCGCGGGCCAGTTCGCGCAGCATGTCCAGCGTCTTGCCGCCGATGCCGCGGGCCGGCGTATTCACCACACGCTCGAACGCGGCATCGTCGTCGCGTTGATTGCACAGCCGCATGTAGGCCAGCGCATCCTTGATTTCCGCCCGCTCGAAGAAGCGCAGACCACCGTAGACGCGGTACGGCACACCGTGCGCCAGCAGCGCCTCCTCGAACACACGCGACTGGGCGTTGGAGCGGTACAGAATCGCGAATTCGCTGCGCAGTCGCCCTTGTTGCAATTCATCACGAATGCGGGCGACCACGAAGCGGGCCTCGTCCAGCTCGTTGAACGCCGCATAGACGTGGATCGGCTCGCCGTCGGCGCCGTCGGTCCACAGCCGTTTGCCCATGCGACCGCTGTTGTGATCGATCAGCGCATTGGCCGCGTTAAGGATGTGTGCGGTGGAGCGGTAATTCTGTTCCAGCCGGACCGTGCGGGTATCCGGGTAATCCTCGGCAAAGCGGCGGATGTTCTCGACCCGGGCACCCCGCCAGCCATAGATGGACTGGTCGTCATCGCCGACCACGAAGGCGTCCGCGTCGCTGCCGATCAGCAACTGCAGCCAGGCATACTGGATACGGTTGGTGTCCTGAAACTCGTCCACCAGCAGATGACGGAACTGCTCGCGGTAATGCGTCAGCAGCCTTGGGGTCTTGCGCAGCGTCTCGAAGGCCCGCAGCAGCAGTTCGGCGAAGTCCACCTGGCCACCCCGATCACAGGCCTGCTGATAGGCCCGGTAGATACGCACCATGCGGTCGGTGTACGGGTCATTGCCCTCGCCGATGTCGTCCGGCCGCTGGCCCTCGTCCTTGTGCCCGTTGATGAAGCCCTGCACCTGCTTCACCGGCCAGCGTGATTCGTCGATCTCCAGTGCACGCATGACACGTTTGATCAACCGCCGCTGGTCCTCGGAATCCAGAATCTGAAACGTCTCCGGCAGACCGGCCTCGCGGGCATGCCGGCGCAGCAGGCGATGGCACAGGCCGTGAAAGGTGCCGATCCACATGCCGGCTGCACTGAAGCCGAGCAGGGTCTCGATCCGGCCACGCATTTCGCCGGCCGCCTTGTTGGTAAAGGTCACGGCGAGAATCGAGTAGGGCGACGCTCCTTCGACGCGCGCCAGCCAGGCGGCACGATGCACGAGCACACGGGTCTTGCCGCTGCCGGCACCGGCCAGCACCAGGGTTCGGCCAAGCGGCGCCGAGACGGCCTCGCGCTGGGCATCGTTCAGGGAATCAAGCAGGTCGGAAACGTCCATGGCGAGGGAGTGTATCAGGCCAGCGCCACCACCCTGGAGTACCCTGCAATGGTGACGACAAGGCACGCGCGAACGCCGGAACGCAAAGAAAGCTCACCCCAGGCTGTCCGGGTCGCCAACCAGGCGCTCGACCAGCGGCATTCGACAGATCGTCTCGGCAATATCACGCACCGTTGGCTCCCGAGCCGAGCCCTTGCGCAGCACCATCGCGATGTGCCGCATTGGCGGTGATGGGCTGAACCGGTGCAGCACGAGGTTTCCCAGGCCGCCGGCGGTATCCGGGTCACCGCCGGCCAGGGCAGGCAACAGGGTCACACCGCCGCCGGCGGCCACCATCTGGCGCAACGTCTCCAGGCTCGCGGCGCGGAACTCGCGCTCCTCCCTGGCGCCGACCATGCGACAAATGTCGAGTGCCTGGTCCCGCAGGCAATGGCCGTCTTCCAGCAACAGCACCTGCTCATCGCGCAGGCACTCCAGGCTCACCGAATCGACACGATCCAGTCGGTGGCCGCGCGGCACCGCCAGCAGGAATGGTTCATCGTAAAGATGCAGCCGCTGGAAGGCATCGATCCCGTCCACCGGCACCGCCAGGATCGCGGCATCGATTTCGCCATGCCGCAGACGCTCCAGCAACACTGAGGTCTGTTCCTCCTGAAGCACCGGCCGCAGCCGCGGGAACGTTTCACGCAGCACCGGGATCAGCGCTGGCAGGAGGTACGGCGCGACGGTGGGGATCAGGCCGAGGCGGAAGTCACCGGCCAGCGGATCACTGGCCGAGCGGGCCACCTCGACAAGGTCGTCCACTGCGGCCAGGATCTGGCGTGCGCGGCTGGCGACAGCCTCGCCGACGGCCGTTAGCATCACCTGCTTGCTGCTGCGCTCGACCAACTGGACGCCGAGAAAGCCTTCCAGTTTCTTGATCTGGGAACTGAGCGTGGGCTGGCTGACCTGGCAGGACTCGGCCGCGCGACCGAAGTGCCGGTGCTCGGCAACTGCCACCAGATAACGTAAATCCCTCAGATTCATTGTGGCTTAAGGAAACACGGATCTATTCGAACGGCTGCATCCCGGCCTTCCCTGAACCCCTTTCATTTCTGCGAGTACTGGGCGAAGAGCTGCTCACCGGTGAGGTTCCTGGTCGTCTCCGCAAACGAATAGAACGACGGTTTGCGGTCGATGAAAATCTGCTCGGCCAATACCCACGGGGCACTGTCCTGAAAAAGCCCGATCGGGATGGCGTAGAAATCGTCCTCCTTCAGACGATAGAACAGATGGGTGCCGCAGGTCCGGCAGAATCCGCGCTCGGCCCACTCGGACGAGGCATACACGGAAATCTGGTCGGCGCCCTCGAACTCAACCGCATCCCCACACTCGGCCGCGAACAGCGGTCCACCGCCCCATTGCCGGCACATGTCGCAGTGGCAGACGCCAATCTGGCTGCTCTTCGGCGTGGCCCTGAGCCTGACTGCACCGCAGAGGCACACCCCATGACGTTCGGCACTCGAATCCATCGTTCGCCCTCCCAACACGTATCACTTCGGGGTGAAGCATAGATCCTTGCGCCGTTTCGCGCCGACGGACTACGGCATTGCCCTCGCTGTCCGTCGCTTCGGTGTTTGCTTAATCCGAATCCGGCCAGGTGGCCTGATCGCTGCTTGAGAACACCTTCGGCATCTCACCCGGTGCGGTGGGGACCAGTGAAAGTCGCTTCCAACGGGCCCGAACCTCATGGTCCATCACCGGTTCCTGCCGGATCACCAAGTCCAGTCCGTCATCCTGGCCGAGACCCCGTTCAACCACGATGTCCAGGAAGGGCTCGCCGGCCGCCGCGGTCTCCGGCCACTCGGGTTCCTTCCAGCGCGGTTGTTGATCGTCTCCACCGCCACCCATCAGTCCCAGTTCTGCGAGGGCGACATCCAGCAGGGCCGCCTCCGGCAGCGCGAAGTCCGGATCCGCGCCTGACCGCGCCGCCCTGGGCCAATCCCTGATCACGTCATTGATCGACTCGGCGCGGCCGCAGTCACTGCCGAGACAGTACTTCCGCTCCGATGCCGTCAGCTCCCGGCGGCCAGCCGCGGTGATATCCGCAGCCTGCCCCATGACCGGCCGGGTCAGGAAACGCCAGCTTACGTCCGGCCCTTCGCCAAAGTGCGAAGGTGGCGCAACACGTTCCTCGCCCAGGTCCCGGGCAAGCGATTCACGAACCGTGGGACCCAGATTGAACCGGCTGACCTCCACCAGCCCGATTTCCAGCGGCGGACCTTCGTCCGGCTGCACCGTGGCCCTCGCATAGCGCAAATGGAAGCGCGCCCGCGGTAGTTCCGGCTCCTCGTTCAGCAGAATCCGCAGCGCCTTGCTCAGCGGACCGAACCGGGCGTCGGGATGCAGGACGCTGTCGTCCTGATCCTCCGCCAGGGTCTGTCGCAGCCGATTCTGCAGACCCATTGCATCGCGTTCCTGCCAGCGCCCGGCAGGCATGAATGACGCGGCGATGGCGTCCAGGGATTCCGCGCCCTGCAGCTCGGCCTCCGGTGCCATGCCTGCAACCGCAGGTGACCCCGCCAGTGCCACGCCGAGCGTAAGGCCGCGCGCAGCAGTCCGAATGTCCCATCTGAACACCGCTTCCCCCTTTGATGCCCTTGCCGCCGTCATCCGGAGTCATGGGGATCCGGATGATCGCGGAAACACAGGATAGTCAGATGCCAAGACGCGTTGCCAACTCGTCAACGAAATCCTTGTGTTCTTCTTTCATGAACACGCTGCGCAGGATCACAGCCTTGTCCGTGTCCACCTCATAATCCGGGAAACTCTCCAGGAACTGCACGGCGTTAATCGTGTAGAGACTCAGGTAATAGCCGCGTGCACCGGCGTCCATGCCATGTTGAAAAATATCCCGATTGATCCGGTTTAGAGCGGACAGTCTCTTCGACTCAGGCGTCTTGAAGTAGCCGACGATGTCCAGATCCGGCTCGCGATAAAGCGTCCAGCCGGGGCTTCGCTGAATCCGGTCCGCAAAACGCACCGCCGCCTGCCTGGCTGAAGCAAGCACCTGGCCCAGGCCTGCTTCATCCAGAGGCAGCAGTTCCAGGGTGGCCCAAAAGGCGGCCGCCGACGCGCCGGCGCGTGAGCATTCCAGACTGATTTCACCGAGATGCAGGTCATCCGAGGTGAAATAGGTGTACGGCGAATCATGGGCCAGGAAGCCCGCAATCGATGCATCCTTGTACAGCACACTGCCGCAGCCATAGGGCTGCAGCCCATGCTTGTGCGGGTCGATGACGATGCTATCCGCATGGCGAAAAACCTCCCAGTGCCGCCTGGAAGGCAGTGAATCCCTGATCAGCGTGAAGAATCCGCCGTAGGCACCGTCGAGGTGGATACGGATCCCGTGGCGCCGGGCCAGGGCCAGCAACTCAACCAGCGGCTCCACGATGCCGAGCCCGGTGGTGCCAAGCGTGACCACGATGGTGCCGATCGCCTCGGCATTGCGTTCGATGAAGCCAAGCTCCGGCAACCCACGGGCGTCGACCGGGATTTCGACGAACTCGGCGTTGAGCACCCGGCACATCCGACGATGCGTGAAATGGGCATTCGCGCTTGCGGCGATGGCCTTACTCGGGTGGGTCTCCCGGGCCACGAAAAGCGCCTCAAGGTTCGCGATGGTGCCGCCGGAGGTCAGATGACCGATGCAGGTTTCATCATAGCCAACCATACCGGCCAGCTTCATAATCACCGCCTTCTCCAGCTCGGATGTCGGCGGCCCACCGTCCAGCGCGTGGTTGTTCGGGTTGATGGTCATTGCCAGCGTGTAGGCCAGCCATGCCGCGGGATGCGGTGGCTTGAGCATCTGGCCGGCGTATGCGGGGTGATGGAACGGATAGTTTTCCTCCAGCCGTTGTTCCAGCCGAAGCAGGACGTCCTCTATCCGTTCCGGTGACTGGTGCGGATCCGGATCGGTGTATCCATCCGTTGTGCCGAAGGATTCGCGCCAGGCATCGAGTCTTTCCAGGGCGTTTCCCAGTGCCGGCAGAAATTGCTGGAATCTGTTCACTGCAAGCTTTTCCATCGATTGGGGGTGAAACAGGGTGCGGGACGGTCACGGGATCATCGCCGTGTTCCGCCACCAAATCGTGCTAATCCTCTTCGAGCACGCGATAATTCTCGGCCAGAAAGTCGATCAACGCCCGCATTGAGGGCAGCATGCCCCGGCGGGACGGGAACAGCACATGGATTACTTCCCTGGGCGGCCGCCAGTCCCTCAGAACGGGAACAAGTGCTCCACGCTGGAGTTCCTGCGACAACATCAGAACCGGTAGCTGGACAAGGCCTACCCCTGCCAGCGCTGCCGACTTCAGGGCCATCATGTCAGTGGTGATGTAGCGGGGGGAATGCCGGATGGTGACGCTTTCGCCGTGGTCGTTCTCCAATACCCAGGCATGGTCTTCCTGCGGCACGGCCCGATTCAGGCTTGGCCAGTCCCGGAGATCTTCCGGCGTTGCCGGGGTTCCCATTCGCCCAAGGAGCGCAGGACTGGCGACCAGGCACTGGCCCCGGTCCGATAGCACCCGAAGTGCCAAATCGCTGTCCTCCAGCGGTGGCGGGCGCACGCGAATCGCCATGTCCAGCCCCTCGGCCAGAACATCGACACGCCGGTTGGTCGCCTCCAGGTGAATCGAAACCTTCGGGTATCGCGCCATGAAGCGGGCGAGCATGTCTCCAACATGAAAGTTGAGCAGGCCGACCGGGCAGGTCGTGCGGATGGTTCCGCCCGGCTCCGCAGCCAGGCTGTCGATTGCCTGCTGGGCGGCCTCCGCCTCCACCAGCATGGCGCGGCAGTGCTCCAGGTAACGCTGGCCAACCTCGGTCAGGCGAAGTGGCGCGTGGAACGGTGAATCAAGCGCACGCCCAGGCGTTGCTCCAAAAGCGCAACCCGTCGGCTCAGCCTGGACTTCGGCACCCCAATGGCTCGTCCGGCCGGGGCGAAACCGCCACTCTCGGCAGCCTTCACGAAATAGTAGAGATCGTTGAGATCCTGCACCAAACCTCGCTTATCGTCCCACTGATGGGACGATCAGTGCTTTCTGTCAGACTACAAGTCTTTGCGTCCTGCAAATAGTCTTATTTCAGACAGGTATCCGATTGACGGCGCCGGGGAACGGCGTGGTACCGAGCAGCCCGCACGTCCGGGCACAACCTGCAGGAGGAACGATGACTACCTCATACAATCGTCTCGACAAGGATCAGGCAGCCGTGCTTCTGGTCGATCATCAGACCGGTTTGCTGTCTCTGGTCAGGGACATCCATCCCGACACCTTCAAGAACAACGTGCTGGCGCTCGCAGATCTTGCGCAGTATTTCCGGCTGCCGACAATCCTGACCACGAGTTTCGAGGACGGTCCCAACGGACCGCTCGTTCCGGAGCTGAAGGGGATGTTTCCGGATGCGCCATACATTGCCCGTCCGGGCCAGATCAATGCCTGGGACAACGAGGACTTCGTTGCCTCGGTCAAGGCGACCGGCAAGAAGCAGCTGATCATTGCGGGCGTCGTCACCGAAGTCTGCGTGGCCTTTCCGACGCTTTCCGCGCTATGCGAAGACTTCGAGGTGTTTGTCGTCACCGATGCCTCGGGCACATTCAACGCCCTCACTCGCGACTCCGCCTGGGATCGCATGTCACAGGCGGGCGCCCAACTCATGACCTGGTTCGGCGTCGCCTGCGAACTGCATCGCGACTGGCGCAACGACATCGAAGGACTGGGTGCCCTGTTCGCGAATCACATCCCAGACTACCGGAACCTGATCAACAGCTACACCACCCTGACCAGCAAGTCCTGAAGGCAACGTCCACCCGGCGAACCGGACGGTTCGCCGGGCCTCAGGGAAACGCCATGCCCGGACGCCGCCGCCGCGCAGTCCCTGCGAGTTCCGGTACGTCCTCAAGCAACTCGAAATCCGCGAACTCGAGTCCCTGCGCCACCGTGCATCGCAAGGTTGCACGCCGGCTGCCGAACTATCCAGACGTCCTGATTCAGTGCCCTTCGCCATTGACCCACCCGCCCCGCACACGTAGAACCGGGGCGCCGCAGCACCGTCGAGAGGCCCAGCGACATGACGCTTTGGATTGCTGCCCTGCTCGGTGTTATTCAGGGCGTTTTCATGTTCCTGCCCGTGAGCTCTACCGCCCACATGGTGCTCACCGAACACTGGCTCATCGCCCAGGGGCAAGCCCTGCCACCACCAGAAAGCCCGGAGATGATCCTCTTCGCCCTGGTGGTACACGTGGGAACCCTGGTCTCCATCGTCGTCGTCTTCTGGCCCAGCCTCTGGCGATTCGTCAGTAACTCCCTTCGCGACGTTGCGGCCTGGGCTGGTGGGGGTGGACGCGAGCGATTACCGCTTTTCTGGAGGCTCTTCTGCCTGGGGATGTTCTCGGTGCTATGCACCGCTGTGCTCGGACTGAGCCTGAAGGCAGCCTTCGAGCACATCTTCGCCTCACCGTCGATGATCGCCGGCACCCTGACTCTCACCGGCATACTGCTCTGGTGGGCCGACCGGCTTGCCCCCAGGCGCCGGGGGCTGAAGGGTGTCAACTTGCGGGTTGCCGGTGTGATCGGCCTGGCTCAGGGCCTTGCGTTAATGCCGGGGTTGTCCCGCAGTGCCATGACCATCGTCTTCGCCCTGTTCACCGGCCTCAAGCGGCGCTGGGCGGCGGAATACAGTTTTTTCCTGGCTATCCCGACGATTTGCGCGGCAACCCTGCTGCAGGCAGTCGATGTCTACCGTCTGGATGCCCCCACCGAGGTCAGCCCCGGCGCGCTCGGTGTCGGCTTCGTGACGGCGGCCCTTGTTGGCATCATCTCGCTGAAGCTGGTTATTTATTTCCTGTACAAGGCACGTCTGAAGGTTTTCTCGTTCTATGTCTGGGCTTTGGCGCTGGCCATCGCCGTCGGGTGGCTGGATTTGGCGCCGGCGCCGCCGAGCTGAGCCGGGAATGGAATGCGGGACGGCCTGGCCATTAGAAGCATGCGCGGGCTTACCCGCTTGGGGCCGGCGCGGCCCCGGTCAGTAAACTGCCGCGTACAATCCGCAAACGGCTACTCGACAGTCACCGACTTGGCCAGATTCCGCGGCTTGTCCACATCCGTCCCCTTCAGCACGGCCACGTGATAAGCCAGCAACTGCAGCGGCACGGTGTAAATCAACGGGGCAAGCTCGTCGTCGACGGAGACGACGGGCAGGTGGTGCTGGACTTCGCCGACCTCGACGGTCTGGTCGGCGAAGACGAACAGTTCGCCGCCTCGGGCATTCACCTCCTGCAAGTTGGAAAGCAGCTTCTCAAGCAGTTCGTTGTTGGGCGCGACGGCCACCACCGGCATATCGGCATCGACCAGCGCCAGCGGGCCGTGCTTGAGTTCGCCCGCCGGGTAGGCCTCGGCGTGGATGTAGGAAATTTCCTTCAGCTTGAGCGCACCCTCCATCGCCACGGGATATTGCGCGCCGCGACCCAGGAACAAGGCGTGATGCTTGTCGGCGAAGTGTTCGGCCATGGCCTGGATGTCGCCTTCCAGGGCGAGGCAGGCCTCGACGGCCTGCGGCAGTTGCTGCAGGGCGGCGGCCAGGCGGCGCTCCTCGGCCTCGGGCAAGCCGCGGTGGCGACCCAGCGCGAGGACCAGCAGCATCAGGGCGACGAGCTGGGTGGTGAAGGCCTTGGTGGAGGCGACGCCGATCTCCTGCCCGGCGCGAGTCATCAACACCAGGTCGGATTCCCGCACCAGCGAGCTTTCCGGCACATTGCAAATGGCCAGGCTGGCACCGTAGTCGCGTTCCCGCGCATCGCGAAGCGCGGCGAGCGTGTCGGCGGTTTCACCGGACTGGGAGATGACCACGAACAGGGTGGTCTCGTCGGCCACCGGACGGACCCGGTAGCGATACTCGCTGGCGACCTCCACATTGCAGGGCAGGCCACAGAGTTCCTCGATCCAGTACCGGGCTACCATGCCGGCATGGTAGCTGGTACCACAGGCGACAATCTGCACGCGCTTGATGCGTTCCAGGATGGCGTTGCCCTCGCCTCCAAAAAAGTCAGCGGAAAGCCGACCATCGGCCAGGCGGCCGCTCAAGGTGTTGGCGATCACCGCGGGCTGCTCGTGGATCTCCTTCAGCATGTAATGCCGGTAGGCGCCACGGTCTGCGGATTCGGGATCAATGCCGGAGACCTGGATCGGACGCTCTGTCACCTCACCGGCGGCGTTCAGGATAGTGAAGCCCTCCGCCCGCAAATCGACGACATCGCCTTCCTCCAAAAACACGAAACGCTGGGTGACGGGCAGTAGGGCGAATACGTCCGAGGCAAAAAAGTACTCATCGAAGCCCAGGCCCACCACCAGCGGGCTGCCACGGCGGGCGCCGATCAGGCGGCCCGGCGCATGCCGGTCCATGACCGCCAGCGCATACGCCCCGCGGATCTGGCCCAGCACCTTGCGCACGGCTGCAAGCAGGTCGCCGCCGTCGTCCAGTGCCTGATGGACCAGGTTGACCACAACCTCGCTGTCGGTGTCGGAAGAAAAACTGTAGCCGTCCACCTGCAATTGCTGCTTCAACGCCTGGTAATTCTCAATGATGCCGTTGTGGACCAGAGCAATACGGTCGCGGGAGATGTGCGGATGGGCGTTGCATTCACTGGGAACGCCGTGGGTCGCCCAGCGGGTGTGGGCGATCCCGGTGTGTCCGGACAGCGGTACTTCGGCGATCTGGTTCTCCAGCGCCTCGACCTTGCCTACGGCGCGGTGCCGCTGGATCGGACCACCGGCGGCCAGCACCGCGAGACCGGCGGAGTCATAACCACGGTATTCAAGGCGGCGCAGACCCTCGAGCAGGATCCGTTTCACGTCGCGCTGGGCGACCGCGCCAACGATGCCACACATAAGCCTGATTCCCGATGCAATGCAAGGCCGGGGTTCGACGGCGGCGGCCGAATCCGGCGGCAGAGGGCCCTGTGCCGACCGCCAGGGCCGGTCGGCACAGGGCTTCGGTCAGATGCCGCGACGCGGTGATGGCACCAGCAGCAGTGGCCGGGTCGTACGGCGAACCAGGGCCGCCGCGGTGCCGCCCAGCATCAATTCGCGCACCGGGCTGTGGCCGCGCTTGCCGATGATGATCACGCCGGCGTCCGTCTCATCCGCAAGAGCAATGATCTGCTTGCTCGGGTTGCCACGACCAAGCCGACACTCGGGTTTCTGGCCGCCGGCAACCCGTGCCGCGAGGGCGTCCAGGCGTTCCTTGCCGTAGCGCTCAGCTTCAGATTCGCCCTGGTCCTCGATGGCGTCATAGTCAATCACGTGGACAAGGGTGCCATTGCCGCCCGCAGCCAGTAATTCCAGCGCCATGGCCTCGGCGCCGGCCCCGCTGTCGGAAAAGTCCGTCGCCAGCAGCGGCCGCCCCAGGTCCACGCCGGCCAGGCCATCGGCCGTTGCCGGTTCGATCAGCACCGGAACGGTGGTCTTGCGCGCAAGCTGCAGGACCGTGCTGCCGCGCAGGAATTCACGAAAAGCGGATTCGCCGCGCGAGGCAACCATGATCAGGGATGCCTCGCGGGCGCGAGCCAGGGTCGAAAGTTCGTGCGCCGGTTGCCCGATCCGAAGCTCGACGTTGACCTTGGTGTTGCCGTCCTCCAAATGCTCCCGCGCATCTTCCAGGCGGCGGGTTGCCGACTTCCGATGTTCCTCGTCACCGGCACTGGCATCGTGCGACCGAAGCACATCCACCAGCGTGATCTCGCGCATGCCTCGTTGCTTCAATTGCTCGATACTGCGCAGGTTGATCGGATTTGCGGATCCGAAGTGCGCCGCGACTACTACATGCTCGAACATCGACAGCCTCCTTTCTCTCGGTAATCTGTAGACGGCGCTGGCCAAATCCGATCAGCGCAGCCATTGTCACGTGGCGGAGCGGCTTTCGCGGCCCGCGAAACCCATTGCAACTCTCACCGGCCCTGCCTCTTATCATTGAGGCGGCCGTGCTTGCGGTCAACCGCGGCGCCGGCTTCGCCAGCCCGCCACCTCACTCTGCCGTGCCCGGCTCGTTGCAAGACTGTCGGGGGAAACGTCCCGCGTCACCGTGGTGCCGGCGCCGATCACGGCGCCCCGGCCAACCGTGACCGGGGCGATCAGTTGCGTATCCGAACCGATGAATGCGCCGTCCTCGATGACCGTCTGGTGCTTGTTGACCCCGTCATAGTTGCAGGTAATGGTGCCGGCCCCGATGTTGACCCCGGCCCCGACGCTGGCGTCACCGATGTAACTCAGATGATTCGCCTTGCTGCCCTCACCGAGCCGGGCCTTCTTGATTTCGACGAAATTACCCACCTTGCTGTTGTCGGCCAGGTCAGTGCCGGGCCGGAGCCGCGCGAAGGGGCCGACCTGCACGCCGCTACCAATGACTGCCTGCTCGAGGACGCTGTTGGCCTCGACCACGGTATTCGGACCCAAATCACTCTCCCGAACGAGACAGTTCGGCCCGATGCGCACCCCTTCAGCAAGACGGACCCGCCCCTCGAAGACGCAGTTGACGTCGATGAAGACATCGGTGCCACAACTCAGGGCGCCACGGACATCGATGCGCTCGGGATCGGCGACGGTAACACCTGCGCGCATCAGGTCTTCCGCCTGGCGCCGCTGGTAAGCGCGCTCCATGGCCGCGAGTTGCACGCGATCGTTGATCCCGGTTACCTCCGTGGAGTCGCTGGCCACCACCGCCGACACCGGGAGGCCATCGGCGACAGCCAGGCCGATCACGTCGGTCAGGTAGTATTCCCCCTGGGCATTGTCGTTGCTGCAACGTCCCAGGCAGGAGCGGAGGATCCCCGCCGGGCAGGCCAGCAGGCCGCTGTTGGTCTCGCGGATATCCAGCTGTTCCGGGGTCGCATCCTTGTGTTCGACGATGCCGAGCAGTCCGCCATCGGGCGCGCGCAGGATGCGGCCGTAGCCTGAGGGATTCGACAGGAAGACGCTGAGCAAGGCAGGGCCATCGGTGGCGGCCGCCAATAGCAACCGCATCGTCGCGGGGCGAACCAGCGGGACATCACCGTACAGCACCAGGACCGTGGCATCGTCGGGCACCGCAGGCAGCGCCTGCATGACGGCGTGGCCCGTGCCCAGCTGTTCGGGCTGCTCCACCCACTGCAGCCGCTCATCGGCGATCGCATCGCGGACACGGGTGCCACCATAGCCGATCACCACGTGCAGCGCATCCACGCCTGCGTCTCTGGCGCCGTCGAGTACGTGCTGCAGCAGGGGGCGGCCGGCAAGTTCGTGCAGGACCTTTGGCAACCGGGAGCGCATTCGCGTGCCCTGCCCGGCAGCTAGGACAATGGCATGGATCGACATGAAATCCCTCTTCGTTCAGCGTGCCGAAATCAGCATCCGTTCAGCCCGCAGTGTACTGGCTGGGCGCGACAGCCATAAAAAAACCGCCGCTGCCCGAGGGCAGAGACGGTTTCCTGGACGCTGGGCAGATGGCGCTTATTTGCCCATGCCGCGCTTCTTCTTGAGACTCTGGATGGCCCGGATCTGCGCCGCGGCGGCCGCCAGTTCCGTCTGGGCCTTGGCATAGTCCATTTCGCCGGTGCGGTTGCGAATTGCTTCCTCGGCTCGCTTGCGCGCTTCTTCTGCAGCCGCCTCGTCCAGATCCTTGGCCCGCGCCGCCGTGTCGGCGAGCAAGGTCACGGTCTTCGGCTGGACTTCCAGCATGCCGCCGGAGACGTAGAAGAACTGCTCTTCGCCACCGGCCAGGGTAACCCGGACTTCGCCGGGCTGCAGCTTGGCCAGGAATGGCGTGTGACGAGCCATGATACCGACTTCGCCTTCGACGGTGCGCGCAACGATGAACTCAATCTCGCCGGAGAAGATTGCTTCTTCGGCGCTGACCACGTCCAGATGCATTGTCGTTGCCATGGGGAACCCCCTATCTGGTCCGTGTTACAGGTTCTTCGCCTTTTCCACGGCCTCTTCGATGGTGCCGACCATGTAGAAGGCCTGCTCCGGCAGCTCGTCGTACTCGCCGTCGACGATGCCCTTGAAGCCGCGGATGGTGTCCTTCAGCGAGACGTACTTGCCCGGCGCACCGGTGAACACCTCGGCAACGAAGAACGGCTGCGACAGGAAGCGCTGGATCTTGCGCGCCCGGGCCACGGTCCGCTTGTCCTCTTCGGACAGCTCGTCCATACCCAGGATGGCGATGATGTCCTTCAGTTCCTTGTAGCGCTGCAGGGTACCCTGCACGGCGCGGGCCACCTCGTAGTGCTCGTCACCGATGACCAACGGATCAAGCTGGCGGCTGGTGGAGTCCAGTGGATCCACGGCCGGGTAGATACCCAGCGAGGCGATGTCACGGGACAGCACCACGGTGGCGTCCAGGTGGGCAAAGGTGGTTGCCGGGGACGGGTCGGTCAGGTCATCCGCAGGCACGTACACGGCCTGGATCGAGGTGATCGAACCGGTCTTGGTAGAGGTGATGCGTTCCTGCAGCACGCCCATTTCCTCGGCCAGGGTCGGCTGGTAGCCCACCGCCGACGGCATACGGCCGAGCAGCGCGGACACCTCGGTACCGGCCAGGGTGTAACGATAGATGTTGTCGACAAACAGCAGCACGTCCCGGCCTTCGTCGCGGAAGTACTCGGCCATGGTCAGGCCGGTCAGCGCGACGCGCAGGCGGTTGCCCGGCGGTTCGTTCATCTGGCCGTAGACCAGGGCCACCTTGTCGAGCACGTTGGAGTCGGTCATTTCATGGTAGAAGTCGTTCCCTTCACGGGTCCGCTCACCCACGCCGGCAAACACCGAGTAGCCGCTGTGCTCGATGGCGATGTTACGGATCAGTTCCATCATGTTGACGGTCTTGCCGACACCGGCGCCGCCGAACAGGCCGACCTTGCCGCCCTTGGCGAACGGGCAGATCAGGTCGATAACCTTGATACCCGTTTCCAGCAGTTCCTGGCTGGCCGACAGTTCCTCGAAGGTCGGTGCCTTGCGATGGATCTCCCAACTGTCATCGGAGCCGATGTCACCCTTTTCGTCGATCGGCCGACCGAGCACGTCCATGATCCGGCCCAGGGTCTTCTGACCCACCGGCACGGAGATGGCCTTGCCGGTGCCTGCGACTTCCAGGCCGCGGCTGAGACCGTCGGTGGTACCCATGGCGATGCAGCGAACCACGCCGTCACCGATCTGCTGCTGGACCTCCATCGTCAGGTCCTTGTCCTCGATGCGCAGGGCCTCGTAGACATGGGGCACGCTGTCACGCGGGAATTCCACGTCGACCACCGCCCCGATGATCTGAACAATCTTTCCTGAGCTCATACCCAGTTCCTCTCCAAGCAATTCCAGAAAACAGCGTTGTTCCGCTGGGGCAGCGCGCCGGTCATACCGCGGCTGCGCCGGACACGATTTCGGTCAGCTCCGTCGTGATCGCCGCCTGGCGGGCCTTGTTGTAGACCAGATTCAGGTCGTCAATCATGGAGCCGGCGTTATCGGAGGCACTCTTCATGGCCACCATCCGGGCCGCCTGCTCGCTGGCGATGTTATCCACCACCGCCTGGTAGACCAGTGATTCCACGTACCGCTGAAGCAGATCGTCCAGCACCTGTTCGGCACTGGGCTCGTAGATGTAATCCCAGGAGTGCTCCTGGGTTTCACCGTCGCCATCGGCCATGCCGGAGAGCGGCAACAGCGTTTCCAGCCGCGGCTCCTGGGACATGGTGTTGATGAAGCGGTTGTACACCAGCACCAGCTGATCCAACTCGCCGGAGCGATAGGCATCCAGCATGACCTTGATGGTGCCCAGCAGGTCGGCGATGTGCGGGCTGTCACCGAGGTGCGTCGCCTGCGCCACCAGATTGGCCTTCAGGCGCGAGACAAACTGCACACCTTTGTTGCCGACGGCGCAGACGTCCATCTCCAGACCCTGCTTCTCGCACTCGCTGAGCTTCGGCAGCAGCATGCGGAACAGGTTGCTGTTCAGGCCGCCGCAAAGACCACGGTCCGAGGTAATCACGACGAAGCCAATCCGCTTGACCTCACGCTCGGCCATGAACGGGTGCCGGTACTCCGGATCCGCCTTGGCGAGGTTCGCGATCACGCTCCGAATCTTGTCGGAGTAAGGCCGCGCTTCCGCCATCCGCTGCTGTGCCGAACGCATCTTGCTCGCAGCCACCATTTCCATGGCGCTGGTGATCTTCTGCGTGTTCTGCACGCTCTTGATCTTCGTGCGTATTTCTTTGGCGCCGGACATGCCGTTACCTCAGTTCGCTTACCAGGTACCCTGCGACTTGTACTCGTCGAGCAGCTTGCGCAGGCCGGATTCGATCTCGTCGTTCAGGTCACCCGTTTCGTTGATGGTGTCCATGAGATCGCCGTAGTTGGATTTGAAGTGCTGATGCAGGCCGGCTTCAAAGGAACCGATCTTGTCCAGCTCCAGGTCGTCGAGGTAGCCCTCGTTGACCGCGAACAGGGTTGCAGCAGTCTCGGCGACGGACAGCGGCGAATACTGCTTCTGCTTCATCAGTTCGGTAACCCGCTGACCACGTTCGAGCTGCTTCCGCGTGGCTTCGTCCAGGTCGGAAGCGAACTGGGCGAAGGCCGCCAGTTCCCGATACTGGGCAAGCGCCAGCCGGATACCGCCGCCGAGCTTCTTGATGATCTTGGTCTGGGCCGAACCACCCACGCGGGAAACCGAGATACCGGCGTTGATCGCCGGACGGATGCCGCTGTTGAACAGGTCCGATTCCAGGAAGATCTGGCCGTCGGTGATCGAGATCACGTTGGTCGGCACGAAAGCGGACACGTCACCGGCCTGGGTTTCGATAATCGGCAGCGCAGTCAGCGAACCGGTCTTGCCCTTCACCTTGCCGCCGCTGATCTGCTCGACGTGATCGGCATTGATGCGCGAGGCGCGCTCGAGCAGCCGGGAGTGGAGGTAGAAGACATCACCCGGGAAGGCTTCGCGGCCCGGCGGACGACGCAGCAGCAGGGACACCTGGCGGTAAGCCTGGGCCTGCTTGGTCAGATCGTCGAATACGATCAAGGCGTCTTCGCCCTTGTCCATGAAATATTCACCCATGGAGCAACCGGAGTATGGCGCGATGAACTGCATCGCAGCGGAGATCGAGGCCGGGGCTGCGACGACGATGGTGTTCTGCAGCGCGCCGTGCTCTTCCAGCTTGGCCACCACGTTGGCGATACTGGAGGCCTTCTGACCGATAGCCACATAAACGCATTTAATGCCGCTATTCTTCTGGTTGATGATGGCGTCGATGGCGACCGCGGTCTTGCCGGTCTGCCGGTCGCCGATGATCAGCTCGCGCTGACCGCGGCCGATCGGGATCATCGAGTCGATGGACTTGATCCCGGTCTGGACCGGCTGATCGACTGACTGCCGGGCGATAACGCCAGGTGCCACCTTTTCCACCGGCGCGCTGTGGTCGGTTTCCACCGGACCCTTGCCGTCCAGCGGGTTGCCCAGCGAATCGACCACGCGGCCCAGCAGGGCCTCGCCGACCGGCACTTCCAGGATACGACCGGTGCACTTGACCGGATCGCCTTCCGAGATCTGTTCGTAGTCACCCAGCACCACGACACCAACCGAGTCGCGTTCCAGGTTAAGCGCCATGCCATAGACATTGCCGGGGAATTCCAGCATTTCCCCCTGCATGACATCGGCCAGACCGGCAACGCGGACGATGCCGTCCTGAACGGACACGGCCGTGCCCTCGTTGCGGGCTTCGGCCACCGCATCGAATTTCTCGATGCGCTGCTTGATCAGATCGCTTATTTCCGAAGCTTTGAGTTGCATTGGAATCACCCCTTAGCGGTTCAGGTTCGTGGTCAGGCGATTGAGCCGACCCCGCACCGAACCGTCGATAACCAAATCGCCTGCGCGAATCACGGCACCACCGAGCAGCGCTTCATCCACTTCCGGCTGCAGGCTGACCTTGCGCTTGAGGCGCTTGCCCAGTGCCTCCGCGACTGCATCGCGCAACGCGTCGTCAACCGGCTTTGCCGAAATCAGACGGGCCTGCAGCGTGCCTTCCTCGGCCGCGCGCAGGGCTTCGTACTGAGCCGCCACGTCCGGCAGGGCAATCAGCCGCCTGTTCTCGGCGAGCAGGGCGACAAAATTCTTGCCACCCTCGTCCAGATACTCGCCACACAGGTCGAGCATCAGGTCACGCTGCTGATTCGGCGACAGTCGCGGGCTGGCAAGAATGGCTTGCATCTGCACATCCCTGACCACGGCCGCGAGCGCGCCGAGCTGATCAGACCATGCGGCCAGGGCGTTCTTCTCCCTGGCCAACTTGAAGGCAGCCTGCGCGTAAGGACGGGCGATGGTGTTGAAATCCGCCATCGGTTTGTGCCTCAGAGCTGCTTGGCGAGATCACTGAGCAGATCGTTGTGCGCCTTCGCATCAACCTCCCGCTCGAGAACGCGTGTCGCGCCCGTGATCGCCAGAGTGACAACCTGCTCCCGAAGCTCAGTCTTGGCCTGATTGATTTCCTGCTCAATCTGGGCCTGCGCGGCAGCCAGCTGGCGCTCGCCTTCGGCGCGCGCAGTGGACTTGGCTTCCTCGATCACTTCGTTGGAGCGCTTGTTGGCCTTGTCAATGATTTCGCCGGCCTTCTGACGGGCCTCGCGCAGGATCTCATCCGCCTTTTCATTGGCGGTTTCCAGATCCTTGCGGCCCCGTTCAGCGGCGGCCAAGCCGTCGCTGATGTTGTCCTGGCGGGCCTGCATGGCCTTGGACACACTTGGCCAGACGAACTTCATCGTGAACCAGACGAATATGCCAAAGGCAATCATCTGGCCTAAGAGCGTGGCATTGATCTCCATGCCATCACCTCCAGTGCCTGGGTTTGTGGATTTGCGTCAGCGCTTAGGATCCAGCGGCGGCGGTGACGGCACCCACGAACGGGTTGGCGAAGGTGAAGAACAGGGCCAGACCCACACCGATCATGGACACGGCATCGAGCAGACCGGCCAGCAGGAACATACGACCCTGCAGCATCGGAGCAAGCTCCGGCTGACGGGCGATGCTTTCGAGGAATTTGCCACCCATGATGGCAAAACCGAGAGCGGTGCCGATGGCGCCGGAAGCCAGGATGATGGCAACGGCGATGACGGTCATGCCCTGAACACTGGCGATCAGGCTAGCGAGTTCCATTGGTTACCTCCAAGTAGGTCATCAGTCGAAGAAAGAAAACATTCAGTGAATCAATACACTGTCCGGCCTAGTGCGATTCCGCCGCCATGCTCAGATAGACCATGGTCAACATCATGAAGATGAAGGCCTGCAACGGAATCACGAGAATATGGAATATGGCCCAGATCGTTGCCAGGATGATCTGGCCGATCAGCAGGAAGATACCGCCAAGGCTGGTAAACACCTCGAACAGCCCGTAGCTGAGCGTCAGGGTCGCGATCAGGATGAAGATCAGTTCCGCAGCGTACAGGTTGCCGAACAACCGCAGCGACAGCGAGACCGGCTTGGCGAACAACTCGACGAAGTTCAGCGCGAAGTTGAACGGCGCCAGGGACCAGTGATTGAACGGATGGAAGAAGAGCTCGTGCAGGTAACCCTTCGGGCCCTTGTACTTGATGCTGTAGATGATGATCAGCGCGAGCACCGACAGCGACAGGCCGAAGGTGACGTTCATGTTAACGGTCGGCAGGATCTTGAAGTAATCCCAACCCAAAGCCTCCATGGTGCTGGGCGCGAGGTCGATCGGCACCAGGTCCATGAGGTTCATCAGGAAGATCCAGCAGAACAGGGTCAGCGCCAGCGGAGCGGCAAGCGGATTGTGGCCATGGAACGTCTCCTTGGCCAGCTTGTTCATCCCCTCGATCATCATCTCGACGAAATTCTGCAGGCCGCCCGGGACACCCTCGGTGGCCTTGCGCGACGCGGCCCAGAATATCCAGCAGAACAGGGAGCCAAGCAGAATGGAGACGATCAGAGAGTCAGCGTGAATGGTCCAGAAACCCTCACCGATGCTCCAGTGGGTCAGGTGATGGTTAATGTAATACGTGACGCCGCCCGAGTTGTCGCTCATCGCTGTCTCACCGCTGGTTCGGCCGCGCCCACACGGAACGCAACCCAGAAAACAAGAATTGTCAGGATATAAGTCACTATCAGGGGGGCGAAGTGGTCAGCAAACCATTGCAGCGCGACAATGAACAGCACCACGGTCAGACCAAACTTCAGCGCCTCGCCTTTGTAGAACGCACCTATTATCTGTTTCGGCGGCGCATCCGGCCGAACCGAGAAGACTTTCATTGCCAGGTAGGCCCCTGGAATGATCGCAATCAGTCCGCCGACCAGTGCCGCGGCGCCGTGCTCCGGACCTTGCAACAGCAACCAGAGCAGAGCGCATGTGCCCGCCACCACAAGCTGACCGAAAAAAACGAACCTGACCGGCGAACGGGCGGGCATGTTGTCACCCCCCTGGGTCGTCGAACAGGATCATGACACCTGCGCCTGAAACGAATGTGACGGCGGCATTGGTGCGGTCGTGCAACAGGTCTTATTGTGCCCACGCACCGACCATCCGGGCCGGCACGAGCGGCGGAGTATAAAGACTCGCCCCTGGAGGGTCAACGCGGCTGCGGGCCTCATGGGAACGCTGACTGATCCCGGTCTGCCTAGCCGATGTGCTGCAGGATACCGTCCAGCTCGTCCAGGCTGCCGTAATTGATCACCAGTTTGCCCTTGCCCTGGCGTCCCTGCTGGATTGTGACCGTGGCACCCAGGCGCTCGGACAACTCCGTCTGCAGGCGGCGCACGTCAGGGTCCATGCGGCTGTTGCGCGGCGGCCGCTGTTCGCCGGCCAGGGCCTGTTGCACCAGCCGTTCTGTGGCACGCACCGACAGCTCGCGGCGAACCACTTCGGCAGCCACCGCGCTCTGCTGATGACCCTTGAGCCCGAGCAGGGCGCGGGCATGCCCCATCTCGAGTTCTCCCCGGGCGAGGCGCTCCCGCACGTCGTCGTTCAGATCCAGCAGGCGCAGCAGATTGCTGACCGAAACCCGTGACCGGCCAACCGTTTCTGCCGCCTGCTGGTGGGTCAATCCGAATTCCTCCACCAGCCGGGCGATGGCCATGGCCTCTTCCAGCGGGTTCAGGTTCTCGCGCTGGATGTTCTCGATCAGGGCCAGCGCCAGCGCCACCTGGTCGGTGATGCCACGGACAATGGCCGGCACGGTCTCCAGACCCGCCAGCTGGGCCGCACGCCAGCGACGCTCGCCGGCGATGATCTCGAACCGCTGGTCGCTCAGCGGCCGCACCACCAGTGGCTGAACGACGCCCTGGGTCCGGATCGAATCGGACAGCTCCTGCAAGGCGGTTGGATCCATGTCGCGCCGCGGCTGATAGCTGCCGCGCTGCAACCACTCCAAAGGCAGATCGCGCAGGTGCCCACTGTCGTCCGGCTCGGTCCGCGTCGCGCCGAGCAGGACATCGAAACCCTTGCTGCCAAGTCCCCGCTTCTTCGCCGTCATGATGCTGTCGCCGCCTGCATATCGCGTCGAATCACTTCGCTGGCCAGGGCCATGTAGGCCAGCGCCCCCCGTGAGTATCGATCGTACTGGATTGCCGTCCGGCCGTGGCTGGGCGCCTCGGCCAGCCGCACATTGCGCGGTATCTGGGTGCTGTAGACCTGTTTCGGGAAATGCTGCATCAGCTGCGCCGCCACCTGATTGGCAAGATTGTTCCGTGGATCGTACATGGTCCTGAGCAGACCGTTGATACGCAGCTCCGGATTGGCCCGCTCCTGCACTCGCGCGATGGTATTGAGTAACGCGGTCAGTCCTTCCAGCGCATAATATTCGCACTGGATCGGAATCAGCACGCCGCGGGCCGCCACCAGTGCATTCAGGGTCAGGATGTTCAGCGCCGGCGGACAGTCGATCAGGATGTAGTCATAATCATCCTTCAACCGCGCCAGTTGCCGACGCAGTTGCTGTTCGCGGGCCTCGCTTTCCAGCAGCTGGACCTCGGCCGCGGTCAGGTCGGAGTTGCCGGGTACCAGGTCATAGCCGGCATCCGGCAGCTCGATGATTGCCTCGCGTACGCTGACCTGCTGCATCAGCACGTCATAGCCGGTGTGCTCCGGACTGTCCTTGTCCACGCCGGAGCCCACCGTGGCATTGCCCTGCGGATCCAGGTCCACCAGCAGGACACGGCGGCGATTCATGGCAAGGGCCGCCGCCAGGTTGACGCTGGTGGTGGTCTTGCCGACTCCGCCTTTCTGGTTTGCGACAGCTATGGTGTGCGCCATGGCATCTCCGGTGTCAGTCGTCGGCGCGGCGCAGACGCACCACGGTGCGCTGGGCGTCCAGCCCGGGAACCGAGAGCGGCAGGATGTCGGTCTGCCAACCGCGGTCCAGCTCGCGCAACTCCTCGCCGGCATCGAAACGCGCCTTCATCGCCAGCATGACGCCGCCCGGGGCGAGATGCGCGGCGGCGGCCTTGACGAACGTGTCGGTGCGGGCAAAGGCGCGGGAACAAATCGTGGCGAACGGCGCCGCGGGCCGGAAGGCCTCGACGCGCTGATGCACCACGGCAAGCCCGGTCAGCCCGAGCTGCAGTCGCACCTGCTGCATGAAGCGGGTCTTCTTGCCGTTGCTGTCCAGCACGGTCACCGCCATCTGCGGCCGGCAGATGGCCAGCGGAATCCCCGGCAGGCCGGCACCACTGCCCACATCAAGCAGTGAAGGCTGTTCAAGATAGGGAAGCAGACTCAGGCTGTCCAGCAGATGCAGCGGCACCATGTCCAGCGGATCGCGTACCGCCGACAGGTTGAAGGCGCGGTTCCAGCGATGCAGCAGCTCCAGGTAATCGAGCAGCGGCTCGACCGGCACCGTGCCGCCCTCCGGCAGCACGGCGAGACCGTCCTGCAACCGCTGCCGAACCGGTTGCCGCGGGAACGGCTCGGTCATGCGCTGTGGCGGGTAGCCGCCTGCTCGCTGCCGCGGCGCAGATGCACCAGCAGCAGCGACACCGCCGCTGGCGTGACGCCGGCAATCCGCCCGGCCTGGGCCACGGTCGCCGGCCGATGCTGCTGCAGCAACTGCCGCACCTCGTTGGACAGACCCCGCACCTCGGCATAATCCAGCGCGTCCGGAATCTGCAGATGCTCCAGCCGGCGGCCGCGGGCCACCTCATCCTGCTGGCGTTCCAGATAGCCCGAATAGCGGGCCTGGATTTCCACCTGTTCGGCCACCTGCGGATCATCCACACCGGGGCCGGCCGCCGGCACGGACATCAGGTCCGGGTAGCTGACCTGTGGCCGACGCAGCAGTTGGTCCAGATGCTGTTCGCGCTTCAGCGGCCCACCGAAAACCCGCTGCGCCGTGGCCGGGTCGAGATCCGACGGCCGCAGCAGGGTGTCCTGCAGTCGCTGCTGTTCACGGGCGATGGCCTCGCGCTTGCGCTCGAAGGCCTGCCACTGGTCATCGTCCAGCAGCCCCAATTCGTGCGCCACCGGGGTCAGGCGCAGGTCGGCATTGTCCTCGCGCAGCATCAGGCGGTATTCGGCCCGGCTGGTGAACATGCGATAGGGTTCGCGGGTGCCGCGGGTAATCAGGTCGTCAATCAGCACCCCGATATAGGCCTCGTCCCGGCGCGGCGTCCAGGCCTCCTCGTCGCGCACCTGGCGGGCGGCGTTAATGCCCGCCACCAGGCCCTGGGCGGCGGCCTCCTCGTAGCCGGTGGTGCCATTGATCTGGCCGGCGAAGAACAGACCCCGAATGCATCGCGTCTCCAGGCTCGGCCGCAGATCCCGGGGATCGAAGTAATCGTATTCGATGGCATAGCCGGGCCGGGTGACATGCGCCTGCTCAAGGCCGACGCAGGACCGCACCAGCTCGATCTGCACATCGAACGGCAGGCTGGTGGAGATGCCGTTCGGGTAGACCTCGTGAGTCTCCAGGCCTTCGGGTTCGATGAAGATCTGGTGCGCGTCCTTGTCGGCAAAGCGGACCACCTTGTCTTCCACCGACGGGCAGTAACGCGGGCCGACCCCCTCGATTTCGCCGGCATACATCGGCGAGCGATCCAGCGAGCCGCGGATGATGTCATGGGTACGGCTGTTGGTATGGCTGATCCAGCAGCTCACCTGGCGCGGATGCATGCCGCGGTCGCCGCGCAGGCTGAATACCGGCTCGGGTGAATCACCGGGCTGTTCCTGCAGGCGGGAGAAATCGATCGTGCGGCCATCGATGCGCGGCGGCGTGCCGGTTTTCAGGCGACCGACGCGGAACGGGCGCTCGCGCAAGGTCCGCGCCAGCGCGTTGGACGGCTGGTCGCCGGCGCGCCCGCCCTGGTAGTTGTCCATGCCGATATGGATGCGGCCGCCGAGAAACGTGCCCACGGTGAGCACCACGCTGGGCGCACGGAAGCGCAGGCCCATCTGGGTGACCACGCCGGCGACCTGATCCTGTTCGATCAGCAGATCGTCCACCGCCTGCTGGAACACGAACAGGTTCGGCTGGTTCTCCACCGCCTGCCGCACCGCGGCCTTGTACAACACGCGGTCGGCCTGGGCCCGGGTGGCGCGCACCGCCGGCCCCTTGCGACTGTTCAGGGTACGAAACTGGATGCCGCCGCGATCCGCGGCCAGCGCCATCAGGCCCCCCATGGCATCGACCTCGCGCACCAGATGGCCCTTGCCGATGCCACCGATGGCCGGATTGCAGCTCATCTGGCCGATGGTCTCGACATTGTGCGTCAGCAGCAGTGTCCGGCGGCCCATGCGCGCAGCGGCCAGCGCGGCCTCGGTGCCGGCATGGCCGCCACCCACCACGATAACCTCGAACGATTCACGGTAATCCATCGGAACACCCCGGGAAATTCAACAGGAGCGGTAGTTTAGGGAAATTGTGCGGCGCATTCCATGTTCCTGGTTGCACGCCTTATCGGTTGAGCCTGCCCGCGGGGACGAGAGGAGACCAACTGCGCCGCGGGACGACGGCCGCATGGACGCGGCCGTCGAGCACCGGAGGGCACCATGGACATAATTTCACATCTGCGCCCGAGACCGGTTTTGGTCATCTGGCAAGGCGCGGTGCCGGTTCGGTAGCCGTAGCTACCGGGCCGGTGACGCAACACAGCCAGGGGCCAAAACCGGCCGGGCCCTTCGGGTTGGGCCGCATTTTTCCCGATTGCTGTGTTGCGCTGCTTGACCGCAGAATGACTGCGGCGCTGCGCAGCGCGCCTTGCCTCGGAAAAAATGCGACTCCAAGGCAGATGCGAAATTATGTCCATGGTGCCCTACCAGGGTTTACAGCGTTCCCGCGGCGCAGTTGGTCTCCTCTCGCCTGTGCCGGATTTGGCATTTAGCGCAGCTAGCTCAGACGAGGTGCGCGTAATCCGCCTCGATGCGATCCAGGCTCAAGCGGTTGAGGAAGCCGGAGTAGGCCATCCAGGCAGCCAGTGCGCTCAGATCACTGAATTGCGGTGGCAGGAAGCGCGGCGGGTTGACCAGGCCTTCCTCGACCAGGTGCGCCAGCACCGGGATATCCTCCAGCGTGACCTTGCCGCAAAACAGCAGCGGCACCCGATCCAGACGGCCATGGCGAACCGCCAGCTGGATGAAGTTGTAGACCATGATGAAGCCCTTGCTGTAGCTCAGGTCCTTGGTGAACGGTCCGTAGGTCGGCCCACTGCCGCGGAACACGCGGGAGGCGTGGTTGAAGGACTCGTCGTCGCTCAGACCCTGCTCACGGAAAAAGCCGAACACATCGAGGAAGGTGGCGCCCTGCTCGGCCATGGAGACCGCCCGGATCCGGTTGCCGAGCTTGCGCAGTCGCTCCGGGTAGGACGTAAAGGCGATGATCTCCATCAGGATGGCCAGGCCCTCCTGGGTCACCGTGGCCGATGGCGGCCCCTTGCTGAGGAAGGTACAGACCGGCTGGTCCTGACCGTTCAGCGTCGTGCCCAGATGAACCCAACCCTCATGCACCTCCAGCATGCGGATGTCGCGGTTACGAAAGCGCGCGTCGTCACGGATCTTCAGGTAGTCGGCACCGGCGGCCGCATCGGCCACGATGCCGTCGTCGAGAAACACACGCACCGAGGAATCCGCCTCGGCGAAGGCCGCGGACAGGCGTTGCTGCAGCATCCGCACCGCCTCCTCGGCGGGGATCTCCCGCGGTTCCGCGGACAGGTCACTCTCCCGGTCGATATTGCCCAGCGTCTCGGCCAGCATCGCGCCAAGGTCGGCGATCGACGGATCGCCGGCATGGAAGGCATCCGAGGCGGCGCCGTAGAGCTGTTGCGACAGGTCGCTGAACGCCGGCGTGCCGCGGGCCTGTAGCATGCGGATCGCCATCTGATACTCGCGGCACATGCGGCCCATCATCTTGCCAACCGGATTGAACTGGCCGAGCTGGCGGACGATGTCGCGCTCGATGGCGTGCAACTCGTGGCCGAGTTCCTCGACATCGAAGCCCAGAGGACGATCACGGTAGTAAGCGGCATCGACCGCCGGCTGCTGACGACAGCCGCTGGCGAAGAACGCCTGCTTGACCGAGGCATCCCACTTGATCGCATCGAGGATACGGATCGGCTTCTGCGCCGCGACAATGCGGTCAGACAGGTTCCGAACGGTGTCGCGGTAGGCGTCGTTGTTATCGGCCAAGGGTCGCTCAGGCTCCCGTTTTATGTTTAACGTTTGACGTTTTAAGCAAACATCAACCTAAAACGTGAAACATTAAACCTTAAACGCGGCCGCAACGGCGGCCGCCTATTTCCCAATACAAAAACTGGAGAAGATCTCGCCGAGCAGATCCTCGCTGCTGAAGGCGCCGGTGATCGCGCCCAGGTGCTGTTGCGCCTGGCGCAGTTCCTCAGCCATCAGTTCGCCGGCCGCCGCTGCGTGCAGTTGTTCATGGGCCGCGCTCAGGTGTTCGGCGGTGCGGCGCAGGGCATCGAGGTGTCGGCGGCGGGCAATGAAACCGTCCTCGCCGCCACTGAATCCGATGGCCTGCTTTAGATGCTGGCGCAGCAGGTCGACGCCGGCGCCGGTCAGGGCACTGAGCCGAATCTCCGGCTTTCCGGCCACTTCCTCGACGCCCGGAACCCGGCCACTGAGGTCGATCTTGTTGCGAACCACCGTCACCGGCAGGTCCTCGGGCAGATCAGCCAGGCTGGCCTGTTCCACCAGTCCGACACCGACCGCGTCCTCCACCACCAGCAGAATACGATCCGCGGACTGCATGGCCTGCCGCGCCCGGCGCACGCCTTCCTGTTCCACCGGATCGTCGGAATCACGCAGGCCGGCGGTGTCGATGATATGCAGCGGCATGCCGTCAATCTGGATCTGTTCCCGCAGCACATCCCGGGTGGTGCCGGCGATCGCCGTGACGATGGCGCTGTCACTGCCGGCGAGCTGGTTCAGCAGACTGGACTTGCCGGCATTGGGCGGGCCGGCGATGACCACGGTCATGCCATCACGCAGGATCTGTCCCTGGCGCGCGGTGGCCAGCACCACATCCAGTTCGGTGCGAACCGCGCGCAGCTTGGCGGCAACCTCGCCGTCGGCGAGGAAATCGATCTCCTCCTCGGGGAAATCAATGGCCGCCTCCACATGCACGCGCAGTTCGGTCAATGCCTGCAGCAGGGCCGTGACACGGCGGGAGAACTCCCCGGACATGGAACGCATGGCTGCGCGCGCGCCCTGTTCGGAGCCGGCTGCAATCAGGTCGGCAATGGCTTCGGCCTGGGCCAGGTCCAGTCGACCGTTAAGGAAGGCACGTTCGGAGAATTCGCCGGGACGGGCCGGGCGGGCGCCCAGTTCGGTCAGGCGCCGCATCAGCCGGTCAAGCACCACCGGCCCACCGTGGCCGTGGAATTCGACCACATCCTCGCCGGTAAAACTGCCCGGGCCCGGCAACCAGAGCAACAGGCCCTGGTCCAGGCTCTGGCCCCCGGCATCAGTAAATTGCCGGAAAACCGCGCGCCGCGGTTCGGGAAGTCGGCCAGCCACCCGACTGGCGTAGCGGCCGGCTTCCGGCCCGGACAGGCGGACCACACCGATGCCGCCACGTCCCGGTGGCGTGGCAATCGCGCAGATGGTGTCGGGCAAGGGCTGCACGAACACACCTCCCTGGGAGCGCCGAACCCGGACCGGCCGCATGACCGGATCGCCTCGGCCGATGCTACTTCTCTTCGCCCTTTTCGATCCGTCGCGTGATGAACCACTGCTGGGCAATGGACAGCACGTTGTTGACCACCCAGTAGAGCACCAGCCCAGCCGGGAAGAAGGCAAAGAAGATCGTGAACACGAATGGCAGCGCCATCATGATCCGCTGCTGAATCGGGTCCAGCGGCGCCGGGTTCAGCTTCTGCTGCACGAACATGCTGACACCCATCAGCAGCGGCAACACGAAGAACGGATCCGGCGACGACAGGTCATTGATCCAGAGCATGAAGTCCGCATGACGCAGTTCCACGCTCTCCAGTAGCACCCAGTACAGGGCAATGAACACCGGGATCTGCACCAGGATTGGCAGACAGCCACCCAGCGGATTGATCTTCTCTTCCTTGTACAGCTTCATCATCGCCTGGTTCATGGCCTGGCGATCGTCGCCGTAGCGCTCCTTGATCGCTTTCATCCGCGGATGCACCTTGCGCATCCTTGCCATGGACCGGAAGCTGGTTTCGGAAAGCTTGTAGAACACCAGCTTGATCAGCAGCGTGACGATGATAATCGCCACGCCCCAGTTGCCGACGATGGAGTGAATCCATTCCAGGACGATGAACAGCGGCCGCGAGATGATCGTCAGCCAGCCATAGTCGACGGTCAGGTCGAGGGCATCGGCGGCGGCGGCCAGTCGCCGGTATTCCTTCGGGCCGACGTAGAGCTGGGTGGAGAATTCGCCGATCTCACCGTCCGCTACGCCACGCCAGAAGGTGTTCATGCCAAGGTCGTAGACGTTGTTGTCCCGTTCCTGGCTCCAGTAGCGACGCTCCTCGCCTTCGGGAGGTATCCAGGCACCGATGAAGTAGTGCTGAATCATCGCCAGCCAGCCGTCGCGGACGTTCTCGTCCAGGCGGTCGGAGCCACCCATGTCGGAGAACGAGAGCTTGGTGTAGCGATCGTCCGGCGTGTGCAACACGCCGCCGGTGAAGGTGTAGATGAACCAGGAGGTACCGTCACCGTGGTCGGCACTGCGCCGCAGGTAGGTCTGCTGCGAGGCGCGCACCTCGTCACCGGTGGCGTTCTCCACCTCGTGTTCGACGTCGATCAGATAGCTGTCGCGGTGGAAGGTGTAGCGCTTGGTGACACGCAGACCATCCGCACCTTCCCAGACCAGCGGGACGGTCAGGCTGTCGGCATCATCCTCAAGGCTGAAGCTGTCCTGATCGACCTTGTAGATGCCCCGGCTGCCCGGACCCTGGGCGGCATTCTGGGTCACGATCCCGGCGCGCGCGATGAACAGGCGGCTCGGCTCGTCACTCATCAAACGCAGCGGGGTCTGGTCGTCGGTCGAAACCGGGTAGTCCAGCAGATCCACGCGCCGCAGTTCCCCGCCGCGGGTGCTGATCACCACGTCCAGCAGATCGGTGGTGATGCGGACGTCGCGCACCTCGGTGTCCTCGTCGGCCGCATCCGGCCGAACACCGTCCTCTTTGGTGGTGGTGTCGCGGTCGGGCCCCTCGGCATCCAGATCGTCCGGCACGAACTGCTCGTCACCGGTTTCATCCTGCTCCTCGGCGACTTCCTCTTCGGTGGGCGGCGGAGCGCGGTGTTCGCGTTCCCAGGCTCCCCAGATCAGAAGCAGCAGGAGGCCGAGGGCAAAGAACTGGATCAGGCGTTGCGTTTCCATGAATTACCGCTGGTCAGTACGTGAAGGTGGGACCGGATCGACGCCGCCCGGGTGCCAGGGGTGGCAGCGTAACACGCGTTTCAGGCTCAGCCAGGAACCTCGCAGGGCCCCGTGCTGCTGGATCGCTTCGCAGGCATATGCAGAACAACTGGGGTAGAACCGGCAACACGGACCGATCAACGGGCTGATAAGATACTGGTAGCCGCGTAAGAGCAGTATCAGCAGTCGCCGCATCGCTTGATCAACCTTTGCCAGAGGGCGTCCAGCTTGCGCCGGAGCTGCGCCCGGTCCAGGCGCCGCGCCGGTGACCGCGCCAGCAGGATCACGTCCCGTGCCGGCAATGCCATCCGTTGCTGGCGGAACGCTTCCCGACTAATCCGCTTGATGCGATTGCGATCCACGGCCCGCGGCACATGACGCTTGGAGATTGCCATACCCAGGCGCGGCTGCTCGTGCTCACCGCCCTTCGCGAGTAACGTGAACGCGTCATCCGAGACGCGACAGGGTCCACTCGAAAAAACCCGCCGGAATTGGCTGGGCCGGAGAAGCCTTGCGTCGCGCGGGAATCTGTTACGCACCGAATGTCAGGGCAACACCTCAGGGCGCCAGGCGGGCACGCCCCTTCGCACGACGCGCCTTGATCACGCGGCGGCCACTCTTGGTCGCCATCCGGGCCCGAAAGCCGTGGGTCCGCTTGCACTTGATGACGCTGGGTTGAAATGTCCGCTTCATGACTGAGCTCGCTCGATTCGTCGACTGGGTAAGGGGCTGACCGGAGCCCGCACAAAATAAGCCCGCGAATGTACCGCCGCGGCTGCTCGACTGTCAACGCTGACGGCATCTTACCGCCTGTGGATAACACCGACTTTGGGGTATAGACTCGGCGGTCCACCGATCAAACCAGAGAAGCCTTGGCGACCGGTCAGAAGCAATGACCGGAACTCGCATGCCTGGCCCGGTCCGGTCGCGTCGTTCGATTTGTAGCTATTGCCTAATCTGGGGGTTCCGCTTGGACAGCTCCGTCTGGAAACATTGCCTGAATCGCCTTGAGGCCGAGATCCCCGAGCAGCAGCTCAATACCTGGATCCGTCCGCTGCAGGCGGTGGAAGGCGACCAGCGGTTGCGGCTATTGGCGCCGAACCGTTTTGTTCTGGATTGGGTCAAGGAACATTTTTTCGATCGTATCCAGGAACTCGCCGAGCAGCACCGCGACCGGCCCAATGTGGTACTGGAAATCGGCAGCAGCCTGCCGCCGGAGCCAGGCAGCGCACAGCCGCCGGCACAAACCGGACGGCCGGAACAGCGAACACGCCACGAGGCCCGTGCCTCCGGCGGAAGTAACATCAATCCCCGGTTCACCTTTGACAGCTTCGTCGAGGGCAAATCCAACCAGTTGGCACGCGCGGCCTGCACCCAGGTGGCGGAGAATTCCGGTGGCGCCTACAACCCGCTTTTCCTGTATGGCGGCGTCGGCCTGGGCAAAACCCACCTGATGCACGCGATCGGTAATCTCATGCTGCGCAATAACCCGCGCGCCAAGGTGCTATATCTTCATTCGGAACGTTTTGTCGGCGATATGGTGAAAGCGCTGCAACATAATGCGATCAACGAGTTCAAGCGGCATTACCGGACGGCGGATGCGCTGCTGATCGACGATATCCAGTTCTTTGCCGGCAAGGAACGATCACAGGAAGAGTTTTTCCACACCTTCAATGCCTTGCTCGAAGGACAGCAGCAGGTAGTCCTGACCTGTGACCGCTATCCCAAGGAAGTCGATGGCCTGGAGGAACGCCTGAAATCACGATTCGGCTGGGGGCTGACCGTGGCCATTGAGCCACCGGAACTGGAGACTCGGGTCGCAATCCTGATGAGCAAGGCATCGCAGGAGGGGATCGACCTGCCTCACGAGGTGGCTTTCTTCATCGCCAAGCGGATCTGGTCGAATATCCGGGAACTGGAAGGCGCCCTGCGCCGCGTGTTCGCCAACGCGCAATTCACTGGAAGTCCAATCACCGTCGATTTCACCAAGGAGGCGTTGAAGGATCTTCTCGCGCTGCAGGACAAGCTGGTGACCATCGAGAACATCCAGAAGACGGTGGCCGACTATTACAAGATCCGGGTGGCAGACCTGCATTCCAAACGTCGCAGCCGCTCGATTACCCGACCGCGACAGATGGCCATGGCATTGGCGAAGGAACTGACCAGCCACAGCCTGCCGGAAATTGGCGATGCCTTCGGGGGTCGGGACCACACCACGGTACTGCACGCCTGTCGAAAAGTGGTGGAGCTACGCGAGGCGGATGCCAGGTTGGCCGAAGACTATGCCAATCTGTTGAGAACGCTGACCACATGATGTGCGGAAGCTGTGGACAAAATGGCGGGTCCAACACGTCCACGATTTGTCCACAGCTTCTCCTCGGTACATACCGGAAAGGTACCGCTGCTTTCACACAGGGAAAAATTCAAATAGATAGCTGTTTTTAAAGGATAAATAAAAGATTTCCACAGCTGATCTGGAAGTCAGTAATAACCACAAGTCTTTTAAAAGATAAAACACTAGTAATTAAGGAAGCGCTCAAAAGGCAGGCTTATGAAGATTGAAATCAAGCGGGAGACGCTGCTTCGGCCACTGCAGTCCATCATTGGGGTCGTCGAACGGCGGCAAACGCTGCCGGTGCTCGCGAATGTTCTGCTGGTGGCAGATGACCAGGGGCTTGGACTGACGGCTACGGACCTGGAAGTCGAGATTGCGGCACGGGTGGATGTACCGATAGCAGAGGCCGGGCAGATAACGGTACCGGCTCGAAAAATGATGGATATCGTGCGCAATCTGCCCGAGGGCAGCGACATTACGGTGGCCGTGGATCAGGATCGTGCCCTGGTCACTTCGGAGCGCAGCCGTTTCACGCTGACGACGCTGCCGGCCACCGAATTCCCGACCGTCGAAGACATCGGCGAGAGCCAGCCGCTGTTGCTGTCGCAGGGAAGCCTGCGTCGGTTGATCGAGAAAACGCAATTCTCCATGGCCTTGCAGGATGTCCGGTATTACCTCAACGGTCTGTTGCTGGAGCTTGATCCGGATCGACTTCGGGCGGTGGCCACCGATGGTCATCGGCTTGCTTTGGGCGAAGTCCCCGGTGCCGTGGATGTGTCAGAGAGCAAGCAGGTCATTGTGCCGCGCAAGGGCGTGCAGGAATTGCTGCGTCTTCTCGGTGACGACGACAGCGAAGTTCGCGTGGAATTGGGCAGCAATCACCTTCGGGTGACCCTGACCGACTTGCGGTTTACCTCCAAGCTGATCGACGGTCGATTCCCCGAGTACCAGCGCGTGATTCCTGCGGTGGATGAGCGAATCCTGCTGGCGGATCGGGACGCCTTGCGGCAGGCCCTGGTACGGGCATCGATCCTGTCGAACGAGAAATACCGGGGTGTCCGCTTCATGGTGGATCAGGGCAGTTTGCGGATTCAATCCAACAACCCGGAACAGGAAGAGGCGGTCGAGGAGCTGACCGTCGACTATCAGGGAACCCCGCTTGAGATTGGTTTCAACGCGAGTTACCTGCTTGACGCGATCGGCGCCATCGAGACGGATCAGGTGTCCATTGGCCTGGTGGATGCCAATAGTTCCTGTCTGGTTACCGCGGCCGGCGATGCTAGCCATCAATATGTGGTCATGCCGATGCGGCTCTGAGCAGGCATTTCCAGGCGAATATGCTCGCCTTTACCATGACGTTGCCGGCTTGCGAAACCGTCTTTGTTAGCGGGGGCGCCAATGGCGCTTGAGCGATTGACGATAGGGGGGTTTCGTAATCTGAGGGATGGCCTGTTGCCGGTGTTCGGCCGGGTTAACGCGATTATTGGTCCGAACGCCTCGGGCAAGACCAGCTTGCTTGAAGCCATTCATGTTCTCGCTCGGGCGCGAAGTTTTCGCGCGGCGCGCCTCGATTCCGTGACCTGTCAATCCCGCGATGGGTTTCGTCTGGTCGCCGAGGTGGCGGCCGGTGGAAGCCGGCACCGGCTTGGGTTGGAGCGGGACCGGCGGCGATTGCGGGTCCGGGTTGATGGTCAGGATGTGCGGGTACTGTCCGAGTTGGCGCGTCATCTGCCTGTCCAGGTCGTCAACACCGAGAGCCAGCGCTTGTTGCAGGATGGACCGGGGCTGAGGCGACAGTTCCTGAACTGGACCACGTTCCACGTGGAACACCGATACCGAGAGGCATGGAAGCGTTTTGAACGGGTTCTGCGTCAACGCAACGCTGCGATTCGTGGGGGCGAACGCCGCCTTGCCCTGGCATGGAATGGCGAGCTGATCAATGCCGGCGAGCAGGTGACGGCGATGCGAAGTCGGTTGCTACAAGACCTGGAGCCGCTCCTGGAGCCCTTTCTTAAGGACTGGTTGGGTGGCGTTACCGTCGCGCTGCGCTACCGGCGGGGCTGGGCGAAGGATGTCAGCTATGGGGAGGCGTTGAGGCGGAGCCAGGAAACCGAAATGGAGCGCGGTTTCACACTGGTCGGGCCTCACCGCGCAGATCTGGCGATCAAGGCTAATGGGGTGCCTGCACAGGAATGGCTGTCCCGCGGCCAGCAGAAGATCCTCGTAATCGGCTTGATGCTTGCTGTGACAAACCGGCTGCAGCAGCTGGGTGGTGGCGATCCGATCCTGCTGGTCGACGATCTGGCCTCCGAGCTCGATGCGGAACGCCGGCTGCAGGTCGTAGAGGCCTTGCTTTCGACTGGCGCGCAGGTGTTTTTGACTGCGGCGGCGCAGGAAGAACTGCCCCTGGGAGCCGATGCGCGGTGGTTCCACGTGGAACATGGCGAGCTCCGCGAAATGGTACAATAGCCGCCTTTCACCGGGGGGACAGCGATGAGTGCAACGCCAAGCTACGACTCAGGAAGTATCAAGGTTCTGAAAGGGCTGGATGCCGTCCGGAAAAGACCTGGTATGTATATCGGCGATACCGATGACGGAACAGGTCTCCACCACATGGTATTCGAGGTGGTGGACAATTCCATCGACGAGGCGCTGGCGGGGCACTGTTCAAAAATCGAAGTGGTGATCCATGAAGATAACTCTATTTCGGTGACTGACGATGGTCGCGGCGTGCCAGTGGATGTGCATGCCGAAGAGGGCCGGTCCGCGGCGGAGGTCATCATGACCGTGCTGCATGCCGGCGGGAAATTCGATAACAACTCCTACAAGGTTTCCGGTGGCCTGCATGGGGTCGGCGTTTCGGTGGTCAACGCCCTGTCCGAAGAACTGCAGCTCACGGTGCGCAAGAACGGGAAGATCCATCATGTCGAGTTCCGCATGGGTGAACCGGTCGCGCCACTGCATGTGATCGGTGAAAGTGACGAAACCGGCACAAAGATCACGTTCCGTCCAAGCCCGGAGATATTCACCAATATCGACTTTCACTACGATTTGCTGGCCCGCCGGTTCCGCGAGTTGTCCTTCCTCAACCCCGGCGTTTGTATCAGTCTCAAGGACGAGCGCACCGACAAGGCGGACCTGTTCGAATATGCCGGCGGAATCAAGGCCTTTGTCGAACATTTGAACCGCAACAAGACCCCGTTGAACAAGGAAGTCCTGTATATCTCATCCTGGCGTAATGACATCGGTGTGGATGTGGCGATGCAGTGGAATGATTCCTATCAGGAGAATATCTTCTGCTTCACCAACAATATCCCGCAGCGAGACGGTGGCACCCATATGGCGGGCTTTCGTGGCGCCCTGACGCGGACCGTCAATACCTTCATGGAAAAGGAAGGCCTGACCAAGAAACTGAAGGTCTCACTCTCCGGCGAGGATGTTCGGGAGGGCCTGACGGCGGTCCTGTCCGTGAAGGTCCCTGATCCGAAGTTTTCTTCCCAGACCAAGGACAAGCTGGTTTCCTCCGAGGTCAAGACAGCGGTCGAACAGGTGCTGGCGGAAAAGCTGCAGGAATTCCTGTACGAGCACCCGACCGATGCCAGGGCAATTGTCGAAAAGACCGTGGATGCCGCGCGCGCGCGCGAGGCGGCCCGCAAGGCGCGCGAGATGACGCGGCGCAAGGGCGCCCTGGATATCGCCGGTCTACCCGGTAAGTTGGCGGATTGCCAGGAGCGCGATCCGGCACTTTCCGAACTGTATCTCGTCGAGGGTGATTCCGCGGGCGGCTCGGCCAAACAGGGGCGGGACCGGCGGACGCAGGCGATCCTGCCCTTGAAGGGAAAGATCCTGAACGTCGAGAAGGCCCGGTTCGACAAGATGCTGTCATCGGCCGAGGTCGGCACGCTGATCACGGCCCTGGGTTGTGGAATCGGCCGGGAGGACTTCGACCCGGAGAAACTGCGTTACCACCGGATCATTATCATGACCGATGCGGATGTGGACGGCTCGCACATCCGTACTTTGCTCCTGACATTCTTCTACCGGCAGATGCTGACCCTGGTAGAGCGCGGACACGTCTATATTGCGCAGCCGCCGCTCTACAAGATCAAGCGGGGAAAGCAGGAGCATTACGTCAAGGACGAGCGGGAGCTGACCGAGTATTTGTTGCAGCTCGCCATTCAGGGTGCGGTCCTGCGCTCCGATTCGGATGCGGGCGACATCGAAGGTGAGCAACTCGAGGCGCTGGCCAGCCAGTATCTGCGGGTCATGGATATCATCGATCACATGAGCCGGCAGATGGACCATGACGTGTTGGTCACGTTGCTCCACGTGCCGGTGCTTACCGAAGGGTCGTTTGATGATGTCGGTTATCTGAAGGAGTGGTTCCAGCAGATCGTCGACCGGCTCAATCCCGTCCAGCCCCAAGGCACCCAATATCAGGCGATGGTGTCGACCGGCACAGATGGCCAATTCCAGGAAGCAGTGATTTCAAAGCGCATGCACGGCATTCGCCACGATTACCGGTTCACGCCGGAGTTCTTCCTGACGCCGGAGTATCGTCGCATCAGTTCCCTGACGGCAGCGCTTGACGGTCTGTTGGGGGCTCGAGCGTCGATCCACCGCGGAGAGCGCCAGCAGCCGGTAGAGGCCTTGGGTGATGCCGTTACCTGGATGCTTGAGGATGCGAAACGCGGACAGTATATCCAGCGCTACAAGGGGCTGGGGGAGATGAATCCGGATCAGTTGTGGGAAACGACAATGAATCCCGAAACCCGACGCTTGCTTCAGGTGCGTATCGAGGACGCGGTGGCCGCTGATGAGGTCTTCACGACCTTGATGGGTGATCATGTCGAACCCCGGCGGGATTTCATCGAGCGTAACGCCCTGGCGGCATCGAACCTGGACGTCTAGGGAAACACGGATCTATTCCCGCGTCTGCGCCCGAGCCCTGCGGGTGATCACCGGATTCACTGCTCGGCGGCATTGTGGCGCGTGACGAGGGAAACACCCTCGCGCAGCCAAACGCATTGTCAGGCTTTGACGGCTGCCGGATCCTGACCGTGTTCCACGTGGAACACGGTCAGTCCTATTTCCCCTGCTTGCCAGCCGTCCGGTCCTCGTAGGCCTGAGCGACCTCCCGGCTGTTCCGTTCGATCCAGTCCCGCGCTTCGGCCAGCAGGGATTCCTGTGTTTTGCCTTTTGATTCAATGACCTGGCTTATCCTGACTCGAATCGTGCCCGGATATTTCAGGAACGAATTCTTTGGCCAACATTCACCGGCGTTGTGCGCAACCAGCACCACCGGATATCCGGTTTCCACGGCCAGCACGGCGCCGCCTCGCTGGTATCGGCCACTGCGTCCAGGCGGCACCCGGGTTCCTTCCGGGTAGATGACCACCCAGACGCCCTCGTCCAGTCGAGCCCGGCCCTGCTCCAGCATCTGTTGCATGGCCTCCTTGCGGGCGGACCTGTCGATGGCGATGGGCTTCAACATGCGGATCGCCCAGCCGATGAACGGAATACGGGTGAGCTCACGTTTCAGCACCCAGGTCTGGGGCTGGAACAGGTCCATCAGGGCCAGGGTTTCCCAGGCTGACTGGTGTTTCGCCAGGACGATGCACGGTGTGTCTGGCCGATTCTCCAGGCCTTCAACCTCGAAGCGCACACCGGCCGCCACCGCGGCCCACCAGATCAGAAACCGGCTCCACAGGTTGAACAGCCGATAGCGCATCCGGTAGGGGCTCAGAGCCGCGAGCAGGATTCCCAACGTGCCAAAAACCAGCGTCGCGGCGAGTGTACCGGCCGCCCAGAGGATCGAGCCGAGGATGATTCGAGTGCTTCGGATCACCGGTTGGCCCGGGTTGCTTGGCGAATCTGCCATGGTTCCGGCAACCTCATTGCGTGATTGAATGACCCTGGTCCGACATGCCGCCGGCCAGCAGCCACTCTGCGAAATCCTTCAGGGTGTCGAATACCGGCACGTCCGGCATGGTGCCCGCGTCAAGGGTCTCCTCCCCCTTGCCGGTGCAAACCAGAACGGGCCGGGTCCCAGCCGCGATGCCGGCCTCGAGATCGCGGGCTGCATCGCCGACCATGAAACTGTTGCCGAGGTCCAGATCCAGTTCCTCCGCGGCCTGAAGGAGCATCCCCGGTCGGGGTTTACGGCAGGCACAACCGGCTTCCGGAAGGTGGGGACAGGCATAGATGCCGTCGAGCGCCGTGCCCTGCTCCGCCAACAGGCCCCGAAGATGCGCATGGATGCTGTCCAGCGTGGCCAGGCTATAGAGTCCGCGGCCGACGCCGGACTGGTTGGTACAAACCACCACGGCCCAGCCGGCCTGTTTCAGCCGGCGGATGGCGTCCAGGCTTCCCGGCAGCGGCTGGAACTCCTCGACCGAGCGGATGAAAAGCTCTGAGTCCCGATTGATGACTCCGTCACGGTCCAGAAATACCGCTGAACGTGCGGCCATCAGGCCGGTGCCTGTTCGGGAGTCAGACGGGCGATATCGGCCACCGAACTCAGGATGCCAGCCAACTGACCGAGCAGGTGCAGCCGGTTCCGGCGTATCGCCGGATCGTCAGCCATGACCATCACCGAATCGAAGAACGCATCCACGGGTTCCCGCAGTTGCGCCATGGTGCTGAGCGAATCCTGGTAGCGGCGCGCCTGATTGAGGGCCTGTATCTCGGTTTTCACACGCTGCAGGTTCTGATAAAGAAGCTTTTCCTCTTCCGCATCGAAATGTGCGGGATCCGGTTCGGGCGCTGGAAGGGACTGTTCCGCCTTGCGCAGGATGTTTTGCACGCGCTTGTTCGCCGCCGCCAGGCTGGCAGCCGCCTCGGTTTTCCGGAAGTGGGCGCAGGCCTCAAGCCGAAATGCGAGATCCACAGGATCGTCCACCGCCGCGCCATCGTCCTCCATGGCCCGGGCGGCCGAGGCCGCATCGAATACGTCGCTGCTGACACCGCGATCAAGCATGTAGCCCCGCAGCCGTTCGAGGCAGAAGGCGACCAGATCGTCGATAACGGCAGGATCATGCAGATCTTGCGGCAGGTGATCATGGGCCTGCCTGAACAGTCGCCGCAGCGACAGCGAATGTTTGCATTCCACGAGGATGCGCATCAGCCCCAGGGCCGCGCGACGCAGCGCGAAGGGGTCTTTGTCGCCGGAGGGGATTTGGCCGAGGGCGAAAATGCCGACCAGCGTGTCCGCGCGCTCGGCCACGGCCAGCGCCTGGGCCAAGGCCGTCTCGGGAAGCCTGTCGCCGGCATAGCGTGGCAGGTAATGCTGCTCCAGGCTGCCGGCCAGTTCACCGTCCAGGCCGTCATGTAGCGCGTAGTAGCGCCCCATCGTACCCTGCAGTTCGGGAAATTCTCCGACCATTTCGGTCAGCAGGTCGCACTTCGCCAGCATGGCCGCCTGTTCTACACGATCGGCATCGGAACCGAAGGCCGGCGCCAGCAGGCGGGCCAGTGCGGCAACCCGCACCGCCTTGTCGTGCAGACTGCCGAGGCGTTTCTGGAAAATGATTTCCCGCAATGCCGGAACCCGCTCGGCCAGCGGCTTCCGCCGGTCCTGGTTCCAGAAGAACTCGGCATCGGCAAGCCGCGGCCGAATCACACGTTCATTGCCCAGCACGACCTGTTCAGGATCGCGGCTTTCGAGATTGGCAACGGTGATGAACGCGGGCATCAGCCGCCCGCCGGCGTCACGTAGCGGGAAATACTTCTGGTGTCCCTGCATACTCGAGACCAGTGCCTCGCTTGGTACGTCCAGGAAACGGGCGTCGAAACGACCGGTAATCGCCACTGGCCATTCCACCAGGGCGGTAACCTCGTCCAGTAGGGAATCCTCGATCACGGCCCTGCCGCCGACCCGTTCGGCCTCGGCCTCGACCTGCTCCCTCACACGTTGGCGACGGCGCTCGAACCCGGCAAGCACGAAGCCTTTCTGCTCCAGCACGGCCTCATAGTCTGTCGCCTGCTGCAGAGGAATCGGCTCGGCGGTGTGGAAGCGATGTCCGCGTGTCAGCCGATCACTGGCGATCCCGAACAGCCGTATCGGCACCACCGTGTCGCCAAACAGCGCACAGATCCAGTGCACCGGGCGCACGAAAGCCGCATCGCTGTCGCCCCAGCGCATGCGCCGCGGGATGGGTAGGCGGTTCAGCGCATGCTGCACGATTTCCGGCACCAGTGCGCTGGTGTCCTGTCCGGGCTGTTCCGCCTGATAGCTCAGCCAGGCGCCTTTCTCGGTACGCTCCTCGCCAAGGTCCGCCACGTTGACACCGCAGGAACGGGCGAAACCCAGTGCCGCCTTGGTGGGCTCGCCGCTGTCATCAAACGCGGCCTGCAGTGCCGGCCCGCGTCGGTTGACCACGCGGTCCGGCTGTTTCACCGGCAGCCCGCGTAACAGCACGGCCAGCCGGCGTGGTGCGGCAAACGCCTGATGCTGCTCGGGCTTCAGATCCTGGCGCTCCAGTCCGGCCAGCACCTCCCGATGAAAGGATTCGATCAGTCGTGGCAACGCCGTCGGCGGCAATTCCTCGGTACCAATCTCCACCAACAGTTCACGGGTTTCAGCCATTAGCGGCCTCATTCACGGTTTTCAAAAGCGGGAAACCGCGAGCTTCGCGGCTTGCGTAGTAAAGTTCCGCGACACCCCGCGCGAGGGTTCGCACACGCAGGATGTAGCGTTGCCGTTCGGTCACTGAGATTGCGTGCCGGGCATCCAGCAAGTTGAACGTATGCGACGCCTTGAGGCACTGTTCGTAGGCCGGCAGCGGCAGCTCCAGGTCAATCAGCGCCTGGCTCTCGCGTTCGCACTGATCGAACTGGCGGAACAGCGCCTCGACGTTGGCGTGCTCGAAATTGTAGGCGGACTGCTCGACCTCGTTCTGGTGATACACGTCGCCGTAAGTCACCGGACCGTCCGGACCGTTGGTCCAGACCAGGTCATAAACGCTCTCTACACCCTGCAGGTACATGGCGATCCGTTCGAGTCCGTAGGTGATCTCGCCCATCACCGGCTGGCAGTCGATACCGCCAACCTGCTGGAAGTAGGTGAACTGGGTGATCTCCATGCCGTTCAGCCAGACTTCCCAGCCCAGGCCCCAGGCCCCGAGGGTCGGCGATTCCCAGTTGTCCTCGACGAAGCGGACGTCATGCACCCGCGTATCCAGACCCAGGTCGCGCAGCGAGCCCAGGTAAAGGTCCTGGATCGCCATCGGCGACGGCTTCATGACCACCTGGAACTGGTAGTAATGCTGCAGGCGGTTGGGGTTGTCACCGTAGCGGCCATCGGTGGGTCGCCGCGAAGGCTGCACGTAGGCGGCGTTCCACGGTTCCGGGCCCACTGCCCGCAGAAAGGTGGCGGGGTGGAAGGTGCCGGCACCGACTTCCATGTCCAGTGGCTGCAGGACGACGCAGCCTTGGCGCGCCCAATAGGCCTGCAGTGCGAGGATCAGACCCTGAAACGTGGTGACATCCGGCCCTGTGGTATCTGAAGACGTCTTGCTCATCGACGAAAATCCCTGAATCCGGCGGATAAATGGCCTGGTAGCAGGTCAAACCGGGCAGTATACCTGTATCGCCCGGCACCCACGAAGCCCCGGGCCGGGATGGCCAGCGGCCCGGATCTGCCAAACGGTCCACGGTTTCGAAGCGGAGGTTGGCGCATCGTCAACGTGTGGACCGACGATCCGTCCCGCAACTGCAAAGCTCGGCTGATTTGCGGGATGCCTGTCCCCTTGCGGATGGACCAGCGGTGGAGGTGAGTACGGCATGGCGGAACTGATTCTCGAGCCAGGCGCCACGGCCCAGTGGCAACAACTCGTTCGCGACGCGGAGAACCGTTGTGGCGCGCGGCTGGATGAGGATGCCCAGAGCTACCTGGTCTTCCTCCTGATGCGTTATCTGCGTCGGTCTGATCTGATACGCAGACTGCTGGCAATTGCCTATCTGCAGGCGATGGCCAGCCAGGGCCGTGCGCGCGCGGACCGACTACGTGATGTCGGCGACGAATGCCTGTTGCTCGGGGGCCTGTTTCCGGGCCAGATAAGGCGCCGGCGCGTGACACTTGATTACGTCATCGATCTCGGTCAGGGAGCCTATGGTGAACTCGGCGCCAGTGACGGCTCCGCCCTGGCCAGCCTGTTCGGCAAGCTGGCACAGGATTTCCCGTTGTTACTGGACGTACTCGGAGAACTTCGGCGGAATCCGGACACCGACTCGCTGGACAGGATGGCCCTGGCTGCCCATCGCTTTCTTGAGTCGGGCAGCCCCGCAGCGCGTCGCGAGCTGGAAAGAGCACACGGTCGTCTGATCGGAGCGCCGGGGGCTGATCTCCTGCATTAAGGAAACACTGATTTATTCCCGCGTCTGCGCCCGAGACCGGTTTTGGCCATCTGACAAGGCGCGGTGCCGGCCCGGTAGCCAGAACTACCGGGCCGGTGACGCAACACAGCCAGGGGCCAAAACCGGCCGGGCCACTGGCAAGCATGCGAATAAATCAGTGTTTCCTTAAGAAGACACGGACCAGCGTTTACGCACTGATTTGGTGCATGCTGCAACGATTTGCGCCTTATTAGTGCGTATTGCCGCGAGTCCTGCCATGCTCTGCACTATTAAAACGCGATGCCGCGCCATGTATTGGTGCTGGCACGGTTACTGCTTTACTTCGCATCGACCGCGCCTGGCGCGACTATTTTTCATGACCGGGAGGTAAGCATGGCTCGCACCGCAGCTGACATTCTGAAGTACATCAAGGAAGAGAAGATCAAGTATGTCGATCTTCGCTTCACCGACACCAAGGGCAAGGAACAGCATGTCACCCTGCCGACCTCCGGCATCGAGGAAGACACTTTCGAAGAAGGCAAGATGTTCGATGGCTCCTCCATTGCCGGCTGGAAGGGGATCAACGATTCCGACATGATCCTGATGCCGGATCCGGACAGCGCCGTGCTCGACCCCTTCTTCGACGAACCGACGCTGAACATGACCTGCGACATCATCGAGCCGAACACCATGCAGGGCTACGAGCGTGATCCGCGCTCCATCGCCAAGCGCGCCGAGGCTTACCTGCAGTCCACCGGTCTGGGCGACACCGCGTTTTTTGGCCCGGAGAACGAATTCTTCGTGTTCGACGACGTGCGCTGGGGCGCGGATATCGGCGGCAGCTTCTACAAGATCGATTCGGAAGAGGCCGGCTGGAACTCGGAGCGGGTCTATGCCGACGGCAATATGGGACACCGTCCGGGCGTCAAGGGGGGGTATTTCCCGGTTCCGCCTGTCGACTCGCTGCATGACCTGCGCGCCGCCATGTGCGAAGCGATGGAAGAACTTGGCCTCAAGGTTGAGGTGCACCACCACGAGGTGGCTACCGCCGGTCAGTGCGAAATCGGGGTCGAATTCAACACCCTGGTGAAGAAGGCCGACGAGGTGCAGAAGCTGAAGTACGCGGTGCACAATGTGGCCGCCGCCTACGGCAAGACCGCCACCTTCATGCCCAAGCCTCTGGTCGGCGACAACGGTTCCGGCATGCATGTGCACCAGTCCATTTCCAAGGGCGGCGAGAACCAGTTCACCGGCGACCAGTACGGCGGTTTGAGCGAGACGGCGCTGTACTACATCGGCGGCATCATCAAGCACGCACGGGCAATCAACGCCTTCGCCAATGCCTCCACCAACAGCTACAAGCGGCTGGTGCCAGGCTTCGAGGCGCCGGTGCTGCTGGCCTATTCGGCCCGTAACCGTTCCGCCTCGATCCGGATTCCGTGGATCTCCAACCCGAAGGCGCGGCGCATCGAAGTGCGCTTCCCGGATTCCACCGCGAACCCGTACTTCGCCTTCGCCTCGATGCTGATGGCGGGTCTCGACGGCATCCAGAACAAGATCCATCCGGGCGATGCGATGGACAAGGATCTGTACGACCTGCCGCCGGAGGAGGAGAAGGACATTCCGAAGGTTGCCTTCGATCTGGAGGAGGCACTCCAGGCGCTGGACCAGGACCGCGAGTTCCTCAAGGCAGGCGGCGTGTTCACCGACGACGTGATCGATGCCTACATCGAACTGAAGATGGAAGAGGTCACACGCCTGCGGATGACCACCCATCCGGTGGAATTCGATTTGTACTACAGCGCCTGATCGGGTCTGCAGTCAGTGTGAATCCGAAAGGGGCCTGCGGGGCCCCTTTCTTGTTGGCGCCGCCGGGCACGCCGGCAGGCGTTACCCGGCGTTGTGAACCGTGGCCGCCGGCGCTAGTCTCAGGGACATGAGAATCCTGCTCTCCATCCTCGCATTGAGCCTTGCCGTAACCTTGTCGACGGGGGCCACGATTTATCGCTATGTGGATCAGGACGGCAACGTCAGCTTTAGTGACCAGCCTTCCGAGGGTGCGGAGCGGATCGAGATCGAGGGTTCTTCCACCTACACGTCTCCGCCACGGTCGCCGCGTCGCGAGCGGCCGGAACAGCCGATCGAGGAGGAAGCCGCTCCCGGCTATGAGCTGGTGCAGATACTGAGTCCGGCGGACCAGGGCACGGTGCGCGACAACGAGGGTCGTGTGACCGTCCGTGCCGAAACCCGACCACCGCTGCGCGATGGTCACACGCTGGCGTTGTTACTGAACGGTGATGCCCACGGTGAACCCCAACGTGGCTACAGTTTCGAACTCACCGATATCCACCGCGGCGAACATACGGTGCAGCTGGTTGTGGTCGATGCCGACGGTCAAGCGGTGGCCGAATCGACTCCACATGTGTTCTACATGCACCAGGCATCGCAGCTATTCCCGCAGCGCCAGGGTCCAGCCGGCACCGGCATCACCCCGGGCCCGGCGCAGTAAGCGGGCCGCGCGCGCACCATAATGGTGCGATGTTGAATCACGCTGTATCCTCCAGGGTGCCTGCGGGACATGCCGGCGCACCATGTTGATCCCTGCCGGTTCCCGGCGCAGCGTGCCATGACCCCACGATAGCCGGCTTGGCGCCGGCGTCCCGCAAGCATGGTGCATTTCTTGCTAGACCCACTGCATGATGACCATTGCCGATGACCCGGGCCTGAACAGCCGCTTGCTGGAAAACATGCAAACCGCATTGATACTCCTTGACCAGGAGTCGCGGGTTCGCTTCATCAATCCGGCAGCGCAGGCCTTGTTCGCGGTCAGCGCGCGCCAGGTTCAGGGACACCGGCTTTATCCCGCCTCACCGGGAGGGCGGGTCCTCGAACGCTTGGCTGAGGAAGCCATGCACCATGGTGAGGCATTCACCCAGCGGGAAGTCCGTGTCGAGGTTTCGGGTAGCCATCACATCACGGTCGATGTCGCCGCGATTCCGATCTCGGAATGCGAGCTCCTGCTGGAGCTTTCCCAACTGGACCGGCGCCTGCGGATTACCCGGGAACAATCCCTGATCAACCAGAACCAGGCGACTCGTCATCTATTGCGTGGGCTGGCCCATGAGATCAAGAACCCGCTGGGTGGATTGCGCGGTGCGGCCCAGTTGCTGGAGCGGGAACTGAAGGCACCGGATCTGCGGGAATACACCCAGGTCATCATCGAAGAGGCGGATCGGCTGCGTACGCTTGTCAATGGCCTGCTGGGACCGAATTCGCCGCCGAACAAGCGCGAAGTCAACGTCCACGAGGTGCTGGAACGGGTTCGGCAGCTGGTTGACGCCGAGGCACCCGAGGGCGTCGGCCTGGTTCGCGATTACGATCCGTCCATCCCGAGTCTGATCGGCGAACCCAACCAATTGATTCAGGCGGTGCTGAATATCGTGCGCAACGCGCTGCAGGCGGTGGGCGAGGTTGGCCGCATCACCTTGCGAACCCGTTCCCAGCGTCAATTCACGATTGCCGATGTCCCGCACAAGCTGGTGGCCCGGATTGACATCGAGGACACCGGGCCGGGCATTCCACCCGAGATGATGGAACGCATTTTCTATCCGATGGTGACGTCGCGTGCCAAGGGTAGTGGCCTGGGCCTGTCCATCGCGCAAACCCTGATACACCAGCATGGCGGCCTGATTGAATGCTGGAGCGAACCCGGCCAGACCCTGTTCACGATCTGGCTGCCTCTGGAGAGCACGACCAATGGTGAATAAGGAAGAAATCTGGGTCGTCGATGACGACCGCTCGATTCGCTGGGTCCTGGAAAAGGCGATTGAACAGGAAGGGCTGTCGGTGCGGACCTTTGAATCCGGCGATGCGGCCCTGTCCGCTATGCCCCGGCGCCAGCCCGCGGTACTCATCACCGATATCCGGATGCCGGGTATCGATGGCCTGGAACTGCTGTCGCAGATCCACGAGCGCTGGCCGGACCTGCCGGTGATCGTGATCACCGCGCATTCGGATCTGGATGCAGCGGTTTCCGCTTACCAGGGTGGTGCCTTTGAGTACCTGCCCAAGCCGTTCGACGTCGATGATGCCGTCGGATTGGTGCGGCGGGCACTGGAGACGCGCAACTGGGATCAGGTTGTCGAACCGCAGGATGACGAGAAGGTGCCGGAGATCATCGGTGAGGCACCCGCCATGCAGGAGGTCTTCCGTGCCATTGGCCGCCTGTCCAGCTCCAATATCAATGTGCTCATCAACGGCGAATCCGGTAGCGGCAAGGAACTGGTGGCGCGCGCCCTGCATCGCCACAGCCCCCGTCGGGAGAAGCCGTTCATCGCCCTGAACATGGCCGCGATACCGCGCGACCTGATGGAATCGGAGCTGTTCGGCCACGAAAAGGGCGCCTTCACTGGTGCCCAGCAAAGCCGTCAGGGCCGGTTCGAACAGGCCAACGGCGGTACCTTGTTCCTGGACGAGATCGGCGACATGCCCCCCGAATTGCAAACCCGTCTCCTGCGGGTCCTTGCCGAGGGACAGTTCTATCGCGTCGGCGGCCACACCGCGGTTACCGTGGACGTGCGCATCATTGCCGCCACCCACCAGGACCTGGAACGCCGCGTTGCCGAGGGCCATTTCCGCGAGGACCTGTTCCATCGCCTGAACGTGATCCGCATTCACTTGCCGGCACTCAGGGAGCGGCGCGAGGACATTCCGCGCCTTGCGCGCTACTTTCTGGCCCAGGCCGCCGAGGAACTCGGCGGCGAACCAAAGCAGCTCCGCGAGGAAGTGGGCCGATACCTGATGGGTTTGAGCTGGCCCGGCAACGTGCGCCAGCTCGAGAACACCTGCCGCTGGCTCACCGTGATGGCCAACGGCAAGGAAATTCACATAAGCGACCTGCCGGCGGAATTGCGGCAGGACGGGCAGTCGGCGTCCAGCGGCGAAGACTGGGAAGACGCCCTCGCGGTCTGGGCGGAACGCGCCCTGGCGCGGGGTGAGCACGGCCTGCTCGAGACCGCCCTGCCGGGTTTCGAGCGGATCATGATCAAGGTCGCGATTCGCGCCACCGGAGGCCGGCGACAGGATGCCGCCCGCCTGCTTGGCTGGGGCCGCAATACCCTGACCCGCAAGATCAAGGAGCTGAACCTCGATTGTTAGGCGAGCGCCGCATGTTCAGGGTGCCGCGGTCCCGGGCCGGCCCGGGACAACGGGAATGTCCGCGCGACCCGGCTCAGAACGACAGGCTGAGCCCCGTCTCAAACAGCGGTATGTAGTCCCGCCTCACCCGGGTATCGTCATCCGCAGTGTATGGCTCCAGATAGGCAGCACCAAGCCCGATGTGCGTACGCAGGCGCCCGCTGATGAACTGATAGCCGAGCGTGCCGCCGAAGCCGAGCCGCTGGTAGGCTTTGCGATCGCCATCCTCGCGGCGCGTGTCGACCTCCAACGTGCCGATCACGCCGCCCGCATACCAGCTGCTTTCCAGACCGCCGCCGCCGGAGAAAAGCCGGAAACCGCCGACAAAGCCGGTCTGCCGGCCGCGCTCGAAGCTGGCGCTGCCGGGCACGTCCAGGTGGTAGCCCACCATCACCCAGATGCTGCCAACCGGATTGGCCAGCTCCAGCTGGGCGCCGAGCACGTCATTGACCACGCCGACCCCGGCGTAACCGCGTTCCGGGTACGGTCCGCGTTCAAATCCGTGCGCGGCGCCGGACGCCAGTGCCGCTGCCAGCACCAGCGTCAGTCCCCAGCGCGGCATCGGACCTCCTACATGTAGACGCCACCGTTGACGTTGATCTGCTGGCCGGTGATGTAGTCGCCATCGGCCGCCAGGAAAACCACCGCCCGGGCGATTTCCTCGGGCTGGCCAAACCGACGCATCGGGATCTTGTCGAGGATTTTCTGCTGGATCTCGTCGGGCACCTTGGCCAGCATTTCGGTCAGCGTGAAACCGGGAGCAATGGCATTGACCGTGACGTTGTAACGGGCCACTTCCTGGGCAGCGCTCTTGGTGAAGGCGATGATGCCACCCTTGCTGGCGGAGTAGTTGGTCTGGCCGAAGTTGCCCGCTTGGCCGACAAAGGAACTGATGTTGATAATGCGACCGAACTTCCGTTCCATCATGCCGGGCATGGCCGCACTGACCGTGTAATAGACGCTGTTGAGATTGGTGTTGATCACGTCTTCCCAGTCGTCATCGGTCAGTTTTTTCAGCGTGCGGTCCCGGGTGATGCCGGCGTTGTTCACCAGAACGTCCACCTGGCCCCACTGGTCCTCAACCTGCTTTACCAGCCCGCGGGCCTCGTCCTTTTTGCTGATGTCGGCCTGCACGGCCATGGCATCCGTTCCAAGTGCCTTGAGTTCCTCCACGACCTTGTCGGCTTCGTTGCTGCCACTGCGGTAGTTGATGGCGACCCGGGCGCCAAGCCGCGCCAACTCCAGGGCAATGGCACGTCCGATACCACGGGAGCCACCGGTGACGATGGCGGTCTTGTTATCCAGGCGTTCAGTCATTGACGTTCCTCCTTGTGGGCTTGCGAGGGTCACAACCCGTCTGTGCCGTCGTCTTGGTTATCCCGGAACCGATGCCGGTGCTTACAAGCTTAGATCAGTGTTTCCCTAGCGGAATCCGATCAGCTTCTCCATACACTGAACAGCCGATGCCGACGACGCAAGCTGCGCTGCCGCATGGCGGGCTGGACCCGGCCGGGTCGACACCGCAAAATGCCGGGCCGCCCGAAGCCAAGCCGGAGCATCGACGCACGTGCTGCATGTGCTGCTGTATCAGCCGGAGATTCCACCCAATACCGGCAATGTGATTCGACTCTGTGCCAACAGTGGGGCGAGTCTGCACCTGATCGAGCCACTGGGCTTCACGATGGAGGATCGCCAGTTGCGGCGGGCGGGGCTGGATTACCACGAATGGGCCCGGGTCAGGCGGCATCCGGATCTGGCAACGGCGCTGGATGCGGTGCGTCCCGGCCGGGTCTTTGCCATGTCCACGCGGGGCAGGAAAAATGTGTTCTCGGGCCGGTTTGCGGTCGGCGATGCGCTGCTGTTCGGTCCCGAAACCCGGGGTTTGCCGGAGACGGTGCTCAACGCCCTGCCGGCGGCCCAGGTCCTGCGTCTGCCAATGCGGCCGGGCAATCGGAGCCTGAATCTGTCGAATGCGGTGGCGGTCTGTGTTTACGAGGCCTGGCGGCAATTGGACTTCGTCGGCGCCGCCGAGTAAGTGCTGAAAATCAGCCTGGGGCTAGCGGGCTTTCGCCGCGGGGTGCTCGCTGCATCAGGGCACGCACCGCCTCTGCTGGCTGCAAGCCCTGCACCATGATCCGGTAGACCTGGTCACAGATCGGCATTTCCACGTCATGCCGCTGCGCCAACTTGCGAACCTCGCGGGCCGTGTACATGCCTTCAACCGTCTGGCCGATCTCGGCGACCGCCCGCTCCAGTGTTTGTCCCCGCCCCATGGCCAGGCCCACGCGTCGATTGCGCGACTGGTTGTCCGTGCAGGTGAGGATCAGGTCGCCCATGCCGGACAGTCCCATGAAGGTCAGGGGATCTGCGTTCAGGCTGTCTCCGAGACGCGCCAGCTCGGTCAGCCCCCGCGTGATCAGTCCGGCGCGGGTGTTGGCACCAAGTTCCATCCCGTCGGCGATGCCGGTGGCAATCGCAAGCACGTTCTTTACCGCGCCGCCCAGCTCGACACCGATCATGTCGGAGCTGGAGTAAGGCCGGAAATCCTCGCTGTAGAAGCGCTCCACCATGTCGTCGGCAAAGTCCGGGTCCGTGGAGGCGATGGTCACGGCCGTGGGCTTGCGTGCCGCCACCTCGGCCGCAAAGCTGGGCCCGGACAGGACCGCCATCGGGTGGCCGGGGGCGTTTTCTTGCACCACGTCGTGCAGCAGTCCACCGCTGTCCGCATCCAGGCCCTTGGTCGCCCAGATCAGCCGCGCATCCGGCATCAGTATGGGCTGCAGCTGCTGCAGGATGTCGCGGAACGCCAGGCTCGGGACCACGATCAGGATATCGCGAACGCCGTTAATCGCCTGGCGTAGATCGTCGGTGGGCTCCAGCGTGTCGGGAAAGCGGACGCCGGGCAGGTAACGCCGGTTCTCCTGATCGCGTGCCAGCGTGTCCATATGCGACGGCACGTGCCCCCAAAGCCGCACGGCGTTGCCGTTGCGCGCAAGCACCAGGGCGAGTGCCGTACCCCAGGATCCGGCGCCGAGCACTGCGATTGGCTGCTGCGTGGCGGTCATGCGCTGAGGCCGCTCAGGACGGCTTGGCCTCGCTGTTGTCGGCGGCGGCCGATTCGGCCTGCTGCTGTTCGCGTCGCTTCTGCATATACAGCGCCTCGAAATTCACAGGCCCCAGCAGCATTTGCGGGAAGCCACCCTTGGCCACCAGGTCAGCTACCGCCTCGCGGGCAAACGGGAACAGGTTGGTCGGGCAGTAGCTGGCCAGCACCGCCTCCAGTGTCTTGTCGTCGAAGCCGGAGACACCGAACACCCCGGCCTGATGCACCTCACAGAGGTATGCTGTCTTGTCCTCGACCTTGGCGGTCACGGTAACGCGCAGCACACACTCGTAGGTGTCGTCGGCCAGCCGCTTGGCTTCGGTTCCAAGATCCACATTGACCTGCGGTTTCCACTCGCCGCGGAAGATATCCGGCGCATTGGGTGCTTCCAGCGAGGCATCCCGCAGGTAGATCTTGTGGATGGCGAACTGCTGCTTGTTTTCTTCCTGGGCACCTGCTGCGGCACCGTTGCTCTGCTTTTCAGCCATGCTGACTCCTTCGTCGCGGTGCGTCGTCGGCGTTTGCCGATCTGACGGACCAGTCTATTTACGTTCGGTGGGAAAGCCCGCTCCGGTCCAGCCGTCATAGCCGCCCTTGAGCTGCATGACCTGCTCGAAGCCTTCCTGTTTCAGGGCCTTGCCTGCCTTGCCGGCGACCATCCCGTTGCCGCAGTAGACGATCACCGGTTTCTGCTTCTGCTTGTGCAGGCGCTTGTGTCGGGGTTCGAACTTGCCCTCCGGCATACTCACCGCGCCGGGCAGATGACCCTTGTTGAACTCGGCCTCCGGCCGGACATCCACGAAAACGCCGTCCTGCTTGTTGTAGAGTCGGGTAGCCTCGGTGGCGTCCACCTGCCTGACGCCCTGGGCCACGCGTCCCAGTTCACTCATCATGATCCAGCCGATCACGGCGGCCAGTGCGGCGAACAGGATCCAGTTATTGGCAATGAATTCCATCAGTCGATCCAAGTGGTGTGCAAAAATTGCGCGGAGGTCGCTGCCGCATGGCGGTCGCGATGGCGATATCGGCACCGGAAGCAGCGCCGCGTGGCCCCGGCCGGGGGCCTGTGACAGCGGCATCGAAACCCCGGACGCCGATCCAGGCGAACTCGGCATTATACAGGGCGGTCACAATGAGTGAATGCCTGGCTTCAGGTGTCTTGCGCTACTTGGCGGATGCCGCGATCAGACGACCCGGGAGACCGCATTTGCGGGCGATTCGCCGGCTGCTGCTGTGCGGCCTGTTGCTGGCAAGTCCGGTGGTTCCAGCGGATACGGCCGATATTAAAGAGCGGGAGCAGCAGCTTGAGCAGCTGCGTGGCGAGATCGAGCGTATCGAACGCGATCTGGACGCCCAGCGCGCGGAGCGTGATGCGGTTGCCGAGGAGCAACGCAGGCTTGAGCAGTCCGTCAGCCGGTCCGTGCGGCGCGGCCGGGAATTGCAGGCGGAAGCGGAACAGGTCGGCACCCGCATCTCCGAACTGGAACAACAGCAGGCCGAGCAGGAAGAAAATGCCGAGGCCCAGCGGGAGCAGTTGGCCGAGGAGATCCGTGCGGTCCATCGACTCGGCGCCCAGCCCGCGCTGAAGCTGCTGCTCAATCAGGAGGATCCGGCGGAACTGGGACGCATGCTGGTGTATCTGGAGCGTCTCGGTGCCCAGCGTGAGCAGCGCGTTCAGGAGGCGGTCGCGATGGTGGCGGAGCTGCGGGCCAGCCAGGAAGAGTTGGCCGGCCAGCGGCAGCAACTCGATCAGTTGCGGCAGGAACAGGATGAAGAGGCCGAGCGCCTGGCGCGGCGCCGAGACGAACGGGCCGAACTGCAGGCGCGCCTGGACGCCGAGATTGCCAGTGAAGATGCGCGTCTGGCGCGCATGGCCGAAGACGAGCAGGAGTTGCAGGCCCTGCTCGACGAATTGCATCAGGCGCTGGCGGAGATCCCGCAGCAGGATCGCGCCATGCAGCCATTCGATGAGCAACGGGGTGGTTTGCGCTGGCCGTTGCAGGGCGAGGTCATGGCCCGCTATGGCAGCAGCCGCGGGCGCAGCGGTGATCGTTGGCGGGGGCTCCTGCTGGCGGCGGACCGGGGAACGCCGGTGACGGCCGTGGCCAACGGTCAGGTGGTGTTCGCCAACTGGTTGCGTGGTCAGGGGTTATTGATGATCATCGATCACGGTGATGGACACATGACGTTGTACGGCAACAATGACAGTCTGTACCGGGACGTCGGCGAATGGGTCGAGGCCGGCGATGTCATTGCCAGTTCAGGCGATACCGGTGCCGGCGGCCGATCCGCCCTGTATTTCGAATTGCGCGTCGGTGGTGAGCCGCGTGACCCGATGACCTGGCTGCGTGCGGCCGAGGATTAGTGCAGCGCGGATCGTTCTGGTGGAGAAAGACATGCGATATCCCGTAGTGCCCGGCCCGTTGATGGCCCTTGGCGTTGCAGTGGCGTGGTTACTGGCAATGCCTTCCGCGCTGGCGGATGAGCAGCCCGGGGCCCGGGATCTGCCGCTGGAGGAGTTGCGCACGCTGAGCGAGGTGTTTTCCCGGGTCAAGGGCGATTATGTCGAGGACGTGTCTGACAAGGAGCTGCTGGAAAACGCGATCCGCGGCATGCTTCAAGGTCTGGACCCGCATTCCGCCTACCTGTCCGCCGACGATTTTGCCGAGCTGCAGGAGGGAACTAGCGGTGAGTTCGGCGGGCTCGGCCTGGAAGTCGATGTGGATGACGGTTTCATCCGTGTGGTCGCGCCAATTGACGACACACCGGCGGCCCGCGCAGGTATCCGCGCCGGTGACCTGATCATCCGGCTTGATGATCGCAGCACCCGGGGCATGAACCTGAACGAGGCAGTCTCGCTGATGCGCGGCGAACCCGGTACGGACATCACCCTGACGATCACCCGCGAGGGCCAGGATGAACCGCTGGAAGTGACCCTGACCCGCGACGTGGTGCAGGTGGTCAGCGTACGCAGCCGTATGCTGGAGGATGGCTACGGTTACCTGCGCATCAGCCAGTTCCAGAATCGCACCGCTGCCAATCTCAAGGATCAATTGGCCGCCTTGAATGAGGCCGCGGACGGATCGCTGGATGGCCTGGTGCTCGACCTGCGGAACAACCCCGGTGGCGTACTGCAGGCGGCGGTGGCGGTGGCTGATGCCTTCCTCGAGGAAGGGCGGATCGTCTACACCGAAGGCCGCCTGGATCAGGCGCAGATGGAATTCGACGCCTCCGGAGAAGACCTGGCACACGGGGCGCCGATCGTGGTGTTGATCAACGAGGGCTCGGCCTCGGGGTCGGAGATTGTTGCCGGCGCCCTGCAGGATCATCGGCGCGCCGTGGTCATGGGCACCCGCAGTTTCGGCAAGGGCTCGGTGCAGAGCGTGCTGCCGCTGAACAGCGGGGCGGCGATCAAACTGACCACGGCCCGCTATTACACCCCCGATGGACGCTCGATTCAGGCTGAGGGCATCGAACCGGACGTGATTCTGGATCGGGTGCAGGTCCGTCTGCGCGAGGATTCCGAGCCGCGGCGCCTGACCGAACGGGATCTGCAGCGCCATCTGGATGGCGACCAGCTGCCGCGCCTGGAGGACGCTGACGAGCAGCGGGCGCGGGCGGTGGACGACTATGCCGTGTTCGAGGCGCTGAACCTGCTCAAGGGGCTGCGCATCCTCGGCCAGAGGCGCTGAGCGTGCACTGTTCCGTGTTCAAGGGCTCGCGCACGCCCGATACCTACCTCTTCCTGCCCGCCCGGCAACCGACCGATGCGGTGCCGCAACTCGTGTTGCAGCGCTTCGGCCAGCTGCAACACGTGATGGACCTGGTGTTGACGCCGGATCGCCAGCTGGCCCGGGTCGACGCACCGGTGTTACTGCGCGCATTGCTCACCCAGGGATGCTACATCCAGCTGCCACCGCAGGAAGAGCAACAGGGCGGACACGCCTGAGCGGCCGGCGATGGTTTCAGTCGCTGTCCAGCGGCCGCATCAGTCCTTCCTGGGTCACCGAGGCCACGTGCCGGCCGCCGGCGTCGAACAGGCTGCCGCGGCAGAATCCGCGCGCCTCGGCCGTGGTCGGCGTTTCCAGGTGATACAGCAGCCAGTCGTCGATGCGAAACGGACGGTGAAACCACATGGCGTGGTCCAGACTCGCCAGCTGCGTGCGGCCCTGAAAAATGGTGCGCCCATGGGGCAGCAGCGCCGTGCTCAGCAAGTGATAGTCCGAGGCATAGGCCAACAGCGCCCGATGCATCAGCGGATCGTCCGGCAGGGCTGCCGGCGCCCGCAGCCACAGATCCCGATGACTGTCCTGCCGGTCCGGATTCAACGGGTGCTGGGGTCGTACCGGCCGGACATCGATCGGTCGCGGCCGGTCGGCCAGTCGCCGATAGGGCTCCGTCAGCAGCTCACGATGCCGTCGCAGCAGCGTCCATTCGCTGTCGAGTCCATCGGCCGGCGGCACCTCGGGTGCCGGCAACTGGTGTTCATGTCCCTGTTCGGGCACATGGAACGAGGCGGACAGATTGAAGATCGGCCGACCGTGCTGAATGGCCACGACCCGCCGGGAAGAAAAGCTGCCACCGTCGCGGGCCCGTTCGACCTGAAAGATGATCGGCGCACCGGCATCCCCGGCGCGCAGGAAATAGGCATGCAGCGAATGCACCGGCCGCCCAGCATCGACGGTACGACCGGCGGCAACCAGGGCCTGGCCCAGGACCTGGCCGCCGAATACACGGCGGCCGACGATGTTGCGGCTCTCGCCGCGGAACAGATTATCCTCCAGCCGCTCGACGTCCAGAAGGGCGCAGAGCTGCCGCAGCAGGCCGCTAGCCTGGTCCTTGTCATTGGTCATAATGAGATCCTGTATCTGGCGCAGACGCTGGGGAAACGCTGACTTATTCGCACGCCTGCGTTGGAGTCCGCATTTTCTCCGAGGCAAGACACAAGGGTGCATTAAGCGCAGCGAATGCACGCGGTGTGATTCGTTACCATGATGCCAACCCGCGCTCGGTCACCGCCGCCGCCAATACCTTTCCCGGCCCTGGTTTGTTCGAACAACTTTGTTGTCCCGCCAACAGATCACACTGCGTGGGTCCGCTTCGCTTGACCCACCCTACGCCTCTACCGAACCGGCACCGCGGCTTGCCAGATGACCAAAACCGGTCTCAGGCGCAGACGCGGAAATAGATCAGCGTTTCCCTAACGTCGGACCAGCGACACCACCAGGCCGATACCGGCCAGGCCGAGCAGGGACAGGCTCCAGCCTGCGGCATCGCCGGGCAGCAGTGCGCTGGCGCGCTGATCCAGCAGGCTGACCACCAGCGCTGCCAGCGCCAGCACTCCGGTGGTGTAAAGGCCCAGGCGGAGTCGGTTGCCGCGTTGCTGGGCATCGCGCAACTCCTGCACCGCGGTCGCCTGCCGGCGCACGTCGTCGCGCAGGCGATCCAGGTCATCCACCGCCTGCATCAGCTTGCCGGGCAGGTCCGGCAGTTGTTCACCCCAGGCCGGCAGTTGCTGGCGAATGCGGCGTAGCAGCGCGCGACCGCCCAGTTGTTCGCGCATCCAGCGCTGCATGTATGGCTTGGCCGTCTGCCAGAGGTCCAGGTCCGGGTACAGATCACGGCCCAGGCCCTCGATGTTGAGCAGGGTCTTCTGCAGCAGCACCAGCTGCGGCTGCACCACCATGTCGAAGCGCCGTCCGGTCTCGAACAGGCGCAGCAGGACAGCGCCAAACGAGATGTCCCGCAACGGCCGTTCGAAGATCGGTTCGCAAACCGTGCGGATGGCGCCCTCGAATTCATCCACCCGGGTATCCGGAGGTACCCAGCCGGATTCCACATGCAGTTCCGCAACCCGGCGGTAGTCACGGTCAAAGAAGGCCAGGAAGTTTTCGGCCAGATAGCGGTGGTCGGTCGGGTTCAGGGTACCGACGATGCCGAAATCCACCGCGATATAGCGGGGATCCGCGGGATCCGTGGTGTCGACGAAGATATTGCCCGGGTGCATGTCGGCATGGAAGAAGCTGTCGCGGAACACCTGGGTGAAGAAGATCTCCACGCCCTTTTCCGCCAGCACCTTGAGATCCACGCCGCGGGCCCGCAGGGCCTCGATGTGGCCGATGGGCGTGCCGCTGACGCGTTCCATGACCATGACCGTGCGCCGGCTGTGCTCGAACATCACGTCCGGTACATACAGCTTGTCGGAATCCAGGAAGTTGCGCCGCAGCTGCGACGCATTGGCCGCCTCGCGCAGCAGGTCCAGTTCGTCGATCAGGTTGCGTTCGAATTCCTCCACCACTTCCCGCGGCCGCAGGCGGCGGCCCAGATCGGAGTAGCGTTGCAACACATCGGCGAAACTGTGCATGAGCTCCAGGTCACGCCGGATCACGCGGAAGATGCCCGGCCGCACCACCTTGACCACCACCTCGCGGCCATCCAGCAGCCGCGCGGAATGCACCTGGGCAATGGAGGCCGAGGCCAGCGGCACATCGTCGAAGCGCGCAAACACTGCATCCGGCGGGCAACCATAGGCCCGGGTGATGATGTCGCGGGCATCTGCCGCCGGGAACGGCGGCACCCGATCCTGCAGGTAGGACAACTGGTCGGCGATATCCGGCGGCAGCAGATCCCGTCGGGTCGACAGGATCTGACCGAACTTGACGAAGATCGGCCCCAGATCCTCCAGTGCCCGGCGAATGCGTTCACCGCGACTGTCCGGGTTGCGCCGGAACCAGGTCCAGGGTAGCAGCCAGCTCAGCCAGCGGACCGGCCGGAACAGCCGGGTGGCCAAGACCACCTCGTCCAGGCCGTGGCGGATCAGCACCAGGTTGATGCGAATCAGGTGGAGCATCTGCCGTGGCCGGATCATTCGGGTCTCCGGCGGCGTTCCAGACGACGCAGGCGTGCCTCCAGGCGATCCGCATCCGCCCGCAACCGGTCCACATCGTCGAGGAAATCCTCCACCTGCCACCGACTCGGCAGCAGCGCCTGCTCTTCGGTCAGATAGTCGGTCAGCGCTCCGGCATACTGGGAGCGCGCCTGGCGGAGCCAGCGGCGAGCCGCGCGGCCGGTCTCGCCCAGGCGATGCGCCGGCAGATCTCCGAGCATCCGCGCCAGTTGTTCCTCCCAGTCGATCTCGGTTCCGGCAAGCAGACTCCGCAGATCGCGGATCACGCCTAGGTCGCCGCTGAAACGCACCGCGTTGCCGCCTGCCTCGGGATCCCGGGCCAGCGCCAGCAGGGCCAGCGCATTGCCGCTGATTACCGCATCGGGCACTCGGGTCGCGTCGTCGCTGGCGCCGGCGGCAAGTTGCAGTGTCGCGTCCTCGACTGTCAGGTGCAGGCTCAGTGTCGGCGCACTCAGATGAATGGCAATCCAGCGGTCGTTCAGCCGCTCCAGCCGCTGCCGGCTTTCGGAATCAATGGCCAGCAGCCGGTTCAGGCTGCTGGCCAGGGTGTCGAGTGGGCGGTCCAACCAGTGCATAGCGCGCGTCCGCCCTCAGTAAACCCGGCCACGATGAACGGCCACGATGCCGCCGCTCATGTTGGTGTAATCGCAATCCTCCAGACCGGCGGCCTGCATCATGTCCCGCAACGTCTCCTGGTCCGGGTGCATGCGAATCGACTCCGCCAGATAGCGGTAGCTTTCGGCATCATCGGCAATCAGCTTGCCGAGGCGCGGCAGGATGCGAAAGGAATAGGCCTCGTAGAATGGCTCCAGCGGCGCGAGCCGCAGGCGCGAGAACTCGAGGATCAGCACCATGCCGCCCGGTTTCAGCACCCGTCGCATCTCCTCCAGCGCCGCTTCCTTGCGGGTCACATTGCGCAGGCCGAATGCCATGGTGATGCGGTCCATGCTGGCGTCGGCGAACGGCAGGTGCTCGGCATCGGCGAGCACGAAGTCCATGTCCGTCGCCAGGCCGCAATCGAGCATCCGGTCGCGGCCGCGGCACAGCATGGACTCGTTGATATCGGACATGATCACCCGGCCGGCATCACCCACCCGGGGCGCCATCAGCCGGGCCAGATCACCGGTGCCGGAGGCCAGGTCCAGCACCTGGTAGCCCGGGCGCAGGCCGGCCATGGCGACGGCCTGGCGTTTCCACAGCCTGTGCAGGCCGCCTGACATCAGGTCGTTCATCAGGTCATAGCGCCCTGCCACCGAGCGAAACACCTCGCCAACCCGGCGGGCCTTGTCGTCGGCCGGCACCCGCTGGAAGCCGAAGTCGGTGTCGTCGCCGCTCATTGACGGCCTCCGGCGGCGCCCTCGCGGCGCTGGTAGCCGGCGGCCTCCAGGCGCTCCAGGTAACGCTGCCAGAATTCCGCGTAATTGCTTCCGAGTTCGTAGAGGTAGTCCCAGCTGTAGAGTCCGGTGTGGTGGCCGTCGTCAAAATGCAGCCGCACCGCGTACTGGCCCACCGGTTCGATCTGCGTGATGTTGACGTCTTCCTTGTTGACCTGCAGCACTTCCTGCCCGGGCCCGTGGCCCTTGACGTCCGCCGACGGTGAGTGCACCCGCAAGTACTCGCAGCTCATGCTGAAGCTCTGGCCATCGTCGAAGGTCACGTCGAGGATGCGCGATTCCTGGTGCAGCTTGATTTCCGTTGGCGTGGGCATGACTGGAATGACTCCGAGTTTGGACGGGCGGAAGCCTGGACTGCGCCCATGATAAGGAACGAGGGGTATCGGGCGCCACGTCGTGACCAACGCGGCACCCTGCCTAGCCAGATGACCAAAGCCGGTCTCGGGCGCAGGCGCGGGAATAAGTCAGTGCTTCCCTAAAGAATATAGCGACTGAGATCCCGGTTCTGCGCCAGGTCGGAGAGGTGCTGGTCGACGTAGGCCGCATCCACGGTCACGGCCTGGCCGCCCTGATCCGAGGCCTCGTAGGAAATCGTCTCCAGCAGCCGTTCCATCACGGTATGCAACCGTCGGGCACCGATGTTCTCGGTGCCCTCGTTGACCTCCCAGGCCACCTGGGCGATGCGCGCGATGCCGTCCTCGGTGAAGCTCAGTTCACAGCCTTCGGTGCCAATCAGTGCCGTGTACTGCTCGGTGAGCGAGGCGTTGGGCTCGGTCAGTATGCGAACGAAGTCCTCCACCGACAGGGCATCCAGTTCGACCCGGATCGGCAGCCTGCCCTGCAGCTCGGGAATCAGGTCCGAGGGTTTGGACAGGTGGAAGGCGCCGGAGGCGATGAACAGGATGTGGTCGGTGCGCACCGAACCGTGCCGGGTGGAGACCGTGCTGCCCTCCACAAGCGGCAGCAGATCCCGCTGCACGCCCTCGCGGGAGACGTCGGCTCCGCCACTGCCGCCACCATCACTGCGCCGGGCAACCTTGTCGAGTTCGTCGAGGAAGACGATGCCGTGCTGTTCCACCCGCTCTACCGCGGCCAGCCGGATTTCCTCATCGTTGACCAGCTTGGCGGCCTCTTCCTCGCGCAGCACCTTGCGCGCGTCGCGAATCTTCATGCGCCGCTTGCGGGTGCGCTGGCCGCCCAGGTTCTGGAACATGTTCTGCAGCTGGCTGGTCATCTCCTCCATGCCGGGCGGTGCCATGATTTCCACACCAGGCTGCGAGGCGGAGACCTCCACCTCCACCTCGCGATCATCCAGGTCGCCGAAACGCAGTTTGTTACGGAACTTGGTCCGGGTCGCCGAATCGGCGGGCTCAGCCTCGCCGTCGTCCCACTGGGAGACCGTCGGCCGTGGCAGCAGGATGTCCAGCAGCCGTTCCTCGGCTGCCTCCTCGGCCCGGTAGCGGACCTGGTCCATGGCCTCTTCCCGAGTCAGCTTGATCGCCGAATCCACCAGGTCGCGGACGATGGATTCCACATCGCGGCCGACGTAACCCACCTCGGTGAACTTGGTGGCCTCGATCTTGATGAACGGCGCCCGCGCCAAACGTGCCAGCCGGCGAGCGATCTCGGTCTTGCCGACGCCGGTCGGCCCGATCATCAGGATGTTTTTCGGCGTGATTTCGCGTCGCAGATCCTCGTCCAGCTGGCTTCGCCGCCAGCGGTTCCGCAGCGCGATGGCGACGGCCCGTTTGGCGTTGCCCTGGCCGATGATGTAGCGGTCCAGTTCCTGGACGATTTCGCGTGGTGTCATTTCCGACATGAATGCGATCCCTCAGGCCTCGGGGCCCAGCTCTTCAATGGTGAGATGGTGGTTGGTGTAGATGCAGATGTCGGCGGCAATGTTCAGCCCGTTCTCGACGATTTTCCTGGCCGGCAGCGAGGTATGGTCCATCAGCGCGGTCGCCGCGGCCTGGGCGAACGGGCCGCCGGAGCCGATCGCGATCAGCTCGCGTTCCGGTTCGATCACGTCGCCGTTGCCGGAGATCATCAGGGTGCCGCTCTGGTCGGCGACCAGCAGCAGGGCTTCCAGGCGGCGCAGGGCGCGGTCCGAGCGCCAGTCCTTGGCCAGTTCCACTGCTGCACGCTGAAGGTTGCCGCGGTGTTTTTCCAGTTGCCCCTCGAAGCGCTCGAACAGCGTAAAGGCGTCCGCGGTGCCGCCGGCGAAGCCCGCCAGTACGCGATCGTGAAACAGTCGCCGGACCTTGCGCGCATTGCCTTTCATGACCGTATTGCCGAGCGAAACCTGGCCGTCGCCACCGATCACGACCTGGCCGTCCCGCCGCGCGGAGAGAATGGTGGTGCCTCTGAACTGATCCATGGACGCTCCGTTGGGAAGGGTTTACCGGGAACTGTGGGGTATGGGGGGTATCGGCACGCCCTTCAAGGATCAGGGGCGGAATTGGCCCGGGGTCGAACGCCCGCTATCCCCGCGCCCGCTTCGCCATCCAGGCACGATCCCGGCTTGGCGCCTGATACCTGCTTATTTTTTCCGCGCCCGCGGGTGGGCCTGATCATACACCTGTGCCAGGTGCTGGAAGTCCAGATGGGTGTAGATCTGGGTCGTGCCGATGTCGGCGTGGCCAAGCAATTCCTGGATTGCACGCAGGTCACCACTGGATTCCAGCAGGTGGCTGGCGAAGGCATGGCGCAGCATGTGCGGATGCACGTGGCGGTCCAGGCCGGTACTAGCCGCCAGTCGTTGCAGGCGGCTCTGGATGCTGCGGTGGGACAGCCGCTTGCCCTGTCGGCTGACGAACAGTGCGGCTTGCTGCTGCCCGGCGAATCGCGGCCGCAGTTCCAGCCAGGCGGCGAGCCTCCGGCGGGCCATGCCGCCCACCGGCAGGATGCGGGCGCGTGAACCCTTGCCGGTGACGTGCAGCATATCGCTGTCGGCGTCCACATCGCCCCGGTTCAGGGCCGCCACCTCTGCCAGTCTTAAACCGCAGGAGTAGATCAGCTCGAAGATCGCCACGTCCCGTTGTTGCAGTGGGTCGGTGGTGTCGGCGCCCTGATCCAGCAGCCGTGCGGTCTGGTCCGGGTCCAGCGTGGCCGGCAAGCGGCGTGGGCTCTTCGGTGCCCGGATATCCTGTGCCGGGTTGTTCTGGCAGAGGCCTTCCCGAATCAGAAAACGATAGAAACCGCGGATTGCCGACAACAACCGTTGCAGCGAACGGCCGCCGAGTCCGCGGCGGTGCTCACCGGCGACGAAGGCGCGGATATGGTGACTGTCGAGTTCGGTCCAGTGCTCCAGCCCGCTGGAATCGGCCCAGTCCGCCAGCCGGTCCAGGTCACGCCGGTAGTGTTTGCGGCTTAGTGGGGACAGGCGACGTTCGCTGGCCAGATGGCGGTCATGGCGATCAAGCCAGGCCAGCGCATCGTCGTTCTGCATGTTCTAGTGACTCAGGTGTGGTCGCAGCGCGCGCCCGGCCAGTTGTCCCAGTTGACGCAGGAACACGGTGCCCTGACTGGCGTGGAAGCGATCGGCCTGATAGCTGCCGATGGCCAGCAGGCCCATGGCGCTGCGGTCCGAGACCGGGATCAGTGCGGCGGATGCAACCTTGGCGGCGCTGTCGCCGAACAGGAAGGCAATCTGCTCGCTGGCGAGCCTGCCGCAGACCGGTTTCTCGTCCTGCAGGAAGCGCCGGAAGTGGGACAAGCTGCTGTCTTCCGGGGCGATGAAATCCTGATGTTTGGCTTGCAGCTTGCTGCTGTCGAACAGCCGCACGGCCACCATGTCGGCGGAAAAATGCTCCCGCAGGCCATCCTTGAGTGCGTGGAGCACGGCATCCAGGTCACTGCTGTCGAGCAGATCCAGGGTCAGCCGATGCAGGCGTTCGGAGAGACGGTCATTGTCCCGTGCAACCCGCACCAGCTCATCCAGGCGCCGGGCGGACTTGCGGTTCTGCTCGCGCAACACCTGCACCTGGTGCGAGATCAGCGACACTGCCTCACCGCATTCGTGAGGAATGCGCAACTGGGTCACCAGATCCGGGTGGCGGACGAAGAAGTCGGGGTTTTGCTCCAGGTACCTGGCAACCCCGTCTTCCGGCGGATCTTGCTCAAGCTCGGTTTCGTGCTGGGTGCTCATCCGCGTCTCCGGTCATGGGTCCGGTTCGGCACCGGCTTTTCCTCAGTCTATCCGTCATTCGCATTGTCGTCATCGGGCAGCAGTACCTGACCCTCGAATACGGTCTGCGCCGGACCGGTCATCCAGACGGGATTATCGCCACCCTGCCATTCGATGTGCAGGCGGCCGCCGGGAAGGTCCACCCGTACCGCCGGGCCCAGCACGCCCTGAATCTGGCCAACCACCGCCGCAGCGCAGGCACCGGTGCCGCAGGCCAGCGTCTCGCCGACGCCGCGCTCGAAAACCCGCAGTCGGATGTGGTCCGGGGCGAGCACCTGCATGAACCCAACATTGACGCGTTTCGGGAAACGGGGGTGGGCCTCGATCAGCGGCCCGAGTCGTTCTACCGGCGTGGTATCGAGTTCGTCGACCTGCAGCACGGCATGCGGGTTGCCCATGGAGACTGCGCCGATCTGCAACGTGCGACCATCCACCTCCAGCGCATACCGGCTGTCCTGAGTGGCGGCCTCGAACGGGATCGATGGCGGCGCCAGCCGCGGCGGTCCCATGTCCACGCGGATCTGGCTGTCCGCCAGACGCTGGATACGGGTCGGTCCACCCAGGGTCTGGATCACCAGCTCATCCGCCGTACTCAGGCCCTGTTCGGCCAGGAAGACGGCGAGGCAGCGCACACCATTGCCGCACTGTTCTACTTCGCCGCCGTCGGCGTTGAAGATCCGGTAGCGGAAATCGGCGCCGTCCTCGGTGGCGGGTGCGGCGAACAGGATCTGATCGCAGCCGATGCCGAAATGCCGGTCCGCCAGGAACCGCAGCTGCGCAGGGCTCAACTGGACCGGCTGACGGATGGCATCGATCACGACGAAATCGTTGCCGATGCCCTGCATCTTGCTGAACTGCAGCCGCCGCGTGGTATTCATGTTGCGGCACCGCTGTCATCGGGGAGCAGCCGCTCGCCCGCCAGCAGTTCCTCCACGGTCTCGCGCCGGCGGACCAGGTGAACCGTGTCGCCGTCCACCAGCAGTTCTGGCGGCCGCGGCCGCGTGTTGTAGTTCGAGGCCATGACGAAACCGTAGGCGCCGGAACTCATTACCGCCAGCAGATCACCGGTTTGCAGGCACAGGCTGCGGTCCTTGCCCAGAAAGTCGCCGGTCTCGCAGACCGGGCCGACCACATCGTAGTCGCGGCTTGCGCCATCCCGGGGTTGAGCCGGAAGGATGTCCTGCCATGCGGCATAAAGGGCCGGTCGCAACAGGTCATTCATCGCCGCATCGACCACGGCGAAGTTGTGGTGATCGGTGTGCTTCAGCACCTGCACACGGGTCAGCAGCACGCCAGCATTGGCAACGATGCTGCGGCCCGGCTCAATCAGCACCGTGAGGCCGCGATCCCGCAGCAGTGGCAGCACCGCTTCCGCATAGGCCGCCGGGCTCGGCGGCTGCTCGTCACGGTAGCGCACGCCGAGGCCGCCACCGATATCGATATGGCGGAGCCGCAGGCCGTCTTCGGCCAGGCGGTCGACCATCGCCAGCACACGATTCAGTGCATCGTGGAAGGGCGCCACCTGGGTCAGTTGGGAACCGATATGAAAGTCGACACCGACGAAATCCAGATTCGGATAGCGCGCGCGGTCCCGGTACAGGGCTTCCGCCTGATCCAGCGCGATGCCGAACTTGTTCTCCTTCAGCCCGGTGGCAATGTAGGGGTGGGTCTGCGCGTCCACATCCGGATTGACCCGCAGCGAAACCGGCGCCGTCGTGTCCAGGTGCTCCGCCACGGTCTGCAACTGGCCCAGCTCGGCCGCCGATTCGACATTGAAGCAGGCAATACCGGCCTGCAGCGCTCGCGCCATCTCGTACCGTGTCTTGCCGACCCCGGAGAACACCACGCTGGCAGGGTCGCCGCCGGCGCGCAGCACCCGTTCCAGTTCGCCGCCGGAAACGATATCGAAGCCCGAGCCCAGTCGCGCCAGCAGGCCCAGCACGGCCAGGTTGGAGTTGGCCTTGACCGCGTAACAGATGCGGTGGTCCACGCTGGAGAAGGCCGCGGCAAATTCCTGCCAGGCGGCGGTGATCGCGGCGCGCGAATAGACGTAGGCCGGTGTGCCGTGTTCCTCGGCGATGGCGTTCAGGGAAACCTGTTCGGCAAAGAGCCGCCCGTCCCGGTAGGCAAAGGGATGCATGCAAACTCCGTGGGCTGAGACCGTGTCAGGTGATGCGCTGGTCCTGCGCGGCCGGGGCGATGCTCTGCTCCTCGTCCTCGTCGGGCAGGAACAGCGGACCCTTCTGGCCACAGGCCGTGATCAGCAGGCAGCTCAGCAACATCAGCAGCAAACAGCGGCGCATGGTGGCCTCCGATCCGGCAAAGCAGGCAGTATACCGCCCGTGTCCAGTCAACGCAGGCTGCGCTGCAGACGTGGAAATGGAGAAGGTGCATGACGGAGAAACTGTTGGATGCCGTGGAGATCGGTGACGACGCGGCCCGCGCCTCGGTGATCTGGCTGCATGGCCTCGGCGCCGACGGCAATGATTTTCGACCCATCGTGCCGGAACTTCGGTTGCCGGCCTCGTCCGGGGTGCGGTTCATTTTCCCGCATGCGCCGGAACAGCCGGTGACACTCAACGGCGGCATGGTGATGCGGGCCTGGTACGACCTGATCTCGCTGGATCGGAGCGGTCGCCAGGACGAGGCCGGGATCAGGGCGGCGGCGGACCGGGTGCAAGCCCTGATTGAGCGGGAGAACAAGCGTGGCGTGCCGGATGAACGGATTATTCTCGCCGGGTTTTCCCAGGGCGGTGCGGTCGCACTGCACCTGGGCTTGCGTCATCCGCGCCGTCTGGCCGGCATCCTGGCGCTGTCCACCTACCTGCCGCTGCCGGAGACGGTCGCCGCCGAGCGCAGTGCCGCCAATGCGGAGACACCGATTTTCATGGCCCACGGAGCAATGGATCCGGTGCTGGAGCTGCGTCTCGGCGAACAGTCCCGCCAGGAACTGGCGTCACTGGGTTATGCAGTGGAATGGCACACCTATCCGATGGCGCATGCCGTTTGTATGGAAGAAATCATTGCCGTCGGGGAATGGATAACGGCGACGTTTAAGGTTTAATGTTTAAAGTTTTACGTTCAAAATCAGTAACCTAAAACCTAAAACCTAAAACCTAAAACCTAAAACCTAAAACCTAAAACCTAAAATGTCTAACGTCTAACGTTAAACCGCGCCTTCCAGGCGCTGCCTGGCCTCGGCGATGCGTTGCCGGACCTGGTTCGGTGCGGTGCCGCCGAAATGATCGCGGGCGGCGACCGAGCCCTCCAGCGTCAGGATCTTGTAGACATCCTCATCGATGGTCTCGGAGAAGCCGCGCAGGGTGGGCAGGTCCATATCTGCCAGGTCCATGTCCTGTTCGACCCCATGGCGTACCGCGGCACCGACGATGGCGTGGGCGTCGCGGAAGGGCACGCCCTTGCGTACCAGGTAGTCGGCCAGGTCGGTGGCGGTGGCGAAACCCTTTTTCGCTGCCGCATACATCGTGTCCTTCTTCACCTGCATGGCCGGCACCATGTCGGCAAAGGCGTGCAGACTGTCGCGTACCGTGTCGACGGTGTCGAACAGCGGCTCCTTGTCTTCCTGGTTGTCCCGGTTGTAGGCCAGCGGCTGCGATTTCATCAGCGTCAGCAGCGCCATCAGGTGCCCGTTCACGCGTGCGGTCTTGCCGCGCACGATCTCCGCCACATCCGGATTCTTCTTCTGCGGCATGATGCTGGAGCCCGTGCAGTAGCGGTCCGGCAGGTCGATGAAATCGACCAGCGGTGAGGCCCAGATGATCATCTCCTCGGCCATCCGCGAGGTGTGGGTCAGCAGGATCGAGGCGGCGGCGGTGAATTCCAGCGCGAAATCCCGATCCGAAACCGCGTCCAGGGAATTGCGGCTGGGGCGATCGAACTCCAGTTCGGCGCAGGTCATGTCGCGATCAATGGGAAAACTGGTGCCGGCCAGCGCCGCCGAGCCCAGCGGCATCACGTTCATCCGCTTGCGGCAGTCCTCGAAGCGCTCCTGGTCGCGCACCAGCATTTCGTACCAGGCCAGCATGTGGTGGCCGAAACTGACCGGCTGCGCCACCTGCAGATGGGTAAACCCGGGCAGGATGGTGTCCACTTCGCGCTCGGCCAGGTCCACCAGGCCCTGCTGGAAGCGCAGCAACTGGGCGCAAATCGTGTCAATCGCATCGCGCAGGTAGAGGCGAATGTCGGTGGCGACCTGGTCATTGCGCGAACGGCCGGTGTGCAACTTCTTGCCGGCCTCGCCGATGCGGTCGGTGAGCCGTTTCTCGATATTCATGTGCACATCTTCCAGCGCCGGCGACCAGTCGAAATCGTCCTGCTCGATGTCGGCGCGCAGGGCTGCCAGGCCCTCGATAATCGCGTCCCGCTCCGCGTCGCTGAGCACCCCGGCCGTGGCCAGCATGCGGGCGTGGGCGATGGAGCCGCGGATATCCTGCGCATACAGCCGGCGGTCGAAATGCTCGGAGGCGGTGAACGCCTCGACGAAGGCATCGGTGGCCTCGGTGAAACGGCCGGTCCAGAGCTGGCTGGAAGTACGCTTGGTCATCGGGGCTGCTTCCTGCAGTGGGGTTGAAACGGCGGCACAGTATAGCAATCCGCACGGCGCAGACAGCAGGTGCTTGTTCCAGCGGCCCCGATCAGCCCATGCTGAAGGTGGCTACGGGGAGAGGGACAGGGATGGTGGAGTCGGAACGGGAGCGGCGCACGAACTGCTTTCTGCCGGAATTCTGCCGTCTGCAGACCCTGTTCGCGGTGGTGGTCATCGCCCAGCTGCTGGTCTTTGTCATGGTGCTGGTGCAGCCCCAGGGCGTCGATCGCTGGACTGCACTCAGCCTGTACAGCCTGTTCGTGCAGTGGGTGGCGCTGGCCAGCACCCTGGTACTCTGCCTGACGCGGCCATTGTTGTGTCGCCTGTCGATGGCCCAGGCGGGCGTCATCGCCTGGTTGCTGGTGCTGCTGGTGACCCTCCTGGTCGGCGAAGTGGCGCGTCAGGTGCTGCCGGGGATGGTCACGCGCGAAGCCTGGGAGATCCATGCCCGAAATCTCGCGATTAGTGGAATCGCGGCGGCGGTCAGCCTGCGCTATCTGCATCAGCAGTTTGCCTGGCGGCGGCGCCTGGAGACCCTGACCCGGAGCCGGATCGAGGCCCTGCAGGCGCGGATCCGGCCGCATTTCCTGTTCAACAGCCTGAACACGATCCTTGCCCTGATTCGGCAGCGACCCGAAGCGGCCGAGGTCGCGGTGGAGGATCTGTCCGGGCTTTTTCGCGCCAGCCTGGCCGAGGTCGACCGGCTGGTGCCGCTGGAGCGTGAGCTGGACCTGGCGCGCAACTACCTGCGACTGGAGGAACTGCGCCTGGGTGAGCGCCTGCAGCTGGACTGGCAGCTGGCGTCGGCGCCGGAGGATGCCCTGCTGCCGCCAATGAGCCTGCAGCCATTGCTGGAGAACGCGGTCCGTCACGGCATCGAGCCGCGGCGTGACGGTGGCGTGATCCGGGTCGAGGGGCGGCTGCGTGGCGACAGGGTGCAGATCGATATCCGAAATCCGCTGGCCGGCCGCGACTGGCAATCGGACGGAAGCGGAACCGCACAGCGCAACGTCGCCGAGCGCCTGCAACTGGCGTTCGGTAACGCGGCATCGTTCACGGCTTCGGAGGACGAGGAAACCTATGCTGTGCACATGGCCTTTCCGTATCGCAGGGAGTCGGCATGAGGGTATTGATCGTCGATGACGAGGGTCTCGCCCGGGAACGCCTGGCGCAGCTGGTCAGTGACCTGGGCGGCCATCAGGTGGTGGGTGCGGCCAGGGACGGTGAGGACGCGCTGCAACAGGTTGCGGAACTCAAGCCCGACGTGGTGCTGATGGATATCCGCATGCCGGGCATGGACGGATTGCAGGCGGCGGCGCAGCTGAACGGCGGCGAGGCCGACGCGCCGCGTGTGATCTTCGTTACCGCCTATGGTGACCACGCGCTGGAGGCGTTCGACCTGCAGGCCGCCGATTACCTGTTGAAACCGGTGAACCGCGAGCGGCTGGCTGCTGCCCTGGAGCGGGCGGCCCGCGACCAGGCCGCACAGCGTCTGGAGGTCTCGGCGCAGCCTGCACCGCATGTGCTGTGCCGGCGGCGCGGTGATCTGCATCTGATTCCGCTGGAGCGAAGCCGCTATTTCGAGGCAGAGCAGAAATATGTCACCGCCGTGCACGATGATGGTGAAGACCTGATTGACGATTCGCTGCGTCAACTGGAGGACCGGTTTCCGAGCCTGCTGCTGCGTATCCACCGCAAGGCGCTGGTCTGCCGTGACCGCATCGAGGGGCTGGAGAAGGACATCAACGGTCGGCACATGCTGGTGCTGCGGGATTCCGGTGAAAGGCTGGAGGTCAGTCGGCGACACCTGCCCGAGGTCCGACGGGTGTTACGTGAGCTCGGTTCCTGAGACGTCGGCCTGCGGTTCGGCCCTGCAACGCAGCCGTGGCATCATGACGGCCCGGTCGACAGATTGGCTGTGCCTGTCCGGGCCAACCAGGGCGCGTTCGAACCGCAGCCGTCGCTAATGAACCAAAGGGGGTCCGATGAAGGATCTGTTGCGCATTGCCACGCGCAAATCGCCGCTGGCCGTCTGGCAGGCGGAACATGTTGCCTCGCTGCTCAAGCAGCGCCATCCCGGGCTTTCCGTCGAGCTGGTGCGGATGAGCACCCGCGGCGACCGCATATTGGATGCGCCCTTGGCGCGGATTGGTGGCAAGGGGCTGTTTCTGAAGGAGCTGGAGCAGGGGCTGCTGGAAGAGACCGCCGACATCGCGGTGCATTCGATGAAGGACGTGCCGGCTGAGATCACGCCGGACTTGCAGTTGCCGGTGATCCCGGAGCGCGGCGATCCCTGCGATGCCTTCGTTTCCAATGAGCATGCCAGCTTGCTCGATCTTCCACGCGGCGCGCGGGTGGGAACCGCCAGCCTGCGGCGTCAGTGCCAGATCCTTGCCTTGCGGCCGGACCTGGAGATCGAAACCCTGCGCGGCAGCGTCAACACCCGCCTGCAGAAACTCGACGACGGCAAGTTCGACGCCATCATTCTCGCCGCCGCGGGCCTGCGACGCCTGGAACTGAGCGAGCGCATCCGGTATCTGGTGCCGCCGGAGGAGGTGTTGCCGGCCGTGGGTCAGGGCGCCCTGGGAATCCAGTGTCGGCAACGCGACAGTGAGGTCGAGCGGCTGATCGCGCCGCTGGATCATACCGAGAGCCACATCCGGGTGGAGGCCGAGCGGGGCCTGAACCGCCAACTTCAGGGGAGTTGCCAGATTCCGATCGCCGCCTATGCCACCCTGGACGGTGACGAGTTGCACCTGCGCGGCCTGGTCGGTTCCACTGATGGACAGGAGATCGTGCGTGGCGAGATCCGCGGTGTCGCGGTCGATGCCGACGAGTTGGGCACGCGGCTCGGCCAGGATCTGCTGGCCCGCGGGGCAGACCGTATCCTGCGTGACGTGCTGGCCGCCGCCGATGCCCAGCCGCCGCACTCCTGAGCAGATGCGCATCCTGGTGACGCGGCCGGCGCACCAGGCGGGCCCGCTGTGCCGTCTGTTGCGGGAATCGGGTTTTCGTGTCTTGCGTTTTCCGGTCATCGGTATCGTCTGGCGACGCCTGAACGACGATGAGGCCGTGCTGCTGCGCACGGCGGCAGAACAGGAATTGCTGCTTTTCACCAGTGTGAACGCCGTGCAGGGCTTTACTGACCTGCTACGGGACCGCGATTTGCCGGTTCCGCGCCACCTGCTGGTGGCGGCCATCGGTGCCAGTACCGCAGCGGCCTTGCACGCGGCGGGTTTTGACCAGGTGCTGGCGGCGCCTCCGCCATACACCAGTGAGGCCTTGCTGGCTCTGCCACAATTGCGGGGGCTGGAGGGGCGGCCGGTGATGCTGGTCACCGGCGAAGGTGGTCGCGGCCTGATCGCCCGTCAACTGCGGCAGGATGGAGTGGTCCTGAAGGTATTGCCGGTCTATCGTCGGGTTCTGCCCGATACTGCAGCTGAACCCCTGCGGCAGGCCCTGGCAGAGGGCGATCTGCATCTGTCGATCGTCACCAGTGGAGAGGCCCTTGCCAATCTGCAACGACTGGCGGGGCCACGGGCCTGGTCACGTCTGCAGGAGCTGCCTCTGCTGACCGTCAGTGAGCGGCTGGCAGAGACCGCGAAACGGGCCGGCTTCACTGCCAGCATTCTGGTCACTCGGGCCAGCGATGCAGCTTTGGTCCATGCCGTAGTAGGCTGGAGTGAACAGATCACGAGAGGCGGACATGCCCATGAGCGATGACAAGCAGCGTGAATCGGACACCAAGGAACAGGCCGCGGAGCATGACGAAGCCTCTGTCGACGCCGCGGCGGAATCGCAACAGGAGGGTTCCCGGCCAGAGGATGATGGCGGGCCGGGCGGCGAGCGGACGCCGTCCAGCGAGACGTCCGGCGGCGGTCGAGGAAGTGGTATTGCCATCCTGGCGTTGATCATCAGTCTGCTGCTGGCAATGGCGCTGGCCGTCGGCGGCTGGTTGTTGTGGCAGCGCCAGCAAGAGTTGATCGGCGCTCAGGACACTGTTGCCGATGCCGATGAGGTGGCGGCGCTGCGCGATGACCTGGAATCCGGTCTGGACGAGATTCGTGACTCGGCGGTGGCGCGCGCGGATCGACTGGAGGGGCGCGTCGACAACCTGGCCGCCGAACATCAGGCGCATGTGCAGACGCTGGCCCGTGCGGAAGAATTGATGCAGGGCGTTCGCGAGCGCCAGTCGCGTGTCGATGAACGCCTCGAGCGCCTGCAGGAGTTGACCGACGACCGGCGGGAGGAGTGGGCCCGGACCGAAGTCGAGTACCTGCTCGGGCTGGCGGTGCATCGCGTGCGCCTGTACCAGGATCCCGACAGCGCACTGGCAGCCCTGCGCGAGGCGGATGCCATATTGCGGGCGCTGGACGCGGATACCGTTAATCAACGCCGGGCGATTCGCGACGCCATTGAGGCCTTGTTGGACGTGCGCTTGCCGGACCGGGGTGCGCATGCCGTCGAGCTGCGCGAGTTGATGACCTCGCTGGATGATTTCGCCGTGCATCAGCCAGACACCCGGCTTGACCCGCAGGCCATGGGGCGGCAGCGGGACGCCGAACTGGATTCCGTCGAGGGCTGGCGTGAAGCCGGTGCACGCGCCTGGCTGCAGTTCCGTGAGAGTCTGGCCAGCCTGGTGGTCGTGCATCGCGGCGAACCGGCGCCACCGCTGATGGGAGCGGAAGAAGAGTGGTACCTGCGGGAAAACCTGCGGCTGAGCCTGCAAGGGGCCCGGATCGCCCTGCTGCTGGGCGATCAGCGCGTCTGGGAAGACAGCCTTGGCGAGGCCGATGACTGGCTGCAGCGCTACTTCCAGCAGGATGACGGCGTACGCGCCGCGCGGGAAAGGCTGCAGGAACTGAAGGCGCTGGAGCTGCGGCCGGAACTGCCTGATCTGGCGGAGTTGTTGCCGGAACTGGATCGGTTCGATGAGGCCGAGGAGGACGACTCATGATCCGCCTTTTCCTGCTGCTCGCCGCGCTCCTGCTGAGCGTGATCGCGGCCCTCTGGTTCCACCATCAGGGCGGCTATGTGATGGTCAACGTCGGCCAGACCACCCTGGAAACCAGTCTTTTCCTTGCCGTGGCGGTCGCCGTGATCCTGGTCCTGCTCGGCTATGCGCTGCTGCGAGCGCTGATCCGTCTTGTGCGCACACCGGGCAGCTTCCGGCGCTGGATGCAGCGGCGGCGTCTCGGCGGCGCCCGCGATCGACTCGTGCGTGGTCTGCTCCGGATCATGGAGGGTCGCTACGCCGAGGCCGAGCGGTCACTGGCCCGGTCTGCGCCCAAGGCCGATGTCCCCCTGCTGCACTACCTTTGCGCGGCGTTAGCCGCCCATGGCCTGGGTGCGACCGCGCGGCGCGACGATTATCTGGCGCAGGCTGATCGCAGTGATTCCCAGGCGCGGCTCGCCGTGGGCCTGGTGCAGGCCCGTTTCAGTCTGGAGGACAAGCAGTGGGAGACAGCATTCGCCAGCCTGACCTATCTGAACGAGAAATGGCCGCGTCAGGCCCGGGTGCGGGAATTGCTGGCGCGGGTCTGCGAACCGCTCGGTGAATGGGACCGCCTGTTGAGCCTGCTGCCCGGACTTCGCCGTGAAGGACGCATGGATGAAGCGACCCTTGCCCGACTCGAGCGGACCGCCGCCATCGGCAGTCTGCGCAATGCCGCCCGGCTGGATGAGTCGGCGCTGACCAGGGCCTGGAATGGCCTGCCGCGCTCCGCCAACGATGATCGCGAGGTGGCGCTCTGTTACGTTGACTGCCGCATGCAGTTTTCCACCGCCGATGCCGAGGCAGAGCGGATTTTGCGACAACGTTTGCATCGGGAGTGGCGCAGCGAATGGGTCGACCGCTACGGTCGGCTGGAACTCGCCGATTCCAGTGCGCCGCTGCGACAGGTCGAGTCGTGGCTGAAGCAGCGCCCGGAAGACGCGGCGCTGCTGCTGGCAGCCGGCCGACTGGCTATCTGCAACGGACTCTGGGGGCGGGCCCGTTCCTATCTGGAGGCCGCGGTGTCCCGGGAGCCCAGCGGCGAGGCCTGCTATCTGCTCGGCAGCATGCAGGAGCGCCTGGGCGAGATCGACAAGGCTTTGGCATCGTACCGTCGCGCCTCCGAACTCGGTGCCGCGTTCCATCCGCCGGCCGGTCTCCGGCAATTGCGCAAACCGCTGCCAAACATGGCGGAGAGTTAGGTTCGCGTACTAGTCTGTGCCGCTTTCCAGCATGCTGGCCTCCACCGCGGCCAGCGCCGTCATGTTCATGATGCCGCGGGTGGTGGTGGACGGCGTCAGGATGTGCGCCGGCTTGTTGGTGCCGAGCAGGATCGGTCCCACCGAGACGCCGTCACCCATGATCTTGAGCAGGTTGAAGGCGATGTTCGCGGCATCCAGTGTCGGCAGGATCAGCAGATTCGCGTTTCCCTTCAGCCGGGAGTTGGGGAAGATTCGCTGGCGGATGGTTTCCGACAGCGCGGCATCGCCGTGCATCTCGCCCTCGACCTCCAGCGAAGGGTCGCGTGCCTCGATCAGTTGCAGTGCCTCCCGCATCTTGGCCGCCGATGCGGCATCCGAGGATCCGAAACTGGAGTGGGACAGCAGCGCCACCTTGGGTGTGACGCCAAAGCGGCGGACCTCGTCGGCGGCGAGAATCGTCATCTCGGCGATCTGTGCCGCAGTCGGGTCGGCGGACACATAGGTATCGCAGAGGAAGAAGGTGCCCTTGGGCAGGATCAAGGCGCTCATCGCCGCCAGATTGCGCACGCCGGGGCGCCGGCCGAGCACCGATTCGATGTAGTTCAACTGGCGGTGGTAGCGGCCCACCGTGCCGCAGATCAGTGCGTCGGCTTCGCCCCGGTAGACCATCAGCGAGGCAATCACGGTGTTGCGCGTGCGCACGATATTGCGCGCCTGGTCGGGCGTGACGCCACGGCGTTCCATCAGGCTGTGGTAGAGCGTCCAGTATTCGCGGTAACGCGGATCGTCTTCCGGATCGGCCAGCTCGACGCTCTCGCCGATGACCAGGCGCAGCCCCAGACGCCGGATGCGCATCTCCACCACCTTGCGGCGGCCGATCAGGATCGGTGCGGCCAGTCCGTCATCCACCACCACCTGCACGGCGCGCAGCACGCGTTCCTGTTCCCCCTCGGCATAGACCACGCGCTTGAGGCTGCGGCGGGCCCGTTCGAACAGGGGCTTCATGACCAGGCCAGACTGGAACACAAACTGGTTCAGTCGCAGCCGGTAGGCCATGAAATCCTCGATCGGCCGTGTTGCGACACCGCTGTCCATCGCCGCCTTGGCCACGGCCGGCGCGATGCGGGAGATCAGGCGCGGGTCGAATGGCTTCGGAATCAGGTATTCCGGGCCGAAGCGCAGCGGCTTGCCGCCATAGGCGGCGACCACCACGTCGGATGACTCCTGCATCGCCAGGTCGGCGATGGCCTCGACGCAGGCCAGCTTCATCTCCTCGTTGATGCTGGTGGCGCCGACATCCAGGGCGCCGCGGAAGATGAACGGAAAGCACAGCACATTGTTGACCTGGTTCGGATAATCCGAGCGTCCGGTTGCCATCACGCAGTCGGGACGGACCTCCTGCGCGACTTCCGGCAGGATCTCCGGCACCGGGTTGGCCAGCGCCAGGATCAGCGGCTTGTCGGCCATGGTCTGGGCCATCTCGGCGGTCAGCACGCCCGGGGCGGACAGGCCCAGGAAGACGTCGGCGCCGGCGATGATGTCGGCCAGGCTGCGCGCCTCGGTCTCGCGCGCATAGATCGCCTTGCGCGGGTCGAGATCAGTGCGGCCGCTATGCACCACGCCGTCGCGGTCGGTGACGACGATGTTTTCCGGCTTCATGCCCAGGCCGACCAGCAGATCCAGGCAGGCGATGGCGGCCGCACCGGCCCCGGAACAGACCAGGCGCACCTCCTCCAGTGATTTCTGCACCACCCGCAGGCCATTGCGGATGGCGGCGGCCGTGATGATCGCAGTGCCATGCTGGTCATCATGGAACACCGGAATGTTCATGCGCTCCTTGAGCCGCGCTTCGATCTCGAAGCACTCCGGTGCCTTGATGTCCTCCAGATTGATGCCGCCGAAGGTCGGTTCCAGGCTGGCAATGATGTCCACCAGTTTGTCCGGGTCCCGTTCCTCGATCTCGATATCGAAGACGTCGATGCCGGAGAACTTCTTGAACAGGACAGCCTTGCCTTCCATCACCGGTTTCGAGGCCAGTGGACCGATGGCACCGAGGCCAAGCACCGCCGTGCCGTTGCTGATCACGCCAACCAGGTTGCCGCGGGATGTCAGGTTCGCCGCCTCCTGGGGGTCCTGAACGATCAGGTCGCAGGCGGCCGCCACGCCCGGCGAGTAGGCCAGTGCCAGGTCCCGCTGATTGGCCAGCGGCTTGCTCGGGCTGATCGTGAGTTTCCCGGGGCTGGGGTAGCGATGGTACTCAAGGGCGGCATCACGCAGGTCGTCGGCCATGACGGGCTTGTCTCCGGTCGGGTTGCAATCGCCGAGTATAGGGAGTCAGGAAGCGGGAAGGCCAGCAACCATTCCATATTGTGGAACGCATTTCATCAACCAGATTCCACGCTATTCTCGAGGAAATGGATGACTTCTTCGCCGAAAGTCGTCGGGTCTTCCACGTGCAGCCAGTGCCCGCAGTTTTCCATGCAGCGCAGGCGGGCCCGGGGAAACAGTGTTTCTATTGCGGCCTGGTCTCCTGGACCCAGGTAATCCGAGCGTCCGCCGTGCAGGAACAGGGTCGGGCCATCGAAGGATTCCCCGGCCGTGGACCAGCCCACAATGGCGGCTAACTGGTCACGCAGGGTGGCCAGCGGCAAACGCCAGCACCAGTCCTTGTCGCGGCGTTGCAGATTGGTCAGCAGAAACTGTCGCACGGCCTGAACCGGGACCGCAGCGGCCAGCGCCTGGTCGGCGTCCCGGCGGGATTTCAGCGTGGTCAGGTCCAGTTGCCGCATCGCATCGATGATCGACTGGTGTTCGACGCCATCATAGGCACGTGGCGCCATGTCGGCGATAATCAGGCGCCGCAGCCGATGCTCGGCCTGCAGCGCGCAGTGCATCGCCACCTTGCCGCCCATGCTGTGGCCCAGGATATGGGCCCGCTCGATGTCCAGCAGGTCCAGCAGGGCCAGCACATCGGCGACCATCGCCGGATAGCTCATTTCCGCATGATGCGGACTGACGCCGTGGTTGCGCAGGTCGGGTACGATGACCCGAAAGCGCTCCGCCAGCGTTGGGGCGATCCGTGCCCAGTTGCTGCCCGAACCGTAGAGTCCGTGCAGCAGCATCAGGGGCTCGGAGTCGGGTTCACCATGCTGCTGGAACTGCAGCGCGACCGCTTCAGGCATCGACATGGGCCTGCGCCGTCCGATTGGCCAGGTCCTGCAGGTCCTGGACCGTCACGCTCAACATTGCGGCGGTCGGTGTTCCGGCCGCGCGCAGGTCCTGCAGCGTGTGTTGCAGGCGGAACAGTGCCCTGGCCTGTTCTGCCCGCCATGTCTCGAGCAGTGCCGCTCCGTTTTCGGCCCGATCCTGTTGCTGCAGCAGGGCTGTGGCGAGCTGGCGCCTTGCTTCCCCCAGGCCGTCCTGCAGTCCGCTACGGAAGCGTTCCTGCCACGGGTCGTCGCCGGGCAGTTGCTGGATGTTCGCCGCAAGCCAGCGTAATTCCAGTTCTGCTGCCAGCCGGAAATAAAGTTCCGCCGCCAGGGTCAGGGGAGCTGCCGTATCCTCGGCCATCAGGGTGATATCGAGTGCAGAAGACAACGGTTCAAGCTGTACGATCCGCTGCGCCAGGGCATCCGGAACCCCGGCATCGCGCCATTCCGTCGCGCACTCGCCGAGGTAGGCCTGATCGTCTGCCGGAAGCAACTCCGCCAACCTTGTCTCCAGTTCCGCCACCGGTCGCTGCAGGCGTGCCACGGCTTCGGCGATAGCCTGCTCGCCGTTGAAGTGGCGAACCAGCCACAGCACCACGGCCTCGACCACATCAAGCACCGCAAGCCGAAGCTCGGTCTGGGTCTGGCCGGAGACCTGATGATTGAGCTGATCGATCGCGGCCCACAGCGCATCGAGGCCGAATACCCGGCGGGCGATGAAATAGGCCCGGGCCGCCGCCTCGCCGGTGGCGCCAGCCTTCTCGTTGAGGCGCAGCAAGACACTGGCCCCAAGCCGGTTGAACAGTTCGTTGGCAATCTGGGTGGCGACGATTTCCCGGCGCAGGCGATGTGCCGGCAGGTATTCGCCATATTGCTCGCGCAGGGCGCTTGGGAAGTAGCTGTAGAGCGTGTCCTGCAGATCCGGGTCCTCAGGCAGATCGGTCTCGATCAGCGCCTCGTAGCCGGCCAGCTTGGCGTGGGCCAGCAACACCGCGGTTTCCGGCCGGGTCAGACCGTGGCCGACAGCCAGCCATTCCGCGATCTGCCGTTCACCCGGCAAGGCCTCCAGCTCCCGGTTGAGGCGCCCGGATGCCTCCATATCCCGGATCAGCCGGGAGTGTTCGGCCAGCAACTGCGGCGCCCTGGCCTGCATGATGCTCAGTGATTCGGTCTGCCGGTCGTTGTCCAGCAGCACCAGTTCAGCCACTTCGTCGCTCATCTCGGCCAGCAGTCGATTGCGCTGGGGTTCGGTCAATTCGCCATTTTCCACCAGGCCGTTGAGCAGAATCTTGATGTTGACCTCGTGGTCCGAGCAGTCCACGCCCCCAACGTTATCGATGGCGTCGGTATTGATCCGCCCACCGGCACGGGCAAATTCGATGCGTGCCCGCTGGGTCACGCCCAGATTACCGCCCTCGCCGATCACGCGGCACCGGAGCTCATCGGCATTGACCCGCACGGCGTCGTTGCTGCGGTCGCCGACATCCGGGTGCGTCTCGCTGCTGGCCTTCACATACGTGCCAATCCCGCCATTCCAGAACAGGTCCACCGGCGCGCGAAGAATGGCCTGTATCAACTCGGCGGGGGTTAGCGGTCCCGGGGCAATGCCAAGTGCCTTGCAGGCCCTGGCGGAGGGCTCCACTGATTTGGCGGTGCGCGGAAATACCCCGCCACCCTCGGATAGTTGTTCACGGTCATAGTCGTCCCAGGAGGACCGGGCCAGATCGAACAGCCGCTGTCGCTCGCGGAAGCTGCGTTCGGGGTCGGGATCCGGGTCCAGGAATATGTGCCGGTGATCGAAGGCGGCGACCAGGCGGATCTGACGTGACAGGAGCATGCCGTTGCCGAACACGTCGCCGGACATGTCGCCGACCCCGATGACGCTGAACGGCGTCGTCTGGATATCGTGGTCCATCTCGCGGAAGTGGCGCCGTACCGCCACCCAGGCGCCGCGTGCAGTGATGCCCATTTTCTTGTGGTCATAGCCGTTGCTGCCGCCGGAGGCGAAGGCGTCGCCAAGCCAGAAACCGTAGTCGGCGGCAATGGCGTTGGCGGTATCGGAGAATGTCGCCGTGCCCTTGTCCGCCGCCACCACCAGATAGGGGTCATCATCATCCTGGCGCACGACGCGCGGCGGTGGCGTGACCTTTCCGCCCGGGTAGTTGTCGGTGATGTTCAGCAGCGCACGAATGAACAGCCGGTAGCAGGTCCGTACTTCGTCGAGTTGGGCCTCGCGCTCCTCCGGAAGCTGGCGGGCGACGAACCCGCCCTTGGCGCCAAGCGGCACGATGACCGCGTTCTTCACCATCTGCGCCTTCATCAGGCCAAGCACCTCGGTGCGGAAATCCTCCTTCCTTTCCGACCAGCGCAGACCACCGCGGGCGACCTTGCCGCCACGAAGATGGACGCCCTCGACTCGCGGCGAATACACGTAGATCTCGAAAGCAGGGTGTGGCTCCGGCATATCCGGAATGGCCGCTGGCGTGAGTTTCAGACTGAGTGCCTCGTCGTCGCTGGCTTCCTGGTAGAAGCTGGTGCGCAGGGTGGCCTGTATGGCCGCCAGCAGGCGTCGCAGTATGCGGTCCTCATCCAGGCTTGGCACCTCGGCCAGGGCCAGCTCGACCTGTTCGGCGACCCGCGCGGCACGCTTGTCATCGAACCGATCCGGATCCAGCCGGTAGTGAAAAAGCCGCACCAGCAGCCGGGCAATCCGCGGGTTCCCGACCAGGGTGTCCTCGATGTAGGCCTGGCTGAACGTGGTACCGGCCTGCCGCAGGTAGCGGCCGTAGGCACGCAGAATCATGATTTCAGCCCAACCCAATCGAGCCGCTAGCAACAGGCGGTTGAACCCGTCGTTCTCGACCCGGCCATGCCAGATCGCATCGAATCCGCTTTCGAATAGTTCCCGGATCTGATCGAGGTCGGGTGCATTGGCGCCGGAGTCGAGCAGGCCGAAATCATGGATCCAGTGGGTCCGGGTGCGCAGATGAATGGTGTAGGGGCGTTCATCGACAACCCGCAGCCCCAAGTTTTCCAACAACGGCAGCACGTCGGACAGCGGAATGGCCTCGCCAAAACGGTACAGGCGCAGGCGGATCAGTTCTTCCGGTGCCTCCAGCGGCCGGTAGAGCATGATCTGCAGATCATGCTCCGGATCCAGCGATTCAAGCCGGGCCACGTCCTGGGCGCCGGTACGGGCACTGGTGTCCTCGCGGTAGGCGGCGCTGAAGGCCTGGCCGTACAGGTCGAACAAATGGTTGCCGTCGGCCTCGCCGTAGTAGTCCAGCAGCGCATCATGCAGTTCATCGCACCAGTCCCTGGCGGCATGTGCCAGGCGCTGTTCCAGTGCCTCCAGGTCGACCTCCGGAATCCGGTGGTCGGAGACATGCAGCAGGAAATGAATCCGGGCCAGCACCGCTTCTGACAGATTCACCGAGAACTCGCTGCGGGTGGAGGCGAACGCCTGTTCCAGCTCCTGCTGCATGCGGCGGCGGACGCTGCTGTCATAGCGGTCCCTGGGCGCATAGACGAGACAGGAAACGAAGCGGCGATAGGTGTCCTCGCGCACGAACAGCCGCACCCGTTGCCGTTCCTGCAGGTGCAGAATTCCCATGCTGATGCGGTAAAGGGTTTCGGTGTCGCTCTGGAACAGCTCATCCCGCGGATACGTCTCGAGCAGATTGTTCAATGCCTTGCCGGAGTGACTGTTGGCTGGCAGCCCCGCCATTCGCCGTACCGCGTCCAGTTTCCGCCGCAACAGCGGGATTTCGCGTGGATTTCTGCTGTAGGCCGATGAGGTGTAGAGGCCGAGAAAACGGTGCTCGCCGATGACCCGTCCCTTGTCGTCGAGCTCCTTGATGCCGACGTGGTCCATGTATCCCGGGCGGTGCACCGGCGAGCGATGTGCCGACTTGGTCAGCACCAGGCGATCGGGTTCCAGTGCCTTGGCACGAATGTCCTTCGGCAGCTTGCTGAGGCGCCTGGTGCCATCTTCGTCGCCACCGCGCAGCAGTCCCAGTGCCGACTCCGGATCACCGCTCAACCGGTACTCGCGGCCCTGCTTCTGCAGCCGGTAGTGGCGGTAGCCGAGGTAGGTGAAATGCTCGGCGATCAGCCACTGCAGGAAGGCGTGTATCTCCTCGCCTTCCCGGTCCCGGGGTTCGCCCAGGCCGTCGAGTACCGTCTGCATTCGCTGGCGCATGGGCAGCCAGTCATTGACCACCACACGGCACTGGTCGATGACGGCCTTTACGTCGTTCTGCAGCGCCCTGCGGCCCTCCTCGTCGGCGATCCGGTCCACTTCGAAATGCATCCAGGCTTCGGATTGGGCCTGGTCATTGCTGTCGTCGGCAAACAGTTCTTGAATCTCGTCGTCATCATCGCGCCGGACCCTGAGGATCGGGTGGATCGTGAGATGGATGGTCAGGCCCCGTCGATTCAGTGCCATGGCGATGGAATCGACCAGGAACGGCTGGTCATCCACCACGATCTGAAGGATGGTGTGACTGGACTCCCAGCCATGCCGGTCCGGGGTGGGGTTGATCACCTGGGTTCGCACCAGGCCGGGGCGGCGTTGCCGGCCCAGGGTCCAGTGGGCCGCAGTCATGCCGTACAGGTTCTCGGACTTGCGCTGGCGCAGGTCGTCCGCCGGCACACGCCGGAAATACTGGGCAACCAGGACTTCCAGCAGTGGTACCGTGTGATCCGGCCACTTCTGGCGGATCCGGTCGATGACCGCGGCCAGGCTGCGACGCTTGTACTCTTCGGCGCTGTGCTGCATGTTGCTCCCCCGCGTGCCGGCGCAGGTCCATCCAGGACCGGCCGATGATGCTTATCATTCTCGGGATTCACCGGCGGCGCGCCGCAGTGGCTGGTCTCGAGCCATCTGCGAGCGGACGGCACCTCCCTGCCCCGAGTTTGGCTGGCAGGCCGGTCGGTAGCAAACTGTCTGGACAGGGTAAAGCTGGGGACGTCATGGCCATCGTCGACAAGGCAACACGGGAACGGCTGACGGAGCGCTTCGCGCGCGGCAGCGTGCATCCCGATGATCAAACGCGGATCACGCTGTTCGTGCAATCGGTGAAGGCCATCAACAGCGCGGTGCTGGCCCACGCCGAGCTGCAGGGCACCGATGCACCGTCACATCAGGCACTGCACCAGCAGTATTTCAAGGAAGTCGAACTGGCAACGCTGCTGGGCAAGGCGACTGCGTGGTCGTCCAATCCGCTGCTTTACATGGAAGCCACGAATCTCAACCTGGAGTTGTGGAACCGGACAGGCGCAGCGCTGTACCTGCAGGGCTTGCTGGCGGACCAGGAACTGTTCTATCGGTACCTCGCGCTAAGCCATGCACTGCTGGATGTGGTCCGGTTTGCACCGTTCATACCCGAGGAGCAGCGCCCGGACACACCGTTTCTTCAGGCCTTGTTGCAGGTCGAAGCCGACAGCGCGCGAGAATGCGCGGTGCAGGCTGGGCTGCTTGAGACATTGTCCGAAAAGATCGGACAAGAGCAGGCCAAGGCCATCCGGCAGCGCGAGCGGACCCAGGTGGAGGCCTGTTTCAAGGCCCTGCTGGATCGCCTCGGCGCCTGAGTCGCCAATCCATCGCGGTGATCAGAGTCGCAGGGCCACGGCCGCCTGATTGAATCCCACGCCCGAGCCGATCATCACCACCAGGTCGCCGGCCCGCATGCGGCCGCTGTTCTGGCCTTCGGACAGGGCCATCGGAATGCAGGCCGAGCCGGTGTATCCGCAGCGGTCCATGATCAAGGGGGCCTTTTCCAGCGGCAGCCCGATGCGTTCCGCCACCAGCTCGATGGTGTTACGGCGGACCTGGGTGAAGATCAGGTGGTCGACATCGCCCACGCTGATGCCGGTATTGATACAGAGTTGCTCGAACAGCCTGGGCCAGCCGTCGTCATTGATCTCCGGCGGATAGCGTTCGATCAGCCGAACCTGCGTGCGGCCAGCGGCCAACGCCTCGGTGTTGACCGGCTCGGCAGTGCCGCCGGCATAGATCCCCCAGCTTCCCGAGTAGGCACCGTCGGCGCGGAACGCGGCACCGAGGTAGCCCGGCGCGTCATCCAGTTCCATGACCGCCGCACCGGCGCCGTCGCCATAAAAGAAGATCATCGGGTCATTCGGGTCGGCCAGCTTGCGCATCATGTAGGCGCCGACGACCAGGACGGTTCTGATACCTGTCCGCCCCTGCAGCAGACCCGCCGCGGTGGCGATACCGGTCGGAAACGAGGCACAGGCGCAGCCGACGTCGAATGTACCGGCGTTGACCGCGCCAAGCTTGTGCTGGAGGACGGTGGAGGTTGCCGGGGTAATGTAGTCGGGGGAGTCGGTGCCGACGATCAGCAGATCGACATCCTCGGCCTTCCGTCCGGCCCGTTGCAGTGCCTCGCGTGCCGCCGGCAGGGCAAGATCGGACGTCGCCCAGTCGTCGGGCGCGTACCAGCGCTGCAGGATTCCGCTGCTGGCTTCGAACTTGCCGATCACCTCGGGTTTGCCGAGCGCTGCGAACCGCGCATTCAGCTCGGCATTGCTGACCAGGCGCTCGGGCACATAGTGGGCGGCAGCGATGATTCGCGGATGCATTCAGCTCATCAAGGTCCGGCGTTCATGGTCATGCCAGAAAAGCATTCCAGGTGCCGCAAGCAACGCCACGGTTCTCCGGGATCCCGGTTGACGGGCGCGAACTGAATGTCCGTCAACGCTTTTTCGGCATGTACAGGTCGGTAATCGTACCCTCTGCGGCTTCCGCCGCCATCCCCACGGTTTCGATCAGGGTCGGGTGCGGATGGACCGTGAGCCCGATGTCGGCGGCCTCGGCCCCCATCTCGATGGCCAGGCAGATCTCGCCGATCACGTCGCCGGCATTGGGACCAAGCACCGCACCGCCGATAAGGCGTCCGGTGTCCTTGCTGAACAGCAGCTTGGTCAGGCCCTCGTCGCGGCCCATGGCAAGCGCCCGACCGCTGGCAGCCCAGGGGAAGACGCCCTTTTCCACCTCGACGCCCTGTTCCTTTGCCTGTTCCTCGGTCAGTCCGACCCAGGCGACTTCCGGATCGGTGTAGGCCACCGACGGGATGACCCGCGCATCGAAGGCGCTCTTCTCGCCGGCGATGACCTCGGCCGCCACCTTGCCTTCATGGGTGGCCTTGTGCGCCAGCATCGGCTGTCCGACGATGTCGCCGATGGCGAAGATGTGCGGCACCGCGCTGCGCATCTGCTCATCGACGCTGATGAAGCCGCCATCGTGCTGCAGGCCGGCGGCCTCGAGGTCCAGTTGATCGCCGTTTGGCCGGCGGCCGACCGAGACCAGCACCCGGTCGAAGGTGTCGGTGTCCGGCACGCCCTCGCCCTCGAAGGACACCTTGATACCCTTCTTCTGGGCCTCCATGCCAGTGACCTTGGCCTTGAGGAAGACGTTTTCGTAGCGGCCGCGGATGCGTTTCTCGTAGGGTCGGATCAGATCCTTGTCGGCGCCGACCATGATGCGGTCCAGCATCTCGACCACGGTGATCTTCGAGCCCAAGGCCTCGTAGACGGTGGCCATTTCCAGCCCGATGATGCCACCACCGATGACCAGCAACCGTTTCGGGATTTCCTCGAGTTTCAGGGCGCCGGTGGAATCCATGACCCGCGGATCGTCCAGGTCCATGCCCGGCGGCATCACCGGCCGCGAGCCGGCGGCGACGATCGCGTGCCTGAAGCGGATCGTGCGTTCGCCATCCTCGCCCTTCACGTTCAGGGCGTGGCTGCCAGTGAAGCGGGCGATCCCGGTGACGCTCTCCACCTTGCGCTTCTTGGCCATGCCGGCGAGGCCGCCGGTGAGCTTGCCGATCACCGAGTCCTTCCAGGAACGCAGCTTGTCCAGTTCGATCTTCGGCTTGTTGAAGACAATGCCGTGATCCTTGAACGCGGCTGCGGTGTCCATGATGTGTCCGACATGCAGCAGGGCCTTGGAGGGGATGCAGCCGACATTGAGGCAGACGCCGCCCAGGGTCGGGTAGCGCTCCACCAGGATCACCTTCAGGCCGAGATCGGCGGCGCGGAACGCGGCGGTGTAGCCACCCGGCCCGGCGCCGACCACGACCACATCACAATCCGCATCCGAGGGCGCTTCGCTCGTGGCCGCTGTCGGCGCGGGTTCGTCGGCGGGCTTTTCCGACTCTGCCGGCCTGGCCGCTGGTGCCGTTTCCTCAGCTGGTTCGGATGAGGCGGCCGCGTCGGATGCGGCGTCCAGCTCCAGAATCGGCGTGCCTTCGGCGACCTTGTCACCGACCTTGACCAGCAGTTTGCTGACCTTGCCGGCCCGGTCGGCGGGCACTTCCATCGTGGCCTTGTCGGATTCGAGGGTGATCAGCGACTGCTCCGCGGCTACCTCGTCGCCCTCGGCGACCAGCACTTCAATGACATCGACCGCATCGAAATCGCCGATGTCCGGCACCTTGATCGTTTCGTTCGCCATGTCCGATTCCTTAATCAGCCGGTTCTCCGTTTACGAACCAGCGCTTTTGGTGCGTTCTGTGTCTGCGGCTTCGATGTGGTGGTTCATCCAGCCAGGCGACTTCGGTAATGCCTGGTTCGAAGCCGTTCCGTCTGTTTCGCGGCAGCTTCCTCCGAAACGTTCAGCAGGTGGGGAGGAGGCTGCCGGCGCGGGCGTCGGCGGCAGGGAAGCCGCCGTCGAGCGTACAGGACGTATTCACAGCGTCCCGCGACGGTAGCCTCCTCCCTGCCTGCCCGGCACCCAACAACTACAGCACCAGCCGCCGCAGATCCCCCAGCAGGCCGCTCAGATGGCTCGTGAAGCGGGCGGCGGCGGCGCCGTCGATCACCCGGTGGTCGTAGGACAGCGACAGCGGCAGCATCAGCCGGGGCTCGAACTCCTTGCCGTTCCATTTCGGTTTCAGGTCCGAGCGCGAGACACCGAGGATTGCGACTTCTGGCGCGTTGACGATCGGCGTGAATGCCGTGCCGCCGATGCCGCCGAGACTCGAGATGCTGAAGGTGCCGCCCTGCATGTCGCCCGGGCCGAGCTTGCCGTCGCGGGCCTTGGCGCTGATCTCGCCGAGGTCGCGGGCGATGTCGAAGATGCCCTTCGTGTCGGCGTCCTTGATCACCGGCACCACCAGCCCGTTCGGCGTATCCACCGCGACGCCGATATTGACGTAGTGCTTGACGATCAGTGCCGTGCCGTCCGGCTTCAGGCTGCTGTTGAAGTCCGGGAAGGCGCGCAGCGCCGACGCCGAGGCCTTGACCAGGAAGGCCAGTGGCGTGAGCTTGACGCCGGCCTTCTCGGCGGCCGCCTTCTCCGCCTTGCGGAAGGCCTCCAGGTCGGTGATGTCCGCCTCGTCGAACTGCGTGACGTGGGGCACGTTCAGCCAGGACCGGTGCAGGTGCGGCCCGGATTTCTGCTTGATCCGGGACAGCGGCTGCTCCTCGACCTCGCCGAACTTGCTGAAATCCACCTCGGGGATCGGCGGGATGCCCATGCCGCCCGCCGCCGGCGCCGCCCCTGCGCCACTACCAGCCTGTTTCACTGCCTGCTTGACGAATTGCTGCACGTCCTCGCGAAGGATGCGGCCCTTGCGCCCGGTGCCTGACAGGCCGGACAGGTCCACGCCCAGTTCGCGGGCATAGCGCCGGACTGCCGGTGAAGCATGCGCCAGGCGGTGGCCATCGCTGTCGATGGTCTGGACCGGCACCGGCGCGGCGTCCGCCTCCAGCTGGTAGAGCTGGTGATCGGTGGGTTTCGCCGCTGTTGATTCGGAGGTCTTTCCGTTTGCCGCCGCCGGCTGCTCGGCCGGCTTGTCCGTGGCCGGCGCCGGCGAAGAAGCCGCCTTACCAGTATCACCGCCGCTCAATTCCAGGATCGGCGTGCCTTCGGCGACCTTGTCGCCGACCTTGATCAGCAACGCCTTGACCGTGCCGGCCGCCGGCGCGGGAACCTCCATGGTGGCCTTGTCGGACTCCAGCGTGATCAGGCTCTGTTCGGTCTCGACCTGGTCCCCCTCGGCCACAAGGACTTCGATCACGTCGACTTCGTCGAAGTCGCCGATGTCCGGTACGTTGACGGTCTGACTGCCGCCGTCGTCGCTGGTAGCGGACGCCGTTTCCTGTTTTCCCGCGTCCTCGGCTGCTGCCTCGGCCGGCGTCTCACCGCCCGACTGATCACCGTCGCCGGCCACCTCGACCTCGACAATGGCTGTTCCTTCGGAGACCTTGTCGCCGACCTTGACCAGCAGTTTCGCCACCTTGCCGCCCGCACTGGCCGGCACTTCCATCGTGGCCTTGTCGGATTCCAGTGTGATGAGGCTCTGTTCCGCCTCTACCGTGTCACCCTCGGCCACCAGGACTTCGATCACATCGACTTCGTCGAAATCACCGATGTCGGGCACCTTGATTGTTGTCGTCGCCATGACGCCTGTTCCTTGCAGTTGCGGCGGGGCGGCCTGGTGGCCGGCCCCGCGCGAAAACGGGAATCGCGCGCTTCAGACCGTGGTCGGCATCGGCTTTTCGGGATCGACGCCGTACTGCTTGATTGCGGCAGCCACGGTCTTGCCGTCGATCTGGCCCTCGTCGGCCAGGGCCTTGAGCGCGGCCACGGTGACGTAGTACCGGTCCACCTCGAAGAAGCGTCGCAACTGCTCGCGGGTGTCGGAGCGACCGAAGCCGTCGGTACCGAGTGTGACGAAGCGCCGTTCACCCAGATGCGGCCGGATCTGTTCCGGATAGGCCCGCATGTAGTCGGTCGCGGCAATCGCCGGCCCCTTGCGATCCTTGAGCTGGTCCTCGACCCAGCATGTCTTCGGCTTCTTGTCCGGGTGCAGCATGTTCCAGCGGTCCACGGACATGCCGTCCCGCCGCAGTTCGTTGAACGAGGGGCAGCCCCACAGGTCGGCGTCCACTTTCCAGTCCTTCTTCAGCAGCTCGGCGGCGGCGATCACCTCGCGGAAGATCGTCCCCGAGCCCATCAACTGCACCCGGGTCTTGCCGCGACCGCCGGCCTTGAACAGGTACATGCCGCGCCGGATGCCTTCCTCGGCGCCCTTGGGCATGGCCGGCTGGCCGTAGTTCTCGTTCATCATCGTGATGTAGTAGTAGACGTTCTCCTGCTCCTGGTACATGCGGCGCAGGCCGTCGTGGATCACCACGGCCATCTCGTAGGGGAAGGTCGGGTCATAGGCGATGCAGTTCGGAATCAGCGCCGCCTGCAGCAGGCTGTGGCCGTCCTGGTGCTGCAGACCCTCGCCGTTCAGCGTGGTGCGTCCGGCGGTGCCGCCCATCAGGAAGCCGCGGGCGCGCATGTCGCCGGCGGCCCAGGCCAGGTCGCCGACCCGCTGGAAGCCGAACATCGAATAAAAGGCGTAGAACGGGATCATGTTCACGCCGTGATTCGAGTAGGCGGTGCCGGCTGCCACCCAGGAGCTCATGGCGCCGGCCTCGTTGATGCCTTCCTGCAGGATCTGGCCGTCCTTGCTCTCCTTGTAGAGCATCAGCTGGTCGGCGTCTTCCGGGGTGTAGAGCTGACCCACCGAGGAGTAGATGCCGAGCTGGCGGAACAGGCCTTCCATGCCGAAGGTGCGGGCCTCGTCGGGCACGATGGGCACGATGTGCTTGGCCAGATTTTTGTCCCGCGCCAGGATCGACAGGATGCGCACATAGGCCATTGTGGTCGACATCTCGCGCTCGCCGGTGTCCTTCAGCAGCAGATCGAAGGCGGACAGTTCGGGCACCTTCAGCGGTTCGGCCTCGCGACGGCGCTGCGGCAGATAACCGCCCAGCGCTTCACGCCGTTCCCGCAGGTACTTCATTTCCGGACTGTCATCGGCCGGCTTGTAGAACGGTGTCTTCTCCAGGTCTTCGTCAGCCACCGGGATGTCGAAGCGGTCGCGGAATTCCTTCAGCGCCTCCAGCCCCATCTTCTTCTGCTGGTGGGTGATGTTCTGGCCTTCGCCGGAGGAGCCCATGCCGTAACCCTTGACCGTCTTCGCCAGGATCACGGTGGGCTGACCGGTATGGTTCATCGCAGCGTGGTAGGCGGCATAGACCTTGTGCGGGTCATGTCCGCCGCGGGACAAGCGGTAGATCTCGTCGTCCGACATGTTGGAGACCAGATCCTTCAGCTCCGGGTACTTGCCGAAGAAATGCTCGCGGGTGTAGGCCCCGCCCTTGGCCTTGAAGTTCTGGTACTCGCCGTCGACGCATTCCTCCATGCGCTTCTGCAGCAGGCCGGTCCGGTCCTTGGCCAGCAGGTTGTCCCAGCCGGAACCCCAGATGACCTTCAGCACGTTCCAGCCCGTGCCACGGAATTCGCCCTCCAGCTCCTGGATGATCTTGCTGTTGCCGCGCACGGGTCCGTCCAGACGCTGCAGGTTGCAGTTGACCACGAACACCAGGTTGTCCAGCCCTTCCCGCGCGGCCACATCGATGGCGCCCAGGGATTCCGGCTCGTCCATCTCGCCGTCACCCATGAAGGCCCAGACCTTGCGGCCCGAGGTGTCGACAATGCCCCTGTCATGCAGGTATTTCATGAACCGGGCCTGGTAGATGGCCATGATCGGGCCAAGGCCCATGGACACGGTGGGGAACTGCCAGTAATCCGGCATCAGCCAGGGATGCGGATAGGACGTGACGCCGGGACCACCGACGTCCTGGCGGAAGCCGTGAATATCCTCTTCGCTCAGGCGGCCTTCCAGGTAGGAGCGGGCGTAGACGCCGGGCGCCGAATGGCCCTGGATGAAGACCATGTCGCCACCGTGCTGCTCGCTCGGCGCATGCCAGAAATGGTTGAAACCGATGTCGTACAGGGTCGCACTGGATGCAAAACTGGCGATATGACCGCCGATGCCCTCGCGTTCCTTGTTTGCCTGCAGCACCATTGCCATCGCATTCCAGCGAATGAACGAGCGCAACCGCCATTCCAGGGCGTGGTCGCCCGGTGATCGCTGCTCCATGTGTGGCGGGATGGTGTTTAGATAGGCCGTGGTGGCCTTGAAGGGAATGTGGCCGCCACGACGGCGGGCCTTGTCGACGAGGGATTCCAGCAGGTAGTGGGCGCGTTCCGCCCCTTCGTTGGCGATGACGGCCTCAAGGGCCTCCAGCCATTCCTGCGTTTCCTGCGGATCAATATCCTCCGGTACTGCAGCCATCGCATCACCTCTTGGGTTGTCTGCGACACCGGGAAATCATGGCTCACCCAGGTGTCTGGATGAGCCAGGGCAGGCAGCCTTGTGGGCCGGATCCTGGATTGTCGGGGTGCCGCAGTGGCTTTAGGGGCGGTCCGGGGTCAGTGCCGCGCGACCGCCTTCTGGTTTGTTATTTGCCAAGTGCTGCCGGGCACGGGCAGCGACCATTGCGTCGATTGTCCGCTGAACCCGGTTCACCGTCTTTTTCATGGTAGGTGCGGGGCCGCGGCATTACCAGACAGGGATCATCCCCGTGCGAGAATTAGCCTTGTTCCGTGGCGGAATTAATCGAACCGCGGCCGGCCGGTGTCACCGACATTCCCGCTGTCACCGCATAACGCATGGCCTCGTCGATGCTCATGTCCACCGGCGTGACCTTGTCCCGCGGCAGAACCACCGTGTAGCCACCGATCTGGTAACTCATCGGCAGGTAGACGGCGATGTGGTCCGGCAGGCCCAGCCCGTCCGGCAGGCCCTCGAAGTCCTCCCGCGTGACCACGCCGATCAGGCGGGCCGGAACGCCGGCGATCTCGACATGGACCATCACGACCTGGCTGGCCTGGTGATCAGCAGTGCGCGAGAAAAACCCCATCAGGTCCTGCACCGCACCGTAGACGGTTTTGACCAGCGGAATCCGGTGCATGATCCGCTCGCCGAGCTCGAACACCGCACGCACCAGCCAGGCGTTGAGCAGGATACCGACCACGAAGATGCCGCCGATGGCCACCAGTAATCCGAGGCCCGGGAAATAGGCGGGGAGCAGCCAGGACACCATGCCGCCGATCACCGACTCCAGCAGCGTGGCCAACCAGATGATCAGGTAGATCGTGACGATGATTGGCAGTACGGCAGCCAGCCCCTTCAGGAACGTGGTGCCGACGAAACGCATCGCGGTCTTGTCCATCGAGAGTCTCTCCGGCGGTGACAGGATCGGCCTTGAGTCTACAGCAGCCGTTGGGTCCCGAGGTACGGCATGCCGCGTCGAGATCCCCGGTCAGGCCAACACCTTTAGTCCGGTTCCGCGGCCAGCCAATCCCGCGGTTGCAGGAAGCGCGTGTACAGCCGTTCCTCGTCGCTGCCGGGCTCGGGCGTCCAGCCGTATTCCCAGCGGGCCAGCGGCGGCAGTGACATGAGGATCGATTCGGTGCGGCCGCCGGACTGGATGCCGAACTTTGTGCCGCGGTCCCAGAGCAGGTTGAATTCCACGTAGCGGCCACGCCGGTAAAGCTGGAAGTCGCGTTCCCGTTCGCCATAGGCCATGGTGTGCCGGCGCTGCAGGATCGGCCGGTAGGCCGGCAGGTAGTGATCGCCCACCGAGCGCATGAAGGCGAAGCTGCGCTCGAAGCCCCAGTCGTTAAGGTCATCGAAGAACAGGCCGCCGATGCCGCGCTGCTCGCCCCGATGCGGCATGTGGAAGTATTCGTCACACCAGGCCTTGTAGCGGGGGTAGACGTCCTCGCCGAAGGGCTCGCAGGCGGCCTTGGCCTCGCGGTGCCAGTGAACGGCATCCTCGTCGAAACCGTAATAGGGCGTCAGGTCAAAGCCGCCGCCGAACCACCAGACCGGCGGTTCGCCGTGTTTTTCGGCAAGGAAGAAGCGGATATTGGCATGCGACGTGGGTGCATAGGGGTTGCGCGGGTGAATTACCAGTGACACGCCCATGGCCTGCCACGCACGGCCCGCCAGCTCCGGCCGCTGTGCCGTGGCGGCCGGTGGCAGCGTCTCGCCGAAGACATGGGAAAAGCCCACGCCACCCTGTTCCAGCACCGCACCGTCGCGCAGAATCCGCGAGCGCCCGCCGCCGCCCTCGCTGCGATCCCAGAGTTCCTCCTGAAACCGTGCCTGGCCGTCGTCCTCTTCCAGTTCGCCACTGATGCGGTCCTGAAGCTCGAGCAGATACTGGCGGACGGCGGATGGATCCGGATGGCTCATCGAAGGACTTCCTCGGTTATGGCTAATGGCATGGGGCATCAGGACAGCGACAAGCGGGGCGGGGACGGCTCGACGGAGGAACGTCGGCCGCATGGACGCGGCCGTCGAGCCCTCATGGATGAGTTCATGGCGTTTCCGGTCTCGAGCCGTCCCCGCCCCGCGGCCTACCGGTCACTGACGAACGTTGGCCAGCATGATACCAGTGCAGGTCTTTTACGGACCTTTGTAGCCGCAATGGTGATTGAGTCCTTCAGGAAGCACTGAAACCGGTTTCGGGCGCAGACGTGGAAATAAGTCAGTGTTGCGTTAACCCGCGCGCAAAATCTCGCCGCTGAGGCCGTCGCGAATTTCGGTGGGGTTCGGGCTGTCGCCGACTGCGCCGGCAACCACGACGTCGACGTCCGTGCCGAGCCGCAAGCGGGCCTGCAGCGCGGTGCGTGCCGGCCTTCCGGCGCTGCGATTGGCACTAGTGGAGACCAGCGGGCCGCAGATGTCGCAAAGCGCTGCTGCCAGCGGATGGGCGGTCACGCGAACGGCAAGCGTATTGCGTCCGCCGGTGAGCAGCAGCGGCGTTTTCGCATGCACCGGCAGTACCCAGGTCACGGGGCCGGGCCAGCTTGCCAGGATGGTGCCTTCGGTCTCCGCCGGAAGTGGTGCCAGCAGCGGTTCCAGCTGTTCGAAGCGGCTGGCCAGCACGATCAGGCCCTTGGCCACGGGGCGCCGTTTGACCTGGAGCAGCCGGGCGACTGCCGCGGCGTTGTAGGGATCACAACCGAGGCCGAACACCGACTCGGTCGGATAGGCGATCAGGCCGCCATGATGAACCGCGCGGCAGGCCCGAATCAGGCGATGCGGGGAGGTGGCCGCCATGCTCAGCTTTTCGCGGTCTTGCGCTTCGCCGGGGCCTTGCGGCCGCCGCGACCCTTGCGTTCCGGCGCCTTGGCAAGCAGATCCTCGCAGGTTGCCAGGTCCAGCTTCTCCGGCTCCTGATCCTTCGGGATCTTGGCGTTCTTCTTGCCATTGGTGATGTAGGGGCCGTAGCGGCCCTTCAGCACCTGGATGTCGGTCCCCTCGAACACCTTGATCGTGCGCTCGGCGTCCGCCTTCTTCTTCTCGGCGATCAGTTCCAGCGCCCGTTCGCGACTGATCGTGTACGGATCATCGTCGCCCTTGATGGAGACGAATTTCTTGCCGTAGCGGACATAGGGACCAAAGCGGCCGATATTCACCTGGATCTCTTCGCCATCATCGGTCTCGCCGAGGTTGCGGGGCAGATCGAACAGCGCCAGGGCCTCATCCAGGGTGATGTGGTCCATGCTCTGGCCGGCACGCAGGCCCGCAAATTTCGGTTTTTCCTCGTCGTCTTTGGTGCCGATCTGCACGAACGGGCCATAGCGGCCGACGCGGACCTGCACCGGCTTGCCACTCTTCGGATCGATGCCGAGCTCCCGGGCCTGGACCACCTCTTCACGAGAGATGTCCTTCTTTTCCTCTACCTGGGCCTTGAAGGGGTCCCAGAACTCCTTGAGCAGCGGTATCCAGTCCTTCTCGCCAAGCGACACCTGATCCAGCTCGTCTTCCAGCCGCGCGGTGAAGTCGTAATCCACGTAGCGTGTGAAGTGATCGGTGAGGAACTTGTTCACCACCCGGCCAATGGAGGTGGGAATGAAGCGGCGACTGTCCAGCTCCACGTATTCCCGGTTGAGCAGGGTCGAGATGATGCTGGCATAGGTCGACGGCCGACCGATGCCGTAGTCCTCCAGCGTCCGCACAAGACTGGCTTCGCTGTAGCGGGGTGGCGGCTCGGTGAAATGCTGTTCCGGGCGAATCCGGAGCAATTTGACCGTCTCGCCTTCCTCCAGCGGCGGCAGGATCCGGTCGTTGTTGTCGGCCTTGGCGTCGTCCACGCCCTCCTGGTAGACGGCCATGAAACCCGGGTCGGCGATGGTGGAGCCGGTGGCGCGCAGCACATTGCCCTCGCCGCAGCCGAGGTCCACGCCCACGGTATTGATGGTGGCGTGCACCATCTGGCTGGCCACGGCACGCTTCCAGATCAGCTCGTACAGGCGCCGCTGGTCATCCGACAGACGCTTGCCGATATCTTCCGGATGGCGGCCTGCCTCGGTCGGACGGATGGCCTCGTGCGCTTCCTGGGCATTCTTGGCCTTGGTCCGGTAGACGTTCGGGCTGTCCGGCAGTTTATCCTTGCCAAAGCGCTGGCCGATTACCTGGCGCAATTCATCCACCGCCTCGCGGGCCAGATTGACCGAGTCGGTGCGCATGTAGCTGATCAGGCCGACGGTTTCGCCGCCGATGTCGATGCCCTCGTAAAGCTGCTGCGCGACGCGCATCGTGCGTTGGGCGCCGAAGCCGAGCTTGCGCGAGGCTTCCTGCTGCAGGGTCGAGGTGGTGAACGGTGCCGCCGGGTTGCGCCGTCGCTGCTTGCGCTCGACCTTAAGCACCGTCAACCCGTCCTGGCCGGCACTGCTGAGGGTCTGCTCGATCTCCCGCGCACGGTCCTCGTTGGTGACCGTGAACTGCTCGACCTTCTCGTCGGCAAAGCGGGTGAGCTTGGCCTGGAACGGCTGCTCCCGCTTCTCAAGGTCCGACTCGATGGTCCAGTATTCCTGGGGCTCGAAGGCCTCGATCTCGGCTTCGCGTTCGCAGATCATGCGCAGCGCCGGCGACTGCACGCGGCCAGCGGAAAGACCACTGTGAATCTTGCGCCAGAGCAGCGGTGACAGGTTGAAACCGACCAGGTAATCCAGCGCCCGTCGCGCCTGCTGCGCGTTCACCAGATCCATCGACAGGTCGCGGGCGTTGTCGATGGCATCGCGGATTGCGCGCTCGGTAATCTCGTGGAACACGACCCGCTTGACCTGTTTGTCCTTGAGCTTGCCTTTCTCGGCCAGCAGCTCGTACAGGTGCCAGGAGATCGCCTCGCCTTCGCGGTCGGGGTCAGTGGCCAGCATCAGCGTGTCGGCATCCTTCAGCGCCTTGCTGATGGTGTCGACGTGCTTCTTGTTGCGGTCAATGATCGAGTACCGCATCGAGAAGCCGTGCTCGGGATCGACCGCACCTTCCTTTGGCACCAGGTCACGCACATGGCCGTACGAGGCCAGCACCTTGAAGTCCTTGCCCAGGTACTTGTTGATGGTCTTGGCCTTGGCCGGCGACTCGACGATGACGAGGTTTTTGCTCATAACTCCATCGGCTCTGGGAACAGGTCGGCGGAATGATTCGCCGCGGATACGGGGTCCGTCGGCGCAAGCGTCTGGCCCGTCGGGGCGGTGCGGCGGGTGAAGGTCACCAGGCTGGCCGCGAACCGCATGCCGGCGGTCGCGACATGGACAGCGATGGTCCGAACTGGGTTCAGTGGACCAGGTGGACGGGGTTCTCGAACAGCAGACTCTCCATCCAGGCAAAGGCCTCTTCCTGGCCGGGCTGGTTGTAGAGCACCATCAGCGTGACCCATTTCACCAAATCGATATCGGTCTCCTCGTCCTCGAGTGCCATCAAGCGATCAATGATGACCTCGCGACTGGTCACCGTGAGCACGCCGATCTGCTCCAGGAACATCAGGAAGCCGCGGCTTTCGGTGTCCAGCCGGGCGGTTTCCGCATCGGTATACAGGCGGATTGCACGGCATTCGTCAACGGTACCGGCCGGCAGATCGCGGCACGCAGCCAATCCGTCCAGCCAGTCGAAGGCCTTGCGAACCTCCATCTGCTGAAAGCCGGCCTCGAACAGTTCGGATTCCAGTGATTCCCGGTCGGGCTGCGGTTCGTCGTCGTAGAGGTAGTTCTCGAACAGGTACATCAGGACGTCGAACACGTTTTCTTTCATTTCAGGCCCTCGTGCCAGACCCGTGCATAGCGCCCACCCGGCATGGAAGTCACACGGCCCTGCAATTCAAGTATCAGCAGGATGGAGGAAAGCTCCGCGGCCGTCAATCCGGTGCGCTGCAACAAAATGTCCATCGGAACAGGGTCATGGCCGAGTGCCTCAAGCACCATCGCATGCTCCGGATCGAGGCCGGCGGCGCTCGAATCCTGAGCCCGCGTATCGCTGTCGTCGATATCCTCGGCAAGGGCCAAGCCCAGCAACGCCGGCAACTCGTCCATGATGTCGCCGGCGGTCTCCACCAGTTTCGCCGCACCGTCCCTGATCAGGGCATGGCAGCCTCGGGCCAGTGGATTGTGGATCGAGCCGGGGATCGCGAACACTTCACGGCCCTGTTCCAGTGCCAGTCTCGCGGTAATCAGTGAGCCGCTGCGAATTCCGGCCTCCACCACCAGTGTTCCCGCCGACAGGCCGCTGATCAGGCGGTTGCGGCGAGGGAAATGGCCGGGTCGGGCGGGTGTCCCCGGCGGAAACTCGGTGACGATGGCACCGCCTTCCTCAAGGATTTTGGCAGCCAGTTGCCGGTTGCTGGCCGGGTAGATCCGGTCGGGCCCGGTGCCGGTAACCGCCAGCGTGCGCCCGCGCACCGCCAGCGCGCCGGCATGTGCCGCGCTGTCCACGCCGAGGGCCAGGCCGCTGGTCACGGTCAGGCCGCCGGCTGCCAGGTGGCGGGCGAATTGCTCGGCGTTGTCCAGTCCGCCGCTGGTCGGGTTGCGACTGCCAATGATGGCGATCTGCGGTGTCCGCAGGACCAGCGGGTCACCCCTCAGGTAGAGCAGGAAAGGCGCATCGGGAAGATCATGCAACAGCGCCGGGTAGTCGTCGTCGGCCGGCGTCAGCAGGTGGCGATCATCGCCATCCCCCCAGCGCAGGACGGCATCGATCGCCCTGTCATCCACGGTCTTCAGGCTGTCGACCAGGGTGGCCGACAGCCCTGCCGCGCGCAGGGTCGAGCGGTCTGCCTCGACGATGGCCCTGGCCGAACCCAGCGCGGGTAGTAGCTCGGCGTAGCCTCGCGGGCCGAAGCCGTCGCAAAGGCTCAGTGCGATATGGGCCTGCTGTTCATTCATGGATCACCGTCCGTGGTGGACCATGGGTCGGGACGCGAGTCGTTCAGGGGTTGCGGACCACGTCCATGACTTCCGTGTGCCGTGAGGCCCGCATTACAAGACCGAAGCTGAGCTTGTCGAAGGTGCGGAAGATGATCAGCTCGCCGGCCCGCTCCTCCGGCAGCCGGACGCGCTCGCGATTCACCGGATCCGAGATCTCGCGGCCGGCCCGGAACATGGCCAGCACGTCACCGTCCTGCATGCCCTGCTCCTTGCCCAGGTTCAGCACCACGACATCGAACTGACCGATCTGGCTGACGCCGTCCATGACATCGATGATGCGCCCCTCGACCTCCTGCTCCGGCGCACGCGGGAAGAACTGCATGCGCGCGGCTTCCGGCGGCGTTTCCAGCAGCATGTCGCCCGGCAGCACCTCGCGGTTGCTGGAGCGGACCACGCCGGTGGCCGGATCGCCGTCGCGCCGCAGTCGCGCGTCACCGACATAGGTGGCGGCAATCCCCAGCAGTTCGCCGGTGTCCGGGTCGATGTACGGATTACCCTTGCGCACCACCGCGAAGTCCACCGGTGCATCTTCCGCCAGGCGGCGTATGTAGATGCGGTCGCCGGCGCTGGCCATGACCCGTTCATCTTCGCCGGCGATGATGTAGGGTGCGTTGTCGAAGAAATCCTCGCCCACCACATGACTGCGATTGAGGAACGGGCGGATCGCGCTCAGGGGGATGGCGCTGATGGCTTCGTCCAGTTGTTCCTCGCGTATGCCCGGCGACAGCCGCACCTCCCGCTCACCCCGATCAAGCCGCAGCCGTGGCTCGCCGTCGACGTAAACCAGGCTGATCACATCACCCGGATAGATAAGGTGGGGATTCCGAATCTCCGGATTGACCTGCCAGATTTCTGGCCAGAGCCAGGGTCGGGTCAGGAATCGACCGGCAATGTCCCAGAGGGTGTCACCCCGCTGCACGGTGTACTGTTGCGGGTGGTCACTACGCACCCCGTCGGTGGCGCCAAGCTGTGCCCCGCTGAATACGAACAAGGCAAGCAGCAGACTGATTATCCAAACACGGGTTTTACTGGCTGACATGAGATGCGTCCTGTTTTTCGCCCTGACCCCTGCAGACGCCTGTCAGGCCAGGCGTGACCGGGAATCCACTGATTGTCGTTTGTTCTGCCCAAGGGAAACACTGATTTATTCTCGCGTCTGCGCCCGAGACCGCATTTTCCGACGCCGGCGCGGGAATCGATCCCAATGTAGACGGACCGGGCAGGTTATACTGTGAACCGCGCCCTGATTGCCCAGTCCGATCAGACACGTCAGACAACTGAAAGATACCATGGCGATACGAGAGATCCTGCACTATCCCGATGCGCGCCTGCGCAAGGTGGCCGAGCCGGTCGATACCGTGGATGACACGATCCGCGAGTTGGTCGGTGACATGTTCGAGACCATGTACGATGCACCGGGTATTGGCCTGGCGGCGACGCAGATTGATGTCCACCAGCGGGTGGTGGTGATGGACCTGAGCGAAGATCGCTCGGAGCCTCAGGTGTTCATCAATCCGGAAATCCTGGACAGCGGAGGCAGCTGCAAGGGCCAGGAGGGCTGCCTTTCCATTCCCGGTTACTATGATGACGTGCCACGCGCTGAATGGGTGCATGTGCGTGCCCTTGACGAGCATGGCGAGACCTTCGAGCTGGAAACCGATGGCCTGCTGGCCATCTGTATCCAGCACGAAATCGATCACCTCAATGGCAAGCTGTTCATCGATTACCTCTCCGAATTGAAGCGCAAGCGTGTGCGCAAGAAGATGGAGAAGCAGGCGCGGCACGCGGCCGAGGCCTGAGCCGGTCCGGCTTCGGCGGCGCGGCCCCGCCTGCAACACCGAAACCCTCGTTAAACCCCGGGACAGCCATGTCACATTCGCCGCGCATTGTTTTCGCGGGCACGCCCGATTTTGCGGTACCGCCGCTGCAGGCCCTGATCGATGCCGGCCATGCACCCTGCGCGGTCTACACCCAGCCGGATCGCCCCGCCGGACGCGGCCGCCGATTGCGGCCGTCGCCGGTGAAACGGCGCGCGCTGGACCACGAACTGCCGGTGTGTCAGCCGCAAAGCCTGCGTGATCCGGAAGCCCGGGAGGCATTGGCGGCGCTGCAGCCGGAGCTGATGATCGTGGTCGCCTACGGGCTGATTCTGCCGCAGGCCGTGCTCGATATGCCGCGGCTCGGCTGCATCAATATCCACGCCTCGTTATTGCCGCGCTGGCGCGGTGCGGCACCGATCCAGCGTGCCATGCTGGCCGGCGATGCCGAGACTGGAGTCTGCCTGATGCAGATGGAGCGCGGGCTGGATACCGGACCGGTGCTGGCCCGAGCCGCGACCCCGATTCACGCCGAGGACACCGGCGGGACCCTGCATGATCGGCTGTCGCTGATCGGCGCGTCGCTGTTGGCGGGCTCGCTGGAGGACCTGCTTGCCGGCAGGTTGTCCGCCGAGCCGCAGGATGAGGCGCTGGCCTGCTATGCCGACAAGCTGCAGAAATCGGAGGCGCGCATCGACTGGTCGGATGGCGCCGCAGCGATCCAGCGCCGGATCGCCGCCTTCAACCCCTGGCCGGTGGCCGAGACCCGCCATGGCGGGTCCCGCCTGCGCCTCTGGCGCGCCGAGGTGGCGGCCGGCGAATCCGCTGCCCGTCCGCCCGGTACCGTGCTCAAGGCCTCGGCCGATGGCGTGCTGGTGAGCTGCGGCGCGGGGCTGCTGCGGCTCCAGGAATTGCAGCCCGAAGGAGGTAGGGCCATGGCTGCCGGTGATTTCCTCAATGGCCATCCGCTGCGACCCGGCAACCGGTTTCACTGAGGGATGGTGCGTCCGGTTCGCACAGCTCAGCCTGCCCGCGCCGTCGCCGCGCTGGCGCTGGACGATGTTCTTCGCCGCCAGAGATCCCTGTCCGATGTGCTGCCGCTGCGCCTGGCAAGCTTGCCGGCGGATGAGCGGCCGTTGGCGCAGGACTGCGTGTTCGGCAGTCTGCGCTGGTACCATCAGCTGGACGCCATCCTGCAGCAGTTGTTGAGCAAACCGCTGCGGCGCAAGGAAGGTGTGGTGCGGGCCCTGCTGTTGAGTGGCCTCTACCAGTGCCTGCATGCGCGCACGCCGGCGCACGCGGCGGTTTCGGAAACGGTCGCCGCGGCCCGTTCGCTGGGCCGGCCCTGGGCGCCGGGGCTGGTCAATGCCGTGCTGCGCCGGGCCCTGCGCGAGGCGGAAACCCTGCTCGCCAAGCCGGGCGATGAAGCGGCGCGTTGGTCCCACCCTCGCTGGATGCTCGATCGCCTGCAGGCGGACTGGCCGGACCACTGGCAGGCAATCGCCGCGGCCAACAACCAGCGTCCGCCGATGACGCTGCGGGTCAATCGGCGGCTTGGCACGCGTGCGGCCTATCTGGAGCGCCTGCAGGCGCTCGGCATCGACGCGACCCTTCATGCACACGCAGCGGACGCAGTGGTGCTCGGGCGGCCGCTGCCGGTGGAGAGCCTGCCCGGTTTTGCCGACGGGGTGGTTTCGGTCCAGGACGCCGCAGGCCAATTGGCAATCGACCTGCTGGCGCCGCGTGCAGGCGACCGTGTGCTGGATCTGTGCGCCGCACCGGGCAGCAAGACCTGTCACATCCTCGAACGCCGCCCCGGGATTGCAGGTCTGACCGCGGTCGATGTCGATGCGGGCCGGCTCGACCGCCTGCGCGAAAATTTGCAGCGCCTCGGCCTGGGAGCCGACCTTCGTGCCGGCGACGGCGCGCAACCGGACACCTGGTGGGACGGCGAGCCCTTCCAGCGCATCCTGCTTGACGCCCCCTGCTCGGCCAGCGGTGTGATCCGCCGCCACCCGGACATCAAGCTGTTGCGCCAGGCGAACGACATCGATGCCCTTGCCGCGCTGCAATATCGTTTGTTGGCGGCCGCCTGGTCGCTGCTGGCATCGGGCGGTATCCTGCTGTACGCCACCTGTTCCGCGTTCCGCGCGGAAAACGAGTTGGTTGTTGACCGGTTCATGCAGGAACATGATGCGGTTATTCCGGTCCGCATCGAGGCCCGCTGGGGCCTCGAGCGACCCGTCGGGCGACAGATTCCGGCCGGCGAGGCGGACATGGACGGTTTCTACTACGCGTGCCTGCGCAAGGATTAAGGGCTGTGAGCTGGCAATACCCGGTGGCGCTCCGACGTTGGCTATTCCTGCCGCTGATCCTGGTGTTGGTCAGTCTCGGTGGCTCGGCCTGGGCCGATACGCCGGGCTTTAGTCTTGCCAATGGCAATATTCGCACCGGGACCGACCTGCTGTACCTGGACGCACGCTTTGACGTCGAGCTGGGTGCCGACGCCCGTGATGCGCTGGAAAACGGCGTGCCGCTGACCATGGAGTTGCAGGTCCGTGTCCTTCGACCCCGCCGCTGGTGGTGGGATGCCGAGGTTGCGGAGTTCAGTCAGCGTCAGGAACTGCGTTACCACGCACTGAGCCGCCGTTACGTGATTCACAACCGCGCCACCGGAGACCGCCGGACCTTCTTCCGGAGGGACGTCGCACTGGCCGCCTGGACCACGCTGGATACCGTGCCGCTGGTCCGCCGCAGTCAACTGGAATCGGGCCAGACCTATTCGGTGGAGGCCCGGGTGCGGCTGGATCTGGATGCGTTGCCGCATCCGCTGCGAACCGTGGCGTACGTCAACCCGAACTGGCGGTTGGTCAGCGAGTGGTACACATGGCAATTGGAAGGCTGATCCGTTTGCCCCGCGAGGGCGCCGTCCGGCTGGTCCTGTGTGTCCTGCTGCTGGTTTCGCTCTATCTGTTGAGTGCAGCGACCCAGGACACCGAGGTGTTCGGTCGGCTGCATCCCTGGTTGCTGTTCTTCAACAGCATCTGCCTGGCCGGGCTGCTCGGCCTGATTGCCTGGAACCTGACTCGGCTGGTGCTGCAGCGCCGCCGCGACCAGCCCGGCAGCCGGATCACCGTGCGGCTGGTGACGATGTTCGTGGTCCTGGCCCTGGTGCCGGTGAGTGTCGTGTATTACTTCTCGGTGCAGTTCCTGCATCAGGGTATCGACTCCTGGTTCGATACCCGTATGGAGCAGCGGGTGCTGGAAGATGCGCTGAACCTGTCCCAGGCCTCGTTCGACGTCCGCATGCGCGAGCTGCTGCGCCGCACCGAGCGCGCGGCGGTCAATGTGCACGGCATGAGCGATGCGGTGGCACCGATCCGGCTTGGCGAACTGCGGGAACAGCTCGGCGCCACCGAACTCACGCTGATGGCGTCCACGGGCCGGATCATTGCAACCAACGCCCAGGAACCCTCGGCGATGCTGCCGCACCGACCAGAGGAGGACATCCTGCTGCAATTGCGCCAGGGCCGTCCCTACGTGGGGCTGGATCCGGTGGGTGATGCCGGTCTGCAGATCAGGGTACTGGTGCTGGCACCGGGCAGTGACGGCATGCCGGATCAGCGTCTGTTGCAGGGGCTGTTCCCGGTGTCGCCGCGGGTCAATGCGCTGGCCGACGAGGTGCAGCAGGCCTACGCCCGTCACCAGGAGGTGGGATACCTGGCGCGGCCGCTGCAGGAAAGCTTCACGCTAACGCTGTCTCTGGTGTTGTTGCTGAGCGTGCTGTTCGCGGTCTGGTCCGCATTCTTCGCCGCCCGCAAGCTGGTCGAACCGATCCGCCGGCTGGCGGAGGGAACCCGCGCGGTGGCGGCCGGTGAATACGGCACCCAGTTGCCGCCGGCCGGCAAGGATGAGCTGGGCTTTCTGGTCCGCTCGTTCAACGATATGAGTCGCCGCGTCGCCCAGGCGCGGGATGCGGCCAGTCGCAGTCAGGCCCAGGTCGAGAACCAGCGCGCCTATCTGGAAACGGTACTCGGCCGGCTGTCCTCGGGGGTCGTGGCGCTGGATCGTGGCGGTCGCCTGCGCACCTGGAATCACGCTGCGGACCAGATCCTGGGGCTGTCGCTGAACGAGTTTACCGGCGAGAGCCTGGGTGCCCTGGGCCGGCGCCATGCCGGCCTGCTGGCATTCTCGGAGCTGGTGCAGCGGCGGCTCAACGAGGACGCCGGCGAGTGGCGGGAGCAGGTCACGGTCACGGTGCCGGGCGGACGGCTGGTGCTGATGTGCAGTGGTGCCAGCCTGCCGGGAGCAATTGGTACCGGCGGCTATGTGATCGTGTTTGATGAGGTGACTGCCCTGATCCAGGCCCAGCGCGATGCCGCCTGGGCCGAGGTGGCCCGACGCCTGGCGCACGAGATCAAGAACCCGCTGACCCCGATCCAGCTCTCCGCCGAGCGCATGCGGCACAAGTGCCTGGCAGTCCTCGAGGGGCGAGAGCGGGAGCTGCTGGATCGCGGTACGCACACCATCATCGAGCAGGTCGAGGCCATGAAGACCATGGTCAACGCCTTCAGTGAGTACGCGCAGCCACCCCATCTGCAACTGGTGCCGGTGGACCTGAATGCGCTGGTCCGGCAGGTGGCCGAGTTGTACCGCAGTGACGAAATGACGGTGACCCTGAAGCTGGCCGAGGGCCTGCCGGAGTTCCGCGGCGACCCGGGGCGCCTGCGGCAGTTGCTGCACAACCTCCTGAAGAATGCGCTGGAGGCAGCGGCCGGCGGTGACGGTCGACTCGAGCTGATTACCCGCAGCGTCGATGAGCCGCAGTTCCGCGGTGTCGAACTGCAGGTGCGTGACTACGGGCCGGGCTTCAGCGAGGACGTGCTGGCGCACCTGTTCGAGCCTTACGTCACGACCAAGTCACGCGGGACCGGCCTGGGCATGCCGATCGTCAAGAAGATCGTCGAGGAACACAGTGGCCAGATCGGTGCCGAGAACCTGGCCGATGGCGCGCTGGTTACACTGCGGTTCCCGTTGCCGCCGAATGGCATCTCAGGGTCTGCATCGAATTCTGCACAAGGCGCCCGTCTGGGCGGGGGTAGCTCATGACTGCATCACATATTCTGGTGGTCGATGATGAACCGGACATCCGTACCCTGGTCCAGGAAATCCTCGAGGATGAGGACTACCACGTCCAGGTTGCGGAGAACGCGGCGGCGGCCCGAACCGCGCTGCGTCACCGGCGGCCGGACCTGATTCTGCTGGATATCTGGATGCCCGACCAGGATGGGGTGTCACTGCTCAAGGAATGGGCCGAAGGTGCCGGGTTGCCCTGTCCGGTGGTCATGATGTCCGGCCACGGCACGGTGGAGACGGCGGTCGAGGCAACCCGGCTGGGCGCCTACGACTTCATCGAAAAGCCATTGTCGATGGCCAAGCTGCTACTGGTGGTGGAGCGCGCGCTGGACGCCGACCGGTTGCGGCGCGAGAACGTCGGCCTGCGCCGCCAAGCCGGCACCATTGTCGAGCCGGTCGGGCGCAGCGCTGCCACCGAAACCCTGCGCAACCAGGTGCAGCGGATCGCCAGTCACGACACCTGGGTATTGATCATGGGCGAGGCCGGCAGCGGCAAGCGCACCTACGGACATTACCTGCACCAGTGCAGTAACCGCCGTGACGGTCCATTCATCGAAGTGGCCGCGGGTTCCATCGCCGGCAGTGGCGCGGCCCAGGAACTGTTCGGCAGCGAGGAAGGCGGCCGCCTGGTCTACGGCCGGCTGGAGCAGGCCAATAACGGCAGCCTGTTTATCGACGAGGTGGCGGATCTTGACATGCCGGCGCAGGTGCGATTGCTCAGCGCCTTGAACAGCCGGGCCTTCCACCGTGTTGGCGGCGCCGAGCCGGTGGAAGTGGATGTTCGCGTGCTGGCCGCGACCCGCGTCGACCTGGAGCAGGAGGTGCATGAGGGCCGCTTTCGCGAGGATCTCTACTACCACCTGAATGTGGTGCCGCTGCGGATCCCACCGTTGCGGGAACGACCGGAGGACGTGGACGCCCTGCTGGCGTTCTTTCTTGAGTCCTATCCCAGCCAGGAGGGGCTGCCCAAGCGGCGTCTGGGCACCGCCGCACGCAACCGGTTGTTGCAGTATTCCTGGCCGGGCAATGTGCGCGAGTTGAAGAACCTGGTACAGCGGCTGCTTATTCTCGGCGAGGGACAGGAAATCGAGTTGTCCGAGGTGGAGGCGGCGCTCGGTGGTGCCGTTGCCCGTGCCGCCGGGGCCCAGGCAGGCGGCCTGGCGATGCCATTTGACCGGCCATTGCGTGACGCACGCGAGGAATTCGAGCGACTCTACCTGCAGCACCAGTTGCGCGAGGCTGGTGGCAGCGTCGGCGAACTGGCCAAGCTGGCGGGTATGGAGCGGACCCATCTGTATCGCAAACTCAAGGCCCTGGGCATCGATCCGAATGATTTCTGAAGACAATCGCCGCGTATGAAGATCATCATCCTTGGTGCCGGACAGGTGGGCAGTTCGCTGGCGCAGAACCTGGCGAGCGAGGCCAACGACGTGACCATCGTCGATCTCGATCGCCGCCTGCTTGGGGAAATGCAGGACAAGTTCGACCTGCGCACGGTGCACGGCAACGCCACCCATCCGCCGGTCCTGAATCAGGCGGGCGCCGACGATGCCGACATGATCATCGCGGTCACCAACAGCGACGAAGCCAATATGGTGGCCTGCCAGGTGGCCTACACGCTGTTCACGACGCCGACCAAGATCGCCCGCGTGCGCGCCGTCGAGTACCTGAACTACCCTCAGTTGTTCGCCGACCAGGCGCTGCCCATCGACGTGCTGATCAGTCCCGAGCAGCTGGTGACCCAGTACATCAAGCGACTGGTGGAACACCCCGGCGCGCTGCAGGTGCTGGACTTCGCCGGCGGCAAGGTGCGGCTGGTCGGTGTGCGGGCCTATTACGGCGGACTGCTGGTGGGCCATGAACTGAAGACCCTGCGCGAACACATCTCCGGCGATCATGCCCGGGTTGCCGCCATCTTCCGCCGCGGCAAGCCGTTGATTCCCGAGGGCGACACCATCATCGAGGCCGGCGACGAGGTGTTCTTCGTCGCCGCGCGCAAGAACATCCGCGCGGTGATGAGCGAATTGCGGCGACTTGACAAGCCGATCAAGCGCATCGTGCTGGCCGGCGGCGGCAACATCGGCACGCGCCTGGCCCAAGCGCTGGAGGCGCGTTACCAGGTCAAGTTGATCGAACGCTCCCAGGATCGCTCACGGGCCATCGCCGAGGATCTGCGCAAGACCATCGTGTTGCGTGGCGATGCCGCCGACGAGGAGTTGTTGCTGGAGGAGAATATAGAAAACACCGATATGTTCTGTGCGCTGACCAACGACGATGAGGCCAACATCCTGTCCGGGATGCTGGCCAAGCGGCTCGGCGCGCGCATGGTGATGACGCTGATCAACCGGCCGGCCTATGTCGACCTGGTGCAGGGCAGTGAAGACATCGATGTCGCGATCTCGCCGCAGCAGGCGACCATCGGCACGCTGTTGGCACACGTCCGCAAGGGCGATGTGGTGATGGTGCACAGCCTGCGCCGTGGTGCCGCCGAGGCGATCGAGGCGGTGGCCCACGGCAACCGGGAATCCTCCCGGGTGGTGGGGCGCCGCATCGAGGAAATCGCCCTGCCCCGTGGCGCTACCATTGGCTGCCTGGTGCGCGGTGACGAGGTGCTGATGGCGCATCGCGATACGGTGATCGAGGCGGAGGACCACGTCATCATCTTCATGGTCGACAAGCGGTTGATCCCGGAAGTCGAGCGCCTGTTTCAGGTCGGCATCGGGTTTTTCGGTTAACCATGCACTGGACGGCGGTGCAACGGGTGCTGGGGCTGCTGCTGATGGTATTCAGTATCAGCATGCTGCCACCGTTGCTGGTCGCGCTGCTGTATCGGGACGCGGGAGTCGTTCCGTTCCTGGCCTCGTTTGTGCTGATCGTGCTGGCCGGTTGCCTGCTCTGGTTGCCGGTGCACCGCGCTCGGCATGACTTGCGGATCCGCGACGGCTTTCTGATCGTGGTGCTGTTCTGGACCGTACTCGGCATGGCCGGCGCGGTGCCCTTGTTCCTGTCCACGGCGCCGTCGATCTCCCTGACCGACGCTGCGTTCGAGAGCCTGTCCGGGCTGACCACCACCGGTGCCACGATCCTCACCGGCATCGACGACCTGCCCCACTCGATCCGCTTCTACCGGCAGCAACTGCAGTGGATGGGTGGCATGGGCATCATCGTGCTGGCGGTCGCCATCCTGCCGATGCTCGGCGTCGGCGGCATGCAGCTCTACCGGGCCGAGACGCCGGGTCCGGTCAAGGACAGCAAGCTCACGCCGCGTATTGCGGAAACGGCGAAGGCACTCTGGTACATCTACCTGACGCTGACCATTGCCTGCGCGACCGCCTACTGGCTGGCGGGCATGAGCCTGTTCGATGCCATCGGCCACAGTTTCTCGACCGTGGCCATCGGCGGCTTTTCCACCTACGACGCCAGCATCGGCCATTTCGACAGCGCCCTGATCGAGATGATCTGCGTCGTGTTCATGCTGATCGCCGGGATCAATTTCGCCCTGCACTTCGTGGCCTGGCGTCGCCGCAGCATTGGCCATTATCTGCGGGACACCGAGGCGCGCTGGTTTTTCGGCATTCTGTTCACCGTGGCCTCGCTGTCGTTCGTGACGCTGGCGGTCAGCGGCCTCTACGGTGGCTGGAGCGAGACCTTCACACGCGCCGTTTTCCAGGCGGTATCGATCGGGACGACGGCGGGTTTCACCACGGCGGGCTTCGATCAGTGGCCGGTTTTCTTGCCGGTGTTGCTGGTATTCACGGCTTTCATCGGTGGCTGTGCCACCTCCACGGGCGGCGGCATCAAGGTGATCCGATTCGTGTTGCTGGTGAAACAGGGCTATCGCGAGATCATCCGCCTGGTGCATCCGCAGGCCCAGGTGCTGGTCAAGATTGGAAACCGTGCGGTGGATGCACGCGTGACGGATGCGGTCTGGGGCTTTTTTGCCGCCTATATCGCGCTGTTCGCGATCATGATGCTGGCGATAATGGCGACCGGCCTGGATCAGGTGACGGCATTCTCGGCGGTGGCCGCGAATATCACCAACCTTGGGCCGGGGCTGGGCGACGTGGCTGCCAACTACGGTGACATCGGTGGACCCGCCAAGTGGGTCCTGATGTTCGCAATGCTGCTCGGCCGCCTCGAGATCTTCACCCTCCTCGTGCTGTTCACACCGGCCTTCTGGCGCCGTTGACGACGACCACATGGCAGATGCCACCACGCGCCTGCCTGGGGGCAGCACTATCCGAAACGTGGATAAGTCCTCCCCCGGCACTCAGTACCAACCGGCGTCACGGTAGTCGTCTCGATAGGGGGCCGGGCTCCGTAGCCCGAGTCCGGACGAAGCAACGGTGTTCCCAGCCCGGTAGGGACAGTGGAAGTCTTTTCTTGGCCCTGTTGGGCCGAAAGGCACGTCAGGCCAAGAAAAGACTTCCTCTGGCCCCAGCACTATCGAAACGGCGCATAGGGCGAGGAGCTATTGTCTACCGCGCCGATTCTTGTACGGATTGCCGTCCGGGTGTTGGCGGAACCGTTTGTAGGTCCACTGGTATTGTTCCGGCACAAGGCGGACGCACTGTTCCACGCCCTTGTTCAGTGCGGTGGCCGCGATCTCCGGGTCCGGATTGTCGATATCCGGTGGTGCCGGGACCAGGCGCAACCGGAATCCCCGGCCCCAGGGCAGCCGCTGCATGAAGCAGAACACCACCGGCGCGCCGGTTTTCGCGGCCATCTGGTTGAGCAGGGTCATGGTCCGCGCCGGCACACCGAAAAACGGTGCGAACACGCCGCTCCCCCTGGCCTCCTGGTCAGGCAGGATGGCGACCAGCCCGCCGCCGCGCAGGGCCTTGTAAAGCTGGCGGATACCGCTTGGTGTCGCCGGCAGCGAGCGGCCTCCGCCGCGCTCCCTGGCCTCGGTCAGCAAGGGTTCCAGTTCCGCCTGCCGCGGCGGACGGTAGAGATGGTGCAGCGTGAAGCGGCTGTTGACGTAGTAGCCGGTCAGGTCCCAGTTGCCCAGGTGCGGTCCGGCCAGCACCAGCCCGTGCCCTTGCGGCCAGCGGCCGGCCAGTTCGTCCAGCGACTCCGGATTGGTTACCAGGCGGCGCAGGCGTTCATGCCGGCCAAACCAGATGATGCCGGTCTCGAGCAACTGCTTGCCCAGTTCGCGGAAGCTGGCGCGGGCCAGACGGCGCCGCTCCTGTTCCGACACGTCCGGGAAACACAACGCCAGATTGGTCAGCGCGACATGCCGTGTGCTTCGGGCCAGGAGGTAGGCCAACTGACCGCTGATCGCCCCGATCCCATGCGCAACGGGCAGGGGCAGCATGCTCATCAAGCGTAGCAGGGTGCGTAGCAGGGCGACGCGTTTCATGCCTGGGTTCCTTGACGCATCAATGATCAGCTACGCAGAGTTGGTGCCAGAGGAAGCGCCGGCTGATGCTCTGACCGGTGCGAGACCATGTCGGCGACGGCATGAGTGTACTAGGCTTCGTTGGCCGGGTGCCAAATCGCCCTCCCGCGCCAGGGGCTTGCCGCTGGCGGGTTGTCGGAACGACGCAACAAGGAGAAAGCAGATGAGCGGAAAGAACCAGATGGAAGACATGCTGACGTCATGGACCAAGACGCAGCAGGAGATGTGGGACAAGTGGATGCAGTCCGTTCGTCAGTTCAGTAGTGGCGGGGGGCTGCCGGGGAATGAGGCGGTTCAGGCCCAGTACCAGGAGCAGCTGGCGGCTTGGGAACAGTCGGTTAAACAGGCCCTGGAGGCGCAGGCCCAGTGGGCGAGCAAACTGTCCGAGCAGAGTGGCGCCGAGCAGCAGATGCCCGCCGCGATGAAGGATCTCAATGCCCGCATGCAGGAGATGATGAAGAACTGGACCCAATCCCAGGAGAAGCTCTGGTCTGCCTGGTTCGAGAGCATGCGGACCATGGATCCGAAACCCGGCGTGGAGCAATGGGAGGAGCAGAGCAGGGAAGTCATGGAAGCCTGGCAGCAGGCCGCCGAGCGGGCCCAGGAGACACTCCAGCAATGGGCCAAGATGGCACAGGACCAGATGGGCGGGGGCCGCTGAGTGACTGACCTGACCACCGCTTGCGAGGCTGGCGCCGCGGCCTCGTGATCGGCCTGATTCAACGGGTCAGTCGTGCCCGGGTCAGCGTTGACGGAGCCGTGATCGGCGAAATTCCGGCCGGTCTGTTGGCGCTGATCGGGGTGCGCCGTGATGATGATGTATCCCAGGCCGACCGGCTGCTCGAGCGGATGCTTGGCTACCGGGTTTTTGCCGATGCCGAGGGACGCATGAATCGCAGCCTGCGGGACTGCGGCGGCGGCCTGCTACTGGTGCCGCAGTTCACGTTAGCGGCAGAGACGCGCAAGGGCACGCGACCCGGCTTTTCCACCGCGGCGTCGCCGGATCAGGCCGAGGCGCTGTTCACTTATCTGGTGGCGCAGGCCGCCTCGATGCACCGGCCAGCGGCCAGTGGACGTTTTGGTGCCGACATGGCGGTGGAACTCGTTAATGACGGGCCGGTGACCTTCTGGTTGGAAAGCTGAGCGCGCCGGCATCCAGCATCCGGTGCTGTGCTATGATGCGCCCCGTTTTCTCTCTCACACGGGGTGTCAGTCATGGCTGATCGGACCGCTTCGGTCGAGCGCAACACGCGGGAAACCCGGATCCGCGTCAGTCTCGATCTGGATGGCAGCGGTACTGCCGACCTCAATATCGGGGTTCCGTTTCTCGAGCACATGCTGGAGCAGGTTGCGCGCCATGGCCTGATAGACCTCAGCATCCAGGCCACCGGTGATACCCACATCGACGACCACCACACGGTGGAGGATGTGGGCATCACCATGGGGCAAGCCCTGTTGAAGGCGCTGGGCGACAAGACCGGTATTCGCCGCTTCGGCCATGCCTACTGCCCGCTGGACGAGGCCCTGTCTCGGGTGGTTGTGGATTTCTCCGGTCGGCCCGGCTTGCAGTTCCATGTGCCGTTCACCCGCGCCCGTGTGGGACAGTTCGATGTGGACCTGTTCCAGGAGTTCTTCCAGGGGCTGGTCAATCATGCACAGTTGACGCTGCACGTGGACAATATCCGCGGCGATAACTCGCATCATCAGATCGAGACCGTGTTCAAGGCCCTGGGTCGGGCCTTGCGTATGGCTGCCGAGCAGGATCCGCGCATGCAGGGCATTACCCCGTCCACCAAGGGAAGCCTCTGAAACCCCGGGCCCGTCCGTTCGGACGGGCCCGCACCACCCGAGTCACGCATGAGCACTATCGCAGTCATCGATTACGGCATGGGTAATCTGCGCTCCGTGGCCAAGGCGCTGGAGCATGTCGATGACCGTGCCCGCGTCATCATCACGCATGAACCGGAGCAGGTGCGGCGAGCCGACCGGGTGGTGTTCCCGGGTCAGGGCGCCATCCGCGACTGCATGGCGGAACTCAAGCGGCTGGAGCTTGACGCCGTGATCCTCGAGGCTGCCGCCAGCAAGCCGTTGCTGGGAATCTGCATGGGTATGCAGGCACTGCTGGAACACAGCGAGGAAAATGCTGGCGTCGACGCGCTGGGACTGGTTGCCGGCCGCGTTCGGCATTTTCGCGATGGATTTTCCGCAGCCGGCATCGCTGCCCCCGGCAAGGTGCCGCATATGGGCTGGAACACCGTGCAACAGGCGGAGGCGCATCCCATCTGGCGCGATATTCCGGACAACAGCCACTTCTATTTCGTGCACAGCTATTTCGTCGAATTGCTGCCGGATGAACTGACCATTGGCCGCTGTCAGTACGGTGTGCCCTTTACCGCCGCCATCGCGCGCGAGAATATAGTCGCGACGCAATTTCATCCGGAAAAAAGCCAGCATGCCGGATTGACGTTGCTGGCCAATTTCGCGCGCTGGGACGGTGAGTCCGGCGGCTAACACTGAATCGAGCCGAAGCGAGAGCCTTGATGTTATTGATACCCGCCATCGACCTGAAGGACGGCCGCTGCGTGCGTTTGCGCCAGGGCAATATGGATCAGGAAACGGTGTTCTCCGATGATCCGGTGGCAATGGCGGAACGCTGGATTAACGCCGGCAGTCGGCGCATTCACATCGTCGACCTGGACGGGGCTGTGCAGGGTTTTCCGGTCAACGCGGATATCATCGGCAAGATTGCCGAAACCTTCCCGGATGTGGAAATCCAGGTCGGGGGCGGTATTCGCGAGTTCCAGGCCATCCAGACCTACATCGATGTCGGAGTTGACTACGTGATCATCGGCACGCAGGCGGTGCGTTCGCCGCATTTCGTGGACGAGGCCTGTCTCGAGTTTCCGGGTCGCATCATCGTCGGGCTTGATGCCCGCGACGGCAAGGTGGCGGTCGAGGGCTGGGCAAAGATGTCGCGGCATGACGCCGTGGACATGGCGCGGCGCTTCGAGGAGGCCGGCGTCGAGGCCCTGGTGTTCACCGACATCGGCCGTGACGGCATGATGAAGGGCGTGAACACCGGTGCGACCCGCGAGCTGGCGAAAAGCGTCAGCATTCCGGTGATTGCCTCGGGCGGCGTCAGCAACATGGATGATGTCCGTGACCTGTGTGATGCGGTTGCCGATGGCGTCTCCGGCGCGATCGTCGGTCGCGCGCTGTACGAAGGCAAGCTGGACTTGGTCGAGGCGCAGAAGCTGGCCAACGGGCTGATGGATTCGTGAGGCGTCGATGAGTGTCTCGCCTTCCGGCCTCTGCCGTCGCATCATTCCCTGTCTCGACGTCGACCGCGGGCGCGTGGTCAAGGGCGTCAAGTTCGTTGATATCCGTGATGCCGGCGATCCGGTGGAGGTGGCCCGCCGCTACGATGCCGCCGGTGCCGACGAAATCACCTTTCTCGATATCACGGCCAGCTCCGACGACCGCGACACCATGGTGCACGTGGTCGAGCAGGTGGCCAGCGAGGTGTTCATCCCGCTGACTGTCGGTGGCGGCATTCGCAAGCCGGCCGATGTGCGGCGCATGCTCAACGCCGGCGCCGACAAGGTGGGCATCAACACCGCCGCGATCCATAAGCCGGAACTGGTGCGGGAATGCGCCGAGCGTTTCGGCTCGCAGTGCCTGGTGGTGGCGATCGATGCCAAGCGTGTCAGCGCCGACAACGAGCCGCCGCGCTGGGAAGTGTTCACCCACGGCGGACGTCGCGGAACCGGGCTGGATGCCGTCCAGTGGGCGGCACGAATGGCCGAGCTCGGTGCAGGCGAGATCCTTCTCACCAGCATGGATCGGGATGGCACCCGGGAAGGGTTCGACCTCGCCCTGACCCGTGCCGTGGCCGACGCCGTGCCGATTCCGGTCATTGCTTCGGGCGGCGTCGGTACGCTGGACCATCTGGTTGATGGTGTGCTGCAGGGTGGTGCCGATGCGGTGCTTGCGGCCAGTATCTTCCATTTCGGCACCTTCACGGTGGCCGAGGCCAAGCGGCACATGGCCTCCCGCGGTGTTCCGATCCGCCAGCTCGCCACCGGGAAGGCCGAGGCATGAATGCCGATTGGCTCGATCAGTTGCGCTGGGCAGACGATGGTCTGTTGCCGGCCATTGCCCAGGACGCCGATGACGGCCGCGTGCTGATGGTCGCCTGGATGAATCGCGAGGCGCTCGCGGCCACGGCTGCCGGCGGTGAAGCGGTTTACTGGTCACGGTCGCGGGGCCGGTTGTGGCACAAGGGCGAGAGTTCCGGCCATACCCAGGCGGTGACGGAAATCAGGACCGACTGTGACAGTGACGTGATTCTGCTGATCGTTCGTCAGCACGGAGATATCGCGTGTCACACCGGCCGCCGGAGTTGTTTCTTCCGCCGGCTTGACGAGAACGATGGCTGGATCACCGTGGATCCGGTCAGCAAGGACCCGGACGAGATTTATGGCTGAATACGACGACCGATCGCGTGCCGTGCTCGCGGCGCTGGACGAGATACTGCAGGCGCGGCGGGAGGCCGATCCGGACAGTTCCTATGTCGCGTCGCTCTACCACAAGGGTCTGGATGCAATCCTGAAGAAGGTGGGGGAGGAATCCGCCGAAACCATCATTGCGGCCAAGGGCGAGGACCGGTCTGCGCTTGTTTATGAGACCGCCGATCTGTGGTTCCATACACTGGTTATGTTGGCCGCGTGTGATCTGTCCTCGGCTGACGTTCTGGCCGAACTGGAGCGCCGTTTCGGCCTGTCGGGACTGGATGAGAAAGCGTCCCGTGAATCCTAATCAAGGGGCACCGCCCCGGAGGACTTGACCCATGGGTATTGGTGGAATCAGCGTCGGCTCGTTGTTGATCATTCTGGTCATCGTGCTGCTTTTGTTCGGCACCAAGAAGCTTCGAAACATCGGTGGCGACCTTGGTGGCGCGATCAAGGGCTTCCGCTCGGCGATGAACGAGGGTGACAAGGACGCCGAGGGCAAGGATGAGCAGGATGCCGAATCGGCGCGTCTCGAGAGCCGGGCCGAGGACAAGCCGACCGAGACGAAGAGCAAGTCCGGAGACCGTTCCTCCTCCTAGTGAGGTAGCGGCGCATGTTCGACGCCAGTTTTCCGGAGATTGTCCTGATTCTGCTTGTGGCCCTGATCGTTGTCGGGCCAGAGCGTCTGCCGCGGCTTGCCAGGACACTCGGGGCCTATGTCGGCAAGGCGCGGTCCGTGTTCAATTCGGTGCGTGACGAGGTCGAGCGCGAGGTGCAGCTGGACGAGTTGCGCAAGGCCGAGCGTGATCTGAAGCGGGATCTTGACCTGAACCAGGATGTGATGAGCGGTGGTGGCAAGCGCGCCGCTGGTGACCCTGCCTCGGGGGCTCGCCGGTCAGACACGGACGCCGGATCGGCCAAGACCGAGACGGAGAAGGGTCCGGACAAGGACAATGGATCAGAATCAGAAACCCGATCTGGATGAAGACAAGCCGTTCCTGAGCCATCTGCTTGAGCTGCGAAGCCGGCTCATGCGGGCGGTGATCGCCGTTCTGATCGCCTTTCTCTGCATCTATCCGTTCTACGACCGCCTTTTCTCCTTTGTCTCCGAGCCCTTGCGGGCGGTCCTGCCCGGCGGCGAGCTGATGGCGATCAAGGTGGCCAGTCCGTTTCTGATCCCGATGAAGTTGTCGCTGGTGGCAGCCATCTTCATTGTCATCCCCTATTTACTGTATCAACTCTGGGCCTTCGTCGCCCCGGGTCTCTACCGGCATGAACGCAAACTGGTCTGGCCTCTGCTGATTTCAAGCACCCTGCTGTTCTATCTGGGAGCTGCCTTTGCCTACTTTCTGGTACTGCCCCTGGTGTATCAGTTCTTTGCCGGCGTCACGCCGCTGGGTGTGAGCTACCAGCCGGATATCAGCGAGTATCTGGATTTCGTGCTGACCATGCTGCTGGTGTTCGGCATCGCCTTCGAGGTTCCCATCGCCACCCTGCTGCTGATCCGTACCGGCGCCACTACTCGCCAGGCACTGGCGGCCAAACGGCCTTATGTGATCGTCGCGGCATTTGCGCTGGGGATGCTGCTGACTCCCCCCGACATCATTTCCCAGGTCATGCTGGCGATTCCGGTCTGGTTGCTGTTCGAGCTTGGTCTGGTGCTGTCCCGCTGGTACCGCAACGCGGCGGACGACCAGGCCGAATCCACTCCCCCCCTAGGGAAACGCTGATTTATTCGCACGCCTGCGCGTGGTCGCCTCCTCTGCCCCTTTACAACGCAAAGTCCTTTCATGGCTTGCCTTTTCATGCTGCGCCGCGTTATTTTGAAACCGGTGCACGGCAAACTGTTTCCAAAAACGGCCGTTAGAGACATGAAACTGACATGGAAGTAAGTTTTTCTGGAAATCGCCTCCAGTGGCGCCCCCGGCGAACCCGCGCGAACCGTGTCAATCCGTCGCGAATCGGGCCGGGAGCCATGTCTCTTGCCCTCCCCGACGTCATTTCTTCCGTGGCCCCCAGGTGTCGACTTCCATGAAACAGTCCTTCGACAAGCTGCAGCGCACGTCCTACCTCGGCGGCGGTAACGCCACTTTCATCGAGGACCTTTACGAACGCTATCTGCAGGATGCGGCCTCGGTGCCCGAGAAGTGGCGCACCTACTTTCAGGGGCTGGAGGATGGGGCGCCGCGGCAGGCGCGGGAAATTCCGCACAGCCCGATTCGCGCCGAGTTCGCACGGAATGCGCGGAACAACGGTCGGGCACGTGTTGCGGGTAACGGAGGCGGCCTGTCACCAAGGGACGCGGAGAAGCAGGCGGCGGTGTTACGGCTGATCAACGCCTGGCGGGTGCGGGGTCATCAGGCGGCGGATCTGGATCCGCTGGACTTGCGTGACATTCCGCCAGCGCCGGATCTGGAACCGGAATTTCACCGCCTGACTGAAGAGGACATGGATCGGTCGTTCAATACCGGATCCCTGTTCGCCGCTGATCAGATGCCGCTGCGCGACATCATCAAGGTGCTGAAGAAGACCTACGGCAGCACCATTGGCTCCGAATACATGCATATCACCGATACGGTGGAGAAGCGCTGGATTCAGGAGCGGCTGGAGCGCTCCCGGGGCAAGCCCACCTTGCCGCCGGAGAAGCGCCGCGAAGTGCTGGAGCGGCTGACCGCCGCGGAAGGCATCGAGAAGTATCTGCACAGCAAGTATGTGGGCCAGAAACGCTTCTCCCTGGAAGGCGCGGAATCATTCATCCCCTTGATCGACGAGCTGATCCAGCGGGCTGGTACGCACAACGTCCGTGAAATGGTGCTGGGCATGGCGCACCGGGGCCGGCTGAACACCCTGATCAATGTGCTCGGCAAATCCCCGGCGGAGCTGTTCCAGGAGTTCGAGGGCAACTTCAATCTGGAGTACGCCGGCTCCGGCGACGTGAAGTACCACCTCGGCTACTCCTCCGACATACGCACAGAGTCCGGCACGCTCCACCTGGCCCTGGCCTTCAACCCCTCGCATCTCGAGATCGTCGATCCGGTGGTGATCGGTTCGGTGCGCGGCCGGATGCAACGGCGCCGCGACGAACTGGGCGAGGAAGTGCTGCCGGTGCTGGTCCACGGTGATGCCGCGTTCGCCGGCCAGGGCGTGGTCATGGAAACCTTCCAGCTGTCCCAGGCACGCGGCTTCTACACCGGCGGCACCGTGCACCTGATCATCAACAACCAGATTGGTTTCACCACCTCGCATCCACTGGATACGCGCTCGACCATGTACTGCACCGAGGTGGCGAAGATGGTGCAGGCGCCGATTTTCCATGTAAACGGTGATGATCCGGATGCCGTGGTCGCGGTGGCGCAGCTCGCGATGGACTACCGCCAGCGCTTCCGCAAGGACGTGGTCATCGACCTGGTCTGCTACCGCCGGCACGGACACAACGAGGCCGACGAGCCAGCCGCGACCCAGCCGGTGATGTACAGCAAGATCAAGAAGCGCAAGACCACCCGCAAGCTGTACGCCGGTCGGCTGGTGCGTGCCGGTGTCCTGAGCGAAGACGATACCGACACCATGATCCAGGATTACCGTGATGCGCTGGATGCGCATCAGGTGGTGGCGCCTCGCCAGGTTGCCGGGGCGCGCAACGATTTCGCGGTGGACTGGTCGCGCTATTTCCGTGGCCGCTGGGACGAGGCGGTGAATACCGCGGTGGCCAACACGACCGTGCGCGAGCTGGCGGAGAACCTGATCACCCTGCCGGAGCGCTTCGAGCTCAACCCTCGGGTTGCCGCAATCATCGACAGCCGTGCCCGCATGGGTGCCGGCGCCCTGGCGCTGGACTGGGGCTTCGCCGAAACCATGGCCTACGCTACATTGCTGCGTGATGGCTACCGGATTCGACTCACCGGCCAGGACAGTGGCCGGGGTACGTTCTCCCACCGGCACGCGGTGTTGCACAGTGCGGTCGATGGCAGTGTCCACGTACCCCTCAAGCACATCACCAACGAGCCCAGCGACTTCGTCATCATTGACTCGTTGCTGTCCGAGGAGGCCGTGCTCGGCTTCGAGTACGGCTACGCCACCAGTGACCCGGAAACCATGGTCATCTGGGAGGCCCAGTTCGGCGATTTCGCCAACGGCGCACAGGTGGTCATCGACCAGTTCATCACCTCTGGCGAGACCAAGTGGGGGCGCCTTTGCGGGCTGACCATGTATCTGCCTCACGGCTACGAGGGCCAGGGGCCGGAGCATTCCTCGGCGAGGCTCGAGCGCTTCATGCAGCTGTGCGCCGATCACAATATCCAGGTCTGTGTGCCGACCACCCCGGCCCAGTTCTTCCACATGATCCGCCGGCAGGTGGTGCGTCGGTTCCGCAAGCCGCTGATCGTCATGACACCGAAGAGCCTGCTGCGGCACAAGCTTTCCACGTCAAGCCTGGATGACCTTACCGGCGGTGGCTGGCACAACGTCATCGACGAGATCGACGAGCTCAAGGTCAAGGACGTGAAGCGGGTGGTGCTCTGCACCGGCAAGGTCTATTACGACCTGCTGACTGAACGTCGCAAGCGCGAACTGCAGGACACCGTGATCATTCGCCTGGAACAGTTGTATCCGTTTCCGGACGAGGAATTGTCCCAGTTGCTGCGGCGGCGCTACGGCAAGGCGTCGACCGTGGTCTGGTGTCAGGAGGAACCGAAGAACCAGGGTGCCTGGTATTCCATTCAGCATCCGATCATGAACTGCGTAAAGGACAGCCAGCGTCTGCTGTACGCCGGTCGCGAGGCCTCCGCCTCACCGGCCGTGGGTTCGCCGAAGGTGCATCACGAGCAGCAGCGCCGCCTGGTGGACGAGGCGCTGACCGCGGGCTGACGGGGCCCAAGACCGAGACAAGCGGAGAAACGACAGCCGATGAGTATCGAGATCAAAGTGCCGGCCCTGCCGGAATCCGTGTCCGAGGCAACCGTTGTGAGCTGGCACAAGCAGCCGGGCGATGCCGTCGCACGTGACGAGAACCTGGTTGATATCGAGACCGATAAGGTCGTACTGGAGGTGCCGGCGCCGGCAGCGGGCACGCTCGGTGACATCAAGGCCCCGGAGGGCGAGACGGTCACCGCGGATCAGGTTCTGGGCCTGCTTGAAGAGGGCGCCGCGAAGTCCGACGGCGCAGGCAAGTCCGAGCCGAAACCGCAGCCCGAGGCGGTCGAGGAAACGTCGGAGGCTGCGGAAAAAGTTGACATGTCCCCGGCTGTCCGTCGGCTTGTCACCGAAAAGGGCCTGAACCCCATCGCCATAGAAGCCAGCGGACCAGGCGGGCGCCTGACCAAGGAAGACGTGCTGCGGCACCTGGAGGGTGATGGTGCCGACGCCGGTAGCGCGCCGCAGCCCGCGACACCTGCCGGCGATTCCTCGCCACGTCCGGAGCCGCCGGCACCGGAGCCGGCGGTGCCGCCAAGCAGTGGCGAACGTGAGGAACGGCGCGTACCGATGACCCGTTTGCGGCAGCGGATTGCCGAGCGGCTGGTCGAGGCGCAGCACAATGCCGCCATGCTCACCACCTTCAACGAGGTGAACATGGGACCGATCATGGCGCTGCGCAGCCGCTACAAGGACCGCTTCGAAAAGGCCCACGACGTGCGCCTCGGGTTCATGAGCTTCTTCGTCAAGGCGGCGGTGGAGGCCTTGAAGCGGTTCCCGGCCGTAAACGCCTCGATCGATGGCACCGACATCATCTATCACGCCTACTACGATATCGGTATCGCGGTCAGCTCCCCGCGTGGACTGGTGGTGCCGGTGCTGCGGGATGCCGATCACATGGGCTTTGCCGAGGTGGAATCGACCATCGCCGGACTCGGCGTCAAGGCGCGCGACGGCAAGCTCAGCATGGAGGAATTGACCGGCGGTACGTTCTCGATCACCAACGGCGGCATTTTCGGATCGCTGCTGTCGACGCCGATCCTGAATCCGCCACAGAGCGCGATTCTCGGCATGCACAAGATCCAGGAGCGGCCGATGGTGGAGAACGGTGAAGTGGTGGTGCGGCCGATGATGTATCTGGCGCTGTCGTACGACCACCGGATCATCGACGGCAAGGAAGCGGTGAGCTTCCTGGTCACGATTAAGGACATGATCGAGGACCCGGCACGGCTGCTGCTCGAGGTCTGAGGCACCGCGATATTCCCCCGTCGGGCCGGATCGACACGGCGCTTGATCTGGCCCCGATGCGACATCCAGGCGCATGAGGAGTCTGCATGGCTAAGAATTATGACGTGATCGTGATTGGTGCCGGTCCGGCCGGCTACGTGGCAGCGATCCGCTGTGCCCAGTTGGGACTCAGCACTGCGGTTGTCGAGGGATACGTCCACAAGGACGGCAAGCCGGCGCTGGGTGGTACCTGTCTGAATGTGGGCTGTATCCCGTCAAAGGCCCTGCTGGATTCCTCCGAACAGTACGACAAGGTGCGCAACAAGCTGTCCGGCCATGGCATCAGTGCCGGCGACGTCAGTCTGGACGTGAAGCAGATGATCGCGCGCAAGGACAAGGTTGTCTCGGACCTGACGGGTGGCATCGAGCAACTGTTCAAGGCCAACAAGATCACCTGGATCCAGGGCCACGGCAAGTTGCTGGATGGCAAGCAGGTCGAGGTCGAGGCCCTCAAGGATGGCAAGACTACCGTCTATCAGGCGGACAACATCATCCTTGCGGCCGGCTCCAAGCCCATCGATATCGATGCCGCGCCGCTGGATGGCGAGCGGATCGTCGATTCCACCGGCGCACTGGAATTCACCGAGGTGCCCAAGCGCCTTGGGGTCATCGGTGCCGGTGTGATCGGCCTGGAAATGGGCAGCGTCTGGAGCCGGCTCGGTTCCAAGGTCGTGGTGCTGGAAGCCATGGATCAGTTTCTGCCGTCGGTGGACAGCCGCGTTTCGCGTGTCGCCTTGAAGGAGTTCCAGAGCCAGGGGCTGGATATCCGCTTCGGTGCCCGTGTGACCAACGTCAAGGCGGGCAAGAACCTGTCGGTGCATTACGAGGACAAGGATGGCAAGCAATCGGTGCAGGTGGACAAGCTGATCGTCTGTGTCGGCCGCCGTCCGAACACCAGCAATCTTGCTGCGGATGATGCCAACCTGCTGCTGGATGAGCGGGGATTCGTCAACGTCGACGAGAATTGCGAGACCAACCTGCCCGGCGTCTACGCCGTGGGCGACGTGGTGCGCGGGCCGATGCTGGCGCACAAGGGGTCGGAAGAAGGCATGATGGTGGCCGAATTGATTGCGGGCCAAAGCGGTCATGTCAACTACGACACCATTCCCTGGGTTATCTACACCCATCCGGAAATCGCCTGGGTTGGGCGAACCGAGCAGTCGCTGAAGGCAGCCGGTGTTCCTTTCGCAAGCGGCACCTTCAATTTCGCGGCAACGGGCCGTGCGCAGGCCATGGAAGAGACGGCCGGCATGGTCAAGATCATCGCTCATGCCGAAACCGACCGGATACTTGGTGTGCATATTGTCGGACCGCAGGCCTCGGAGATCATCGCCGAGGCGGTCGTGGCCATGGAGTTTCATGGCAGCAGCGAGGATCTGGCGCGGATCATTCACGCGCATCCGACGCTGTCGGAGGCCGTGCATGAAGCGGCGCTGTCGGTCACCCGTCGGGCCATCCACAAGGCGAATTGAGGCCCACGGCCGGCCAGGACGCAGCCCGACCTGGTGATCCGAGGGTTTATTGTCCCTGTTAATAAAAAGGCGTCGTTAGCCTCGTGTCCGGATAACGCAAACCTGTTTCCTGAATCTCTTAACTAGCTAATTTGAGAGGAATTTGGGAAACCGTTTTTGCGTGGGCTACACTTCTGTCAATTCCCAGCGGACGGAGTGAAACATGGATTCTTTCAAGGCTTTGCGCTGTCACGCGGCGGACAAGACTGTCGATGCCCGGATCGAGCAGATGCCGGTCGATGAGCTCAGTGAGGGTAGCGTACTGATCCGTGCTGCCTGGTCAGGTATCAACTTCAAGGACGCACTGGCGGTGACGGGTGCCGGCAAGATCATGCGTTCGATGCCGATGAATGCCGGCATCGATGTGGCCGGGACTGTCGAGACCTCCGAGGACCCGCGATTCCGACCGGGTGAGCCGGTTCTTGTCACCGGCTGCGGTCTCGGCGAGGCCCGTGACGGCGGTTTCGCTGAATTCACTCGCGTGCCGGCCGACAGCGTCGTACCCATTCCCGACGGCTGGGACGCCCGCCAGGTCATGGCCATCGGTACCGCCGGCTTCACCGCGGCAATGGCGCTGGTGCGTATGGAGCAGAACGGCCAGCATCCGGACCTGGGGCCAATCCTGGTCAACGGGGCCAGCGGCGGTGTCGGCAGCTATGCAATCCGGTTGTTCCATCGCGCCGGCTACCAGGTGACCGCGCTGACCGGCAAGGCCAATGCGGCCGATTATCTCCGGGGGCTTGGTGCCAGCGACGTCCTGCTGACGGCGGATCAGGATCTCGGCAAGCGGCCGCTGGAAAGGGCCCTTTGGGGCGGTGCGGTGGACAGCCTGGGTGGCGAACAGCTCACCTGGCTGACCCGCACCGTGCAGCCCTGGGGCAATATCGGCGCCGTCGGCCTTGCCGCTGGCATCGAACTGAATACGACGGTGATGCCGTTCATCCTGCGCGGCGTGAGCCTGCTGGGTATCAATTCGGTGGAATGCGCGCGCGACCTGCGGCTTGCAGTCTGGCGCCGGGTCGAGGAACTGTTGGAGCCGGCGGACGTGGAGAGCGTGGTCACCGACGAGGTCGGACTGGATGGCGTGCTGCCGGCTGCCCAGGAATTGCTGGAACGCAAGCGTCGGGGCCGCACCCTGGTGAGGATCGCATCATGACGTCAGGCAACCCGCCCAGTGCCGGACGTCGCTTCCGGGACGCCCTGGCCGAGGAAAAGCCGCTGCAGATTGCGGGCACGATAAACGCCTTTTCCGCCTTGCTCGCCGAGCGCGCGGGCTTCCGCGCCATTTACCTGTCCGGCGCCGGTGTCGCGAATGCCTCCTACGGTCTGCCGGACCTCGGGATCACGCAACTGGCGGATGTGGTGGAGGATGCCAGCCGCATCACCGGCGTCACCGACCTGCCCCTGCTGGTCGATGTGGACACCGGCTGGGGCGGCGCCTTTAACATTGCGCGCACGGTCCGGGAAATGGAGCGGGCCGGCGTGGCCGCCGTGCATCTGGAGGACCAGGTGGCCGCCAAACGCTGTGGCCATCGACCCAACAAGGCGCTGGTTTCCTCGGATGAAATGATGGACAGGATCAAGGCTGCCGTGGATGCACGCCAGGATGAGGGTTTCGTGATCATGGCGCGGACCGATTCGCATGCCTCCGAGGGTATGCAGGCGGCCCTTGCCCGCGCCCACGCCTATGTCGAGGCCGGCGCCGACACAATCTTCGCCGAGGCGCTGCACACGCTGGACGAGTTCCGCAGTTTTACCGATCAGGTCTCGGTGCCGGTGCTCGCCAACATCACCGAATTCGGCCAGACGCCGATGTTCACCGTGGACGAGCTGCGTGACGCCGGCGCGGCCATGGTCCTGTATCCCCTGTCCGCCTTCCGTGCCATGAGCCGGGCCGCCGAAAGCGTGTACGGCGAGATTCGCAGCCAGGGAACCCAGGCGGGTGTGCTCGACCGCATGCAGACCCGGGCGGAACTCTACGACGTGCTGGGCTACCACGCCTACGAAGACAAATTGGACGCCCTCTTCCGGGGTGATGACACCAAGGGCTGAACGGCGATGCCAGGCGCAGGACGTCGGCATCCTGAGATGGAGCAGGAATGACCATGAGCGACAAGAAACGCGCATCCACTGCTGGCCTGCGCGGCCAGAGCGCCGGCGAGACGGCCCTATGCACCGTGGGCAAGGAAGGAACCGGCCTCACCTACTGCGGCTACGACGTCCGCGACCTGGCCGAGAACGTCAGTTTCGAGGAGTGCGCTTATCTGCTGTTCCACGGCGAACTGCCGACCCAGACGCAGCTCGACGCCTACCTCAAGCGCCTGCAGGGAATGCGTGATCTGCCCGATCCGCTGAAGTCGGTACTGGAGCAGATTCCCGCTGATGCGCATCCGATGGACGTCATGCGCACCGGCTGCTCGATGCTGGGCACACTGGAAACCGAGCAGGATTTCTCCGAGCAACAGGACGTGGCCGACCGCCTGCTGGCCGTGTTCCCCAGCATCATCACCTACTGGTACCGGTATTCCCACGACGGCGTGCGCATCGAACCGGTCACCGATGATGCCTCCATCGGCGGCCATTTTCTGCAGTTGCTGCACGGCAAGCCGGCCAGCCAGCTGCATGCCGATGTGATGAACACCTCGCTGATCCTGTATGCGGAGCACGAGTTCAATGCCTCGACCTTCACCGCCCGGGTCTGCGCCTCGACGCTGTCGGACATGCATTCCTGCATCACCGGCGCGATCGGCTCGCTGCGCGGGCCACTGCACGGCGGTGCCAACGAGGCGGCGATGGCGATGATCGAGCAGTGGTCGGACCCGGACCAGGCCGAGCGCGAGATCATGGGCATGCTGGAGCGCAAGGAGAAAATCATGGGCTTCGGTCACGCCATCTACCGCGAGTCCGATCCGCGCAATGCGGTGATCAAGGCCTGGTCGAAGAAGCTCGCCGAGGAGGTCGGTGACACCGTGTTGTATTCGGTGTCCGAGCGGGTGGAACAGGTCATGTGGCGGGAGAAGAAGCTGTTCTGCAATGCAGATTTCTTTCATGCCTCGGCCTATCACTTCATGGGCATCCCGACCAAACTGTTCACACCGATCTTTGTCATGTCGCGGCTGACCGGTTGGGCCGCGCATGTCATGGAACAGCGGGCCAAGAACCGCATCATCCGGCCGAGTGCCGACTACACCGGGCCTGAGCTGCGCAAGGTGGTACCGATCGCCGAGCGCGGCTGAAGTCCTCGCCGGAGCGTCGCAGGAGTTGCCGCCATGGTTGATTCGATGAATCGCAAGTACCGCGAGCCGCTGCCGGGCACCGGGCTCGATTATTTCGATGTCCGCGAGGCGGTGGAGGCGATTCGCCCCGGTGCCTATGCGGGCCTGCCCTTCACTGCGCGCGTGCTTGCCGAAAACCTGGTCCGGCGCTGCTCGCCGGACCAACTGGAGGACTGCCTGCGGCAGATCGTCGAACGCCGCCGGGATCGGGACTTTCCCTGGTTCCCGGCACGCGTGGTCTGCCATGACATCCTCGGCCAGACCGCGTTTGTCGACCTGGCCGGGCTGCGCGATGCCATCGCCGCCCAGGGTGGTGACCCGGCCCAGGTGAACCCCGTGGTGCCGACCCAGCTCATCGTCGACCATTCGCTGGCCGTCGAGCATGCCGGTTTCGAGAAGGACGCCTTCGAGAAGAACCGCGCCATCGAGGAGCGGCGGAACGCCGACCGCTTCCATTTCATCAACTGGACCAAGCAGGCCTTCCGCAACGTCGATGTGATCCCGCCCGGCAACGGCATCATGCACCAGATCAATCTGGAGAAGATGTGCACGGTGGTGGAATCCCGCGACGGCGTGGCGTTCCCGGACACGCTGGTTGGCACCGACAGTCACACGCCGCATGTGGATGCCCTCGGCGTGCTGGCCATCGGCGTCGGCGGTCTCGAGGCCGAAAGTGTGATGCTCGGGCGGCCCAGCTACATGCGGCTGCCGGACATGGTGGGCGTGGAGCTCAGCGGTAAGCCCGCACCGGGCATTACCTGCACCGACATCGTGCTGGCCCTGACCGAGTTCCTGCGCAAGGAGCGGGTGATCTCGGCTTATCTGGAGTTCTTCGGCGAGGGTGCTGCCGCGCTGTCGGTCGGCGACCGTGCCACGATTTCCAACATGACACCCGAGTTTGGTGCCACCGCGGCGATGTTCTCCATCGACCAGCAAACCCTGGACTACCTGAACCTGACCGGGCGTGAGCCGGAGCAGGTGCAGCTGGTGGAGACGTATGCGAAGACCGTCGGCCTCTGGTCCGATGACCTGGAGGCGGCGGAGTTCGAGCGGGTGCTGCGCTTCGACCTGTCCACCGTGGTGCGCAACATGGCCGGACCGAGCAATCCGCACAAGCGGGTGGCCACCAGCGACCTCGCCAGTGCCGGCATCGCCGGCCCGGTCGAGCAGCGCGACGACGGCCTGATGCCGGATGGTGCGGTGATCATCTCGGCGATCACCTCCTGCACCAATACCAGCAATCCGCGCAATGTCATCGCCGCCGGACTGCTGGCACAGAAGGCCAATGCGCTCGGCATGCAGCGCAAGCCCTGGGTCAAGACGTCACTGGCGCCGGGCTCGAAGGCGGTGCAGCTCTACCTGGAGGAATCCGGTCTGCTGCCGGAACTGGAGCAGCTCGGTTTCGGCATCGTCGCTTTCGCCTGCACCACCTGCAACGGCATGAGCGGTGCGCTGGATCCGGCCATCCAGCAGGAGATCGTCGATCGGGATCTGTATTCGGTGGCGGTGCTGTCCGGCAATCGCAATTTCGACGGCCGCATTCATCCCTACGCCAAGCAGGCCTTCCTCGCCTCGCCGGCGCTGTGCGTGGCCTATGCCATCGCCGGCACCATACGCTTCGATATCGAGAAGGATCCGCTCGGCGTCGATGCCGACGGCAGGCCGGTGACCCTGAAGGACCTCTGGCCCAGCGATGCCGAGATCGACGCGGTGGTGGCCGAACACGTCAAGCCGGAGCATTTCCGCAGCGTCTACACGCCGATGTTCCGTCTGCAGCCGGCGGCCGCGGCGGAGGTTTCGCCGCTCTACGAGTGGCGGCCCGAAAGCACCTATATCCGCCGCCCCCCGTACTGGGAGGGTGCGCTGGCACGGCAGCCGGCGCTGAGGGGGCTGCGTCCGCTGGCGGTGCTGGGTGACAACATCACCACCGACCATCTGTCGCCGAGCAACGCCATCCTGGCGGACAGCGCCGCCGGCGAATACCTGGCGAAGATGGGTCTGCCGGAAGAGGACTTCAATTCCTACGCCACCCATCGCGGTGATCACCTGACCGCTCAGCGGGCCACCCTGGCCAACCCGAAGCTGATCAACGAAATGGCGGTGGTCGATGGTGCCGTGAAGCAGGGTTCTCTGACCCGCCTGGAGCCGGACGGCCAGGTCATGCGCCTGTGGGACGCGATCGAAACCTACATGGAACGGAAGCAGCCGCTGATCATCATTGCCGGTGCCGACTACGGCCAGGGTTCGTCACGGGACTGGGCTGCCAAGGGCGTTCGCCTGGCCGGGGTCGAGGCCATCGTGGCCGAGGGTTTCGAGCGCATTCACCGGACCAACCTGGTGGGCATGGGCGTGTTGCCCCTGCAGTTCGAGGGCGGCACCACGCGCAAGACACTGGCGATCGACGGCAGCGAAACCTTCGATGTGGACGGTGAGCTGGCGCCGGGCGCACGCCTGCGCCTGCGTATCCACCGCCGCGATGGCGACACCACCGAGGTCCCGGTGATCTGCCGGCTGGACACTGCCGAGGATGTCTCGATCTACGAGGCCGGCGGTGTGCTGCAGCGCTTCGCCAAGGACTTCCTGGCCGCCGAGGCCGGCGGCGAGAGTCGGAGGGCCTGATGGCGGCGGCACCCCAGGTCCGCATTCCGGCCACCTACATGCGTGGCGGCACCAGCAAGGGCGTATTCTTCCGTCTGCAGGATCTGCCCGAGGCGGCGCAGCAAGCCGGTCCGGCGCGGGACGCCCTGCTGCTGCGGGTGATTGGCAGCCCCGACCCCTACGCCAAGCACACCGATGGCATGGGTGGCGCCACCTCCAGCACCAGCAAGACCGTGATCCTGTCGAAGAGCGAGCGTCCCGACCACGACGTGGACTACCTGTTCGGCCAGGTGGCCATCGACCGGCCGGTGGTCGACTGGAGCGGCAATTGCGGCAATCTGTCGGCGGCAGTTGGTCCGTTCGCTATTGCCGGCGGGCTGGTCGATCCGGACCGGATCCCCGACAACGGCGTGGCCGAAATCCGTATCTGGCAGGCGAATATCGGCAAGACCCTGATCAACCGGGTGCCGATCAGCGACGGCCGGGTGCAGGAAACCGGCGACTTCGAACTGGATGGCGTGACCTTTCCCGCTGCCGAAATCCCAGTGGTGTTCATGGATCCCGCCGATGGCGAGGGGGCCTTGTTCCCCACCGGGGCAACCGTCGACACGCTGGACGTGCCGGGCTTCGGCCGGCTCGAGGCGACGCTGATCAACGCCGGCATCCCGACAGCCTTCGTGCGGGCCGCCGACCTGGGTTTCAGCGGCACCGAACTGCAGGAGGCGATCAACGGCAACGCCCGCTCACTGGATCGCCTGGAAGGCATCCGCCAGACCGCTTCGATCCGCATGGGGCTGGCGGACAGCCCGGAGGCCGCCGCCAACCGACAGCACACGCCGAAAGTGGCCTTCATCGCGCCACCGGCCGACTACAGCGCATCGAGCGGCACGCTGATCCACGCCACCGACATTGATCTGCTGGTCCGGGCCGTGTCCATGGGCAAGCTGCACCACGCGATGATGGGCACCGCCGCCGTGGCCATCGCCACCGCCGCCGCCGTTCCCGGCACGCTCGTCAATCAGGCCGCCGGTGGTGGCGAACGAAAGTCGGTCCATTTCGGCCACCCGTCCGGCACCCTGCGCGTCGGTGCCGAAGCGGCCGAAGCCGATGGCCAGTGGACCGTCAGGCAGGCCACGATGAGCCGCAGCGCCCGAATCCTGATGGAAGGCTGGGTACGGGTGCCCCCGGAAACCCTTGTTGGCCCATATTAAAGGCTGGAACCCCTCCGCACGTATTTGCGATCCTTAGTAAAGCAATGCTTTACTAAGGATCGCTTTCTCGCCCATATAAAAGCCAGGGTTTGCCATGCAGGAGTCGGCTTCGGCGCAGCGCGCAGGACGGTACATTCGGCAGCCGACCGGCTACCGGGCTTTTCATCCGGCCCCGCTTCCGCCTGATCCGCCCATCCGTCTGGATGGAGAGATCCAGTTTTGCCTGTCCCAGGCGGATCGTGCCTTGGGTCGCCTGGACGGCTCGATACTCACCTTGCCGCATCCCGACTTGTTCGTGGCGATGTATGTCCGCCAGGAAGCCGTGTTGTCGAGCCAGATCGAAGGCACGCAGAGTTCATTGCAGGATCTGCTGGCGGCTGAAGCGAAAATTCTCTCCCGGGATGGCTCCTCCGACGTCAACGAAGTCGTCAATTACGTCCGGGCCATGAATTATGGCCTTGAGCGGCTAAAGTCATTGCCGGTTTCGGTGCGTTTGATTCGGGAAATCCACGCCGAGTTGATGCACGGTGTGCGAGGCCATCATCTGACTCCGGGGGAGCCGCGAATCACACAGAACTGGATCGGTTCTGCGGGATGCACGCTGTCCGAGGCCACGTATGTACCCCCACCGCCCCAGGAACTCCCCCGCCTGCTCGGCGAACTGGAGACGTTCCTGCACGCCGACTCAGCTCTGCCGCTGCTTGTGCGAATCGGGCTCGCCCATGCCCAGTTCGAAACCATTCACCCGTTTCTTGACGGCAATGGCAGAGTCGGCCGGCTGCTGATCACATTCCTGCTCTGCGAGAAACAAGCATTGATCAAGCCAGTGTTGTATCTGTCGCATTATTTCAAACGGCACCGTCAGGAATACTACGATCGCTTGCAGGCTGTCAGGGACCGCGGCGATTGGGAGCAATGGCTGGCCTTCTTCCTCCGTGGAGTCACCGAAGTCAGTCAACAGGCCACGGAAACGGCGCGACAGATTCTGTTACTGCGCGAAGCGCACAGGGATCTGATTACCGCGCATTTCGGACGTGCCGCGGCCAATGGGCACAAAGTGCTGGAATACCTGTTTGATCATCCCATTGTGTCGGTCAATGAGATACAGGCGTTAATCGGCACGACGTATCCCTCGGCGAATAATCTCGTCCAGGAGCTGGAAAAGCATCGGGTCCTTCGGGAAGTCACCGGTAGAAAGCGTCACCGGCGTTTTGCCTACCGGGATTACACGAACCTGTTCTCTGATTCCTGACGTTTTATGGCGCACCGACGTGAGAATACTCTTGAAATGCCGCAAAGCAGTGCGATTTGAATAACAGGGTAGCAACATGACGATTTCCGAAGCGCAGTTGCGTGAGCTGATTTTAGCCCTGATGCCGAAAGACGGCAGCCCCATCGGCAATGTGCGCTTGATGGCGGAAATCAGTGCCCGTTCCGGTGAACAGGTCGATCAGGTCATCTATCAGCAGGTTCGCGACACGCTGATCGACGAAGGCCTGCTTGGCCGGGGACGCGGCCGTGGCGGTTCGGTCTTTCGACGGGATGACACCCTGCAGCCGTCTCCGGCCATGCCGGTCAATGATGGCAACCCACCGGTCGATCTGTCGCTACGCATGCAGGACGTCCCCCCTGAATTGCCCCTGGCCGAGAAGCCGCATGGGGCCAGAAAGGCGGCTCGCCGCCCGGCGACATCGAATATGGCCGACTCGCAGGTGCTTGCCTACCGCCATGACGAGAAACGCACCAATAATCCCCACGTGGGCATGGTGGATACCGCCAGCGACGGCGTGGAGGAGAAGACCACCTGGGCCTACGATCCGCATCTCGATCCCGAGCTGCAGTTTGATTCCTCCAGGACCCGCGCCCAAGTCGAGCGCCTGATTGACGATGCCCTGGCCTCCGGCGACCAGGAGCAGATGAAGGCCGCCCTCGAGGAGCTCAAGCGCCTGCAGTCCCCCTACCTGCAGTGGACCGGCAAGGCCGAGCGCACCAGCTTCGAGGTCGATACCGTTTCCCTGCACGTTCACGAGCGCATTGATCCCGCCACTATCCTTGGCGAGGTGCAGAAGCCCATGAAGGCCGGCAAGAAAGGCGGCAGCGCCTTCCAGCCCGACATGTTCCATGCCCCCTTCGAGAATCTGCCGCTACGCGAGGCCATAGACTTCTACAAGCATGAGCGTGACTGGGCCAACCGCCTGATCGCCGGCGACTCGCTGCTGGTGATGAACTCCATGCTGCAGAAGGAAGGCATGGCCGGGCAGGTGCAGATGATCTACATCGATCCGCCCTACGGCATCAAATACGGCTCCAACTTCCAGCCGTTTACCCACAGGCGCGACGTCAAGGATCGCAAGGACGAGGACCTGACGCAGGAACCGGAGATGATCAAGGCCTTTCGGGATACCTGGGAGCTGGGCATTCACTCCTATCTCACCTATCTGCGCGATCGGCTGCTGTTGGCCCGGGAGCTGCTCAGTGAGAGCGGATCGGTGTTTGTTCAGATTTCTGAAGAAAACATACATTTAGTAAAAAACCTACTTGACGAGACATTTTCTAACGCAAATTTCTTGAGCTTGATCACGGTTGTGAAAACAAGCGCCCAAGAGTCAGAAAATCTACCAAATGTCTGTGATTACTTGCTTTGGTATTGCAAGGAAAGGGAGTATGTAAAATACAACAAAGCCTGGATGGAGAAGGTCGAAGAAGACTTGATGTCTACAGAGTACCGGAAGCTGAAATTCCCTGATCTCTCTACGCGACCGCTTAAAAAAAGTGAGCGGCTTTCAGAAACAAGAATCCCTACTGATGCCAGACGTTATCGTCAAGACAACATTGTTTCTCAGCGGCCTCCAGGAAGTTTCCCGGTCAATTACCAAGGGATTTCTGTCAGACCTATCACCGGCTATTGGAAAACTGGCGAGGCAGGCTTTCCTCGACTTCTTCGCTCCTCAAGGATCGAATGGCGAGGCAAGATGCTTAGCTACGTTAGATATCTTGAAGATTTCCCCGTAAAGCCAATCTCTAACTTTTGGCCAGATGTTCGCTTTTCCAGTAGAGCTGAAGATAAGCAGTATGTAGTGCAAACTTCCGGTAAAATTGTAGAGCGCTGCCTTCTCATGACCACCGACCCAGGCGATCTGGTGCTGGACCCCACCTGCGGCTCCGGTACCACCGCCTACGTGGCCGAGAAGTGGGGGCGCCGCTGGGTCACCTGCGACACCTCCCGGGTGGCCGTCACCCTGGCCAAGCAGCGCCTGATGACCGCCAGCTACGACTACTACGAGTTGAAGTACCCCCAGGAGGGGCTGGGTGGCGGCTTTATCTACAAGACGGTACCGCATATCACCCTGAAATCGATCGCCAACAACCCGGAGATCGACGAGCTCTACGAGCAGCACCATCCGGCCATCGAGCAGGCCCTGGCCGAATTGAATGCCTCGCTCAAGGGCAAGTCCATCACCTTCACTGTCACTGAGGGCGGCCGCAAGGGCGACAAGGTCGACTTCGCCGCCCCCGACAGCAAGGCGGTTACGCTGCCCTCAGGCGAGACCGCCAAGGTCAACGAGCTGCTCGAGTGGGAGGTCCCCTTCGATTATCCCGACGAGTGGCCGGAGTCCGCCAAGCCGCTCTTCGAGGCCTTCCACGGCGCTCTTCAGACCATGCAGCGCCGCATGGACGAGAGCATCGCCAACCATGCCGGCCAGGAGGTGCTCTACGACCAGCCCGAGGTGAGCCGCGACAAGCTGCGCATCACCGGCCCCTTCACCGTCGAGGCCGTGCCCTTCGCCACCGTACTGGGCCTGGACGAGGCCCAGCAGCCCAAGGAGGCCGATGTGGCGGTGGCGCGCTCAGGGGCCACCTCCCGCCATGCCCAGTGGCGGGAAGAGCTGCTAAAGGCCGGTATCCGCGGCAAGGGGGGCCAGCACCTCAAGCTGATGGACCTGGAGACCCTGCCCGGTGCCAAGTATTTGCATGCGGTCGGCACGGTGGCGGAGACCGGTGAGCGAGTCGCCGTCAGCTTCGGCCCCGAGTACGCCGCCCTGGAGCAACGCCAGGTGGAGATCGCCAAGAACGAAGCCGGCGACCTCTTCCCGCTGCCCAAGCTGCTGGTGTTCTGCGCCTTCACCTTCGACCCGGAGGCCGCCAAGGACATCGACAGCATCAAGGGCATCCAGGCCCTCAAAGTGCAGATGAACACCGACCTGCTTACCGAGGACCTCAAGAAGAACGCCCGCAGCAACGAATCCTTCTGGCTGATGGGCCAGCCAGATGTCGAGGTGCATGCGCTTAAGGACGGCAAGCTGCAGGTCGAGGTGCACGGCTTCGACTACTTCGACACCAAGAGCGGCGAACTCAAGTCCGGTGGCAAGCGTGACATCGCCGTGTGGGAGCTGGATACCGACTACGACGACCGTTCCCTCTACCCGCGCCAGGTGTTCTTCCCCATGGCCGGCAAGAAGGATGGCTGGTACAAGCTCAAGAAGGATATCCGCGCCGAGCTCAACGAGGAGCTGCTGGGCAAGTACCACGGCACCAGATCGCTACCCTTCGAGCCCGGCGATAACCGCTGCATCGCGGTGAAAATCGTCGATAACCGCGGCATCGAATCGCTGAAAGTCGTTCGGCTGGATTGATCCATGACAGAGCAACTGAGCCTCTTCGAGGTACTGCTTCGCCATGAAGGCTTCGATACGGAATACAAGTCGGCGCGTGGCGGGATGCCGAAGGATCTGTGGGAAACCTACAGTGCTTTTGCCAATACCTCCGGGGGAGTGGTCTATCTGGGCGTTAAGGAGGGGGACGAGGGAGCTGTTACATCCGGCCTGAAGGCGTCGGATGTGGAGCATCTGCGTCGTGCGTTCTGGACCACCGTTAACAATCGTCAAAAGGTTAGCGCGAATATCCTGCTGGAAAACCACGTCGCTGTAGAGGTCTTCCAAGGCGACTATATCCTGGTGATTGAGGTGCCACGGGCCTCGCGCAGCGAGCGACCGGTTTATATCGGTGTTGATCCTTTCAGGGGCAGTTATCGCCGTAACCATGAGGGAGATTTCCGGTGTAACGAGGCCGAAGTACAGCAAATGTTTGCTGATCGCCTTGATCAGGAGCCGGCCGACAGTCGTATTCTCGAACTTTTCGAATTCGACGATCTGGATGCATCGTCTCTCAAGCAGTTCCGCAACCGCGTGGCTTCCCGAGTGCCGGATCACCCCTGGCTCGTGGAAGATGAGATTGGCTTGCTGACCAAGCTAGGTGGATGGCGCAAGGACCGACAGACCGGCCGGGTTGGTCTGACGTTGGCGGGTCTGCTGATGTTCGGCAAGACAGAGGCGATCTAGGACAACGGTGCACTCCCTGGCTTTCAACTCGACTATCGGGAGCGCTTGGCAGATGACGATGCTACTCGCTGGAGCGATCGGCTCACCATCGACGGTGCCTGGGAAGCCAATCTGTTTCAGTTTTATCTGCGCGTGTCGCAAAAGCTGTCGCACGATGCAGCGTTGAAAGTGCCTTTCCAGCCTGATCGGCGCGGTCAGACTGACGCCCATGAGGCACTGAAAGAAGCACTGGTAAACGCTCTTATTCATGCCAACCATTATGGCCAGGGTGGTATTTTGGTCGACCGCTTCAAGGACCGCTTCGAGTTTTCCAACCCCGGAACCTTGCTGCTCTCGCAGGAACAGTTGCTGGCTGGTGGCGTCAGTGAGTGCCGCAATAAGTCATTACAGAAAATGTTTCAGCTGCTCGGCGTAGGCGACAAGGCGGGTTCAGGCCTGGACAAGATTCGGCGCAGCTGGCACGCCCAGGTGTGGCAACCGCCCAGCCTGAAGGAAACCCTTCGTCCTGACCGGGTCATCCTCACACTGCCGCTGATTAGCGTGATGCCCGAGGATGTGATGGCGAAGCTGAATGAGCGTTTCGGAGCTGCCTTCAAAGCGCTCACTCCAGACGAAGCCCAGACGCTTGTGATAACAGCGCTGGAGCAGCAGGTGACCAACGGTCGTTTGCAGGAGATGTTGACTCTGCATCGGGTCGATATCACCCAGATGCTCAATGGCCTTGTGGAGAAGGGCATGCTGGTACCCCACGGCCGCCGCCGGGGGGCTTATTACACTTTGCCCCTGTTGGCGCCAACTAATTTGAAAGCGGAGGCCAGCTCCCCCCACAAGGACACTAGCTCCCCCCACAAGGGCACTAGCTCCCCCCACAGTGAGGAGCACTTACCGTATAGCGAAAGCGCCAACGATGATCTGATATGGGAAGATTTGACGCGGATCGCCGCCCCAGTCGCTGAAGCCCGGCGTACCCCACCAGAGACCATGCAGGCGACATTGCTCCAACTCTGTCGAGACAGATTCCTCACGCTTGCTCAGCTGTCTGATCTGCTCCGGCGTTCGCCCAAAAATATTGGTGAGCGCCACATCGCCCCCCTGGTCAAGGCTGGAAAGCTGCAGCTCCGCTACCCCAATGTCCCGAACCACAGCCGGCAGGGCTATCGCACGGTAGAAGGAGTTACCGAATGACGGCCAAGTCATTGATCATCAACTCTCCCTACGATGCTCCCTGGGCCTACTGGGAGCGAGACGGCACGCAGCTGAGCCTCCAGCAGGGTCGTCGTCCCGCGGCCTACGAGATTTTCGATACCCGCAACAACACCCAGCGCACCGAGCCCCTGGAGCAGGTCAACAAGATTCGTCAGCGCGTCGATCAGTGGCGGGCAGACGGCTACCCCGGTGTCACCAGCGCCACCCGCCAGCTCCTCGAGCACTGGCATGCGAGGGGTGATTGGGATCCGGATGCCTGTCGCTGGGAGGGTGGGCCGCGGCAGTACCCATTCTATTTCTGCCAGCTCGAGGCCATCGAGACGCTGATCTGGTGGCTGGAGGCCCAGGAATCGTACCGCCAGGGCGTCTTCCTCAGCGGTGATGGCGGCCCCTGGGAACGCATCTGCAACAAGATGGCCACCGGCTCCGGCAAGACCCAGGTGATGTCGCTGATCATCACCTGGCAGACGCTGAACGCCATCCACTATCCCAAGGATCGCCGCTACTCCAGGGCGGTGCTGATCGTGACTCCCGGCCTCACGGTGAAAAGCCGCCTGCAGGTCCTGAAGCCAGGCCACCCCCAGAACGTCTATGACGAGTTCAATCTCTGCCCCAGTGAGGCCATGCGGCAGCAGCTCAACCGTGTCGAGCTCGTCATCGAGAACTGGCACACCCTGATGCCGCTGAAGGAGCCGAACCGTTCCGTGGTCAGGAAGGGCAAGGAAAGTGACGAAGCCTTCACCCGCCGGGTGCTGGGGGCGCTTGCCAACGAACGCGATCTGATTGTAATCAACGACGAGGCCCACCACGCCTACCGCAAGCCGGCCGAGGCCAAGGTCAGCAAGAAGCAGGCCGAGGAACTGGGTATCGATTTGGACGAGGCCACCCGCTGGATCGAGGGGCTGGACCGCATCCACAAGACGCGCCGCATCCGCCGCTGCTTCGATCTCTCCGCCACGCCTTTTGCCCCCACCGGCAAGAGCAACACGGAGTCCGGCCTGTTCGATTGGATCGTGTCCGATTTCGGCCTCAACGACGCCATCGAGGCCGGGCTGGTCAAGACCCCGCGGGTGGTAGTGCGCGACGACGCCTTGGCCAACGCCAGGACCTATGCCAGTAAGCTCTATCACCTCTATCGCGAGGAGGAGGTGAAGGAAGACCTCAATCGTCGGGCCGAGGTCGCCGCCCCCCTGCCCGACCTGGTGCAGAAGGCCTATGCCCTGCTGGCCTACGACTGGAAGGAAACCCGGCAGCAGTGGCAGGAAGCCGGACACACGATTCCCCCGGTGATGCTCACCGTCTGCAACCGCACCGAGACTGCGGCGCGTATCGAGCACTTCTTCAACGGCGGTGATTGCCTGATCCAGGAGACCCAGGCCCCGGATGCCACCCTGCGAGTGGACTCCAGGGTGCTCGAGAAGGCCGAGCAGGGGGAAACCAGCAGCAGCAAGGACAAGCAGTACGCCGCCCGGTTGGAGGCCCTGATCGAAGCGGCTGGGCTACCGGCGGACAAGAAGGCCGACCTGCTGGCCATGAAACAGGAGGAGCAGCTGCGTGCCCTGGTCGATACTGTTGGCAAGCGCGGCCAGCCGGGCCAAAACCTGCAGAACGTCGTTTCGGTGGCCATGCTTTCCGAGGGCTGGGACGCCGCCAATGTCACCCACATCATGGGGCTGCGTGCCTTCACCAGTCAGCTGCTCTGCGAGCAGGTGATTGGGCGCGGCCTGCGTCGTGTCTCCCATGACATGGACGCCGACCGCAAGTTTCTTCCCGAGTACGTCAATGTCTTCGGCGTGCCGCTCTCGATCTTCCAGGATGCCAGCGAAGGCGGCGAGGCACCGCCGCCGCCGAAGCCAAGCGTGCGCGTTGAGGTGGAGCCTGGCCGGAATCACCTTGAAATTTGCTGGCCCAACGTTGATCGCATCGACAGCGTTCTCAAGCCGGAGCTGGTGATGGATTGGCAGGGCGTGCCGATTCTGACCCTGGACCCCGCCCAGACCCCGCTCAACGCCGATATTGCGCCCTCACTAACGGGATCTCCCAACCTGGCCATGGCCACCGAGATCGATCTGGAGCGGGCGGTTGACGATTTCCGGTTGCAGAATCTGATCTTCCGGGCGGCCCGCAAGCTCTATCTGCAAAACGAGGCCGCCTTCGGAGGGGACAAGCAGTACCTCGCGGTTCAACTGATCCGGTTGGTCGAACAGTTTTTGGAGAGCCGAAAGCTGGATATTCCAAGCTTGTGGCATCAAGACCCGTTCCGCCGTCGCCTGCTGTTCGCGTTGAACATGGATACCGTGGTCAACCACGTGAATCGTCATGTCAGCGAACAGAACGTGGAGCGTCAGGAGCTGGTCTTCGATGAACACCAGCCCATTGGTGCCACGTCTTACATGCGCCCCTGGCTCACCACCAAGCCCTGCGCGGCGACGGAGCGATCGCAGATCAGTCATGTTGTCTACGACAGCACCTGGGAAAAACTGGTGGCAGATATCTGCGAGGAGCACTCGAAGATTACCGCCTGGGTCAAGAACGACCACATCGATTTCAAGGTGCGCTACCTGTGGCGGGGCTCTTCCCGCAACTTCGTTCCCGACTATCTGATCCGCCTCGCCAATGGCAAGACGCTCGTGCTCGAGGTAAAGGGTCAGGACAGCCAGCAGAACGCCGAGAAGCGGACGGCCATGGCAACGTGGGTAACGGCCGTCAATGAGCAGGGCGGATTCGGTCAGTGGGTGTTCGATACCGTGTTCGAGCCGGCGAAGACGCGAGACGTTATCAACCGCCATATTGAATCTCGTACTGCGGACGGAGTCGCCGTTAGCTAATGAATTGAATGGCTCGCGAAAGCGGCGACGAGAGTGCGCGCTCTGCCGTGCCTACACTATTGGGAGCCTATCCCGCGGTGGAGGAGACGGAACATGGCAGCCAAGTCCGGTCGGCGGCCGAAGCCCGACAGGGAACTGCTGGCGATCGCCGATTACGTCTGCGGATCGGCGGCCGGCGGCAAGCTTGCTTTCGAGACCGCCCGTTACATGCTGATGGACAGCCTGGCCTGCGCCATTCTGGCCTTGCGCTATCCGGCCTGTACCAAGCTGCTCGGGCCGGTGGTGCCGGGCGCGGAAATGTCGAACGGCGTGCCGGTGCCGGGCACCAGTTATCGGCTCGAGCCGGTGCAGGCGGCATTCAATATCGGCGCAATGATTCGCTGGCTCGACTTCAACGACACCTGGCTGGCAGCCGAGTGGGGGCATCCATCGGACAATCTGGGTGGTGTGCTGGCGGCCGCAGATTACCTGAGTCGCCAACGCCTGGCGCGTAATGAATCACCGCTGGTCATGCGCGATGTGTTACAGGCTGCGATCCGCTGCCACGAGATCCAGGGTGTACTGGCGCTGGAGAACAGCTTCAATCGGGTCGGGCTGGACCATGTGATGCTTTGCCGTATCGCTACCGCGGCGGTGACAACCCGGTTGCTTGGCGGCAGTCGCGAGGATGTGGTCAACGCCGTGTCCCACGCCTGGATCGACGGCTCCAGCCTGCGCACCTACCGTCACGCGCCGAATACCGGATCCCGCAAGAGCTGGGCGGCCGGCGATGCCTCGGCCCGCGGCCTGCGCCTGGCACTGATCTGTCTGACCGGCGAGATGGGCTATCCCACCGCCCTGTCCGCGAAGGGCTGGGGCTTCAACGATGTCCTGTTCGGTGGCCGCAGGCTCAGGGTGAAGCAGGCCTACGCCAGTTACGTCATGGAAAATGTCCTGTTCAAGATCGCCTATCCCGCCGAGTTCCATGCCCAGACCGCGGTCGAGGCGGCCATGGCCCTGCATCCGCAGGTCAGGGGTCGCCTCGATGACATCGACCAGGTCCTGGTCGAGACCCAGGAAGCCGCCGTGCGCATCATCGACAAGAGCGGACCGCTGCATAATCCGGCCGATCGCGATCACTGTCTGCAATACATGGTGGCGGTGCCGCTGATCTTCGGCCGCCTCACTGCCGAGGACTACGAGGACGGCGTTGCCGCCGATCCGCGTATCGATGCCTTGCGCAAGCGCATGCAGGTTACCGAGAACACGGAGTTCTCGAAGGACTACCTCGACCCGAAGAAACGCGCCATCGGCAACGCGGTAACGGTGCTGTTCAAGGACGGCAGCAGCACCGACCGCGTCGCCGTGGACTATCCGGTCGGCCACCGCCGGCGGCGCAAGGAGGGTATCCCCCTGCTGCTGCAGAAGTTCGAGGATGCGCTGGCGAGCCGCTTCGCGCCGCGCCAGGCGGAGAGCATCCGCGAGGCCTGTTCCACGCAGAAAGGTCTCGAGGCAATGTCGGTCCCTGCGTTCATGGACGTGTGGGCGGCGTAAATGCGTTTAATCGAAGCAGTTGCGGAGGCGAGCCATGAATAGGCCTGAAGTATCACCCGAGTCCACGGGCTCCGGTCGGCTGCAGCGGCCGAAAGACGGGCAGACCCGGTTTACCATCTTCGCCTGCGCGCTGGGGAACATTCTGCTGGCGGACCGGCCGGAGGGCGTCTGCGCGGTCCTGCTGGGCGATTCCGAAGCCGAGTTGCTGGCAGAATTGCGCCGGCGCTTTCCCGGGTGCCCACTTGTCGCTGACGATGCCGGGCTGGCCGCCCGGCGGGAGCATCTGCTCAAGGGGCTGGACGGCGATGCCGTCGTCGATGAGCTGCCCCTTGCTCCCGAGGGCACCGCGTTTCAGCAGCGGGTCTGGCAGGCGCTCCGTCGGATTCCGGCCGGGTCCACCGCCAGCTATTCCGAGATTGCGCGCTGGATCGGTGCACCGAGGTCTGCGCGGGCGGTGGCGGCTGCCTGTGCCGCCAATCCCATCGCGGTGCTGATCCCCTGCCACCGGGTGCTGCGCCAGGATGGCAGCCTGTCCGGCTATCGCTGGGGTGTGGAACGCAAGCGTACGCTGCTGGCTCGGGAGGCGGTGAGCTAGCAGCGAAAAGCCGATTGCCGCGGCCGCTGCGCGCCATCACCACGCCAACACTTCCGCTGGCAGGGAACGTGGTACCTTTGAAACAAAACTGTCATGTTTCGGAGGGCCTCGACCTTGGTCAGCGAACAGGGTTTTTTCAGTGAACTGCTGGGTGCCCTGCGCCGCAGCCTGATCGACACCTTCGGCGTCTTCGAGACCGGCGAAACGGATCTTGCGACCCTGGCGGCGAGCTGGCTCAGCCAGCTCATCGTCTCGGTCATCCTGATCTCGATCTTCCTGTTGGCCTACCTCGGCATTCGGCGCGCCATGCGCGCGATGCTGCTGCGTATCGGTCTTTCCGAGCAGGTTTTCAATCCGGTCTTCATCGGCCTGCGCTACGTCTTCTTCCTGCTCACCGCGCTGGCGATCATGGCCCAGCTTGGCGTGAGCCCCGATCTGCTGAAGGCCGTGGCGCGGGCGGCGATGATCGCGCTGATGTTCTACGTCGCCTGGGCCGTGGTGACCAAGATCCTGATCACGATGTTGCAGCGTTACCAGCTGGATCCGTCCATCGAGCAGTTGATGCGCAATGTGGTCTCGGTGCTGATCGTCGCCTTCGGCATTGTCACCGTGCTGGCCCAGTTCGGTTTCGACATCCTGTCGGTGGTGGCCGGCCTCGGTATCGTCGGCCTGGCGGTGGGCTTTGCTGCCCAGTCCACGCTGTCCAATTTCATCGCCGGCATCACGATTCTGCTGGAGCGCCCGTTCCGGATTGGTGATTGGGTGCGGATCCACGAGCAGGACGGCAAGGTGATGAAGATCGCGCTGCGGACCACCTGGCTGCGAACCCGTGACAACGTGTTCACGATGATCCCGAACGAGAGCGTAGCCTCGTCGGACATCATCAACTACAGCACCGAGGGGCCGATCCGGGTACGCATGACCGTCGGCATTGCCTACAAGGAATCCATTGCCGCCGCGCGGGCGGTCATCCTGCCGATTCTGGAAGCCCACGAGGACGTGCTCGCCCTGCCCGACATGATGCCTTCGGTGAATGCCGCCGAGCTGGCGGATTCCTCGGTGAATCTGCGGATGTCCTACTGGATCCAGCCCTACAACATCGACCGCCAGCCGCGGATCAATGCCCAGTTGCTGGAGAGCATCAAGGAGGGGTTGGATGCGGCAGGGATCGAAATTCCGTTCCCGCACCTGCAGCTCTTCATCGACGATGCCAAGGGCCTGGCGCCGGTGTTGGAGCCGTTCCAGCGTGTTGTCCGCCAGAAGTCGGCCGACTGAACGGTTGTCACCCCGCCCGGCCTGGTGATCCGGTGTGGCTCAGGTGGACGAACTGCACACAGCTATTCGGGGGCGAGGCCAGGGCCGTCTTCTGCTTCCCGGATTTCCAGCCAGCGAGGGGCACCTGGCTTAGGCCAGGACTTCGACGCGATTGCGGCCGCCCAGCTTGGCCTTGTAGGCCGCCTGATCGGCCTGATCGATCAGCGCCTCCAGGGTGTCGGCGGCTTCGCCGGTGGTGCTTGTCGCAAGACCGATGCTGACCGTGATGTCGACGGGGTCCGTGTCGTCATTGCCGTCACCGGTAAACGGGCGCTCGGCGACCGCGCCACAGATCCGTTCGGCGATCACCTGCGCGCGGGCAGCATCCACGCCGGGAAGCAGCACGACGAATTCCTCGCCGCCGAACCGGGCCAGCACGTCCTCCATGCGGATGCATTGTTCGATGCGCGCGCTAAGCTCGCGAAGCACCCGGTCACCGCAGTGGTGACCAAATCGGTCATTGATCGCCTTGAAGTGGTCGGCGTCGATGAACAGCACGCCGAGCCTGCGTCCGCCAGCCGCCGCGCGTTGCAGAACGCTCTCACCGAGACGGCGCAGGCCCCGCCGATTGAGGGCACGGGTCAGCGGATCGGTTTCCGCATCCTGGCGGAGGTTAAGGCCCTCGCGGTAGGTCCGTAACACCAGATGTTCGATCAAGGTCAGGATCAGTGCCACCGGCCCGTAAGCCATCCAGACATAGGCATTGTAGATGCGCATATCCAGATGCGTGCCGTAGCCGGCCAGAACCAGCAGGTTCGGCAGTAGCGCCAGGAAACCGAGCAACAGGACATTGAAACGCAGGCTCTGGGCCTGACCGATGAATGGCACAAAAATGAAGAAGTACAGGAAGGCACCGATGCCATAGCTCGCGCCGCCGTCCAGCTGGCGCAGGATCTCTATGAAACTGATCTGCACAAAGGCAGCCACCAGTACCATACCAATGCGCGCCACTGGGCCCGTCGGACGGTGGCGGATGACCAGTGCGAGCAGCAGCACCGCCAAGGCCTGGACCAGGCGCATGCCGACCACATCGCCAGCATGCTCAGGATCGACCGCGTAGTCCCAGGCAAGGTTGCTGAAGACGAAAAGCGCCGCGATGAAGGTCGCGACCACCGAGAACGGACCCAGGAATCGGCCCTTCGCAGCCAGGTAATCGGCGCCGTGGATTGTGCCTAGCCACTGTATCGCGGCCTGGAACCGGGAATGGCCGGCAAGCGCTGATGTCATGCAGGTCACCCCTGCCTCACTGCGGGGCCGCATCGCGGCCGGCAAGCACCACGGTCTTCAGCGTCCGCAGCGCACGGATATTCTCGCTCGGATCCTCGGACAGGAGTATGAAATCCGCCCATTTGCCGGGCTCCAGCGTGCCCAGTTCCTTGCCCACACCCAGGCAGTCGGCGGCGTGGCGGGTGGCGGATTCCAGGATATCCGCCGGCGACATGCCGGCCTCCTGCATCATCGCCATCTCCATGTGTTCGAAATAGCCCTGGAAACGGGCCGGCGGACCACTGTCGGTGCCCATCGCGATACGTACCCCGGCGGCATGGAGCGCGAGCATGTTGCTCATTGCCAGCGGCAGGGCCGCGCGGTAATAGTCGGCGGCATCGCCGGTGAAGCGGGCCTGAACCTCCGGCTCCTGCAACTGCTCAAGCACGTCGGGGTCGGCATGGCGCAGGAAGAACGGATCGTCAAAAAAGTCGGGGCGTTCGGCGTAGATAAAGGTCGAGACTTCGCGGGTCAGGGTGGGCGTGATGCAGACATCCCGTTCCAGCATCAGCCGGATCAGTTCGTCGTCGACCGGCGCATCGCGCACGCTGTGGGCGATCAGGTCCGCTCCTTCCTCCAGCAGTCCCTTGGCGTGCTCCAGCGTGACCATGTGGGTGGCCACCGCGTCGCCATGCCCATGAGCCTCGTCGATGAAGGCGCTGTAGGCCTCGCGGGGCATGGCTTCTGCCTGTCCCAGCTGATCATCGACACGAATCTTCAGCCAGTCCGGATCAGTGGCACGCAGTTCGCGAACCGCCTCGCGGGCAGCCTCGGCATCCACCGGATTCGGCACCGTGCCGGCAACGAAAAGCCGCGCCATGCTGGAATCCGCCGGATCCATCCCGTCGCGCACGGCAAACGCCTCCGGCGGCTCGTCACCGAGGCTGACGACGGTGGTGATGCCGTAGGCGGCGTAGAGTTGTAACTGCTCAATCACGTTGTCGCGGCTGTGGATTTCCGGTCCGGTCTCGAGGCCGCGGGCCATGCCGACATGCCCATGGGCGTTGATCAGGCCGGGCACAATGTACTGACCGGAGACGTCGTGCACCGTGGCGTCCTCCGGCAGCGGCCGTTCGCCACGGGAGAACACGTCGACCACTCGGCCATCGCCGACCAGCAGCACTGCGTCTTCCAGATACCCTTGTTCCTTGCCAAGCCAGACGGCGCCGCCCACCCAGGCAGTGGGCGCCGAGGCCATGGCTCCGTGGCCGGCAAGCAGCAGACCCAGCAGGGTGCCGGGAAGGAACAGGCGAAAGCAGGCCATGGCATATTCCTGAGGTGACGAAGCTGCGGAAACCATAATACCGAGGTTGAAGGCAGCATCACGCCTTGATCTGTATCAATCCACCGATGCGGTTCATGGTTAGCATGGTACGGGTATACACGGAACATCGGACGGGGTCGCGGCATGGCGGCCCCTTATCGATGCAGGGGATAATCATGGACGTGAATGTTCCGACGGATCTCGGGCACTGGATTGCGGCGCTGGCATCCATTGCCCTCCTGCTATTTCTGCTGGTCGGTCTGCGCTGGAAATCCACCGAGGCAGGCCCGCTGGGCATGTTCGCCGCGGTGCTGATTTCCCTCCTGTTGTTCCAGACTCCACTGGAGACCATCTCGGTGGCCGTGGGCAAGGGGATCTGGGATTCGATCTTCATCCTGTATGTGATCTGGCCGGCCTTGCTGCTGTACGTGGTGGCCGATCGTGCCGGGGCCTTTAATTCCCTGCGCGTCGGCATCGCGCGCTTCAGCAAGAACGATCTGTTTCTGGTGCTGGCCTTCGGCTGGGTGTTTGCCTCGTTCCTGCAGGGGATTGCTGGGTTCGGCGTGCCCATCGCCGTCGTGGCGCCCCTGTTGCTGGCCATCGGGGTCAAGCCGATCTTTGCCGTGGCGATTCCCCTGCTGGGCCATGCCTGGGCCAATATGTTCGGCACCATTGCGGTAAGCTGGCTGGCCACCAATCAGGTGATCGACATCGCCGACCCTCTTGGCACGGCCTGGCAAACGGCGATCCTGCTGTGGATCGTTAACATCGCCGGTGGTCTAGCTATTGCCTGGATGTATGGCCGAGGCCCTGCCATCCGCCATGCTCTGCCGATGATCCTGATCATCTCGCTGATCCATGGCGGCGGCCAACTGGCGCTCGTGTTCTGGAATCCGGTGGTGTCCAACTTCATCGCCGGCACCATCGCCCTGCTGATGCTCTATCCGTTGTCCACGTGGCGGCGGTACGACCAGCCCCATGCGGAGATGCCGGTCCAGGCCATGGCCGAGGGCAGCGAGCGGGTGGCTGCTCAGCGCGAGCAGCGCGGTCACGACCCGGTGATGGGGCTGGGAATGGCCACGTTCCCGTATGTGGTGCTGACCGTGGTGACTCTCGGGGCCCTGCTGACGCCCCAGATCGAATCCTTCCTTGGTGCGTTCCGTGCCGGGCTGCCCTTCGCCGAGGTTGGTACCGGCTATCATGTGGTGCGGGATGCCACGGATGCCTATGCGCCATTCGCTGTCTTCACCCATCCCGGGACCTTCATCCTGGTGGCGGCAATCATCTCCTGGGTGGTGTACCGGGCACGAGGCTATTACGGTGCCTGGGCGCGCATCAAGCAGCAGGAGTCCATCTGGAAGGGCGTTACTGATGGCGCATTGCCGGCATCCGTGGCGGTACTGTCGTTCCTGGCCATGGCCACGGTATTCGACCATTCCGGCCAGACGCAGACCCTGGCACTAGGAATCGCCGGCGCTACGCCAGCGCTGGGCTATGCCTTCGCCGCCAATTTCATCGGGGTGCTGGGTGCCTTCATGACCTCCAGCAATACTGCGTCCAACGTGCTGTTCTCCGGGCTGCAACAGAATGTGGCACAGCTGCAGAATATCTCTTCCTCGTCGGTGATCGCGGCACAAAGTGCCGGTGGCGCGCTGGGGAACGCCATCGCTCCGGCCAACGTGGTGCTGGGCACCGGCACCACCGGCATCAGCGGCAAGGAGGGGGCAGTGCTGCGCCAGACCTTGCCCTGGTCGATTGCCATCGCCCTGGTGATCGGTCTGGTCACCGTGATCCTGACCACATTCTGAGGAGCCGATGATGAAACCGAAAACCGCCCTTGGTATTGCGTTTGTTCTGTTTCTGATGGGGTTGCCGCTGATAAGCGGCGGTTCCACCGCCGATAGCGCCCTGATGCTCTATCTCGGGTTTGTGCTGGTGCTGGCCGGGGCCGCCCTGCCGCCTGCGATACGCCTGCGTGAGTGGCTGTCGTCCAGCGACGGCGAATCCTGAATCGGGAGGGAGGAACCGCCATGACCCATTCCAACGGACCGAGAACCGGACGCCCACCCACCCGCGGTACCCGTGGCATGGTGGCCACACCCCATGTGCTGGCCAGCGAGGCGGGCCAGCACATGCTGCGGCGCGGGGGCAGCGCCGTGGATGCGGCCATTGCCGCCAATGCGGTGCTTTGTGTGGTGTACCCGCACATGGCGGGGCTCGGTGGCGACGCTTTCTGGTTGATTGCCGATCCACGGGATGGTTACCGGGTCAGCGCCCTGAATGCCAGTGGCCCGGCCGCCGATGGGGCCACCATCGAGTCCTATCGGGAACAGGGGTACAAGGAAGCGATTCCGCCCCGAGGGGCTGCTGGGGCCCTGACCGTCCCCGGTGCCGTGGATGGTTGGTGGCAGGCCCATCAGCGGCATGGAACGTTACCCTGGGATGTCCTGTTCGCTGACGCCATCCACTATGCGGCAGACGGCTTTCCGGTGGCCAACTCGCTGGCGGAGTGGACGGTCAAGGACACCGCCCTGCTGCGCGAGTATCCGGCCACTGCGGCACTGTACATGCCTCGGGGGCATGCCCCCCGGGCCGGAGAACGGTTGACCAGCCCGGCATTGGCGGAATCCTTCCGGCGGCTGGCCGAGCAGGGACCACGGGCGGGGTTCTACGAGGGCGAGTCGGCGGAACGGATCTGCGATGCCCTGGCCGGGAAGGGGTCACCCTTGCGCGCGCGGGACTTTGCCGCCTTCCGGGCCGACTGGGTCGAGCCCATTTCCGTGGATTACCGTGGCTTTACTGCTTACGAGTTTCCGCCCAATACCCAGGGGTTCGCGGCCCTGCAGATACTGAACCTGATGGAGGGCTTCGACCTGCGGGGATTCGGCGACGCCTCGGCGGATTATCTGCACCATCTGGCCGAGTCGGTGAAGCTGGCCTTTGCCGATCGCAATGCCTGGCTCACGGACCCCCGCTTCCTGGACATTCCCCTGGACCGTCTGCTTGACAAGGGCTATGCCGAGCAACGGCGGCAACTGATTGATCCGGAACGGGCCATGGTGATGGAGGAGGTGGCGCCTGGGATCGTTCCCGAAGGGTATTCCGGGGCAAACGCCGATCCCGGAGGCGACACCTGTTATTTCTGCGCGGTGGACGATGAGGGCTTGGCGGTCTCCGTGATCCAGTCCATCTATCACGATTTCGGCAGCGTGGAGATAGCGGGGGATACTGGCATCATCCTGCAGAATCGCGGCTCGTTTTTCTCCCTGGATCCCGCGCACCCGAACGCTCTGGCACCCGGCAAGCGCACCTTCCATACCCTGATTCCAGCCATGCTGTACCGCGAGGGCCGTCCCTATCTTGTGTATGGCTCCATGGGGGGTGAAGGCCAGCCCCAGACCCATGCCGCGATGGTGTCGCGGATCGTGGACTTCGGCTACGACGTGCAGCAGGCCATCGAGGCGCCGCGCTGGTTGATGGGGCGGACCTGGGGGACCAAGGTCCAGGATCTTGCCCTGGAGGGCCGAATCAGTGACCTGGTGGTCAACGAGCTCAAGCGCCGTGGCCAGCCGGTGAAGCCGGTGGAGGACTGGAACGACAACATGGGGCATGCCCAGGCGATCCGCATCGATCCGGAGTCCGGCCTGCTGGAGGGGGGAGCCGATCCCCGGGGTGACGGGGCCGCAATCGGGTACTGAAGGCGCCGCCGGTGGTGGCGCTCAGTGCACCACCAGGACCGGGCAGTCCGCGTGGTGCAGGACCCGTTGGGTGACGCTGCCCATCAACAGTTCTCCGGCACGGGACAGGCCCCGACGCCCCATCACAATCAGGCCATCCGTCTGCCCGGCAACCCGCGCCACCAGAGCAGCGCCGGGCTTGCCGGTGAGAATCTCCTCGTCGATGACCAGATCAGTTTCCCCCAGGGCTTGGCGGGCGCCGTCGAAGGCCGCCCGCGCCACTTCTTGGCGCAGTTGTTCGAAGGCCTCGGGCTGAAAATAGCGCACCGACCCCTCGTCGGACATGCCGAACATTTCCAGCGGATCATCGGGCAGCGCGAATAGCAGGGTCAGCGGTACCCCCAGCCGTCTGGCCAGCTGGCCCCCGTAAGCGGCGGCGCGTTTGCCCCCTTCGGAGCCATCTACGGCGACGAACAGGCGATCCGGTGTGGAACGGGTCATGGTTGTGCTCCTGCTTCCGATGCGCGGATCAGGTGTTCCGGACCCGACGGATGATGGCGTCGGTGTATTCGCGTGTGCTGGCCGAACCGCCCAGATCTCCGGTGCGGACACCCTCATCGTCGATGACACGTTCAATCGCGTCCCGCAGCACATCCGCCCGTTGCTGTTCGCCGATGTGGTCGAGCATCATTGCCGCGGCAAGCAGCACAGCCGAGGGGTTGGCAATGCCCTTGCCGGCGATATCCGGCGCAGAGCCGTGAACTGCTTCGAAAATGGCCGCATCTGCGCCGATATTGCCGCCAGGCGCCATCCCCAATCCACCTACCAGGCCGGCGACCTCATCCGACAGGATGTCGCCGAAAAGATTGGTGGTGAGGATCACGTCGAACTGGGACGGGTTCAGGACCAATTGCATTGCGCAATTGTCGACGATCTTGTCCTCGACCTCGATCTTGCCCCGATAGCGTTCGGCCACCTCCATCGCGGTATCCAGGAACAAACCAGTGAGCACCTTCAGGATGTTGGCCTTGTGCACGATCGTGACCTTCTTGCGCCCCTGCTCCAGCGCATACTCGAAGGTCCACTCGGCGATCCGCCGGCAACCCTCCCGGGTATTGAACCCGGTGCCCTCGGCTACGGCTCGCGGGTCGTCGCCCACCGGAATGTAATGCTCAAAACCGACATAGAAGCCTTCGGTGTTTTCACGCACAAGAATGATGTCGACATTCTCGAAGCGGCCGCCATGCACATAAGTGTGTGCCGGGCGAAGGTTGGCGAACAGCTTGAAGGCCTCCCGCAGCCGTACATTGACGGAGCGGAAACCGCTGCCGACCGGCGTGGCCAGCGGACCCTTTAGCGCCAGCCGTGTCTTGCGGATGCTGTCCAGCGTGGCCTGCGGCAGAGGGTCCCCGGTCTGTTCGTAGGCACCGGCCCCGGCCTGCTGGTCGTCCCAGTCAAAGCGTGCGCCAAGGGCATCCAGCACATCCAGTGATGCGTCCATGATCTCGGGGCCTATGCCATCGCCCCGAAGCAGCGTGGCCGGGATTGCGCGTTCCATCGGTCGCATGGCGATTCCTCCTTCGAACGGAATTCGAACATTTCAGCGGCTGTGAGCATCCTACCCGTTCCGGCCCGGCAGACCCACGCCGGATTTTCGACTGCACTTGCGGAGCCGGGTTGGGTATCGGCCCGGTCACGTCCTGCATCGCACAATCAGGCGGCGTCGCCGCGAACACGTTGCCACCGGATTGGTCAGAGCATCAGCTGCAATGAGGATCCCGATATGACCTGGCGCCCGGCCGCGCTCGTTTGCCTGTTGGTCTTGGTGCTGACCGCCTGCAGTCGGGTGGAACTGGTCTATGAGCATGCCGACTGGCTTGGCGCCCGCCAGATCGCGAACTACCTGGATCTCGATCGGGACCAGCGTCTGGCATTGCGTGAAGAGCTCCGCAGCTACCGCGAGTTTCACCGCGCACGGCGCCTGCCGGAGCTGATTGCCTGGCTCGAGCAAATGGAATTCGTGCTGGCGCAGGCAGATCCGAGCGACGATGCCATTGCGATGCTGTTCGATGATGGCGAGGCTTTGTTGCGGCGCAAGGCAGCAGACCTGATTCCCCTTGCCGCGCGAACCCTAAGGGACCTGGATGCGGAGCAACGGCAGGACCTCGCCGAGCGGCTGGCGGACGGTCGGGAGGAATACGCCGAGGAACGGCAGCCAGAGCGCGCCGATCGGACGCTGGAGCGCGTGGAGGGCTGGACCGGTGCCCTGGGGCAGGGACAGCGGGCACACCTGGAACGTTGCGGCCGGCGTTTGCCGGACGTCACTGACGACTGGCTCAGGTGGCGGGCCGAGCGCGAGCAGGCCTTGTTGACCCTGCTGGATGGTGCACCCGAGCAGCAGGCCGTCGAACAGTTCCTGCACGACTGGTGGCTCAACGATGCGGCCCGGGGTGAGGTGCTGGAATCCGCCCGCGCCGAGACGCGTGCCCTCTGGCAGGAGTGCAGCCGCACCTTGCTGGCGACGCTGACACCCGGGCAACGGCAGTCCGTGCAGTCCCGCCTGGATCGCTACCGGGGCAACTTTCTCAGCCTGACCGCGCGCTGACGGGCCGGCGGCGTCCCCACGATTAGAAAAAAACGGGCGCCTCGACGGCGCCCGTTCAGTCATCCATGGCCAGCCCGGATCAGGTGGCCTGGATTTCGATGCGGCGTTTCCGGTGGGTGTCGCGTTTCGGCAGGCGGACGTTCAGCACACCGTGGTGAATCGTTCCCTCGATGCCATCGGTGTCGATTTCGTCGCCCAGCGTGAAATAACGGGCGTAGCGACTGCCCCGCAGGTCGGCGTAGCGCGCTGACACGCCCTCCGGCATCTGCACGGCAATCTCGCCCTCGATGGACAGGGTATGATCCTTGACCTCAACCCCCAGTGATTCCGGCGTCACGCCGGGCATATCCGCCAGGATCGTTACCGCATCATCCTGCTCGAAAATATCCACAGGCGGCACAATGGCGCGATCCCGCCAGCCCTGTTCGGCCGCCTGATTGGCAGCCCGTTCCGGCTGCAGTTCACGGTTTTCGACACGCTGTACTTCACTCATGATCAATCACCTCCCCACGTTCAGGCAGCCTGGATATCGATACGACGCGGCTGAATTTCGGCGCGCTTGTGCAGACTGATGGTCAGCACGCCGTTTTTCAGGCTTGCCTTGACCCGGTCTGCATCAACGCCGTCGGGCAACGTAATCGCCCGATTGAACTCGCCGCTGAACCGTTCCCGGCGATACCAGTTGCGGCCCGCCGCTTTCTCGTCGTCGGCCGGATCGGCCCGTTTGCCACTGAGCATCAGCACGTTGTCCTGAACGCTGATTTCAATGTCCTGCTCCTCGACACCGGGAGCGAACACATAGACGTTGTACGCTTCGTCGGTTTCGCCGACGTTCAGCAACGGGAAGCTGCCGCGGGGTGCCGAGCGGAGATCGGCGCTGCCCACGTTGTCCCAGTTGCTGTCCATCATGCGAAGCAGACGGCCCAGATCACCGAACAGCGGATCGTTTGCCCGCCAGAGATCACGAAACATGGTCATTCACCTCCTGAACGATGTCCGGCCCATGCCGGTTTGTCTTCATCTCAAACCGGAAAATAGGGGCGATGCGGGGCTTTTCAAGCTCTCGAAGGTGAAATTTTCAGATCAGTGAAAACAGCAGCTTGCAACCGTCTTGCGGGACTTGGAGGTTGTCGATCCATCGTTGTCTCGGCATTGATGCCGGTGCCGTTCAGTCGCGCACGAATTTCAGCGTGAAGCGATCGCTTTCTCCGATCGCCGCAAAGTGATCGGCATCCGCGTCATCCGGTACGCGCGACTGCGGCGGCAGCATCCAGACGCCATCCGGATGGTCGGCGGTATCCTCGGGGTTGGCGTTGATCTCCGATCGCTCGGCAAGCCGGAACCCGGCGGCCTCCGCAGTCGCAATGACCAGGCTTTCCTTGACGTAACCACTGGCGGCCTCCGGGTCCTGTTCGCAATCTTCCGGCAGCCGGTGACCGACCACCCCGAATACGCCGCCCGGGCGCAGCATGGTGTGGGCCGCGGCGAAGACATCGTCCAGCTGGCCGTCCCTGAGCCAGGAGTGGATGTTGCGGAATGTCAGGACACGGTCCGCTTCCCCGAGCGCCACCGCCTCGGCTTGCTCCGGCGGATTGAACGGCGCGATTTCGGCATCCGGGAACCGCTCCTTGTAGCCGTCGAGCACGCGTTCGTAGAACGGCGGCAGCGGATCCCGCTGCAGGCTGAAGTGAGCGGCAACAAAACGGCCGTGTTCGGCCAGGTACGGCTTCAGGATCGCTGTGTACCAGCCATTGCCGGGAAACAGCTCGACCACCGTCTGATCGGCCTCGATGCCGAAAAAGCGCAGTGTCTCGTAGGGGTTGCGGTAGACGTCCCGGGCCCGCTCCTCGGCTGGACGTGCATCATTATTCACCGCCGACCGCAGCGCGTCGTCCGCACCCGCGACGCCTGTCAAGGGGAGAATGGCAAGAATCGCGACAAAGATTTTCAAAAACATGAAACACCTCACAAAATGACCGACTGAATTTTGACACTGCAGAACCGGCCTCTAGAGTCAGATTAATGACATTCACTGTGATAAGCAGCTTTCCCGTGCATATTCGGTAACGGCTGCAACCGGGGGCAGGGAGTGCCGGCAAGGCAACGCATACGGATTGATTCGGTGGGAAGCGCCCGCCCTGCGATGGCGGGAGCCCTCGCCAAGGGGCTGGGGTTGGCCCCTGAACGGATCGCAAAGGTGCTCTACCGGGCACCTTCCGTCCTGGTCGATGACCTGGAGCCCGCGCTGGCAGAGTCGCTTGCAAGCCTGCTGCACGACGCCGGCCTGGTGGTCACCGTCGAGGACGCGACGTTGCCACCACCGCCGGCTCCCGAATTGTTCGATCTGGCGCTCCTCCCGCTGGACGTCACACACCTTCCGGAAATCGCCGAGCGGCTCGCAGCTTTCCTTGGAACCGACTCGCGGCACGCCCTGGAACTCATTTTGACGCCGCCTGGCCTGATCCTGGGTCAGGTCTCGGGGGTGACCGCAGAACGCCTCGAGGCCGAACTGTTGACGCTACCGGTGCGTGTGGTCCGTTCGCTGCGGAGCGAGGCCCGGTATTGCCTGGCGGACGCCGGCCTGCCGGAGCCGCAGCGGCAGCAGCTGCTCCGCGTCTGCGAACCGGTCCCGGCCGGTGTTGCGGGTGTGCTCGCCACGAACCTGACTGCCGATTCCGCGGGGTCACTGGTGCGGCAGCATGCCGCGCGGAGCCGTTTGCCGATCATCGATCAGGTGTTTACGCAGTTCGAAATCGAACTACTCGAGGCGCCGGCAACGGATGCGGCTGCCGAGCAGCTGGTTGCCCTGTCGGATGTGCCCCCCCGGGTCGCCGGCCGCGTGCTGGCTGCGTTACCCGTGGTGATCGCGGACAACGTGAGCTGGTCGGAGCTGGCCGATCGGCTCGACGCCCTGGCGCAGCACGGATTCCGGGCAAGGGCCCGGCTGACCACATTGGATCAGTTCCGTTTACGTCGCATCCAGGCGCCTTCGGAGGTCGACCTGCCGGGCCTGCTGGAGCGTCTCGGGATCTGCGACGCGGCCTCGGTGCCGGGCGGCGGACCGGTGGACGCGAACGGCAGCTTTCCGGCGCTTCAGGCCCAGTTGCTGTCACGCAGCCTCCGGGGCGCGGGCTGCGCGGTTGAACTGGAACGGGAGGTTGCATGAGCGATGTCACGCAGCGGCATGCGGCACTCCATCTCGGTGTCGCCGAGCAGGGCAAGCTGTATGCCCTGGATGGTGCCCACGACGAGGCCTTGCGGCACTACCAGCAGGCCTTGCGCATGGCGGTTGATTCCGGGGCCCCGGAAGTCTTTTTCCGGCATTACACCCAGTGCGTCATGGAAAGCCTGGAGGCGACCGGGTCCTACGACGGCGTGCAGCGTTATTGCGAGGACGCTGATCGCCATTATCAGGCCCTGGACAGACAGGGTGCGCTGTTCGCGTTGGATCACGGCTCCATCCTGGAGCGGCTTGGTGTGGTCCAGTTGAAGGCGGGTGAGGTCGATGCGGCACGCGCCAGCCTGCGTCGGGCGCTTGCTCTTGCCGGTCCGCGGGGACTGCCACTGGCGGCGCAGGTGCTGGGTTGGCTCGACCGGGGCATGACGGTCAGTGATCGGCACCTGACCGATGCACAGCGTCGCCACGGCTATTTCGTCGTGACCCGCGAACGGGTCGATCCCGATCGGGCGATTCCGCTGCCCGGCGGTGGGGAGACGGCGGCGGCAGGGCTGGTTTGAGCAGGAGGTAGGCATGGCGGATTACGATGACATGACGCCGGGCGAGGTGCTGGCCGATGCCAGTGTCGCGGATTTCATCGCCTCTCTCGGGCGCGGTATTGCCGAGGCGCAGCAGGATCTTGATCGCAATTCCATCGAGCAGCTGGATTCCTTTACCGAGCGTCTTGACGGCCTCGGAGGCAAGTCCCTGATGGAACTCGGCTTCAGTCCGGCCTTTTACCATTACCAGCATGCGGATCTGTCCTGCTCGCTGAACATTCGCTTGAAGGTGGAGAAGGAAACCGGCTTCGATCTGGGGATTACCGGCGCCTTCGGTCAAACCGATTCGAGTGCCGAGGCGGCGTCGAGCAGCAGCACGGAAACGGCCTCGGGCTCGCGCACCGAAAGCGCACTGCGAACTGCGGATATCGAGCTGGAGAACGCGTCCGCCGGACGTCTGGAGATCAACGGCAGCAGCTATCAGTCGGACGCCGACGACGGTTTCATGGACCGGGCCAGCGATCTCGCCGAGCAGCTTCGCTCCGGGGGGCTGGTCGATGCGGTGCAGGTGATCCGCAAGCCCAGCGAATTGTCGATTGAATCCGAGGCCGATCCTGACCGCGTTGCCATCGGCAGGAACACGGTCGCTTTCGTCGCCCGTGACCACCCAGGCGGCCTGATCCGGCTCGATGCCAACGAGGAAACCACGATCAAGCTCGACGGCGAGAACGAGGTCACGGTGTCGGCGAAGGACGATCTGGCGGCCTTTGCCGATGCGGTGGGCGAGGCGATCGAAAACCTGTCCGGCTACAAGGCCCTGGTGCTGCCGCCGGGGAAAACCTGGTTGTCGGTCGAGTTCAAGCTGGACGGAGCTGATGTTCCCGCCGACGAGCATTCCATGCTCGATAATGTGGCGTGGTTGCTCAAACAGGTACCGGCGCTGAATCTGCAACTGCTCGGCCATGCCGACCGCACCGGCCACGAGGACTGGAGCAAGGAATACAAGCAGTCCTACAACCTGGATCTCTCCAGGCAGCGGGCCGAGGCTGTGGAGGAGGTAATCCGCGCCTTCGGCCCGGACCTCGGGGACAACCGGATCAACAGCGACGGTGAGGGCGAGGCCCGTGCCGTCGAGCAGGGTAATCCGACCGACCATCAACCGGATCGGGTGGTCGAGATTGCGCCGGCGGATGACGAGGCCGCCTACATCCTGGTGGAATCAAAGGACGACGCAATCGCTGATGTCTCGCCGGATCGCAAGGACGGCTCCGATGGCAATGGCTGGTTGGGGTTGTTCGCTGCCAGGTCGCTGAGTGATCTCGACGGTGATACCGTCACCATCGAGGGTGAATCGATTTCCTTGTCCGGGGATAGCGTCGGCGATGCCGAGGACAATTCGCCGGAGGCCTTCGCCGCCAACCTTGCCACGAAGGTCAATGACGAGGACGACCTCGCTGTCGTTGCCAACGCACGCGGTCGGGTCTGCCACCTGGCTCCGGCCTCCGATGCCATCCAGCTACATCTGGTCACCAGCTCGAAATCGGATATCCAGATGAGTTCCAGCGAGGGTGTGACGGTCAAGGAGCAGTTCAGCCGGACCAGCAGCGAGCGCAAGGTGCAGCAGCGCAGCGGCAACCGGACGGTCGCGGTCGGTGCCTCGGTGGACGTGCGCTATTCGCGGCAGTTCGAGCTGGATGTCACTGGCAATTCCTCAATCACCGCGCGTCTGGTTTCGGTGCCCGCACCTCCGGAGTTTCTCGACACCATGCGCGAGTTTCTGAAGGACTGACCTGGTGAGCAAGGCACCCGAAGTCACACGGTCACTGCTGAACGCGCCGCTGCCGCGCGTCATCGAGCGCCTGGGCGCGTCGATTGCCCAGGCGCAGGCCGAGCTTGACGGCAACTCCATCGCCATCGCGCGGGAAATGGCTGCCACCAAGGTGGAGTTTGGTGACGGCGACTACACCCTGCTTTCGCTTGGGTTCACGCCCAGTTTTTACGCCTTCACCGAGGCCCTGGTGGAGGCAAAATTGTCGTTCTCGATGGCGGAAACGCGCCAGACCGGAATCGATGCCGGTGCCGAGGGCGGCGTGGTCGGCGGCGTCGGGTTTTTCTCTGCGAGCGTCGATGTCTCGTATGCACGCAAGTTCTCGGTGTCCAGCGAGGGCACAAGTTCGATTTCGGCGCGGCTGGTGTCCTTGCCGCCACCGGAGGCGTTCACCGAAGTGCTGCGCCGGAATCTGGAATCCACGGAGGAATAGTCGGTTTCAGGCGCAACAGCCGGACCGGAGCCGCGCCGCGGTAGCTATCCTGCCAACGACTGACGGGGAGAGTCGACATGACAATAGGTCGCGACCTGCTGAACGTGCCGATGGGGGACATGATTCGCGAGATGGCGTTCGCCATCTCCGATGCCCAGATCAAGCTGGATGAGGGCTCGATGAAAGTCGCCGAGATGATGGGCGGACGACAAACCGTGCAGACCCGCTCTTCCTTGTTCAATCGCAACCCGAAGACCAGCACACGGGATACACGGGTTTTCTTCGGTCATGAATTCATGACCCGAAGTCAGGCGGCCGCGCTGCGGGATACCATCCCCGATTCGGCCACGGGGGTCGAAAAGCTGCAGCGGGAGATGCTTGATGAGGCGGCCAACGGGGGCAGCGATCAGGATGAGGAGGTGCGGATTCCAAGTCTGGTGTCGATGCTGGAGCTTGGCTTCTCGCCGACCTTCTATCAGTTCGTTGACACCATCATCGAGGTCAAGATCGCAATCAAGATGACCGAGTCCATCACCGAGGATGAATCGGAGACGGAGACCACCGAGGAGTCCGATTCCGAGGGTGGGCATCGCGGGCTTCGCCAGCTGTTCTCCGGCGGCTCCTCCTCACGCAGCAGTACCGTCGAGACGACCCAGGTCGACGCCAGCTATTCCTCCAAGTACTCCTATTCCGCCGAGGGCTCCAGTCTGTTGCGTACCAAGCTGGTTCCTGTTCCTCCTCCTGCGGCGCTGGAGGAACGTGTGCAGATGATGATCGAGGCCGAGCGTCGGCACCTGGCGGCCCGGGAAAAGGATTGATGCGCCACCGCACACACTTGGAACGTGCCGGCACAGAAGGAGGCAGGCGATGACAGTGGCAACGGATCTCCTGAACGCACCGTTCCCGATGCTGGTACGCAACCTGGGCGTTGGGATTGCCGAGGCGCAGCTTGAGCTGGACATGGTGTCACTCAAGATCGCCCGCATGATGGCGGGCGAAGACGTCGAGCTGGACGACGAGAACGCGACCACGACATCGAGCAGCGATGCCGGCTCCCGGCGTGTCGAGTTTTCCGACGGCCAGTCCTATACGCTGCTTGAACTCGGGTTTACGCCGACCTTCTACCAGTTCGTGGACACGGTGATCGAGCTGAAGCTCTCGATTTCGATGTCGCGGGAAACCGAGCAGAGTCGTCGTAGTGCCCGCCTTTCAGCCGGTGGTGGAGGGATCTCGCTGCCGATTTTCGCCGCGGGCGGTATCCGCGCCTCGGCGGTCAGCGCCAGCTACTCGAGCAAGTACCAGTACGCGGCCGAGGGCAGTTCGGTGATGCGCACCAAACTGGTGCCGCTGCCGGCTCCGGCGCTGCTGGAGGAACGTATCCGCCAGATGATTGATGCCCAGGACAGCTGATGGCACCCCGGCACTGGCGCGATTTCGATGACGAGCCGCCGGCTGAGGAGTCGGCCGCACCCGAGGTGACGGATCCGGCCCGGGTATCACCGAGGCTTGCGCAGTTGATGGAAGAGCGGCAGGCGCTGGAAACCCGCATGCAGCGTCTGAGCGGGCAAACCTCGGAGCATGAGCAACGCGACGCACCACGTTTTCCGGTGACGCCGCTGGCGGAACGCCGGCGCGCCGACAATGCCTGGGAGGAGCGGCGCGAACGGCAACGGGATGCCATCCGAAAACGGCGCGAGGAGGTTGAGTCGGCCCGGCGGGAGCCACGATTCGACACCACCAACGATGCGCGTTCGGCGCCGGACCTTCCCGGTGAACGGCTGACCGACGGTGCCGCTCGTCTGGCGGACAACGCGGATCGCGGGAGTCAGGTGCTCCAGCGTCTGGATGAACGGGTTGATCGCGGGCGCCAGAGAGTGCTCCGTGCCAATGCCGAGGGACGTCAGCTGGAACGCCGTCGCCGGAAACTCGGGGAGGTGGGAGTTGAGTTGCCCGATGAGCTGGAACAGCGGCTCGGCCGCGCCACGCAAATTCTGTCGACAGGGCGGAAACGCCTGGAGCAGGGCAGCGACGCCTGGGCAAGGGCCCGGGATCGGGTCAGGGAGTTTGGCGACACGGCGTCAATGCTCGCTCGGCGCGCCGAGCGAATACTGGCAGTCAGCGTCGGCAGCGTGGACGAACTTGGAGCCCGTACGGCACGTCAGCGAGCCACCGCCGCTGCGCGTCGAAAGGCGGAACGCGAAACCGAGCGAAACGACGAAAGACGCCGCCAGCGCGCCCTGGAGCGGCTGTGGCAAAGACGCCAAGAGGAGATGCATTAGCGATGAGTGCGCCGCACCGGCAGGTGGCTGGGACCCTTGAGGAAATTCTTGTCGCCATGGCGGATGGCCTGCGCGAGGCCCAGGAGGCCCTCAACGAGGTGCCTCCCATCGACGCGTTTGGCCGGCCCAGCAGCACTTACCATCTGCCTTACCTGGATTTCGCGATCAAGGTCGTCGCCGAAACCAGCAAGGCGGACGACGAGTCCGCCGAGGCATCCATGCCGCAGGTGCGCCTGGCGTCGCTTCGACGGCCCAAACCAGCCGAATTGCGATTCAATACCAACCTGTTGCAGTTGCCCGCCGATGAAACCTCTAGTCTGGAAGTGACCAGCACATTGTCTGGCCGTTTTGTGTCCGTGCCCCCCGGTGAGGGAATGCCCCTTGTTCGCTTGCAGGCGAGTGCGACGAAGGGGGATGGTGCCCGGGAGCATCACATCGAGGTGGTTGTGAGCAACAGTGCAGGGGAGAGGCTTGATGATGTCGACGTCGAGTTCAATCTGGACCTCGCGGCCGGCAAGGCCCTGAGCAAGGCGGATGGTATCGATATCGAGGAGAAAAAGCCGGCCACGAAGCTGGCCTCCGGTGTGGTTGCCACCGATGATGATGGGGTCGCCCGTAACAGGCTGACATTCTCGCCGGCAGAACCCAGGGACGCCACCTTTGTTGTGGCAATCAACGTCGGTGCCGTGTCTACCAACCTGACCGTGACGGTTTAAACCATGCAGGCTCGGATTCGAGGCAGAATTCTTACCGCAGGAGGCGATCCAGCCCGGGGTGCCGTGATCGCTGTTGAAATGCAGGCGCGCGAGACCCGTGGCGTCGCGTCCATTGGCGAAACACGAAGCGACCGTGACGGGCGGTTCATTGTTGAGGGCGACATTCCGGATCTGCGTGAGCCCCCGAACCTGCGTTTGCGCATACGTGTCGGCGAGCAAACGCGGGTGGTGACCGGTGACCCCGAGATCAATTTCAATCCGCGGGACGGACGCCTTGCCGTGGATTACGGTGACGTCGAGCTCGAGGCTCCGGAGGAGCCCGAGGACGACGATAGCGATGGGGACGATGAGCCCAGGAGGCCGGATGTTGGCCCCGGGTTCGACCCGATCGAGGCCGTTTCCAGCGAGCGCATCGGGCAGATTATCGATGAAACCTATATGAAGGACGTGGTCCGGCTGCAGGCGGATTTGCGTCTTCGTGATGACCAGATCGCCAGTCTTCGTGAGCAGCTTGGCGAGCTTGAGCTGGACCGGGACAAGCACCGGGAGGAGTTGGCCGGCGCGAAGGATGAGGTCAGGACCCTGCGCGATCAGATAGGCGGCGAGATCGAGGTCGAAAGCCTGTACGCCAACATCGGCCGCCAGCTTCAGCAGGCCCGGCGGCACCTGGCCGAGGACGGTATTCCCTATCGGCTCGGCAAGGTTTCGCTGTCGGTGAAGACCTTGGTCGGCGATGGTGGTAACAAGCTGTTCATGCCGAATCTGGCCGATTTCCCCCGGGTTGCCTCGGGCGCCCTCGCCGATATGACCTTCGAGTTCCAGCCCATGGGCGAGGACGAAGCCGGGGCACGTGTCGCCGTCCCGGACTTCTCCGGTCTGACGGAAACTGCGGCACGCCGCCTGGCAAAGGCTCAGGGGCTGCGTCTTGAGGTGGCCTACGAGGCACGTGGTGACCGCGATGTGGGCGCGGGTCAGGCCTTCAAGCAGACGCCGTCCAGGGACGCACGGGTGGTTTCCGGTGCCTCGGTAATCGTCGTGTTCGCCCAAAACTGAGGAGACGTTTCATGCCCAGACGTTTCGATACCCTGGTCGATGATGTCGTGGCCTCGCCGCTCGGCAAGGTCATTTCCGCTGTTGGCGAGGGTGTCGCCGATGCCCAGCGCGAGCTCGATCAGGCATCACTGGCACAGACGCTGGAAATTTATGGTGGCGGTGACGGTGAGGCGCTGGAGCTTTTGCGGCAGATCGGCTATCAGCCGACGTTTTATGCGCTGCCCGAGACCACCGGCGAGGTGAAGGTGTCGCTGAATCTCGGTGGCGGCAAGACCGGCAACGGTGGGCCCGGCGAATCGGCTAACCGGATTCCCCAGTTGCCGGGGTTTTCGGCCAGGGTACCGAGCAGGCCTTTGACGCTCTATGCCACGCCGGTCAACGCTTCGGTCTCCAATCGCTACAGCTATTCAGCCAATGTGGCTGCGACCCTGAGCTTCAAGATCGTCCCGGTGCCGCCGCCGAGCGGTTCGGAGAGCCTGCGCGCGGTTCCGGCATTCGTTGACATGACGGTGCGGAAAGCTCGTGAAATCGCCGTTAGTCTCGGACTGCGCATTGCCTTTCTGCGAGACGGTAAAACCATAGAGGAACCGGACGGGAAGACCGGCATCGAGGCACAGCGTCCGGCCGCCGGCGAAATTATCGAGGTTGGGGATCGCATCGAACTCGAACTCGCCGCTGAGTAGGGATGCACCGATCCGTTCCCGCGTTCGCGGTAGCTTTCGCGTTATTCTCCGAGAGGCCCAGGAATGCGCAGCATCGAATACATCATCATTCACGCCGCAGACACCCCGCCCGATATGGATGTCGGCGTCGAGGAAATCCGTGACTGGCATGTCAACGGCAATGGCTGGCGGGACATTGGTTATCATTGGGTCATACGCCGGGATGGAAGCGTTGAGGCGGGACGGGACGAATCCGAAACCGGTGCCCACGTCGCCGGCCACAATGCCAATTCGATCGGTGTCTGCCTGGTCGGTGGTCGTGGGCCGGATGGTGGCGACGATTGCAATTACACGGCCGCGCAATGGCGGGCGCTGGAGCAGCTGGTCGGCGAGATCAGCGAGCGGTATCCCGACGCCAGGGTCAGGGGGCATCGGGACTTCAGTGACAAGGCCTGTCCCTGCTTCGACGCTGCTTCCTGGTGGGGCGCGCGTTCCGATTCGGAGCAGTCCGCTGCGGATGACAACACCAGCGAAACTGAGGAGGCAGCGCCGCCCGAGGCCGGTGCCAGTCTGCTGCTAGGTGGCGTGCGCTCCGGCAAATCCGCCTGGGCACAGCGACTGGCCAGTCGTTCCGGTCAGACCGTTCGTGTCATTGCCACGGCGACTGCCGAGGACGAGGAAATGGAAGCCCGGATCGCGCGCCATCGGGCCGATCGTCCGGACGACTGGACCGTGATCGAGGAGCCGACGAAGCTGGCCGAGGCAGTGCGGGACGCGGCTGGCAGTGGGGATTGTCTGCTGGTCGATTGCCTGAGCCTCTGGCTGAGCAATCTGCTCGGGTCTGATGGTGGCAAGGAGACCAGGGAGCTCGATTCGTCATTCGACGATTTCTGCGAAGCCCTGGAGGCGTATTCCGGTCCGGTCATCATCGTCAGCAATGAAGTTGGGCTGGGCGGGATTGAAACGAACGATCTGGCACGTCGTTATGCCGACGAACTGGGGCGACTTAACCAGCGCGTTGCCTCCCGCTGCCGGCAGGTCTATCTGGCGGTGGCCGGCAGGTTGCTGGCGGTGAAGGGTGATCCGCCCAGCGGTGATTCACTGCATGCCGGTGAGGACTAGGACCGCCGCCAGCAGTGCAACGCATTCGGTGATCTCGGTGAGCGCACCGGCGGCATCCCCGGTGAAGCCGCCGAGCCAGCCCTGCAGATAGCGCCCGAACAGCAGGAATGTTGCAAGTGCCGAGATAATCATTGCGATGCCGGCAAAGCCGGCGACAAGCGCGCAGAGCGCGGCACAGACCAGCAGCACGCCGCGTCCCGGATGATGTGGCGGCGCCTCGCCAGCGGCCGCACCGAGACCACCGGGGCGAAGGTACGGCAGCGACAGGAACAGGCCGGTGCAGGCCGCACGTGCGATGACCGGAACCACGGGCAAAACGACAAGCGCGTACCAGCCGTAACCCAGCATTGCGGAAAGCAGCACCACCTTCAGTAGCAGCGCCAGCACGATCGCCGCGGCACCGGCCGGACCGCAGGCTGGATCCCGCATGATGTCCAGTGCACGTTCCCGTTCACCCTGGCTGCCTAGCCAGGCATCGGCGGTGTCCGCCAGCCCGTCGAGGTGCAGGGCGCCAGTGAACCAGACCCATAGCGTAACCAGGACGGCGGCGGTCACCAGCGGATCAACGCCGATGGCCTGTAACGGCAGGGCGGAAAGCGCAAGCGCCAGGCCCAGCAGCAGACCGACCACCGGATACCAGAGCACCGATCGTGCCTGTTCTGAGGCGGTGATGATGCCCGGGAGTCGCACCGGCAGACGGCTCAGCAGGGCCAGTGCGATACCGAACTCGCGCCGGGCGCTCACTCGGGACCGCCATGCATCAGCAGGCAGCGCAGTCGCCCATGGGGCGTGTCATCGACCCGGATCCGGCTACGGCAGGCGTAGGGCACCTGCAGCCTGGCCATCATCGTCTGCGGCGGCGTTTCCAGCACATGGGCCATGGTCATGCGGATCACCCCGCCATGGCAGACCAGCAGGATGCGCTGGCCGCGCAGGCGTTCGATCCATCGATCCCAGGCGGCTGCGACGCGCCGGCCGAAGGCGCCGACGTTTTCGCCACCCGGTGGCGGGTTGTTCAGTCCGTCCGCCCAGAATGCGGCTAGGGCGTCGGCTTCGGTCTCGGCGATCTGCTCCATGGTCCGGCCTTCCCAGTCGCCGAAATGGATCTCGGCGAAGTCCGGCTCAATGTGCAGCGGGATATCCCGGGCCGCACTCAGTTCCTCGGCAAAGGCCCGGCAACGCCGCAGTGGCGAACTGATGATGCTGTCCCAGTGATCGTCCTGCTGGACGGCCCGCCGCATCTGTTGCCAGCCCCGGCCGCTCAGCGGATCGTCCTGCTGTCCCCGGTAGCGCCGCCCACCCTCCGGTTCGCCATGCCGCAGCAGGTCGATCCAGGTCGGCGTCTCGTCGTTGCTTGGATAGGCCATCCGTCCTCGTTCCTTACTCTTTGGCCACGTCCGCCTCGGCGAACGTGGCCATCTCATTATGCAGCGCACAGGCAGCCCGAAGCAGGGGCAGGGTCACCGCCGCGCCGCTGCCTTCACCGAGCCGCATGTCCAGGTCCAGCAGCGGCTCTGCATCCAGTGCGTCCAGCAGGCGGGCATGGCCCGCTTCGCTGGAGCGGTGACTGAAATGCAGCCACTCCCTCAAACCGGGATTCAGGCGCAGGGCTGCCAGGGCCGCTGTTGTGGCGATAAAGCCGTCGACCAGGACCGGTATGCGGTGCCCCGCCGCCCGCAACATGGCACCGGCCAGAGCGGCGATCTCGAAGCCACCCAGGGAAGCGAGCACGGCCAGCGGCTCCCGCGATGCGCCGTGGCGCGCGAGACCGGCTGCGATTGCGCGCCTTTTTCGCGCCAGCCCCGCATCGTCAACGCCGGTGCCGCGGCCGCTCAAGTCTGCCGGATCCGCCGCCAGCAGCGCACAGGCCACTGCCGCAGCGCTGGTGGTATTGCCGATGCCCATTTCGCCGCCAATGAAAAGCTCCGAGCCGGCGCCGGCCGCCCGATCCGCCGCCGCCGCACCATGCTGCATGGCCTGCTGGCATTGCTCGGCGCTCATCGCGGGCTGACGCGCCAGATTCGCCGTGCCGGCCGCGATCCGCGCGGTCTCCACGCCGGGCAGGCCAGGCAGAGCAGTGGTCGTGCCCAGGTCCACCACCTCCAGCGCGCAGTTCCATGTCCGGGCCAGTACATTGATTGCGCCGCCGCCGTGGGAAAAATTCCGGATCATCTGCGCGGTCACTTCCTGTGGAAAGGCTGATACGCCCTCGGCACAGACACCGTGATCCGCTGCAAACACGCTGATCCAGACCTGGTCCACGGCGGGTCGAAGGCGTCCCTGCTGCGCCGCCAGGCGAACGGCCAGCGTCTCCAGTCGGCCCAAGGAGCCGGGCGGTTTTGTCAGGCTGTCCTGACGGGCCCTGGCGGCTTCGGCAATGCGTTGATCCGGGCGCGGCAATGGGCCGGACCAGGGGCTCGCGACCGCCATGAGATAACCTCGCGACTGTGGAAAGCGCAGATGCTCCGACGCGTCCGGTCGCCTGTCAACCGACAGACTGGCGGTTCACAGCATGCCGGCCTGCGGTCATGATGCGGGCATCATGACCGCATTGACCTGTCTGCTTGCCCTGCTGCTGGACTGTAGTCTTGGCGAACCGCGGCGCGGGCACCCATTGGTGCTGTTCGGCCGACTGGCCGATGGGCTGGAGCACCGCCTGAACCGGGTACGGGGCGGTCGCTGGGCCGGTTTGCTCGCGCTACTGCTGCTGGTCGCGCCGACGGTGTTGATTGCGGCACTGGCAAGCCGCTTGCTGTCCGGCGTCTGGTTATTCGCGGTTGAATTGGTCGTGCTGTACCTGGCAATCGGCTGGCGTAGCCTGCAACTGCACGCCCAGGCCGTGGCCAGGCCGTTGGTCGTCGGTGACCTGTCAGCGGCCCGACGTGCCGTCGCCCTGCTGGTGTCGCGCGACACTGAGTCGCTGGACGAATCCGGAGTGGCAACGGCGGCCACGGAATCGGTGCTGGAGAACGGGGCTGACGCGGTAACCGCAAGCCTGTTCTGGTACGTGGTGGCCGGTCTGCCGGGCGTTGTTCTGCACCGTCTGGTCAACACGCTGGATGCCATGTGGGGGTACAGGACGCAGCGCTTTCTTCGCTTTGGCTGGGCCGCCGCGCGGCTTGATGATGTCCTGAACTGGGTGCCCGCAAGACTGACCGCACTGAGCTATGCGCTGGTGGGAAGGACCCGACCGGCGCTGCGCTGCTGGCGCCGGCAGGCCGGGATCTGGGACAGTCCCAATGCCGGGCCCGTGATGGCGGCCGGTGCCGGCGCGCTCGGCCTGCGCCTCGGTGGCGCCGCCCGCTATCACGGTGCCTGGCGGCAACGGCCACTGCTTGGCGAGGGTATGGCCGCAGACGCCGGCAGTGTCGACCGGGCACTCGGCTTGCTGCAGCGCAGCCTGTTGCTCTGGTTGCTGGCAATTGCCGTTGTCTCCGTTCTCACGGGATGGTTGCTCGATGGCGCAGACTGAACTGGAGCATGGCGGACGGTTGCGGGCGGCGGCCCGGCGTTACGGGATTGCCCCGAATTGCTGGCTCGATCTCTCCACCGGCATCAATCCGCACCCCTGGCCACGGCCGTCGATTCCGGATGGGGTCTGGCAATGTCTGCCGGATGATGAGGACGGTCTGATCCCCGGACTGCGGAGGACCCTCGACCTTGGCGCCGAGGTGGGCATCACGCCGTTGGCCGGCAGTCAGGCGGCGATCCGGCTCATACCCCGGCTGCGCCACCCCTGCCGTGTCGCCGTGCCGGCCCCCGGCTATGCGGAGCATGGCCTTGCGTGGAAGGCCGCGGGTCATGAGGTCACGGTGGTCAGCGCCGATACCATCGAGCAGCGGTTGCCCGAGGTGGATGTGCTGGTCTGGATTCAGCCGAACAACCCGACCGGCGAGATCATTCCGCCCGAACGGCTGCTGCAATGGCATCGTCAACTGGTGGCACGCGACGGCTGGTTGCTGGTCGACGAGGCCTTTATCGACGTTGCGCCGGAGGCCTCGCTGCAGACGGCGCTGGGCCGTCCGGGCCTGCTGGTACTGCGCTCACTGGGCAAGTTTTTCGGTCTGGCCGGAGTCCGCGCCGGCCTGCTGCTGGGCGATGCAGGCCTCTGCCGGGCCCTCGCCCTCGACCTGGGGCCCTGGGCGGTCAGTGGTCCGGCCCGTTATCTGCTGGGCCGGGCGCTGGCGGACCGGGCCTGGCAGGAGCCGATGCGGCGGCGCCTGCGCATTGCATCCGCACGGTTGCAGGACCTGCTCGCGCAGAAGCTCGGTGTCGCGACCCATGGTACGGATCTGTTCCGCTACTGGCCTGAGCCCCGCGCGGCGGAAATCCAGGATGCCTTGGGCCGGGAGGCAATCCTGGTGCGCCGGTTCGAACACCCGTCGGCACTGCGTATCGGGCTGCCGGCAACGGAGGTTGGCTGGGCGCGCCTGGCGGACGCCCTTGAGGCCCTGCGTTGACCCCTTTGCCGGCCCCTGCTAGCTTTTGTAGCGCTCAAGGTGACCCATGCGTGTTCCACCGCATGGGCTGAAACGGGAAGTCGGTGCTGTGCCAGCTTCAACTGCTGCACGATTCCGACGCTGCCCCCGCAACGGTGATCGAGTGTACGGCGATTCGCAGGCCACTGGACGTTAGTCCGGGAAGGTGATCGTCGAGGATCAATGATCCGACTCGTCAGCCCGGAGACCGGCCTTGTGGCATTGACCGAGCGTTGCGGTGGGCGACGCGAAGGCATGCCCAGGCTCCCGTCACCGTGACCCGTCCTGCGTGTCTGCTTTCGCTGCTCCCAACCGCACGCCATAAAAATCAACCGTCGTGCGGGTTGGCACGACCAGGGAGCAATAGCATGCAAGGGGACATTCTGCCTCGGCTCGCCGGGGCAGCGGCATTTGCCGTGCCGTTCACACTAGCCGCGGAAACGACCACCGATCAGCCAATGCTGGCTGCAGCAAGTATCAATCCCATTGTTGTAACGCCGACATTGACCGCGCGTACCGTCGATGAAACGTTGTCCAGCGTCACGGTCATCGATCGCGAACGCATTGATCGCCAGCAGCCGCGGGAGCTCTCGGATCTGCTTCGCGGCCAGGCCGGACTCGATCTCACCACCAACGGCGCCTTCGGCAAGAACACCAGTGTTTTCACCCGCGGAACCGGTTCCGAGTCCACGGTGCTGCTGATCGATGGCATCCGCATGAACTCGGCCACGGGCGGCGCGCCGGCCTGGCAGTTCCTGCCGCCGCAATTGCTGGATCGGGTGGAGGTGGTACGCGGTCCGCGTTCCAGCATCTACGGCTCGGATGCGGTCGGCGGTGTGGTCCAGGCCTTCACGCCGGAAGGCGACGGCGAGCCGGCACCCTGGGTGCAGATCGGTGGTGGCTCGTTCCGGCAGCAGGAGGTCGGTGCCGGCGTGTCCGGCAGTGAGGGAAATACCCGCTACAGCATCGCGCATAATTATTTCGAGACCGATGGCATCAGGATTCGCCGGGGCGACGAGCGTAAGGGCTTCCGAAACAATGCCACGGTCGGACGCCTGTCCCACGGCTTCGAGGCGGGGCCGGAGCTCGGCCTGACCGGGTTCCGCAGCAGCGGCACCACCGAGTTCGACGGAGGCCGGACCGAATACCGGCTGCAGGCACTCGGCGCCCGCGCGGCGGTGCCGGTGACCGCTTGGTGGGATGCACTGCTGACGCTGAGTGAATCCCGTGACGAAGCCGATACCGAAGATGATTTCGGCACCAGTCGGTTCGACACCAAACGGCGTGAGGCGCGCGTGCAGAACAATCTTTATCTGGACCGCCACGAGCTGGTGCTCGGTGGTGACTTCCGCCGTGACATGGTGGACAGCACCACCGACTTCGACGAGCGACGCCGGGACAACACCGGGGCCTTCGCCCAGTTGTTCGTTGATGGCGGCGATCTGGACATCCAGCTCGCCGGTCGCTGGGACGACAACGATGCCTTTGGCGAGGAGACCACCGGCTCCGTCGCCGCCGGTTACCAGTTCGATCAGCGCCACCGCGCGCGCGCCAGTTTCGGCACCGCCTTCCGCGCACCGACCTTCAACGATTTGTTCTTTCCAGGCTTCGGTAACCCGGATCTGAGCCCCGAACGCTCGCGCTCCACCGAGCTGGGTTTCCGCGCGTCGCAGGCGGGCTGGTTTTGGGACCTTTCCGTTTACCAGACGGACGTGCGTAACCTGATCGTGTTCGACTCGGTCTCATTCCGGCCGGAGAACGTGGACCGTGCGAGGATCCGCGGCGCCGAATTGGCCGCCGGCGGCGTGATCGACGACTGGACGCTGCAGGGTTCCGTCTCGGTGACCGACCCCCGCGACCGGGAAACCCGGAATCGCATCCGGCGGCGGTCCACCCACAGTCTGCGCCTGGAGGCCGATCGCCAGCTGGGTAACGTCTCGCTGGGGGCCACGGCCCTGTACCAGGGAGACCGGTATGACGACGCCGGCAATACGGACCGTTTGTCCGGATTCGCATTGTTCAATGCGCGTGCGTCCTGGGAGTTTGCCGAAAACTGGAGTACCCGGCTCACGGTCGACAACGTGCTGGACCGCGATTATGCGGTGGCCCGTTTCAGTGACGGCGAGCCGTACCAGCAGGCTGGCCGCAGTGCCTTCCTGAGCGTGCGGTATGGGCATCGCTGATCGCCGTAACGCCGTCAGGGTGGCAGGCACGCCGACGTTGCTCGTCGGCGTGCTCCTGCTGCTTGGCGTCGTCGGTGTCCAGGCGGAAGACAGGTTCTGCGTTACCGATGACAGGCAGCGTGAGGTCTGTCTTTCCCAGCCAGCCGAGCGGATCATTGCGCTGTCGCCGGGCGTCACTGAGTTGCTATTTGCCGCCGGCGCGGGTGACCGCATCAGCGGTGCGGTTCGCTACAGTGATTATCCCGAGGCGGCGAACGACCTGCCGCGCGTGGGCAATCACACGCGGGTCGACATGGAGACGGTGCTTGCCATGGAGCCGGACCTGATCGTGGCCTGGGTCAGCGGCAATCCGGCGGAGCAGCTCGAGCGGCTGGAGCAACTTGGACTCACGGTCTACTACAGTGAGGTGCGGGATTTCGAGGATGTGGCCGCCAGCATTCGGCGATTCGGCCGGTTGGCGGGTACCTCCGCCGAAGCGGAGCAGGCGGCCGCCGGATTCACTGCCGATATTTCCCGCCTGGAGCAAACCTACGGTGATCGTGACCCGGTGCGGCTGTTCTACCAGATCTGGGATGACCCGCTGATGACCATCAACGATACCCATCTGATCAGCCAGATCATCGGCCTTTGCGGCGGCGAGAACGTGTTTGGTGACCTGGACCGCATGGTCCCGCGGCTGGATCGGGAATCGGTCCTGGCCGCACGGCCGGAGGCCATTGCCGCCGGCGGCATGGGCGAGGGCAACGAGAGCTGGCTCGAGCCCTGGAAGCAGTTCGATCAACTCCCCGCCACCGGCCGCGGCAACCTGTTTTTCGTGCCGCCTTCGACCATCCAGCGGCCGACGCCGCGGGTCATCGAAGGCGCGGAAATCCTCTGTGAACACCTGGAGGCGGCCCGTGGCCGGCGCTGAACAGCCGCTGTCCGCTGGCGCCGCGGCCCAGGTTGCGGTGCCGGGTCTGGCCCGGGTCTGGCCGTCGCTGCTGGTGCTCTCAGTGCTGTCGGTGCTGACCCTGCTGCTGGCGCTGTCCATTGGCAGCGTGCATGTGCCGCTGTCGGGGTTGCTGGCCCTGTTCGGTTCCAATGCCGATCCGCTGCATCAGACGCTAGTCATTGAACTGCGCCTGCCGCGTGCGCTGGCGGCCTTCGGCACCGGCGGCCTGCTGGCGGTGGCGGGTGCGTTGATGCAGGTGCTGCTGCGCAATCCGCTGGCCGATCCCTACGTATTGGGTTTGTCGGGTGGCGCTGCGGTTGGCGCCCTCGGCGCGATGCTGCTGGGCCTGGGCGCCCTGGCGGTGTCCGGGTCGGCATTCGTCGGTGCCCTGGTGTCCACGGTGCTGGTGTTCGGCCTGGCCCACGGCACCGGCTCCTGGACACCGACCCGACTGCTGCTGACCGGGGTCGTGGTCGCCGCCGGCTGGGGCGCGGTGATTACCTTCATGCTGGTAATCGGCCCCACCGAGCGCCTGCCGGGGATGCTCTACTGGCTGATGGGCGACCTGGCCTATGCGCGGTCGCCCTGGCCCGCATTGTCGATGCTGGCGCTGGCCTGCCTGGTGCTCGCGCCTCTGGGCCGCAGCCTGAACGTGCTGGCGCGCGGACCATTGCAGGCAGCGACGCTCGGGGTGGCGGTGCGGCCACTGGAATGGACCGTGTTTCTTGCCGCCAGTCTGCTCACCTCGGTGGCGGTCATTACCGCCGGAACCATCGGCTTTGTCGGACTGGTGGTGCCGCATATGTTGCGGCTGGTATTCGGTGCCGACCAGCGCCTGATCCTGCCGGCCTCGGCCCTGGCCGGTGGCAGCCTGCTGGTGCTGGCAGATATCGGCGCACGTACCCTGATGGCCCCGGAGCAGTTGCCGGTTGGCGTGATCACCGCCCTGCTCGGCGTGCCGACATTTCTCTACCTGTTGTACCGCAGTCGCTGATGAGCACGCTGCGCGCCCGCCATCTGGTCATCGACATCCCCGACCGCGGTGATGGTACGCCACTGGATCTGGATATTGCGCCCGGCGAGGTCTGGGGCGTGCTCGGTCCGAACGGTGCCGGCAAGACCACCTTGCTGCACACGCTTGCCGGTCTGCGCCCGCCGCGTCGTGGCGAGGTCTTGCTGGATGACCGGCCGCTGAGCGGATTGCGGCGTCGGACGATTGCCCGGCAGATCGCCGTGGTGTTTCAGGAACGCCAGGACGGCTTTCCGGCCACGGTGCTGGAGACCGCGCTGATCGGCCGCCATCCGTTTCTCTCGGCCTTGCAAATGGAGACCGCCGAAGACGTCGACCTTGCCCGACGGTCGCTGGCGGAAATGGAGCTCGAGGGCTACGAGGCGCGTGCCGTGTCGACCCTGTCCGGTGGCGAACGGCAGCGGCTCGCGGTGGCCACGGCCCTGGCACAGCAGCCCCGGATATGGCTCGCCGACGAACCGAGCAATCATCTGGACCTGCGGCACCAGGTGGCGGTCATGCGCTTGCTGCGGGACCAGGCCGTCCGTGGCTGTTCCGTCTTTCTCTGCCTGCACGACATCAACCTGGCGGCACGCTGGTGCGATCGGATCCTGTTGCTCTATCCGGATGGCGCTGCCTGCTGGGGCGACACCGGGCGCATGCTGGTGCCGTCCGCGCTGGAGCAGCTCTACGGCCAGAAGCTCATTGCGACACAGCTCGATGGCGCGCCGGTATTCGTGCCCAGCGTCGCCGACACCAGGGCAGCGGCTGCCGTGCCCGGTGCCGGAAATCCATCCCAACCCCATGACGGATGAGAGTGTGACTATGCGTGAAAGCCCCGATTGCGGCACAGCTCCGGCCGCATTGATCACGGCGCCGGCCTCCGGTCAGGGCAAGTCCATGATCACCGCCGCGCTGGCCCGCCTGCACCGCAATCGCGGGCGACGGGTCAGGGTGTTCAAGCACGGCCCGGACTTTCTGGATCCGATGGTGCTGGAACGCGCCTCCGGTTCGCCGACCTACCAACTGCATCCCTGGATGACCGGCGAGGCGGAATGCCGCTGGCGCCTGGCGCAGGCGGCAGGCGACGCGGATCTGATCCTGCTGGAGGGCTCCATGGGCCTGTTCGATGGTGACCCGAGCAGCGGCGATCTGGCCGCTCTGGCCGGCATTCCGGCGGTGCCGGTCATCGATGCCTCCGGCATGGCGCAGACCTTTGCCGCGGTTGCCCTGGGCCTCGCCCGCTACCGCGACGATGTGCAGGTGGAGGCGGTGATTGCGAACCGCATCGGCAGCCCGGGACACGGCCGAATCCTGGCCGACTGCCTGCCGTCGGGAATCCGCCTGCTTGGCGCCGTGCCGCGCAGCGCTGCCCTGTCCATCCCTGATCGCCACCTGGGTATCGTGCAGGCAGAGGAAATCGATGATCTGGACGCGAAGCTGGATACCGCGGCGCTGGTGCTTGAGGAGGCCGGCCTCGACGCGCTGCCGGACCTGGTAGCTTTCGATGCAGTGCCACCACCGGCGGTGCCGGAGTTGCTGAACGGCGTTCGCATCGGGGTGGCCCGCGACCGGGCCTTCGCGTTCATCTACCGTGCCAATCTGGACCTGCTGGCCGCGATGGGTGCCGAGCTACGTTTCTTCTCGCCGCTTGCCGACAGCGATTTGCCGGCGGTGGATGCTCTCTGGCTCCCCGGGGGCTATCCGGAACTGCATGCCGGGCGTCTGGCGGCGAACCGCCCTATGCGCGAAGCGATCCGGACACATCATGCGGCGGGCAAGCCGATCCTCGCCGAGTGTGGGGGCATGATGGCCTGCATGGAGTCGCTGGTGGACGGCGATGGCCAGCGCCATCCGATGGCCGGCCTGCTACCCGGCGAGACGGTCATGGCCGGGCGGCTCACCGGGCTCGGCCTGCAATCCGTCGAGCTGCCCGGCGGAACGCTGCGTGGCCACACCTTCCACCATTCGCGGCTGATGACGCCCTGCGAACCGGTTGGTCATACCGTTCGCCAACGCGGTGGCACCCCCGGCGAGGCGGTTTTCCGTGACCGTGGTCTGACCGCCAGCTACTTCCACGCCTATTTCCCGTCGTCGCCGCAGGCGACGGCGCAACTCTTCAACCCCCGGGAGGCGGCATGAGTAGAACCGACGCACCGACGCTGGAGGAAAAGCATCGCGCGCGTATGCAGCGGCGCAAGCAGGTGGTGGACGAGCGCATTCAGCGCGCCCAGCAGGAACGCGGCGTGCTGCTGGTGCTCACGGGCCCCGGCAAGGGCAAGAGCAGTTCCGGCTTCGGCATGGTGGCCAGAGCGCTGGGACACGGCATGCGCGTCGGTGTCGTGCAGTTCATCAAGGGCCGATTCAGCACCGGTGAAGAGGCGTTCTTCCGCGATCTGGACGGTGTCGATTACCACGTCATGGGCGAGGGCTTCACCTGGGAGACGCAGGACCGCGAGCGGGATATCCGGGCCGCCGAGGTGGCCTGGCAGCGCGCCTTGGGCATGCTGCGGGATCCGGTCTGTGACATGGTCCTGCTGGACGAGCTGAACATCGCGCTCAAGCATCGCTACCTGGATCTGGCGCAGGTGCTGGAGGACTTGGCCGCACGCCCGCCGATGCAGCACGTGATCGTCACCGGTCGCAACGCACCACCGGCACTGGTCGAGGTGGCGGATACCGTGACCGAGATGAAGCTGACGAAGCACGCGTTTCAGGCCGGGGTGAAGGCGCAGAAGGGGATTGAGTTGTGAGGGGAGGAGTGTTCAGTTTTCAGTTTTCAGTTTTCAGACGGAGGTTTTCCGCGGCGTCGGAGGATGCCTTTGGCGCCTCTCTGAACACTGAAAACTGCTACCTGAAAACTCCACCATCAGGTGGGCCATGGCCCACCTGATGGTGCAAGGCACCACCTCCGATGCCGGCAAGAGCACGGTGGTGGCTGCCTTGTGCCGCTGGCTGTACCGGCAGGGCGTGCGGGTGGCGCCGTTCAAGCCGCAGAACATGGCGCTGAACAGCGCGGTCACGGCCGACGGCGGCGAGATTGGTCGCTCGACCGCGCTGCAGGCCCTGGCCTGTGGGCTGGAGCCGCACTCGGACATGAATCCCCTGTTGCTCAAGCCGCAGTCCGATACCGGCGCGCAGGTGATCGTCCGCGGGCAGGTGTTCGGCAATCTGTCGGCCGGCGATTATCACAGTTACAAGCGCGAGGCCCGTGCAGCCGTTCTTGCTGCCTGGGAGGCACTGCGGGCGCGGTTCGACGTGGTGATCGTCGAGGGTGCGGGCAGTCCCGCGGAGATTAACCTTCGGGCCAACGACCTGGCCAACATGGGCTTTGCCGAGGCCGCGGATCTGCCGGTCTGGCTGGTGGCCGACATTGATCGCGGCGGTGTGTTCGCGCAGCTTGTCGGCACGCTGGAATTGCTGACGCCGCCGGAGCGCGCGCGTATCCAGGGTGTGCTGGTCAACCGCTTTCGCGGTGATGCCGCAATCCTGCAGCCGGGGCTGGACTGGTTCAGCGCCCGCAGCGGTGTGCCGGTGCACGGCGTGTTGCCGTATCTGCAGGGCCTGTTGCTGGATGCCGAGGACAGCATCAGCCTGCAGGGCCGGCAGGCCGCCGAGTCCGTGTTTCGCGTCGCCGTGCCGGCACTGCCGCGAATCAGCAACCACACCGATTTCGACCCGTTGCGCCTGCATCCGGACGTTGACCTGCAACTGGTTGGCCCCGGACGGCCGATACCGCCGGCAGACCTGGTTATCCTGCCGGGCAGCAAGAGTACCCGCAGTGACCTGGACTGGCTGCGCAGGCAGGGCTGGGAGACCGCTTTGCGGCGCCATCTGCGCTATGGCGGCCAGGTGCTGGGTATCTGCGGGGGGTTGCAGATGCTCGGTACAGCCATTCATGACCCGAATGGTCTCGAGGGTGACGCTGGCAGCACGCCGGGGCTTGGTTTGTTGGGGATTGAAACCCGGCTGGTGCCTGGCAAGCAGTTGCGGCGGGCCGGCGGCCACCTGCTGCCCGAGCAGGTGCCGGTGGAGGGGTATGAAATCCATAATGGCGTCAGTTCTGGTCCCGGTCTGGCCAGGCCGATGCTGCGCCTGGACGGCAGGGATGACGGTGCGTGCAGCGAGGACGGACAGGTGCAGGGCTGCTACCTGCACGGTCTATTCGAGCAGCCGGAGGCGCTGCATGCCTTGTTGCGGCGGTTCGGCTGGCAGGGCGGGCGGCGGGTGGATTACCGCGCGCATCGGCTCGCCGAGCTAGATCGTCTGGCGGATATGCTGCAGTCCCGGCTGGTTCCCGAGGTGCTCGACGGCCTGCTCGAATCGGCGCTGCATACGGCTCGCTGAACCCGGCCACGAAGCCCCGCAATCCGGCCACCATTGCGACTGCAGCATGCTTCGGCACACAATGCGGTGTTAATGTCTCTTGGGAAACATTGATTTAAGGAAACGCTGATTTATTCGCACGACTGCGTTGGCGTCCGCATTTTTCTCCGAGGCAAGGTGCGCCGCGCCGGGCCGCAGTCGTTCTGCGATCAAGCGGCGCAACACAGCATTCGGGGAAAATGCGGCCCAAGTCGAAGACCCCGGCCGGTTTTGACCCCTGGCGGCGTTGCGCCACCGGCCCGGTAGCGACGGCTCCCGAACCGGCACCGCGCCTTGCCAGATGACCAAAACCGGTCTCGGGCGCAGACGCGGGAATACATCAGCGTTTCCTTAATTGCCCGTTTCGGGTTGCGGCGGATTCTCCCGAGGCAAGGCGCAGCGTCGGGGTTCATTCCGCCTTGGGACAACGTCAGGCTGTAGCCGGGAGAGATGCGGCTCGAGCCGGGCCGAGAGGCGAATTGTTGCTGCTGGCTGTATTACGCCGACGGTCTGATTGTTCGGACTATCGAACTGATACCGCGGCGTGCCCGGTGGTCGGAGCAGTTGTCGGGCGTTGATGCGGGACGAATCGGCGTTTCCTGGGGATTGTCCGGCATCGGAGCGTTTCCGCATCTGCCGGCAGGCCAGTCAATAAGAAAGACGGTGCGGGATCAAGGGGCGGCCGCCCGCGCGGCGGCCATGCAACGCTCCCAGTGCCGCAGACATCGGAGACCGGATCTGTGAGAAACCCGACCCGCGTACTGTTCTGGATCGCGTTCTTCCTGACGGCGGTCGGCGCTGTAACGGCGCTGCTGTTCGCGCCGTTGCAAAACGCCTTCATGCAGAATCCCGTTTTCAACGGGCTGATTATCAGTGTGTTGCTGATCGGTATCCTGGTGAATGTGCGGCAGGTACTGATTCTCGGCCCTGACGCCTCGTGGATTCGATCCTACCGCGCCAGCCGGGTCACGCCGAAAGTGCCATCGAGCGGCGTCATCGGGCCGTTGATCCGCCTGCTGACCAACCGCAAGGACGATCGCCTGAGTTTCTCGGCGCAGAGCCTGCGGGCGCTGCTTGACAGTATCCGCTCCCGGCTCGACGAGTCGCGCGAGGTGTCCCGCTACATCATCGGGCTGCTGATTTTCCTCGGCCTGCTCGGCACCTTCTGGGGGCTGCTGGATACGCTGGCGTCCATTGGCCGGGTGATCAGTGGCCTGACCGTGACTGGTGAAGATGCGGCCGGTGTGTTCAGCGAGCTGCGTAGTGGTCTGCAGGAGCCCCTTGCCGGCATGGGAACTGCCTTCAGTTCTTCGCTTTTCGGTCTCGCCGGTGCGCTGGTGCTGGGTTTCGTTGATCTGCAGACCAGTCATGCACAGAACCGCTTCTACAATGACCTTGAGGAATGGCTGTCGGCGCTGACGCACTACTCGTCCGGCGGTGGCATTGCGACCGGGGATGGCGAATCCGCCTCGGTGCCCACCTACATCCAGGCGCTGCTGGAGCAGACCGCTGACAGCCTGGACAAGCTGCAGCGCAGCCTGGCTCGGTCCGAAGAGGAACGCCGCAGCGCTGATCAGAGTCTGACCACCATGAGCGAGCAGGTTGCAACCCTGGCCGAGCAGATGCGCAGTGAGCAACGCATGATGCTGAATCTGACCAAGAGCCAGATGGAGCTGCAGCCGGTGCTGAACCGGCTTGCCGACTCGGTATCCGATCGGCAGGGAGACGAGCAGGCACTGTTTTCCAACCTGCAGCAGTTGAACCAGAATCTCGGTCGGACGCTGGATACGCTGCAAAGTGATCGTCATGCGGTGGCGGAAACGCTGCGCAGCGAAATCCGTCTGCTTGCCCGGACGCTGGCGCGGGACAGTGGTCGCGACCTCGACGGCGGACGGTAAGGCCCGGTGTTTTCCTCATCCAGACGCACACGCAGCGGTACCGATATCTGGCCTGGCTATGTGGACGTGCTGGCCACGTTGTTGATGCTGTTCGTCTTCGTGCTGACGCTGTTCATGGTCGCGCAATTCGTGTTAACCGACGCCCTGAGTGGTCGTGACCGGGCATTGGAGCGGCTTGAAACACAATTGGCCGAACTGGGCGAGAGCCTGTCCATGGCCCGTGCCGAGCGCGACAGCCTGGCGGCCGAACTCGATGTCACGTTGTCGGAACGTGATGATCTGAGGGATCAGTTGTCCGATGCGTTGACGGATTCGGAACGACTGATGTCCGAGCTGGAAGCGGCCGGCGACACCATGGATGAGCAGCGCCGGGAATTGGCGAGCTTGCAGCAGGATATCGATGCCCTGCGCGAACTGCGGGCCGAACTCGAAGGTGAAATCGCCGACATGGCGGACATGCTCGCTGCGCGCGACGAAACCCTGGCCCAGCGCGATGAGGAACTGGAGGACGTGCGCCGCGAACTCGGGGCCGAGCGTGATCGCAGCATGGCGCTGGAAGCTGAGCTGGCGGACGAGGAGGAGCGCACCCGCCTGGCACAACGCGAGATCGAGGACCGCGAGACCCGGGTACGCGATCTGCAGGCCCTGACCGAGGAGCAGCGGCGGGCGCTTGAGGAAGAACAGGAGTTGTCCGAGGCGCAGATTGCCCGGATTGATCGCCTGAATCGCCAGGTTACGGCGCTTCGCGAGCAGTTACGGCGGGTCGCCGGTGCGCTGGAACTGTCGCAGGAGGAAGTCGCCGAGCGGGATGTACGGATCGAGGAGCTGGGGCGCGAACTGAATCTGGCGCTGGTCGACGAAGTCCGCGAGCTCAGCCGTTATCGTTCCGAGTTCTTCGGCCGCCTCCGGGAAATCCTCGGTGATCGGGACGACATCCAGATCGTCGGTGACCGTTTCCGTTTCCAGTCCGAGTTGTTCTTCGACACGGCGGAGGCAGAGATCGGCGAAGAGGGGCGCTCGCAACTGGATGATGTGGCGCGCACCATGCTCGAGATTGCCGAGGAAATCGATGACAACGATATCCCGTGGATTCTTCAGGTTGAGGGGCATACGGATCGACGGCAGATTCGCACTGCGGAGTTCCCGTCCAACTGGCAGTTATCCACGGCGCGGGCGCAGTCCATTGTCGATTACCTGATTGACCGGGGAGTGCCGCCGGAGCGTCTCAGTGCGACCGGCTTTGCCGAGTTCCATCCGGTGGACGAGGGCGATGACGCCGAGGCCCTGAGCCGCAATCGACGGATCGAGATGCGCATCACTTCCCGCTAGGGAAACACTGATTTATTCACACGACTGCGTTGGTGTCTGCATTTTTTCCGAGGCAAGGCGCGTCGCGCAGTGCCGCAGTCATTCTGCGGACAAGCAGTGCAACGCAGCGATCGGGCGCAGACGCGGGAATAAATTCAGTGTTCCCTGGTGCCAGCCCAGCCCTTCCCCCCGGCTCAGATTCAGCACAATGTTGTGGCCATCTTGCCGGGAACGTCGGAAAAAAGGTGCCCAACTGTGGACATGGCGATGTCCTTCGAAGACAATTGGTCCACCGCGACGGATGCGCTGACCCCGGAAATAATCAGCTATGCCACAGGTCCTGATTCTCCACGGACCCAATTTGAATCTCTTGGGCAGCCGAGAGCCCGAGGTCTACGGACGGCAATCGCTGGATGATATCAACACCGAGTGCCAGCGTTACGGGCAGGGGCTGGGGCTGGACGTCAGCACGTTCCAGAGCAACAGCGAAGGCACCCTTGTGGATCGGATCCAGCAGGCGGCCGTCGACCGCGTTGAATGGATCATCATCAACCCGGCGGCCTATACGCATACCAGTGTTGCGCTGCGTGACGCACTGCTTGGAACGGCAATCCCGTTCATCGAAGTACATCTCTCCAATGTTCACGCGCGCGAAGGATTTCGGCACAACTCCTATTTCTCGGATCGGGCCGTTGGTGTGATCTGCGGCTTTGGCGCTCAGGGTTACCGGATGGCCCTCGATGCTGCCGCCCTGCAACTGAAAACGGATTAGAGGATCGGCATTTCATGGACATTCGCAAGATCAAACGTCTCATCGAGTTGCTGGAAGAGTCCGGTATTAACGAGATCGAGATTCGCGAAGGTGAGGAGTCCGTGCGCATCAATCGCGGGGCGCCCCCAGCCGCTCCTGCGCCCGCGGCCCAGCAATACACCGTCTCGCCCAGCGCGGATGCCGTGCCGGCGGCCGTCGAGCGTCCAGCGACGGATGAGGACGCCGCGGACGCGGCCGGTGCCATACCCGATGGGCACCTGGTGCGCTCGCCGATGGTCGGCACTTTCTATCGGGCTCCCGCGCCAGGGGCCAAGGCTTTTGTCGAGGTCGGCCAGAGCGTTCGCGAGGGGGATACGCTGTGCATCGTCGAGGCGATGAAAATGCTGAACCAGATCGAGGCGGACAAGGACGGCACGGTGGCCGCCATCCTGCTCGAGGATGGGCAGCCGGTGGAATACGATCAGCCGTTGATCGTGATTCAGTAGCCCGCAGATACGGATCAAACCATGCTGGAAAAAGTACTCATCGCCAACCGGGGCGAGATAGCTTTGCGCATCCTGCGGGCCTGTCGGGAGCTGGGCATCCGCACGGTCGCCGTCCACTCGGTAGCCGATCGGGACCTCAAGCATGTCCGGCTCGCGGATGAGACCGTTTGCATTGGCCCGGCGGCCTCGGCCGATAGCTACCTGAATATCCCGGCCATTATCAGTGCGGCGGAATTGACCGGTGCCGATGCGATTCACCCCGGCTACGGGTTCCTCTCGGAGAATGCGGATTTTGCCGAGCGCGTGGAAAGCTCCGGCTTCATCTTCATCGGCCCGACCGCACAGACAATCCGTACCATGGGCGACAAGGTGGCCGCCATTGCCGGAATGAAATCCGCCGGCATTCCCTGTGTGCCCGGCTCTGATGGGCCGCTGGGCCAGGACGATGCCCGCAATCTGGAGCTCGCCCGCGAGATCGGTTACCCGGTCATCATCAAGGCAGCGGGTGGCGGCGGCGGGCGCGGCATGCGTACCGTGCACAAGGAAGCGGATCTATTGGGTGCCATCTCGGTGACCCGGAACGAAGCCCGCTCCGCCTTCGGCAACGCCATGGTCTACATGGAGAAATTCCTCGTTAATCCGCGGCACATCGAGATCCAGGTGTTGGCGGATACGCAGGGCAATGCCATTCATCTTGGTGAGCGGGATTGCTCGATGCAGCGCCGCCACCAGAAGGTCGTCGAGGAATCGCCGGCGCCGGGTATCACCGAGGAACAGCGGCGTTTCATCGGTGAACGCTGCGCCGAGGCTTGCCGTACGCTGGCTTATCGGGGCGCGGGAACCTTCGAGTTTCTTTACGAGGATGGCGAGTTTTACTTCATCGAGATGAATACGCGGATTCAGGTCGAGCATCCGGTTACCGAACTGGTGACCGGGGTTGACCTGGTCAAGGAGCAGTTACGTATCGCAGCGGGTGAACCGCTTCGCTACCGGCAGGCGGATATCCGTATCCGCGGACACGCCATCGAATGCCGGCTGAACGCCGAGGATCCAGTCAAGTTCGTTCCATCACCCGGGAAGATTACGCAGTACCATGCGCCCGGTGGTCCGGGAATTCGTGTGGATACGCATGTCTATAGCGGCTATGCGGTGCCGCCGTATTACGATTCGATGATCGGCAAATTGATCGCCTGGGGTGAAGACCGGGAGTCGGCAATCGCCCGAATGCGGACCGCCTTGTCGGAGATCGTCATCGGCGGCATCAAGACAAACATCCCACTGCAGCAGGATATCCTGGCAGACCCCAGGTTTCATGCCAGCGGTACCAATATCCACTATCTGGAACAACGGCTGAAAGCCGAATCCCAGTGACAAGACTGGACTGGAGAGCCTCTATGTTTCGTCGTCTCGCGCTAAGCCTTTCGCTCACAACGCTGGTTGCTGGCGCCGCCGGTGCCACCGATCTGGAGTTGATGGTCAGCGACAAGATGGGCGAGCTGACCCTCGCCCATACCCAGCTTCGGGATCAGGGGCAGAACCTGCGCTTTGGCGCTGGCGTGTTGTACAACGAGGACAGCGACCTGATGGGAAATGCCTTCCTGCAGATCTCCAACCGGGGGCAGGAGCGCTGGCAACCCCTGACCTTCGGGATCGGTGGCAAGGTCTACGGCGGCGAACTGGATCGGCCCGACGAGAGTGTTGCGGCGCTGGCACTGGGCGGTGACATCGGCGTCGGCATTCCGGCTCAGGTTCCACTGGCCGTGGTGTTTACCGGCTACATATCACCCAACGTCACCACCTCGGGCGATACCGATCGGCTGACCGAGTTGATGGTCCGGCTTGAGGGTGAGATTACTCGGGGTGCCCACGTTTTCGCCGGCTACCGGCAGTTCAAGGCCCGCTCCAGCGATTTTCGCAATGTCCGCCTGGACGATGGCGTGCATGCTGGCGTGCGTCTGAGCTTCTGAAGCGGTGGCCGGCAGTCGACGCTCCGGCTACAGGGCGTCGAACAGCAGACGAATGGCCATTAGTGCCAGCAGTACGGCGAACAGCCGGCGTAGCAGGGTCGCTGGCAGCCGGTAGGCGAGCATGGCGCCGACGGGCGCCAGCAGAGTGCTGGTGATCGCGACAGCGAGGACCGCCGGCCAGAACACGTAGCCGCTGGTCCAGTTCGGCAAATCGGCATGATTCCAGCCGCTAATCATGAATCCGATCGTGCCGGCCAGGGCAATCGGCAGGCCGCAGGCTGCCGAGGTGCCTACCGCCTCGCGCATGGCCACGCCGCATTTCGCCAGGAAAGGCACGGTCAACGAACCGCCACCGATTCCAACCAGTGCCGAGAGCAGGCCGATACCGCTGCCGACCAGGCTCATACCGGCACGCCCCGGCAGGGTCAGGGCGCGGCGAATCTCTCCGGCGAAGCCCATTCGCAAGGCAGTGATGGCGAGAAATGTGGCAAAGATTATGCGCAGCGCTTCGCCGCTGATCCATGCGGCAAGCAGCGCGCCTGCAAGCGCGCCGACCACGATTCCGGGAACCAGCGACAGGGCGAGCTCCCAGCGCACACCGCCGCGACGGGCGTGTGCCCTGATCGAGGCGATTGAAGTCGTCACGATGATCGCCAGCGAACTGGCCACGGCCATGTGCATGCTGACCGAATCGGCGATGCCCTGGAGGGTGAACACCAGCAACAGAATCGGCACGATGATGACGCCGCCGCCCAGGCCGAACAGGCCGGACAGAATGCCCGCGGCAATGCCGGCAGCAAGGTAGAGCAACACGAAACTCATTGACCTGATGACCAAGTGGCGAGCAGGGAAGCCGGAGACGGTAGCGCAGTTGACTCGTGCTGTCAGGTTGCAGCCCTCGGGTGTTGTGCTGCAGCAATCTGTTCCTTCCAATGACCAGTCAGCCGGTGCTGTCGCCACCGCCGTGAGGAATTCGCGAGGTGCCCGGGGCTGGCCCAAGGCAGTACACTATCGGTATGCGTGACAGGAGGAGCACCGTATGACGGTTCGACGAGTCTGCATTCTCGGAGGCAGCGGCTTCATCGGCCGCCATCTCGTCAATCGACTGCAGGCGCACGGCATCAACAGCCGCGTGTTGACCCGGTACCGGGAAGGCTGCCGCCACCTTCTGGTGGTCCCGGGACTCGAATTGCAGCAGGTCGATGTCGAGGATGGTGGCGCGCTGGAGCAGGCCATTGCCGGATGCGATGCCGTGATCAACCTGGTCGGCATTCTCAACGAAAAGGGCGACGATGGCAGTGGCTTTCGGCGGGTCCATCTGGATCTGACCCGGCGTCTGGTGGAGGCCTGCGGACGGGTCGGCATTCACCGCCTGCTGCAGATGAGTGCGCTTGGCGCGAACGCCAAGCTGGGTCCGAGCCACTACCAGCGAAGCAAGGGAGAGGCCGAGAACCTGGCGCTGGAGGCCAATGGCAAGAATCTCGCGGTCACCGTGTTCCGGCCCTCGGTCGTGTTCGGCCCGGGCGACAGCTTCTTCAACCGCTTTGCGAGGCTGTTGCGAATGGGGCCGGTGTTCCCGGTGCCCACGCCAAGCAGCCGTTTCGCGCCGGTCTACGTGGGAGATGTGACCGAGGCGATGGCGGTCTGCCTGGAGCGCGAGGAGACCTACGGCCGCAGTTACGACCTGTGTGGGCCGAAGACCTACAGCATGCGGGAACTGGTCGAGTACACAGCCCGTACCGCGGGCTTGCGCCGCTTGATCATCGGTTGCAGTGATCGCCTGTCGCGGCTGCAGGCGCGAGTGCTGCAGCGGCTTCCGGGAAAACCCTACTCGATGGACAATTTCCGCTCGTCTCAGATCGACAATGTCTGCAGCCGTGGCAACGGGCTTGATGAGCTTGATATTCAGCCAACCGCGATCGAGGCGGTGGTGCCGGGATACCTCTCCGATACGAGCCAGCGCATGCGTTACAACCGGTTCCGCCAGACCGCCCGGCGCTGACTGTTCAGGCAGGCGCCGATCCATTCACATGCACCATTGAGCCCGGGTATCTCGGTGCTCCGGGCCCGGTGTTCACGGTGAGACATTGAGTTGATGCAGCGCAACACTCTGTCTGACTATTTGCACATTCCGCTCAGTATGTTGCACTGCGCAAACCTGCTCCCGGCACTGTTGCCGCGGAGGCACTCGTGACCAGTAGCGACGAGCGGCTGAGCGGCCTCGAAGTCTATCTGGTGGGCGGTGCGGTGCGTGACCGCCTGCTCGGGCGCCCGGTTACCGAACGTGACTGGGTAGTCGTCGGAGCCACCCCGGAATCTATGCTCGATCGCGGGTTTCGCCCTGTTGGCCGGGATTTCCCGGTGTTCCTGCATCCGGACAGCCATGAGGAATACGCGCTCGCCCGAACCGAGCGCAAGACAGGGCCGGGCTACCATGGGTTTACCGTCCATGCGGCCCCCCAGGTGACTCTGGAGCAGGACCTGCAGCGGCGGGACCTGACAGTTAACGCGATGGCGCAGACACCGGATGGGCAATTGGTCGATCCCATGGGCGGTCGCGAGGATCTGCTGCAGCGGACCTTGCGCCACGTCTCCGAAGCTTTCGCCGAGGATCCGGTGCGTATCCTTCGGCTTGCCCGCTTCACCGCTCGCTATGCGCCGCTCGGTTTTCGGCCGGCGAACGAAACCATGCGCCTTTGCTGCCAGATGGTGTCCAGCGGCGAAGTCGATAACCTGGTGCCCGAGCGGGTCTGGCAGGAATGGTCCCGAGCCTTGATGGAGTCGTGTCCACAGGCGTTCCTGCAGGTGCTGAAGGACTGCGGCGCGCTGCACCGGCTGGCGCCGGCCCTGGCGAATCTGCTGGAGACGGATGCCGGCGAACGAGCCCTGGGGGCACTGACTGAGGCCTGCCACCGGCAGATGCCGCTGGCGGTGCGTTTCGCGGTCCTGACCGCCGACCTGTGTCGAGAGCAGGAACCGACGACAGCCGGCAACGCCCTACAGGCACTCTGTCAGCGCTATCGTGTTCCGCAGCCCTGCGCAGAGCTGGCGCAGCGCCTGGGCCGGTGGCACGACACCTTCGAGCGAGCCCCCGAGGCCGGCGCGGAACCGATGCTGTCACTGCTCGAGGCGGTTGACGGGTTTCGCCAGGGCGAGCGCTTCGATACTTTTCTGCTGGCGGCGCAATGTCGATCGGCGGCTGCGGGCGACGAGGGGGTTCGGCGTGGCGAGCGGGCTGCCGGATTGCTGCAGCGGGCGCGCGATGCGGCGGCCCCGGTGACCGGCGCACCGTTCGCTGCCGAGGGGCTCAGCGGGCCGGCAATTGGGCAGGCAGTACGGAAAGAGCGGCTTCGACGCATTGAGGACGTTGTGGCTGATCACCGGAACCAGGCCGGCGCCGTCCCGGGCAAACACTGACGGTGTCCGTGTGTCTAACCGTTGACCACCTGCAGCCGGCTGTCATCGGCTCCCATCAGGTTGAACAGCCGCACCGGCTCGGCGAAGCCGCGAATCTTGACGTAACGGCCGTTGCGGAAGCCGAAGCCCCGGACCGCATGCAAGGCCTGTTCGATGTCCTTGGAAACAACAATATCCATTGATGCGGCATGGCCGCAGAGTCGGGCCGCGAGATTCACCGTTCTGCCGATTACCGTGTAATCCAGATGGCTGCCGGAGCCGATGTTGCCGGCGACCACCGGACCGCGATGAATACCGATGCCCAGGGGCATGCAACCGCTGGACGATCGGGCCGCCAGTTTCCGCGTCTGCGCCATGATGTCCAGGGCGCAGCGGCAGGCCGCCTGCATCATGTCGCGGGCGTCGAACACGGCCATGATGCCATCGCCGCTGAACTTGTCGACATAACCGCCGTGCGCATACACCGCCTCGACCTGCGCACCGAGCTGAAAACTCAGGTTCGCGAACAATTCGTCCGCCGGCATGCTCTCGGACTTGAAGGTGAAGTCGCGAATGTCGGAAAACAGGATGCAGACATCCTGCTCCCGGGGGGCGCCGGGCTGCTCCGCCTGCAGGATTTGCTGAAGCCGGGGTGAGACGTAGCGGGACAGGCTGTGGCGCACGCGTTCGAGGTCGTGCGCCGACTGTGCCTTGCGCAGCAGGTTTTCCAGTCGGGCGCGAAAGACAACAGACTCCAGTGGCTTGCGCAGGACGTCATCACAACCGGCCGCGAACGCGCGGCGCCAAGTGTCGCAATCCGCCGCCAATGTGGCAATGACAATGGGAGTAAAAGCGTGTCCCGGCTGGGATCGCAGTTCGGTGCACAGGGCGATGCCATCACCGCCACAATCTTCCAGGTCGATCAGGATTGCATCCACGTCCCGTTGTCGAACCAGCCTGGTCGCCGTCGGACCATCTTCGGCAACCAGCATCTGTTGACCATCCAGCGACAGTACCGTCTTCGCGATGGTCAGCGCTTCACCCCGTGCACCGACCACCAGAATCGGCCGCCCGGCTTTCCCGTGACTGTCGATCGCCATTTTCATGCCCACCTGTATCGCGAACCGCCGGCTTGTCGCTGCGTGTTATCGATAGCTCACCCATGCGGTGCAGCGGCAGTTCCTTTTGTTATCGGCATACCTGTTGTTGGCCTTGAATATGCCCGTTGGCGTTGTGTGCGTGGGTGACATCCTGCCGTGGCAGCAACCTGTCGCCAATTGCGCACACTTCACCTTAACTTTCGTACTACAGCTTTTTTAGGTGGTTGTAAAGCTGGAAGCCGGGAACCGGGGCCGGGAAATTGCGTCCCAGGGCAAGCGCCTGGAAGCGCTCGCCCATCTCGCTCGGCAGCATCAGGGCCTTGGCCTGCTGCGTCAGGGCGACTTGGGAGGAGGATGACGGGGGGCGGCAAGCCAGCAGTTCGGTCAGGCCGGAGGCCATCAGGAAATGCGATTGCGGTGCGTAACCGAGCACATCCAGCCCGGCCGCATCGGCCGCCAGCGCAACCGCGGTGAAGTCAACCGAGGCGGTCAAGTCCTGTAAGCCGGGTAGCAGCAGCCAGTCATCATGGGCGCGATGCCGGTAATGGCAACGCAGGGTCCCCATCCGGCGTTCCGGGTGATAGTAGGCCGAGCGCGTGTAACCGTAATCGATGAACAGCATCAGACCACGCTGCAATGAGGTCGACAGGGCGCTAATCCAGGGCCTCAGGTCGGGGCAGAGTTCCGAGACATAGCCAGGCTCCAGCCTCCGGCCCAGGTCGTCCTCGAGTTGTTCCACCTGCGCCGCAAGCCTTGCCGGCGCGGCGCGACATGCTTCCCCGAAGGAATCGCCGGCGCGGCGGACACCGAGTTGTTGCACACCGGACGCCTCGCGGCGAAACCGTTCCACCGGCAGGGCATCGAGTACTTCGTTGGCGAGGATCAGGCCGTTGATCGGCGAATCCGGCAGACGGTCCAGCCATTGGACGCGCGCCCGAACCTCGTCAGGCAGAACGCTGAGGGTCTGCGCCTGCTCCTCGCGCAGTGTGCCGCTCCGGTCCAGCATCAGGTAGCGTGCCGGCAGCGTCTCATCCTGTTGCATGGCCCGCAGGATGTCGCGGGCCAGCATTCCGCGACCGGGACCGAGTTCAAGGATCGTATCGCCGGCACAGGCCGCCAGGCTGTCGCCGCATTGGCGGGCCAGCGTCCGGCCGAACAGCGGGGAAACCTCCGGTGCGGTGACGAAATCGCCCGCAGCGCCGAACCGGGTGGCACCGGCGCTGTAGTAGCCGAGGCCCGGGCTGTAGAGCACGTGTTCCATCCAATCGCGGAATGACATCCAGTTGCCGTTTTCCGCCAAAGCGTCGGCCAGCGTCTTGCAAAGCCGCTCACTGTGGGCGGCCGCGCTGTCGTCGGGGGTTGGCCAGCCGGCGGGCAGTGTCCCCGGTGACGGCTCAGCGCGCGTCGTCATCGGCCTCCTCCAGTTCGATGGCCCGCATCGGCTGGCCTGTGGCGTCGAATTCCTGCCAGAGATCCCGGTACCGGCGCTGCAATACCGGGTGCAACGCGTCGGGCGCCAGTTCCGCAAGTGGCCGCAGGACAAACGCGTAGCGGGTTATCTCGTCGCGTGGGATCTCCAGTCGGCCCCGGCGAATGCGCTGGTCGCCGTAAACGAGGATGTCCAGATCCAGCGTGCGCGCGCTGAACTTGCCCTGATCCCGCACGCGGCCCTGTTCAGATTCCAGCCGCTGCAGCCGTGCCGACAGTTCGTCAGCCGACAGCGTGGTGGTAAAGCCAACCACCAGGTTGAGGAAGTCTTCGCCGGCAAAGCCGATGGCGCGGCTGCGGTAGACCGGAGAGACCTGGAGCGGGCCAAATTCCTCGTGCAGGGCGGCCAGGCTCGCCCTGACGTTGCTGACCGGCCGCAGGTTGCTGCCGATGCTGACAAAGACCTGGACCGCACTGGTCATCGCTGGCCCCGCTCGATAATCACGGCGACGTGCTGCGCACCGCCAACCGCTCCCGGCTTGCGCAATTCAAGCCGCAGCCAGGCAACGCCGAATTCGTCACGAATCGCGGCCACCACACGCTCGGCCAGGGTCTCGATCAGCGCGTATCGGCTGCTCGCGACCAAAGCCCGGATGCGTTCCGAGATGGCTGCATAATCCAGCGTTCGACCCAGGTCATCATCGTTGGCCGCCGGGCGAATATCCGTCCCCATGTCCAGATCAAACACCAACGGCTGCCGGATACGCTGTTCCCAGGCGTGGACGCCAATGACTGCCTCCACGCGCAGCGCGCTGATGCGCACGATATCCATGATTCGCTCCTGCGATACGCCGACCGGTCGTCGATGATAGCGGCAGCGCGGGCGTGCCGGCCAGACGCCGGGCTTGACCGTGCCGGATGCCGCCCGTTCAATACCGCGCATGGTTATCGCCGTCCTGCTCATGCTGCTCGCCTACCTGTTCGGATCCGTCTCCAGCGCGGTACTGGTTTGCCGCGCCCTGCGGCTGCCGGATCCGAGGACCAGCGGTTCGCTCAATCCCGGGGCCACCAATGTGCTCCGTATCGGCGGCCGTCCGGCGGCGGCCATGACACTGGCCGGAGATTTCCTGAAGGGCGTTTTGCCGGTTTCCCTGGTTCTGGGTTTCGGCGGGACGCCGGTGCTGGCGGCGGCGGTTGGCGTCGCAGCCTTTCTTGGCCATCTGTTTCCGGTGTTCTTCGGTTTCCGCGGTGGCAAGGGGATTGCCACCGGCCTCGGTGTCCTGCTGGCTTGGTCCTGGACGGCATTTCTCGGCACGGTCGGGGTCTGGCTGCTCGTGGCCCTGGTGTTCCGTTACTCGTCCCTGGCCGGCATGAGTTCCTTCGTCGCCGCGTCGATCTGGCTGCTGGTTCTTGGCGAGCCGCTGCCGATGATCGCCGGCATGCTGATCATCGCCGCTGCAACGCTCTGGCGTCATCAGGGCAACATCCGCAACCTGCTCGATGGCACCGAGAAGAAACTGGGGGAGAGGTCCTGACCTCGGTCCGAAAATGCTGATTCTCGGTGTCGAGACGTCCTGCGACGAAACCGGCCTCGCGCTTTACGACAGTGCCGGGGGCCTGCTCTCGCACGTGTTGCACAGTCAGGTCGATCTGCATGCCCTGCATGGTGGGGTCGTGCCGGAGCTTGCCTCCCGGGATCACATCCGCCGGGTGATACCGCTGCTGGACCAGCTGCTGCAGCAGACTGACCGCCGGACTGCGGAGATCGACGGGATTGCCTACACACGGGGTCCCGGGCTTGCCGGGGCGCTGCTGGTGGGCGCCGGCGTTGCACGATCACTGGCCTGGGCCCTGGACCGGCCCGCACTGGGCATTCACCATATGGAAGCCCATCTGCTGGCCCCCCTGCTGGAGCCGGAGCCGCCGGCGTTCCCTTTCGTCGCGCTGCTGGTGTCCGGCGGTCACACCATGCTGGTCCAGGTGGCCGGTGTTGGCCGTTACCGGCTGCTGGGCGAATCGGTGGACGACGCTGCCGGGGAAGCCTTCGACAAGACGGCAAAGCTGCTGGGCCTGGGATACCCGGGCGGTCCGGCGCTGGAACGGCTGGCACGGCAGGGTCGCCAGGGCGTGTTTCGGCTGCCGCGGCCGATGACCGACAGGCCCGGGCTGGATTTCAGCTTCAGTGGCCTGAAAACGCAGGCGCGAAACCTGATTCGCCGGCATGAAGGCACCGAGGATGCGGCGGCGGATATTGCCCACGCCTTTCAGGAGGCGGTAGCCGATACGCTGGCGATCAAATGTCGCCGCGCGCTGACCGACACCGGTGCCGGGCGCCTGGTGGTCTCCGGCGGTGTCAGCGCCAATGGCGTGATCCGGACTCGCCTGGACGATATGGCCCGGGCTGCAAACGCAGAGGTGTACTATCCGCGGCTGGACCTTTGCACCGACAACGGTGCCATGGTCGCCTATGCGGGTTGGTGCCGAATGCAGGTCGGAGAGTGTGACGGACTGGACTTCGATGTGCGGCCGCGCTGGTCGCTGGCAAGTCTGCAGCCGCCAGCTGCGGACTAGGGAAACACTGAATTTTACAAGTTGTATTCCGCGTGTGGCACGCATAGAATCATGCGCCCTTGCGGGACAGGTGTGCGTGTGGCTGCCTGCTTTTCGGTTTTCGACAGACTTAGGTGAATCGACTATATGCCCAACGTGAAAGTGCGAGAAAACGAGCATTTTGAAGTCGCTCTGCGGCGCTTCAAGCGCTCCTGTGAAAAGGCCGGGGTGCTGTCGGAAGTGCGGCGCCGCGAGCATTATGAAAAGCCCACCCAGGTTCGGAAGCGCAAGGCGGCGGCGGCCGTCAAGCGTCATCTGAAGCGACTCTCCCGCGAACAGCAGCGTAGCGTCCGACTCTACTGAAGCGCGGTTCGGGGGCAACCAGCATGCGTCAGGATAGTGCCCTGCTCGCGCGGCTGCAGGATGAGATCAAGCAGGCAATGCGTGCCGGCGACAAGCGCCGCCTGGGTCTCCTCAGGCTGGTGTCCGCAGCCGTCAAGCAGCGCGAGGTCGATGAGCGGATTTCCCTGAGCGACGACGATGTGGTCGCCCTGCTCAGCAAGCAGGTCAAGCAGCGTCAGGAGTCGATCGCGCAGTATGAGTCTGCCGGCCGGGATGATCTTGCGGAGCAGGAGCGCTACGAGATTACCGTGCTGCAGGAATTCCTGCCGCAGCCCCTGGACGATGCGGAAATCGATCGACTGGTAGATGCCGCGATAACGCAGACTGCCGCTGAATCGATGCGCGACATGGGCAAGGTAATGGGCGTGCTGCGCCCGCAAGTGCAGGGCCGTGCCGACATGGCCGCGGTCAGCGCCCGGATCAAGACCCGTCTGCAGTAGTATCGAACCGTTTCCCGCCGGCGTCCCGAGTTCGGCGATCGCCAGGGCTGTCTGCGATACTTGAGTGTTCAGGCGAATGTTGGCTGCCCCCTGTGATGGCAGGTGCTGAGCGCATGGCGGGACGAATCCCCGACGCATTCATTGATGACCTTCTGGCCCGGACGGATATCGTCGAGTTGGTCGCGGCCCGGGTTAAGCTGCGACGAAGTGGCAGCAATCATCACGGCCTCTGCCCGTTTCACAACGAAAAGACACCGTCCTTCACGGTCAGCGCCGACAAGCAGTTCTATCACTGCTTTGGCTGTGGCGCGCACGGCACCGCCATCCGTTTCCTGATGGAGTACGACCGGCTGTCATTCCCGGAGGCGGTGGAGCTGCTTTCCCGACAGGCCGGCATGGAGATCCCGCGTGAGGCCCGCGCAGCGGCGCCCTCGCCGGAAACCGCGACCCTGTATCCGCTGCTGGAGCGGGCGGCGGACTGTTACCGGGACTGGCTGCGGCGGCATGCCGGACGAGAACGTGCGGTCGATTACCTGCGCAAGCGTGGCCTGAGCGGCGAAATCGCCGCGCGATACGGCATTGGGCTTGCGCCACCGGGCTGGGACAATCTGCTGGGCGCGCTTGGTGATGCTGAGTCGCTGGTCCGTGCCGGCCTGGCGATCCGTAACGAACAGGGTCGGGTCTACGACCGGTTTCGCGACCGCATCATGTTCCCGATCCGCGACCGACGCGGTCGAACCGTGGGCTTCGGCGGCCGTGTGCTGGACCAGCAGGAGCCCAAGTACCTGAATTCGCCGGAGACCCCGGTGTTTCAGAAGGGGCGGGAACTCTACGGGCTTTACGAGTGCCTCGAGCAGCAGCGCAAGCCGACGGAGATCATCGTCGTCGAGGGCTACATGGACGTGGTGGCGCTGGCTCAGCATGGAGTACCCAACGCGGTTGCGACACTCGGGACGGCCACCACGGGCACGCACCTGGAGCGGATATTTCAGGTTTGCCGGGATGTGGTGTTCTGTTTCGATGGTGACCGCGCCGGGCGTGAGGCTGCCTGGCGGGCGCTGGAAAACGCCCTTGCCGTGATGCGCGACGATCGGCAGGCCCGGTTCCTGTTTCTGCCTGACGGCGAAGACCCGGACAGCCTGATACGCGAGCGCGGCGAGGCGGGGTTCCGCGCCCTGCTGGCCGAGGCGGAACCGTTGTCGGAGTTCCTGTTTCGCGAGCTGTCGACGGATGCCGACCTGCGCACGATGGACGGCCGGGCCAGGCTGGCAGAGCGCGGCGCGCCGCTGCTGGCCCGGGTGCCTGCGGGTGTTTTCCGGGATCTGCTGGTTGACGAACTGGCGCGTCGGGCGGGCGTTGACCGCGAGCATGTGCTGGCGACCATGGAGGGCCGTGAGACGCCCGCACGGCAGGCGCGCCCCTCAGCAAAGCAGCCGTTGAATCTGCCGCAGCGTCGCACGACCGTCCGACTGGCGGTGGCGCTGCTGTTGCAGCGGCCTGCGTTGGCGGCACTGGCCGGCGACCCGGCGCGCCTCGCCCGGTTGTCGCTGCCTGGCGTGCCCCTGTTGGTGCAGCTGCTTGAATTGCTGCGCGACGAACCGCATCTCTCTACAGGCGCAATACTGGAGCGATTCTCCGGAGACAGTCACGAGACGGCATTGTGGAAGCTGGCGGCCTGGGACCACATGGTCCCCGGCGATGGGATCGAGGAAGAGTTCACCGACAGCATTCGGCGGCTGGAAACGTTGCTAGCGGCCGAGCGCTTGCAATACTTACATGAGCGTTTGCAAGACGAAGGCTTGTCGGAGGATGAGCATGCGGAATGGTTAAGTCTGCTGCGAAGCCGCCGATAGCTTGTGCAATGCGGCACTCCCTGGCATTCGACCAGACCCACGCTATAATTGCCGGTTTATTTGAATTCAGTTCACCATTCACCGACCTCCAGGCGGGCAGCGATCGGCTATGAATCAGGATCAACAATCTCAGATTAAACAGCTCATTGCCAGAGGCAAGGATCAGGGTTTCCTGACTTATGCCGAGGTCAATGACCACTTGCCAGACGACATCGTTGATCCGGAACAGATCGAAGACATCATTTCGATGATCAACGACATGGGAATCACGGTGCACGAAGTCGCACCGGATTCCGACACGCTGCTGCTGAATGATTCTGCGGTGAGCACCGACGATGACGAGGCAGCCGAGGAAGCTGCCGCGGCACTCGCGGCTGTGGATGCCGAGTTCGGCCGCACCACGGATCCGGTGCGCATGTACATGCGCGAAATGGGTACCGTCGAATTGCTGACCCGGGAAGGAGAAATCCTGCTCGCCAAACGGATCGAGGAGGGCCTGGATCAGGTCGTAACGGCCCTGGCCGCCTACCCGGAATCCGCCCGTCTGCTGATCGGCGAGCACGCCAGGATCGAGAACGAGGAGCAGCGGCTGACCGACGTGGTTGCCAGCTTCCGGCCCAAGGACGACGAGCCGGCCCAGAATCCGCCGCAGGGCGGAAACAACGCGTCCAGCAACAACGACAGCGATGACGATGCGGCGGCGCAGGATACCGGGCCGGACCCGGAGCTCGCGCGCGAGACCTTCCAGCGCATCGGCGAACTCTACGATGCGATGCAGGACAGCCTGTCGGCCAATGAGCGCAAGGCGGTCAAGGGGCAGCGGCAGGAAATGGCCGAGCTGTTCCTCAGCATCAAGTGGACGCCGCGGATCCTCGACGCGCTTGTGCGCCAACTGCGCTCCGCGGTGGACCGGATTCGCCACCAGGAACGGGTGGTCATGGAGTCCTGCGTGCGCAAGGCGGGCATGCCTCGCCGTGCCTTCCTGCAGAGTTTTCCGGGCAACGAATCCAGCAGCAAGTGGTTCGATGGCCTGCTCAAGGGCAAGGATGGCTATGCCTCGAAGTTGGCCGAGGTGCAGGAGAAGGTGCGTTACGCACAGGATCAACTGGCCGAGATCGAGCGTCGTTCAGGGCTGGATATCCTGGAGATCAAGGACATCAATCGTCAGATGTCCATCGGCGAAGCCAAGGCACGCCGGGCGAAAAAGGAAATGGTCGAGGCCAACCTGCGGCTGGTGATTTCCATCGCCAAGAAGTACACCAACCGGGGCTTGCAGTTCCTTGACCTGATCCAGGAAGGCAACATCGGCCTGATGAAGGCGGTGGACAAGTTCGAATACCGGCGTGGCTACAAGTTCTCCACCTATGCGACCTGGTGGATCCGTCAGGCGATAACCCGGTCCATCGCCGACCAGGCGCGGACGATCCGGATTCCGGTGCACATGATCGAGACCATCAACAAGCTGAACCGCATTTCGCGGCAGATGCTGCAGGAGATGGGTCGCGAGGCGACACCGGAAGAACTGGCGGAACGCATGGAAATGCCCGAGGACAAGGTCCGCAAGGTACTGAAGATCGCGAAAGAACCGATTTCCATGGAGACGCCGATCGGCGACGACGAGGACAGCCATCTGGGGGACTTCATCGAAGACTTGATGGTGATGTCACCGATCGATTCGGCCACCCGTGAGGGGCTGAAGGAGGCCGTGCGCTCGGTGCTTGGCGGCTTGACCCCGCGCGAGGCCAAGGTGTTGCGCATGCGCTTCGGCATCGATATGAACACCGACCACACCCTCGAAGAGGTCGGCAAGCAGTTCGACGTTACCCGTGAGCGGATCCGGCAGATCGAGGCCAAGGCGCTGCGCAAGCTGCGTCATCCGACCCGCTCGGAATCGTTGCGCAGTTTCCTCGACGAACAGTAAAGCCGGACAATGTAAGGCCCCGTAACGAGGCATCGTTGCGGGGCCTTTTCGTGGGTGGCCGGCTGCCGTCAACGGATGCCCGAGCGACGGAGTGTCGGTTCACCGGCCATCTGCTCGCGCAGCCGCACCTGCTCCATGACACTCTGGATGCCATCGATCACGGAATCCGGCTGTTCCAGATGGATATGATGGCCGCTGCCTGGCACGATGCGCAGCTCGCCCATCGGTGCGCGCGCCGCCAGATCCTCGTGCAATTCGCGCCACAGCGCCTCCATGATCATGCCGCGTTCGTTCTGGGGCCAGGCATTCGAGCCTCGGCTCAGGATGATTATGGGTACATCGGGGAGCTCCGGTGCGGATGCTACCTGGGCGGCACTGGTGCGAAAGCCGAGCAATTCATTACGGGTCGTCGAAATCCGGAGGTCGGTAATCAGCAGCCGTTTCGCCGTGCTCACCCATTCCTCGGGGAGGTTCGGCGGCAGTTCCGGCCGGTAGAAGACCTGTCCGCGCTCGTTGCTCGGTGCGATGTTGACTCCGCTTTCCTCATAGAAGCGCAGGATCTGCTCCTCGTGGGACGGGTCAACCAGCACCATGCCCGCGACCTTGGCGGGATACCGGCGCGCGAAGATGCGCAGCGTATAGGCACTGAAGGAATGGCCGACCAGGACGAAGGGGCCGCGTTCAACGCTGTTATTGAGCAGCCGGTGCAGATCACTGGCCATCCGGCCCGCCGTGCGGGGGCCTACCGGCGCATCGCTCCAGCCCAGGCCGCCGCGATCGTAGCTGCAGACCCGCGTCGACTCGGCGAGCTTGCCCTGGACCCGCACCCATTCCAGCGAGTCGCCGCCGAGGCCCGCGTCAAGGATGACAGTGGGTTGCCCGCTGCCCTGGCAGTGCAGATGCATGCGGTGTTCGCCGGACAGTGTCGGCAGCAGGACGCCTGGCGCGGGGATGTTGGTGCCATGCACGGTGCCGTGCATGAGAACGCCCGCAATAAGGGCGGCGGCGGAAGACAGTGACAAGAGACACGATCGCATTGACGCGACCTCCCTGGTGCATTGTTGCACGGAAGCTGACTGTCCCCCTATCGCAGTTTGCAACGAACTTCAGACTGCGTCCAGTATGCTTCGCTTCGCGAAAGACAGAGGATCATCGAGCATGGAACAGACGGACAGGCGGCTGCTTGGGCAGATCGCCGTGGTGACCGGCGGCAACCGGGGTATCGGTGCCGCCGTGGCGCGGGGGCTGGCGGCGGCCGGCGCCGACGTGGCCATCACCTACCACCGATCAGTTGACGATGCCGAGACTGTGCAACGGGCCATTCAGGCCCTGGGGCGACGCAGTCTTGCAAAGCCCATTGATGTCTCGAGGCCGGAGCAGCTGACCGCGCTGGCGGAGGCGACCCGGGCCGAGTTCGGGCAGCCCACGATCTGGGTCAACCTGGCCGGTGCGGACATCCTGACCGGCGACTTCGCTCGGCAATCCGACGAGGAGAAGTTGCAGCGGCTTGTGGCCGTCGACCTGCTGGGGACCGTGCACGGGTCGTGGGTAGCCGCGGACAATCTGAGCGACGGGGGCGTGATCATCAATACATCCTGGGATCTGGCACTGCGCGGCATGGCCGGGCGCGAGGCCGAGATGTTCGGTGCGGTAAAGGGCGGCGTTACCGGGTTCAGCCTCAGCCTGGCCCGTTCACTGGCGCCCGGCCAGCGCGTGAACGTTATCGCCCCGGGGTGGATCGAGACCGCCTTCGCGCAGAAGGATTTGTCGGCGGATGCCTACGAGGAAATTGCGCAGCGGATGCCGATGAAGCGTTTCGGCCACGGCGATGATGTCGCCGAGGCGGTCATCTACCTGGCCAGTCCGGCGGCATCCTACATCACCGGTCAGGTGTTGATGATCAATGGGGGGTTAACGAGTTAGAAACAAAGTTTTCAGTGGTTCAGTTTTCAGTGTTCAGACGTTGCAGGCCCGCAACGTTGATGCCGAAGTCGTTTGGTTTGTCTGAACACTGAACCACTGAAAACTGAACACTTGCGCTAAAAAACCCCGATCGCCGTACAAGCCGAGCGGGGTTTCGAAGGCGTTTACAGCAGGGGCTGCACCCCACGCGCCTTACCGCGGCGCCATTTCCTTCTCGATCTTGTAGTCGTGGAAAATCACGCCCCAGGGTGAATCACCGACCGGGATGTCCTTGATCACCTCCAGCGTCTCGGTGTCGATGATCGAGACATCATCGCTCTCGCCATTGGCCACCGCGAGCAGGCTGCGGTCGCGGTTCATCGCCAGGCCCCAGGGCCGGTCACCGACATCGATCAGGTCGACTTCTTCCAGGGTCTCCGCATCCAGCACGGCGACCGTGTTGTCGCGCCCCAGCGAGACAAAGACCAGCGATTCGTCGGCATTCAGACGTACGTCCTTGGGCCGGGCGCGGCGCTGGCTGAAGCGATGGTTCTTGACGATGTCCCGTGCCTCGATGTCGATGATGTTGATCTCACCGGCGACCTCCGAGGTCACGTAGAGATACTTGCCATCGGCGGTCACGGTCAGCTCGCGCGGCCTTGTACCGACCAGGATGTTCGCCACCACATCGTGGTCCGGCCAGGTGATCAGGTGCACCATGTGGCTGGATTCGCTGACCACGGCGATGATGCTGCCGTCCGGCGTCGATACCACGCCTTCGGGCTCGAGGCCGACATCGATGCCGCCCTTGAGCTCGCCAGCCTCCGGGTCGACCTGCATCAACTGGGCGGTGGCCTCGTTCGAGACGTATATGTGCCCGGTTTCCGGGTGCACGGTAAATGCCTCCGGATCGTCACCACCCGGAATCGTCTCGATCAGCTCCATTTCGTAAGGATCGATTATCGCGATCAGATCGGAAATGCCGAGCGCCACGTAGAGTTTCGTGCCGTCGCGGGAGAAACCCATATCCCGCGGCCGCTCACCACCGATCTCGTCAATCACCTTGATCACTTCCCAGGTTTCCGGGTCGATCACCGAGACGGTGTGATCCCATTCGTTGGACACGAACAGGCGGCCGGTGAGCTCGTCGGCCGCCACCGGGACCATTGCGCCAAGGTAGAGGCCCAATGCCAGGCACCAGTGCTTGATTCTCATATCAGATCATCCTCCAGTCGGCTTGCGAGTTGTTGTCTCGCTTTCGGCCAATGCGTCAATCCGCGCAGGAAATATTGCCCAGGGTGTCCAGATCGTCCGGGTCGACGACACCGTCCACCGGTGCCTCGCCGATGACGCTGTCATCTTGCACGATCCACAGTGGTTGTCTGAGCTGGCCGTTTTCACGGAAGCTCAGGGGTTGCCCCTTGGACGCGTCAAAGCTCTCGAGATCCTTCAGATGCTGGATCAGGGTGTCGGCTTCGCGGCTCGCGGTCCGGGTTACACCGTCGCCTACCATGCGTAACGCGACGAATGCCGTCCAGGCGCGTTCCGTCATCGGCTCGTCGTAGGCTTCAACGAAGCGGCCGTTCAGGTCACCGGAGGAGTAGCGGCGGAACGCGTGGTGGTGCGCAACGGCCGCGATATCGTGGTCATCGGCCTGCTGATGCCACTGCTCCAGCGCATCCTGGCGCATGCTCGCGCTCGGCATGATGCTGAACAGGTTGTCACGGCAGGCCTCTCGCAGCGCGTCATCATCGGAACCGGTATTGAATACCGCCAATGCGGGGAAGCCGTCCGCCACGGACCCGGCGTCGTCACCATCGCTGGTTACGACAACGGCGATTGCGTCGTCGGCGATATCGTCGTGGCTCGCGACCACGTCCAGCGAAAATTCGTAGCCAAGAAAGCCTCCGGCCCGGTTGATTTCTTCCAGACCCATTTCGGCGCCCTTGTAGGCATCGCTTCCGTCCTCGCCGATGAAGGCGATGGAGACAATTTCATCTGCGACGCTGGCTGAAACCAGGCCCATGCCGATCAGTCCTGCCAGCAGCGGCGCCGCGTAGCGCGTTCGATTCATCAATGCTCCTCCCTGTCGGGCCATCTCTGGCCGCATTGTTCTTTCTGCCGCCCAGCATCACACCACGTATCTGTATGGCGCGTGAATGGGGAACGCTGTATCCGAGACTGAATGAGTCGTTGATTCAGCCGCAAGGGGAAAACTTCCCGCTGTGTGTGTTCACATCCTTGGACGCACTGTGCCACCTTCGGTTCACTCGGCTCGCTGCCCGGCTTCGGCAGCCCCTTTGCGCCATCGGCGCCAGCCGCGGGCTTGCAAGCGGTAGTGCACTGATGTTCTCCTTATCGGCTCGCTGGCACGTCCATTGCTACTGGTGTGGACTTGAAATGCCATAACAACGTTAACTTTTCTGGGGGACATTCACGGCGTGAGTGACAAGCCGACGATTTTGCACATGCTTGATCCGAACCCTCGGGTCAGCCCATTTGATGTCAACATGGCGGTCGACGCCGGATTCCAGCACATCATTCCCTACACCAACGTCGGGATGGAAGAAGTGCTGGGTTTGACGCAGGACGCTATTTTTTCGCGTGGTCCGAGCGGTGTGAAGGCCACAGGGCTGTTCATTGGTGGTCGCGACCCCTGGCTCGCGCTGGACATGGTCGAGGAAGCCCGCAAGTCGATGGTTCCGCCGTTTGAAATGGCGGTCTTTGCCGACCCGTCGGGTGGTTTCACGACAGCGGCCGGCCTGGTTGCCGTGGTTATCGAGCAGATGAGGGAGGCTGGCCTGGATGGCGGTCTGGACGGCACGAAGGTTGCAATTTTCGGTGGTACCGGGCCGGTCGGCCTCGTCTCGGCGGTATTGGCCGCGGACGCCGGCGCCGAGGTGGTCGTGGTTAGTCATCGCTCCGCGGAGGCTGCGGCCAAGCACACCGCCGTAATCAAGGAACGTTATGGTATCGACACGGTTCCTGGTGACGGCTCCAGTGAGTCCAGTCGCGCGGAAATCCTCAAGGACGTGCATGCGGTGATGAGCACGGCCAAGGCCGGCATTCAGATTCTCAGCAACAAGGAACTTTGCGCGGCGCCGGAATTGCTGGTCGCCGCCGATGTAAACGCTGTGCCGCCGCTGGGCCTTGAGGGCGTTGGCGTGTCGGATAGAGGCAACATTCTGGAAGGCACCGCTCGAGGTGCCCGTGGTGTGGGCGCTCTCGCGGTCGGTGACGTGAAATATCGGACGCAGAACCGACTCTTTCAGGATATGCTGGCGGGCGATGGAACACTCGATCTCGAGTTCCGGGCCGCCATGAAACGGGCAATGGAGTTGCTCGGATAAGAAGCGCCACCAGGCTTGCCTGGGTGAGCGGCGCCGCACGGCGACGCCTGACCTGAAGGATGACGAGTCGCCGGGCAACTGAAGTCCAAGAAGGAGGGTCAGGATTGTGGGAATTTTCAATCTCTTTAAATCGCAAGAGCAAGCGCAAGGAGTAAGTAAAATGGCACGAATCAACAGCATGCGTGTTGGTGAAGCATTGGTTGGTGACGGCGCGGAAGTCGCGCACATCGACCTGATCATCGGTCCGCGCGGTAGCACCGCCGAATCCGCGTTCACGAATTCCCTGACCAACAACAAGGACGGTTTCACCTCCCTGCTGGCTGTGGTCGCCCCGAACCTGATGTGCAAGCCGGCCACCGTGATGTTCAACAAGGTGACCATCAAGAACGGCACTCAGGCGGCCCAGATGTTTGGTCCGGCCCAGCGCGGCGTGGCAATGGCGGTTGCCGATTGTGTCGAGGACGGCACCATCTCCCAGGACGAGGCCGATGACCTGTTTATCTGCGTCGGCGTGTTCATCCATTGGGAAGCCAAGGATGATGCCAAGATCCAGGACTACAACTACGAAGCGACCAAGATGTCGATCAAGCGTGCGGTGAAGAACGAGCCGTCCGCCGCAGAAGTCGTTTCCCAGAAGGGCAAGGCTTCGCATCCGTTTGCTGCCCACGACTGATACACGTCGGATCAGCATGCACTAAAAAGGCCGCCATCCCGACGGGATGGCGGCCTTTTCTGATGGCGGTACGAAAACCTGGGAGCTACCTGTCGGCTTCCTCCGGGGCAGGCCAGTCCATGTCGCGATGGATCGCGATGCGGCCCCGGCGCCAGGATTCGTCGGTGTTGCCGGCAATTCGTACCGATCTGACGCCGACCGGTTCGCCGGTTTCCGTGTTCCGTATCTCGACGCGAAGCGACATGATCAACTCGCTCATTTTGTCCGCCACCGGCATGATCACCCGGTCCGCCCCCAGATCCCTGCCGATCCGGGCCTGGCAGCTGTCGCAACTGTTGATTCGCCGACCGCCCACGTGCTGTTTCGTCAGCGCCTGCAGATCGGCGTGGTCAACCAGTTCGTAGTTATCGGAGCGCTCCAGCGCATGCCGCAATTCCGAGGAGAACCGTTCCAACCGTGCCTGCTCGTGCTCGGTGATCGGCTGCTCGACACTGCCGAAGGTCATGGAGGCATCCAGCACGGCAATCTTTGTCGGTTCCGCGGCTGTGGCGCTTGTCGCCCAGGCCAGGCTCAGGGCGGCCAGCAAGCCGCCGATCCATTGTCTTTTCACTCTTTCTTCTCCTCCGCCCTGCCGGGCAACATACGCTGGAAGACGGTATCACGTTTGATGATCAGGTGGCGCAACGCAGCAGCCGCGTGCATCAGCACCAGGAACGCAAGGAAATAGGCGGAGCCCACATGAATGAAGGCGAAGATATCGTTCGCCAGTTCGTTTTCGCCGCCCCACTTGCCCAAGTCGATGGGGATCCACCAGAAATAGGTAGGGTATCCTGTGAACGAGGTGGTGAAAAAGCCGCTGATCGGCATCACCGCCATCATGATGTAGAGCACGCGATGGCTGACGGCCGCCGCGCGGCGCTCCCAGTCTGGTGTCTCAGGGGGCAGCGGCGGAGCCGGGTGGCGGATACGCCACCAGACCCGCAGCAGCAACAGCAGGCCGACGGTCAGTCCGATGTTCTTGTGATGCCGGAAAAACCAGGCTCGGGTGTCGTCGAACGGCAGGTCCACCATGTAAACACCCATGGCGAAGGCGACCATGATCATCAACGCCATCAACCAGTGGAGACTCATCGCGAGCCGGGTGTACCGTTTGCCGGTGTTTGCTTCCTGCGCCATAACGATCCTCGTTGTCCCTGCCATGCCGCCCCGAGTCTGCGGAGTTGGCATGAATCGTACATGAACACTCTGCTCGGCGTTTTCTGTTGAGGAAACACTGATTTATCCCCGCGTCTGCGTCCGAGGCCGGTTTTGGCCCCTCGGGTTGGGCCGCATTTTCCCCGATTGCTGCGTTGCGCTGCTTGACCGCAGAATGACTGCGGCGCTGCGCAGCGCGCCTTGCCTCGGAAAAAATGCGGACTCCTACGCAGGCGTGCGAATAGATCAGTGTTTCCTTAGTTGCTTTTCCGACTTCGTGGACAATGGTGTGTTCCGGGAAAATCTCCCGACTGGCGGATTTCGCCCCGATTCTGGCCGAATCCCGGCGAACCGTCCGCTGATAACCGGCTTTGAACGAACAAGGGCACGTTTTCCCGGTCGGGCGGGGAGCATTTGGCGCAGGTTTGTTGTCATATTGCGCGACGATGGTCTGACCGGTGAAACAATGGCCTGCCTCTGGCGCTGCGTGACCAGATTGCCGGACAGCTTTCGATTTCACGAGCGGGTGGATATAAAGGTGTCCGCTCGGATTCGGTTCGGAGAGGAGGGAGGAGTGCCGTCCGCTGCGGTCGGGTATCCTCCGAATAATCATTTCGAGAGTGGAGTGAACAATGAAGCGATTCAGTCTTGTCGCATTGCTTATGGCATCCCTGGGGTTTGCTGCAACGGCGCTGGCCGAAAACGAGGCACATGATTACCCGACCATTGACCGCTATCAGTGGATTGAGGAGTGCATGTATTTTCAGGGCGAACGCAATTTCGAGACGCTGTATGCGTGTGCCTGCGCCATCGACGTGATTGCGGAGCATATGCCGCATGAAAAGTTCGTGCAGGCGGACACGGCGGAAAAGGCGGCAACCGTTTCCGGTGAGTCCGGCGAGTATCTGCGGGAACCGGCTCGCAACATCCAGGAACTGCGGCTTGCCTATGGCGAGGCAAAAAACGAGGCCGACAAGCGGTGCTTCGTGCGGCCGAACCGGCTGCGAAACATCTGGCCGGAGTTTTAAGCCTAATACCTGTCCCGGGTCTGTCCGGACCCGGGATATTGCCCCCTGCCTGCCCTCGGTTTTCCTCGCCTAATACTTTGGTTGTAACCCTTCCGTCGATCGTCCATTTCCCGATCGAATGCCGCTGTCCACGGCGGTTTCCTCCCAGTCGCTGCCGTCCGTCGAAGAGTGCGCAACGGTTTGTGACAGAAACGACGCACCGTTCTAACGGTGTTGAACACTCGAATCTGCGGCGCCGGTTGGTCGATTCCCCACGAGCACAGGCGAGATGCCGCTCAAGACAAGGTCTTGCGACACTTCCTGCTCAAGGGCATGGGATTGGCCTGCATTTTGAATGCCTTCTACCGCGGTGGATTCCGATCGCCACCGCCCGAGTGACTGTGTCCTTGGGTGAAATCTGATCGGATCTGTCTTGCGGTACCGGCAACCCCCAAGCGCCGGGCGCCGTCACACAAAACACTAGGAGGGGGAGAAGAAGATGACTCCGACGAGACTTTCTCGTACGACCCTGGCCTTTATGGCTTCTGCGTCCATGGGCGCAATGATGCTGTCCGGTGGTGCGATGGCCAACCAGAGCGTGTTGGACCGCATCGATACCAACGTCAACCACGCGATCACCGGTGGTAACTACGAGCAGCACCGCTTCAGCGAGATGGACCAGATAAACCGGGACAATGTGCATCGCCTGGTGCCGGCCTGGACCTTCTCCACCGGCGTGCTGCGTGGCCACGAAGGTGAGCCGCTGGTCGTCGACGGCATCATGTATGTGCATACGCCGTTCCCGAACAACGTCTACGCCATCGACCTGGATACCCGGGAGATTGTCTGGGCCTATGAGCCGAGCCAGGATTCCAACGTCATTGGCGTGATGTGCTGTGACACCGTCTATCGTGGCCTAGCCTACGGCGACGGCAAGATCTTCCTGCAGCAGGCGGACACCACCCTGGTCGCCCTGGACGCCAAGTCCGGTGAAGAGCAGTGGTCGGTGAAAAACGGTGATCCGGCCGTCGGTGAAACCAACACCAACGCCCCGCTGGTTGCTGGCGACAAGGTCGTCACCGGCATCTCCGGTGGTGAGTTCGGTGTGCGCGGTTTCGCGATCGCCTACAACATCGAAGACGGTTCGGTGGCCTGGAAGGGCTACAGCACTGGTCCAGACGATGAAATGATCGTCGACCCGGACTCCACCACCCACATGATGGAGCCGATCGGCGCCAACACCGGCCTGGATTCCTGGGAAGGTGACGAGTGGACCCGCGGTGGCGGTACCACCTGGGGCTGGTTCTCCTATGACAAGGACCTGAACCTGGTCTACTACGGGACCGGTAACCCGGGCACCTGGAACCCGGAACAGCGCCCGGGCGACAACAAGTGGTCCATGACCATCTTCGCTCGTGACCTGGACACCGGTGAAACCAAGTGGGTCTACCAGAAAACCCCGTGGGACCAGTGGGACTACGACGGTGTTAACGAAAACATCCTCGTCGACATCGAGATCGACGGTGAAGAGCGCAAGGTCATGGTCAACTTCGACCGTAACGGCTTCGCCTACACCCTGGATCGTGAAACCGGTGAGCTTCTCGTCGCCGAGAAGTACGATGACACCGTGAACTGGGCCACCCACGTCGACATGGAAACCGGCCGTCCGCAGGTTGTGGACGAGTACGCTCCTGGCGTCCAGGGTGCTGACGTGAACACCACCGGCATCTGCCCGGCGGCTCTGGGCTACAAGGACCAGCAGCCGGCCTCGTTCAGCCGTGACACCGGCCTGTTCTACGTGCCGACCAACCACATCTGCATGGACTACGAGCCGTACGAAGTGTCCTATGTGGCCGGTCAGCCGTATGTCGGTGCAACCCTGAGCATGTACCCGACTCCGGATTCCTTCGGCGGCATGGGCAAGTTCATTGCCTGGGACGCCGCCAAGGGTGAAGTGGTCTGGGAGCAGGAAGAAGCCTTCGCTGTCTGGTCGGGTGCGCTGACCACGGCCGGTGGCCTGGCTTTCCACGGGACCCTTGAGGGCTACATCCGTGCCCGTGACAAGGACACCGGTGAAGAGCTGTGGAGCTTCCGTACCCCGTCCGGCATCATCGGCAACGTGTTCACCTACGAGCATGACGACAAGCAGTATGTCGGTGTGCTGTCGGGCATCGGTGGCTGGGCCGGTATCGGCATGGCTGCTGGCCTGGAAGGTGATTCCGAAGGCCTGGGTGCTGTGGGTGCCTTCCGTGGTCTCTACGACCACACCCGTCTGGGTGGCACTCTGACCGTGTTTGCACTGCCTGACTTCGATTAATCGATAACAGGTAAGGCACACAGTCGGGCCGGTCGCATTGCGACCGGCCTTTTTTTTTGTCGCGAAAGTGAATAAAAAGAAGAGTCCCCGTTGCAGGCCTTCCCGTTGGTCCGCCGGGCACGTGATCGGGTTTGATCCCGGATGACCTTGGATGTGGAGATGAAAAGAATGAAAAGCGATACGAATGCCCTCCGTTCGAGCGGCATGAGGTTCTGGCTTGTTCTGCTGATCGCCATGGTGGGTGGCGCCATGGTGCTGACCGGTTGCGGCGACAGCTCTGTCGAACAGGAGGAGGTTGTCGAGGAACTGGATGATGTCGAGGATGCCGCGAACAATGACGATGAGGCGCTGTCTGAAGAAGCGGATACCGAGGAGCTTGATGAGGCAGCTGAAATCGACGCTGAGACCGAAGCGGACCGCGATCTTTATACGGTGGTTTGCGAGACGGATGCCGACGGACGTCGTGTCAGTTGCGCTGTCGATCAGGACACCTTTATTGGCTGGCGTTCGGTGGGCAGCAATTGCGCTGTCTGCCACGGTCAGGAAGCGGCCGGGTCATCGTTTGCGCCGAACCTGATCCGGCGTGTGAACGAGATTTCGGAGGAGCAGTTTTTCGAAGTACTCAAGAATGGGGTCCAGACCGAAGGCAGCGCGATGCCCGGCTTCGGTGACAACCCCAACGTCTGGCCCCGGCGGGAAGCGATTTACGCCTACCTGAAGGCCCGTGCCAACGGGGATCTCCCGGCGGGCCGTCCGGAGCGACTGCAGGACTAGAACGCCCGTCCCCCGGGATTGGCGAAAACGAAAACGGGCGGCGGTTGACCGCCCGTGTTCTATGGTGAGGAGTTACAGAATGTTGTTGTTATCGGTCAATTGGATCCGGCGTGCCGGGCTTGCCATGCTGCCTGCCGCCACGCTGCTGCTGGCTGCGCCAGCGGCCATCGCCGACGATATGTTTACCCGGGACCACGGTGGCCCGCCGGAGGAGCGTGGTGCTCTGCGCATCTGTGCCGATCCGAACAACATGCCGTTTTCGGGTGCTGGCGGTGAGGGCTTCGAGAACAGGATGGCCGAATTGTTCGGTGAGTCGCTGGACCTGCCGGTCGAGTTCTTCTGGCTACCCCAGCGGTTTGGTTATATTCGCGCCACGCTGCGCAGCTGGGTCGACGAGGAACGTCGTTATCGCTGTGACATCATGATGGGTGTGCCGCAGGAGGCATCAGGGCTAAGCACCACGACGCCTTACTATTACACAACCCATATGCTGGTCTTCAAGAAGGACCACCCGGTCTTCAGCGAATACGAACAGGCCAACGATCTCCTTGCCAAGGGTATTCCCGCCGATACCAAAATCGGCGTGTTCGATCGCTCGCCGGCCAATGAATGGATGATCCGCAATGGCATGCGGAACAACATCAAGGGCTACATCATGGCGGACGGCGACATCGGTTTCTATCCCGGCAAGGTTATCGAGGGTGACTTGGCCGAGGGCAATATCGATGCTGCGATCATCTGGGGTCCCATCGCCGGTTATTACGCGAACAAGGTCACCGAGGAGACGGGGCAGGAAATTGCCATGCTGCCGATGGAGTCCGACGTGCGGGCCCAATTCGACTTCGGCGTCTCGGTGGGCGTGCGTGCCGGCGACCACGAACTGATGCGGCCACTGCAGGTGGCGCTGCGTGAAAACGAGGACGAGATCAAGGCCTTGCTCGACGAGTATCACGTGCCGCAGGTTGATCGCCCGGAACGGCGTCGGCGTTAAGGAAACACTGAATTATTCGCGCGCCTGCGTTGGAGTCCGAAATCAATGTCTTTGGTGGTAACGGGTGGAGTGGCATGGCCACTCCCGCCCGAGTCTTTTTGTCGACAATAATTTCGCGTTTGGAGGAGCCCCCCGTGAAACCCTTATCATTACTGGCAACGCTGACCCTTGGTCTGAGCATGGCGGCGACAACGGCTTATGCCGATAACCGGGATGAGTTTTCCAAGGCCAATCAGCTGCTTTTCCTGACGCCGCATATGGATGCGCTTGACGAATCCGGAATCGATGTCCGCTATCGGTATGAGCGGTCCGGTACGCACCAGGAGCCGGACGACGTCTTCTCGGATCACATCACCCTGACCATCACCGACGTGCTGGATGACAGCTTCCGCGCCGGTGAGGTGGAGTTCCTGACCGGTGAGCGGCAGCGGCCTTTCCCGGGGTTCCGGCAGGCACGAGGCAACCCGGTCCTGGCCGGATTTCTGCAGCATGACGTGCATCGCATGGGCCTCGCCTCAAGTGCTCCGGTCCGGTATTTCCAGGATCGGATCAAGATAAAGCTGGAAGAAGAACCGGTCATGGAGGAAGTCAGCTTCGAATTCGACGGTGAGGAGTTCGACGGCCACCGCATTACCGTGACGCCGTACGCCGATGATTCGGATCGCAGCCGGTATGACCGGGAGTTCTGGGAAAAGTACTACGTCTTTACGGTTTCGGAAGAGCTGCCGGGCTTCATTTATCAGCTCGAGGCGGTTGCACCGAATTCCAATGGAGAAGAGCCGTACTACAAGGATGTCCTGACCCTGGAATCGATCGAGCGGCCGTAGGCAAGAGCAGGCCGGCATCGCATCAATCGACCCGGCAGGCCGCCGATGTATCAGTCATCGGCGGCCTTTTCCTTGCTGCTGCTCCGCTTTCGCCGGGCCTTCATGGTCGGCCCAGGGTTGCGATGCACCAGCTTGTCCTCCGGCGGTGGATCAACCAGCGCACCCCAACGGAGTTCCTCGTCCTGGACGTAGCGCTTGCCAAGCTGTAGCGCGATCTGCGCGCGCGCCAGTTCCACGCCCAGGTAAAAGGCATGGCCACCATCCTCCTCCACGCCCAGGTGGGGAAACAGTTCAAACGGGTCGTGATGGCTGTGCAGTCCGTCGCGATTGTAGATATGCAGGCCTTCTTCGGTCACGTGAATCCGGAAGTTCGGGTCGCGGACGCGGCCGGCGAGTTCGCGAATCTCGTCCAGGGTGTCCGGGTACGGTTTGCGCTCGTGCAGGGCGAGCAGGTCGCCCCCGTAGCCTTTCGGAAGATCCTGATTCTCCCGGGATGCGTACATGACCCGGCGCGCCCGATCAGTTTCCCGGACCACGGTTCGCGCGTGCTCCGAGACCTGTGTCGTCAGCATGTAGGTAATGCGAAGCTCCGAGCAGATGCCCATGAGCAACGTGCTGATGCCGACGGTGTCCGCCTCGGTCAATTCGGTCACATTGCCCGCGCCGAACATGATGTCGGTTTCCGGATGCCGTTGCCGCAAGTCGCGATAGCGGCAGATGGCCTCGGTAAAGCCGAAATGAATGGGGTCGAGAATGGCGTCGGCGACATGATGACGGCCCCGCTGTTCCATGCCCTTGATGGCTCGGCTCAGCGAATCCAGGTCACCTGCCTCGGCCGGAATCAGGATCGGCGTCGACGGGACCTCATCGGCAATCCACAGCGTGTTCTCGGTCAGGCTGAGCAGATAGTCGGCACCGGCCCGCCCGCCGCGCAACAGGTCATCGCTATTCAGTGAATCGACACTGACCTTGAAGCCCGCCTGCTGCAGGGCCTGGACCGATTCCTCCAGGTGCGGAAACGGCGTTTCCGGCAGGCAGCCCAGGTCGATGACATTGGCGCCTTCCCGGCAAAGGGTCTCGGCACGCCGGACGATGTCTGCCACCTCCAGTCGCGGTGCGTCAGTAATCTCGGCAAAGATGTTTAAGTCATAGCGACTCAGGTCCGGGGCCTTGCCCTTGAACCCCAGGTGAACCGGAAGGTCTTTCAGGTCAGTGGGACCTCGCTCCACCGGAATGCCATAGCGTTGTTCCAGTTCCCGGATGTCCCCGCGGCAGTGGCCAGGCAGCATGATGCGGTCAACGTCGCTGACGCTTGGCAGACGCCGGCCGATCATCGCCACGGTCATCAATGCGGCCACATTGATGCCGATATTGTGCACGTGGTAACGGCCCTCCTCCGAATCCAGTTCGGCAAGGATTCGACGCAGGCTGGGCTCTGCAAGGTGGCCGGTCAGGAATAAGATGGAGTCGCTCACGAGTGGCCTATCAGGCTGCAGTCGGCCGCATTTTTCGCGAATGCAGTGTTGCGCCGCTTGACCGCGGAATAACTGCGGCGCTGCGCAGCACGCCTTGCCTCGGGAAAAATGCGGACTCCAACGCAGGCGTGCGAATAAATCAGTGTCTCCCTAGACGCCAGGTATCCGTGGACGCACCGGCAGTCACGGCGTGCCCGGTCGTGCGACAGCCAGACTGCTGCATGACCGGGCCAGGAACGGCCCGGGGCGGGTCGCGTCTCGTTCAGGAATTTCCCAGCTTCACATTATGCCGGCGCATCTTGCGATAGAGGGTGTTTCGGCAGACGTTGAGGTGCTTCGCGACGCGGGTGATGTTCCAGCGATGGCGTTCGAGGACCTCCACCAGCGCTTCCCGCTCCGCAGCTTCCAGCGGGTTGGTGCTGACTGGCGCCTCACCGCCGTCGTCCTGTCCGCCGGAGTCCCCCGACATGGAGCCGGTCATCTCCATCTGCCGGAGTTCCGGAGGCAGATGCTCAAGCTCCATCACATCGTCCGACAAGGCCAGCGCTGTTCGCAGCACAAGCCGCAGCTGACGGATGTTGCCGGGCCAAGGGTACTCGTGCAGCAACGACCAGACCGCATCATCGATCTCCACGTTCCGGCCATCCTGGACCTCGGACTTGAGGATTTCGTTGATCAGACGCCGTTTGTCACTGCGTTCATTCAATGACGGCAAGGTCAGCGTCAGGCCGTTAAGGCGGTAATACAGGTCCTCACGGAAGGCATCGCGCTTGACCAGATCCTTCAGCGAGCGGTGGGTCGCACTGATGATACGAATATCCACCTTGACCGCGGTGCTGCTGCCCAGCGGCAGTACTTCCTTGGTCTCAAGCACGCGTAATAGCCGGGCCTGCAACTCCACCGGCATATCGCCGATTTCATCCAGGAACAGTGTGCCCCCATTGGCATCCAGAATCTTGCCACGCTGACCCTTGCGACTGGCACCGGTGAATGCACCGGCGCGGTAACCGAACAGCTCGCTTTCGATCAGGGTGTCGGGTATCGAGGCGCAGTTGACGGCGATGAACGGCTGATCTGCCCGGCTGCTGGAGTCATGGATTGCACGGCTGAAGACTTCCTTGCCGGTACCGGTCTCACCCTGCAGCAGCAGCGGAATATCCTGTTCGAGGATCCGCTTGGCGCAGCGGATGTTGTACGCCATCGTGCTGTCGCCGTAGTGCAGGTTGTCCAGCGGCGTGCTATCCGGCACCGCGCCGGGCGCATTACCGGCCTCGGACCGGCTATCCGTGTCGGGGACCGTTCCCACGAGTTTGTCTTCCATGCCTCGCGGACGCTGCACCACCGCGAAGAATAGCCGGCTATGTGTGACTTCGCGGAGCGGCTTCGGATGCAGGCCCTGAAAACGCGGTCCGATACACAGTTCCTCCATGCCGGTTTCGAACAGTTCATCGATGCCCTGGCCACGGAGCTGGTTTTGGTCCTCCATGCCAAGCTGCATCAGCGCACTGCGATTGGCGTTCAGGATCTGTCCGTCACCGCGAATGGCGATCATCCCCTCACCAGAGGTCGCCACGTATTCGGCGCGGCTGTGAAAGCGCAGCACGAAATCCTCTTCGTGGGCCTTGAGGAACAAGCGGTTTTCGATGATCTGTGCCGACATGTCCACCAGGGCCATGGTGTGCTGCTGGGCGTACTGGGAGTCACTGGACGCGTCCAGCACGCCGAGCAGAGAACCGTCGGGACTGCGAATCGGCACGGCGGCACAGGTCAGCCCGGTGTTGCGCGAAAGAAAATGCTCGGCGTGGTGGATGACCACCGGACGTTTCTCGACCAGGCAGGTGCCCATGCCGTTTGTGCCCTGTTCGGGCTCGTTCCAGAGGCCGCCGGCACGGAGGCCGCTCTCGCGCACCGACCGTTCAAAGCCGGCTTCGGAAAGGCAGCGCAGAATGACGCCTTCGTGATCGGTCAGGACCACGGCATATTTCGACCCGGCCACCTGCTGGTAGAGAGTCTGCATCTCGAAATCAGCGATCTCGATCAGATCACTGAGGCGATCCTCCCGCTCCCGCAGTTCCGGATGTGTCAGGATCGGTGGTGACTTGTCGTCATCGGGGTTCAGTCCGTAATGTTCGGCGCAGCGGCGCCATGACGCCTCTATTGTCGTTTTCCCGATTCTCCTCTCTCCATCCAGAGTGGCCCGCACCAGGGCCGCATGATCAACTGCGCTATCAGGCATCGTCATGTCACAAGCTCTCTTCCGGGATTATCGTTGTTCTTGTCTGTTGTTTGTTGTCGCCGATGGTTTGTCCCCCTGAGCATTTCACCGCGCCGGCACCATGTTGCGCCGACACGGATAACCGGCATTGGCCGGCAAAAGCTGAATCGCTTCCTCGCGGGATGGTGATAAGTGTAGCCATCAGCATAGCAGGCCGCCGCACAAGGCGGCGTTTCCCTGACCGATCGACGCCGGTCTCTCCTGAGCCACGTAGCAATATGGCAGTGCGACGCCCAGTATTCAAGGCGAATGGAAGGCGGCCTGCTGCCGGTGAGAGGCGGTCCAGTCAGTGCGCCACTGGCCCGGCGGTGGTTATCCGATTCTCGCCCCGCAGCTGCAACAATAATGGGGTGTGACCGATGCGCCAGCCGCCGATATCCAGTTCCCGCAAGGGCCCCGGCCTTTCCGGTGTCATCGGCGTGGCGACATTGAGCGCTGTCACGATCTCGTGCATGGGCCGTTGGATATAGGCGGGAAGGCTGCGCCAGTCCGTTTCGCCCAGCGCGGCAGCGCGGTCCAGCGGACCGGCCAGAATATCCAGGTCGATGCTGACCGGCAGAGGGGTGTCGTCAGCTGCTCGCCGGCGGCCGAGGCGGCTTTCGATGCGTTGCAGTTCGGCCTTGAGTTGCCGGGCCGACATCGGGCTGCGCAGATAGACCGCCAGGTTCAGGAAGCGGTCGCCGCCTGCCTGGTTGCCAGCGGCCTCGGTACTGTACACGCGGCTGACAACCAGGGCCCCGTGCCGCCGTGCCAGCATCGTCAGGGTAGCGACCAGGCGCAACTCCGCCTGGTCATTGCTGCCCAGCGACAGCACATAGCCCGACCCCGAATCCGTCGCCAGGCCGCATTCCCGCTCCAGGGACAAGGGCAGTGGCGATGGCACGCCGGAGGCAAGCCAGGCCTTCATTCCCACGGCCGGCATTGTTCGTAAAGCCCGCGAGCTTGTCATCCGACTACTCCCGGCGCAGCTCAGCTACCCGAGCCGGCTCGCCGCGCCTCGTCGCTCAGCGGCACAATGGAAACGGCGCTGTACTTGAACGACGGGATCTTGCCCTGCGGGTCCACAGCCGGATCGGTCAGCACATTGGCGCAGGCCTCGCGGAAGTGCATCGGGATGAACACCGAGCCTTCGGCCACCCGGTCCATCAACTGCGCCTTGAGCTGGATGGTGCCGCGACGCGAGCGGACCTCCACCATCTGACCATCCGTGACGTGCAACGAGACCGCGTCATTGGGATTGATCTCGACAAAGGCTTCCGGGCTGATCGTGTGCAGCGCGGTGGAGCGCCGGGTCATGCTGCCGGTGTGCCAGTGCTCGAGCATACGGCCGGTATTCAGCACCAGGGGATACTCGGCGTCGGTTTTCTCGTGTGGCGGGCTCTGACGCGCGGCGACCAGCCTGGCCTTGCCGTTCGGCCGCGGGAAGCTTTCGCTGAACACAATGCGCTCGCCCTCGGAGTTAGCCGGATCGTGGCAGGGGTACCATTTGCCGTCCCGTCCCAGCACTTCGTGACTGAGATTCTGGTACTCGGTGGTGCAAGCGACGAACTCGTCGAACACCTCCGACACCGAGTGGTAGGCCATGTCGGCACCCATACGCTTGCCGATCTCGCAGATCAGCTCCCAGTCCTGGCGGGCATCCCCCGGCAGGGCCAGAGCCGGCCGGCCGATCTGCACGCGCCGGTCGGTATTGGTGTAGGTGCCGAGCTTTTCCATGAACGAGCTGCCGGGCAGGATGACGTCGGCGAACTCGGCGGTCTCGGTCATGAAGATGTCCTGCACCACCAGGAAGTCGAGAGCCATCAGTCCCTTGCGCACCTTGTTCGTGTCCGGGTCGGAGACGAACGGGTTTTCGCCCTGGACATACATGCCCTTAATGCTGCCGTCCAGCGCGCCGCTCATGATTTCGGTGACGGTCAGGCCCGGGTTCGGCGACAACTCGGTGTTCCAGTAGGCCTCGAATTTCTTCTGGATCTCCGGATCGTCGACCGGCTGGTAGTCGGGGTAGACCATCGGGATCAGACCGGCGTCGGAGGCACCCTGCACATTGTTCTGGCCGCGCAGCGGATGCAGGCCGGTACCCGGCTTGCCGACATTGCCGGTGATCATAGCCATGGCGATGATGCAGCGTGAGTTGTCGGTGCCGTGGGTGTGCTGGCTGATGCCCATGCCCCAGAAGAACATGGAGCGATGGTCGGCGCCGAGCAGCCGGGCTGCCTCGATCAGCGCGTCCTTGTCCACGCCGCAGAGGTTGGCGACCACCTCCGGCGTGTACTCCTCGACCGTTTCGCGAATCTCGTCAAAGCCTTCGGTCCGCTGCTCGATGAAGTCATGATCGAGCAGGTCTTCCTTGATCAGGACATGCATGATGCCGTTGAACAGCGCCACGTCGGTGCCCGGATGGATCTGCAGGTAGATCGCCGCGTGGTCCGCCAGCCGCGGCCGCCGCGTGTTCACGATCACCAGCTTGGTGCCTTTCTCGGCGGCCTCCTTGATGAAGGTGGCGGCCACCGGATGGTTATCGGTGGGGTTGCAGCCGGCGAGCAGCGCCGTGTCGGCGTTCTCGATGTCGCGCACGACATTGGTCACGGCGCCGGAACCGACGCCTTCGAGCAGGGCGGCAACCGAGGAGGCATGGCACAGCCGCGTGCAGTGGTCAACATTGTTCGTGCGGAAGCCGGTGCGTACCAGCTTCTGGAACAGATAGGCTTCCTCGTTGGAGCCCTTGGCCGAGCCGAAACCGGCCAGCGCATCGCCACCGTGGGTGTCGCGGATCCCGGCCAGCTTGCGGCCAACCAGTTCCAGCGCTTCCTCCCAGGTCGCCTCGCGGAAATGCGGCATGACGTCGTCGTAATCAACGATGCCGCCGGCCTTGCGCTTGCCACCGCGTTCGCCCTTGACATCCGCCGACAGCGCGGTCTTCGGGTAGCTTTCCTCGCGCCGGATCAGCGGTTTGGTCAGGCGCTGGGCGTGCATCGCGTAGTCATAGCCGTAACGCCCCTTGACGCACAGGCGGCCGGAGTTCGCGGCACCGTCCCGTCCGGTGACGTCCAGGATCTGTGTCTGTTCACCGTCCACCCGATAGGTGAGGGCGCAGCCCACGCCACAGTATGGGCACAGCGAATCGACGCCCTTGAAGCCAACGGCCTTGCGGGTTTCGGCAGTGGAACCAGGAATCTTGCGCATGATGGATCCTCCTTCGCGGGCAGCCTTCAATCGCTGCCCAGCGGCTCCAGTTTAAGGTCGGCCAGTGCGCGGTTGGTCAGCGCACCGGTGGGACAGACAGCCATGCATTCGCCACAGGACACGCAGGTACTCTCGCCCATGGGCGTGTTCAGGTCGAAGGCGATGCGGGTGCCATAGCCCTTGCCGGACCGGGTAATCACATCATTGTGCTGCAATTCGTTACAGCCGCGCACGCAGCGGTCGCACAGGATGCAGGCCTGGTGGTCGACGGCGATCACCGGCGAGGACAGATCCACGCCCTGCGGCCGCCCGCTGGCGCCGTCGCGCAGGCGCACCTCGGTGATGCCGTAATCACGGGCCATGTTCAGCAACTCGTCGTCACCGGTGGCGGCATCGCGTGCACTATCCTCAGGATAGTCGGCCAGCAGCATCTCCAGCAGCATGCGGCGGTGCTTTTCCACCTTTTCCGAGCGCGTGTCGACTTCCATGCCATCTTCGCAGGGCCGCACGCAGGAGGCCTGCAGATTGCGCGCACCGGTATCGACAACGCACATCCGGCAGACGCCCACCGGGCGCATGCGCGTGCTGTGGCAGAGCACCGGAATATCGATGCCGAGTTCGCGGGCCGCATCCCAGATCGAGGTGCCGGCCGGAACCTCGGTGGCCTGACCGTCGATGGTCAGCTTGACGGTGTCATTGCTCATGCGTCCTCCTTCGTTCCGAGCCGCCGGGCGACCTCGGGAAACAGTTCCATCACCCCGGTCACCGGCGACAGCGCCACCTGACCGAGGCCGCAGATCGAGGTCTGCGCCAGCGTGTCATCGAGTTCGTGCAGCAGCTCGGCAAGGCCGTCCTCGACCTCGCCGTTGAGCGCATCTTCAAGCATGGCCACGGCCTTGTTGCTACCCACACGACAAGGCACGCACTTGCCGCAGGACTCATTGCGGAAGAAACGTGCCTGCGCGGTGGCGAGATCCAGTAGGTCGCGGCCTTCGGCCACGGCAACAAAGGCACCCGAGCCGAGTGCGCTGCCGGCCTTCTGCATGGCATCGAAGTCCAGCGGCGTGTCCGCCTTGTCGGCCGGCAGGAAGCGGGTCGAGGCGCCGCCCGGCGAGAAGGCCAGCAGCTGTTTGCCATCCGCGACGCCGCCGGCCCGGGCAATCAGATCAGTTACCGTGGTGCCCATGGGTACGCAGTAGACGCCCGGTTTGGCGACATCACCGGATACCGCCATGTACTTGAGACCCGGACAGTCGTTGGTGCCCTGGCTCTGCCACCAGTCGCCGCCGTTTTGCAGGATCATCGGCACCGCGGCGAAGGTCTCGACGTTGTTCATCAGTGTCGGCAGGCCGTTGAGGCCGACGTTGGTCGGGAACGGCGGCTTGTTGCGCGGCTCGCCGCGCTTATCTTCCAGCGCCTCGAGCAGGGCCGTCTCCTCGCCCAGGATGTAGCCGCCGGGTGAGATGAAGACCTCCATGTCGAACGGCTTGCCCGGACCGAAGGCGTCCGGCCCAAGCACCCCGAGTTCGCGCGCACGCACCAGTTCGCGGCGCAGGATTTCGGCGGCCTCCCCGTACTCGTGGCGCAGATAGATGATGCCGCGCTCGGCCTCCACCACCCAGCCGCCGATGATCATGCCTTCGATCATCAGATGCGGCAGGGTCTCCATGATGCAGCGATCCTTGAACGTGCCCGGTTCACTCTCATCGGCGTTGCAGACCAGCTGCTTCGGCCCGCCCTTGGCGCCGCGGGTGAAGGCCCATTTCATGCCGGTGGGGAAGCCGGCGCCGCCCATGCCGCGCAGGCCGGAGGCCTTGAGCTCGTCGATCACCGTGTCGCGGCCCGCATCGGCGGCACCGTCACGCAGCGTCTTGAACATGCCGTAGTGGGCATCGGCGGTCGGGTACGGGTCGGTGGCGGCGTCAACCGCCTGCAGCACATTGTGCGCCTGCGCCTGACCGTCGAGCGCGAGCCGAACCTCGGTGGCATTGCTGGCCGCGTGGTGATGGTCCACCAGGGCGACCGGTGCCTGCTCACAGCGTCCCAGACAGGAGACCTCGCGCACCTCGACGTCCGGATCCTGCCGCAGTTCCTGCAGCAACTCCTCATGGAAGGCGGGTGCGCCGTGCATGCGGCAGACGACGTCGCGGCAGACCTCGATCACGTGTTTGGCGCCGGGCTCTTCCTGAAACACCGGATAGAAACTCCGCAGCCCCTCCAGCCGGTAAAGCGGTTCACCGGTCTCCTTTGCCAGCTGGCTGAGCGTCTCGTCGCTCAGCCAGCCCTCTCGCTCCTGCAAAGCGAGCATCGTTTGCAACAACTTCATCCCGGAACGCTCCGTCCAAACGCTATAAAATTTATACTGCAATGCCCATGCCGTCAGTTTCCCGGCAGGTCATGCCCGAAGGCAGCACCGGTCCAGAACCGGGGCCTGCCCAATGGAACCGCCGCCAGTTGCAGCGTATCCGTCATACTTTCGGCTCTTGGCGGCCGTTGTGACACGGCCGGAACAGGCTGTACCTTGGGCGCATACGCACGCATTGCGCCGTGCTCCCACAACCCCGTTCCATGGAGGTCCGCATCATGAACAGCACCGATCGCCGCAAGGACACCGTCTACGACGAGGCAACCATCAAGACCCGCCTGGCCGAGGAACTTCCCAACTGGTACTTCGAAAACGGGTGGATCCGGCGCAAGTACAAGACTTCCGGCTGGAAATCCACCCTGATGGTGATCAACACGGTTGGCCATCTTGCCGAGGCCGCGTTCCACCATCCCGACATCTCGGCGTCCTACGCCTTCGTCGTGGTCAAGCTGATGAACCATGCCGCCAAGGGTGTCACCGACAAGGACTTCGAACTTGCCCGCAAGATCGAGGACGTCGTCATGTGGCAACCCGGCCTGATCGAAGGGGGCTCGCTTGAGGGCACCCCGGACGATCCGCGTTTCAAGTACATCAAGTACGACTGAACGGCGGTGCCGCCTCAATCCTGCAGTAACAGGATCTCACCCAGGCCCTGGACGCTGCGGTCGCCCAGCCAGCGCTGGACCCGACACGGGTTCAGCGCTACAAACGGGCCGTCCAGCCCGCGCCAGGCCTTGCTCATCAGCGCCAGAATCGACAGCGCCTGTTCGCCGTTATCCCGGAACAGCGGCGACAGGCTGGCCGGCGGCTGCCGCAACAGAATCGTGCCGCGCCGCATAGCCCAGCCCAGGCCATGGCCGGTGCTGCCCAATACGGCAATCGTGCCGGCGCGCATCCTGGCCGCAGTCCATGCGCCGCTGTTGCCTTCGATCAGTACCGAACCGCGCCGCATGCGTTCCCCGACGCGATCGCCGGCGTTGCCGCGAACCAGCAGCAGGCCGCCTTCCATGCCGTACTTTTCGCCGGGACGGGCCGCAGCCAGGCAATCGCCGGCATCCCCGTCGATCACGATCCGGCCGCCCCGCATGCCGTTGCCCGCGTACTCACCGGCATTGCCGGTGATATGCAGTTCGCCGCCACGCATCTTGCGCCCGGCATACGGCCCTGCCGGGCCATGAACGCGGATCGTACCCTCGCTCATGCCGTAGCCAATGCCCCACAGGCAGGCCGCGTCGGTTTCGAATTCCAGTGTCTCGCCGGGCGCGCCGGAGATGTCGAACAGCTCGCCCAGCGGCAGCCGCTCGGCACCCTTCCACACCTGGAGTTGGGCAACACCCTCCGGGCTCAGTTCACGCAGCCGTTCCGGCACCAGATGGCTGACGTCGATGGTCGACGCCGTGGGTTCACGCAGGCGCAGGCGCAATGCGGTCATGCCATCACCTCCCGCAGATGGAAATGGTGTTTGCCGAGCTTGCCGCCGTAGTTGCCAGCGGTCACCGTCAGCACGCCCTGTTCACTGCCACGCCCGGTGATCGCCTGGATGCCGCTGCGCATCGCGCGCGCGACATGGTCCGGCGTCAGTCCGTTGACCACGATTTCCAGGACTGCGCCCACCTCCGGGCCGAGTTCACTGCGTGGCGACACGCCACGCAGGGTTGGACAGTAGGCATCATTGCTCGAGGCCATCAGGGCCTTGTACTGCGAGCCGACCTTGGATCCGGAGCGCACGACACCACCCGGGAAGGGCATGATCACGCCTGATTCCTGCTTCATCGCGGCCACTGCATCCGCTGCGGCGTCCAGCGCCTGGCGATGACTGCGGGCGCTGAAGATCAGGTTGCCGCCGCCCACCGCAGACACCATGCCGGTGGACTCCTGGCAGATGAATTCGCCGTCCATCACCGGAACGCGCCAGTAGCGCACGCCGTCGACCACCTTGGACGCCTGGTAGCCGTCACCGAAGAAACGGATCTGGCTGCCCATCGGCACCTGGCGTTCGCCCTCGATGCCGGAATAGATGGCCGAACCCGGTGCTGTCAGCACAGCCTGGCCGACACGGTTGGAGACCTGTTTCCCCAGGTCTTTGCTACTGACCGCGAACAGCAGGCAGGCCACGCCGGGGCGGCCGTCCGGGGTTTCCGCGGCCGGCAGCTGCGTCTCGATGCCGCCCTCGACCCCGCAGCCGATGACCGACGTTGCAAAACCGGTGAAGGCATTGGCGGCATGGTTGGCCCAGGTCTCGTCCGGGCCGGTGATGATGACGCGTGTGGCCCGCATGTCGAAGGCCTCGGCGTAGGTGTCCTCAATGTATACGCCGTTGATCTTCACCGTTCCCTCCGACAGCTGTAGGCCACCAGTTTGCCGCGCCCGTCACCCTCGATGTCGTCATCGCGGACCGGGTAGTTGGCCAGGCCCATCGCGTAATGCGAGCGGAAGTGTTCGTCCAGCGATGTCTCGATGCCGGCGTCGTGTTCGGTCTGCATCCAGTGCGTCACACCCCAGGAGATATCCACCAGCTTGCCGTCACGAACCACCAGCGTGCCGTCCTTGAACACCAGGCTGGCGTCGCGGAACACGGCTTCCCAGTCATCACCCGGCGTGTACACCGCGATATCCGCGGCCGAGCCGGGCGCCAGGTTGCCGCGTTCGGTCAGGCCCAGCAGCCGTGCCGGGCCGGACCGGGTGATGACGGCGATTTCGTAGAGATCGTATTCCCGCTCCATAGATGCCAGATGGGTCGCGGCCTGCGCTTCGGCGTGGACGCTCGACAAGCGATCATTGCGGAAACTGCGGTCCATCAGCAGACGGATCAGGTGCGGGTAGCTGGTGAACGAGGCGCCGTTCGGGTGATCGGTGGTCAGCACTACCCGCCAGGGGTCGTTGACGCCGAGGAACAGTTCCAGGCCGATGGCCCACTGCAGGGCGTTGACGAAACTCTTGTCGCGGTACTTGAAGGGCACCACGCCGCAGCCGGCCTCGCATTCCAGATCCGCCGCCAGCCAGCGTTTCGGGTTGGCATGCGGGTGCGCCGCATACTGCAGCATGGCGTCAGCCGAGATCGTGCATGTCTGGCCGAACATCACCTGGCCGACATCGACGCTGACGTTGTCATGGCCGTTGATGTACTCGGCGATCGGCGCCGCCGCCGAGGAGAAACCCATGTCGCCCTCGGTGCCGTAGCTGTGGAACTGCAAATGGGTCAGGTGCACCGGTACGCCCCCGGTGGCTCCCATGGTTGCCAGCGTGGTCTCGACGTTGCCCGGCACGCCCAGGTTGCAGGTATGCACATGCAGCGGTTTCGGCACGCCAAGTTCCTGCACCGCTGTCGACAGGGTCTCCAGCACACGCCGACCGGTGACACCGTAGTACGGGTTGGTTTCGTCCAGGTCCATCTTGCGCTGGTTGAACTTGAAGGCGTTGATGCCGCCCGGATTGACCACCTTGATGGCCATGCAGCGGGTCGCCTGCAGGATCCAGCTCACGTAATCGTTGATCTGCGCCTGCGGCGCGTCGGCCGCCAGCAGCTTGAGCAGGAAGTCGTCGTTCCCGAGCATGGCGAAGCCGCCCTTGTCCATGATCGGGATATCGCCCATTTCCTGATGCGCCAGGCGGGCGTTGACCGGCAGCAACGCCGGCTCGAACACCGCGGTATAACCCATCCGTGCGTACTCCAGCCCGGTTTCCCAGGCCGTCGGCACCGGGCCACGCAGGCTGTCTTCGACTTCGGCACGGAGTTCCGGCGGCAGCAGCGTGCGGGCGATATTGACCTTGCCGCCGCCGACATGGGTATGCATATCGATACCGCCGGCCATGACAATCTTGCCGCGCAGCTCATAGGTCTGCTGGGGTTCGGCATCGGCGCCCGGCGCATCGATAATGCGGCCGTCCCGCACCCAGATGTCGCGGACCTCACCGTTGATGCCCTGCACCGGATCGTAGACGGTGCCGCCACGAAGCAGTGTCAGCATGAGGAGGTCTCCCGGGCCGGCAATCCGGCCAGTATCCGGTCAAGCACGTCGGCGGCGGCTGGTTGTTGACTATCTCGCAAGCTGCGCAGCGGCAAGCTCACCACGTGGTCGCTGCGCACGCTGGTACCGGCATGGTCAAGCCCGGGCACACCGATGGGGATCAATACATCAGGCTGCCAGTCGAGGCGCTCGGGATACGGCGTCAGGACGATACTTGGCACCTCGGCCTTGCCCGGCAGGTGATCCCCTTCCATGCCACCGATCCAGACCATGCAGTCCGTTGTGCCCGAAGACAGCAAGCGCCCGGCATCGATCAGTCGTGGTTCGTAGATCACGTCATCGCCCCGGAAGCGGATGCGACCGGGATACCCGGTGGACCAGAGGCAGACTTCCTCGAACGTGGTTGCGCTCTCGTTTCCCGCCAGCGCCAGGCCGCCCCAGCGCTTTTCGGCATTCAGGGACTGCACCAGCGTCTGCAATGCTTCCACCAGCAGATCGCCATGCGCGCCCAGGCCCGCAGGCCCCCAGACCACGGCGCCATAGTCCACCTCGCGCATGCGCGAGGCCAGTTCGGCCAGTGCCGTCATTGGCAGGTCCGAAGTCGCCGCGTCGTCCAGGTCGCGTTCTTCCAGCAGGCAGCGCAGGGCGCCGATGGCATAGGGGACGTCGTAGACCGGGCAGTCGATGTGCTGCCAGTGCAGTTGTTCGCTGTCGGAGGCGTCGGGCGCCTGCGGGCCGATGACTACGACCTCGCGGGGCTTGCCGTCCAGGAATGCCGCCTGGCTACCCTCCAGAACCCGCTCGGTCAGTCGAGGCATGACGTCCACACCATTGGTGCCGACCAACAGAACCAATTCCGCTCGATTGCGCAGTTCCGACATTGTCGTGCTCATGCCGCCGGATGACTGCATGGCGAGCACGCCCTGAAAGCCCCCGATACCATGCAGATGATCCATTGAGGCTTGGGTGCGTTGCGCCAGCCGCAGCGCTGCGCGGCTGCCGGCAACATCCGTGGCAAGTCCGGTCAGCAGGGGCTCGCGCGCCTCACCCAGCAGACCTGCGGCCTGGCTCACGGCGGCATCAAGGCTGGCCTCGGCACCGTTGACCCGGGCTTTGGCACTGCTCGGCGGCTGGCCAAAGCCGGCGCGACTGCGCACGCAGGCGCCATGCTCTATCGCAAAGCCGGAATCGCTGGCGCGCAGTGCAAGATCGTCACAGCCCAGGCCGCAAAAGGGGCAGGGCACATTGCGTGCGTTGTCCAAGTCCGAAATCTCCGGATCGGGAATGTGTTGGAAACTGCTCCGCCCCGACCGCTGCGCCTCTTCTGATCGGGCGCATTGCTCTGCCGGGTGATCGGGCATTTAATCATCAATGCAGATTCGCTGTCATGTTGCGCAGCAGAACAGGGCCTGGTCCTGTGAGGCACAGGGAATCGATCAGCGTTTCCCGAGGTAGGTGCTGAACAGTCTGTGCATGAAATAAGACAGAAACATGGTCTGGCCAACGGCTGGTCGAAGCCGATTCCTATCCCCGGTCCGCGTCCTGCGGACCCTCGTCGTGCCCCTGTGGACCGTCACGCAAGCTCGATAACCGTCGCCCACTTTGTCGCTGCTTTGACGGAAAAATTTCCGCGTCACGGTCCGCATTTCGGCCCGCCGATCCGGGCGGCTGGCACAGGCGTTGCAGCCACCGCGGTATGAACAAGTCATCTTCAACGGTGCGGGCGTCGCGGGTCCGCGTGCAGGCACCAGCCCGTCTGCATATGGGGTTTCTCGACCTCAACGGCGGGCTGGGTCGCCGCTTTGGCAGTGTCGGCCTGGCGCTGGACCCGATTTCCACGGTGCTCTGGGCCGAGCCGCATTCGGAGGTGCTGGTGGAGGGCGATGCACCGGAGCGAGCGCCCCGCGTTGCCGGTCAGATGCTGGCCCAGCTCGGTCACCCCGGCGGGATTCGCCTGCATTTCGAATCGATGATCCCCGAACACGTGGGACTTGGCTCCGGCACGCAACTCGCGTTGGCGGTCGGAGCCGCGATCAGCCATCTGTACGGCCTCGACTGGGATACCGCGCGGGTCGCGCACCAGCTTGATCGCGGCGCACGCTCAGGCATTGGTGTCGGTGCTTTTGACCACGGAGGCTTTCTGCTTGATGGCGGTCGTGGCGAGGCCGATCGACCACCGCCGCTGCTGTCGCGGCTGGACTTCCCGGAGACCTGGAGCACGGTGCTGATCCTCGACCGGACGGAGCGCGGTTTGCACGGCGCGGCGGAGCTGCAGGCGTTCCGGGATCTGCCGCAGTTCCCCGCGGATACGGCCGCGCACTTGTGCCGGGTGGCGCTGATGCAGCTGCTTCCGGCGATCCGGGAGCAGGATCTGGCGTTGTTTGCCCGTGCAATCTGGAGCCTGCAAACCGCGGTCGGCGATCATTTTGCGCCGGCTCAGCAGGGTCGTTTTTCCAGTCCGGCGGTTGCCAGCCTCCTGGAACAGGCGGCCGCCGAGGGTTTGCCCGCCGGCCAGAGTTCCTGGGGACCGACCGGGTTTGTCGTGCAGCCGGACCGTGCCGGCGCGGAACGGTATTGCGAGCGGCTGGGTGGGCAGGTCCCGGAACTGGAGTTCCTGATTTGCCGTGGCCGCAACACGGGGGCCGAGGTGCTGGTCGAGCATGCCCAGCGACTGGCGTCAAGTTAGCGGGTGGCCGGGAACCGACTCGCCGGCGGTCGCGATGACAGACCGTATTTGCTCGTCGGCACCAGCGTTCGCGGGCTGGCGCAGTCGGCGATCAAAGGTGGCTACCGCGTTATCGCCATGGACGCGTTCGGCGATGCCGACACGCTTGCTGCGGCGGAGGTGTTCGTGCCCCTGCCGCTGCGCGGCGGGGTGGTCGATGTGGCGGGCCTGGCGGAGAGCGTTTCGGCCGTGGCGCGCCGTCACCGGCCCGCGGGCCTGGTGTATGGCAGTGGCCTGGAGGCGGTGCCGTTTCTGCTGGATCGCCTGGGCCGTCATCTGCCGGTGACCGGCAATCCGGCCGCGGTGCTGGCCGCGGTGCAACGGCCGGAACAATTGCAGTACTGGCTCGAAGGCGGGCCAGTGGCGTTTCCGGACACGCAGACGGCAAGGCCCGATGATGCTGCGCACTGGCTGGTCAAGCCGCTGGCCGGAAGCGGCGGCAGCGGCGTCCGACCGGCCGCGGTGGTTGCCGAGCCGAATGAAGTCTATCAGCGCCGGATTCACGGCGTGTCGCGGTCGGCCCTGTTTCTGGCCGACGGCAAGCGGGCCTGCCTGCTGGGTGTCCATCAGCAGTGGTGCAGGCCGGATAACAGCGATGGGGGAGGATTTCTGCATGGTGGCGCGGCCAATCGCAACGATCTGACCGGTGCGCAACTGGAGCGGCTGCGCGCATTACTGGATGCGCTGACTACGCGGGCCGGCTTGCGCGGCCTGAACGGCGTTGACTGCATCGATGACGGCCAGCAGCTCTGGCTGCTGGAAATCAATGCCCGCCCATGTGCCAGTCTGGATCTGTATGATGCCGCGCTTCCCGGTGGCCTGTTCCACTGGCACCTGCGGGCCATGGCGGGTGTGCTGCCCGAAGCGCCCGGTCAGGTACCGCAGCGCGGCTATCGGGTGGTTTATGCGCCGCATGCGCTGCGCGTGCCGCGCGCCATTGACTGGCCTGACTGGATCTCGGACCGTCCGTTGCCAGGGAGCCGGATTGCCGCGGGTGCGCCGGTCTGCACCGTGCATGCCGAGGGTGGTGATTTCGATGCCTGCTGCCGCTGCCTTGCGGCCCGTGAACAGCGACTGTTGCAGGCACTGCGTGAACCGCGGCGGCGCTGGTGGCGCGTCCTGGCGGGCGGCAGAAACCGAATCAGTTCTTGATATTACCAACAGAGGGGATGAACCGAGGTGTCACTCAAGAGTCTTTCCAACGCACCAAGCATCAGTGACGGCGCCGATGCGATCGTGCGCCAGCTTGTCGACAATGCCGATGCCTTCCGGCTCGGTGTCAGCCGCAGCAGCAGCGGCGTCACACTGATCGACGCAGGTATCGATAAACGCGGTGGCCTGGAAGCCGGTCGCCTGATCACCGAGATCTGCATGGGTGGGCAGGGCCGCGTCAGTGTGCACGGCGGTTCCGGTATTTCCGACTGGCCGATGGCGATCAGCGTGCACAGCGTGAACCCGGTACTTGCCTGCCTTGCCAGCCAGTACGCGGGCTGGAGCCTGTCTCACAAGGAAAGCAAGTTCATGGCCCTGGGCTCCGGCCCGGCCCGTGCGCTGGCGCAGAAGGAGCCCTTGTTCGAGGAGCTCGCCTACCGTGACCGCAGCAGTCGAACCAGTCTGGTGCTGGAAGTCGATCAGGTGCCGCCGGACGCCCTGCTGGAAAAGATTGTCGCCGATTGTGGTCTGGCCAGCCCGGAAGAGCTGACCATCATCCTGACGCCGACGCAAAGCCTGGCCGGCATTACCCAGGTGGTGGGCCGCGTGCTCGAGGTGGCGCTGCACAAGGTGCATACCCTGGGCTTCGATCTGGACAAGGTGGTCGATGGCCTGGGCTGGGCACCGTTGCCGCCTGCCGGTGGCGACTTCCTGAAAGCCATGGGCCGGACCAATGACGCCATCATTTTCGGCGGCACCGTCGTGCTCCAGGTCGATGCCGACGATACCGAGGCGGAGAAGCTGGCGCTGGAGATGCCGAGCCAGGTGTCGAAGGACTACGGCACGCCGTTCGCCGAGTTACTGAAGCAGTTCGAGTTCGACTTCTACAAGATGGATCCGAACCTGTTCAGCCCGGCACGGATCGTGATCAATGCCCTGCCCAGCGGCAAGCGGTTCGTGGCCGGCCGGGTCGACGAGGACGCCCTGACCCGCGCCCTCGACGGTCAATAGGCCGGGCGTCCATGAGCACCACGGTTGCCATCGTCACCGATACGCCGGGCTGGCACGGGGCGCGGCTGCGCGATGCATTCCGCCGTCGCGGCTGCGATGCACCCTGGCTGCAGTTGCAGGACTGCGTGATCGACACCCGTCTGCCCGGTGGCGTCCGCTTGCCGGGTTTCGGCGGCCGGCTGCCGGATGCCGTGTTCGTGCGCGGCATTCCCGGTGGCAGCCTGGAGCAGGTGGTTTTCCACCTGAACATCCTGCATATCCTCCAGGCGCTGGGCGTGCCGGTGTACAACGACGGCCGCGCCATCGAGCGCAGCGTGGACAAGGCCCTGACCAGTGCACTGCTGGCCCGTGACGGTATCAACACGCCGCCGACCTGGGTCTGCGCCAACCGGGACGAAGCCGAATCCATCCTGGCCCGGGAGTTTGCCGCCGGCCATCGCGTGGTGATCAAGCCCCTGTTCGGTGCCCAGGGCGAGGGTGTGCAGCGCCTGGAACGCGCCGGTGACCTGCCTCCGGCCGCCGCCTGTCAGGGTGTGTATTACCTGCAGCGGTACGTGGACACCGGCGAAAGCCGGGGTCGCGACTGGCGGGTGCTGGTGGCTGGTGGGCATGCGGTGGCGGCGATGCAGCGCATCGGCCTGGACTGGATCAGCAATGTTGCGCGTGGCGGCGAGGTGCGCTCGGTGCCGCTGGCACCGGAGCTTGCCGAGCCGGCCGAGCGGGCCGTTGCGGTGCTCGAGATGGATTATGGTGGCGTCGACCTGATTCGAGATGCCGATGGCCGGATCCATGTGCTGGAGGTCAATTCGGTGCCAGCGTGGCGGGGCCTGCAGACTGTCGTGGAAACGGATATCGCGCAGTTGCTGGCGGATGACCTGCTGCGCCGCAGGTTGGGGCGGCCGGCACTGGAGGTCGTGTCATGACCGCCGGGGCGCCGCTGCAGACCATGCCGCCGCAGCGGGCCTTTCGCTGGGCCTGCTGCATGGATCTGCGGGCGCTGAAGCCGGGCAATGTTGCCGCCAGCCGCCCCGGTCACGGCATGAGCGGCCGCGACTTCCTGGTTAGTGCGCGCCGTTCGGCGCCGGTGCTTTGCGCGCCCGGGTCCAGTCTCGGCCAGCGCCTGCGAGACGCCGCCGCAGCCACCCGGGAGGCGGTGGGCTGCAATACCAATCTCGGGATCCTGCTGCTCTGTGCGCCGTTGCTGATGGCGGCGCAACGGCGGTCTTCCGACCAGGGCTTGCAGGCCGCTGTCGCCGACGTGCTCGGGCAGGCGGATCGGACCGATACCAGGTATATGTACCAAGCGATCCGGATCGCGTCGCCCGGTGGTTTGGGTGATGCACCGAAGCATGATGTCCGGCAACCGGTGGATGCCTCGGTGCTCGAGGTCATGGGCGAGGCCGCCCATCGTGACCGGATTGCCGCGCAATACGTCAACGGCTTTGTTGATCTGCTGGGCCCGCAACGTGAACAACTGGCGAGGGACTGGCGCCGCTGGCAATCGCTGAACTGGGCAACCACGGCACTGTATCTGCGGTTGCTGGCCGAGGCCCCGGACAGCCATACCCTGCGCCGGCAGGGTGCGCCGACGGCCAGATGGCTTATGGAACAGGCGGCGCCGCTGGCAGCAGCGGTCGCCGCCAGTGACGAGCCGGGCCAGTTGCGTGGCCGGTTGCTGGCCTTTGATCGGGAACTGCACGCAGCGGGAATCAACCCCGGTACCTGCGCTGACCTGACTGTCGCCACCATCTGCGGTCTCCTGCTGGAGCCGGATCCGGGGGCAGCAGGGCAGACAGCGCGGGACGCCGCCGCCGGGAGGGCGCGGCCGTGAACCGCAACCGGACGTCAGTCAGCCTGCCCCGTGCAGATCGCTGTCAGGCGGTCCGGAGCAAGCCGGCAGTCCCAGAGTGCCGAGGCCAGCAGCACGCCGGCGGCCCCGGCGTCCCGCGCCACCTGCAGATCCTCGGCGTGGCGGATGCCGCCCGCCAGGTGAAAGCGGTGATCCGGGGCACGCTGGCGCAGCATTTCAAGCCGTGCCAGGTCCGGCCCGCGGTTGCTACCCACCCGCCGCAGGTCCATCAGGATCAGATCCTGCGGCCAGTCTGCGGTGGCCTGCTCCAGCTCCTTCGGCCCCAACGTCTCGGCACCGCGTCGGTCCAGCGACAACACCGGTTGACTGCTGCCCGCGAGTGCCGCCCGAAGTGCCGGCAGGCTGGCGAAGGCCTCGCTGCCCAGTACCGGCCGCACGCCTTCTGGCGGGCGCAGTGGCCCGGCGTCCAGCCAGACCGTTCCCGGCCAGTCCCGGGCCAGCGCGGCGACCAGCGCGAGCTGGTCGCCGCTGCCGGTAATCGCATCCAGGTCGGCCAGATAAAGGGTATCGAACGGGTGCAGCTCAAGCAGTGCCGCCAGCACGGCCTCGGGCCTGCTGTCGGCAATCAGGGCACAGTCCAGCGGCTGGTAGCGATCGCGACTTCCACCGGCTGCCCGCACCACGCGATCGTGCATCAAGTCCACCGCCGGAATGATCTGGAGGGGGGCTGACATATGCGCGTGGTGATCCTCGAATCGGTATTTTCCGGCGGTATCGGTGATCCCGCGCTGGCACGGCGACTGGCGCCGGAAGCCCGTCAGATGGTCATGGCGATGCTGGAGGATAGCATTGCCGAGGCCGCTATTGAGCCGCGTGTTCCCGTTACCGCCGACCTTGCCGATCTGATTCCGGCCGTCTATCGCGTGGTTTCAAGCCCCGGGGAACCGCTGGCGGACTTCTGGCGTCGGGCCACGGCCGATGCGGATGCCGTGATCCCGATCGCGCCGGAGACCGGCGGTGCACTGGCCCGCATGACCAGGCTTCTTCAAGCGTCCGGCCGCCGCCTGCTCGGCAGCTCGGATGTGGCAGTCCGGATCGCCGGCAGCAAGGCCCGTACTGCGGCGGTATTGCGGCAGGCAGGGGTGGCAGTGGCACCGACCTGGGCCAGCGGTGACGCTTTGCCCGACCACGCCGGGTCCTGGTTGCTGAAGCCGGATGACGGTGCGGACTGCGAGGGCATTCAACTGTTGCGCACGGTACCGGCGCGCATCCCCGAAGGCCAGGTGCTGCAGCCGGTTCTGCCGGGATGCTCCTGCAGCCTGTGCCTGCTCATTACCACTGACCGGGTAACAGTGCTGGGTTGCAATGAGCAGCAGATCAACGGCGACGGCGAGACATTTCGTTACCACGGCAGTCAGGTTGCCGTGCGGCCGGTGCTGGCGCGGCACCGGCAGTTGGCCGATGCGATCCACATGGCAATCCCCGGTCTGTACGGTTTCGTCGGCGTGGATTTTCTGGACGCTGACGGTGACCTGACCGTGCTGGAGGTCAATCCGCGGCCCACCACCTCCTTCGCCGGCTTGCGTGCCGCCACCGGCACCGGGCTGGGTGTCCATCTGCAGACCCTGCTGCGGTCGTCGACGGTGCCGGAAACGCAAAAGGTGGCGCCATGAGCACCGTCGTGGGTTGGGATATCGGCGGCGCCAACCTGAAGCTCAGTGTGCTCACCGATGGTGTGGTGCGGGCGACCCTGCAACTCCCCTGTCCACTCTGGCGTGGCCTGGACCGGCTGGAGCAGGCCCTGGACCAGGCGCGCCAGCGACTGGATTGGCCAGGCCGAAAGACCCGACACGCAGTGACACTGACCGGTGAACTGGTTGACCTGTTTCCGGACCGCACCACCGGTGTGCAGCAGATCCTCGATGTGGTGGTGGCACGCTTGCCCGGGCCGCTGGCGGTTTATGGTGGGCCCAGCGGTTTGCTGTCGCCGGCTGCAGCGCGTGAACACCCCACCAGTGTGGCTTCCGCCAACTGGCATGGCAGTGCGCGACTACTTGCCATGACTGGTGGTGACGGTGTGTTGGTGGATGTGGGCAGCACCACCAGTGACATCATTCCGGTACGCGATGCCACGGTATGTCACCAGGGGCTCAGTGATCACGAGCGGCTTGTGTCCGGGGAACTGGTGTATGCCGGGGTGTTACGCACGCCAGTGATGGCCATGGCCCGCTCGGTGCGTCTGGACCGGCAGCAGGTGCCGCTGATCGCCGAGTTGTTTGCCACCGCCGCCGACGTCTACCGCCTGACCGGCGACATCGCGCTGGATGCGGACCCCTGGCCGACCGCAGATGGCGGTGCACGGACGGTGGAAGGCAGCGCGCGCCGGCTGCTGCGCATGATCGGGCTGGATTTCCAGCAGGCCGGACTGGACCGTGCCCGAACCCTGGCGCAGCAGTTGCGTCGGCTGCAGTTACGGACCCTGGGGCGCGCCCTGGACAAGGTGGATGGCGCCGGTACGGCGCGCCTTGTCGCAGCCGGTAACGGCCGCTTCCTGGTGCATGAGCTGGCGCAGCGCTTGGGCCGCCCCTGCGACGATTTCGAGCAGGCCTGCGCCATCCATGCCCTCGATCCCGACATGGATCTGGCCAATTTTGCCCCGGCCATTGCCGTCGCCATGCTCTGGGAGCAGACCCGTGACTAGGGCGATACGCATTGGCAGCCTGCCCTACGTGGAGGAAGGGGCGCGGCTGTTCGAGGCAGTGGCGCACTGGCCCTGGTCGGTGTTCCTGGATAGCGGTCCGGCCAGTCGCCGTCACGGCCGCTACGACATCATTGCCGCGAATCCGATGACCGTGCTGATGACCCGGGGGCGGCTGACCGAGATCCGGCGTGAACGGGAATCGGTTCTGTCCTCGGCGGATCCGCTGGAACTGCTTGGCCGCGAGCTCGGACCGCTGGTCGAGACACCCGATTTCCTGCCGCTGGCCGGCGGCTGCCTGGGTTATTTCGCCTACGATCTGGCGCACCGGCTGGACGGGCGGCATGGCGTGGCGAGCCCGGGCGAGGGGCTGCCGGAGATGGCGGTCGGCCTGTACGACTGGGTGGTGGTGATCGATCACCAGGAGCGTCAGGCCTGGCTTGCCAGCCAGGGCCAGAGTCATGACACGACACACATGTGGCCCGAGCTGATTGCCCTGTTCAGCCAGCCGCCGCCCGAGCGATCACGCCGGCGTCATCGCCTGCGGGTTTCGCCGGGGCTGGAGTCCAATCTGGACGAAGCCGCCTACCGGCGCTGCTTCGATCGCATGATGGACCATCTGCAGGCCGGCGACTGCCGTCAGGTGACGCTGTCGAGGCGCTTTGATGTCAGCGTCTCCGGCGATCCGTGGAACGGCTACAAGCGGCTGCGCATGCTGAATCCCGCCGCCTTCGGTGCGTTCCTGCGGCTACCCGAATGCACGGTCCTCAGTAATTCGCCGGAGCGTTTCCTGCGCGTGCATGAGGGTCGGGTCGAGGCCAGCCCGGTAGGGGCGGCACGCAGCCGGTCTCGCGATGCCCTCAGCGATGCCGACCTGATGCGCCGGCTGCTGCAGGATACCGGCGAGAAAGCCGCCAGCGACGCCCTGATCCAGCTCATGCAGCAGGACCTCAGCCGATTCTGCCGGCGGGGAAGCGTCCGCGTCCTCGAACGCCACCGGCTGGAGAGCTCGGTTCATGTGCACCATCTGATCAATCGCCTCAGCGGCGAGCTGGATTCAGCCTACAGTGCGCTGGACGCCCTCCGGGTCTGTTTTCCGGGCGCCTCCACCACCGGCACCCCGCGACAGCAGGCGATGCAGATCATCGACGAGGTCGAGCCTTGTGGCCGCGGGATCTGCAGCGGCGCCATCGGCTACCTGGGCGGCAATGGTCATATGGATCTCAATGTGGCCATTCACACCCTGGTGCATACCCGCGGCAAATTGCGCTTTTCCGCGGCCGGCAATCTGACCGAGGAGTCGGCGCCGGAAGACAGCTACGCCGAAACCAGTGAGCGCGCGGACACGCTGATGCAGTTGCTCGCACTGCGGGAGGTCGGCGATGCGCGTGATTAAGCTCGGCGGCAGCCTGATGCAGGGCCCCTGGTTGCGTGCCTGGCTCGGCGCCGTCAGCCGTTGCCCCGATGCCGTGATCGTGCCGGGCGGCGGCATGTTCGCCAATGCTGTGCGCGAGGCGCAGGATTTCTGGGAATTCAGCGAGGACGTGGCGCACCGCATGGCGCTGCTGGCGATGGATCAGTTCGGGCTGATGTTGGCCGCAATGGACGAGCGGCTGGTGCCGGTCAGCAATGCGGCCATGATTCCCGGTCTGGTCGGCATAGGCCACGTGCCGGTCTGGTTGCCGGCCACCGAACTCAGTGGTGGTCACCCCGAGATTCACGAGAGTTGGGATTTCACCTCCGACAGCCTGTCCCTCTGGCTGGCGGCCACCCTGGCTGCGGACGAACTGATTCTGGTCAAGTCGGCCGATCCGCCGGGTGGAAACCCGGGAATCCAGCAACTGGCCGATGGCGGCATTGTTGATGCGGCCTTCCCGGCACTGCTGGGCAGGTTCCCGATGGCGGTTCGCGTTCTCGGGCCGGCGCAATTGCCGGCACCGGACGCGCCGCTCTAAACGATTCGCTAGGATGCGGTTGCCGGCAACGCGGCGCTGGCGCCGCTATCGGATATCCGCAACACCGCGTCCCGCACCTGTTTTGGATCCAGTCGACCGCGGCGATCGCCATTACACAGCCCACCGCGAAACCCCAGGTAGTCGGCACCGAACGGTGCCAGTCCCGGAATATCGCTGAGGCGAAGCGATCCGGCGAGCCCGGTGAGCAGTCCATGACGGCGGCTTGTCGTCACAAAGGCGGCAATCTCCCGGTTACTCAACAGCTCGGGCAGGGCGCCGTGGGACTTGTCGGCCGTGTCCAGCATGGCGCCGGCAAAGTCGGACGTCGCCAGGTCAGCCATTTCGCTGTCGCCCGGAACGCCATGATCGGCAAGCCAGACGGCGACCAGATGGTAGCGCCGCGCCAGCGGGGCGAGGGCCTCAAGGCAGGCCTCGAGCTGCTGGTCCATGCGCAGTCCGATCTTGACGAAATCCACACCACAATCGCCGATGGCGCGGACGCGTTCGGTCAGGCCGGCAGCTGGCAGCGGCGTGTCGCCGATGGTGGCGCTGGTCAGCGTTCGACCGTTCACCCTGCATACCGCATCGCGAATCATCGGCGGGTCCACCGCGCCCAGTGCGCCCCGCGACGGCTCCTTCATATCGATAAGGTCCACGCCGGCATCGAGTACGATGTCGACCTCATCCATGTCGCGCACGCTGGCGAGGAGTTTCAGGCGCTTGCGTGTGTCTGCCGCCATTTGTCCACTGCCTCCATCAACCAGCCCCAGGCTTCCAGTTCCTCGGTGCCGGCAGTCTTGTCGATTGCAATGCGCAGGTAATCGATCTCCCTGTCCACTTTGTCGCGATCCAGCATGTGCAGCCGGCTGACAAGGATGGATGCTTCCAGTACCGCCGCCTGCGCCCGGTTGAGACCCGGAAACGGTCCATGGCTGTAGGTGCCGAGTACGCGGCCGTAGAAATGCGGCCGCAAGTCATCGTCTTCCAGCTTATGCAGATCCAGTTCCGTGTGGCTGAGGGCTGCGGCCAGACGGAACCCCGAGATCTGTTCCGCCGGCTCCACCGGCCAGTCGCGGCGGCCGGTCAGCGCGCCCGCCATGATGCGGGTGTCGGTGATCGCGTTGACGGTGACGGTGCGCTCGCGCCGCAGATTTTCCAGCGTGCGTGACGGATGAAAAGGCGCCAACAGCATTTCGTCGCCCACCAGCCGGACGCCCAACGGTGCGATGTGCGGCGAGCCGTCGGCGTTGCGGCTGACGACCACGGTCTCGAGGATGCGCTGCGCTGTGGTACTGCCCATCGACTTCCCGTCCCGGCTCGAACGCTGAATCAGGGCAGCTAGTCTAGGCAAACACCGGCCAGTTCGCACGCCCGGCTTGGCGTTCTGGTTTCCGCGGGACGAAGCCGGTCCGGAGGCCGGCCGGGAATCGGACGCCGCCTATCGAGGCGGCCGCGCTGCCGGTATACTGGCCGCCGCTGCCTCCGCCCAGGAGGCGGCGAGCATGACAAGAAAGGGCCTGTAGCTCAGTTGGTTAGAGCAGGGGACTCATAATCCCTTGGTCCCAGGTTCGAGTCCTGGCGGGCCCACCATAAAAACAGCAGGTTATGTGTGACCTTCGGCATTCGCTAATATTAAGTAAGCGCACTGTAAGCATCTGTAACGCGTCCGTGCAGCACGCTTCTGCGGCACTGCTTAGTGATGAACCCCCGGGTTATTCATTGATAGGGGCAGGTCGGCCCTAGCCTTCTCTCGGTATCGTGATGTCTCCAACACGTGGAGACATATGTCTCTGGCTTACACTGAAAAGCCTCGGGATCATTTGGAATGATCGGTTTAGGATTTCCCACAGAGGCTCTTGAAGGCGCCTTGCGGACCCGTCATCAATCATTTTTCTTCTTTGAAACCATCGTCTCTAGGCCTTTGGGTATTCTGAATGGCTGTTGTCGTAGGTTTGATGAATCTGCCATCGTCGAACCGCGGCGAAAAATCTTCACCGAGCGTCCGCAACTGCATTTGCTGTTGCTGGCCCCGGGAAGTATGCCCGATGAAATGGAGGCCCCGTTGACCTCAGAACAGAAAATTGAAGAGCTGCAGAGACAGTTGCGGCGATGGTTACTGGAAAGCGAGTCGAAGGGCGAGGCGGGAACGCTGGCGGGCCTAGAGGATGATGTCCGGGCGCTGGATACAAACCTCACGACGCTGTTCCCTTCCGGTCAGATCAACGACGATCCGCTCGGGACGCTCCGCGAGCAGGCCGTATTTCGCACCGTGCTCGAGTCGATGATCGAGGGGGTGATCGTCTCGGACATGGACGGACGGTTTCTGGTCTTCAATGCTGCGGCTCAGGAACTGCTGGGTCAGGGTGCCACGGAAATAGGTCCCGAAGGCTGGAGTGAGCAGTACCGCCTCTTTTACGCCGACGGTAAGACGCTCTGTCGCTCGGAAGACATCCCCCTTGCCCGCGCCATGTCTGGTGAGGTTGTTGACCGGGAAGAGCTAATCATCCGTGCTCCAAGGCGGGAGGAGGATACGTACATCAGCGTGAGCGCCCGTCCCCTGTGGAGTGAAACAGGTGCGCAATTGGGTGGCGTGGTGGTGTTTCATGACATCAGCGGTTCGAAGCGGACAGAAAACGAGTTGCGCGAGGCCAGCAATCAAGCCGAGGAAGCATCGCGTACCAAGAGTGAGTTTCTCGCCAATATGAGCCATGAGATTCGCACACCGTTGACCGCAGTGCTCGGATTCGCGGATTTGCTGCTGGATTCGGACCTGGGTGAGAGCGACCGGTTGAACTATATCCAGGGGGTTAGACGCAACAGCGAACACCTGCTCAATCTGATCAGCGACATCCTCGATCTCTCAAAATTGCAGGCGAATAAAGTGTTGGTCGAGCGGGCGGATTTCTCACTGCACCAGCTGTTACATGAAATTGCATCCGTAATGCAGGTGCGCGCCTATGAGAAGGGCCTGGGGTTTCATGTGGTTTATGACACCGCGATTCCGGTGCGCATCCGCAATGATGTCACGCGTATTCGCCAGATTCTAATCAATCTGCTCAGCAATGCCATCAAGTTCACGCGCCGCGGTTCAGTCACCCTGAGCTGTCGTTGCCTGGACCCGGGAACCGATCAATCCCGCCTGGAGTTCTCAGTCTCAGATACAGGGCTTGGCATGAGCAAGGCGGAAATCGACAAGCTATTTCAACCGTTTCATCAGGCAAATCTGTCCACAACCCGGGAATTCGGTGGCACCGGCCTCGGCCTTGCCATTTGCCAGAGTCTAACTGAAGCATTGGGGGGCGAGATGGGCGTCGAGAGCCAACCGGGCAAGGGAAGCGTTTTTCGGCTTGAGCTGTGCCAGCCGGTGGATGCCAACGCGGAAATGGTGGCCGAGCATTGCGGAGTTAAAGACGGAGCAGGGCAAATGGGAGGGCCGGCTGCTAACAAACAAAGCCTGTCAGGGCGCATCCTGCTTGCCGAGGATGGGCTGGATAACCAGTTCCTGATATCCACGATGCTTATACGCCAAGGCTTGGACGTGGATATTGCCGGTGATGGGCAAAAGGCCGTCGACATGGCGTTGCAGGCCATGGCCGACGAAAAGGCTTATGACCTGATCCTTATGGACATTCAGATGCCGCGACTGGATGGCTATGGAGCGACGGCCAGCCTTCGAAGCAAGGGGTATACCAGCCCGATCGTTGCCCTGACTGCCCACGCAATGGCGGGTGAACATGAGCGCTGCCTGGCGGCCGGCTGTGATGACTACCTGACCAAGCCAATTTTGCGCCCGAAACTGGTCGAGGCCGTGACAGCGTATCTCCGGTCGCCGCAGGATGATGCCACTCAGGGCGGCAACAGCGTTGAAGCTGCCCTTGTGGGCAGTGATTCCAGCCAGGCGATCTACAGCAGCTACGCCGATGATCCCGAGATGATGGACCTGGTCAGTGGTTTTGTTGATCGTTTATCGGGAACTGTCATGGACATTCAGGCAGCCGAAGAAGCCAACGATTTTGAACGCTTGCGTCGCCTGGTTCATCAACTCAAGGGCGCGGCCGGCGGTTACGGATTTAAACAGCTTGGTGAGGCCGCCGACGCCCTCGAACAGGCGGTCCGGGATGGCCGTTCCCCCGCGACACGAGATTCAGCAATGGCAAGACTGGTGCAGATTTGTAGCCGCGTCAGGAAGGTCCGTGGGGGGAGATAGATGGGGCAGACGCCAGATCGCCAGTGTGTGCTTGTGGTCGATGACTCCGAAGATATCCACCAACTCGTCGGTGCGCGTCTCAAAACCGAGCAACTTGCCTTGCTGCATGCTTATGATGCCGACCAGGCACTGGAAATGGCCCGCAAAGACCGCCCAGATCTTATCCTGCTGGATCTCGATATGCCGGGCACGGACGGTTTGACGCTTTGCCATATCATCAAAGGTGAAGACGGACTGAAGCATATACCGATCATTTTTCTGACCGGTACGCTTGATGTAAAGACCAAGGTAAAAGCGTTCGAGCTTGGCGCGGTGGATTACGTCACCAAGCCCTTCGATGCGATTGAATTGAAGGCACGCGTGCGTGCAGCCCTTCGAACCAAGCGTTATCAGGATCTGCTGGCCAACAAAGCCCAAATCGATGCCTTGACGGGCCTCTGGGACCGCGGCTATCTCGATGAACAACTTTCTGCGGAGATTGCGCTCCAGCAACGAAGCGGGCATCACGTTTCACTGCTCATGCTCGACATCGATCATTTCAAGCCCATCAATGATTCTTACGGGCACCCCTTCGGTGATCTGGTAATACAGCAGGTAGCGCGCGTTATCGGCCGCATTTCACGCGAAAGTGATGCAGTCTGTCGCTATGGCGGGGAAGAGTTTTGCCTGATCCTTCGGAATACCGCGACAGATGGTGCTGTGCTGCTGGCGGATCGGATCCGAAAAGAAGTTGCGGCACTCAGCTTTTCTGCCGACAAGGAAACCATTGCGATTACCATCAGTATTGGCGTATCCGGCAGTGACACGCTTGAGGGCCCAGCGGCGTTGTCGGAGCAATTGCTTATCAATGCTGCTGACAAGGCGCTGTATGTGGCCAAGTCGAACGGTCGCGACCGCGTGGAGGTTGCGTAGTCGTAGATCACCCTTGTGACCGGCTGCGCTGGCAAAATTCGAAATTCAGGAAAGGGGGAATCGGGGGGAAATCGGGGAGGGGAAATCGGGGACACCCATAGATTTCCTGTTGGCCGGTCCACCACTTTCCCACCTCCTCGCTTCTTGTTGCCGGACCTCGCGATATCCGCAGTTCGCTTGGCAAGCGAGCCCGTGTATCCGGGCGGTTCGTCGGGTTGTCCGGGTGTTGCCACTCGTCGGCATTATGTGTCCGTCTGTATTCCCGCTTGACCTCCGATGTGGGCGCCATGGCCCATTTTGTGGTAATACCTTTGTAAAGTGCGCGATGAATAGCGCGGCATCCCGGGCGTTTCTGATAGCGCCGGGGCGACGATGAAGAACCTGGATCCACCCGCGAGACGGTGTCGATGTTGTTTCCCGCCCCGCGCTACCACGGCGAGCCGATACATGGAAAACCGACAGAATGTCCGACTGCCCCTTGCACTGAGCGGCCAGTTGACAATGGGTGCGCTGCGCAACCAGGTGGTGGAGACACGGGATGTCGGTCTGCGCGGCGCCCGGGTTTCGCCGGTGCCCTCGAACATCCGGCCCGGTGATGCCTGCACACTGACGCTGTTCATCGCTGACAGCGATGTGGATTGCGTCTCGATCCGCTGCCGGGTTTGTCACGCCGACGGCGGGGCTTGCGGCGTTTCGTTTCTGGAAGCCGACGCGACGGACTTTGTCATGCTGGGCGACTACCTGAGCAGAACATTCCGCGACGATCCCCGGCTGCAGGCCGAGATCATCGGCGGCCAGACGCCGACACTGACCGATTGGTCGCAGACACTGAACTGAATAAGGGCTTCGCCCCTTCCTGCCTATCCATCCGGTCCTGCCTGTCGCAGGCTTCGCCGCATCCAGTCGACCAGGTATTCCTTCTCGCCACGAATCAGCAGGGCCTCGGTGTGTCCGGCCGGTGTGGCGCGGCGCAGTTCCACCGGGCCCTCGGCGGCTTCCAGCAATGCCTGGGCGTGATGCGGCGGCACGATCTCGTCCTCCTTGCCCGCCAGTAGCAGAAGGGGAATGGGCGCGATGCGGTGGACCCTGTCGATTGGGTCGAACTGGTCGCTGATGGTTCGTGCCAGCGGCGCCTGGAATGGCCAGGTCAGCCAGAAACCGGCGAACTTCTCGCGGGCGATGCCGCGATAGCTGCTGAACGGGCTGTCGGCAATGACGCCGCGCACATTGGCCTTATGCCCCCGTTCGGCAACCAGGGTGATCGCCAGCGAGGCGCCGAGGCTCTGGCCGAAGACGATGAGTGCGTCCGGGTTCACGTCGTCGCGTTGCCGCACCAGGTCCAGTGCCGCCTCGGCATCCCGATGGACGCCGGCGAAGTCGGGCCGGCCCTCGGATTTGCCGAAGCCCCGGTAATCCAGCAGGAAGACATTGAAGCCCTGTTCCGGCAGCCAGTGGACCGCGCCGATATGGGTGCTGATGTTCTGGGCATTGCCGTGCAGGAACAGCACCGTGCCCTCTGCCTCGTTATCCGCCGGCAGCCACCAGCCATGCAGGCGCACGCCGTCGGTCGACTCGAAATAAACGTCCTCGTAGACGATGCCGTGATCGGCCGGGTCCAGGTAGTGTTCTTTGTCGGGGAAGAAGAAAAATCCGGCGCAGCCGCTCAGCAGCAGGCAGCAGAGAAATAGCAGGCAGAACCTGATTGCACTCATGGGTCAATGTACCAGTGCAGGATCAGGTCGACACGGTTCACGTGATGATCGAAATCCTGTTCCCGGCTGGCGCTCAGTCGCAGGCCGAGATGCCGGTTCAGGCTCAGATCCTGTTCCAGGGCCAGTCGCCACTGGAACTGGTGGTCGGTGAATGCGCCACCCTCGGCACGCAGTCGGGTACGCCAGCGTTCGCCGCCGTACAGCAGGTCCAGCCGCGGGCCAAGGCCAGCCCGAACCGTATCATCCAGGTGAGCGGCGCCCCAGGCCGCGCCGCGTAATCCGGCATAGAACAGCCAGTTGTCTCCGGCCAGCCAGCTGAAACCGCCTCCACCCTCCAGACCGGTTTGCAGACCATAGCCACCTTGCGGGCGCAGGCGTTGCTCCAGGCCACCGCCGATATGCCAGGAACGGCTCTGGAAAAAGGGTTCCCGGGGCACCAGCGACTCCACGTCCACCAGGCGCAGGCGGTCCAGCTGCAGGCGGTCGCGGTCCAGGTCATACAGCAGCCGCGTATCACCAAAGCTGATATGGGCGCCGTCCCGGTAACCCGGCGCCGGATCCAGCAGGTCATGGTAGGCGGGCCGCCAGTGCAGGCCGATGTGGTTGGCGTCGTCCCGGCGGCCGCCACCGAATCCCAGGCGCAAGGTGCTATGCCCTTCGTCCGGTCGCGTATCCGGCGTCGGCGGTTCATTGCTGTCCGGCGGCGGACCCAGCTCGCTGCGGGCGACGAGTAGCGAGCGCAGGCGCTCGCGCTGGACCTCATCGCCGGCCTCCATACGGTAATGCAGCAGATCATGGGCGCTTTCCAGCATCACCTGTTGGCGCTCCGGTTCCGCGTTGCCGGCCAGGCCTTCCGGGCCGTCCTCCAGCAACCGCCGCACCTGGTCGATTTCCTCGTCGTCGAGCCCGTCCAGCTGGTGCTCCAGACGGGTTCGGCTGGCCGGCCGGTAGCGCGTATCGGCCAGCATGCCCTCGGGTTCCAGGGCAACACGGATGGTGTCTGTGGGTGTTGCCCACCAACTGAACCGGTCGCTCAGGGTCAGTCCGGGGCGGGCCACCTCCAGCAGCTTGAGCAGGCGGTAGGAACAGTTCTGATGCAGGAAATAGTAGGGAAAGGCGATGCCACGCAGTTCCCAGACGTGGCGCATCATCTGGTCGACTTCGTCCTGGTCAAGCGCCAGCTCGTACTCCCACAGGTCCCGGTTCTCCAGATGGTTGTATTCCTGCACCTTCTCGTAATAGGGCATGACCGAGAAGCGGCCCGGATAGCCGCCCGTCAGGCCGCGCACCGCGAACACCAGGCCGCTGGTCTCATCGGTATCCGCCGCATGGTTGATGACATAGGACAGCAGGCGGCTGCTGTCTTCGCCGGGCGGGTCGACGCGCAACAGCGTGTGGCCGTACATGGATGCCGGGTTGTTCATGTAGGCGTCGGCAAAGACGATGGTCACCGCGCCGGGGTTGATGGCCTCGATCCATTCCTGATAACGCTGGCACGGTGCCTCGGGGAAGTCGCCCGGATCGATCTCCAGCTGTTCCTTCAGCCAGTGATAGCGGGCGATGAACGCGCATTGCGGGTGTTGTTCGTCGCTGTCCGGCTCTACCGGCTGGAACAGGCCGCGCAGGGTCGCCTGCAGTTCGGCCTCGGGATCACGCCAGCCGTCGCTGGCGAGGAAGAATGCGGGATCGCGGGTGCCACTGCGCTTGCCCGGCAGTACCCGGCGCTGATCGTAGTGCAGCAGGTCCAGCCAGCCGCGTGATTCGGCCAGGCGCAGTTCTGTCGCGCGCTCCAGCAAGCGGTCGAGCTTCTCCTGGTCGGTTGCTGCCGCCATCGGAAGGGAGAGTCCGAGCAGTGCCAGCAGCATCCAGGTCCATCCGCGCATGGGCGGGTCTCATCCGTAAAAAAACGGCCGCCCGAAAGGGACGGCCGTTGTCGAGGGTGACGTCGATCAGACCGCGTAGCGGCTCAGCTCTGCATCTTCACGCAGGGCGTCGTCGATGGCGGAAATGACGTCGTCGGCAGTGACTTCGCTGCTGGAGAAGATGCTGCCGTAGTTCTGCTGCAGGGTCGTCTTGAAGGCCTGGCGATCCTCGGCTTCGATGCCCATCAGTTCGGCCAGCACGTCCAGGGATTCACCCTCGCCGACGGACATGTCACGAGCGATCAAATCCATGTTGCTGCCGGTGTACATGCCGAGGGCGGCGGTGGAGCGGACCACGCCGTCGCGGGTGCAGCCCAAGGTGCCGGAGGTGATGCCGAAGGTCTGGTTGCCGGAGGTGCCGTTGGTGGTCACGGCCAACACCTGCGGTGCAATCCCCGACTGGCCTTCCCAGGCCATCGAGCCGAGGCCGCAGCCGGTGTTTTCGGCCTGGGCGGAAACCGACCACAGTGCCCCCAAGGCGACGGCAGCGAGCAGTTTGGTTTTCATTGAGAACTCCTTTTTATCGATCCATCGCATGAAATCGGTGCGCTATGCCCGACGGGCAGCCTGGCCGACGCCATCACGCCGGCTGCTCCCGAGTCCTGAGTATCACAGCAGCGCCTGCCTGGTCTATGGATGCGGACCCAAAAACTGTTTTAGTTAAAAGCGTTTAGCGTCGATTTGATCGGCACCAGGGAGGTCAAGAGTGGCAAGCTGGCTGCGAGGGGACCCGCCCTAACGGAACCTCTTGCATATCGTGTCATCATGGTGGCATCCGTTGCCTGGCTGTTAGTCCGAGATCCGGCTTCAGCCTAGATCACCGGTCCTGCGACACTCGACGGCGTCATCGCCGTTGCCCGGGAGGCCCAGGCAAGTGACCTTGCACATTCCTTTCGACAACAGTTATCAACACCTGCCGGAGGTGTTTCACAGCCCGGCCGCTCCGGCGCCGTTCTCCGCCCGGAGGCTGCTGGCGGTCAATCGTGAGCTGGCCGAGGAATTGCGGTTGCCGTTCGGTGGCTACGACGAAAACCGCCTGGCCGGCACCTTCTCCGGTGTCGAGCCGCCTCCGGGTGCGGCGATGCTGGCCCAGGCCTATGCGGGTCATCAGTTCGGCAACTTCGTACCCACGCTTGGCGATGGTCGGGCGGTGCTGCTGGGCGAGGTCATGGACCGTTACGGCCGGCGGCGTGATATTCACCTGAAGGGGGCGGGGCGGACGTCGTTCTCCCGCAGCGGCGATGGGCTGTGTCCGCTGGGTCCGGCCCTGCGGGAGTATCTGGTCAGTGAGGCGATGCACGCCCTCGGCGTGCCCACCACCCGGGCGCTCGCGCTGGTGTTGACCGACGCCACCGCCTGGCGCGAGCAGCCGAAGCCTGCCGCGGTCATCGCCCGGGTTGCCGCCAGTCATGTCCGGGTGGGAACGTTCCAGTATGTCGCGGCGCGGGGCGACGATGACAATGTGCGTCGGCTGGCGGATTACGTCATCCAGCGGCACTATCCGGCGCTTGCCGAATCCGATACGCCGTATCGCGACCTGCTGGCGGAGATCGCCGATCGTCAGGCTCGACTGATCACCGACTGGATGCGGTTCGGTTTCATCCACGGCGTTATGAACACCGACAACATGGCGGTTTCCGGCGAAACCATCGATTTCGGGCCCTGTGCCTTCATGGATGAATTCCGGGCCGATGCCCGGTTCAGTTTCATCGACCAGCACGGGCGCTACGCTTACGCCAACCAGCCGTCTCTGGCGCTGTGGAACCTGAGCCGTTTGGCCGAGGCGATATTGCCTCTGCTCGATGCCGATCAGGACCGTGCAGTCGCCATCGCGCAGGATGTCCTGGCCGGTTTCATGCCGGATTTCGAGGCCCGTTGGCGCAAGGCCATGGCCGCAAAGATCGGCCTTGCCGAAACACAGGAAGATGATGCGGCCCTGGTCCAGTCGCTGCTGGAAGCCATGCAGCAGAATCGCGTTGATTTCACCCTGATGTTCCGGCGGCTGTGCGATGCGGTTGCGGATCCTGCTGCCAATGACGGCCCACGGGCGCTGTTCGAGAATGACGCCGACTGGACGGCCTGGGAGGCCCGATGGCGGCGGCGGCTGCAGGCAGAGGCGATGAATCCTGGCGAGCGGGCAAGGCGGATGCGGGCGGTGAATCCTGCGGTCATCCCGCGCAACCACTGGATCGAGAAAGCCATTCGCGCGGCCGAAGATGCGGATGATTTCAGCGTGTTCGAGCGATTGCGTGGCCCGCTGATCAGGCCGTTCGAGGACACCCCGGACAACGCCGACCTGGTGCAGCCGCCGGCACCGGCGGAACGGGTCACCCAGACTTTCTGCGGCACATAGCGCAACGCCGCGAAGGGCCAAAACCGGTCTCGGGCGCAGACGCGGTAATAAATCCGCGTTTCCCTAGCCCAGCTCGACGCGATTGCGGCCATTGCGCTTGGCCCGGTACATCGCCTGATCCGCGCGATCCACCAGTTGCTCCGGCGTGTCCGAAAGGCGGTATTCAGCAACGCCGAAGCTGAGGGTGATCGGATGGTCGATACTGAACGCGGTTTGGGCCACCACCTTCCGCAGTGCCTCGGCCAGCACCCCCGCGCCGGCCGCGTCGGTTGCCGGGCAGATCAGCAGGAATTCCTCGCCTCCCCAGCGGCCGAGGCAATCGGATTGTCGCGAGCGCTCCAGCAACAACGTCGCGAGTTCGCGGAGCACCCGATCGCCGGCGTGATGGCCGTAACGGTCATTAATCGACTTGAAGTGATCGACGTCCATCAGCACCACGGACAGGGGCTCGGTGCTGCGCTCCCGGCGCCGGATCTCGTCACTCAGGACATCATCCGCCTTGGCCCGGTTGAACAGTCCGGTCATGGTGTCGGTGACGGCCAGTCGCTCCAGGCGACGCTGGGCTTTCTCCAATGCCTCGGTGCGTTCCTGGACCATGCGTTCCAGCACCCGCGTCCGGTCCTCGATTTCCTTCAATGGGTAGGGTTCACCTGGTCCGTGAGCAGCGCTGGGCTGCGACAGGTGTTTGTGTACCACTTTCCATGCGCGTTGTTCCCGCTGCATGACAAGCGACATCCTGACGTGCCGCATGGTCACGGCCTGACCCTGGATCTGCATGTCCCAGTCGCACTCGGCCATCACCAGGCCAACGTCTTCACTCAGGGCAATGGCGCGACTGTTGTGGATACGGCAATGGATCGGTGTCGGCACCTCGGCCACATCCCGTGCATATAATTCCAGTGCGCGGTCGAGGGCATAGACGCGTTCGTCAAGTCCGGTGCCGAACCCGGTGATCCGGTCGCTGGCCAGTGCCGCCGACGCCTCGGCATCGCGCTGCTCCCAGAACGTCCGGATGTAGGTGTGGAATGCCTCGAGCAGGGATCGCTCCAGTGTCGGCGTGTTGTTGCATTGGTCTGACATGCGCTGAAGCTATAGCAGGGATTCGCGGCTGGCAACGCGTTTTTTCGGGGCATCGGGGACTCGTGGAAAACCCTGGCAGGGAGCCCGGTTCTCGGCCGCTTTTCCGGCGGTATAAGTGGCGTCGTGCCTGGCACGTAGCGATCGGGTAGGCTGACATCACACGAGAGGCCGCCGAAGCGGCCCGGATTCACGACGACGAGGAGAGACCTATGCTGCGGCGGATTCTGGTTCCCGTGAATTTCACGATGCCCTCGGCTAGGGCTGTCGCGGTGGTCCGCGATTTCTGTCCCCCCGAGGCCACGATCCGACTGTTGCATGTGATTGATCCGGGGAGCCTCGCCGAGGAAGAAGACAATGCCGTCACCAATCCGATGCTCGCGGGGGATGAGCGGACCCTGGCCGAGAAACGGGCGCAGGAGCGCCTTGACGCCTGGCTGCGCGATGGTGAGGAGTCCGTGGTGGAGATCGGCAACGCCGCCGACCGTATCGGCGAACAGGCGGACCTTTGGGATGCCGACATGATCGCGATGGGTACGCGCGGCCGCAGCGGTATCAAACAGGTATTGCATGGTTCCGCCACCGAATGGCTGGTGCGTCATGCGAAGCAGCCTGTTCTGGTGGTACACGATGTGGAACTGGGCGAGGATCAGGCACGGCACCTGCCGCCGATGGATTAATCGCAGGCCGCCGTTGTCACGGAAGCGATGCGCCACACTGGATCAGGGCTCAAACTGTTCCTTGACGATGCGCTCCTCCAGATTGTGCTCCGGGTCGAACAGCAGGGTCAGGGCGTGGGCATTGTCTTCGCGCACCGAGACGTAGCGCACGTCCCGCACCTCGGTGAAATCCGCCACCGCACTGACCGGGCGCTTGGTCGCCTGCAGGATCTCGAATTCCACATGTGCACTGTTGTGCAGTACCGCGCCGCGCCAGCGCCGTGGGCGGAACGCGGCAATCGGGGTGAGCGCCATGATGGCGGCACGCAATGGCAGGATCGGTCCGTCCGCTGACAGGTTGTAGGACGTGCTGCCGGCAGGCGTTGAGACCAGAACGCCGTCGGCTGTGAGTTCCCCCAGCCGCACCACGCCATCGACGCTGATGCGGATTTTGGCAGTCTGCCGAGTTTCACGAAGCAGCGAGACCTCGTTGATCGCGCGTGCCTCGCGCAGGCTGCCGCTGGCCGTCCGGGCCTGCATGTGCAGCGGCTTGATGGTGACCGGCTCGGCGCGGTCCAGGCGCTCCAGCAGGCCGTTGTCCCTGGCCGAATTCATCAGGAAGCCGACGCTGCCGCAGTTCATGCCGAACACCGGTTTGCCGAGATTCATGTAGCGGTGCAGCGTGCGCAGCATCAGCCCATCGCCACCGAGCGCGATGATCACGTCTGCCTCAGTGGCGGGCACATCGCCATGGCATCGACGCAATACTTCTGCGGTGCGCTGTGCCGCCTCTGAGGTACTGGCAACGATGGCAATGCGTGGATCAGACATGCGTAAACCCGTTGTTCTTGTTGCGGCTGTCCCATTCCTCGGCGCGTGCCTGGCCCCGGGCCTGGCTGACCGCCAGGCAGATCAGCATTGCCATGATAAACAGGGCGGCGCAGAACAGGATCGACGCCTGTAGCCCGACTGCCGCCTGCAGCAGGCCAAGCCCGAGTATACCGATGACGCCGGCGAGTTTGTTGGCGAGGCCCCAGAAACCGTAGAACTCGGCGGCCTTGCTGGCCGGCGCCAGAATGCCGACCAGAGCGCGGCTGGCGGACTGGCTGGAACCCAGGCTTAGCCCGGCCAGGCAGCCCACCACCAGGAACAGGTGTTGCGCCTCCCAGTCAACGCCGAAGGCCGCGTTGATGGCCTCGGTGACCACGGGCGTGCCCCAGATCGCCAGGATGGCCAGCACCCAGAGTCCGAGCGCGCACTGGTAGGTGAACTTCGCTCCAAGTCGATCCTGGAGGAAGCCGAAGCCGATGGCGCCCACGGCGGCGGTGATCTGTACCACGATGAACATGATGTTGCGCACCGATTCATCCCAGCCGATGACTTGTGCGCCGTAGATGAAGGCGAAGGTGATGATGATCGAGATGCCGGCCATTGCGAACAGCACGGAGACCAGGAAGATGCTGAGGTCGCGGAACTGCCGTAATTCTTCCCAGGTGGTCTGCAGGCGCGCCAGTCCGGCACGGAAATAGGTTTGGCCGGCGGGCAGTGCGCGCGGCACGCCGCGTTCCTTCAGCCAGACGAAGGTCGGAATCGCGGCCACCAGGAAAAATGCGGCGGCGAACGGGCCAACCCAGCGGATCCGGTCGAAGTTCTCGGCCGTGGCGTCACCCAGATAGGCCAGCGTGAAGCCCGCTGCGAACAGGCCGCCGACATAGCCCAGCGCCCAGCCAATGCCGGAAATCGTTCCGAGATCCCTGGACGGCCCCAGCTCCGGCAGGAAGGAGGCGATGAATGACTCGCCCACCGAATAGGCGTAGTTGGAGACCACCAGCAGCAGCATACCGAGCACGATGTAACCGGGTGCGACGAAATAGAGCAGGGCGGTGCTGATCACGGTCAGCACGTAGCTGGCAAACAGGAAGCGCTTCTTGGCGGCCGAGAAGTCCATGATCGCGCCAAACAGCGGCGCGCTGATCACCACCAGCAGGTAGCCGGTGGAAATCGACAGGCTCCAGAGCAGGTTGCCAAGGCGGTAGTCGTCGCCGCGATCACCGACGATCACGGTGGTGAACAGCTCGCCGAAAATCACGGTGACGATCAGCAGGGTGTAGGCCTGGTTCGCAAAATCGAACATGGCCCAGCCGAAGATCTCCCGCTTCGGCGCGCGTTGCGTTGGCCGACTGAGTCCGATCTGGCTCATCGCAGGCGTTCGCGACCGTCGGCGGTGCGCCGGTAGCGCTGCCAGTCATCGGCACCACTGCGGCACATACCGTAGGTGAACGGCGTGCGCATGCCCGGAGTCTGGAAGCGTAGATCACGGAACCAGACGCAGCGTTCGCCGTCGACGGTCTCGATCGCATACAGCGCCGGCGCGTCGGCGAACCAGTGGTAGAATTGCATCGCATCCTCGGCCCAGACGGTGCGGGCCGCGGCGTCTTCCTCGCCGTCGCCGAATTTCCGATAGCTCTGCCAGACGGCCTGCTCCACCGGCGGATAGGCGGCATGCAGCCGGCGCAGGAAGCCGGCGTCCGGACCCGGGTCGGCAAGAGCCTCGCTGCGCAGCAGATTGAACCGCGCCAGAGTGTGTCGCTCCGGTTCGCTGATGATGACCTTCCAGTTGAACCAGGAAAGCGCCTGCGGGTAGGCCTCGATGCGCTCGACGGTCAGGCCCCGCTGTTCCGCCTGGGCAATACCGACCGCCAGCGCAGCCCGGTATTGGGTGTACTGCAGCAGCACCGCCGCGGTAATCGCGACCAGCGTCAGGCTGGCCGCGAGGCGGGGTCGCCAGACCAGTGACAGCAGCAGGCCGAGCACCAGGATGGCCGAGAACCAGGGGTCGATGATGAACGTCGTGTTGAAGCCCGGGGCCCAGTTGCTGAGCGGCGCCAGGATCTGGGTGCCGTAGCTGGTGATCAGGTCGCCGAGGATATGGATCCCCAGGCCCAGGAAGCAGACGCCGTAATAGGCTTTCCAGGAATGCCGCCGGCCACCGAGCAGGGCGAAACCGATCGCCAGCACCCAGGCCCAAGCCGGCAGCAGCAACAGTGAATGGGTTTCGGCGCGATGCTGCTCCAGATACGCCACCTGGCCCCAGAGCCGGATCAGGATATCCGCGTCCGGCGCCCCGCCGGCGATGAAGCCGACGATGGTGCGCTCGCGCAAGGACAGCGTGTTGACCCGGTGTTCCGGCGCGGTGGCACGGGCAAGCACGGCGCCGCTGATGGCGTGAGTCAGGGTATCCAGACGGTACTCTCCAGATGGCTGTTCTACTAACTTGCAGGCACTCGGCCGGCCGGATCGTCGGGCCCTGCTGTCGGCCGCCGCCTAGTTCACACGATCCGGCGACGTGGCCTGTGCTGGCGGCAGGGCCTCCAGAATTGTCGCGGCCTGCCAGCCGAAACGCCGGTTGATACCGTGCACCCCCCGGCGGAACAGTGCACGTGCCTGCTCCGGCCCTGACTCCGCATCACGCAGCCAGAGCACGAAGCTGGAGACAAACAGGCTGGTCAGCGCGGTTTCCTCCAGCGCCCGGCGCAAGCCGCTGGCATTGCAGTGGGCCGCCTCGCGCAGCCACTGTACCGTGCGACTGATGCGAAGCACAGACGGAATCTGGATGTGGATGTGGCCTGGTTCCAGCTTGCCGAGGATCATTTGCCGGGTCACACGATGGCGTGCCTGCATGGCATCGAGCCAGCAGAACAACAGGTGCTCCAGGCGTGACTCCACCGGCAGGCTGACCAGTGCCGGGTCGGCGGCGGCCCGCAGCATGGCCTGGTCGGCGCGGTCAAACCAGGCGTCGGCCAGCTCCTCCTTTTCGCGAAAGTGATTGGACAGCTCCTGCAGCGGGCAGTCCAGTCGGTGCGCCACGTCCTGCAGGCGCACCGACTCCCAGTCCGCCTGCTCGGCGAGCTCCACGGCGGCATCGACTATCTGGTCACGGGTCGGGTTCATCGGTGTCATTCTCGCAACAAGACCATCATGGGGCTGAGTATAGAAAGCCAACATCGTAAACTCGCCGGTTTCCGGAACTGACAAGCAGGAAGTGACATGATTCGACACGTCTGGTTTGCCCACGGCAAGGAAAGTGGCCCCTGGGGGCGGAAGATCAGCGCGCTGGCGGAGCAGGCCAGAGATCGGGGGCTGAACGTCGAGAGCCCGGACTACGGGTTTACGATGGACCCCGACGAGCGGGTGCGTCACCTGTTGTCGCTGCGCCCTCCAGTGGACGAGGGACTCGCGCTGGTGGGTTCCAGCATGGGCGGTTACGTCGCTGCCGTGGCGAGTGGCAGCTTGCAGCCCGACGGCCTGTTTCTGATGGCTCCGGCGGTGGATATTCCCGGCTATGAAGCCGATACCACACCGCGGGCACCGGTGGTGTCCGTCGTGCACGGCTGGCAGGACGAGATCATTCCGCACGACGTTGTTTATCGCTGGAGTGAGCGGCATCGGGCACCATTGACGCTGGTCGACGCCGAACACGCACTGAACTCGCGGCTGGATGAGGTCAGCGCCCTGTTCGAGAACTTCCTGGACCGCTTGCAGGCATGAGCACGGAAAAACCGATGAGTGATTCGATACGCAAGACGCCACCGCGACTGGCGCCCCTGCTGCACGGCGTGCTGGCCCTGATCGCGGCCAGTGTGCTGTATGTGCCGGTGCTGCGTCTGCGCGAGGCCGAGGACCTGAGCATTGCCGCAATCGGTGGCGCCTGGACCACGGTGTCGCTGGTGCTGCTGATCGGGCTGCTGGTAGCCGCGGTGCTGGTGGTCGTTGTCGACCGGGGTACCTGGTCACGCCTGCTGTTGCTGGATCTCGGGGTCATCGTCGGCCTCGTCCCCGCCGTGATCGGGCTGGTGCTGGGCTGGTCGGCCCCGGAAGGCGGTGTCGACGGCCTGGCCTGGGGCTTCTGGCTGGCCATGCTGTTGCTGGTCGCCCGGATTCCACTGACCTTGTGGATCCGCACCCATGCGGCACGCATGCCGCGGGACCGGTGATCGGAACGATCGACAGGGTTTCGCGGTCGGGAAACCGTTCCCGGTTCTTTCTGATCCCATTAACGGAGACTGCCCATGCCCCGATTTCTGATCCTGCCCGGCCTGCTGCTAGCCACCTTGCCGTTGATCCTCGCCGCGGGCGACGGTATCTCCTCGGCCGAGCTGGAGGAACAAGAGGTATTGGGTCACGTCGAGGACGTGCGGCTCATGCCGGACGATATTCCGGCGCAGGCGCGGCTCGATACCGGGGCACGGCGCAGCTCCCTGCATGCGCGGGACATCGAGACCTTCGACAAGGACGGTGAGGATTGGGTGCGGTTCCTGTTCGACGACCATGACGGCGGCAAACACGATTTCGAGCTGCCGCTGGAGGACGAAATCGAGGTGACCCAGGCCAGCGGCCAGGAAACGCGGTATGTGGTAAAGATCGGTCTCTGCGTTGCCGATCAGTACGAGGAAACCGATTTCACGCTGACCGACCGCAGCGCGCTGACCTATCCAATCCTGGTCGGCCGGACGTTCCTCTCGGAGGGGGTACTGGTCAGCTCGGAGCATGACCGGACGGTAAAACCTGGATGTTAGTTTTCAGATTTCAGTGTTCAGTTTTCAGACGTCGAAGATCTGCAACGCATGGCCGTTAGCCGAATGTTTGTCTGAACACTGAAACCTGAACCACTGAACACTCGCTCATCATAGATGAGCGTTAATCACCGGCTCTAACTCCTCCCGCGTGATCTCGCGGGCGAAGCGATGCACGATATGGCCGTCCTGGTCGATGATGACGGTGTACGGCAACGTGCCGCTCTGGTTGCCGTAGGTCTCGAGGATTTCGGAAACGGCCTGTACGCCGATCAGGCTGGGGTAATTGACCTCGAACTCGGCATAGAAATCGCGGGCATCGTCCTCGCGGTCCATGGCAACGCCGAGGAAGCGCACGCCCCGTTCCTCGTACTCGTCCTGCAGTTCCATGAACATCGGAATCTCGTGCACGCAGGGCGGGCACCAGCTGCCCCAGAAGTTCAGCACCACCAGGTAGCCATCCCACTCGCTGATCGAGCGTTCCTCGCCGTCAAGATCAGGCAGCACAAACTCGGGCCGTGTCTCCGGGCCGCGCTCCTGCCAGGCCGTCCAGGCAAGGAAACCGCCAGCGCCGGCGGCGGCACCGAGCACAATAACGAGTAAAAGGGTGATCAGTTTCGGCATATTATTCCCGCGCCGCCTCCACAACCTGCACGAACTCATCCGGCGGCATGAAGCCGACGACCCGCTTGTCTTCGCGTTCCTGGCCGTCGCTGCCGTAGAAGATCACGGCGGGCGGCAGGAACACGTTAAGGTGTTCCAGCAGGGCCCGGTGGGAGCTGTTCATGCCGGTGACATCCACCTTCACCAGCTTGGTGTCCTCCAGCGCATCGCGGACCGTCTGATCGGCGAAGGTGTTCCGTTCCAGTTGCACGCAATAGACGCACCAGTCCGCGTACACATCCACCATCACCGCACGATCATCGGCATTGGCAGACGCGATGACCTGCTCCAGTTCCTCGACGTTCTCGACCACGCGCCACGGCAGCGGCTCGCGATCGTCGACCGCCAGCGGTGTCCAGAAGCTGTGGCCACCGATGGCGGCACCGGTGATCAGCACTGCACCCCAGACGCCGGCCGCCGTTCCGGCCAGGCCGCGAGCGATGCCGGCGCCACCACCGACCTGGCGCCGGAACACGGCACTAAGCAGCCAGCCGGCAACGCCGAACAGGAGCATGGCCCAGAGTGCCAGTGCCACCTGGTCGGGCAGCAGGCGACCAAGCATCCAGATGGCGACACCGATGAAGATCACGCCGAACACCCGGCGGACGGTGATCATCCACGGGCCGGAGCGGGGTAGCCAGCGGCCTGCCGCGGTGCCGATCAGCAGCAGCGGCAGACCCATGCCGTTACCCATCGCGAACAGTGCCAGACCGCCGAGCACCGCATCGCCGGTGTTGCTGATGAAGGCCAGCGCGGCGATCAGGGCGGGGCCGGAGCAGGCGCCGACGATCAATGCCGACAACACGCCCATGATGCCGGCGCCAATGAAGGTGCCACCGCGTTGCCGGCGGGACAGCGCGCCCAGCCGGTTCTGGATGGCCGTTGGCATCTGCAGATTGAAGACGCCGAACATGGCCAGCGCCAGGAACACGAACAGGGCCGAAAAGACCCCCAGCACCCAGGGACCCTGCAGGTCGGCCTGGATCGCCGAGCCGGTCATGCCGGCCGCGGTTCCGGCCAGTGCATAGGTGACGGCGGTGGCCTGGATGAACACCAGCGACAGCAGGAATGCGCGGCCGCTTGATCGTTTGGCGTCGCCGGCGATGATGCCGGACAGGATAGGGATCAGCGGGTACATGCAGGCGGTGAAGGCCAGCAGCAGGCCGGCCATGAAGAAGCCGCCGAGGATCAGCGGCAGGCTGCCGCCACCGAGCAGGCCCTGCAGATCCCCTCCAGGCAATCCGGCGATGCCGCCATTGGCGCCGCCACCCGGACCGCCGCCAGCGGTGAAGCCGGTACTCTGGGAGCCCGCCGCCATATCGAAGCTGTTCTGCATCGGCGGATAACACACGCCGTTGTCGGCACAACCCTGATAATCCACGTGCAGCACGACGCGATCGCCGTCCACCGGCCCGTCGAGCTGGATGTAGACCTCCAGGGTGCCGTAGTAGACCTCCATCATCCCGAAGTTGGGATCGTCCTTCTTGATGCCGTCCGGCATTTCGTAGCCGGCAATCTCGGCGCCGTCGACGGCGAAATCGAGCCTGTCGCGGTACAGGTAGTAGCCGTCGGCGGTGCGCCAGCGGGCAATGATGATGTCGTCGCCAATCAGTTCCGCCGAGAACGGGAAGGCCTGATCCGGTGGCAGCAGGTCATCGTCGCCGCCACCACCAAACAGGGCCCGCAGTCCCGAGGACTGGCTGCTGCCTTCCTGGTACATCGGGATATCGCCACCGTTGCCGCCGTCCACCGCGGTCGCGGTGGCAGGCAGCAGCAGGCCGATGCAGAGCATCAGCAGCAACAGCGGCAGGTGATGGAAGCGCAGTGTTGGCATGTTCGGATAGACCTGCGACAGGTCGCGGCGTTCAGCCCTCGGCGGTGGTTTGATAGCCGACCCAGGCCAGGTAGTCGTTCAGCCCGGTACTGATCGGCAGCGCAATGACCTCGGGCAGTTCGTCCGGATGCAGCCGGAGCACGGTTTCCTCCAGCTTTTTCCAGCGCCCGCGGGTGGTCTTCATCACCAGCAGCCACTCCTGGTCGCGGCAGGTTTCACCCTTCCAGCGGTAGACCGAGGTCAGGCCGGGGATGATGTTCACGCAGGCGGCAAGATTTTCCTCCACCAGGGTGTCGGCGATTTCGTTGGCGGTGTCCGCATCCGGACAGGTGGAAAGGCCCACCAGGTGTTCGGCGCTCATGGGTTGACCCTCGTCGCAATCTCCGCGATGCGCGATTGTAGCAATGGATGCAGCGTTTGGGATGCCGCGCGCGAATCAATCGGTAGCGGTGGGTCAGCGCTCGTCCGGGTCCGGCGGCTGAGCCGGCCAGTCGACGATCCGCTCCTCGATGTGTTCGGGGTGCACATGCTGCTCGTTGACCACGCGGCCGCGCACCGATACGCCGGCCCGGTGCACGGTCTCCGGGTCACCGGAAACCAACGGGTGCCACCAGGCCAGATCCCGGCCCTCGGCCAGCCGCCGGTAAGCGCAGCTTGGCGGCAGCCAGTCGGCATAGCGGGCGGTGTTCAGGGTCATGTGGAGGCACTCCGGCACCCGCCCGAAGCGATTCGTGTAGTCGCCGCAGCGGCAGCTCTGCGTGTCCAGCAGGCGGCAGGCGATGTCCGTGTGCACGACCTCGGCGGTGTCCTCGTCCTCGAGTTTCTGCAGACAACAGCGGCCGCAACCGTCGCACAACGATTCCCACTGACGCTCGCTCATCTGCGCCAGCGGCACGTGTTTCCAGAAGGCCTCGTCGCTCATGGCGCGCTCAGTTCAGCACCCAGATACCAGCGTTCAGGCTGACCGCATTGCTTACCCAGAGCAAGTACGGCACCAAGAGCCAGCCGGCCAGTCGGTGTTGCCGGAAGAAGGCCACCAGCGTTGCCAGCAGCAGGACCCAGAGCAGCAGCAGGTCCAGCAGCGCCAGCCCGACCCAGTGCAGGCCGAAGAACAGCCAGGACCAGAGCCCGTTCACGATCAACTGTGCGACGAACAGACCCAGCGCGGTGCCGGCCCCCGGTTGCTCGCGGCGGCACCAGACCAGCCAGGCCGCCACCGCCATCATCGCGTAGAGCGCGGTCCACACGGGTCCGAAGAGCCAATTTGGCGGCGTCCACGGCGGCTTGTCGATGGCCGCATACCATTCGCCCGGCGTGAACCAGGCACCGAAGGCGGCTACCGCGAAGCAAATCACCAGCCAGGCCAGCAGCGCGGGCAGTCGGGCAATGGACATGCGAGGACTCCAACGTCGGGGTCGGATCAGACAGCGCCTAACTGTATACTCTGCGCCCTCCGCGGAGACAGCCCCGTCTTCGCACCCCATTCGCAGGCAGGATCAGGAACCCGATGAGCGCCCTTGCTGAACAGGTGAACCGACGCCGGACCTTCGCCATCATCTCGCACCCGGATGCCGGCAAGACCACGGTGACCGAAAAGCTGCTGCTCTACGGGGGTGCGATACAGGTCGCGGGCACCGTCAAGGGCCGCAAGGCGTCGGCCCATGCCACCTCGGACTGGATGGCCATGGAAAAGGAACGCGGCATCTCGGTGACCTCTTCGGTGATGCAGTTTCCCTACCGCGACTGCGTCGTGAATCTGCTGGATACGCCGGGTCACGCGGATTTCTCGGAGGACACCTACCGGGTGCTGACCGCGGTCGATTCCGCGCTGATGGTGATCGATGCGGCCAAGGGCGTCGAGGAGCGCACCATCAAGCTGATGGAGGTCTGCCGGCTGCGCGACACGCCGATCATGACCTTCATCAACAAGCTGGACCGCGAGGGCCGCGATCCGATGGAGGTGATGGACGAGGTGGAATCGGTGCTGGGCATCCAGTGCGCCCCCATCACCTGGCCCATCGGCATGGGCAAGCGCTTCAAGGGCGTGTACCACCTTTACAATCAGACCGTGCACCTATTCAGCCCCACCCACGGCGGCAAGGTGCAGCAGGGCGAGGTGATCGAGGGGCTGGACAACCCGCGCCTGGACGAACTGTTCGGTGGCATGGCCGAGGAATTGCGCGAGGAAATCGAGCTGATCCGCGGCGCCAGCCACGATTTCGACAGGGACGCCTATCGGCGCGGCGAGCTGACGCCGGTGTTCTTCGGCTCGGCGATCAACAACTTCGGCATCCGTGAACTGCTGGACGATTTCGTCAGCTACGCACCGCCGCCGCAGCCGCGGCCGGCGCTGGAGCGGCACGTGGAGCCGTCCGAGGACAAGCTCACCGGCTTCGTGTTCAAGATCCAGGCGAATATGGACCCGAATCACCGCGACAGGGTGGCCTTCATGCGGATCTGTTCCGGCCGCTTCCAGCGCGGCATGAAGATGCGCCATGTGCGTATCGGCAAGGACGTGAAGATTGCCAACGCCATCACCTTCATGGCCTCGGACCGCGAGGCCGCCGAGGACGCCTGGCCCGGCGACATCATCGGCCTGCACAACCACGGCACGATCCAGATCGGCGACACCTTCAGCGAGGGCGAAGCGCTCAAGTTCACCGGCATTCCTAATTTCGCGCCGGAGCTGTTCCGCCGGGTGGTGCTGAAGGACCCCCTGCGCCTGAAGGCCCTGCAGAAGGGGATCCAGCAGCTTTGCGAGGAAGGCGCCTCGCAGCTGTTCAAGCCGCTGAACAACAATGATCTGATCGTCGGTGCCGTCGGCGTCCTGCAGTTCGACGTGGTCGCCTACCGGCTAAAGGCAGAATACAACGTCGACGCGTTGTTCGAGCCGGTGACCATCAACACCGCCCGCTGGGTGGAATGCGATGACCCGAAAATGCTAGAGGACTTCAAACGCAAGGCCGGCGACAACCTGGCGCTGGATATCGGCGACAACCTCACCTACCTCGCGCCCAGCCGCGTCAACCTGGACCTAACCCGGGAACGCTGGCCGGATGTGAGGTTTGAGGCAACCCGCGAGCATTGAGCAGCGCCATGCGCCGCTCAATGCTCGCGGGCGTTTTCAGGTTTCAGTGTTCAGTTTTCAGACAAACATCCGGCAGTTGGGTACTCGTTGCAGGCCTGCAATCTACAGGCGGTGGCCGCGTGTTTGTCTGAACACTGAAACCTGAACCACTGAAAACTTTTCTTATCAGCTTCCAACCAACCGCTCAAAAATCCGAAAGCCCGCAATATACGTCCCCGCCGCCGAGCCCAGCGTTGCGAACAGGAACACCAGCAGCGTGCGTGAGACGCGGTTGGTCCACCAGCCGCGGAGTCGGGCGACGTCCTGGCGCAGGCTGGCGAAATGGGAGACGGTCGGGCGGCGCAGGTAGAGCTCCACGCCGGCGGCGACGAAGCCGGCTCCTATGGTCGGGTTGAGCGAGGTCAGTGGCGCGGCGAAGAAGGCGGCAATCACGGTGCCGGGGTGGCCCCAGGCCAGCGCGACCCCGAGTGCGGACAGGGTGCCATTGATCAGGAACCAGTCGGTGATCAGCTCCATGCCGAGCTCGAAGTTGCGGCTGAAACCGATCACGAAACCGGCTAGCACCAGGGCCACGATGATCCAGGGTATATAGCCGGTCCACTTGCTTGGCGGCGGTGTCGCCTCCAGTGACCGCCGCTCGGGTTCCGGGTCTGCCGGGAGTTCAGCCCGCAGGTGCTCGCCCAGCCCCTTCAGGTGCCCGGCACCGATGACAACCAGCACGTTGCGATAGCGGCCGGCCGGGTTTTTCTCCACCAGCCGCAGCGCCATAAAGCGATCGCGTTCGGCGATCAGCGGCCGGTAGAGGGCTTCGGACTGTGCGGCGAATTCGTTGAAGGTGGACTCCAGCACGTCGCCCTGCTTGAGTCTCTCGATCTCTTCCTCGCTCACGGTTTGCCGCGACAGCAGGCTTGCGAACAGCCCGGAGATAAGCCCCATCCGCTGCCACCAGGGCACGCTGCGATAGACGCGCTTCAGGGTCACGCCCACCTCGCGGTCGACCAGCAGCACCGGGATGCCGGCCTTCTCCGCTTCGCTGATTGCCATGCGCATCTCGGCGCCCGGCTCGATGCCGGATTGCTCCGCGACCCGCTGCTGGAAGGCGCCGAGTGCCAGGCTGGCCGCGACCATGCCGGCCTTGCCGCTGCGGATCACCTGGAACAGGTCCATGCGCGCCATTGCATCCGGGTCGACGATGCTGCGGTGCCGGGTCTGACACAGCTCGATGGCCACCGCATCGAACTCGCCGGACTGGATCAGCTCGGCAACCTCCTCGGCGCTGGCGCGCGAGACATGCGCCGTTCCCAGCAGGGTGTAACGGCATTGGCCCAGATCGACAATATCCCGTGGGCCCTGAATGGCACTGTCCGACATGAAGGCGCTCTCTGCTTCGCGAAGGCGATGATTATCCATGCCCGGGTGCCGTATTGCGAGGCGCCGGCCGCAGGTGGGAATGTCGCAGGCCGCCATGGTGGAATACGATGCAGGTTCGGCGTTTCGCCGGCGGACAGATGAGGAATCCCAATTGCTTGACCGACTGCGGGCCTGGCGCCGCCAGCGGATCATCGAGCGCCGCGCGCCGTCACAGGCGCTATGGCTGGAAGTTGTCGGCAGCCTGCCGGTGCTGCGCGGGCTGGAGCCGCCGCAGCAGCAGGCACTGCGCGATCTCTCGACGCTGTTGCTGCACAAGGTTCAGCTGGTGGAGGTGGCCGACGTCCGTCTCGGCGAGCGCGATGTCTGGTCTCTGGCGGCGCAGGCCTGTCTACCGATCCTGGAACTGGGCCTGGACTGGTACGAGGCCTGCGCGACAATCGTGGTCTATCCCGGAAACTTCGTTGCCCGTCATCGCTACCGCGATGAGGTGGGGCTGGAGCACGAGGACGTCGTGCCGTTGTCCGGCGAGGCCTGGGACAGTGGCCCGATCGTGCTGTCGCTGGACGATGTCCGCGACGCCGGAGCCGCGGACGGGTTCAATGTTGTGATCCACGAGTTCGCGCACAAGCTGGACATGCTGAACGGCGATGCCAATGGCCATCCGCCCCTGCACGGCAACATGCGCCTGGCGGACTGGACCAGTGCCTTTACCGATGCCTACGCGGATTTCACCGCCCGTGTCCTCGCCGGGGAACATCCGGACGGCCTGGACACCTACGCGGCCGAGAGTCCGGCGGAATTCTTCTCCGTGGCCAGCGAGAGCTTTTTCGAGATACCGGGCCGGCTGCGCCGGCTGTATCCCGAGGTCTACCGCCAGTTGGCCCTGTTCTACCGGCAGCGCCCCGACGAGCGCCTGGGCTGAGCCGGTTCAGTCGTCATCGTCGCCGCAGTTCGGCTCGGCGGTGTACTTGCTGCCCGAGTCAACCAGGATGTGGTCCTTCATGAAACTGCGGCCGATCAGCATCTGGTAGCTGAGCCCGCTGCGATCCGCCAGGTTGACCTCCACCTCCCGCACGGTATTGCCGAGGCAGATCTCCATTTTCACGACGGGCCGCTCGCTGGTGCCGCTGGCGCTGCGGATTCGTGCTGTCCGATGCAGCGGTTTCTCGAAGGTGGCTTCCTCGTCTTCGCCGTTACCGACCGTGAAGCGCACCCAGGTGTCGCCATCCTTCTCGAACTCCTCCACCTCCGGTGCGTTCAGCGAGGAGTTGTCGGCACCCGTGTCGAGCTTGGCGTCGACGGCGAATCCTCCGGCCTGCAACTGCACTGTCTCGATCCAGCCCAGGATGTCCATCTGGCGTTCGGTGGACTGGCTCGGGCCGGCGATCAGCATGAGGCAGGCGGTCAACACCGACAGCGTCAACGGTTTGCGGAGGGGGTGAAAAAGCATAGGGCGGACTCCCGGAAATGTGACGTGTCCCGCATTTGTGGACCGGACTATACGCTACTACCAATTATCGGTTTGAATCGCCCATGCAAACATGTCTCAATACGGAGACAGCTTGCGCGCGTGCATTCCATTCGTGCAAGCCAGGGGACGGCTGCAAACGCGGCCAGCAGGGTGGGCGAAACAAGAACAGACCGGCCATGCCGGTTTTTTTCACAAGGGGTGTGAAAATGTTTAAAACGGCGAGAACAAGCCGTCGGGTGGGATTGGCGTCCGGCGCTCTCATGGGGCTCATGCTCTCCTCTTCCCTGCATGCTGCGAGCAACGCCACCGAGGCGGCGCAGCGTGCCATCGACAACAACCCGCAGGTGCAGGCGCTTTACCACGCCTTCGCTGCCTCCGGCGACGAGAGGCGCGAGGCCTGGGGCGGTTATCTGCCGTCCATCGATCTCAATCTGCGCGGTGGCCGGGAGTACCGCGAGCGCGATAATCGCGGCAGTTTCACCACCGGCACCGCCGAGATCCAGTTGACCCAGATGCTGTACGACGGCTTCTTCACCCGCAGCGAAGTGGAGCGGCTGGACAAGGCGCGTCTGGTTCGCTACTACGAGTTGCTCGACGGCGCCTCCGATGTCGCGCTCGAGGCCATGCGGGCCTACGAAGACGTGGTGCGTCAGCAGACTCTGGTGGAATTGGCGCGCGACAACTACGCCCGCCATCGCGAGGTGTTCGACCAGATCGAGGAGCGGACCCGCACCGGTGTGGGCCGCGGTGTGGACCTGGAGCAGATCAGTGGTCGTCTGGCCCTGGCCGAATCCAACCTCTTGACCGAGGCCTCCAACCTGCATGACGTCACGGCCCGCTACCAGCGGATTGTCGGCGAGTTGCCACAGGATAATCTGGAGCGCACCGAACTGGACGGCAGCTCGATCCCCGAAGATGTGCGTGACGTGCTGACCATGGCCTACGAGGGCAACCCGGGCTTCCATGCCGCGATCGAGAACATCTCCTCGGCCCAGGCCAATGTCAGCACCCAGCGTTCCGCGTTTCATCCGCGTCTGGACCTGCAGGCGCGGCAGTCCACCAACCGCAACGCCGAGCCGTTCCTCGGCACCGGTGACCGCGACATCACCGGAGATCGAGGCGTGGTGGAGCTGGTGCTCTCCTTCAACCTGTTCCGCGGCGGTTCGGATCGCGCAGCGGTAAGTCGTGCCACCAATGAATTGTTCGAAGCCATGGACCTGCGTGACCAGGCTTGTATCGACCTGCGGCAGGATGCCCAGGTGGCCTTCAACGATCGCCGCAGACTGGCACAGCAGAAGGATGCGTTGAACCAGCATCGCCTGTCGGTGGAAAAGGTGCGCGTGGCGTTCAAGGAACAGTTCGATATCGGTCAGCGCACGCTGCTTGACGTGCTCGACACCGAGAACGAGTTCTTCCAGGCCAGCCGTGCCTACGTCAATGCGATCCACGACCAGACCATCGCCGAGGGGCGGGTGCTGGATGCCATGGGCCGGCTGTTGCCGGCACTCGACCTGAGCCAGGATCCGGCATTGCTGCCGGGACTGGAGCAGGTGGGCGCCGATCCGGTTGTGCCCGATGGCGACAGTGTCTGCCCGCCGGACGAGGTGGGTTACATGGATCTGGACCAGCTCACCGCTGACCTGGAGCAGATGCGGGAGCGCGAACCGGATGTGGTGCTCGCCTCGGATACACTGTTCCAGATCAACAGTGCCGAGCTGATGGACCAGTTCCAGGAAGACCTGGATCGGCTGGCCGATCAGTTGCAGCGCATGGGCAACCTTGAGCGGGTGTTGATTGTCGGACATGCCGACAGCACCGGTACCGACGCGATCAATGATCCGCTGTCGGAGGCCCGCGCGCAGAGTGTGAAGGATTTCCTTGTCGAGCGCGGCGTTCCGGCGGATCGTATCCACACCGAAGGGCGTGGTTCGAGAGATCCGGTTGCCAGCAACGACAACCCTCGCGGTCGGTCCCAGAATCGACGGGTGGAGATCACCATCGACGGCGAGTGAACGGCCGGCACTGTAACGTTGCCGCCTGCACGTTGCGGGCGGTGCCACTGGTTGAAGGGCGCCTGACTGGCCGTATGGCCAGTCAGGCGTCTGTCCGGACGGCTCACCGCACATGCAGTGGCTGTTCCGCGCAGCGAGCGGAAGGCAGGACGTGGTAGAACCCCATTTCGCACGGGCCGAGGAATTTTACGAAGGTGACGGCCTGCTGGCCTGTCTGCTTGCCGTGGCGCACAGCCACGGCCGGAGCGTCACCGGCGAGGCCCTGGTCCACGGCCTGCCGCTGGAAAACGGTCAGCTCACCCCCACCACATTTCATCGCGCCGCCTCACGGGCGGGGCTGTCCTCGCGTGTCGTTCGCGAGCGGCTGCGCAAGCTGAACCCGATCCTGTTGCCGGCGATCCTGCTGCTGGAGGACGATCAGGCGTGCATCCTCTGGGAGGTCGACTGGAGTGCGGGCCAGGCCCGGGTCTCGTTCCCGGAACTTGACGATGCCGCCGTGGACATGCCGCTGAACGAGTTGACGGCGCGCTATACCGGCAAGGCAATCCTGGCGCGGCCGAATTTCCGCTTCGACGCGCGGACGCCGGAAGTTCGCAAGAACCTGCGCGAGAAGCACTGGTTCTGGGGCGTTATCGCCGAGAATCGTCGTCTCTACCGCGACGTGCTGCTGGCGGCGGTCATGATCAACCTGTTCGCAGTGGCCATGCCGCTGTTCGTCATGAACGTCTATGACCGGGTTGTACCCAATCAGGCCACCGAGACGCTGTGGGTACTCGCCGCCGGGGTCTTCCTGGTGCTGACCGCCGATCTGATCCTGCGCGTGATGCGTGCCTCGTTTGTCGATCTGGCGGCCAGCAGGGCGGATGTGAAGCTCTCTTCCTCATTGATGGAGCGCGTTCTGGGGATGCGCATGGAGGCACGGCCACAGTCCACCGGCTCGTTCGCCGCGATGATGCAGTCCTTCGAGTCGGTGCGTTCGTTCATCGGTTCGGCCACCGTGGTGTCGCTGGTGGACCTGCCGTTCGTGCTGCTGTTCGTCGGCATCATCGCGATCATCGGCTGGCCGTTGATCATCCCGATCCTGATCGGCGGTACCGTGGTGCTGCTCTACGGGCTGGCGATCCAGAGCAAGATGCACAGCCTGTCGGAAAAGGCCTGGCGAGCCGGGGCGCAACGCAACGCGACCCTGGTGGAGAGCCTGAACGGTCTGGAGACCATCAAGACCCTGGGCGCCGAGTCGCGCACCCAGTTGATCTGGGAGCGGACCACCGCCTATCTGGCGCGCACGGCGGCAAGCCTGCGCTTGCTGTCCGCCTCGGTCAGCAACGGCGCCACCTGGGCGCAGCATACCGTGGGGGTCTCGGTGATCATCATCGGCGTCTACCTGATCATGGCCGGCGAGCTCAGCCAGGGTGGCCTGATCGCCGCCTACCTGCTGTCGTCCCGGGCGATGGCGCCGATCTCGCAGACCGCGGCGCTGCTGACCCAGTACCATCAGGCCTCGACGGCACTGGAGTCGCTGGATCAGATCATGCAGGTGCCGGTGGAGCGGCCCGAGGGCCGCCATCCGATCAGTCGCGACACCTTCCAGGGTGATATCGCTTTCCGTGGCGTCAACTTCCGTTATCCGAACGAGGAATCGGATGCCCTGCGCGACGTCTCGTTCCGCATCAAGGCGGGCGAGCATGTCGCCGTGCTAGGCCGCACCGGCTCCGGCAAGACCACGCTGCAGAAGCTGGTGCTGGGGCTGTACCAGCCCAGCAGCGGCACGATCACCATTGATGGTGTGGATCTGCGCCAGCTCGACACAGCCGAATTGCGGCGCAGTGTCGGCTATGTGTCGCAGGACATCATGCTGTTCCACGGAACCCTGCGCGAGAATATCGCCGCCGGGGCGGTCCGTGCCGAGGATGCGGACATCATCCGAGCCGCCGAGGCCGCCGGCCTGGCGCGTTTCGTCAACAGTCACCCAATGGGGTTCGACATGCCGGTGGGCGAGCGCGGCCAGCAGCTCTCCGGCGGCCAGCGCCAGGCGGTGGCGCTGGCCCGGGCGTTGCTGCACGAGCCGCCGATGCTGCTGCTGGATGAACCCACCGGCGCCATGGACAACGCCACCGAGGAAGAAATCAAGACGCGACTCGGTCAAATCTCTGAGGGCCGGACACTGGTGGTCGTGACACACAGGACGTCACTGCTGGCGCTGGTGGACCGGATTATCGTTGTGGACTCCGGCCGCATCGTGGCCGACGGGCCGAAGGACCAGGTCGTCGAGGCATTGCGGCAGGGCCGGATTGGCAGCGCGCGATCATGAGCAGCAAGAAGTCGGCTACCGCCGAGCAGAAAGGGTTCGATTTCGTCGGCAAGGTCAGCGAGAAGGGCGCGAAGCCCGGCCGTTCACTGGTGGACAGGTTGTTTTCACGCTGGGTGAGTTCCGCCGACCGGCTGCCGGCGGACTGGGAGGCCGACGCCGACTGGGCGCGGATCCAGCAGGAGCCGCTGCGCGCGCGCAAGCTGCTGTTCGGCGTCTTTTTGACCCTGATCGCGCTGGTGATCTGGTCCGCCTACGCGGAAGTGGACGAGGTCACCCGTGGCGACGGCCGCGTGATTCCCTCGCAGCAGTTGCAGGTGGTGCAGTCGCTGGACGGCGGCGTCATCGAAGAGGTGAACGTACGCGAAGGGGACATGGTCGAGGCCGGCGATGTGCTGATGCGCATCGAGGCTACCCGGTTCGTTTCCACCTTCCGCGAAAGCCGTGCGCAGTACCTGTCCACCCTGGCCCGGGTGCATCGCCTGCGGGCGCTGACCGAGGGCGAGGAGTTCGTGGTGCCCGACGAGGTTGCGGAGGAGTCGCCGGAGATTGCGCAACGCGAGGAGCGGCTCTACCGCACGCGGATCGAGGAACTGGAGGAACAGTTGGAGATTGCCCGATCCCAGTTGCAGCAGCGGCAGGAGGAATTGAGCGAGGCGCGGGCCAGGGAACGGCAGGCCTCACGTGCACATGATCTGGCCTCGCGCGAGCTGGAGATGACCCGGCCGATGCTGCGTTCCGGTGCGGTGTCCGAGGTGGACATTTTGCGCCTGGAGCGGGAAGTGTCCAATGCCTCCGGTGAGCGGGAACAGGCCCGGTCCCAGATCCAGCGTTTGCAGTCGGCCATCAGCGAGGCGGAAACCAAGATCCGCGAGGTCGAGGTCAGCAAGCGCAACGAATGGCGCGAGAGCCTGAACGAGGCGCTGGGTGACCTTGCCAGCCTGTCCGAAGGTGGCCTGGGACTTGCCGACCGGGTGCGGCTGGCCGAGATCCGCGCACCGGTGCGCGGCACCGTGCAGCGCGTACACCACAACACCATCGGCGGCGTGGTGCAGCCCGGCGGCGAGGTAGTGGAAATCGTACCAATGGATGACCAGTTGCTGGTGGAGGCACGCATCCCGCCCAAGGATATCGCCTTCCTGCGCCCGGGTCAGGAGGCGACCGTGAAGTTCAGCGCCTACGACTTCACGATCTTTGGCGGCATGACCGGTACGCTGGAGCACATTAGCGCCGACACGATTACCGACGAGAACGACAACACCTATTATCTGGTGCGGGTGCGCACCGAGCAGGCGGATTTCGGCGAGGATCGCGCGATCATTCCAGGGATGACGACTCAGGTCGATATACTCACTGGCAAGAACACGATCCTGCAGTACCTGCTGAAGCCGGTCCTGCGGGCCACCTCCAACGCGCTGAGCGAGCGATGAGCAGACAGGTCTTCATTGGCCATCGACCGGATTCCATGGCGGCACGCTGGCGTGCGGCCTTTCCCGACCTTGTGCTCGCCGAAAGGGCCGATTCGCTCGATGACCTGTCCGACGCGGACAGCGTCTGGATCGTCACCGACCTGCCCGACTGGAAGGCGCAGATCGAGACTGCCTCCGCCACCGGCGCCACTGTGGTGGGCCTGAGCCTGAACCCGAATCAGGAAGAGGGCCTGCAGGCACTGGAGGCCGGTGCCCGCGGCTACCTGCATGCCCTGGCCACCGCGGAGGTGCTGCAACAGGTGGTCACCGCCGTGCGCAGCGGCGGTCTCTGGGTCGGTCCGGAACTGCTGCGGCTGGTGGTGCGCACGGTGTCCGCGCGTCTTTCTGATGGCCGACCACCGAATTCCTCATTGCTGGATTCGCTCACCCCTCGAGAACGCCAGGTGGCTATGGCCGTCGTCACCGGAGCCAGCAACAAGGAGGTTGCGCGCTCGCTCGACATCACCGAACGCACGGTCAAGGCGCACCTGGGCGTTGTGTTCGAGAAACTCGGGGTCCGCGACCGCCTGCAACTGGCCCTTCGACTCGGCAACACGCAGACCGAGGTCGAGACCACGCAGTAGCGAATCCCCTCGCCGGAGTGCCAAGCTCCGGTTCCACTGACGCGTTTCCCCTCCACCTGTCCATCGGTCCAATAGGCACTGCTTGCCTCCTTTCCTAGGGTGTTGCCTATCAGCACCAGTTTGTTGATCCGGACAGCACATACGCGCGGCCTGATGCCGGCGGAACCGAGAACAAGAGGAATGGTGTCATGGGTGATGTGATTGCGACGGTGACGTTTATCCAGGGTGAGGTCATTGCACGGGCGCCGGATGGCTCCGAACGGGTCCTCCAGATCGGCGACGAGATCCGCGAAGGCGAGGTCATCATCACCAGCGCCGGCGGACGCGTCGAATTCGACTTCGTCGATGGCGGCTTCTATGTCATGACCGAAGATGAAGAACTCACCGCGTCGATCGAGCTTGCCCAGGACACCGCGCCGACCGATGACGAGGCAGTCACCGATGACGACGTCGTTGCGGAAGTGCTTGAGGCCCTCGAAGGCGACGAGGACCTGCTGGAGGTCCTGGAAGACCCGGCTGCCGGCCCGGGCGGCGGCGACGGTGCCGGCGGCGGCCGCAGCTTCGTCCAGCTCGCCCGCATCAGCGAGCTCACCGGTGACTTGAGCTTTGCTTTCGGACAGAACGAACCGGGTGCATTTACCGGTTCCGAGGAAGAACTCTTTACCGAAGTGGCGGAAGACGAAACCACGCCGTCCACCGAACCCGAACCGCCCGCTGAAACGCCGGCATCGGGAAGCATCTCGGTGCTTTTCGAAGTGGGTTTTGCCACCAACTTGGAAATTCCCGACCGCCCGGTGCTTGAAGCCTTTGCTGTCGAGGGCGGCGAGCGAGATGTTGGTGACGACGTGCGCCTGGCACCGAGGAACCCGGACTCCACGGGGCTCGAAGGCAGCATTTCCGGCACGACCGAGAATGTCCCTGCTGGCAATGAGGTGACGATTGTCATCACTGACAGTGACGGCAACACCCTGGAAGTCGATGGTCCGGTAACGGTCCAGGAAGACGGCAGCTATGCAGTTGACGGCATCGACCTGTCCAGCTTAGTTAATGGTGAGCTGACTGTTGATGTGAGCGTTGCCGACCCGAACGGCGATACGCAGACCGACACGACCACCGGCGAAATCTTCGACGCGCCGATGGCCGACATCACCTTCAACGTGACCGCATCCGGCTTCGTAGACGGCGAAGGCTCCCCTGACATCGTACTTAACGGCTCCGTCAGCACGGAATCCACGCTCGATCAAACCATCACCGTGACTATCAGCGGGCCTGAAGGCTTCGAAGATGTGTCGTTCGACGTCGTTGCCGACGCGAATGGTTTCTGGGAAGCCAGCGAAGACGATTTGAACGCCCTGGATCTGGAAGACGGTGCGGAATATACCGCTTCGGTGACTTTTGATGATGGGCGTGGCGAGGCCACTGGTAGCAGTGCTTCCGGATTCGACCTTCCGTCCGTAGAGATCGATTATGGTCTGGAGTCGGAAGCGCTTCTTGTCGACGAACGCTTCCTCGATAACGGAACAGCCGCCGGTGAGGGTGAACCGACTGACTCAGGGGTCATACGCATCGATTCCGCGGGCGGCTTCACATCAGTAAGTATCGCCGGTCAGAAGGTCGAATTCTCGACTTTGGCAAACGACCTGCCCAGCGTCGGCGTGATTTCCACGGAAAAAGGTGAGGTAACCCTTACAAACTTCGAGGAGGTCAGTGATGGTGTTTACGACCTGACTTTCGATTATCTGCTCACTGAGAACAGTCTCGAACACAGTTCCGAAGTGCCACGGGACCAGATTTCGAAAGATCCGATTGACGTTAGCGTTGAGGTGGCGGGGAATACTGCGACCTCTCAAATAGATGTCACGATCGTCGATGATGTGCCGGTGGACAATAAGGATGCCGAGGCTGCTCTGAGCGTCCTGGTCAGCGAAATCGATCAGAACTTCGTCGATAGTGACGGCGAGTCTGTCGACGCACCCAAGGCCTCCGGCTCCTTCGATGCCGACTGGGGTGCCGACGGTCCGGCTGATGACGACGCCATCCAGTTCGGCATTGTCGGTGATGAAAGCAGCCTTGTGGGCTTCGCCGAGGCCGCGACGGAACTGACCATTGAAGGCACCTACGGCAGCCTGGTGGTCACCGACGATGGTGAGGGCAGTTTCAGCTATACCTACACGTTGAAAGACGACGCCGGCGCGGCCGTGCTTGAGGCTGGTAGCCCACAGGATGTGTTCACCTATGTGCTCACCGACGGTGACGGAGACACTGTCGACACCAACCTCACCTTCGATATCTCCGCCGAGCTACTCGAGTTCGACGGCCCGCGTATCGAGGGTCTGGTCGGCGATGGCGGCGACGCTACCGTCTACGAAGCCTTCCTCGAAGGCGGCACCCGGGTGGGCCCCGACAACGGCAACACCGACAACGGCAGCTTCAACATCATCGCCGCCGCAGGCGTGGCCAGCCTGGCATTCGCCGGCGGGGACACGGACGCCGGAACAGACTTCAGCGCCTCGTTCGATCTCGGTCAGCTCGAAGATGCCGCCGAGTCAGAGCCCCTGACCGTCACCACCACCAAGGGTGTGCTGTCGATCACCGGCTTCACCGACAATGAAAACGGCACCTACACCGTTAACTACAGCTACGAGCTCACCGAAACGGCTGATCACCCCGAACAGGGACGTGATGAACTCGAAAAGGATGTCATCGACGTCACCGTCACGGACAACGCCAACCGCACAGCCGAAAACTCCGTCGACATCACCATCGTCGATGACGTGCCGGAATTTGAAGAGGGCGGCATTGACGATGCGGCGTTGTCGGCCGCCGAAGGCAGCAATTTCTCCGGTGACCTGAACCTGACCATCGGCGCGGACAGCGAGGGCGCGTCGGTTCAGAACGTGACCCTGCAGGAGAATTCCGCTGGCTTCATCGAGGTGCAATACACAGAAAACGGAGCCAGCAAGTCAACGCTGTTGACTTCCGGTGGCAGTAAGCTGCAGTACGAATTCGATCAGGATGCGCAGCAGTTGATCGCCTTCAAAGAGGGCGAGAACAGTGATGATCCAGTGTTCACTATCGACTTCGATATCGAATCCGGCGACTACACTGTCAACGTGATTCAGGAGTTGGATGCGGTAGCAACGAGCTTTGTCGATGCCAAGGTTCCGTCCAAGAAAGGCGGCGGCGTCGCACTGGATCTGACTCTGGATGGAACCGATCTCACCGCACAGTTCACGATGCTGAAAGGCGGGAATGTCAACTGGTCGAATCAGGGGATTGGTGGTTCAAACAACCTGATCTCCGATGGCGACACGCTGGTTGCCAACTTTGATCAGGTGCTGACCGAGCTCAGTTTTACTGCGTCTCGCGGTCAAGGAAACTCCCAGACTGCAAAGTGGGAAATCTACCGTGATGGTGGGAAAGTCGGGGAGGGAACAGGTAACAGCATCGATTTTGCTTCCGGATTCGATGAGGTCCGCTTCCTTGGACATAGCGACAACCAGAGCAATTACCGTGTCAATGACTTCAGTGGCACCTATCAGGATGCCAACCTGAATTACGAACTGCCGGTGGACGTCACGGTGGTGGATGGTGACGGTGACCTCGCCGATTCCGATTTCGTCATCGATTTCACACCGGTGGGTCCCGACCTGGCGCAAGAACCGGCACCGGATCCGTTGCCGATTCCAGAAGCCACCGTGGATGTGGATCGGGAGATCGACTTCGAGACCGTTACGGTCCCGGGCAGTTTCGAGAACCTGGGCTCCGACGAGCCCGTTGGTGGCTCCGGCGACAATTTCTTCGACTCGCAGAACCCGGGCGTGGATAGCGGCTTCGCAACGCTGGATTTCGGTGCGGACAAGGCCGGGCAGATCGTCACCGTCTCCTGGACGCACCAAGCCTTCGGTGGCTGGGAAGACGGTGAAACCGGTCGCGGAGGCACCGAGGACATGTTCGAAGTCTTTGCCAACGACGCTCTGCTGGAAAAGTTCAACTACTACGATCCGCACAACAGCGACGACACGGTTTTCGATCCGGAGTCGCCGAGCTTCGACGTGGTGCTGGATGAAAACGGCAAGGTGGAGTTGGAGTTCCGCGTGACCTCCACACATGTGGACGAGATCGTCAACGTCTCGGACATCTCGGCGAGCCTGATGGCTGCCTCCTTCGTCTATCCGGTGACGCTCTCCGGCTCGATTGACGAGGGTTCCATCGAAACCTTCCTGGTGGATGTGGAAGGCGGGACGCTGGTGCAGAACGGCAACCCGCTGACGCTGAATGACGACGGCTTCTACGAACTCGATGGCGAGGACATTGCCGACCTTCAGGTCCGTCCCTTGGACGGTGCCGAGTCAATTTCGGTGAATACGCGGGCAATCTCGGACCAGGGCATGGAAAGCGCCTGGACGTCCGGCAGCGTGGACGTGCAGAACCTGGCGGCATCTGACAACAGCTCCGAGGCCAGCATCACGCTGAGCGAGGTGGAGCAGGAGCCGGTGGATGCGACGCCTGATGACGCGCAGTTCTCCCTCAGCGGCGGTGGCTTTTTTAGCGGCTCCAAAAGCACAAGCGATGAACTCCTGTTCGAAGTTCCTTCTGATGCAACCGGAGTATTGAGTTTTGGTGTGTCGGTAACCAGTAACAGCAGCTTGAGCTGGACGCTGTATCGAGACGGTGAGAATGAGGCCATTGCCAGCGGCCAAGGTGACTTCCAGTCCGAGGATTTGCCAAGCGGCGAATACGAGCTTGAGATTGATGCCTCCATCTCTTGGGGCTTTCTTGGGTCCGCCAGCGCCTCCATTACCGACCTGGAACTGATCACGATCCTGCCGCCAGAGCAGGTGCCGGAGGCTCAGGCTGTAACCGGCAACATTATCACCGACCTGGGTCCCGATGGCGCCCCGGATGTGCGTCCGGCCGATGCCGAGTTGCAGATCCTTGATGGCGATGACTTTACGCCGGTGAACGACGATCCGGTCACGGTGGCTGGTCGCTTCGGCTCACTGGAAATCAGTGGCAACGGGGCATACATCTACACGCCGGAGGCCAATGCCGAGAACATCGGTGGTGTCGAAACCTTCACCTATCAGTTGGTGCAGCCCAATGGCAATTCCGCCCAGGCGGCGCTGACCATCCAGATCAATGATCCTTCCGACAGCGTCAACGTGTTGTTCGGAACGGATGGCGGTGACACGCTGGAAGGCGGTGACGGTCTGGATATCCTCGTCGGTGGCCCGGGTGACGACACGCTGACCGGCGGCGACGGTGACGACATCTTCCGCTGGAATGATGGCGACCAGGGCGCTGCCGGGGAAGCCGCGAATGATGTGGTGACGGACTTCAGCAACGGGAGCAACGTCCTCGACCTCGCCGATCTTTTGCGGGATGCCGACCTTGGTGAAAACAACGAGAACCTCAGTGATTATCTGCAGGCCAGTACCGATGGCGAAGGCAACACCGTGATCAAGGTGAGTACCGCTGGTGGCTTGGGCAGTGAGCCGGCCTCGGATGCGGATCAGATCATCACTCTCGAAGGGTTCGAAGCGTCGGTGAACAACGGAGCCGACATCGTCGCGCAGATGATTGCGGAGGGCCAGCTAAAAGTCGACAGCGAAAGCAACGGCTGACTCTTATCGCTGATCCTCTTCAAACCACCACTGCCTCGCAGTGGTGGTTTTTTATTGTCTGCTATCCTGCTCGCCAAAGGAGGATACCCATGTTCGTCAAGCGTGACTCGGAAGGTCGCATCTCGGCGGTGAGCCGGGAGCCGTTGGCTGGTTTCGAAGAGGAACTGAAGCCCGACTCGGCGGAACTCGTCGCATTCCTGGCGGCCCACGGCAGCGGTGATGCGCGGCAGCAGCAACTCACCGAAACCGACCTGGAACTGGTCCGGGTCATCGAGGACCTGGTCGATCTGCTGATCGACCGCGGGGTGATCACCTTCACCGACCTGCCCGAAGCCGCCCAGGAGAAACTCAGTAAACGCCAGTCGCTGCGTTTGCAGCATCGCGGCTTGAATCTGCTCGACGACGATTTCTGAGATTTGCCACTGATCCCTCGGTTCAACTGATGTTCCACCCCAAGTCGCTGACTTCCCTCCCCTTACCTGTACTTCAGTCCAATAGCGCATTTTTCCGACCGGCCCTATTAATGCAATCAGACCAAGGCGTATCGGCGCGGGTCCGACGACGGCAACGGTAGCCGTCGTCCACCGGGTTGTCCTGACTGCTCCGCGCCCGCGGGGTCATCGATCAGACACCCTGTATGAGGAATGCTGTGATGGCCGAAGTGATTGCTTTGGTGGTTGCAGTCCAGGGTGAGGTGATTGCGCGTGCGCCGGATGGCTCGGAGCGCGTTCTTGCCGTGGGCGACGAAATCTTTGAGAACGAGATCATCATCACCGGCGAGGGTGCGCGCATTACGCTGGATTCCCTGGATGGCCAGCCTTTTGTGGTCGAGGCCAACCAGGAAACCCTGATGAGCCGCGAACTCGCCGGCCGTGAACCGCCGACCGAGGATGAGTCGGTGGTCACGGATGCCGCCGTGGCGCAGGTAATCGAGGCGCTGGAGGCGGGCGAGGATCTGCTGGAAGTGCTGGATCCGGCCGCGGCCGGACCCGGTGGTGCCGATGGTGGAGGCGGCCGCAGCTTCGTGCAGCTTGCGCGCATCGTCGAACAGACTGGCGATCTCGCATTCGCTTTTCCGCAGAACCTGGCGGGTTCCACGCCGGTTGCCGAAGTCCTGCCCCAGCTCGAGGCAGTTGCCGAAACCGTCGCCGGGACACCGGCCCCGGTGGTCACGCCGCCCGTTGTAGAGGATGAAACTGAAGAACCGGAGATCATCCTGCCGCCGGGTGACGAAGATCCGATCGACGAAGATCCGATCGACGAGGATCCGGGCGACGAGGATCCGGGCGACGAGGATCCGGGCGACGAGGATCCGGGCGACGAGGATCCGGGCGACGAGGATCCGGGCGACGAAGATCCGGGCGACGAAGATCCGGAGACCCCGGAGGAGCCGGAGATCATTGTCGAGGCGGCGGGGGCGTACCGTTCCGGGCAGGGTGCTTCCCAGAATCCCAATGCGACGGGTGGTAGTTACGCAAACGCCAACGGCCTGCAACAGAACGCCCTGGATGGCGACGGCAACCCCGTGTCGCGTGGAAATGCAGAGCTGACTATCGATGGGGACGGCTTCTACGGGGTCAGACACACGGCCTCGGAGAATGTGGCGCAATGGGATCCGACCGTCATCAACAACACTGAAAGTGTCGTCATCAAGCTGACGGAACTGGCGGGCAGCGCGACGTTCGAGTTCCGCGGTGACATCGGGGGGGCGCAGTATTCGCTCTACGACGAGAATGGCGCGCGCGTTGGTGGAAGCAATCAAAGCTTCTCGCTGGCCGAGGAGGTCGACGGGAACGGACTCGCCACCATCAGCTTTGATAGTGGTGGCGGCGCCACGGGCTTTCTCTACATCGCATTTGACGGCGGAAGTGGCTCGAGTTTTGCCGTCAAGCCGGTAAGTCTGGCGGCGTTCGGGGAAGCGGTCGAGAATGATGCCGAGAGCCTCGATCTGGCGCTGCTCGCTGATTTCGATGAGCCCTTCCTTTACGACAGCGAGGAACCGTCAGTTCTGCTCGCTCAGGACGAGCCCGCCGGGCAGGATCTGCTGACCGGCGGCCCGCAAGGCGGGGATGAGCAGCCGCTTACGGAGAACGAGCTGCTGGCTTCGGAACAGGAGTCTCTCATTCCGGGCGGTGATGAGCAGACGTCTGACGCCAGCGGCCAGCAGGGTCGGGGCTATCAGGATGCCCAGCTGCCGGAGTACGCTTTCATCGACGGCCCCGGTTCCCAGGATGCGGATCTGCCGGTGACCCCGCTGACAACGGATACCTGAGTCAGCAATTTTACTTCAGACGTCAGGTCCCGCTGCTGCTGCAGCGGGCTTTTTTGTTGTCTCGGTAAGGCCTCAGGCCGGTCCCACCAGCGGTCCGGTATAGCCATCGATGCCCAGATCCCGGATGCAGTCGCGTTCCGCCTCGGTGCGCACGCCCTCGGCGATGATGGTCAGGTTGATTGCGTGGCCCACCGTGCACAGCCCGCGCAGGAAGGCCTGCTGCGCCGTATTGCTGTCGATATCGCGGATCTGTGCCGGTGCCACCTTGATGTAATGCAGCCCGAGATCGTGCAGGTCGGCGATGCGGTGGAAATCCGGACCGACGTGCTCCATGCCGATCTGGCAGCCGGCCACGCGCAGGCTCAGGCAGAGGCTGCGGAAACTCTCCAGATGGCGCAGCGCCGCATGCTCCGGAATCTCCACCAGCAGACGCGAGGCAAGCGACGGGGCGGCGTTCAGACGACGTGCCAGCTCCAGGCAAAAGGCCGGATCCTCCAGTGTCTGCGGCGACAGATTGATGGCCAGTGGTCCGGCGGTGGGTGTCTGCAGCCGGGCCAGCGCCACGTTGACAACATCCCGGTCCACCCGCGCCAGCAGCCCAAGGCGGGCTGCCCACGGGATGAAGTAACCGGCCGGTTGCAGCCGGTTGTCCAGATGCAGGCGGGCCAGGCACTCCCGGTGCAGTGTTCGGCCGTGCAGGTCCACGACCGGGAACTCGGCCAGTTCCAGGCCGTACTGATCGAGCGCGCCCTCGATAACCTCACGCCATTCCACGGTCGTACGGGGGTGCGCCTGCTCGCCGATCTCGGGAGGCGCCGTCTCTGCCTCGCCATCTGCGCGCTGTTCCGCCACCGCCAGCGCCGAATCCGCCGCTGCCAGCAGCGAAGCGCAGCTCTGGCCGTTCTGGTATTGCGCCAGGCTCATCGAGATCGACGGCCGGTGACCGGCTTTCACTTCTGACAGAATTGGTGCGATACGGGACTTGACTGCCTCCACCAGGGCCTCGGACTGTTCGTCGAAATCCGGCATCAGCAGCCCGAAATCGCTGCCATTGAGCCTGCCCACCAGTGCCTGGGGCTGGTCGCCGGCGGCCTGCTCCAGTGCCGCCGCAAGCTTGCGCAGCATGACATCCGTGTCCTGGCGTCCCGCAACGCGGTTCATCTGTTCCAGGTCACCGACCCGAAGTAACAGCAGCATGCCGAGGCTGGTCGAGTGCTCGCCGGTGACCACCGCATCCAGATGGTTCATGAAATAATCCCGGTTCGCGGTGCCGGTCACCGGATCCAGCTGGGCCTGCCGCCGCAGACTGTGCAGTTTCAGGCCTTCCTCGCGCAGCATGTTTCGAATCCTGTCCGACAGGCGGTTCATGGCCCGGACCAGGCTTTTGAATTCCAGCGTCCTGGGTTCGTTAGAGGTGACGAAACGGCCATCGCCGATGGCCTCGGCCTGGTCAACCACATCCACCAGCGGGCTGGTGATGCGTCCCAGCAGCCAGGTGCCGAGCAGTCCGGCGGCAAGCCCCAGCGCCACGAACCAGCCGATCAGTTGCAGGATGCCCTGCCAAAGACTCTCCAGCGCGTAGCCGGCGTGGCTTTTCACCTCCAGCGTGCCGTACTGGCGCCAGCCGTCCTGCACCAGCGCCCGGCCCGGCTCGATATCCATGCCGACAAGGTTCGCAAACCACTCCGGCACTTGGCCCTCATAGGGTTCCCGATCCTGCCGGCGGTCCACGATGGTTTCGCCGTCAGGGTCGCTGAGCCGGATGCGTTCGTAGTGTCCGGTGTCGAACTGTGCAGCCAGCATCAGTTCGATCAGCACCGGGTCCTTTTCCAGTTGGGTCATCGACAAGGCCAGCGAGGAGGCGTTGTCCATGTTCTTGACCCGCAGTTCCTGTTCCAGGTAGCGGGTCGCGGAAAGCGTGCTGATGACAATGCTGCCCACCAGGAACAGCACCACGGTGATGAGAATGGCAAGCCAGAGTTGCTTGGTCAGTGACATGCGGATGCCTCCTGGCGGTACACGTCGGGCCGGATCATTGGCGGAAACCTTCCTGTTCCAGACGTTGCAGGACGTTGCCCCAGCGGGATATTCGCGCGGTCGGGTCGGCCTGTGAACTGCGGGCCCCGGGCGTCCAGAGTCCGTCGCTGTTGAAACTGAAAACCGGTTGCAAATCGTCGCGCTCTGCCGACGGCCGAACCTCGCCTACCAGGTTGTCGAGGATCAGCGGCTCGGCGTCGCTTGTCGGGTAATAGCCGAGCACCATGTGGGCCTGCGAGACGCTGCTGTAGCGGCCGCCGATTCGAGCGCGGACATAGATCAGGCGGAGCTGTTCATTGGGCACGCCGAGAATGCGCAGGCTTACGTACTTCGCGATCGAGTAGTCCTCGCAGTCTCCGCGCCCCTCGCCCAGGCTCTCCAGCGGCGTTGCCCAGTAATCCGGTTTGCCCCAGACGTCCTGATCCTCGCCGAACCTGATCCGTTCGTTGAAGAAACGGTTGACGTCACGCAACTGTTCCCGCACGGGGCGGCCGTCAAGCTCACGCAGCAGGCTTTCCCAGGCATTGACCGCCTCGACCCCCTGGCTGCCGTAGCGCTCCTGCATGGCGCCGCGCATGACATCGAAGTCGATACGTGCAGCCTGCTCGGCCTGCGACAGCCGGAGACCGAGTCCCATGACCAGCACGAGGCCGGACAGCAGAAGCAGTCGGACCAGGGAACGTGCGGAGAACTCGTGCATGAAACGACTGCCTGGCATGAACACCCTCGTTTTTCGCCAGTCTATTCGGTTAAGGCATTTTTTCCCCGCCCTCCGTCACAGATGTGGGAATTTCTGGACAGGGCCTGTCGGGATGCCAGACTCAAGGGAACACCAGACTTCAGGACACCCACTGAATCGAGTGATGAGGAGATAATTGCAATGAAGATGCGCCTGTTGACCCTGCTTTTCGGTATTGCGTTCGGCTCCGTGGCCTGGGCCCATGCCTGCCCTAGTGTGATGGCCGAGATTGATGCCATCCTCGAGGGCGACGAAGTGCCCAGTCACGTCGAAGCCGACGTGCTGGCCGAGGCCAAGGCCCTGCGTGAGGACGGCGAGCGCTATCACGACGCAGGCAAGCATGCAGAGGCGATGGATGCCCTGGAACGCTCGCTGGCCCTGTTGGGCGGCGAGGGGGACGAGGACGTCTACGAGGAGTGATTGCGGCATTTCCCCGGTCGCCCCGGCGTTGACTTATCTGCGCCGGGGCCTAACAATTTCCATGGTTTCCGGATCAGGAGTGACCCTTGGACATTCCCAGTAGTCCCGCATGCGGACTGGATTGCACAGTACAGCGGTAAGCAGTTCCTGATACGGATTTCCCTTCTCTCGTCGCAGGCTGCTTTCCGCTGATCTGACAGCGGCTGCGCCTGACAATACACCGAGCTTTCATCGGTGGCCCTTGCGGCTCATGCCCCTTGCCTCCCGGTTCCGTGCCCCTGGAATGCCTCCGGGCCGTCGCTCCTGTCCGCCTGACAGAACCCTCTGCCGGAGCGTGCGCAATGGAAGATCGTGAAGACGTCGTCGAGCTCAAGGATTCCCTGCTTGATCTGATTCGTGACGAGGCCTGGTCCGATGTGACCGAGGAGTTCGACAGCCTCCACGTGCAGGACATCGCCGGCCTGCTCGGCGAACTGACCGAGCCGGACACCCGGGTCAAGGTGTTCCGGCAGATACCGCAGGAGCGCTGGGTCCCTGTCTTCTCCTACCTGCAACCCGCCCAGCAGGAGAGCATCCTTGCCCAGTTGAGCAACCGCGAGGGCCGCTACGTGCTCACGCACCTGCTGCCGGATGACCGTACCGCCCTGCTGCAACAAATGGACCCGGAGCAGACCGAGCGGACGCTGAAGCTGCTTAAACCCGAAGACGTCCGCCTGGCGCTTTCGTTGCTGCACTATCCGGAGGAGAGTGTCGGTCGCCTCATGACGCCGCGCTATGTCGCGGTGCAGCCGGAATGGACCATCGCCGAGGCGCTGCGCCACATTCGCCAGGAGGGGAAGAAAGGCGAGACGGTGAATACCGTCATGGTTCTGGACGAGCAGGAACGGCTGGTCGACGTGGCCGAACTGCGCCGTTTCATCCTCGCCGAGCCGGACGAGATTGTTGACAGCATCCTGCCCGGCTACTTCGTCAGCGTGAACGCAGCCGAGGACCGGGAGGCCGCGGTCCGTGCCATGCAGCACTATGACCTGGAAGTGCTGCCGGTGACCGACAATGCCGGCGTACTGCTCGGCATTGTCACCATCGATGACGTCATGGACGTGGCCACCGAGGAGACCACCGAGGACTTCCACAAGATGGGGTCGGTAGGCGCCCTGACCCTGAGCGTCCGGGAAGCCAGCCCGGCGCTGCTGTACCGCAAGCGGGTCGGCTGGCTGGTGACACTGGTATTCGTCAACATCTTCAGCGGTGCGGCGATCGCCATTTTCGAAAGCACCATCGAGGCGGTGATCGCGCTGGTGTTCTTCTTGCCGATGATTGTTGCCAGCGGCGGTAACGCCGGCGCGCAGACGGCAACACTGATGGTGCGCTCGATGGCCACCGGCGATGTCACGATGCGCGACTGGACGCGTCTTTTCGGCAAGGAATTGCTGGTCGGCGTTGGCCTGGGCATTACCATGGGCCTGGCGGTTTCGGCCATCGGCCTGTGGCGCGGCGGACCGGAGGTGGCCCTGGTCGTGGCCCTGGCTATGGCTATGGTGGTAGTCATGGGATCCTTGGTGGGCATGGCGTTGCCGTTGTTGCTGAGCCTGGCCCGGTTCGATCCGGCCACGGCCAGTGTGCCGCTGATAACCTGTATCGCGGACATCGCCGGCATTCTCATCTACTTTTCGATAGCAACCACCTTGCTGACACTGCCACCACCGGGTTAGGGAGCCGCCAATGCGCCGTGCCATATCATCTGTCTGCAGCCTGATCCTGGGCTTGGGCCTCCTGCCGCTGGCAGTCGCCGCTGAGACGGTCAGGACGGCGCCGGCGGATGGCCGGCCCTCGGCGGTTGCAGGCGAAACGCTGGATTCCGCGGACCGTGTCAGCAGCACCGCCGATGACCGCGAGGAACTGGTCCTCACGATCTACCAGAACGCGCCGGCGCTGGTGCGCGACCGGCGCCAGATCGGATTGTCGGATGAACCGCTGTCGCTGCATGTGCTTGATGTCAGTGACCGCATGCTGGGCGCCAGCCTGAGATTGGGTGGCGAGGCCGAGCTGCGGCTGCATGCCGTGCGCCGGCCGGAACCACTGGAACGCCAGCGACTGCTGCGGTCGCTGGTCGGGCAGACCGTCAGCGTGCGGCCGGGCGAGGCGATTGATGGCGAGACCCGGGAGGCGCGTCTGGTCTCGCTGGTCGACGGTGACCCGCTGGTGTCCATCGACGAATCCCTTGAGATCATCGATGCGCGATCCCCGTGGCGGCTGGTGCTGCCGGCGGATGCCGGCATCATGCAGCGCACCGAGGGCCTCTGGATTGACCTGGAAAGCGAGCTGGCAGGACGCCAGGGTGTCGAGTTCCTGTATCAGACGCAGGGCCTGGCCTGGCAGGCGGACTATGTGCTCGATCTCGAGTCCGACGTCCTCCGCATGCAGGCCTTTGCCAGCCTCGAGAACCGCACGGCGCTGGATTTCGATGCCGCCCGCATCCGGCTGCTGGCCGGTGACCCGCAGACCGAGGCCCCGATGCAGCGCCGTGAGATGCTGGCCAGTGACGCGGTCGGCGTCAGTGCCGAGGGGCCCTACCAGCTCTTTACCTTGCCGCGGCGCGTGACATTGCCGGCCGGCGAGAATCTGCAGGTGCCTCTGTTCCCGCTGCTGGAGGCGGAGTTCGAGCGCCAGTATCGGGTCGAGGGCCATGCCGGCGGTCGCAGTGTCGGCGAGCAGCGGGTGCCGGTCAGTCTGCACCTGTCGTTCGTCACACCGGACGATGACGATCAGGCCTGGCCGTTCCCGGCCGGCGCTGCCCGGGTCTACCAGCAGGACAGCGAGGAGGAGCCGCTATTTCTTGGCCAGGACCGCATCCCGGCAAGCTCTCCCGGCTCCGAGGTCGAACTGCGCCTGGGTACCGTGTTCGACGTGACGGCAACCCGTACCCAGCGCGAATTCCGCCGCCTGGGCGAGCGCGAGGATGAACAGGCCTGGACCGTCGCGCTGCGCAACGCCGGCGACGAGGACGCCACCGTCGAGGTCATCGAACGGATCCCCGGGCAATGGACCATGCTCGAGGAAAGCAGCGACCATCGGCGGCCTGCCTCGGACCGGGCGGTCTGGCGCCTGACGGTGCCCGCCGGCGGTGACAAGGAACTGCACTACCGGGTCCAGATTCGTCATTGAGTGGGTGGCAGGCGCAGGTACGACTGTCCATTGCGTCACTGCTCACGGATAATGCATGCAGCAAGGAAACGTGGGCCCGAGCCTGCAGGCGTCAGCGCCCGAGAGCGTTTCCGGAACCATTCGCCTGTCTTCATGGAGGATTTCCCGTGAGCCGCGTCCTGTTGTTGCTTCTGACGTCCGTTCTGCTGGCTGCCTGCGCGACCACCGGTCAGGTCATCTCGCTGTCACCCAGTGGTGCGGTGGACGAGTCCGATGTCGGCGTCGGTCGTGAGGTGGCGGTGCGGGCGGTGAACGAACGTGACCGCATTCACTTGGGTACCGCCGATAGCCGCATTGCCGAAACCGAGCCCCTGGTATCGGATCGGGATCTCTCCGACGTCGTGACCGAGGCTGCGAAGGAGGCGCTGCGTCGCAAGGGGTTCCGGCCGGTGGCCTGGGATTCGTCCGCGAATCGCCGGCTTACCGTGCGCATTCGGGAGCTGGAGCATAACGTGAGCAGCGCCGTGCCGCGGCAGGTCCGCACCCGTGTGGAGCTTGCCTTCGATGCGGCCAACGATGGCCGCTCACTGTCCGGCAGCAGCCGCTCGACCCAGACCGATGCGGTGACCGTGCGGCCTTCGCCCCGGGATAACGCGGAATACATCAACAAGGCCATCGATGGCGCCCTGCGCAATCTTTACAACGATCGGTTGATGGATTTCCTCGCCAATCCGTGAACGGATGCGCGGCCGCCCGTGTCCACTGCATGACATCTGCCGATGAACGATCCAGTCCCGACCGGTGATGGTATGGGTGATCCGGCCGGGCGGCGGGCGGTCCGCGTCGGCCGGCTTGGGCCGCGACTGCAACGGGAGCGGAGAAGATGATGAGCCTTTTGCGCGTGCTGCTGGTCCTGAGTGTGCTCCTGGTGCCGGGCACGCCGCTGTTCGCCGAATCGGACAATGGCGAGGCGACGGTGGACGGCCTGCCGACCTTTTCCGCCAATTACGAGCTGCGCCGCAACAATCTGCGTGCGGCCGAACTGTCACGCAGCCTGCGCTGCGATGACGGCGTCTGCGAATTCCGTTCGGAAGGTCGCACCGTGGGACTTGCCGACCTGGTGTTGCGCGGGCGTATCGACGAGTGGACCCGATTTCGCCTGGGCGACAACGGCCTGATCGTGCCGGTGGAATATCACTACCGGCAGCGTGCCCGTGGTGACAACGACGAGTTCCGCCGCCTGTTCTTCTACCCCGAAGACGAGCGTGTCACCAGCCGTGGTGATGATCAGTGGGAAAAGACCATCCCCGGCGAGACCATGGACGAACTGCTGTCCCAGTTGCGGCTGCTGCTGGCCGTCCGCGCCGGTGAGACGGAAATGACCTTCAGCGTGGTCGATGACGATGGCGAGGTGGATGAGTACCACTTCGAGGTGGTTGGCCGCGAGACGGTGGAAACCGGCGAGGGCGAACTGGACACCATCCGGGTGGACCGGGTGGGCGGTTCCAGCAACCGCCGCACGCGCATGTGGTTCGCGCCGGAACTGGAGTACGTGCCGGTCAAGGTGCAGCACGAGCGCATTGATCGCGAGACCTATACAGCCACACTGACCGACCTGATTCGCGACTGAGAATGGTGTCGTGATTCGGGCCGGTCGTTACGGTACGACCTCTGCTTCGGGTTCCGAATCCCTGCCGATAAACCGTTCCAGCAGCCGCTCTGCCTGGCGCCGCAGGCCGCGCGAGCGTGGTTCCGTGTCGCCGATGTAGTGCACCCGCCAGATGCGGCCCACCTGGGAGTCGCTGATGTAGAGGCTGCCGTCCGGCCCCTGCGCCAGGCCCATCGGCCGGAAGCGGGCGTCTTCCGGCATGCGCGGCGGCGTATCGCCGCCCGCGAAGCCGTCAGCGAAGACCTCCCAGTCCTTGCCGTTCTGGATTCGACCGTCGTCGCCGGTGGGCACGAAGGCGACCTTGTAGCCGCGCTGGTCCAGCGGCGCCCGGTCCGATGAGCCGTGAAAGGCGATAAAGGCGCCGTTGCGGTAATGCTCGGGAAAACCGGTGCCGCGGTAGAACAGCAGGTCGTTGGGTGCCATGTGTGCCGGAAAGCCCAGTTCCGGCTGCGGGAACGTGTCGCAGTTGTGCACGGTTTCGCCGTTGCCGCCGTATTCCGGGGCGAGGATACGGCGGTCACGGATCGGGTCGTGGTAGCAGTAGGGCCAGCCAAAGTTGCTGCCGGGCTCGACCCGAAGCAGTTCCTCCGAGGGCAGCTCTGCGTTTTGTGCCTCGTCATACAGGTGGGGCCAGTTGCTGCCCAGCTGGTCGCGGCCGTGCTGTGCCGCATAAAGGGTTTCGTCCCGGGTGTTCCAGGCCATGGCGACGGCATTGCGGATACCGCTGGCGATCCGTTCGGCATCACGCTGGGCCTGGCCCCTCCGGTCGATGTCGAAACGCCAGATGCCGGCGCCGCGATTGAGTTCGGGGCAAGGCACCTGGCCGGGGGAGCCCAGCTGACGGTCCTGTCGCTGGCAGTTGTTCGACGGCGCACCGACATTGACGTACAGGCCACCATTACCGTCCAGGACCAGGCTGCGGGCGCTGTGCTGTTCCTGCTCCGGGAAATCGTGGGCGATCACCTTCGGATCGTCCTCCGGCCCCAGGTGGTCGGCATGCAGGCGATATCTCAGCACCCGCCGGTCTTCACCGAAATACAGGTAACCGCTTTCCAGCGCGATGCCGGTGCCGCCGCGTTCGCCGAAGCGGATCTGTTCGTTCAGACGGCCGTCCCCGGTGCCGTCCCGCAAGCCAACCAGGCCACCGGTTTCTCCATCGCGGTCGGCGATGGCGACGTATACATCGTGGTTCCTGGTCACGACAAGGTGCCGGGCGTGGCCCAGGCGATCAGCGACCACTTGTGCGCAGAATCCCTCCGGTAATGTCAGGCCGCCGTCATCTGCATCGCAGACCACGGTGCCCGCGACCGCCTGGTGGGCCGGTAGCAGGAACAGCAGGAGCAGGCAGAGGCTGATGCCCAGCCTTGGAGTCATACGGGTCTCCAGAAACAACGAGGGAAACGCTGATGGTGGCGAACAGAGCCTTTCCCTGAGTGGCGTCTGTCGCCGTATCCCGCATTTGCGGTATGGTGCCGCCGCGGCCTTCCGGCCCGGCTCAAGCCCGCCTGAAGTGTGGACACCAGGCCAGCGTACGCAAGTGTACGCATAGCGTCCGTCGTACACACTGCCTTGTCGGCGCACTATCGGCATTTTTCGAGACGTCAGCCGGTCTCCTGAGGACAGCCATGACCGCGGCCTTGTTCAACGTCGTCACCCCCGTATTGCTCTGCATTGCCGTGGGTTGGGTCTGGGCGCGGCAACGACGCCCGTTCGACACACGCGGCATGGCCGATCTGATTACCCTGGTCGGTACGCCCTGCCTGATCTTCTCCACCCTGACCGGCGTCCCGCTGCCCGCCGACGAGCTCTGGCAGATGGCGCTGGCGACCCTGTTCAGCATCGCGGCTTTTGGTCTGATCGGTCTGGCTGTGCTGGCACCGATGCGCTTGCCGTTCCGCACCTATCTGCCGCCATTGATGTTCGCCAATATCGGCAATATGGGCCTGCCGTTGTGCCTGTTCGCCTTCGGTGACGAGGGGCTGGCCCTGGCAATCGTGGTCCTGGCGGTGTTTTCCGCGGTGAATTTCACGCTCGGTATCTGGCTGTATGCCGGCTCCGGCAGCGCGAGCCATCTCTGGCGACAGCCCATGATCCTGGCCACCGCGGTGGCGGTGGCGTTTCTGCTGGCGGACCTGCAACCGCCGGTCTGGCTCGAGAGCACCACCGCGCTGCTGGGCGCGTTCACAATACCGTTGATGCTGGTGATGCTGGGGGTGTCACTGGCGCGTTTGCGGGTCACCCGCCTGCCGCGGGCGCTCTGGCTGTCGTTGGTGCGGATCGGGGGCGGCGTCCTGGTCGGTGTGCTGATCGCCGAGGCGTTGCAGATGGAAGGCGTGGCCCGCGGTGTACTGATCCTGCAGTCGGCAATGCCGGTGGCGGTGTTCAATTACCTGTTCGCCGTGCGTTACAACCGCGATCCGGAAACCACCGCCGGGCTGGTCGTGGTGTCCACCGTGCTGTCGGTGCTGACCCTGCCGCCGCTACTGTTCTGGCTTATGGGGTAGTTGATCGGGGTTTCGGCACCTTATCCGCGGTTCGTGGTCTGCATGGAATGAAAACGTTCGGGTTTTTCATCGTCCGGCACCGCGACCAAGCGACGCTGCCGGACCGGCAATTGAGGTTGATCAATGCATAATCGACTGCTGCCATTCACGCTGCTGGTCCTGTTTCTGGCCTCGACGGCCATGGCCGACAAGGCGACCCAGGACGGCGTCAGCCTTGATCGGGAAGTGACCGTCGACGGCGAGGCGCTGGAACTCTACGGCTACGGCACCGCCCGCTACGCCCGCGTGTTCAAGGTGTATGTCGCCGGTTTTTACGGACCGAAGGACGTGACGCCGGAAGACGTGCTGGAGAAGGATGTCCCGCGGCGGTTGGAGATCGAATACCTGCGAAGTATCGATGCGGATGACATCAACGAGGCAACCCGGGAGATGCTGGAGCGCCAGCTTGACGAGGATACTTACGCCGAGGTCAAGGATCGCTTCGCCTATCTGGCGGACCTGTACGAGGATGTCGGCGAGGGTGACCGTTATGCCTTCGAGTACATTCCCGGCGAGGGCGGCACGCTGTACTTCAATGGTGAGGCGGTAGGCAATGTCGAGGGCGAGGATTTCGCACGCGCCTACTTCGGCATCTGGCTGGGCGAGGATCCGCTGTCCAGCAGCCTGAAGCGACAGCTCCTGGGGCAGCGCTGAAGCCGATCGACCGCTGGATATAAGTAACGGATTTCGAGCGTCGGCAAGGTCTTGAGCATCGCGGACTGCTCGGATGGGGTGACAGGCATTCCACGTAGGAACGTCGGCCGCAGGGAAGCGGCCGTCGAGCGACCAGGGAGGGTTTTACCGCGTTTCCGGAGGGGAGTGCCTGTCGCCCCATCCGGATCGGAGGCACCACAGCATCGCACCGCGGGCAGTCAGCTTTGCTGCCAATAGGCTGAACACCAATCCGTTGGCGTCCGGGCCAGTGCAAGTTTTTTCCCGGCCTGACGTGCCTTCGGCCCAACAGGGCCAGGAAAAATCTTCCACTGTCCCTCCCAGGCTGCAGGTGTTGTTGCTTGATTCAAGGCTGTGAAATCGGAACGCGAAAGCGTGCTGGTTCCTGTCATCTGCACGGAGTATTCTCGAATCACGGCATCGCCGTAACCGCCACCCGTCTGCTGGAGGTGCAATGGTCAGAATCGAGAAGAAGGCTCGCCGCAGCTACGTCCTCGACACCAACGTCCTGATCCACGACCCCGCCTCGATCTGCCGTTTCGAAGAACACAGCGTCATCATCCCGATTACCGTGCTGGAGGAGCTGGACCGGCTCAAGCGCGGCACCACCGATCTGTCCCGCAGCGCCCGCCAGGCCACTCGCAGCCTGGGTCTGTTGCTGGACCAGGTGGACCAGGACCAAGTGCGTGAGGGCGTACCGGTCAAGCTGCATCCGGATGCCGCCGGGGCCAGCGGCCGCTTGTACTTCCCGTTGGCTGCCGATGTCTCGCTCAACCCGGCCCTCGATCAGTCCTCCGCCGACAATCGGATCATCGCCGAGGTGCAGGCGCTGCAGAACGCGCGTCCCGACGAGACCGTGATCCTGGTCAGCAAGGACATCAATCTGCGGGTCAAGTGCGCTGCGCTGCAGATCCCGGTCGAGGATTACCGCAATGACCGGGTGATCGACGACATCGAGGCCATGAGCAGCGGTGTCAGCGTTGCCGGTTCGGCCTTCTGGGAACAACTCTCCGACGGGGTCCAGTCCTGGAACCGGAACGGCCGCAGCTGGTACCGGGTTCATGGACCGCTGGTGGAAGGCTGGACGGCGGGCCAACTGGTTTGCGAGAGCGAAGGTAGCGGCTTCGAGGCGATCGTGCGCAGCCTTGAGGGTGACGTCGCCGAACTGGAGGTCTGCCGGGATTTCCGCAATGACCGGCACGCGGTCTGGGGTGTGACCGCGCACAATGCGCGGCAGAACTTTGCCCTCAACATCCTGCTCGACCCCGAGATCGATCTGGTCACGATGGCCGGCGTGGCCGGTACCGGAAAGACCTACATGGCGCTGGCGGCGGCCCTGCACCAGGTCTACGAGGACCGGCGCTTCGAACGCATCATCGTCACCCGGGAGACGGTCTCCATGGGCGAGGATATCGGCTTCCTGCCCGGCACCGAGGAAGAGAAGATGGCGCCCTGGATGGGCGGTATCCAGGACAACCTGGAGACCCTGCTGCGCACCGATGACGGCTGGGCCGCGGCGGCAACGCGGGAAATGCTGTCGGGGCGCATCCTGTTCCGGGCGCCGGCATTCATGCGCGGGCGTACCTTCAACGACACCCTGCTGATCATCGATGAGGCGCAGAATCTGTCACCGAAACAGATCAAGAGCCTGATCACCCGTGCCGGGCGCAATACCAAGATTGTCTGCATCGGCAACGTCAACCAGATCGACAGCCCGTACCTGACCGCGACCACCTGTGGCCTGACCTATCTGGTGCAGCGGTTCCGGCGCTGGCCGCACGCCGCGCATATCACCCTGCAGGACGTGGAACGTTCACGGCTGGCGCTGGAGGCGGAAGCGGTGTTGTAGCAGGAAGCCGAGGGCTGCTTGACCGCAGAATGACTGCGGCGCTGCGCAGCGCGCCTTACCTCGGAAAAATGCGGACTCCAACGCAGACGTGCGAATAAATCAGTGTTTCCCTAGACGGCGTCGCCCAGGCCCACGTTGTTCTTCTCCAGCACCTTGTCGGCTCGGTAGCTGGAGCGCACCAGGGGCCCGGACACCACCTCCAGGAAGCCCATGGCCAGGCCCCATTCTCGGTAGCGCGCGAATTCGTCCGGTGTCACGTAGCGCTCCACCGGCAGGTGGTTCGCGGTGGGACGCAGGTACTGGCCGAAGGTCACGATATCCACGCCGGCATCGCGCAGATCCTCCAGCGTTTGCCGGATCTCGTCGTCGGTCTCGCCCAGCCCCAGCATCAGGCTGGTCTTGGTCAACACCTCGGGCCGGTGCCGTTTGCCATGCGCCAGCACCGTCAGGGTCTGCTCGTAGGATGCCCTGGGGTCGCGCACCGGATGGGTCAGCCTGCGGACGGTCTCCACGTTTTGGGCAAACACGTCCAGCCCCGAATCGACCACGGTCTCGACATCCGCCAGGCGGCCGCAGAAATCGGGCGTCAGGGCCTCGACCGCGGTGTCCGGATTCATGGCCTTGACCGCCCGCACGCAGGCGGCATAGTGCCCGGCGCCGCCATCGGCCAGGTCATCCCGGTCGACCGAGGTCAGCACCACATAATTGAGCCCCATCAGGCGCACGGATTCGGCGGTATTGGCGGGTTCCTGCGTGTCCAGCCAGCCCTTCGGGTTGCCGGTGTCCACCGCACAGAAGCGACAGGCGCGGGTGCAGACCGAACCCATCAACATGATGGTGGCGGTGCCGGCGTTCCAGCATTCGCCGATGTTCGGGCACATGGATTCCTCGCAGACCGTGCTTAGCCGGTGTTCGCGCACATTGCGCTTGACCGCCTCGTAGCCGGCGCCCGCCGGAATCCGGGCGCGCAGCCAGGGTGGCTTCTGTCCGCGTGGCACCGGAGCCGCATCGGCCTGCTGCTTGACCCCGTTCTTGATCGCGCGAAAGCCCTGTTCGGTTTCGAACTTGGTGCCGCTGGCAACCACCACCGGGATGTCCTTGAGTCGCGTCATGCTGTCTCCCGTCCGCAAGACCGGCAGTTACTCGCCGCGCCGTGCCTTGCGGATTGTGTCATAGGCCTCGCGTAAGGCATGGGTCCGCCTGGCCGCATCGTCCAGCGTTGCCTTGTCCGCGCCGCTGGCGGCGAGTTTGTCCGGATGGGTCCGGCTCAGTCGCCGCCGGTAGGCAGTCCGCACGTCGTCCATTGAGGCATGCTGATCGATCCCGAGTTCCCGGTAGGCCGCGACCAGCCTGTTATTCGAGGGCCTGGCCGGCTGCCGGGGCGGCGGTGGCGGGGGTGCCCGCAGCACATTGCGGCGCGACAGCCACCAGCCACCCGCCAGGCCGACAAGACCACCAATCGGTCCGGCAAGGCTGTAGCCGAACAGCATGCCCATGATCATCGCCAGCCAGCGCAGCGACTGCATCAGGCCGCCTCGGCCCGCGGGAGTCTGGCGAAGTGCGCGCGGATCTGGGCCAGCTGCTCGGCCCCGGACTGCGCCCGCATCAGTTGCCTGCGGCTGGATTCCGCGCCGGGCTGGCCGGCCAGATACCAGCCGATGTGCTTGCGAGCGATGCGCAGTCCCTGGCGTTCGCCGTAGAACCCGTGCAAGGCCTGGACATGGTCGAGAAAATGCCGCTCGATTTCGTCCTGCGCCGGCGTCGGCAGGTATTCCCCGGTATCCAGGAAATGCTGGATTTCACGGAATATCCACGGTCGGCCCTGGGCGCCGCGGCCGATCATTACGCCATCGGCACCGGTGGTGGCCAGAACCTGTGCAGCGCGCCCGGCGGAGTTGATATCACCATTGGCCAGCAGGGTCCGTGGGAAGACCTGACGGACCTCGCGCAATGTCTGGTGTTCAGCCTCGCCACGGTAAGCCTCGGCCCGAGTCCGGCCGTGCACCGCCAGCGCCTGGATACCGCAATCGTCGGCGATGCGGGCAATATCAACGGCATTGCGGTGATCCGGATCGGGCCCGGTGCGGATTTTCAGGGTCACGGGCACGGCCACCGCCTCGATGACGGCCTGCAGGATATCGCGAACCAGCCCCGGTTCGGCCAGCAGTGCGGAACCGGCCAGCCGGTTGCAGACTTTCTTCGCCGGGCATCCCATGTTGATGTCGATAATTTGCGCACCATGAGCAACGTTGTGCCGGGCGGCACGTGCGAGCATCGCCGGATCGGCACCGGCGATCTGAATGCTGCGAGGTTCCGGCTCACCGGCGTGTTCGGCGCGCAACCGCGTCTTGCGGCTGTCCTGCAGTTCCGGGTTTGCGGTCAGCATCTCGGACACCGCCATCGCGGCACCGAGCCGCCGGCACAGAAGCCGGAACGGCAGGTCGGTGACACCGGCCATCGGGGCGAGCACGACCTGGCCACGGAAGCGATGGGGTCCGATTTGCATGCGCCAACAATCTGGAAGGAAGCCAAGGAAGTTACCGATTTGTTCTCGCGCCTGCCGTGGTGCCCACATTTCTCCCCGAGGCAAGGCGCTGTAATGTGTTGCACACATACTGCAGTGGCGATGCCCAACGCGGCAGTCGGAACAAATCACTATTTCCTGAGCGATGATACCCTCGCCAAGCCGTGGCGCAACTGCCTGTGGATAACTTGGTGGAAAAAATACGGCACCACGGGCGGGCGCCGGCCGTGCTCGTCAGCGATTGCGCAGGCGCGCTTGAAGCAACAACGTAATGCAATGGTTTTTATGGGAAATATGTGATGCCGTGGGACGTCGGGCCGACAATGGCCCTGTGGTCTGTCGCTCGTCAAAGTTGTGTACAACTGTTTTTGGTGAACAAAGTGCCTGACGGCATCCGGGGTTGTTGATGATGAAGGCCGTATTTCTGGACAGCGAAACCGTCGGCGAGGATGTCAGCCTCGACGCGGTGCGCGACGCCGTTGACACGCTGCACTGCCATCGGCGCACCGGTGCAGCACAGACGCTGGCGCACATGCGTGGCCACGAGGTCGTGATCAGCAACAAGGTGGTAATCCAGCGTCAGCACCTGCAGGCCCTGGAGCAGCCGCCGGGACTCATCTGCGTGGCCGCCACGGGCACGAACAATGTTGAGCTGGAGGCCTGCGCCGAGGCCGGGGTAAAGGTCTGCAACGCGCGGGCCTACGGCACCGACGCGGTGGCCCAGCATGCCCTGGGTCTGATGCTCGCCTTGAGTATCGGCCTGCTGGATTATTCAGCCGCTGTCGCCCGCGGCGACTGGCAGCGGGCGACACAGTTCTGCCTGCTGGACTATCCGGTGCGGGAACTCTCCGGACTGACCCTGGGCATCGTTGGTTACGGCACGCTGGGAAAGCGGGTCGCCCAACTCGCCGAGGCCTTTGGCATGCGTGTGCTGGTGGCGCAGCGGCCCGGTACCAGCAGTCCGGTACCCGGGCGTGTGCCCTTGGCCGAGCTGTTGCCCCGGGTAGACGTGTTGAGCCTGCACTGCCCATTGACCGAGGCGACACGGGGCCTGATCGGTGCCGATGAGCTGGCCGTGATGAAGCCGGATGCCATCCTCATCAATACCGCCCGCGGCGGCCTGGTGGATGAGCAGGCGCTTGCCGATGTCTTGCGCGCCGGGCGCCTGGGTGGTGCGGGGTTTGACGTGCTGACCGAGGAACCGCCAAGGAACGGTAATGTGCTGCTCGAGGCGGGGATTCCGAATCTGATCGTGACCCCGCATACCGCCTGGGCCAGCCGCGAGGCGCGGCAGCGGATCTGTGATCAGGTGGCCGAAAACATTCGCGCCTGGCGCGGCGGGCAGCCGATTCGCACGCTGATCTGAGTTCCATCCGTCTGCATTCAAAGGCGCGGTTCGCGTCGCCCTTCGTCGAAATCGGGCAGGTCATCCACTCCCAGGCCGGGCTCCACCCGTTCAGCGACGGGTTCCCGCGCCGCCGGCGCAGCGGCGACCGTCGTCCGCAATGCACCGATGGTGTCGGCAATTTCCTGGCGTGTCGGCAGGGCGCTGCTGCGCCAGCCAAGGAACGGTATTTTCGCGGCCTGTAACGACGTCCTGGTCGCCTTGTCGGGTTCCGAGTCGAGGCCGATGCAGGCCAGAGGCCGCATCTGGTGGTCGCAAATCAGGAAATCACTGACCTGCTGATCCAGTTCCCTCAGTTGCTTTTCGCTGCGGCGTGCCGACAGCCCGGCGGGCTCGATGAAGCCGCTGAGCGGAACGTTGATCAGCACGGCATGCCCCGGTAGCGCCTCGCGCAGAGTGTGATAGAAACTTGCCTGCACCGGGGAAAGCAGAGGGCGACCGATCAAGCGAGGCTTGCGTCCACGGCGAAAAACGACCACCAGTGCGACGACAGCAAGGATGGCGCCAACGGCGATCACGGCGGGCAGCAGGAATTCAGACATGGCCTCTCCAGATCTGACGAAGTGCCGCAATGCTGAAGCCAGTGGGTGCCGCGCGCAAGCGTCTCCAATCGGCTACGCGCGTTATGTCACTGTGGCCACCGACTCCGAATCCAGCGAGCGTTCTACCAGCACCAGCGCGTTGTCATCCGGATCCGGTCGCCGCTCGAAGCCGAGTCGCTGCATCAACGCCAGCATGCCCTGGTTTGCGCTCAGCACCTGGCCTTCGATGCGACTGAGCCCGCGTTGCTCTGCGCAATGCATCAGCGCCTCCATCAACACGCGGCCCAGGCCCCGCCCCTGCCAGTCGTCCGAGACCACCAGCGCAAACTCGCAGCTTTCGCCGTCCGGGTTGATGATGTAACGCGCAACCCCGACCTGGGTCGCCTCGCCACCATCCCCCGATAGCGCCACCAATGCCATCTCCCGGTCATAATCGATCTGCGTAAAGCGCACCAGCATCGATGTGCTCAACTCACTCATGTGTTCCATGAACCGCAGATAACGGGACCGCGGCGACAGCGAGCGGACGAAGGCAGCTTCCATGTCGGCGTCTTCGGGCCGGATCGGACGCAGCAACACGCTGCTGCCATCCCGCAGCGTGACCTCGCGTGCCAGGTTCGCCGGATACGGCATGATCGCCATGTGCCGGTAGGCGCTGTCCGGCTGCGCGCGGCAGATGTGGATCCGGGCATCCACGGCGATGGCGGTGCCGTGGTCGACGATCATCGGATTGATGTCCACATCGGTCACCGACGGCAGGCTGCAGACCAGATCGGAGAGCCGGAGCAGGACCTGTTCCAGGGCCGCGAGCGGCAGTCCCTCCCCATCATCCAGGTAGCGCGACAGGCGGGTGCGGCGGATCAGGTCACGGGCGAGGAAATCGTTCAGTGGTGGTAGCGAAACCGCAATGTCGTGAATCGCCTCCACCATCGAGCCGCCGGCGCCGAAACCGATCACCGGTCCGAATACCGGGTCGCGGGCCACGCCGAGCATGATTTCGTGGCCGTTGCGCGGCGTATGCATGGGCTCCACGGAGCAGCCATCGGTCGCGATGCCGGGATAGGTCTCTGCCATGGCCTGCATGATGTCGTCCCAGGCCCGGGCAACCGCCTTCTCGTCCACCAGGTTCAGGTGCACGCCGCCGGCGGCCATCTTGCGCGTGATTGCGGCACTGTTGATTTTTAATGCCACCGGGAAGCCAAGCGAACGGGCCTGCTCACAGGCTTCGCTGCGGCTGCGTGCGACGCGGGTTGGCGTTACCGGAATCCGGAATGCCTGCAGCACGGCCTTGGCCTGCTCCGGGGTCAGACGGTCCAGGCCGGCTTGCAGGGCGCCTTCGACGATGGCCGTGGCGGCCTTGATGTCGGGGCTTTCAAGACCGCCGGGCGCGCTCGCAAGCTGGGCAAGAAGCGCCTGGCTGCGGCGGTAGCGGGACAGGGCAGCCAGCGCCTCCACAGCGTTTTCCGGCGTCCCGTAGCTGGGGAAATGACTGCTGCTGAAATGCTGGCGTGCCGGTTCCACGGCGTCGCCACCCATCCAGCAGGCCAGCACGGGCTTCTGCGAGGTGCCGGCAACCCGGGTCACCTGCTCCGCGGTCTCGGCTGCGCCGACCCGGTTTTGCGGTGTGAAGATGGCGACCGCACCGTCGACACTGCCGTCCCGCAGGCAGTCCTCAAGGCTGGCGGCATAGTCGCCCGGCGCCACTTCGCAGGGCATGTCCACCGGGTTAGTGACCGCGTGGGACCGCGGCACGCGCAGCCGCAGCGCCTGTCGCGTGGTGTCGCTCAGCGTGGCCAGCGACAGCTGTCGCTGGCCGATGACATCGCCGGCCACCCGACCGGGACCATGGCCATTGCTCAGCACCGCGATTCGGTCACCCGCCAGGCGTCGGCCGCCGGCCAGCAACAGGGCGCTGGACAACAGTCGGGTGATGTCCGGCACGCGTACGGCACCGGCGCGCGCGATCGCCGCATCGAAGGCTTTGTCAGGGTCGATCAGCGCGCGGGCGTGGGTCCGGCAGGGCCGTGGTTCGTCAACGGCATGTCCCGATTTCATGACGATGACGGGCTTCAGGCGGGCGGCAGCGCGCAGGCCGCTGAGAAACCCGCGGGCATCGTTGACCTGTTCCAGGTAGAGCAGAATGCTGCGGGTCTGCGGGTCCAGCGCCAGATAGTCCAGGATTTCGTGCACATCGACATCGGTGGTTTCGCCCAGCGAGACCACGGTGGAAAAGCCGATGCCCCGGGTGGGTGCCCAGTCCAGGATCGCACCGCTGAGGGCTCCGGACTGGGAAATCAGCGCCAGCCGTCCGGGTTGAGCCATGGCGGTACCAAAACTTGCGATCAGGCCGGAGGCCGGTCGTAGCAGCCCGGCCCAGTCGGGTCCGATCAGGCGAATGCCGTGCAGCCGGGCCAGGCGCAGTGCCTCGATGTGGTGGATCGAGCTCGACTGATCACCTTCCGCCAGGTCTGGTGCCAGCAGGACCGCAGCGCGGATGCCGGCCTGGCCGCACTGGTCGATGACCGTGGGGATGGCCCTGGCCGGGATGCTGATAATGGCCAGGTCGGGTGTTTCCGGCAGGTCCAGCACCGAGGCGACACAGGGCAGATCGCCGATCCGGCGATGCGAGGGATTGACCGCCAGCAAGGCCCCGGTGAAACCGGCGCGCTGCAGGTTGCGGAGCACCTGGGTGCCGACGGAGCCCTCACGGTCACTGGCGCCGACCAGGGCAATCGAACGGGGGCGAAAGAAGCGGTCCAGATAATGACTGCTCATGACGCAGGCGCTCTGTTTCCGATCCTGCCCCCATCATACGTCCGGATGCTGCGTTGCCGCATCCTTGCGGCAGAGGCCTCCTGGCGCCGCGTGTCACGGATGGCGTATGCCGGCCTTGTCCAATGCGCCGCGGATTTCCTCCAGGCTGGTCGGGTCGTCGATGGTCGAAGGCACCGGCACGTCCTTTTCCACCGACAACTGGCGGATGCTCTTGCGCAGGATCTTGCCCGAACGGGTTTTCGGCAGCTTCTGCACGATGGCGACCTGCCGCAGGCAGGCAAAGGCGCCGATTTCGCTGCGTACGATATCGACCAGGTCCTGCTCCAGCGTTGCATGGTCAATCTCGGCGCCGTCCTTCAGGACAACGAACCCCATCGGCGTCTCGCCCTTCATCTCGTCGCGCAAGCCGACCACCGCGCATTCGGCAACCGCGCTGTGGCCGCCGATCAGCTCCTCCATTTCGCCGGTGGACAGGCGGTGGCCGGCGACATTGATCACGTCGTCCATGCGACCCATGACGAAGATGTAACCATCCTCGTCGATAAAGCCGCCATCGGAGGTGTCGTAGTAGCCGGGGAAACGTTCCAGGTAGGCGCTCTTGAAGCGCGCCGGATCCTGCCAGAGTGTCGGTAGGCACCCCGGAGGCAATGGCAGCTTGATGGCAAGATTGCCCTGGGTGCCGGTTGCCACCGGCTGTCCCTCGGGGTTCAGCACCTCGACCCGGTAGCCGGGTACCGGGAACGTCGCCGAGCCGCTTTTCTCCGGCTGTGGCTCGACGCCCATCGGATTGCTGGCGATTGGCCAGCCCGTCTCGGTCTGCCACCAGTGATCGATGACCGGCAATCCGGTGATCCGCTTCAGCCAGTCGTAGGTTGGGGGATCAAGCCGCTCGCCGGCTTGGTAGATGGCGCGCAGGCAACTGATGTCGTAGTTGGCGAGCAGCTTCGCCTCCGGGTCCTCCTTCTTTACCGCCCGGAAGGCAGTGGGTGCGGTGAAGAACACCTTCACCTGATGCTCCGAGATGACTCGCCAGAAGGCGCCGGCATCCGGGGTTTTTACCGGCTTGCCCTCGAACACCACCGAGGTGCAGCCGTAAATCAGTGGTCCATAGACGATATACGAGTGACCGACCACCCAGCCCACGTCCGAGGCGGTCCAGAACACTTCCCCCGGATCCAGGTTGTAGACGTATTTCATGCTGAAGTTCAGCGCCACCGCATAGCCGCCCGTATCGCGCACCACCCCTTTTGGCTTGCCGGTGGTGCCGGAGGTGTAAAGGATGTAAAGCGGATGCGTGGCGTCAACCGGGACCGGGTCGGCCGGCGCGGCTCCGTTCGCGACCTTCTGCCAGTCCAGGTCACGCTCGTGATCCATTTCGGCCGCGCATTGTGGACGCTGCAGCACCACGGTGTGCGGTGGCGGTTCGGCGCTGCGCCTGATCGCCTCGTCCACCAACGGCTTGTAGGGAATGACTTTGGTGAACTCGATCCCGCAACTGGCCGTCAGCAGGACTTTCGGTTTCGCATCATCGATGCGCACCGCCAGTTCGTGCGGTTGAAAACCGCCGAATACCACTGAATGAATGGCACCCAGGCGTGCGCAGGCCAGCATGGCGATTACTGCTTCCGGGATCATCGGCATGTAGATCACAACCCGGTCGCCCTTGTCGACGCCCAGGTCCCGCAACCCGCCGGCAAACTGCGCAACGCGGTCGCGCAATTCACGGAAACTGAGTGTGGACTGGGTCTCGGTGACCGGTGAGTCATAGATGATTGCGGTCTGGTCGCCGTGGCCCGACTCCACATGGCGGTCCAGTGCCAGTTCCGAGATGTTCAGTTGGCCGCCGGCAAACCAGCGGTAATGGCCTTCCTCGTCCTGGCTCAGGATCTGTCTGGGCGGCTGTCGCCAGGGCAGTTGCTCTGCCTGTTCCCGCCAGAAGCCTTCCGGGTCACGCTCGGCGCGCTGATAAAGATCCTGATAGGACATGACGTGTCTCCTCCTTGTCATGGCGATTCCGGTGTTCCCGCCATGGGGTGACTGGCATTCAGATCGGGCTGGCGTTGTTGTCTGTGACCCTTCGGGCGGGCCTTGGCGCCACGTCGAAGAGTCCTGCCACTGCTTTGACCGTAGCACCAAAACCGGGCAGTTTTCCTCACTGAGGTGTCAATAGTTTTCAGGAGGTTTGATGAACAACCGGCTTGCAGTTGTCACCGGTGGCGGCTCCGGCCTCGGGCGCGCCCTGTGTCATGCCCTGGCTGATCGCGGACTCGAGGTGCTGGCGGTGGGGCGCCGGCAGGCACCCCTGACCGAGACCTGCAGGGCGTATCCGGAACGGATCCGTTCCCTGTCGGCGGATGTGGCGACGGAGTCCGGCCGTGATGCGATCGCTGCGGCGGTTGGCGGGCAGGCCGTGGCGGCTCTGGTCCATAACGCCGGTGTGCTTGAGCCGGTGGCGCCGCTTGAGCGGATCAGCTTGCAGGACTGGCGGCACAGTCAGGCAATCAACGTCGAGGCCCCACTTTTCCTGACGCAGTTGCTGCTGCCCTGGCTGCGGGATGGTCGGGTCCTGCACATCTCATCCGGCGCCGCGCACAGTGCCTACAGCGGTTGGGGCGCCTACTGTACCGGCAAGGCGGCGCTGTACATGCTGTATCAGGTCTGGTCGAAGGAACTTGTCGAACGTGGCGTCGCGGTCGGCAGCGTGCGCCCGGGCGTGGTGGATACGCCGATGCAGACGCTGTTACGGCAGCAGCGACGCGCGGATTTCCCGGCCATCGACAAGTTTCTGGATCTACATTCCCGGGGCAAGCTGGAGGATCCGAAGGCAGTCGCCGGCTTCATCAGCTGGCTTTTGCTTGATGTCGGCACCAGTGCCTTTGCCCGCACTGAATGGACCTTCACCGACCCCGAGCAGCAGGCCATGTGGCGGCGCGGTGACGCGCTTTAGGGAAACGCTGATCTATTCCCGAATCGGGCGGTTTTACCGCCCTCTGTGCGGCAGTCCGCAAAATAAGGCTTTCGGCCTGTTGCCGGCCGCGCGGCCTGTGCTATACCTAATCCATTCTCGGAGCAGAATCAGGGTGTCTTGAGACTCCCTGATGACAGAACGCGTCCGCCCACCCTGGCGCGTAACCTTAACCTCCGGGCTGTCGCCCGGAGGCTTTTTTTATCAATTGGACCAGGCCCGGGCGTTGCGTTCTTCCAGCCGCTCGATCAGACCATCCAGGCCGTGCCGGTCAGCCACCGAGCCATACTCGTTACGGTAGTTGATGACGAAATTGAAACCTTCCAGGCTGATGTTGTAGATCTGCCAGGAACCGCTGTCCTCGTCGAGGATCAGCTCGTAGTTCACCGGCACCGCTGGGTCATCGATCCTCAGACGGGTCTGGACCTGCACCCGGTTGCGGGAATCCGGATCAGTGACCCGCACGATCTCCATCACCTGGCCATTGCCATCGACTGCCCGGACCACCTCGTCCACATGGTCGGACAGGGTGCCGGAGTAGGTGCGGATGGCGTTCTCCCGAAACGCGTCGGCGAAGCGATCGATGGTTTCATCCGAGGCGCCGCGCGCATGGCGACCAAGGATCAGCCGCGACATCAGGTTGTATTCCACGTGCGGCGACAGGATTTCGTCGATCAGGTCGAAGGCCACGCGACGGTCTTCGGCAATGGCGTCACGGTTCTCCAGCAGCACCTCCACTGCGTCGTCGAACAGGCTCTGGATCAATGCTTCCGGATCCTTGTTGGCCTGCGTGCTGAAACTCGCCAGCAGCAGAACCAGCCCGAAGCAGGCTGCAACCAATCCCCGATAATTCGTTTTCATGCTGAATATCCCGTTTCAGATTGAATTCGGCCGGTGGCTTGTTGGTCCGGCCGCCCCGGAGAACTTGGACAGCGGTGCTGCCATTCAGTGCTGTTGGCGCGGCAATACGATGGCCTTGCCGCCGCCCCGCGGGTCGCTGGCCGCCTCCAGGCGGTCATCGCCACGGTGCCAGAGCAGGGCCTGCATGTCGCCAAACTGGCGGCCGGCCGATTCGACGCTGTGGCCCAATGCCTCCAGCCCCCGGATTGTATGCTGGTCGAAGGCGCTCGGCTCGTGCTCGATGCGATCCGGCGTGTACTGATGATGATAGCGGGGCTGGCTGACCCAGCTGTGGACCGCTTTGCCGTCGGCAAAGGCAAGTATGCCCAGCATGACCTGGGTAATGATGCGGCTGCCGCCCGGGCTGCCGAGTACGCCGATTCGTTCGTCGGTCTCGACAAAGGCGGGCGTCATGCTCGATAGCGGGCGTTTGCCCGGTTCGATCAGGTTGGGTTCGCCGCCGATCAGTCCGTAGGCGTTGGGTTCGCCCGGCCGGGTGGCGAAATCGTCCATCTCGTTGTTCAGCAGTACGCCGGTGCCGGCGGCGACAAACCCGGAGCCGAAGGGATAATTGATCGAAAGCGTTGCCGCAACACGATTGCCGTCATCGTCGATAATCGAAAAATGGGTCGTGTCCTCGCCCCGCTGGCGGGGTGTCGGCAGGTCGCCGGAATCGGTGGCCCGTTCCAGCTCCAGGTCACTGGCCAGCAGGCTCAGATGCGCCTCGCCCAGCAGGTGCACGGTCGGATCCTCGATGAAATCCGGGTCGCCCAGGAACAGGCTGCGATCGCGGTAGGCGCGGCGCATGGTTTCGGCAATCAGGTGAATGCGGCTGACGCGATCCAGCTGGTCCAGTTCGAAGTCGGCCAGCAGCCCGAACATCGTGCCCAGCGCAACCCCGCCGGCGGATGGCAGGCCGGCGGCGGTGATGCGCATGTCGCGGTAGTCGATCACCACCGGCTCACGCTCGACGATGCGGTAATCCGCCAGGTCGTCGAGTTGCCAGATGCCGCCGGCATCGCGGGTTGCCTGCACCAGCTGTGCGGCCAGTTCACCCTGGTAGAAGCCGTCATGTCCCTTCTCGGCGATGCGTTCCAGGGTGCGCGCCAGATCCGGCTGTCGGATCAGGTGCCCCTTGCGGGGCGTCTCGCCGTCGAGCAGGAAAATCGCCGCGGCATCAGGCCATTCCCTGACCGCGTCCTTGCGAAAGCCCATCAACCGTTGGTAATGCCGGTCAACCGGGAAGCCATGCCGGGCCTGGCGGATGGCAGGCGCCAGGTTCTGGCTCAAGGTCAGTTGTCCGTAATGCTCGGTGATGTGGGCCAGCGCCGCGGGCGTGCCCGGGATACCGGCCGCCAGCGGCCCATTCAGCGAGGCGCCGCTGACCGGCTCACCGTCCGCGTCCAGGTACATCTCGGCATGGGCTTCCCCGGGCGCGGTCTCCCGGCCGTCAACCATCACCTGATGACCATCGGCGGCCCGGTGCAGCAGCCAGAACCCGCCGCCGCCAATACCGCTGCCATAGGGTTCAACCACGGCCAGCGAGGCCGTGGCGGCCACCGCCGCATCGAATGCGTTGCCCCCCTGTTCAAAAATCTCCCGCGCGGCCTCGGTGGCCATCGGATGCGCGGTGGCAATCGCGGCGCCGGGTGGCCGCTCCGAGGCCGGGAGGGCCACCGCAAAGCTCAGCAGCACGACACAGAATCGACGCAGCATCGCTGGCATTGGCATGACCTTCAATCCTTGACGCATAGCCGGCGGATCAGTGCATTAGCGACCGGCGGCTGCACGAACTTGGAAATGTCGCCACCCAGGGCCGCCACCTCGCGCACCAGGCTGGACGAGATATAGGCGTACTGTTCGGCCGGTGTCAGGAAGATGGTTTCCACCTCGCTGACCAGTTGCCGGTTCATGCTGGCGAGCTGGAATTCGTATTCGAAATCCGACACTGCGCGCAGGCCGCGAACAATCACATGCGCGCCGCGCTCGCGTACAAAACGCGCCAGCAAGGTGTCGAAGGCGGTGATCTCCACGTTGCGTACGTGGGCCAGTGCCTCGCGTGCCATCTGCACCCGTTCCTCGATGGTGAATGCCGGCCTCTTCGATGGGCTCGGGACGGCGGCGACCGCCACCACCAGGCTATCGAACAGGCGGGCGCCCCGCTCTACCAGATCGATGTGGCCGTTGGTAATCGGGTCGAATGTGCCTGGATAGACAGCGGTAATACTCATCCTTGGAAGCCCTTCCAGTTCGTTAAGGAAACGCTGATTTATTCGCACGCCTGCGTTGGAGCCCGCATTTTTCTCCGAGGCAAGGCGCGCTGCGCAGCGCCGCAGTCATTCTGCGGTCAAGCAGCGCAACACAGCAATCGGGAAAAACGCGGCCCAACCCGAAGGGCCCGGCCGGTTTTGGCCCCTGGCTGTGTTGCGCCACCGGCCCGGTAGCTCGGGCTACCGAACCGGCACCGCTCCTTGCCAGATGACCAAAACCGGTCTCGGGCGCAGACGCGGGAATAAATCAGCGTTTCCTTAAGCCGAAATCACAACAGTATCGGCAGCGCTTTGCAAAAATGCGGCTGACAGCGGTGCGACGGGCAATCAGGCAGCCTCGCGCCGGTAGAGCGCATAGCGTACCTGTCCGGCCTGCTTCTCGCGCAGCAGCAGCCAGTTGCCGGGCAGGGCGGCCGGCATGTCGTTGACGGCATGTTCCAGGTAAATGCGGGCATCAGACGCCAGCCAGTGGCCGCGTTCCAGTTGCTCGCAGACCGGTTCCAGCAATGCGCTGGCGAAGGGCGGGTCCAGGAAGACGATGTCAAATGCCTGGGCAGGCTGGCGCAGGAATTGCCGGGCATCACCGGCCCAGACGCTGACGTTGTCTGCTTCGAGCTGGCTGAGCGCGGCGCGCAAGTGCCGCAGCGCCTGCCCCGCCTGCTCGACCAGGAGGACATGCCCGGCGCCCCGGGATGCGGCCTCCAGCCCCAGCGCGCCGCTGCCGGCGAACAGGTCCAGGCAACGGCTGCCGGGCAACACCGGCTGCAGCCAGTTGAATAGCGTTTCGCGATTGCGGTCGGCGGTGGGGCGCAGACCGGGCAGATCGGCGAACTGCACGCGGCGACCGCGCCAGCGACCGCCGATGATTCGCAGTTGTTGTCTGCCCCGCCCGGTCATGCCGCCTCCCCCTGATGGTCGCACCGATCTGCAATCAGCCGGCCTCGGGGGAGCACCGCATATCCCTGGCCCGACTCAGGCGAAGACTCTACCCAGACCGTGGGAGCTTGTCAGTCCTCATCCTCGTCCGCCTCCGGTCCCAAGATGATGGTGATCATCCGATCCGGATCCACCTGTTCGCGGAAATGCCGCACGATGCTGTTTCGGTCCACCGCTTCGACCTGATCGATGAAGGTGTCCAGGTAGTCCAGCGGCATGCCGTGAAAGCCAATGCTGGCGACATAACCCGCGATCTTCGCGTTGCTGTCCAGGTTCAGCGGAAAGCTGCCGGTGATGTTGCGCCGGGCATCTTCCAGTTCGTCATCGCCGGGGCCATCCTCGCGAATGGAACGCAACTCCTCACGCAGCACCTCCAGTGCTTCGTCGGTACGGTCGGTTCGCACCCGGGTGCTCACCCGGAACGGCCCGCGCGTCTGCATCGGCAGGAAGCTGCTCGACACGCCGTAAGACAGGCCGCGCTCCTCGCGCATCTCGATCGCCAGCCGCGACACCAGGCCGCTGCCGCCCAGCACGTGGTTACCGACATACAGCGGGAAATGGGCCTCGTCGCCACGGGCGTAGGCCGGGTGGCCCATGATGATGTGCGTCTGCGACGTCTGGAACGGAATCCGTATTGTCCGTGCCTCGTCCGGTAGCGACGGTTCGGGGATCGCTTCCGGTTTTTCCCCGGAGCGCAGGGCGCCGGACAGGGTTTCCGCCAGACGCTCGACCCGTTCCCGATCCAGATCGCCCACCACCGCCAGGGTTGCGTTTTCGCGCACGTAGTGCTGCCGATGGAAATCGACCACATGGTCGCGCTCGATTGCTTCCAGGCTGTCCTCGGTGCCGCCCGGGTCGCTGGCGTAGGGGTGGTCACCATAGGCGGCCTTCCAGAATTCGCGTCCGGCGACAGCGCCGGGGTTGCGCTCCGCGTTCTCCAGCGCCACCAGCATGCGCCGCCGCTGGCGGTCCAGCACGTCGGCGTCGAAATCCGGCTTCGCCACCACGCGTGTCAGCGTGTCGAGGGCCGCATCCAGGGTGTCGCCGTCGCTCAGGCTGCGCAGTTCCACCGAGGCATAGTCGCGACCGCTGCTGGTGGAGAAGCGTGCGCCCTGGTCCTCGAACAGGCGGGCGACTTCACCGGCATCCAGGCCGTCCGCGCCCTCGCCAAGCAGATTACTGGTCAGTGCCGCAAGTCCGGGCAGATCGCCGTCGCGGGCGCTGCCCGCATCGAACATCAGGCTCATGTCCACCAGCGGCAGGATGTCGGTTTGCACGTAGTACACGTCCAGGCCGTCGTCTGTGGTCCAGTGCTGGATTTCTGGCCCGCCCGCCAGCGCGCGGCCGGCAAGCAGTAGGCCCAGCATGGCGCACAGGAGAAGCAGCAGCGATCCGCGCGGTGTCATCAGTCGCATAAGTCGTGGCCTCAATATCCGGCGTCGTCAGCGGGTGCGCCGCCGGCATCACCGGCGGGGGATGGCATCATCGGCATGCGGCCGGGACCATCGTCCTCGGCCGGCAACACATGCATCACGGTGAGTCGGTCTTCCACCAGGTAACGCGCTGCAACCTCCTGGATCTGCTCCGGCGTGATGTCCTCGATGGCCTGCTGGAATTCCTCCATCACCTGCCAGCCGAGACCGGCGGTTTCCAGCAGGCCGATCTCCATGGCCTGGTAGAACACGGAATCCAGCCGGTAGACGTAGTCGGCCCGGGCCTGGACGCGGGCGCGCTCCAGTTCCTCCTCGTCGACGCCATCCTCGATGATGCGTTTGACCTCCGCGCGAAGCGCCTCTTCCAGTTCGTCCAGGCTGCCGTCCCGCGCCGGTCGGCCGTTGAGCGAGAACTGGGTGTCCAGCCGCGCCAGGCCCCGATAGCCCGCACTGACACTGCTCGCAACCTCGTCATCCCGCACCAGCCGTTGCGGCAGCCGGGCGCTCTCGCCGCCGTCGAGGATGCTGGCGAGAAGGCTCAGGGCATACGATTTCTCGCGCTCCTCGGCGGTCGCCAGCGACGGCACGTGGTAGCCCATCATCAGATAGGGCGTTGCATTGGTGATCCGCAGGCTGGCGCGTTTCTCACCGAGTCCGGGTATTTCGGGCTGTTCCTTCACCTCCGGCGTGGGCCGCGGTTCCAGCGGGCCGAAATGCTCCTTGACCAGCTCGTGAACCGCATCCGGATCCACGTCGCCGGCAACCACCAGGATGGCATTGTTGACGCCGTACCAGTCCTCGTACCACTGCTTGACGTCATCCAGCGAGAGCTGGTCCAGGTCATGCTGCCAGCCGATGATCGGCTGCCGGTACGGACTGGTGTTCCAGGCCATGGCGTTGAATCGTTCGCGGGCGACGCCCAGCGGATTGTCGTCGACCCGTTCACGGCGTTCCTCGTTGACCACTTCTAGCTCGCGGGCGTACTCGTCCTCGTCGAACTGGATGTTGGCCAGGCGGTCGGCGCCCAACTCCAGGGCAATCTCCAGGCGGTCGGCGCCAAGCTGTTCGTGGTAGCCCGTGAAGTCCTGTCCGGTGAAGGCATTCAGCCGGCCGCCCTCGCGCGAGATGATGCGCGAAAAACTGCCTGTCTCCCGATTCTTCGTGCCCTTGAACATCATGTGCTCCAGCACGTGGGAAATGCCGGTCAGCCCGGTCGGTTCATGGCTGGAGCCCACCGGGAACCAGAGCTGCGTGACCACCACCGGGGCACGTTCGTCCGGCTTCACAAGCAGGCGCATTTCGTTGTCCAGCGTGTATTCATGGACGCCGCCATCGACGGCGGCGGCGGCAAGGGGGACGGCGGCCAGGAGCAGTCCGAGTGGACGCCAGATCCGCTGCAGCATGCCGTTCATAAGTCTTGACTCCCGCGGGCTAATCTCGGTGATAGGATACGCACACCAGCCACCGTAGTGACCGTGAGAGCAATGCTAGGTTTCAGAAAGCGCGGAAAACAGGATGCCGGCCCCGCCAGCCAGACGGAGGAGCCCTCGCGGCCGGGCTTCTTCGGCCGCCTGCGGGAGCGTCTGGGCAAGACGCGGAGTGGTCTGACCGAGGGTTTGGCAACAGTCTTTCTCGGTCGCAAGTCGATTGACGAGGACCTGCTGGAGGAACTCGAGACCCGGTTGCTGATGGCCGACGTCGGTGTCGAGGCCACCAGCCGCATCATCGATGACATGACGGCCCGCCTCAAGCGAAGCGAGCTGCAGGACATGGACAGCCTGATGCGGGCGCTACGCGAGGACATGCTGGCCATTTTGCAGCCCTGCGAGGCGCCGCTGGTGCCGGATCCGGCGAGTCATCGCCCCTGGGTGGTGCTGACGGTGGGGGTCAACGGGGTCGGCAAGACCACCACCATCGGCAAACTCGCCAGTCGCTGGAAAGGCGAGGGTCACAAGGTGCTGCTGGCCGCCGGCGACACTTTTCGCGCCGCCGCCGTGGAGCAGTTGCAACGCTGGGGACAACGCACCGATATTCCGGTCATTGCCCAGCACAGTGGCGCCGATTCCGCCTCGGTCATCTTCGATGCCCTGCAGGCGGGGCAGGCCCGCGGCGCCGATGTGCTGATCGCCGACACCGCCGGTCGCCTGCATACCCAGAGCAACCTGATGGACGAACTGCGCAAGGTGCGGCGCGTGCTGGGCAAGCTGGACCAGACGGCCCCGCACGAGACGCTGCTGGTGGTCGATGCCGGCACCGGCCAGAACGCCCTGTCGCAGGCGCGGCATTTCCATGAGGCGGTGGGCGTCAGCGGCCTGGTGCTGACCAAGCTGGATGGCACCGCCAAGGGCGGCGTGATCTTCGCGATGGCCCAGCAACTCGGTCTTCCGATCCGGTTCATCGGTGTGGGCGAGGGGGTCGAGGATCTGCGCCCGTTCGACGCCGCCGATTTCGTTGATGCCTTGCTCGGTGACGTGCTCAAGGAGGAGGACGGGGCCGCCCGAGCATGATCCGTTTCGAGCATGTCGGAAAGCGCTATGACGGCGGTTTCGAGGCGCTGCAGGATCTCAGTTTCGAGCTGGAGCAGGGCGAGCTTGCCTTCCTGACCGGCCCCTCCGGCGCCGGCAAGAGTACGCTGCTGCGATTGATCGCGCTGCTCGAGCGACCGAGTCGCGGCCATATCCGTGTGGCCGAGATCGACCTGTCACGTTTGCGGCGGCGGCATATACCCTACCTGCGGCGCCGGATCGGCATGATCTTCCAGGATCACCGGCTGCTGCATGACCGCACCGTGTTCGACAACGTGGCCCTGCCATTGATCATCAACGGCATCGCCGATCACCGGGAAATCGCCCGCCGTGTGCGCGCGGCGCTGGACAAGGTCGGGCTTCTCGGCCGTGAACGGTACTATCCGGTGACCCTGTCCGGTGGCGAGCAGCAACGGGTCGGGATAGCCCGTGCCGTGGTCACGCGGCCTCCGATCCTGCTTGCCGACGAACCCACAGGCAACCTCGATCCCGGCCTGTCCGGCGAAATCATGCAGTTGTTTGTCGAGTTCAACCGGGTCGGTGTGACCACGCTGATCGCCAGCCACGATTTGGAACTGGTGGGTCGGCTCGGCTTCCGCCGGATCGGACTTTGCGATGGCCGGCTGGACCCGGATGTCGCCGGCGGAGTGCGCGCATGAGGCGCCCGACTCCCAGACCCGCCCGTGGCGCCGCCCGCCGCCAGCGAGGCATTCTGGCCCGAATGCGGGGCGGACTCTCGGCCTGGCTGACCGCCCACGGCCGGGCCCTGCTGGGCTCGCTTGGGCGGTTGGCGCGTATGCCGCTGTCGGCGTTGATGACGGTCGGCGTACTTGCCATTTCGCTTGCCCTGCCGGCGCTTTTTCTGTTGATGCTGCAAAACGTCGAGCGTCTGAGTGCCGATTGGGATCGCGGCGCATCACTGTCCGTGTTTCTCGGTCTGGAGGTGGAATCGTCCCGCGTTCAAGAACTGGCCGACGAATTTGCCCAGCGGCCGCCGGTACAGGCCAGCACGATAATCCCGCCGGAGCAGGCGCTGGAGGATTTCCGGCGCATGGCCGGCATGGACGAGGCTCTGGATTTGCTGGACGAGAATCCGCTACCGGCGGTGATCGTGCTGGTTCCGGATCCGGGCCTCGATGCCGAGGCGCTGCAGGTCCTGGGTTCCGAGATCGAGGCGGAGGCGGAGGTCGATACCGTGCGCCTGGACCTGGCCTGGGTCGAGCGTCTGCAGCGCATCTCCGAATTGTTGCGGCGTGCGGTCTGGCTGGTGGCCGGTCTGCTCGGCCTGACCGTGGTGCTGGTGGTCGGGAACACCATTCGCCTGGCAATCCAGAACCGGCGCGAAGAGATCGTCATCGCCAAGCTGATAGGCGCCACGGACGGCTTTATCCGCCGACCGTTCCTGTATGAAGGTCTTTGGTACGGACTCCTGGGTGGGTTGACGGCGGCGGCGCTGGTCGGCGGCGTCCGACTGGCCCTGGCCGGCCCGGCCTCGGAACTGGCCCGGCTCTACCAGACCGGCCCGATCCTGGTCGGTCCCGGTGCCACGGGCTTCGGACTGCTCTGCCTGGCCGGCATCGCCCTCGGCCTGACCGGCTCCTGGCTAGCGGTAGGCCGGCACCTGGCGGCGATTGAGCCGAAGTGATGGGAAAGACCAAGTGTTCGGTTTTCAGTGTTCAGTTTTCAGACAAACATTGACGTCGAGGCTCCGGCATAGTGGAGCGCCATCATCGGTCGGGAGCATTATTCCGTGATCTGACGGGGAGTCTTTCTGAACACTGAAAACTGAAGCCTGAACACTCTTGATCCTGCAGTGAAACCCGAACCCTTTCCGCATTTAGCACTCTAACCCCCAGACTGCTAAACTACGCACATTGAATTCATTCGGGGGTGAATGACCATGTCGACCGCCTTGACGACGACAAATTACCAGCAGCTGCCCCTGCGCTCCGGCAGCGAAGAGGCCTACATCCAGGCCGTCAACCAGATCCCGGTGCTGAGCGTCGAGGACGAGCAGTCGCTGGCCATCGCCTATCGGCAGAACGACGATTTGGACGCCGCGCGTCAGCTCGTCCTGGCGCACCTGCGTTTCGTGGTTCATATCGCCCGTGGCTACAACGGCTACGGCCTGCCGCTGGCGGATTTGATCCAGGAAGGCAACATCGGCCTGATGAAGGCGGTGAAGCGCTTCGACCCGGAGGTGAAGGTGCGGCTGGTGTCCTTTGCCGTACACTGGATCCGGGCCGAGATTCACGAATACATCCTGCGCAACTGGCGTATCGTCAAGGTCGCCACGACCAAGGCGCAGCGCAAGCTGTTCTTCAACCTCCGCAGTTCGAAGAAGCGCCTCGGCTGGCTTTCCGCCGATGAGGTCAATCGAGTCGCCGGGGATCTGGGTGTCAAGCCGGAGACGGTGATGGAGATGGAGTCGCGGCTCAGTGGCCACGACGTTGCCTTCGACCCGCAGCCGGAGTCCGATGACGAGGACGCCGTGGTGCGCTCGCCAGCGGCATTCCTGCAGGACGGCTCGCTGGATCCGGCGGCTGCCACCGAGCAGGCGGACTGGGAGGCGCATCAGACCAGTTCCCTGCGGCAGGCCCTGGACGGGCTGGACGAACGCAGCCGCGATATCGTCCAGCGCCGCTGGCTGCTGGATGACAAGACCACCTTGCAGGAACTGGCGGATCAGTATCAGGTGTCGGCCGAACGGATCCGGCAGCTTGAAAAGAACGCCATGAGCAAATTGCGCGCCGCGATGGCGTAACCCGGGCCGCTAGCGCGGCTCAGGGATTCGCCGGACAGGATGTCCGGCGCGGCGTGGCTCCAGGGAAGGAGAACGTCTCTATGGGCATCAACCACTGGCCGGCATCCGAGCGGCCGCGGGAGCGCCTACTTGCGCAGGGGCCGGCGGCGTTATCGGATGCCGAGCTGCTTGCCATTTTCCTGCGCACCGGTATCTCCGGTTGCAGTGCCGTCGAGCTGGCACGCCGGCTGTTGCAGCAGTTCGGTGGCCTTCGGCCGCTGCTCGAGGCGGATCGCGCGACATTCTGCGCCTCCCCCGGACTCGGTGACGCCAAGTTCTCGCAGCTTCAGGCAGTACTCGAGATCGCTCGTCGCCATCTGCATGGCGAACTGCAGCGTGGCGAGAGCCTGACCTCGCCACGCCAGTCCGCGACCTTCCTGAAGGCGCGTCTGCGACACTATCCGCATGAGGTGTTCGCGGCGCTGTTTCTCGACAATCGGCACCGTGTCCTGCGATTCGAGGAGATGTTTCGTGGCACCATTGACGCAGCCAGCGTGCATCCGAGGGAAGTCGTGAAACGCGCACTGGCACTGAATGCGGCGGCGGTGATCGTGGCGCACAACCACCCCTCCGGCGTGGCCGAGCCCAGCGGCGCCGACCAGCGGATTACAGAACGCCTGCGCGATGCCCTGGGATTGGTGGATATCCGTCTGCTCGACCATTTCGTGATTGGCGATGGCGAACCGGTCTCGCTGGCCGAACGCGGCATGTTTTAAGGGAAATACTGATGCGGGTCTTTGTTGACGAGCAGGGACGTTCCTGGACCGCCAGCGTCGGCCGGGAATCCTATGGCATGCTCGTGGTGCTGCTGGTGCCGGACGGTGGCAGCGAGGTTCGCAAGGCGATGCTCGCTGCCGAAACGCGGCTCGACGCCCAGCAGGAACTTCAGGCTCTGTCCGAGGGGGATCTGCGTGACCGCCTGCAGGTGTCGGTGCCCTGGGAGCAGCCGGACATCAGCCGTTGAATGCCGCCCTGGCCGCCGCAGGTGCCGGCGGTCGCGAGTTTCCCTAAACTGAGTGCGGCTGGTCTCGCCCGCATCGCTGCCGACCGTATCGGGGGCGAGGGTGGATCAGCCTATCTCTGTCGCAATAACGGATGCGGACATGACGGAAAGCGCGCTGCGGCAGCGGCATATCATTCTTGGCGTCACCGGTGGCATTGCCGCCTACAAGAGCGCGGACCTGGTGCGCCGGCTGCGTGAGGCCGGTGCCGAGGTGCGGGTTGTCATGACCCGGGCCGCCACCGAGTTCGTCACCCCGCTCACGTTCCAGGCGGTTTCCGGGCAGCCCGTGCACACAAGTCTGCTGGACCCCGAGGCCGAGGCGGCGATGGGGCATATCGCGCTCGCCCGCTGGGCCGATGCGGTGCTGGTGGCACCGGCGAGCGCCGATGTGCTTGCGCGGCTGGCCCACGGGCAGGCGAATGACTTGCTGACCACGCTGTGTCTGGCTACCGAGGCCCCGCTGGCGGTGGCGCCGGCGATGAACCGCGTGATGTGGCTGCATCCCGCGGTGCGAGACAATGTATCGCTGCTCGAACGACGCGGGGTTGCCGTATTCGGGCCGGCGGTTGGTGATCAGGCTTGTGGCGAGCAGGGGGCGGGCCGCATGCTGGAACCGCTGGAGCTGGTGCGCCACGTGGGTGGACTGTTCGGGCCGCGGCCGCTGCAGGGCAGGCGCGTTGTCGTCACGGCGGGACCAACCCGCGAGGCGCTGGACCCGGTGCGCTTCATCAGCAACCGAAGCTCCGGCCGCATGGGCTTTGCGCTGGCGGCAGCTGCCCGCGACGCGGGCGCCGATGTGGAACTGGTCAGCGGTCCGGTAGCACTGGAAACCCCTCCCGGCGTGCGGCGCACCGATGTCGAGACTGCCGGCGAGATGCATGATGCGGTGCAGGCCCTGCTTGATGGTTGTGACCTGTTCATCGGCTGTGCCGCCGTGGCGGACTACCGGCCGGCTCAGGTGGCCTCGGGGAAGATCAAGAAGCGCGAGCAACAAATGCAGGTGGAACTGGAACGCAATCCGGATATTCTCGCCAGCGTCGCCGCTGCCTCGCCACGCCCGTTCACGGTGGGTTTCGCGGCCGAGACGGAAGACCTGCAGGGGCATGCCGAGGACAAGCGTCGGCGCAAGGGGCTGGATCTGATCGCCGGCAATCTTGTCGGCCAGCCGGACAGTGGTTTCGACGTCGACAGCAACCGCCTGTGGCTGCGCTGGCAGGACGGTGATTGCTGGCTTGGTCCGGCCTCGAAGGCCCAGGTTGCCGACGAACTGATTGCCTTTGTCGCCGACCGAATGAGCAAGGAGTAGGAATGCTGCAAACCGTTCAGATGCAGGTGCTCGATTCCCGCCTGGGCCAGGAATTCCCGATGCCGGACTACGCCACCGACGGCTCTGCCGGGCTTGACCTTCGGGCCTGCCTGGACGCGGATACGGAGCTGGCGCCGGGGCAGACGCTGCTGATTCCGACCGGCCTGGCGATCCACATCGGCGATCCGAATGTGGCGGCCGTGATCCTGCCGCGCTCCGGCCTCGGCCACAAGCACGGCATCGTGCTAGGCAACCTGGTGGGGCTGATCGATTCCGACTACCAGGGCCAGCTTTTCGTCTCCTGCTGGAACCGTGGCCAGCAGGGCTATGCCATTGCCGCGGGCGAACGCATCGCGCAACTGGTCTTCGTGCCCGTGTTGCGGCCGCGCCTTGAGCGGGTCGCCAGCTTCGATACCTCGACGCGTGCTGACGGCGGCTTCGGCCACACGGGGACTGACTGAACGGTGCCCCGGTGCAACCCTCATTACGGCTGGTGGCTGCGGCCAGGTCTGATCCTGTTGTTTATGCTGCTGCCGCTGGCGGTCTGGTACGGTGAGGAACGGACGGCGGCGCGTCTGCAGGACCAGGCTCTCGAGATTCGCATGTTGCAGATGCAGGCACAGGCGACTGCGGTTGCCGATGCCGTGGCCTGGAGTGAGCGCTGGCTGGAACAGCGGGCCGAGGATCCGGTGGTGCAACGCCGGACTGTCAATCGCCGTTTGCCGGCCGAACTCGCCGACGAACTGAATACCCTGTGGTTGTTGCCGCTCGGGATCGATGAGCCGATGCCGCGGGCGGTGCCGCCGATCGGTTTCGCGCTGCATGACATGCTGCAACGGTCGGAAGAGGGTGCCGAGCGGGTACCGCCCGAGGCCCATCGGCTGGCGGACGGCGAGGTCGTGGTGTATTTCCTGCGGACCGTGTCGTTTGCCGGCGAACCGCGGGCGCACCTGGTACTGCGTCAACCCATTGCCTGGCTGGAGCGTCAGCTCGACCGGGCGCCAGCCGGTGGTCCGGACGTGGCGTTATTTCAGCAGACTGAGGACGGACGAGTGGTTCGTCTGCTGGGTGAGGTAGGGGAGTCCCCGGACTCCGCCGAGCGGGTTCCGGTGGGCGGAACGCCGTGGCTGTTGCAGGCCAGCGAGCCCCTGGCGCCCGAGGCGCGGCCGGCGCTATCCTCGCCGCTGTTCCTTTTCGCCACGCTGCTTGCCGTGCTGGCCATCCTGCACCTGCTTGCAGCGGCACCCGGACGCGCCGCGGCCACGCCGGCGGCCGCTCGCCGGCCGGGCAGCCCATCAGTTGAGAAGGGCACCAGGGAGATTGCCATGACACAGGAGCCAGACACGGAAACCATGGTGCGGCCATCGCCCGAAATCCGGCGTGACCTGTTTCGCGCCTACGATATCCGTGGCCGCGTCGATGCCGGTCTGAATGAGGCTGTGGTGCAGGAAATCGGCCGCGCCATCGGCAGCGAGGCGGTGGACAGGGATCTGGACACCCTGGTGGTGGCACGGGACGGTCGTGAATCCAGCCCGGCGCTGGCCGAGGCCCTGGGCGAGGGTTTGCGCAGTGCCGGTATCCACGTCATCGATATCGGTCAGGTGCCGACTCCGGTCATGTACTTCGCCACCTACCATCTGCAGACCGGATCCGGGGTGGTCGTGACCGGCAGCCACAATCCTCCGGATTACAATGGCCTGAAGATCATGCTGGGCGGCGAGACCCTGTCCGGCGATGCGATCGCCGGTTTGTACGACCGCTTGCAGGATGGTCGTCTGGTGCGGGCGCCGGTGGCCGGCGATCTGCGCCTGCTGGATGTGGTGCCGGATTATCTGCAGCGCATCCTGGCCGACGTCAGGCTCACGCGCCCGTTGCGGGTCGTGGTCGACTGCGGCAATGGTGTTGCCGGCAGTATCGCTCCGCGGCTGTTGCGGGAACTTGGCTGCGAAGTGCATGAGTTGTTCTGCGAGGTGGATGGCAGCTTCCCCAACCACCACCCGGATCCCGCCGATCCGGCCAACCTGCAAACACTGATCGAGAAGGTCGCCGAGGTGGATGCACATGTCGGCCTGGCGTTTGACGGTGATGGTGACCGGCTGGGTGTCGTTGACGGCGGCGGCAAGATCATCTGGCCGGATCGGCAGCTGATGCTCTACGCGCGGGAGATTCTGGCGGTGAAGCCGGGCGCGGACATCATTTTCGACGTCAAGTGTTCGGCGCATCTGGCGCGAATCATCGAGAAACACGCCGGTGTGCCGGTGATGTGGCGGACCGGGCACTCGATCATCAAGGCCAAGCTCAAGCAGTCCGGTGCGCCACTGGCCGGCGAGATGAGCGGGCACATCTTCTTCAATGACCGCTGGGACGGTTTCGACGACGGCATGTACACGGCGGCGCGGCTGCTCGAGATCCTGGCCCATGACCCGCGGCCCAGTACCGAGGTTTTCGCCGAATTGCCGGAAACCGTCAGTACGCCGGAACTGAAGGTTCAGCTCGAGGAGGGCGAGCCGCCACGGGTCATCGAGCGCCTGATGCGGCGGGCGCGTTTCCCCGACGCCCGGGTCACGACCATCGATGGCCTGCGGGTGGATTTCAGCGACGGCTGGGGCCTGGTTCGCTCATCGAATACCACACCCTGCCTGGTGCTGCGCTTCGAGGCCGACAACGAAGCAGCGCTGGAGCGGATCAAGACGGCCTTCAGGGAGCTGCTGGCGGAGGCCAGCCCGGGCACCGAACCCGGTTTCTGACAGGGAACTCAAGACGGAGACAGGCATGAGTCACAGCCCCAGCGAAGCGGCGGAAGTCGCCCGGGTCCTGACCGAGGCGCTGCCATACATCCAGCGCTTTCGCGGTCGCACCATCGTGGTCAAGTTCGGTGGCAATGCGATGGTTGACGAGCAACTCAAGCGCAGTTTTGCGCGCGATATCGTGTTGATGAAACTGGTCGGTTTCCGGCCGGTGGTTGTCCATGGCGGCGGGCCGCAAATCGGCAGTCTGCTGCAGCGCATCGGCAAGGAGAGCCGGTTCGTCGATGGCATGCGGGTCACCGATAACGAGACCATGGACGTGGTCGAGATGGTGCTGGGTGGCCTGGTCAACAAGGAAATCGTGCAGCTGATCAACAGCCAGGGCGGCCGCGCGGTTGGCCTCAGCGGCAAGGACGGCGGGCTGATCCGGGCGCGAAAGCTGACCTTGGCCGACAGCGACAGCGATCCCGCGCGCGACATCGGCCAGGTGGGCGAGGTTGCGGCCATCGACCCGGGGCTGGTCGACATGCTCGACAGCGGCGCCTTCATTCCGGTGATCGCACCCATCGGCGTTGGTGACGACGGCCGCAGTTACAACATCAACGCTGATCTGGTGGCCGGACGCCTGGCCGAGGTGCTGCAGGCGGAGAAGCTGATCCTGCTGACCAATACCGCCGGCCTGCTGGATTCGGACGGCGAGCTGCTGACCGGGCTGGATGCCGCGCGGGTCCAGGCGCTGATCGGGGACGGTACGATCCACGGCGGCATGCTGCCGAAGATTCGCTGTGCATTGGAGGCGGTGCAGAACGGCGTTCAGGCGGCGCACATCATCGATGGTCGCGTCACCCATGCGGTACTGCTGGAGCTGTTTACCGACAGTGGTGTCGGTACCCTGATCCAGGGGCCGCCGCGATGCGGCGAGCCGCGGCGCAGCGGTTGAGCCGTCCTAACGGGACTCGCCCAGCAGAATCCGGAAGCGCTCCAGGTGACGATCGAACTCCGTGTTTACCGTGTCGATTTCTTCCTGCCGTTGCCGAATTCGCTCGTCCTCGCGCTCGCGCAACTGGCGCGCCTGGCGCAGGCGCCGTTCATACGGTGCCACGTCGCGTTGACCGCGTTCGGCTTCGGCCGCCGACTCACGTAGCTCGTCGATCCGGTTATCCAGACGCTGCCGGCGCCGCTCGGCATTGTCCAGGCGGGTTTGCAATGGCTGAATTCGGCGCTCCCGACTGCGTTCCAGGTCCTCCACACTGGTGTAGCTGCGTTGCAGCATCTCATCGTATTCAGCCTGCAGTCGGTGCTGCTCCTGCTCGCGCTGCTGCGCGTCTTCCGCAGCCTTGCGTGCCTCTTCAAGCGCCTCCAGTTCCTCCGCCGTCGGCATCCGGTCGACATCCCGCAGGGTATCGCCGTCGCGGGAGAAAACTCGCCGTTCCTCTGGTGCCCGCTCGGGTGGCAATCGGTCGCTGTAATGGACTTCGCCGTCCTCATCGACCCATCGGTACAGTTCCGCCTGCGCAACCCCGGAGAGCAGTAACGCACCGACAATACCGGCAGTGATGCACATTGTCTTCATGGATTCTTAAAGCTTCCTGGTGCGAACTACAACCCGGTCAGGGGTTGAATCGGCGTCTTTATCAATCTGTTGTGGCTAAAGGTAGCGCACCGCTCCACGGAAAAAATGTGAACCACGGCGCAGGCTTGCAAGCCATGTTGACGGTACGCCAGGCGGCGCCACTGATCGTGTGTACCTGTTGAATGGAGCGGATCTGCAGCCCCGAGTTCAAATCCCGGGGGGCGGCATGTCACCGGCTGTTACTCCCGGCCACGCTCGTCGGCCAGGCGCAGCAGGTGCCGGGTAGCGCGCCACAGTTGGATGCCATCAAAGAAGCCGGTGGACACATCGACGTGGTCCAGCCCGCCGGCGCGATAGAGCCGCGCCTGACCCTCCGGCAGTGCCTGCCTGAGCCGCTCGCTGTGACTGATCGGGATGACCCGGTCCTCGGGCCCATGGATCAGGATCATTCGCGCCCGCAACGGAGACAGGTCCCGTTCCGCCAGATTCAGCGCCGACAGGTCGTCACGAATTGCCGACGGCAGCGCAGCGATCAGCTCGTCGACGGCCTCGGGGTCCTCGTTGCGCACCAGCTCCAGCAGCGCACGGCCATCGGCACCGAGCTGGTCGGCCAGATCTTCGATTTCGGCCCTTGGGTTTTCCAGCCGGCGTTCGCCGATTTCGCGGAGCAGTGACCGGTCGTTCGCGTCATCCAGTCGGTGACGCTGCGCCAGCAGGATGATCCAGCGGCCTTCCGGACGCGGCTGCATGGCGTCCTCGTCCTCGGCAAGGCCGGGGTCGTCGCCGGTGCTGGCGTAGCGGATGACGTCCACCAGGTCGTAATAGGGGCCAACGGCGAGGATGATATCCACCGCCTCGGCAGTGTCTTCCTCCATGGCGGCGAGCATTGCCGGACCCACGGCGAAGCTGATCGCGGCCAGCGCCACCGGTGCCCCGTCATCGCTTGCGTGGCGCACGGTGTCCGCAATCACCCGGCTTTCATCCTGACTGATGGAAAGGTCGGTGAGCCCGGGGACTTCCGGCGCGATGACCTCGAAGCCGATGCGTGCCATGCTGTGGGCGAACTCGACCAGCCGTGGATCACGCCGACCCTGCTCGGTAAAGCCATGCACCAGAATCAGCCGTCCGCGGGCCGAGTCGCCGCTGCGGTAGAGGTCGGCAACCCGCTCCTCGTCGCCGTACTCGTAGCGTACGGTTTGCCGCTCAGGCGTCTCGGTGCGCCGTTTCAGGCGACTGTCCTCGGCTCCTGCGCGCACGTCGCCCAGCAGCAGGGCGGCATCCGTCGCGCGCCCGGGGGACTCGCATCCGGCAAGTAATACGCTGCCAACGAGGAGCAGGATCAGTGTGAATCCGACATGCATTCGCATACGGAAACGGTAGCATGGGTCTGGCTTCTGTTACTTCCGGATTGCCCTGGTCATGCCGCGAATGCTGAAGATTCTCCTGCTGGGTCTGGCGCTCGCCTACCTTGTCCCGCTGGTCCTGTTGTATCTGTTTCAGGACCGGCTTGCCCACTTGCCCGGCGTGCCGGGCCGGGAGCTCACCGCGACACCGGAGCGGATCGGGCTGGACTACGAGGATGTGACGCTGGAGACGCCTGACGGGCTGCGTCTGCACGGCTGGTTTCTGCCCCACGAGAAACCCCGCGGCACGCTGCTGTTTCTGCACGGCAATGCCGGCAACATCAGTCATCGGCTGGACTCGCTGGAGATCTTCCACGAGCTGGGTCTTGAGGTGCTGATTATCGACTACCGGGGGTACGGCCAGAGCGAGGGCCGGCCCAGTGAGCCGGGGCTGCAACAGGATGCCCGCGTGGCGCTGGATTACCTGCTCGAGGAGCGGGGACGCGGCGCCGACGAGATCGCCGTTTTCGGCCGTTCCCTGGGCGGCGCCCTGGCCGCCGGGGTGGCCGCCGAGGAGGCCCTGGCCGGGGTGATCGTCGAATCCGCATTCACCTCCGCCCCGGATCTGGCCGCAGAGTTGTACCCCATCTACCCGGTGCGCTGGCTGGCACGTCTGGAATACGACACCCGGGCAGCGCTGGCGGAGAGCCGGACGCCGGTACTCGTGATCCACAGCCCGGAAGACGAGATTATCCCGTTCGCCCACGGCGAGAGACTGTACCAGGCGGCACCGGAACCGAAGAGCTTTCTCGAGCTGCGTGGTGATCACAACACCGGCTTCCTGCGGAATCGGGAGCGCTACATGGATGGTTTGGATGCGTTTCTGCGCGAGCATTTGGGTCGCTGACAGATTGATTCATAATCCAGCAAGGTTTGTTGGCATACTCTGCGCTGGGGAAACGGCGATTTGCTGACATGCCGGTGCCCGCCAACATCGAGGGTGGATCAAATGCTTCAGGGATTAAGATTGTTTCCGCTGGTCATGGCCATGTTCTGGTTGGCGGCCTGCGTCACGATCAACGTGTACTTCCCGGCTGCCGCGGCCGAACAGGCGGCGGACCGAATCATCCATGATGTCTGGGGCCGGGAGAACCGGCCGTCGGAGGGCCCGCCGGCAGCAGATCCCGGACCGCAAAGCCGTCAGGAGTCGCGGCCCCCGGCATTGATCGTCATGCTTGGGCGCATGGTATCCGAGGCCCGGGCCGCCGAGCCGGATCTGGATATCAGTTCGCCGGCGATTCGCCAACTGACCGCGTCGATGGAATCCCGTCACAGCCGCCTGCGTCCCTGGTACGACGCAGGCGCGGTCGGCCTGACCCGGAATGGCCTGGTCGAGGTCCGGGACCAGGGCGAGATACCGCTGGCGGACCGCAATGCGGTGCGGCAGCTGGTGTCTGACGAGAACAGCGACCGTAATGCCCTGTACCGGCAGATCGCGGTCGCCAATGGTCACCCGGAATGGGAATCCGATATCCGTCGCACGTTTGCCGAACGCTGGGTCGCGAATGCCCGTTCGGGCTGGTACTACCAGGATCGTGGCGGCAACTGGGTGCAGAAGTAGCCTAGGGAAACGCTGATTTATTCGCACGTCTGCGTTGGAGTCCGCATTTTTTCCGAGGCAAGGCGCGCTGCGCAGCGCCGCAGTCATTCTGCGGTCAAGCAGCGCAACGCAGCAGTCGGGAAAAATGCGGCCCAACACAGGGGGGCCGGCCGGTTTTGGCCCCTGGCGGGGGTGCGCCACCCGCCCG
>NZ_JALPKO010000020.1 GCF_023195885.1 Methylonatrum kenyense
CTTTAAACGTTAAACTCTGGCGCGCCCTAGCGCGCGCCAGGTATCCCAATTTTCTCATCCCATGCATTGACGATGTTGCAGAAGAGGTCGGCCGTCTTTTCCGCATCGTAGATCGCCGAATGGGCCTCGGTGCCGTGCCATTCGGCGCCTGAGGCCTTGACTGCCCGGGCCAGGACGGTCTGGCCGTAGGCCAGGCCGCCGAGGGTGGCGGTGTCGAAGCTGCCGAAGGGGTGGAACGGGTTGCGGCGGATGCCGGCGCGCTCCACCGCGGCGTTCATGAAGTACAGATCGAAGGTGGCGTTGTGTCCGACCAGAATCGCCCGGGTGCAGCCGGTGTCCCGAATCTCTTGGCGGATCGGCTTGAAGATTCGACCCAGTGCATCCTGCTCACTGTAGGCGATGCGTAGCGGGTGGTGCGGATCGATGCCATTGATCTGCAGGGACTTGGGGTCGATGTTCGCACCCTCGAACGGCTGCACGTGGCAGGAATGGGTCTCGGCCGGATACATGCGACCCTGGTCATCCATGCGCAGAATGACGGCCGCCACCTGCAGCAGTGCGTCGGTGTTCCAGTTCAGGCCGCCGGTTTCGACATCCACCACCACAGGCAGAAAGCTGCGAAATCGGCTTGCAATCGGGCTGCCGCCCGTGGCGGCAGTGGTTGATTCCACGCTGGTGTCGTTTCCTGCCTTGCTCATGCCGCGCCTTCCTGCTCGCCGTCCAGTTGCCACTGCAGGGTTTCACCCGCTCGCAGGGGCACGATCCGCGCCGATCCGAAAGAGTAGTCAGTCGGGATTCGCCAGGGTTCCCGGCGCAGCGTGATGCGATCAGTGTTGCGGGGCAGGCGATAGAAATCGGCACCAAAATGGCTGGCAAAGCCTTCCAGCCGATCCAGGCGACCGGCCGCTTCGAAGGCCTCGGCATAGAGTTCGATGGCGGCCGGCGCGGAGAAACAGCCGGCACAGCCGCAGGCGGATTCCTTGTCGCCCTGGGCATGGGGCGCGCTATCGGTGCCGAGGAAGAAGCTTCGGTCGCCGGAGGTCGCCGCATCCAGCAGGGCCTCACGATCGGTCTCGCGTTTGAGGATCGGCAGGCAGTAATAATGGGGCCGGATTCCGCCGACCAGCATGTGGTTCCGGTTGAACAGCAGATGCTGCGGCGTGATCGTGGCGCCGACATTGGGTCCGGCGTGGCGCACGAATTCCACGGCATCGGCGGTGGTGATGTGCTCGAACACCAGCCGGAGGCCGGGGTGGCGTTGCAGCAGCGGCATCAAGCGCTCGTCGATAAAGCGCCGCTCCCGGTCGAAGATATCGACCGGGCCGTGGGTGACCTCGCCGTGCACCAGCAGCGGCAGTTCGGTCTCTTCCATCTCCGAAAGTACGTCCTCGCAGCGGTCCAGGTTGGTGACCCCGGCATCGGAGTTGGTGGTTGCGCCTGCGGGGTACAGCTTGACGGCGGTGATCAGTTCGTCGGCCGCCGCCTCGCGGATCATCTCCGCCGGTGTGTTATCCGTCAGGTACAGCGTCATCAGCGGCCGGAAACCGCTGCCTTCCGGGATCGCCGCCAGGATCCGCTCGCGATAGGCGGCGGCCATTTCCGGATCGGTCACCGGCGGAGTCAGGTTGGGCATGATGATCGCGCGGCCGAAGCGCCGAGCGGTGAACGGCACGACGTCGCTGAGAACGGTGCCGTCGCGTACATGCAGATGCCAGTCGTCGGGGCGGGTGATGCTGAGTTGATCCATGAAGTGCGGTGCTGGTGTGGCGAGCGAGGCGGCACAGTATAGGAAAGTCCCCGGCTCCGCGACAGTTTGCCGGGTCCGGTTGCCTCCGATCCGGTCGGGGTGACAGGTGTTCCACGGCGGAACGTCGGCCGCAGGGACGCGGCCAGTCGAGCGCCCACGGACGGGTTTACAGCGTTTCCGGGGTGGAATGCCTGTCATCCCGAGATTGCGGTTGGTCCGTGCGTCGAGCCCCCGTGCCGCGTGAGGACAAGCTTTTTTCTGTTCTGACGAACCTCCGGTTCAACAGGAACAGAGAAAAATCTTCTCCTCCCCCGGCACTTTGTGCCAACCGGGATGGTGGTAGTTGTTCCGATAGCGCCGACCCCAAGCGCACCTTGCACTTGATCAGGGGAGCGCCGATCATTGCGCGCTTTGAGGAACTTGCGTTTTCAGAGGGCCATCTCGCCATGAGTGATGTGAAGAAAGTCGTGCTCGCCTACTCCGGCGGGCTGGATACCTCGGTGATCCTGGAATGGCTGAAGGACACCTACGATTGCGAGATCGTGACCTTTACCGCCGATCTGGGGCAGGGCGAGGAACTGGAGCCGGCGCGGGCCAAGGCGAAGTCGCTGGGCGTGAAGGAAATCTACATCGAGGACCTGCGCGAGGAGTTCGTGCGCGACTTCGTCTATCCGATGTTCCGCGCCAACGCTATCTACGAAGGGGAATACCTGCTCGGTACCTCGATCGCCCGGCCGCTGATCGCCAAGCGCCAGGTCGAGATCGCCCGCGAGACCGGTGCCGATGCCGTGTCCCATGGCGCCACCGGCAAGGGTAACGACCAGGTCCGGTTCGAACTCGGCTATTACGGCCTGGAGCCGGGCATCAAGGTGATCGCGCCGTGGCGGGAATGGGACCTGCTCTCGCGCGAGAAGCTGCTCGCTTATGCCGAGAAGCGGGGCATCCCGATCGAGGGCAAGAAGCAGGGCGGTTCGCCGTATTCGATGGATGCCAATCTGCTGCACATCTCCTACGAGGGCGGCATCCTCGAGGATCCCTGGGCCGAGGCCGAGGAGGACATGTGGCGCTGGTCGGTGAGCCCGGAGCAGGCGCCGGACAGGCCCACCTACATCGAACTCGAGTACCGCCGCGGTGACGTGGTGGCCATCGACGGCAAGGCAATGACCCCGGCCGAAGTGCTGGCGGAACTCAATCGCCTGGGCGGCGCCAATGGCATCGGTCGGCTGGACATTGTCGAGAACCGCTATGTGGGTATGAAGTCCCGTGGTTGCTATGAGACCCCGGGCGGCACGATCCTGCTGAAGGCGCATCGCGGTATCGAGTCGCTGACCCTGGACCGCGAGGCCGCGCATCTGAAGGACGAGTTGATGCCGCGCTATGCCTCGCTGATCTACAATGGCTACTGGTTCAGCCCTGAGCGCGAGGCGATGCAGGCGCTGATCGACCACACGCAGCAGGTGGTCAACGGCGTCGTGCGGCTGAAGCTCTACAAGGGTGCGGTGTCGGTGGTCGGGCGTAAGTCGGCGTCGGACAGCCTGTTCGACGAGCGCATTGCCACCTTTGAGGATGACGCCGGCGCCTACGATCAGAAGGATGCGGCCGGTTTCATCAAGCTCAACGCCCTGCGCCTGAAGTTGCAGGCCGGACGCCGCAACCGCCGCTGATCAGAGCGCGTGCGGTCCCTGTTGCGACGCCTGCTGTCGTTCCGCTCCCGGCGCGGTGCCGAACCGGTCGGGCATGCCGGGCTGCGCAGCGAGGATCCGGATCAGCGGCGACGTGTGGTTCGTCACTTGTGTCAGCCGGCACCGCTACTGCATGTCTGGCGGCATGATCCGGAGCCACGCGTCCGTGATGCGGCCGGCGATCGCTTGCGCACCCTTCTGGTGGGTGGCGCCCCTGGCATGTCGCTGACCGAGCGCGAGACCCTGCTGGCCGAATGCGACGATCCTACCCTTGTTGCTCACGTTGCCCGCCGCGGGCGGGAACCTGAAATCCGCCTCGCCGCGGTCCGGCTGGCCAGCGGTCAGCGCTTGCTGTCCGAAATCATCCAGGAAGATGCCGACCCTGCTGTGCGCGACGCGGCGAAGGCACGGCTCGCCGACGACTGAGTTCAGCCATCCTCTGCCTGCCCTGCATCGAAGGCGATGGTTTTCGGCGCATCAGAGCGGATGTTAGCGTGATCGTGAGATGGGCTGGGGTATTTCCCTCCGGGCCCTTCGGGTTGGGCCACATTTTTCCCGCCTGCGGCGTTGCGCTGTTTGACCGCAGAATGACTGCGGCGCTGCGCAGCGCGCCCTGCCTCGGAAAAAATGCGGACACTAACGCAGACGTGCGAATAGATCCGTGATTCCCTAGGCCCCAGGGATGGGTTCACGCCGTTTCCGGAGCCGTCCCCCGGCCTCCCTGCCTCGAAGCCGCTAACAGTTCAATCAAAGAATCGTGCAGGCCTCGTCGAAGGTCAGGCGTGGGGCGCGTTCGTGCATGCCGGCGCTGTCACCATAGCCCAGGTTGACCAGGAAGTTGGCCTGATACCGGCCATCCGGGAAGAAGGCCTGGTTAACGCCATCGGCGTCGAATCCCGACATCGGCCCGCAGTCCAGCCCCAGTGCTCGCGCCGCCATGATCAGGTACGCGCCCTGCAGGCTGCCGTTGCGGAAGGCGGTTTCGGCGATCTTCTCCGGCTGGCCCTCGAACCAGCTCTTCGCATCCGTGTGCGGAAACAGCGTCGGCAGGTGCTCGTAGAAGCGACTGTCGTAAGCCACGATCACCGTTACCGGTGCGGCCATGGACTTATCCTGGTTACCCTCGGCGAGCAGCGGCTTCAGGCGCTGCTTGGCCGCATCTCCTTTCACGAATACCAGGCGCACGGGTTGGCAGTTGGCGCTGGTCGGAGCCATCTTCATCAGGTTGTAAAGCTTCTGAAGTGTGGCATCCGCCACATCCCGATCCTGCCAGGCGTTGAAGGTGCGCGCGCTGCGGAACAGGGTGTCCAGTGCTTCGTCCTGCAATGGGGCTGTCATGAGGCGTCTCCTGATTCGATGGAATTGTCCCTGGGATACAACGGGCGTCGCGCGGACGCCCGTGGAGCGTAGTGCATTGATGCTCAGGCGGCCAGCCGGCGATCCAGTGACAGGCGACCACCACCGGTCAGCATCAGAGCTGCGGATACCGCCAGCAGCGTCAGCGAGAACTCGTAGCCGCCGTTGGAGACGAACAGTCCGTTGCCCAGGTGCACCCAGACAGTCGCCACCAGCATCGTGAAGGCCAGCGCGGCGGCGGCCGGGCGGGTCAGCAGACCCAGGATCAGCGCGATACCGCCGAAGAACTCCGCAGCGCCGGCGAGAAAGGCCATGACAAATCCCGGCTGCAGGCCGATCGAGGCCATCCATTCGCCGGTGGCGACCAAGCCGTTGCCACCGAACCATCCGAACAGTTTCTGTGCGCCATGGGCAATGAAGACGATGCCGGCGACCAGCCGCAGGATCAGCGGCGCGAAGCTGGCGTTGGTGTTGAACAGTAAATGTTGCATGGAGATACCCCCTGTCTGCTGTGAAGTCACGAAAATAAGCTGACTTGTCCGCACGCCCGTGTCGGGTTCGGCGTCAAACCAAGTCGAAAAACACAAATTCGGCGTCATTGATGGCCCGGACCGATGGATAGGCCTGGCAGCGGATATGCAGGCCGTCTCCGGCCTTCAGCTGCAAATCGCCGTTGGCCAGGGTGCCGCGGGCCAGCTGCAGCCAGCCCTGTCGGTGGGGTTCCAGCGGCAGATCCAGGCGTTCGCCGGCCTGCAGGCGGGCTTGCCAGGCGCATGCGTCCTGGCGAATGGGCAGCGCGCCATCGCGACCGTCCGGATCGAGGATGCGGCGAATCGCCGACTGCTCGCCGGCCTCGAAGTAGGCTCGCTGCGCGTAGCCGGGTTGGCCACCGGGGGCCGTGGGCAGGATCCAGATCTGCAGGAAATGCAGCGGCTCGCTGTCCGAGGCGTTGAATTCGCTATGGGAGACGCCGGTACCGGCGTGCATCAACTGCACCTCGCCCGGCCGCAGCACGGCACCTCCACCGCTACTGTCACGGTGTTGCATGGCCCCATCCAGCACGATACTGACGATCTCCATGTTGCGGTGACCGTGGGGCGGGAAACCGGCGCCGGGGTCGACGCGATCCTCGTTGATCACACGCAGGCTGGAGACGCCCATCTGCCGTGGGTCGTGGTAGTCGGCGAAGGAAAAGCTGTGGCGGCTGTCGAGCCAGCCGGCGCGGGTTCTGCCGCGGTCCTTGGCGGGGCGAACGGTGAACATTGTTGACCTCCTGAGCCTGGCCAATCTGACCATGTGGCAAGGATGTAGTGGGTGATCCGGTAAGAAAAGCGATATGATTTGACGAGAATGTTTAAAAAAACTGAATAAATATGCTGACGCTGGATGCGCTGGAAGTTCTGGATGCCATCGACCGCCGGGGCAGTTTCGCCGCGGCGGCGGCCGAGTTGCATCGGGTGCCCTCGGCGGTGACCTACGCAATCCGTCGGCTGGAGGAACGGCTGGGCGTGGTTCTTTTTGATCGCACGGGCCAGCGAGCGGTGCTGACCCCGGCCGGTCGGGTGGTGCTGGAGCAGGGCCGCCTGTTGCTGGAGGGGGCTGAAGCACTGGAAGCCACCGCCCAGCGTCTGGCAACCGGCTGGGAGGACGGCCTCGCCATCGCGATCGATGCGGTGATTGCGCCGGACCGCCTGTTCGGTCTGATCAAGGAATTCGATGCTGCGGCGCCGCCGGTCAAGCTGCGCTTGCTGCAGGAGGTGCAGGACGGAAGCTGGGACGCCCTGCTAGGCGGGCGCGCGGATATCGTGGTCGGTGCCATTGGCGATGCGCCGGCCGGCGGCTACCGCAGTCACGCCCTGGGCGAGGTCGATTTCCTGTTCGTTGCCGCACCGACACACCCGGTTGCGCACGAAGCGCGCCCCTTGGCGCCGGAGGTCATTCGCCGGTATCGCGGGATCGCCCTGGCCGACACGGCCCGCGACCGGCCGGTACGCACCACCGGACTGCAACAGGGTCAGAACGTGCTGACCGTCTCCCGGCCCGAGGACAAGCGTCTGGCGCTGGAGCAGGGCCTTGGTGTCGGTTTCATGCCTGCCGCGAGTGTCGCGGCAAGCCTGGCGCGCGGCAGCCTGATTCACCTCCCGGTCGCCCAGCCCCGGCCCTCCCAAACCGCCTGGCTGGCCTGGAAAAGCCGCGGCCTGGGCAAGGCGGGAAGGTGGTGGGTGGAGAGTCTCAAGGCAGCGGGAGGGTTGCTCGCAGTCGACGTGTAACGTTTTATGTTTGATGTTTTAAGCTGTTGACGTAAAACGTAAAACGTAAAACGTAAAACGTAAAACGGCTCGGCGTCAGCCGGGTAGTGTCTGCAAATCGTAGCGGCCGTCCATCACTTCCAGCACGCTGCCCTGGTCGAACCAGTCGCCCAGGACGATGCGGATGGCCGGTTTGCCGTCGATCCGGAAATGGTGGATGTCGGGGCGGTGGGTGTGGCCGTGGATCAGGCGGTGGACACCATGTTTGCGCATGGTCTCGACCACGGCCTGTGGATTCACATCCATGATCTGCTCGCGGCCTGCGGCCAGTTGGCTGTTGCGGCTGGCGCTCTGGTCGCGGGCCTGTTTCGCCATGGCCAGACGTTCGTCGATGGATTTGGCCAGAAAGCCGGCCTGCCATTGCGGGTCGTTGACCATGGCCCGGAACTGCTGGTACTCGACATCGTCGGTGCACAACAGATCGCCGTGCATCAGCAAGACCTTCTCACCATCCAGTTCGATCACCGTCGGATCGTCCAGCAGGGTCGTTCCGGTGGCTTCGGCGAAGTCCGCGCCGAGCAGGAAGTCCCGGTTACCCCGCATCACGAATACCGGGACACCGCTATCGCTGAGCTGGCGGATTGCGGCCAGTACCGGATGATCGGCGGGTACCGCATCGTCGCCGATCCAGGCTTCGAAGATATCGCCCAGCAGGTAGACCTCGCGGGCCAGGCGGCCCTGTTCCAGCAGATAACGGATAAATAGCTGGGTGATCTGCGGCCGGCTCGGATCCAGATGCATATCGGACAGGAAAAGGGTCGGTTTCATGACACTGTCATCCGGAAATGGCGGTTGGGCCTTAGGGAAACACTGATTTATTCGCACGCCTGCGTTGGACTCCGCATTTTTCTCCGAGGCAAGGCGCGCTGTGCAGCGCCGCAGTCGTTCTGCGGTCAAGCAGCGCAACACAGCGGTCGGGAAAAATGCGGCCCAACCCAAAGGGCCCGGCCGGTTTTGGCCCCTGGCGGCGTTGCGTCGCTGGCCCGGTAACTCAGGCTACCGAACCGGCGCCGCGCCTTGCCAGATGACCAAAACCGGTTTCGGGCGCAGACGCGGGAATAAATCAGTGTTTCCCTAGAGGATAGCGAGCCCCGGGCGCCCGCTGCAAAACGACGGGCCAGCCACTGTCCGGATCAGGCGCTTTCCGCTACCATGCCCGGCCCATGACAACTGTCCCGGTCAAGACCCGTTTCGCGCCGAGCCCCAGTGGCTTGCTGCATCTTGGCAATCTGCGCACGGCGCTGTTCAATGCCCTGCTGGCGCATTCCGCCGGCGGATGCTTCCTGCTGCGTATCGAGGATACCGATGCCAGCCGCTCCGAGGAGCGGTTCGTCGACGCCATGCAGGAGGATCTGCGCTGGCTTGGCCTGAATTGGCAGGAGGGCCCTGGGGCGGAGGCGCACAGTGGTCCCTATCGACAGTCGCTGCGCGATGCGATGTATCAGTCGCTGTTCCAGAAGCTGCTGGGCGAGGGCCATGCCTATCATTGCTTCTGTACCGATGAAGAACTGAAACGCGCGCGGGAACGGCAGCGTGCAGCCGGCAAGCCGCCACGCTATCCGGGCACCTGCGCCGGGATTCCTCCGGAACAGGCCGAGGCACGGGCCCAGGCCGGTGAGCCGGCTACACTGCGGTTCCGGGTGCCGGCCAATCAGCAGATCGTTTTCGGGGATCTGGTCCGCGGTGAGCAGCGTTTCGCCAGCAACGACCTCGGCGATTTCGTCATTCGCCGGGCCGACGGCAGTGCCGCGTTCCTGTTCTGCAATGCGGTGGATGACTCGGCCATGCAGGTCAGCGAGGTGCTGCGCGGCGAGGACCATCTGACCAATACCCCGCGGCAGTGCCTGGTGCTGGATGCGATCGGCCTGCCGCGCCCGCGCTGGGGTCATTTGCCGATGATCCTTGGCGAGGACGGTGCGCCGTTATCCAAGCGCAACGGCAGCCGCGCCGTGCGGGAATTGCGGGACAGCGGCATTCTGCCGGCGGCGCTGCTCAACTATCTGGCGCGCCTCGGTCATGCCGACAGCGACAACGGTCTGAAGGAACTGTCCGGCCTGGCCGCGACATTTCACCTGGACCAGATAGGCCGCGCGCCGGCGCGCTATGACGAACAGCAGTTGCTGCATTGGCAGGAACTGGCGCTGCGCGCGCTGCCGCCGGAACAGTTGCAGCACTGGATGCAGACAGCGGCCGGCGACCTGATTCCGGCGAAGCGGCTGGCCGGCTTCAGTGAGCTGCTGGCGCCGAATGTCCGCCTGTTCGCCGACGTGCAGCGCTGGGCCCGGGCCTGTTTCTCCGCCGAAATTGCCCACGATGAGGCTGCGGCTGACGTCTTCCGTGAGGCCGGCAGTCCGTTCTTCGCCGCGGCGGCGGGCGCGGCGGACCAGGACTGGGCGGCGCTGACCGCCGTGGTCCAGCAGCAGACCGGTGCACGCGGCAAGGGGCTTTTCTTGCCGTTGCGCCTGGCGCTGACCGGTGAACGGCACGGTCCCGAACTGGCACCGCTGCACGCGCTGATGGGACCGGCTGCGGCCCGCGCGCGATTCGCTCAGGCGGCCGGCCTCGCACAATCGGATTCGTAAGCGGAAACGCCAGCATCATGCTCGAAATCTACAATTCCCTGACCCGACGCAAGCAGCCGTTTCAGCCCATCGAACCGGGCCATGTGCGCATGTATGTCTGCGGCATGACCGTCTACGACTACTGCCATCTCGGGCATGCACGGGCACTGGTGGTGTTCGATGTCGTGGCGCGCTACCTGCGCCACAGCGGTTATCGACTGACCTATGTCCGCAACATCACCGATGTGGACGACAAGATCATTGCGCGTGCCGCCGAGCGTGGGCTCAGCATGGCCGAGCTGACCGAAATGTTTACCGCGGCGATGCACGAGGATGCCGCTGCACTGAATGTGCTGCCGCCGGATGCCGAGCCCCGTGCCACCGAGTCCATAGAGGACATGCAGGCGCTGATCCAGCAGCTGATTGATCGCGGTCTCGCCTACCAGGACGACCCGGAAGGTGACGTCTATTTCGACGTCACCGGTTTTCCGGAATACGGCAAGCTCTCCGGCAAACGCCTGGACGACCTTCGCGCCGGCGCGCGGGTCGAGGTCGAGACGGCGAAGCGGCATCCCGGCGATTTCGTGCTCTGGAAGCGCGCCAAGCCGGGGGAGCCAAGCTGGCCTTCACCCTGGGGTGACGGGCGTCCGGGCTGGCACATCGAGTGTTCGGCCATGTCCAAGCGCTGCCTCGGTGCGCATTTCGATATTCATGGTGGCGGGCTGGATTTGCAGTTTCCGCACCACGAGAACGAAATTGCGCAGAGCGAGGGTGCGCACGGTCATCCCTATGCCAATGTCTGGATGCATAACGGGCATGTCCGGATCGACGACGAGAAGATGTCCAAGTCGCTGGGCAATTTCTTCACGGTCCGCGATATCCTCGCCGAGTACCGGCCGGAGGAGGTCCGACATTTCCTGCTGTCGAGCCATTACCGCAGTCCGCTCAACTACACGCGGGATGCACTTGATCAGGCGCGTAGCGCGGCCGAGCGGTTGTACCTGGCGCTGCGAGGCTTGGAGCCGGACACCCCGGCCGAAAGCGGGACCGAATTCCGGCAGCGGTTCAATGCTGCGATGGATGACGATTTCAACACGCCGCTGGCATTGTCGGTGCTGTTCGACCTGGCGCGAGCCGTGAACCGTGCCCGCGAGACCGATCCGGCCGACGCGGCACGGCTGGCCGGCCTGCTGCGCGAGCTGGGCGATGTTCTCGGCCTGCTACAGACCGATGCGGAGGCTTTCCTGCGAGGCGGCGCCGACACGGATGGCCTCGGCGACGCCCAGATCGACGCGTTGATTGCCGAACGCCAGCAGGCCCGCAAGGACCGCGACTTCTCCCGCGCCGACCAGATACGCGATGAACTGGCCGAACGGGGCATCGTGATCGAGGATGGGGCGGAGGGGACCAGTTGGCGGCGCGCCTAAGGCTTGTCGCGAATTGGAGTTTTCAGTGTTCAGTGTTCAGTTTTCAGGTGCGCTGAAGGGTCATCGTGGCGCGTAGGTTTTTGCCGACGTGGCAATCTTTCAGCGCCCGGAATGGAGATCGCCCCGCGGTCACCCCCCCAAGCCGCCCTGTCTGAAAACTATCCC
>NZ_JALPKO010000021.1 GCF_023195885.1 Methylonatrum kenyense
ACGTTAAACGTTCATCTTATGATGACCTCCTCCGCCCCGGGGGTGGAGATGCTGCGGCGGACCAGCAGCGTGCCGCTTTGGCGGTGTAGTGTGGTCAGCGCCTGGCGGTAGCGGATGGTCGCCTCGACCTCGTCCAGCTGGCTTTCCAGCAGGTCCCGCTGGGCCTGGGACACGGCGAGGGCGGTGCCGGCGCCGACGCTGAAGCGGGCCTGTTCGGCGCGCAGCACTTCTTCCTGGAGTTCACGGGTCGCCGCCGTCGCACTGATCTGCTCCCGGCTGCGTTCCACCTCCAGCCAGGCCAGTTGCACGTCCAGCGCCGCCAGCTGCACCAGATTGCCGACCGCCTCTGCCGCCTGCTGCCGGGAGAAACGTGCCCGGTCAAATTCGGCATGCGCGGCGCGGTTGCCCAGCGGTAGCTCAAAGCTGAGTCCCGCCGCCAGGTCGTAGCCGCTGTCATCGATATTGCGCCAGGAGTCGCCAAAGCTTCCGGCGAACCCGGTCTTGCCCAGGGTCACGAACAGATCCAGCCGTGGCAGCAGGCCGTTTCTGGTCCGAACCACTTCCAGTTCGCCCCGCTGCATCTGCAAGCGGGCCTCGTTCACATCCGGTCGCAGGCGCTGGCTCAGGGTGATGTGATCCACCACCGGATCCGGCTCCACGGCCTCGGTCTCCGGGCCGTCATCCGTTTCCACCGGGCTGGCCCAGCCGGCACCCGGCGGGTTGATCAACTGCAGTAGGGAGATGCGGGCTCGCTCGCGGTCATTACGTGACTCGATCATGCCCTGGCGGCGCAGGGCGACCTCGGCGCGGGCCGAGGCTTCGTCGGTCTCCGGCCGGTCGCCGACCTCGATCCGCCGTCGGGTCTCGTCCAGTTGCTGCTCGGCCACTGCCAGTGCCTGTTCGAAGATCTCCAGTTGCCTGTTGGCGAGAACGTAGTCCCAGTAGGTGATCTCCACGTCCTCGACCAGGGTCTCGGCAAAGCCGCGCAACTGGTAGACGGACGCCAACGTGTCCAGCTCGGCCTGCCGCAGGCTGGCCAGGTTGGATTCGATGCTGGCCCCCTGCAGCAGGGCCTGGGTCAGGCTAAGGCCGGCGCGGCCTTCATACTGTTCCAGCGTGCGGCTGCTGTCGGCCCGGTCAGAGGACACCGACAGTTCCAGCGTGGTGCCGGTGGGCAGTTCCTGGCGCAGCCCCAGCTCGGCGCTTTCCCCCTCGGTGCGGACATCGAAATTCTGCTGGATTTCCGGGCTTTGCCGGACCACGGTTTCACGCCGCAGGCCCAGCTCGGCAAAAACCGCAGGATCAAAGCGGGCCCGCTCCACCGCCTCGAAGGTACCGGCGATCAGCGGCTCGAGTTGTTGCACGGCCAGGTCGCGGTTGTGTTGCAGGGCCAGGAAGACCGCGTTCTCCACCGATAGCCGCAGGGGTTCCGAGGTATCGTCCGGCGTCGTGATGTCCCAACCCTCCGGAAGATCCAGATCCATGCCGCGTCGCGGCAGCTCGGTTGTGGCCTGCGAGGGGCTGGTATCCAGCGGCATCGGATCCTGTACCGCGTCGTCGTCCAGGTCTATTGGCGCGTCGGCCCCGTCCATGCCGAGCTGGTCGCGGGCGGGATCGCCCGGTGCATCCGCCTGGGCGGTGGACAGAGACAGGACCAGGCCGCAGAAAATGGTCAGGATGGACTTGCGCACGCCTCGGTCGACTCCCGTGTTGATTCAGGCTGGTCCCGATGGAACAGCGTGTAGAGGGCCGGAATCACGAACAGCGTGATCAGCGTCGAGCTGAGCAGGCCGCCGATCACCGCGCGGGCCATTGGTGCCTGCGCCTCGCCGCCTTCGCCAACGCCCATGGCCAGCGGCATCAGCGCCAGGATCGTGGTCAGCGTTGTCATCAGGATCGGCCGAAGTCGACGCCGCGCCGCCTCAAGCACCGCATCATGCACTGGCTTGCGGTCGGTCCGGTGCAGCCGGGCGCTCTGGTCCACCAGCAGAATCGCGTTGTTCACGGCGATCCCCACCAGCATGATGCAACCGATGAACGACTGCACGTTCAGCGTCGTGCCGGTGGCAAGCAGGGTCAGCACCACCCCGATGGCGGCCAGCGGCACTGCACACATCACGATCAGCGGGTCACGCAGCGATTCGTACAGGCTGGCCATCACCATGTAGACCAGGGCAATCGCCATCAGCATGTTGATGAATAGTTCCGAGAACGCTGCCTGTTGATCCTCGAAGTCGCCGGCGAAGGTGATGTCGATATCGTCCGGCAAGACCAGGTCGGCCAAACCGTCCTGGGCGTCGCTGACCACCGAGCCCAGATCACGGCCCGAGATATTCGCCGAGATCGTGTTCAGCCGCTGCTGTTCCTTGCGGAAGATCTGGATCGGCCCGGTGGATGGTTCGAAGCTGATCAGGTTGCGCAGCGCCACGTCACGGCCGTCGTCGGTGGGAATGACCAGATTCAGGATATCGTCCTGCGACAGCCGTTCGGCGTCCCGCAACTGCACCCAGATCCGGTGTTCGTTGCCACCGGTACGGAACTGTCCGGCACCGCTACCGCCAACGGCCGTTTCCACGGTTCGCGCCAGGCGCGACACGCTGACGCCCTGATCGGCCGCCCGTGCCCGGTCGATGCGGATCAATTGCTGCGGCGTGCCGTCCTCGCGACCGATACGTGCGTCGGTGATGCCTTCCACGTTTTCCAGGATTTCCGACACCCGTTTGCTGACTGCATCCATCACGTTCAGGTCGAAGCCGCGGACCTCGACCGACAGGCGTTCGCCTTCCTCGCCGCCGAGTCCGCGTACGACCATGCCCTCGCTGGCACGGACCCGCAGCGTGCCGCCGGGGATCTCGCCCACGGCACGGCGCACCGCACTGGCGATTTCCTCGCTGGAGCGGTCCCGGTCGGCAACCGCCGACAGTGACACCCGGACATCCGCCCGCGCCGGTGACGAGGCCCGGAATGTGGACGGTCCGACGCTGGTGACCATGTTCTGCATTTCCGGCACTTCGTTGCCGAGCACCTGTTCGATCAGGCGGATCTTGCGATCGATGACCTCGAGTCGCGTGCCGGGCTGCATTTCCAGTGAAATGCGGATCTCTCCCTCGTCGGTGGGGGGCATGAACTCGGTGCCCAGCCGGGGCACCAGGCTAATGGCGACGACGAACAGGGCCAACGCCAGGGTCAGCATCGGCAAGCGGTGGCGCAGGGTCCAGTGCAGCCCGGCCTGATGGCCGTCCTCCAGGCGCTGAACCAGGCGCCGGCATGTCTCGGAGACGGCGCCGACCAGCCGGTTCGGCGGCCTGTCCGGTTCCCGGATTCGCGCCATCAGCATCGGTACCAGGGTCAGTGCCACCAGCAGTGAGCAGAACAGGGCAAAGGCGACCACGAAGGCCAGCTGCCGGAACAGGATGCCGCCCAGTTCCTGGGCGAAGAACATGGGCAGGAAGATCGCCATCGTGGTCAGCGTGCTGGCGACAACCGCGGCTGCCACCTCGCCGGTGCCATTGATCGCCGCCGCCTCGCTGCCGTCGGCATGTTCCCGTCGTCGGCGGTTGATGTTCTCGATAACGACGATCGCGTTGTCCACCATCAGGCCAACGCCCAGGGCCAGGCCACCCAGGGTCATCAGGTTGAGCGTGAAGCCGCCGAAGTAGATCAGCATGAATGTGGTGATCACGGACACCGGAATCGCTGCCGCGGCCACCAGTGTGCTGCGGATGCTGCGCAGGAAGAACAGCAGTACCAGCACCGCCAGGCTGCCGCCATACAGGATCGAGCGGCCGACGTTGGCAATGGACCGTTCGATCAGCTGCGAGCTGTCGATGCGGACCCCGATGTTGAACTGCGGGAAATCCCGTTGCAGGCGGCCCATCTCCTCGCGCACCGCCTGCGCCACCTGCACGGTGTTGGCGTCGGATTGCTTGCGCACCGCAAGCTGGACACCGGGTTCGTTGTTGATCCGGATGATGCGGGTGATGCGCTGGTTGGTATCGCGCACCGTCGCTACCTGGTGGAGGTAGATCGGCGCGCCGTCGCGAACAGCCAGCACGGTGTCGCGCAGTTCGTCCAGCGAGCCGAACTCGCCGGGGGTGCGCAAACGGATGTCGAACAATCCCTGCTCGATGTCGCCGGCCGGCACCGTCACGTTGGCATCGCGGATGGCCTGCTGGATGTCCGCCAGGTCCAGGCGGAAGGCGAGCAGGCGTTCGGGATCCACCTCGACCCGGATCTCGCGTTCCAGGCCGCCGCGCACATCGGCCGCGGCTACGCCCGGAACCCGCTCCAGCCGGGGCCGGATACGGTCATCGATGATCTGCCGCGCACGCACCGGATCAAGCTGGCTGGCGACGCCGATCAGCAGGATCGGTGACTGCGCGGTATCGAACTTCCGCACCCTCGGGCGATCCGCGTCCTCCGGCAGGTCGTTGATGATCCGGTCCAGCCGGTCTCGCACCTCGCCGGTGGCTTCGTCCAGGTCACTGCCCCAGCCGAACGCGATACGGACATTGCTGTTGCCCTCGGTGGACGTGGAACTGACTTCCTGCACGCCGGGCACTGCCGACACGGTTTCCTCCACCGGGCGGGTTATCAGCTGCTCGATCTCCTCGGGGCTGGCGTTCGGGTATTCAGTGGAGACGGTGATGGTCGGGTAGGTGATGTCCGGCAGCAGGTCGATCGGCAGGCGGCCCAGGGCGACCAGGCCGATTGTCACGGCGATCAGGGTCACCATCGAGGTGAACACCGGCCGGCCGACCGTCAGCCGGGCCAGATTCACTGCTCCAGCTCCATCACCGGGGCTTCCTCGTCATCTGCCGGGCGGACCGGCACCCCGTCGCTCAGCAGGTGCTGGCCAAGGGTTACCACCCGGCCGGTAATCGCGGGCTCGAGGACCTCGACCCGGCCGGTCTCCCGGATGCCGAGTTCCAGCGGCACGAACTCTGCGGTCTCGCTGTCATCACCGATGCGGAATACCCCGGTCTCGCCGCCGTGGGTGATCACTGCATCCAGCGGGATGATCGTGGCGTCGTCGCGGCCGTCGATTCGCACCCGGGCGCGGATAAACATCCCGGGCTTGAGTTCGCCCCCGGCGTTCGGTACCCGGATCTCGACCTGGGCCTGGCGCGAATCCTCGCGGAAGATCGGTGCCAGGCGTGCCAGTTCGCCGCTGAACGTCCGGCCCGGAAGGGCATCGGAGCGCACCTCGACCTGCTGGCCGACCCGCAGCCGGGCGTAATCACGGTCGGCGGCGAACACGATACCGCGCAGCGGATCCAGTGAAACCAGCGACAGCACCGGATCATTGGTCTGCAGCAAGGTGCCCTCGTCCGCATAGCGCTGGCCGACAACGCGATGCGAGTCCTCGCCCTGCCAGCGGGCGCTGATTTCGGTGTAGGAGAGTCGGATTTCCGCCGCCCGCACGGCGGCTTCCTGTTGGCTGACCTGGCTTTCGGCCAGCTGCACCCTGGCCTGCTGGGCGCGGGCTTCGGTTTCTGCGGTGTCCAGCTCCGACTGCGAGGCCACGCGCTGTTCGCGCAGTTCGCGGGTACGGCTCAGAGAGCGGCGGGCGGCATCGCGGGAGGCCTCGGCCTCGGCCAGGCTGGCCCGCGCCACCGCGAGCTCGGCGCGGGCCTGCTCCAGTTGCTGGACTTCTTCCTCGTCGTCCAGCCGCGCAATCAACTGGCCCTGTTCGACTTCATCACCGATATCCACCAGCAGTTCGTCCAGGCGGCCAGCCGTACGGGCCGCAACATCGAACTGTGCGGCCGGACTGAGCGAGCCCGTAAAAATGGCCCAGCCGGTAATGCCGCCGCGTTCCACAGGTGCCGTCTGCACGGCCACCGGTCGCTGCCCACCGTCGCCGGTCGGTCGTGCTACATCGTCATCGCCCGCCTGCTGCCACCAGAGGAAGCCGGCCAGGGCAAGGAGGATGAGGGCGGCCAACACGCCGTTCTTTAGCATTTGGTGGGTTCCGCGGTTTGTGGGCCAACGATCGATGCGCGGGCATGACACACAACGTGCGCTGTCAGACCCTGACCGAACGGTTCGGGTTCCGGATGGCGGTGTCAGGAAATGTCAGTCGCCATGCCGGAACACCGGCAGGCCCAGTTGCCAGCGGATCGCCGCCAGGCGCAGTGCCAGTGCGGTCAGCAGCCCGGCCCAGGCGGCAATCGCCATGCCGGGCAGAATCAGGCTGAGGACGACCATGATCGAGGAACCGGCAAGGGCGGCGGTGGCATATAGCTCCTTGCGCAGCACCAGTGGAACCTCGCCACAGAGCACATCGCGGATCATGCCGCCGAATACCCCCGTCATCACCCCCATCAGCACTGCGGTGGCCGGGTGCACGCCCGCGGCCAGTGCGCGTTCGGCGCCGATCACACAGAATGTCGCCAGGCCGATGGCGTCGGCAATGGGCAGGAAATCCCGATGCAACCAGCGGTAACGGGCGAGCAGTACCGTCACCAGCCCGGCAATGGAGGCAATCCACAGATAGGAAGGGGCCTGAATCCAGAACACCGGCGTCAGTCCCAGTGTCAGATCCCGCAGGGTGCCGCCGCCTATTGCGGTGACTATGGCAAGCACCAGTACGCCGAACAGGTCCAGGTGCTTGCGTCCGGCGGCCAGCGCGCCGGAGACCGCGAACACTGCGGTACCGAACAGGTCGAGTAGCTGGAACATCGGCGGTCAGGACTGGTTGAACTTGGCAGCCAGCTTCTCCAGTTTCTGCTGGCGTAGCTGGTCCGGGTCCGGTTTCTTCGAACGCGCCTTTTGCCGTTGCTTGCGCCGCTCTGCCTGCCGGGACTTCTGTTCTTCCCGGCGCTGCTGGGCGAAAGCCACCGCCTGGTCGTCGATGTCACCGGCATCGCTGCCGTCCAGGTGGATCCGTGGTCGGCGGTCGATAATTGCTTCGAGGTAGGCCGGGGCACGCGTGTAGAGGGCCAGGGACTGACGCACCAGCCAGCCGGGCGTGTCGCCGAGCTCCGGGTCGTCGGCCAGTTGCTTGCGCAGGTCCTGCTGAATACCGATGGCCAACGGCCGGATGGCGTCCAGATCCGCGGTGAAGCAGTTCGGATAGCGCTGCTTCAGGGTTTCAAGGAAGGCCCGGGCGCGTAGTGCGCGCTCTTTTTTCTGGGTATCGGAGCTTGCCATGATGTCTGCCGTCTCTGCCGAGTCGAGTCGAACCCCCGCCGAATGGGCCGGCGGCGTGCTGCCGGTGATGGGTTGCGCAGACGGTTGCTGGCCCGCTGGCATCCCTGCTGAGACTCCATGCTACCCAATGCAGGGGGGCGCGTGCGAGACGAATCATGAACGGGAGGTGCGGGCATGTTGCCGCTGATCCTCGGTGGTCTGCTGCTGTTGGCGCTGATCTATGGGCCTTCGCTCTGGGTGCGCCGGGTCATGGCGCGGTATCGCAGCCCGGAAAACCGCTACCCCGGTACCGGCGGCGAGTTCGCCCGCCATCTGTTGAAGCGCCTGCAGCTTGATCATGTAGGCGTCGAATCGACCGGGCAGGGCGATCACTATGATCCGATGCAGAAAGTGGTGCGACTGTCGCCGGCGAATTACGACGGCCGCCATCTGACGGCCGTGACCGTGGCCGCCCACGAGGTCGGTCATGCACTGCAGGACGCGATCGGCTACCAGCCACTGGTCTGGCGCACGCGGCTGGCGGTGTTCGCGGCTCGGGCCCAGCGGTTTGGTGGTTTTCTACTGCTGGCCATCCCGGTCCTGCTGCTTCTGACCCGGGTGCCTGCGAGTGCGCTGATGTTGCTGGTGGCGGGGCTGGCGAGTGTCGGGCTTGCAGTTCTCGTCCACCTGATTACGCTACCCACCGAGTTCGATGCCAGCTTCCGCCGCGCGCTGCCGTTACTCGAGGCGGGTTACCTGAAACCCGAGGACAAACCCGCGGCGCGCCGAATACTGACCGCCGCCGCATTGACCTATGTGGCTGCGGCATTGATGAGTGTGTTCAATATCTGGGTGTGGCTGCGCATGCTGCTGCGCTGAGACGAATGGCGCCGCGCGCCGGAGGAAACCCGATGCAAACCGAGACGAGCAATCCCAGCGGACGTAACACCATGATGCAGACCCTGAAATCGTGGATCGGCAGTTTTTTCCGTCAATTCGGTGCGCTGCGCAGCACGCTGCTCGGGTTTACCGTGCTTTCGATCCTGTTCGCGACGCGGCCCGATCAGCCCATTGTCTATGAAGGCTGGGGCTTCGTGATGACCGTGGTGAATCCCGCCCTGATGCCGCTCTGGCTGTCGGGCCTGCTGCTTGATGCGCTGATGTCGAAGGTGGTGATGGGCGATGCCGATGCTGCCGGCCGGGCCCGGCTGCGGCTGATCATCCGCGTTGAGCTGATTCTTGCATTGGTGCTCGTGCTGGCCTGGACACCATTCTTCATGGCCATCATGGCCTGAGGCCGACCCTGGAAAACGGCGGCGCGCACGTAGACAATCCCGTGCATTCCGAGCCTGCCGGGAGAGGCGCGCATGTTGCTTGATTCAACGACCATTGATGGTCACGCCGAGGCGTTTTCCCGCGCGCTGGAGGAGCAGCGTTTCGATAACGCCATCCGCGACATGCGGCGTGTCTCCCTGCGCCGCAGTGCCCGGATACTTGCCGAAGCTCCGCTGCCCGCGTTACTGCCGTTTTTCCGTGCAGCAGGCTGGGAGCGCGCGGGTGCCGTCGCAGCGCACTTCCCGCGCGAGTTCACTGTCTCGCTGCTGAACGATTTCCCGGACGAAGAGGCCGGTTCGCTGCTCGCGAACATGCCGCCCGGCGTGATCGCACATCTGGTCCGTCTGCTGCCGGAACAGCGGGCTGCAGCACTTCTGGACCAGTTCGACCCCGAATACCGCGATCAGGTGATGGGCCTGGTGCGTTATCCGGAAGGCACCGCCGGCGCCGAGATGAGCCCCTATTTCCTCGGAGTCGACAGTGAATCCAGCGTCGGCGAGGTCATCGAAGTGGTGCGCCAGGCACCACCCGATTCGGAGCGAGGCACCTATGTCTATCTGCTGGACCACCAGGGTCGCCTGAACGGAGTGATCTCGCTTCGCGACCTGATGCTGAGCGCCAACGAGCAGCCGGTGGCCGAGGTCATGCGTCGTGATGTGCTCGCCGCCCGCACCGATGATCCGGCGCTGGAGGCGGCCCGCCGTATCCGCACACGGCGGCTGAAACTGCTGCCGATCGTCGACCATGAGGATCGGCTGCAGGGCGTGATGACCATCAACGAGGCGATGGATCTGCTTGCCCAGGAAATTGCCGATGAATTCGTCGCCGTGAGTGCGGCCTCGGCCGACGAGAGCTTCTTCACGCCACCGCGTCAGGCGGTGCGAAAACGTCTGCCCTGGATGGCGGCGAATATTTTTCTCAATCTTGGTGCCGTGGTGGTGATCTCCTCGTTCGAGGAGACGCTGATCCAGGTCGCAATCCTTGCCGCCTTCCTGCCGATGATTACCGACATGGGCGGCAACGTCGGCATTCAGGCCCTGTCGGTGTCCATCCGCAGCATGGCCCTGGGCGAGGCGCGGCTGCGCGATTTCTGGAAAGCCATGCGCAAGGAGATGCTGATCGGGATCATGAACGGTGTCGCGCTTGGCCTGCTGTTCACGCTGGTCGCCTGGGTCATGCAGGGCAATATGGTGCTGGGCCTGGTGGCTGGCACGGCACTGGCGGTGAACGTGCTGGTGGCAGGCGTCGTTGGCGGTACCATCCCTTTCCTGATCAAGCGGCTGGGCAAGGATCCGGCGATGATGACCGGGCCGATTCTGACCACGATCACCGATATTACCGGGGTTTCAATCTACCTGGGGCTGGCGACCCTGTTCCTGTCCGGGCTGCTGGGGGGCTAAAGCTATGGATACCGTCTCCCATCTGCTGCTGGGTGGCGCGATCGGTCAGGCAACCCTGGGGCGCCGGATCGGCAACAAGGCGGTGGCCTGGGGTGCGACGGTGTCCCTGCTGCCGGATATCGATGTGCCAATCGGCGCCCTGCTGGGCGATGCCGCCGCGCTGACCTTTCATCGGGGCATTACGCATTCGCTGCTTTTCGTCAGCATCGCCGCGGTGCTGCTCGGCTGGCTGGCCAGCCGCATCCACGTCCGCGACAGGGTGGATTGGCAGAACTGGGCGGTGATGCTCTGGCTGGCGCTGCTCAGCCACCTGGCGATCGATGCCTTCACCTCTTATGGCATCCAGCTGCTGCTGCCTTTCAGTGACCGTTCGTTTGCCATCGCCAGCATCTCGGTGATCGATCCGCTGTATACACTGCCGCTGCTGATTACCGTGGTCTGGTTGCTATTGCTGAAGCCGAAGCGGCCGGCCCGCACGGTGCTGGCCGTTACCGGTATCGGGCTGTCCAGCCTTTACCTGGCGTTCACGCTGTACAACAAACAGCAGGTGGAGGACGTGTTTGCGGCCACGCTGGCGCAACGGGACATTGACTACCAGCGCATGTTCGTCAAGCCGACCATCTTCAACAATGTCCTGTGGCGGGCCGTCGTGGAGACGCCGGAAGGCTACCTGGTTGGCTTTCACAGCAGGCTGGATGACCGTCCGCCGCAGGATTTCGTGCGTTTCGAGCGCAATGCGCAGTATCTGGTGCCGCATATGGGAGAGCCCATCGTGCGTGACCTGCTGCGCGTGTCAGATGGCTACTATCAGGTGGTCGAGCGTGACGGTGAGTTGTACTTTCACGACCTGCGGTACGGCCAGGCCTTCGAATGGCTGCGCGACGACCGCCCCCACGTCTTCACCTACCGCCTAATCCCGCCCAGGACCGAACGCAGCAGCATGGACATTGAAACCATCAGCCTGGATGTGGACCGGGAACGCGATCCGCAGACGGCGAGGGAGTTGTGGGATCGGATGAAGGGCAGGCAATAAGGGAATGTTTTAAGTGTTACGTTTTACGTTTAAAGTCAACGACCTAAAACCTAAAACCTAAAACCTAAAACCTAAAACCGGCGGTCTCAATCGGTCGACGCAACAGTGAGCTGGAGTTTCTCGGCCGGGTTCATGA
>NZ_JALPKO010000022.1 GCF_023195885.1 Methylonatrum kenyense
TTGATGCAGTCGCTGGCGCTGGTTCATCTGGACCATGGTGCTTCTGCCATTGGCACCGAGGTCGAGGTGGAAAGCGGTGGCAAGCGCTATGCCGCCCGTGTCGCACAGACGCCGTATTACGATCCCATGCGTCTGCGGACCGTCGGCTGACGGCGGTCCAGGGCGTCGACCCCAGGTGGCGCCCGCATCAGCATTTCCTCCCTCTTACTTCGGGCGGCCCGCGGGCCGCCCTTTTTTTTAAGGAAACGCTGATGTATCCCCGCGCCTGCGAATTCATCAGTGTTTCCTCAATGCGATAGCGGAGACGATGATGCGAAGCCCCACGAGGAACACCACCGGAATCCGGCCAGCAGGACACGAGGAAGTAGCGATGGCGGAGCGTCAGGCAGAGAGCACATCGACGGTGATCTCCGATGCCGATTACCAGGTCATTCTGGACGGCATTGACGGCGCCGTGCTGGTCAGTGCCGGCGCGACGATCCTCTACGCCAGTGCGCGCGCTCGCGAATTGCTCGCCCATCGGGCGGCAGACCTGACGGTGTTCGCTGATCGGGTGATCGAGGCGGACCGAATCCGTTTCGAGGCCCTGCTCCGGGAGACGGCAGGCCGGGTCAAGCTTCCACGCCGCCGCCAGATCCGATTGCGGCTCGCCGATGGCCGTGAGGATTGGTTCGAGGTGTCTGTTACCACCCGCCTACTCGGCGGGCGCCGGCTGCGGATCTGGACACTGCTCGATGTCAGCGAACGGAAGCGGGCCGAACAGCGACTCAGTGACGGGCTTGGCTCGCTGGCACGCCTGGTGAGCAACCTCCAGGGAATGGCCTATCGCTGTAGTCATAGTCGGCAGTGGGATATGCACTTTGTCAGTGACGGCTGTTTCGAGTTGACCGGTTATGCCTCCTCCGAGCTGCTCTACAGCAGGACGATTGCCTACGGGGACCTGGTCCCGGCCGAGGATCTGGAGCCCGCACTGGAGCAGGTCAGGGCAGCGGTGGCGGCCGACGAACCGTTCCGCCTGATCTACAGGATTGTGACCGCGACCGGAGAGGAGAAAACCGTGCTCGACCAGGGGGCCGGTGTGCGCGACGCCGATGGCGATGTCACCGAGTTGGAGGGTTTTATCACGGATATCAGTGGCCTGCGCGACCGCCTGGCCGCAGGGTAGATGACTCAGCGGCCGCGCGGCGGCCGGATGTTGTGTGCCTTCATCTTCCGGTAGATCGTGTTGCGGCTCACCTTGAACCGGCGCGCGATATTGGTGATGTTCCAGTAATACCTTTCCAGCGCCGCCAGCAGGACCTCCCGCTCGGCGCTTTCCAGGGGGTTGGTCTCAATCGCTGATGACTGCTGCTCGACTCGCGCTTGGTCAATGCCGCCGTGTCGCGGCGCCTGGCCGGCAGTGCGGATTTCTGTCGGCAGATCGGCGTAGCGAATGCTGTCGCCATCCCGCAAGGCCAGGGCGATCCGCAGCACGTTGCACAACTGGCGGATGTTCCCCGGCCAGTCATACCGGTCCATGGCGTCCAGGGCGGCTTGCTCGATGTTGACCGGCTGCCCCTGGTTCTCAAGCTGCAGCAGGCGCTGGATCAGTGGCCGGCGATCCGTGCGCTCGCGCAGCGGTGGCAATGTAATGCTGACGCCTTGCAGGCGATAGTAGAGGTCCTCCCGAAACTCGCCCTCGGCGATCATGGCCTGCAAATCGCGGTGAGTTGCACTGACCAGGCGGATATCGACCTTGACCGGCGTGTTGCTGCCCAGCGGGATGACCTCCCGTTCTTCGAGCACACGCAGCAGGCGGCCTTGCAGCGCAAACGGCATATCGCCGATTTCGTCGAGAAACAGGGTGCCGCCATCGGCTTGCACGATCTTGCCCCGGTTTCCCTCCCGGCTGGCTCCGGTAAACGCGCCGCCCTTGTAGCCGAACAGTTCGCTCTCGATCAGCGTCTCCGGGATCGAGGCGCAGTTCACGGCCACGTAATTCTGGTCGTGACGGCTGCTGGCCTGGTGCAGTGCCTTGGAAAACACCTCCTTGCCGGTGCCCGTCTCGCCGTAAATCAGGATCGGCAGTTCGTGATCAAGCACCCGCGAGGCCCGCCTGATATTCTCGGCCATCGTCGGATCGCCCAGTTCGAGGTCCCGCAAACTGGAAACGGGACTGTCGCCAGCCGCCTGAACCGGGCCCCGGGTTCGCCGCACAGGCCCGGATTCCCTGCCCTGGCCGATTCCCAGCAGGCTTGCATAAAAGCGGCGTCCTGCGCGCGTTTCATAGACTGCCGCCGGTGTCACCTGATGGTCGCCTTCCGGCAGGCTGTCGCTACTGATGTTGAAGGTCTCGGCAACCGTGTGATCAACCAGCTCGGCTATTACCGGAATCCCAAGATGGAAGCAGGCACTGCTCGTGGCGCCCGCGATGCGGTCGTTTACACCGACCAGCAGCAGGCCCTCGCCGGGTGCATCGACGAACTCGGGTCGACTGTGGAAGCGCAGCACGCGTTGCCGGCTGGCGCGTTGCCCGAGAAGCACCCGTTTCTCGACGGCCTCTGCGGTTAGCCTTAGCAAGGCAAGGGTGTGCGGATTGGCCAGCTCGCACGATGCGACCGCGTGCAGGCCGCCTGCGAGGGTGCCGTCCGGCTGGAACAGGGGGACCGACGAACCACTCAGACCCCGCAGGTCACGACGATAGTGCTGGTCGCCGCCGAGCTGCAGCGCGACCTGCTCGACCAGGCTGAGACCGATGGCCTGCGTTGCCATGGCCTGCTCGCTCCAGCAGGCGCCGAGCACCAGCCCATGATGTCGCGCCGCCTCATTGAACTGGCGATCACCGAAGTAGTTGAGGATGACGCCCTGCGCGTCGGTCACCAGCAGGATGTGACCACTACCGGCGATATGCCGCACCAGGCTTGCCAGTTCAATCCGCGTGGCCCTCAGCACGCCGGCCATCGCCTGCTGGCGGTGACGCAATTCCTCACCATCGGCGATTCTCGGCCGCGTTTGGTCTGACGGATCCAGGCCGGCCTGGCGGCAGCGTTCCCAGGCCCTGGCGATGCGGCGATCACCGGTCTCGGAGATGCTGCTGGCTCCTTCAGGAGGTGACGGGGTCATGGCATGGGATCCGGTCATGGTTGCTCGCGTAAGGCCAACGTGGTGGCAGGTCGCGAATCACGATGACACAGTTTGTTACACAATTCATTCCAGTCAGGCCAGTATGCCGCGCCTGACGGCAGCGCGACGCAGGATTCACGAGTTTCGCCGCCTGTTCCGTCGCATCTATGCATCATCTGTACCGGATGTGACACAGAGTGTAACGCGCGGTGGCCTTCGGCCTGTATCGGTTGGAGGCCCCGCAACGGGTCGAAAGCCCAAACCACCGCGCCTGATTGGCGCCAGCCCATGCGAACGTGAATCTTGGCACGCTTGTTGTATCAGTCAGAAACAAAGTTTCTTCAAATGAAACCTTGTGCTTTACTGTACCGCCACCGCCGAAATCGGAGATCGAGAACTATGCCTTTGGGCCTGCTGCGTTTCGCGATGAGCAAGAAACACCCGGAACCACGAATGTTCCGGGAACCGGACGCGCTGAAAGCCGCCTATGACGTGGTGATTATCGGCGCGGGTGGGCACGGCCTGGCGTGCGCCTACTACCTGGCTCGCGATTACGGGATCACCAATGTCGCTGTGCTGGAGCAGGGTTATATCGGCGGTGGCAACACGGGTCGGAACACCACGATTGTCCGCTCGAATTACCTGACGCCGGAGGGGGTGCGCTTCTATGACGAAAGCGTTCGCCTTTATAAGGACTTGTCCGAGGATTTTGACCTGAACCTGTTCTATTCGGAGCGGGGACATTTCACCTTTGCCCATACCGACAGCGCCCTGAGCACCATGCGCTGGCGTGCCGAAGTGAACAAGCACATGGGTATCGAAAGTGAGGTTGTCGACCGGGACACGATCCAGCAGGCCTGCCCGGAGCTGGATCTGGATTGCGGCGGTCACTTGCCGGTCATGGGGGCGTTGTACCATGCACCCGGTGCGGTGGCGCGGCATGACGCCGTCGCCTGGGGTTACGGCCGCGGTGCCGACCAGCGCGGTGTGGAGATCCACCAGAAAACCCGCGTGACGGATATCCGCGTAGAGGGCGGCAAGGTGGTCGGCGTGGAAACGGACAAGGGTTTTGTCCGCACCGGCAAGGTGGTGTCGGCGGTTGCCGGCTTTACCCCGCGGATCACGGAAATGGTGGGGTTGCGGACGCCGATCACGATTCAGCCCCTGCAGGCCTGTGTGACCGAGCCGCTGAAGCCCTGGCTGGACACGATCCTGGTGTCGGCGACCCTGCACGTCTATGTCAGCCAGTCGTCCCGCGGCGAATTGGTGATGGGTTCGGCGCTGGATCCCTATGAACTGCACTCCACCCGTTCAACCCTGGATTTCACCGAGTCACTGTCCGGTCATCTGCTGGACATGTTCCCGTTCCTGTCGGAGATCAAGGTCAACCGTCAGTGGGCGGGGATGGCTGACATGACCCCGGATTTTGCACCCGTGATGGGGCGCACGCCGATTGACGGTTTCTATCTGGATTCCGGCTGGGGCACCTGGGGCTTCAAGGCCACGCCCGTTTGCGGCAAGACCATGTCCTACACAGTGGCCAACGACCGCGAGCACGAGTTGATCGAGCCCTTCGGGTTGTCCCGTTTCGAGAACTACCGCCTGGTCGGCGAGAAGGGCGCCGCATCGGTGGGCCATTGAAGCTGTTGATGAGAGGAAGCCGATGAAAATCATCAATTGCCCCGTCAACGGGGCCCGGCCGTTGCAGGAATTTGCCTATGGCGGCCCGTTTCGCGACATGCCCGACCCGGCGACCGCCAGTGATGCCGAATGGGGCGATTACGTGTTCAACCGCGATGGCGCGCCGGGCGTGAAGCGGGAGTGGTGGTACCACCTGGCAAGCGGCGTCTGGTTCGTGGCCGAACGCGACACCTTGCGGGACCGCTTCCTGAAGACCTACCTCTACGATGCAGGAGACCAGGCGAATGACTGACGTACCCGCACGCCTGCCGGCCCGATCCGGCGAATGGATTGACCGCGACCGGGTCGTCGAATTCCGGTTCGAGGGTCAGGTCTATCGCGGCTACGCCGGCGACACGGTGACCAGCGCCCTGGTCGCGGCCGGACGGCGGACGCTGGGCCGCAGCTTCAAGTACCACCGGCAACGCGGTGTATTGAGCCTCGCCAACCATGACGTCAACGTGATGGTGGATGACGGCCAGCGCACCAACCTGCGGGCCGACGTCCTGCCAATCAGTGCCGGCCTGGAGCTGCAGGCGGTCAATACCAAGGGCGGCCTGACCGGGGATCGACACCGGCACATCAATCGCATGGCCAAGCTGTTGCCGGTCGGCTTCTACTACAAGACCTTTCATCGCCCGCGTCGGCTGTTCCCGTTCTGGGAGCGGAGAATCCGTGCGCTTGCCGGTCTTGGCACAATCAAGCGCGATGCGCCGCGTGTAGAGACGCCGAAACGCTACGATTTCTGTGATGTCCTGGTGATCGGCGCCGGGCCGACTGGCCTGTCCGCCGCCCTGGCGGCCGCGAACAACGGCGCGCAGGTGGTGATCGCGGACGAGAACGCACGTGCGGGCGGATCGTTGACCCACCAGTGGGCCGGCGATGCCGAGGCGGTGGAGATCCGTGAACGGCTGCTGTCCGCGGTCGACGCGCACGAGAACATCGATCTGCGGACCGGGACCACGGCTGCCGGTTATTACGCTGACAACTGGGTCGCCCTGGTTGACGACATTCGCCTGAGCAAGATGCGCGCGGGACAGGTCATCGTGGCCAGCGGCTGCTTCGAACAGCCGGCGGTGTTCCACGGCAACGATCTGCCCGGCGTCATGCTGGGCTCCGGCGCGCAACGTCTGCTGCACCGGTATGCGGTGCGGCCGTTCCAGCGTGCAGTGATACTCGCTGCCAACAGCGACGCTTACCGCCTGGCGCTGGACCTGGTTGCAGCGGGCATTGAGGTTGCGACCATCGCCGATTTGCGGACCGAGGGTGAAACCGGCCCTCTGGCCGAGCGCGTGACTGCGGAAGGCGTTGTGGTTCGCCGTGGCTGCGGTGTCTACGAGGCGCATGCGGACAAGAACGGCGAGCTCTCAGGAGTCGTTGTGGCGCCGGTCACTGCCGAAGGCGAGTTCGACCTGGGGCGTCAGGAATCGATTTCCTGTGACGGTCTGTTAATGAGCGTGGGTTGGACGCCGGCCGCGAACCTGCTCTACCAGGCCGGCACGAAAATGGATTATGCCGACGCCGTCCAGCAGTTTGTGCCGGCGGAGCTGCCGGATAACGTGCATGCGGCCGGACGTGTCAATGGCGTACATGATCTCCGGCAGCAGTTGGCCGATGGCGAGCGCGCCGGCCTCGCGGCCAGTCTTGCGCTCGGGCTTTATTCGGGCGAGGTGCCGGAGCAGCCGCGCCACGAGGGCGGCAGCCCCAATCACCCCTACCCGATTTTCGACCATCCGAAGGGCAAGAATTTTGTCGATTTTGACGAGGATCTCCAGCTCAAGGACCTGCTCAATGCCTGCCAGGAAGGCTTCGACAACATCGAGTTGATGAAGCGCTACTCCACGGTCGGCATGGGGCCGAGCCAGGGCAAGCATTCCAACATGAACGCGGTGCGAATTCTCGCCCGGCATCGTGGCCAATCGATCATGGCCACCGGAACCACGACGGCCCGTCCGTACTTCCATCCGGTGCCGCTGAAGCTGCTGGCCGGCCGCAGTTTCAACCCCGAGCGTCGCACCAGCCTGCATGAATGGCACCGCGCCGCCGATGCGCGTTTCGTGCACGTCGGTGACTGGCTGCGTCCGGAGGTCTACGGCGCCGCCGACACGAACCGGCCGCTCAATGAGCTGGTGCTCAAGGAAGTGACTGCCGTGCGCCGCGCCGTGGGCCTGATCGACGTTGGCACCCTGGGCAAGCTCGACATCCGTGGTCCGGACGCCGCCGAGTTCCTCGAACGCATCTACACGGGACGCTTCAGCAATGTGAAGCACGGCCGCATGACCCTGGCGCTGCGCTGCGACGAATCCGGGGTGGTCACCGATGACGGGATCGCCGCCCGTTTCGCTGGCGACCACTTCTATGTCACTGCCTCCACGACCCGGTCGGGCGCGGTGCTGCAGGACATGCAGCACTGGCTGATGCGCTGGGGGCTGGATGCCACCGTGGTCAACGCCACCGGGCATTTTGCCGCGATGAACCTGGCCGGTCCGTATTCCCGCCATGTGCTGGCCGAACTGACCAGTGCCGACATCAGTGACGACAGTCTTCCCTTCGGCGGCGTCGCCACCGCCACGGTTGCCGGTGTGCCGGCGCGGCTCATGCGGGTCGGGTTCGTTGGTGAGCTGGGTTTCGAGATCCACGTGCCTGCGCAGTTCGGCCCGGCGGTATGGGAGCGCGTCATGGCGGCCGGCAAGCAATTCGATATCTGCCCCTTTGGCGTCGAGGCGCAGCGGATACTCCGTCTGGAAAAGGGTATTCCGATCGTCGGCCAGGACAGCGACGGCCTGACCAATCCGTTCGAGATGGACATGGGATGGGCCCTGGCCATGTCCAAGCCGTTTTTCATCGGTCAGCGCAGCCTGCAGATCCTGCAACGCCGCGGTGCCGAACGCGTGCTCGCCGGTTTCTCGCTACCGCGAGACGGCAATGCGGCGCAGGTCCGCGAGAGCCATCTGGTGATCCGCGACGGTGAGATTGTCGGACGGGTCACGAGCGTGGCCTACAGCCCGACCCTCGACCGGATCATCGGGCTTGCCTACGTGGCTCCGGCGCAGAACCTGCCGGAATCAACCGTCAAGATCCGTGCAGATGGCGGTGTATTGAGGAGCGCTACTGTCGAGCGTCTGCCGTTCTATGACCCGGATGATCTGGCCCAGGCCGGCGTCGCAAGCCTGCAGGAGGTGTCCTGATGACCGATCCCATGCGCACCAGTCCGCTGTCGCAACAGCTTGAAGGCCAAGCGGCCCGCCTCGCCGTGGTGCAGGAGATGAACACCGTGGTCGAGGCGCGAAACGAGGCCGAGTCCTCGGCCGCGCTGACGCTTTGCGATGCCAGCGCGCTGCCGCGCTTCGGTATCTGCGGACCGCGGGCCGCGCGCTGGCTGACCGACCAGGCTGTTGCCCTACCCAGGGCGGTGCTGGGCACACAGGCCCTGCCCCCCGACGGTCTTTGCCTGCGCACCGGCGAGGCCGAATTCATCGTCGAGGACGGGCCGGAAGGCAGCGCCGCCTCCGACCTGGCCAGGGCATTGGGATGTGGTCTCGACGGTGTCTATCCGGTGTTGCGCCAGGATGCACAGATTCTGCTTCGTGGCGAACAGGCCTGCGATGTCCTGGCGCAGGTCTGCGCCGTGAATTTCCGCGCGCCGGGTGAGCGCCTTGTATTCACCCGGCTGGCTGGTGTCTCCTGCGCGGTTCTGCCGCCCGCATCCCAGCCCTGGTTTCGAATTTGGATAGACGCGACCCACGCCGTCTATCTGTGGCAGACCCTGCTGCAGATCGTGCGCGAACTGGACGGTGGCGTGTCGGGTCTTGCCAGTTTCTTCCCCCGTTGCAGCCACCGTTCAAAGTCACCCGCTCATACGAAGGAGCAGACGAAATGACAGCCTCGGAAGCAGTAGCCATGCATAGGAAGACAACGGCCTCGGATACAGCTGATATGCCGGTCCAGGCACCGGCGTTCGACAGCGTCGAGCAGGCCAAGGAATATCTCGCCGCCCACAACGTGAAATACGTCCTGGCGCAGTTCGTTGATATCCACGGTGTTGCCAAGACCAAGTCGGTTCCGGTCAAGTATCTGGACAACATCCTGACCGCCGGTGCCGGGTTTGCGGGGTTCGCAGTGTGGGGGCTGGGCATGGAGCCCCACGGGCCTGACTACATGGCGGTGGGGGACCTCTCCACCCTGCAGGTGTTGCCCTGGCAGCCCGGCTACGCCCGCATCATCTGCAACGGCCATGTCGAGGGCAAGCCCCACGCACTCGATACCCGCAATGTACTCCGCGAGCAGATCACGCGGCTGGCCGAAAAGGGCTGGATTATCAATACCGGCCTGGAGCCCGAGTTCATGCTTCTCGGGCGTGATGCCACGGGAAGTGTCCGTGTCCATGACTCGGCGGATACGCTGCAGAAGCCCTGCTACGACTACAAGGGGCTGTGTCGCAACGCCGAATTTCTGGAACGCCTCACCGAATCCCTGATCGACATGGGCATCGATGTCTATCAGATCGACCATGAGGACGCCAACGGCCAGTTTGAGGTGAACTACCATTTCTCCGACGGCCTGACTTCGGCGGATCAGCTCACCACCGTGCGCATGGCCTCGGCGGAAATAGCCCGTGATCTCGGAATGATCTGCTCGTTCATGCCCAAGCCGTTCTCGAACCGCACCGGCAACGGCATGCACATGCACATTTCGATGAGCCCGGTGGACAACCCGAAGGCCAACCTGTTCAACGATGACACCGACCCCCTGGGTATGGGCCTGTCCAAGCTGGCTTACCATTTCATGGGCGGCCTGATGAAGCATGCGCCCGCCCTGACGGCGATGTGCGCGCCGTCGGTTAATTCCTACAAGCGACTGGTGGTGGGGCGGTCGCTGTCCGGTTCCACCTGGGCGCCGGCATACATCTCATTCGGCAACAACAATCGCACCTCGATGCTGCGCGTGCCGCATGGCCGCATCGAGATGCGCCTGCCTGACTCCGCCGCCAACCCGTACCTGGCGACGGCGGCCGTGATCGCGGCGGGCCTGGACGGTATCGAGAACGAACTCGATCCGGGCAAGCCCAGCGATTTCAACCATTACGAGATGAGCCTCAGCGAATTGCACGAGCACGGCATCAAGGTGCTGCCCCAGAACCTGGGTGAGGCGCTGGATGCGCTGGACGCCGATCGGCTGTTCGAGGAGGCGCTGGGGAGCCATTTCATCCGCGAGTTCAAGGAACTGAAGCGAATGGAATGGGTGGAATACATGCGCCATGTCTCCGACTGGGAGCTGGAACGCTACGTCGATTTTTACTGAGTCTTTGGAGAACTTTG
>NZ_JALPKO010000023.1 GCF_023195885.1 Methylonatrum kenyense
GCGGTAGGCCTGTTCCGCCGCTTCCACGTTATCCGCGGATCCCGCCAGGAGGCGCTCAGTAAAGCGCTGCTCCCGCTCGCGAAGCCGCTGCCAACGCGCCTGCTGGGTGCCCAGGGCCTGATTCAGGGTACGGCGCTGTAGCTCGCGATCATGCTCGGCCGCATGCGCCTCGCGCCGGCTTGCGGCCACATCCCGATCCTGGCGATTGCGTGTGAACAGAGGCAGATCAAGCATCAACATCGCGGAGAGGCGATCCGGGTCGCGTACATCCCGGGTAGCCATTCCGTAGGTGACCTCCACCGACCACTCCGGCCGGTAACCCTGACGAGCCAGGTCCACCCCGCGACGTTGGTCGGCGACCACCAGGTCCTCAGCCTGCAACAGGGGATGATGGTCAATGCCACTGTCATCCGGCACCCCCAACTCCGGCAGTTCGTCCGGGAATGGACGTCGGGCGGCCTGGGGCCCGATCCAACGGGCCAATGTCGTCTCGGCCTCGGCCTTATCCGCCCGGGCTGCGGTCAGCCGATCCTCCAGTCGGTCTAGTTCGAGCTCGGCACGGATCACGTCCTGGCGGGAGACCTGGCCGGCAGCCAATGCCCGCTCGGTAATCTCGAGTAACTCCTCGAAATGGCCGCGGTTGGCCTCCAGCAACATTACGGTTCGATGTTGCCTGTAGAGCCGCAGATAGGCCTGCCGCACCGCGTTGAGCGCCGCTCGTTCGGCCTCGTCGCCACGGGCGTTCGCCTGCCTCGCCTGCAGGTCCTCGCGCTCGCGGCGGAGATTGCGCGTCTGACCGCGAGGAAAGGTCTGGCGCAGCCCAAGCCTGAGCTGCGTCATGTCGTCCCCGTCCAGCCGCGGGCGGTTCGCGGGAAAGTCCATCAACTCGGTGATCAGCATCGGGTCGGGAAGGGCGCCAGCGGCGACTGCGGACTCCTCACGGGCGACAGCCCGCTCACGGTAGCCGGCAATGGCGGGTTCTTCCTGAAGGGCGAGATTCTCTGCCTCTTCCAGCGTCAGAGGGGGCTGGGCCAACGCCACGACCGGCGCGGCGACCAGCAGAAAGCCGATTAGAACCCATGGCCTGGGTGTGTTTAGCCGGAGCATTCGGATATTCCTCGACCTGGGGGGCCCAAAGCGAGCCCCGCGTTCGTCTGGTGGCGTTGCGGATGTGCCGCCACCGTTACGTACGGTCAGCAGCAAAACCTGACGGCACCGGAAACGAGCGCAGCACGAGGCTGCACGGTGCTCAGAAGGGAAGCTGCCGCCCTACAATCAGGCGAGGAGAAGTCTGGGAGGTCGGGGGTCGAGCGCGGGAACGCGGGATGGCGGCTGCCCGACAGGTAAGGCTGTCAAGGCTGGCAGGAGCCGAACGGGATTGAAAACGTCAGTGGCTACGGCTGCTACGCAAGTAACGCAGGCGGCACAACTGCCCGACTGGCCACCAGCAGGCAGCTGCCCACATATGTCGCCCGGATCACCAGACGTGATTTCCAAGGCGCCAGCACGATCATGCGTGCCATGGACATCGCTCCACGCATGGTCCTGGGGCAGCAGAATCAATGCGACGGCGAGTAGCGAAACCATGAACCATGCAAAGCAGGAACGCGCCATGATCGAAGTATGGCACAAGGCACGCAGCGCGCCGGTTGATTGAGATCAAACAATAGCAAGGCAGCAGTTGGCGAGCGGAGGAGCTGCGGCATTTCCTGGGTCATATCGAGCTGGCCGGTTATGCCTGACCGGTGGTGTCCACTGCACCGGGGGAAGTCCAGTCCTGAATTTTCTGCATTTTGAACCCGCAATCAGTCACGATAATCGCCGATCGAGCAACTCACTCACGCGCTCGAAAACCTTGCGCAGGCCATGCGGATCGCGCTGGCTTGTGGCAGCCGCCAGCAGGTAAGTGCGCTCGCCATCCCGGCGCACCCGACACCACACGCGACGATGGGCGGTGTAAAACATCAGAAAGACCCCGATAACCAGCAGGAAGAACCCCGCGTAGACAATGTTCTGGCCTGGGGCTCTCGTCACCTGGAGGCCGGTTGCCAACGTCCCTTGATAATCCTTCAGTTGCATCAGGGCCGGGATGTCGAGATTCGACAAGGCATCCACTGACAGGAGGGCGTCTTCGAAGAACACACGGTCGCTCTCGGAAACCACTCCGGCGGAACCTCCATCTTCCTCGAGCAGTACCGATCCGTAGCCCTGCCATAGCGTTGCGAGGACCAAATCATGGTAGAAGCTCGCGTCCTCCCCGAACCTAGACGCTATGTTCTCCTCGACTGCCTGCATTCCCGAATCCATCAGCTCAGCCACGAGTTGCCTGGCCACCTCCACAAGCCTCTCCCTCTCCTGCGGCTCTGTCCCCATCGCATCGAGCGCCAGCATGGCAGCTCGGGCCACCGCGTCGGGATCATGCAACTCGGAAACGAAGTTGGAAAAGCGGGAAAGCTCGACATTGGCGTCGAGGGGGACATACATATACTGGAAGTCCTCGCCAACGGCTGTGCGCACTCCCGTTACATAAAAATAACGGCCACCAAGTCGCTGGGGCTCCATGTAGGTTTCGAACTCTATGCCCTCGCCTGTCGGACTACGCATGATGTAGTTGATGTTGGGACCAACCTCCGCCATTCGCTCGCCACCATCTTCATCGGGAAGCGGCTCCACGTTGGACTCGGTAAAGTCTTCGAATTCGATGCGCCAGCCCTCCGCTGATTCCAGTTCCTCAGTCTCGAAAACCTGGGAGGTGAAACGGCTGTTCGATGTCTCGCCGAGCGACCACGCCTTGAGGGACAGGTGCGAGCCCCCGTCACTGAAACTGTTCTGCAGAACCGAATAACCATCATGGATGAGCGGCCTGTTGACGGAAATGGTCGTTTCCTTCGGCTCATCCAGATCGTCACTCCTGAGAATCACGTCCGTCTCGAAAGAGCGCACCTCGCCAGTGTCGTATCGTTCGACTCGGAACTCCTTCACGTCGAGTTCGAATGGCAGTCCCTGGATTATGTATCCCTCGCCCACGGGGACCGCAACGGCATCGGCCTGCGTGCCCTCGGGGATCATCACCGTTCCACGGAATCCGCCCCTGCCGGGCGGAATCCGCATGTCATCGTCAATCTCAGCCAGGCTCCGGTCTTTCGTCTCCACGGGAATGGCGCCCATCCAGTACTGGATTTGCTGCGCGGGATTTCCATCAATCAGTCCGCCAATGCTGATCACCACAATCGAGAGATGTGTGAATATGTAGCCAAGGCGGTTGCTCGCCCCGCTCATCGCCGACACGATCCAGCCTTTGTCATCGCGCTTTAGCCGAACTCTGAAACCCAGTGTGCGAAGCGTCCGCGCCGCAACATCGATTATCGCCTCCGGTGGGCCATCGACACGCCACTCGCGATGATTTTTCAGCGCTCTGAGCGATGCTTCCCTCTGATGCTCCCTGAAGTTGCTCAACTCCCGAAGCATTGATGGCGAATTCCGGACGAGGCAGATAAACGTCGACGTAACCAGGAAAGCCAGCAGGAAGAGAAACCAGGGAGCACGATAGACGTCGAACAGCCCCAGACGATTGAATGTCTCGTACCAGAATGGCCCGAACTGGACCAGGTAATCTTCATGGGGTTGCCCCTGCTCTACCAGGCTGCCAACCACCGAGGCAATCGCCAAGCTCACCAGGAGGGTGATCGCAAGGTTCATAGAGCCGATGAACTGAAGCAATACGCCCGTGAAACTCCGGTTCCGCTGGAGGCGCTTTTCCCGCGAGCTAAGGAGCGAAGACATATGGATCTCTATTCAAGGTTGGCGATCGGTCGAGGCGGCATTAAACACTCGACCTGCGCGGGCAACTTCAAGAGCTACCCGGCGCAGGTCGAAGCGTCAAACTTAGACTCATTCCGGCACGGTGCAGGCCGCGGTTGTCGCCGGAATGAGGGCGGCTCCTACTACTGCTGCCTGATCTCCGCACAGGCGATCGGGCGACCGGCCCCGCCTACAGGCTGCGTGTAATGGTCGTCAGGATTCTCATGGATGATGAAACTCGCCCCGTCTTCACCCAGCAGCTTTTCCCCGATTGAGCCGTCGAGGCTTGCAAAGGTGGTGAAAAGCTCGTATTTGAGAACGCCTTCATGCACATAGATGCTCGGCAGATCGCCCGCGTGTGGTCCATCTGGGTGCATCAAGCCGTGCATTTGGCCAGCTTCCCCGTCATGGACGTGCCCCCCCGCATGCGGGAATCCGTGTTCGGGATCACTACAATCACCCCGCTGATGCATGTGGATGCCGTGGAACCCTGATCCCGGAGCAACGTTTTCCAGGTGCAGCATGATCAACATGCCGTGTGGCCCCTGAATCAGCTCTGCACGGCCGATCCCCTCCCCTTCGGTATTGATGAAGTCGGCCACGGCAGTCGGCTTATCATAATCGTAGGGTAACGATTCTGCCCCGGCCAGGGACCAGCCCGCGAAGAAACCGACAAAAAGCCCGAAAACAAGCCCATGTTTGATGCTCGACATGACAACCCTCCCCCTACTGCTCTGCAAGTTCTTCCAGCAGGCCCAATTCGTGCAGCATGTATTTCACTGCCAGCCGGACCTCTTCCTCGTCGGGTCCGCCCTGCGGCGGCATATTGCCGAGACCACCGATGGTGTTCTGGACAAGCGGATCAATCGAATCCCCCAATCGATTCTCCCATTCGTCAGGCCTGTCGACCCGTGGAGCACCTGCCATCCCCGAGGCGTGACACATCATGCATGCCTGCTCGTAGGTCTGCTTGCCGACAGCCAGATCATCCTCGTCCATCGCCTGAGACACGGCTGGAATGCTCAGGACCAGGATGGAAACGGCGCTAGCGCTTACGGCCAGAACTTTTCCTCTGATTATGTTACGCATCATTCTCGATCCTCATTTGCGACGTTTACTAACCTTTCAACAAGCGACTTCAGGTCACATCACCAGTCCCGCTCCTTGCATATCGCGCATTGCCCATGGAACTACCTCCGCTTGCTGAAAGGTTAGTAGACGATGAATTCGAACACCGCCGGCCGGGGGTACACCCCGGCCGGCGATCTCGTGATGGGAAGCCCTAGAAGCCGATGTCATACCGGATCCGCGCAATGGTCCCGTCGAAGTCGTCGAAGTCGTCGTCCCTGAACTCCACATCGAACCCCAGTCGGGCATTGGGTGCGAACAACCAGGAGACGTTCGGGTTGATCGAGGTCACCCTCCCAGACTCCACGAGATCGTCCTCACCTCTCGAGTAGTCATCCCGATAGTTGTATCGCCCGAAGGTGGTTCCGTAGGCCCAGTTGCCACGTAGAAAGGTGGCTGAGACGAACCAGCCCCGGTGATCGATATCGTAGTTTTCAAGCCCACCGGCGGCACCGACATCCCCCCGAATTTTCTGCTCACCGATGAGATATGCACCCATCACATCGGCAGACCATTCGTCGGTGATTTCCCATTGGGCGGCGGCATCGATCCCCATTCGTGTGCCTTCATCCGTGGCCTCGTCAGCGGTACGAGAGCGGTACTGCTGCTCAGCCGCACTGAACCAGAAGGCACCAATGTGCGAATCTGCGAACGGGGTTTCGTACGCGAAGCGCACACCGAAATCACGCAACTCGCCCTCGTCCCCCGATGTATCGAAGGCACCGGCGCCAAGATAGATATTGTGCCCGTAGATATAGGCCAAGCCGCCGGTTCCTCGGTTACGCAGTGCACCGCCGCGGAAGTCATTCCGGTCATATTCGGTGATGAGGCTGCGCTGGAGCTGGTACCCGGCACCGCGTCCAATGGTGTCGTACGGGTCTGCGCGACCGAAGCCGACGTTCCCGCCGGTGAGCCCGAGCGTCCAGTCACCAAACTCATTGGCAAGCGTCACCTGGGTATCGGTCCCACTACTGTCGCCAATATTGACGTGCAACCCCATGTACTCCGTCAGGCGGCCGGACACGTAGAAGCGACTGCCATCGGCAACCCCGACGGTGACACTGTCATCGTCCTCGGAGTTGTAGTTGACATCACCGCGCAGACGCCCGCCGATAGGCATGTGTTCGATGATATTGGCGTTCGCGAGAAGCGGCCGCGCGGTCATCCGATAACCAGAGATCTTGAATTCCCGTCCGAATTGCGTGAGACGGGGAGCATGCGTATGACACGCCGCACAAGACTGCCCTGTTTGCCTGGCGAAACTTGGCACGGCCTCGGCGTCTTTTGGAATGACTGTCAGCGTCCCGGCCAAAACCGCGGCGAATAATACTGCGGGCACCCTCATTGGCCACATAAAAGCCCGGCGCCAGCCCTCTATATTTCTGGAATTTTCCATTGTCCCAACCACCAAGTTAATTGTGAAACATGAACTTCCAGCCCCCCAATAACGGGCTACATAAACGAAACGTCTCAGCACCAGATAAGAGTTCTCCCCTCTGATTAACCTCTAGTGACTGACGTCAGAAAGACAAAGACTTACTATTAACCCCCATGAACTTAGACAAGAAATGATAAAATAAGCAATAAAAACAAGCGGTTAAAAAAACAAACAATCGATAATCGTAAGCTAGCCATTAATAAGGAAGCTCGCTTCAAATACTTTGAATGCGTATTTTGTTTGTTGCCGTCAAATAATGCTTTGATTCGATTTATCGACTCCGCGTTACAAGTTGAAGAACGACGTCTTGAGCCTACCCATTACGAAATCCAGAGCCTTGACCTATATCAAGAGATGTCACGAATGGAGACGAGCTTCCGCGAGACGAATAATCTCTGGGCCTGGAAAGTCGCCACCGGTGTGCTGACCGTGGAGAGGGGGCGGAGGCTTGTACTTCCGGCAGGACTATCTGCCGCTGGGGGAAGGAATACGCGGAGCAGCCACTGCAACACCTGTGTATGGCCAAGCGCTGCGGGTTGCGAAGCTGCGGCTTAAGTGGCTGGTCCGGACACGCGCCGGCCGCGGCGACATACGCAGAGCATCATCCAGGTGTTCGTTTCGGAAGCGACCATTGCAGCTTTCGATGAGGGCGTACTATGTCGGTTTCCCGGGCTGGATCAGTTTCAGCTGAATGCAGTTGTCATAGGCCCATTGGTCAAGCGCCGTGCCGCACTGGTCGGTTCAGCGGTTCACGATCAAGGGCGACACCATGGCATCGCTTGCGTTTGCAAACCGCAGTTGCCATGGCTTGGTAAAGCTGTAAGACCGTTTCGTGGTTCACCGTGACGCCTTCCCGGCGCCGAAGCGCATGTATGCGCCGATAGCCAAACCGGCGACGTTGCGGCGCCAGGTCGACTGTGCGGGACCGCAACGCCGCTTCACTGCCTGAGGTCTTTGATTGGCACCGGAATACCGAACGGGAGATCATCACAAGCCAACATGAGCTGCGCTCGGGAACGGTTGTGTGACGGCATATCACCGCAGCGGTCGAGCGCCTGGCCTGCCGGGTCAGTACTTCCCCGACAGGGCAACCTTGAGTGCTTCCTTGTCCAGCATCGACACAGCCAGGAGTTTCTTCAGTCGGGCGTTCTCGGACCCCAGCACCTTCAGGTGCTTCGCATCAGAGATCTCCATGCCGCCGAACCCCCGGAAGACGTCGTCGACGACCTGGATGGCTACACCGGTGCGACGATCAGAACAAGCAAAGTCATCTCTGCAATGCGAGACGGCTTGAATCGAGGGATCTACTAGGTCTAGCGTCAGATCATGGGTGCTTGTTGGTTCCGTCGTAAACGTCGGGCGCGGGTCCGTTCATCACCTCGTCAATCGTGTCTTGCGTGGAGCTGATCCACCCGCGTCGCTCTTGGAAATCCCACCAGTCGTTTGGGCTTGCAAGGCACGCTTCGCTCATCTGGGGTCACCAGCATCAGTTGCGTTCCGCAGTGAGCCGGCTCGGGTATCGCGTGGGGTTCGTGGTCTGCGGATTAGCTTTATGTTCCCGGTATGTTTGGCCGTCGATATCGCTACGGTTTGGACTCGCTTGGCAAAAGTCCAAATATTAATTAAATTAAATACACTGCTTTTATGGGATTTTGCGGTTCTTACCAGAGGAGTCGAAAATTCACTCTTCGACTGGAAAAATATGCACCGAATGGCCTTATATTCGATGAAGTCAATTTTGTTTAGTTGGAAAAATCACGCAAGCGATTGATTCATAAAGGGTAGAAATTCACTTTTGAACTGGAATTACCAGTATGTCGATTATCGTTAGGGATGAGAACTTTCTCTGCCGTGAGCATTCCGCGTCGACATGGCACGGGACGGCATCCGTGCAGCCGTTAATATCCTAGCGGCAATTCGTTTTTCTCGTTCAGTACCAGGCTCGGACATGGAGAGCGATTTTCGATGAAAACCGCGGACATGGGGTCGCGCGTTGTTTACGACGACCGTCAGCAAGTACCTCTGCGGCCCCAAAAGTAATGGCTTTCGCGCTCGACGAACCGCCTCGGGGGCTCCCTGCCCTGCTCGATCCGCCATATCCATTCCAAGTTTGGCAACGAAGTCGAAAACCGGATTTGCGGGACGGCTTAGCCGCCGAAGTCGTAGCGGAAGCCGGCGTAGAAGGCGCGGCCGATGATCGGC
>NZ_JALPKO010000024.1 GCF_023195885.1 Methylonatrum kenyense
CCCGGGGCAACCCGCATGCACCCTGAGGTCATGAACCTGTGGCGTAGATGGGTCCCCGGGGCCTTCTCATCTCGAAGTTTGAACGGTATCCAAGCCCCCGGCCGTTGGCCGGTGAGGCTGTACGGACAAGGCGAGAGGACGAGATGGCACACATCGGCATTGATGTCAGCAAGCGCAAACTCGACTGCATGTGGATCCGTGATCTGGAAGCGGGCAAGGTCAAGCCCAAGGTCTTCACCAACGACCCGGCGCGCTATCCGGAGCTGCTGCGCTGGCTGGAGCGCAACACCGGCGAGGCACCGGAAGCGCTGCATGTGTATCTGGAGGCAACCGGTATTTACCACGAACCGCTTGCCTACTGGCTGCACGAGCACGGTGTGCAGGTTTATGTGCTGAACCCGGCCCAGGTGCGTTATCACGCCCAGGGCATGGGCGTGCGCAACAAGACCGATCGCAAGGACAGCATGATGCTGGCCCGTTATGGCATCGAGCGCTCACCCGAACCCTGGCAGCCGGAGCCACCGGAGGTGCGCGCGCTCAAGCGCCTGCTCAACCGGCTCGAGGCGCTTGAGCGCGACATCCGGCGCGAGGACAACCGCCGGGAGAAGGCGCAGTTCAACGGTGATGCCCTGGCGCAGGAATCCATCGGCAATGTGCTTGGTGCGCTCAAGGAGGAACATCGCCGGCTGCAGCGCCAGATCGATGATCACTTCAACGCGAACACGCACCTGAAGCAGGACCGCACACTGCTCGAGAGCATCCCCGGTGTCGGTCGCGTGCTGTCGGCGTCGATGATCGCCACCCTGCGCAGTCGCGCCTTCCTCACCGCACGCCAGGCGGCTGCGTTCCATGGCCTGGTGCCGGTGCACCGGGAGTCCGGCAGCTCGGTGCATGCGCAGCCACGGTTATCCAAGGCCGGCCCGGCGCGGTTCCGTCAGACGCTCTACATGGCCGCCGTGGTGGCCACGCAGCACAATCCGGACGTCCGTCACCAGTACCAGCGTCTGCTCAAACGCGGCAAGGCCAAGATGGCCGCGATCGGTGCGGCCATGCGCAAGCTCCTGCACATCGCCTTCGGCGTGCTCAAGTCACAGACG
>NZ_JALPKO010000025.1 GCF_023195885.1 Methylonatrum kenyense
CATGAGCAACGCACAACGTCAGGACATGAACGCGATGCGGGAATCGGTATTGAACGTCCGGCATCGGGAGCTGGGTTCGAAGCTGGACGGTGACACGTGGAACGAGATGCTGATTCCGTGGAACTACGACACGGACCCCTACGATGAAGTGGCGGTGATGCGCATGCGAGCGGGTCTGTTCGATGTATCGGGCCTGCATGTGGTGCATGTTCGCGGCGCGGATGCCGAGGCGGTTGTGGACCACCTGGTGAGCTGTGACTGCACGGCGCTGAAGCCTGGCCAGGCGGCGATCGGCAGCGAGCTGAACGATCAGGGCCACATTGTTGATGACGTGATGGTGATTCGTGATGCGGCGGACCACTTCCGGCTGACGCATGGCGAGGGTGCGACGCCGCAGAACCTGGCGGACAGCGCGCGGGGCCGTGACGCGGAGATCGAGGTGGACGAGGACACCCACATCCTGTCGCTGCAGGGGCCGCGTTCGCTGGCGATCCTGGATCCGCACTGTGATGCGGACCTGGGCGGGTTGAAGTATTTCCACCACACGCCGTGCACGCTGTTCGGCCGCGAGGTGATTGTTGGCCGTGGCGGCTACTCGGGCGAGCGGGGTTACGAGATCTACTGTGCGGCGGCGGACGCGGTGGATCTGTGGGACACGATTCTGGAGAAGGGTGCCGAGCACGGGGTGATGCCGTGCTCCTGGACCGCACTTGATATTAGTCGCATCGAGGCTGGTCTGCTGTTCTTCCCGTTCGACATGCCGCAGGGGGACACCACGCCGTGGGAGATCAACTACGGCTGGTCGGTCTCGGAGAAGGGTGACTGGCGCGGCAAGGAGGCGTGCCTTGCGGGGCGCGGCAAGGAGCGTTTCACGCAGGCGGGGCTCGTGGTGGCGCACAGCGATGCGGTGGAGATTGGCGACCGGATTTTCCTGGATGGCAAGGACGTGGGTCGGGTCAACAGCCCGGTATACAGCCAGCAC
>NZ_JALPKO010000026.1 GCF_023195885.1 Methylonatrum kenyense
CAATGGTCATGACCTCGGTACCCGGTTGCACGAACATTCCCTCGGCCACGTTCAGCGCCAGGACGACACCGTCCTGGCGCGCCGTCACCGGCACCAGGTTCAGGACCCGGCCCTGCTGTTCGACCTGGCTGATCGCATCGGCGGTCATGCCCAGGGCACGCAGCCGGTCCCTGGCCGGTCCGGCATTGCCATTACGGCGGAGGGTCTGCAGCAACTCATCCTGGGCGCTCACCAGGGCCGGTGAATAGAGCCGGAAAAGGACCTGACCTGCCTCGACCCGCTCACCGGTGGTACGCACCCGTAAATCCTCGATCCAGCCCTCGGTGCGCAGATGGACATGGGACTGCGCCGACTCATCGACGTCGACAAAGCCCACGGTGCTGATCTGGCGCTGGAGCGGACCATGCATCGCCTCGGCGGTGCGTACCCCCATGTTCTGGACCACAACGGGATTGATACGCAGCACCTCGGGGTCATCGTCCCGGCCCTCTTCACCGGCATAAATGGGGATGTAATCCATTCCCATTTCATCCTTGCGTGGCTCATCCGAGCGAATGGACGGATTGTGGGGATGCTGGTAATAGAGAACCTCCCGTTCGCGGGGCTCAGCCCCGGTTCCGCTCAGTTCTTCCTGGTAAAACCACAACGCGCCCGCGCCAAGGGCCGTCCCGATCAGCAAGACGACGAACAGGCTGAGAAACCTCATGGCCGAGCCTCCCCTGACAGGTAGAGGAGTTCCGCCTGGGCCGTTCGACGATCGGTGGCGACCTGAACGGCATCCAGGCGGGTTTCCAGGTAGGTGATACGTGCCTGCATCAGCGCAGTGAACTCGAGCGTGCCGGC
>NZ_JALPKO010000027.1 GCF_023195885.1 Methylonatrum kenyense
TCGGTGCCATCCTCGAACAGGACATAGACGTAGGAGTCGCCAAACATGGAAAAGCCTCGGACATCCCGGGCTCCCGGTACGGCCAGCATGGCGGTGGAAAGCGGATAGGTGACCTGGTCCTCCACCACCTGGGGTGCCTGGCCGGCGTATTCGGTATGCACGATCACCTGCACGTCCGACAGGTCGGGGATCGCGTCTAGCGGCGTCTGCCGGGCGGAGAAGACCCCCCAGGCCACGAACACGCCGGTGAGCAACAACACCAGTAAGCGGTTATCCAGCGACCACTGAATGATCCGTTCAATCATGCCGGGTCTCCTCAGTGGTCATGGCCCGCGTGGGGGTCGTGATCGGGGGCGTCGTCCGCGTCGGCGGACGGCGCGTCCAGCGGCTCGATGTGAGTTAGCTCGTAGGCATACTCCTCATCCGCCCGCTCCCGGATGCGGATGATCACCGCATCACCGGGCTGCAGGCCCCCCAGGTCCACGCCATCGGCCACGTCGAAATCCATAGTCATGGCCGGCCAACCCAGTTCAGCGATGGGGTCGTGATCCAGGTTGACCTGACGGGCGTCCTCGTCCACATGGTTGATGCGTCCCTCGGCGGCGACGCTGCCATCATCCGCCTCCTCCGCGGCCGCCTCGGCCTGCATGCGCGCCAGGCTGACCGTCACCGAGGACTCGGAGTCAATCAGGAACTGACCGGAGGTGACGATGCGCTCTCCGGCCTGCAACCCCTCAAGGAT
>NZ_JALPKO010000028.1 GCF_023195885.1 Methylonatrum kenyense
ACGTCATGAGCTTTCTGAGTATGGGTACCAAGTCTACCTCTCGGTGGTTGAACCGGAATGCCACTTCGGCAAGGTAGAGATGAAAGTAGGCCTTCGGGACGCCTCGATAAGGGTAGAGCCAATGTTTTGCATAGCTCCAGAAGCCCTCGATTCCGTTGATGTGGTGGCGGCCTTTCGGACGCCCTTTTTCCTTACGGATGACGATATGCTGCCCGCGAAGTGCCAACGACGTGTAGGCCTGCCACTCGTCCGTGTAGTAGAGGCTCCCCGGCGTCGAGTGCGCTGCGACTTTCTCCATCAAGACCCGCTGCTTACGGCTATGGACCGGCGTCACCTTCACGACACCGTTGCGCTTCAAGATGCCAAACACGATCACTTTGCCGGCTGCGCCCCAGCCGCGTTTTCCAGCCCGGTGACCACCGAACATCGTCTCATCAAGCTCAAGCTCTCCGAACATCGGCGCACGGAGCTCCTCGACATGGGCGCAGGCCGATCGAATGAGGCGGTAGAAACGCTCCGCCGCCGGTGCGCTGACCTGGACTCGAAAACGCAGCCGATAGACCGGGACACCGAAGACAAAGCATTCCAGGAGCTTCATCTTGCTGGCTTCGGACAGCCGGCTGAGATCCCAGATTTTGCGTGCCTTCGCGATGGCTCCACAATGTGGACACTTGACTCGGCCATCGCTTAGCCGCCAGGCCCCGTACTTACTGCATCTCAGA
>NZ_JALPKO010000029.1 GCF_023195885.1 Methylonatrum kenyense
CTCCAGCGTCGAGTCTCGATCAAGCTCATGCGAGACTGGTCACCTCAGCAGATTGCTGGCTGGCTTAAACAACGCTATCCACACCGTCCCGCTATGCAGGTCTCCCACGAGACGATCTACCGCAGCCTCTTTATCCAGGCACGAGGCGCGCTGAAGAAGGAGCTCATCGCGCATCTGCGGACAAGGCGGACGATGCGCAAGCCGCGTGGCGGTCACAAAACGGCCGACGGGCGTGGACAGATCGTTGATGCCGTCTCGATTCGGGAGCGGCCTGCTGAAGCCGCGGACCGGGCCGTGCCGGGTCACTGGGAGGGGGACCTGATCTCGGGTTCGAACAACTCCCATATCGCCACCCTGGTGGAGCGGCATTCGCGCTACGTGCTGTTGGTCAAAGTCGCCAACAAGCAGACCGAGACCGTGGTCAAGGCGCTAACGCAGGCCGCCCTCCGGCTACCCGAACATCTGCGGCGTTCTCTGACCTGGGACTGTGGCAAGGAGATGGCCGATCACAAACAGTTCCGGCTGGCCACCAACATCGACGTCTACTTCTGTGATCCGCATAGCCCCTGGCAACGCGGCTCGAACGAAAACACCAATGGCCTGCTGCGCCAGTATTTCCCGAAGGGTACAGACCTCTCGGTGCACGATCAGGCCAAGCTCGACCGCGTCGCCCGATTACTCAACACACGGCCCAGGAAGACCTTGCAAT